>CAVQLZ010000019.1:0-886966 GCA_963713465.1 uncultured Acidobacteriaceae bacterium
GATGTCGCCGATCATTTGCAGCGCCCTGGCCGCCGCCGCCTGGTCGCTCGACGAAACGTTGACCTTGCCGCTGTCTTCGACATCGATCTTTACGCCTGTAGCCTCGACGATGCCGCGGATCACCTTGCCGCCCGGCCCGATCAGGTCGCGAATCTTATCGGTCGGAATATTCAGAGTGTAGAAGCGCGGCGCGAATTCGCTGATCTTGGTACGCGGCTCGCCAATCACCGTGTTCATTTTGTCGAGGATGTACAAGCGACCGGCGCGCGCCTGACTGAGCGCTTCGCGCATGATCTGCGCGGTGATGCCCATTACCTTGATGTCCATCTGGAGGGCGGTAATGCCATCCCGCGTGCCGGCGACTTTGAAGTCCATGTCGCCGTAGTGATCTTCCGCGCCGGCAATGTCGGTGAGAATGGCGTAATCGTCGCCCTCCTTCACCAGGCCCATGGCGACTCCCGCAACCGACGCCTTCAGCGGAACGCCCGCATCCATCATGCTGAGCGAAGCGCCGCAGACCGTTGCCATCGACGATGAGCCGTTCGACTCCAGAATGTCGGAGACGACACGCATCGCGTAGGGCCAATCGGTGTCGCTGGGCAAAACGGCAAAGAGAGCACGTTCCGCGAGCGCGCCGTGCCCGATCTCGCGGCGGCCCGCGCCGCGCAGAAATGCAACTTCTCCAACGGAGAACGGCGGAAAGTTATAGTGCAGCATGAAGCGCTTCTTGGCTTCGCCCTCGAAGGCCTCCAGCCGTTGCATGTCTTCGCCCGTGCCTAGCGTCGTGGTGACGAGCGCCTGGGTCTCGCCGCGGGTGAAGATTGCCGATCCGTGGGTCCGCGGCAGCACGCCCACCTCGATCCAGATGTCCCGGATTTGATCGAACTTGCGGCCGTCGGGACGGCGGCGCTCTTTGATCACCTGCTCGCGGAAAATTTGCTCGCGCAGGAGGTCGAAATAGGTGCCGGCCTTCTTGTAGCCCGCCTCATCCGCTTCCTTATCGATGGTGGACCGTAGCTCTTCTTTCAGCTTCTTGATGAGCGAGTAGCTCTCATTCTTGGGATGCTTCTCGGTGTTGGCAGCATCCGCAAGGCGCTCGCCAATTTTTGTGCGCAGCTCGTCGAGGTAGGGTTGATCGAATGCCGGTGGTTCAACCGGCCGCTTAGGCTTGCCAACCTTCTGCGCCAGGTCGCTGATGGCGGCGCAAATCTTCTTGATCTGCTCGTGGCCGAACTCGATGGCCTGGACCACGACTTCCTCGTCGACCTCTTTCGCACCCGACTCGATCATCACGATGCCGTCGGAGGTGCCGACGACCATCAGGTTCAGGTCGCCGGAGCGTTGCTCATCGTACGTGGGATTGATGACGAATTCGCCGTTCACCCGGCCCACGCGCACCGCGCCGATGGGGCCGTGAAATGGAATGTCGGAAACGCTGAGCGCAACCGAGGCGCCGTTAATGCCTGAAACATCGGGATCGTTCTCGGTGTCGGCCGAAAGCACCATGGCGATGACCTGGGTCTCGCAGCGGAAGCCTTCCGGGAACAGCGGACGAATGGGGCGGTCGATCTGGCGGCTGGTCAGGATTTCGCGCTCGCTGGGCCGGCCTTCACGCTTGATGAAGCCGCCGGGGATGCGCCCCGCCGCGTAGGTGTACTCGCGATAATCGACCGTGAGCGGGAAAAAGTCGATGCCTTCGCGGGGCTCGGCATTGGCGCAGGCGGTGGCCAGGACGGCATTGTCGCCCATGCGGACGATGCAGGAGCCGTGCGCCTGCTTGGCCAGCTTGCCGGTTTCAAAGTGGATGGACTTGCCACCGGGCAAGTCGACGCTGATTTCATGCTTGTGGACGCCGTGTTGTTCGGCCGTCAATTCTTCATTCATTTCTCAATTTCCTTCCGTCTGAACGCAACCGATGCCGATTGTTTGAGCCCCATCGGGGCGATTTGAAGGGACGCAGCTTCAGCTGCGCCGCAGTATCACCTTTCTAAATTTCTTGTCATCCCGACCGAGGGCTTCAGCCCGAGCGGAGGGACCTGCTGTCGCCTCAGCCGGCAGGATGCCACGGCTTGCTGCCGCCCTGAAGGACTCGCAATATCAAACCGATCTCTGTACCGCGGGCTAACGCCCACGGCTAAAACAAATCTCGCGGCTCCGCCGCTCATTGCGGACGCGATACGCGCCATCAACGACATGGGAGATGGAGTGAAGTACAAGTCAGCCGAGAGAAGCTGAGATGCTGGGCGAACACGCCCGAATGCTGCCAAATCCAAAACTCGGCCCAAGGTACCGGGTCCGACGTCCCCAACGTCCGCGGTTGTGGGACTGCAATACGCCCGAAACGAAGTAGTTCAGCGGCGGGCAACCGTTACTTGCGGATGCCGTGCTTCTGAATGACGGTTTTGTAGCGTTCGGTATCGGACTTTCTGAGGTAGTCGAGCAGGCTGCGACGCTTGCTCACCATCATGAGAAGGCCGCGCCGGGAGGCATGGTCCTTCTTGTGGGTCTTGAAATGCTCCGTCAATTCACCAATCCGCTCGCTGAGAATGGCAATCTGCACCTCGGGCGAACCGGTGTCGGTCGCGTGCGTGCGGTGCTGGTCAATTAAGGCGGCTTTTTTCTCTCGGGCTAACACTGAATCGGCTGCGCTCCTACTCTTTTATCGTATGTTGTTACGCCAACAAGAATAACATGCCGCGGCGGGACACGGCAAAAAGCGATTCAAGGCGCGCATCGCAAAGCGCGTCGGGCATCGCCGCGTATCCGTAATCAACACCCCTGCGGCTGCCGAATGCAGCGACCCCAGGCGGTTGGTCCGAGACGAACGGCGAACCCAGGCCAACAGGCACAATTCAGACGAATTTGCTTGACGACTCACCTCTAGTGGCGCAGAATATCCGGCACTGTGAAGCGCCACACGTCCCTAATCGCGGTGACGACTGTGCTTGCCGCTCTTCTCGTCCAAGCGCAAGCTCCGCAGTGCCCTGTCGCAACCCAGCCCAAGACCGCGACGGCGCAACCCACAACGCTTCCTCCGACGCACGGAACGCTAAAGGATGGAACTCCCATCACGTTGCAACTTGAGGAAGAGCTATCGTCAGCCAACGCCTACGATGAGCAACCGGTGAAGCTCCATATTGTGACCGAGGTCGAGATAGAAGGTGTCCCGGTTGTGCCGCAATGTGAACCCGTTTCCGCGAGAGTTATCAAACCCGAACACAAGAAAAGCTGGGGACGCAACGGTAAACTGACCTTAAGTATCGACCCCGTGCGACTTGCCGACGGAGAGATGGCTGCAGTGCTAGCTCCGGGGCTATGTACGATTGGGGGAAAACAACGTTCGCAGAATTGCGCAATTATTAGCGTCCTCGATTTCTTCGTCACGGCCCCCTTCCGTCCCTTTGCCGACGGGACGGATATTATTCTTCGAAGCGGCGATAAGTTAGTAGCACGAGTAAGCGGCGATTATCCCCTCGACATGACGAAGTTTGAGCCGACGAGCGTTCCACAAGTGGATACTGCGGTCGCCGCCGAGAAGACCACGCTCGAAGCGACAACTAGCCCGAAACCTGTAGAGTCGCAACCGAAGCCGGGCGGGGCTCAATGAGTTGCGCAGCAGCAACAATAACAGCAAGATCGAGAGCCGATGCCTTGGTGGGTTGAGCCGCTTGCCGAGAACATTTCGTGAGAATCATCCTTGATTTTGTTAAAGATAGTTCTTGCCGGTGGCCGAGAGTAACGTATGAGATCGTTTTTTTTGGGGTTCATCGATGATTTCGCAGCTCACGTTACATTTGTTTCAGCATTGATCGGCATCGTGGCTGCCCTGGCTGGTCCCATATGGAACCTCTTAAAGGAAGCAGCCCGATCTCTGAAAGACCGCTCGTGGGATCAGAGGGCAATCAAGAACACTGCCCTAATTACACAATGTATTCGCGACTTGCAGGAGGCGGAAAGACCTAACGGCAGCGTGGATGCTAAGGCGCTGGAGCCCTATTCCGCGGTCTTGAAAGAACGGCTTGAATCCGCTTTACAGCAACTGCGGCGCCTCCAGGAAAGGCTAGCGGCCCAAGCCAACAGGCAAGCAGTTCGCGTGAGAAGACGATTCGAAGAACCGGCGGGCCTTCGGAGACGGCTGCTATGGTATCGACCCTACGGATTCGCAGCCTGGATTCTTCACTCGTCATTCTACGGTTTTCTCTGCATGGGTGTGGCAAGTGTTGTTCAGGCCATCCATCATTACAATCACGACCCAGATGCTTCTGAAATTGCGGCAATAGCGGCGATTTACCTTCTTGTGTACGCTGGTTTGGCACTTTTGCCACGCGCTGTCGCACTAAGGAACAAGCGGCTGTTGGTTCTCGGGAAGGATCAGATCAACCCGAACCGTGACCTCAATTGGGGACGGAGGCTGTTCTTGATATTCAGAGCCCCCGACAGAGTAGCTGCCGTTGAGCGATTCTTCTGTTACACCTGCTGGCCCCTAGTCTTGTTGGATCTCTCGATGAAAAAGGATGCTATTATCAGAAACCGAGAATTCCGCATGCTGATCCCTCTACTGGGCTGGATGTTAATTAGCTCGATACTAAGCTACGATGTCTGGTTGCGGCGTGCGTTAGCTGAGCTGAACACGCTTGAAAACCTCGGAACCCAGCCTGTATCGAACCCTGCGGATGCTCCCTTGACTAGCTTGGGAGCCGCCAGCGGAGCGGGTCATTAATAGCTTTATTGCAGATCAGTCGTCTAATGCTGTGGCCCTGAGCAGACGTACAGCCGGAATCCACTTGACTTGCTGGACAGAGGATGTCGGACACGTGGTCGCGCCCGAAGTCCGACGACCCAGATTCGCCCTGCTGTTGGCTTAATCTGGAGTCAGCGAACTAGGCAGTACAAAGCAGCTAACTTCGACTCCCGTCTGCGGCGCTCGGTGTCGCTGGATCAGAGCCTTATCGCATTCTAAGGCTACTTCGCCCCATATTCCAGTACCCCGACTCCGGGAAAGCTCTCTTCCCTTCCCAACGCATAGTGTTGGCTCAACTCGTGCTCGATGGCGCGGGCTTCCGCGTCGCCCGGTTCGGTGCGATAGAGCACCAGCCAGACTCGAGGAGCGTGATCGATCTCGCGCTGCCAGTCTGAATTCGCAGGATTGATTCCCGTGGACAAGGGACGTGCCGCATCCGGCGGCAACAGCCAATCGCGATAGCTCTCTCCGGCAAACTGGCCAACCGACTGGTAGTACAGGACGCGGTCCTCGGGACGTGCGTGCGAGACGAGATACATCACCGCGCCCCGCCAGTCTTCCGTCATACTCGCATAAAGACGCACTATGCTGAACAGCGACAGAAGGCACACGCCGGCGAGCGCCACGACGCGCCATGCTCCAACCCGAATGTGCAGCGCGCCCACGGCGATCATCAGCAGCCATCCCGGCAGGCAGATGATGAGGAAGCGGTGATAGAACGCCGGCCTGACAATCGATACCAGCAAGGTGAGAAGGATGGGCGTTAGCTACCGCGCTGGCTACCAGCGCGTAACGCCAGCGCAGCAGGTCATCGCCAGCGGCGCGCCACGCACTCCTGAATGCGGCGACGAAGAACCCGGCGAGTATCAACTCGAGCCCTAACAGAACTCCTCCGACGGCCTTGCCTCCATCCGCGGCAAGAAAAACGCCGAGGTGATAGAGCTCCAGCCAGGAGGGCGGCTGCAGCCAGGAGATGTGCCCCACGTCCTGCGCATGGATGAGCCACAGAATGGGCGCCGCGAGCAGCGCGATGACTATCCACGCCAACAACAGCGGCTTCCAGCGCCGTCGGGCTGCAGGCAACGCCAAGATGGAGACTGCGTGCGCCGCGGGAACGAGCACACCGAAGTAATGGAAGTAGCACGTCAGCCCGGCGACAAATGCATACAGCAATGCCGCAGAACTGCTCGGCTCCTCGATCAGCCGCACAAACAAAAAAGTTGAGAGCAAAACCAGCAGCACGACAAAGCTGTAGGCTCGCGCCTCCTGCGACACGGCAACCGCGCAGGCATTCACGGCAAGCAATCCGGCGCTCAGAATCCCAACCGTCCGTCCGAAAAGCCGAGCGCCCAACCAATACATGAGCGGGATCGCCACGACGCCCGGAATGACGGAGAGCAGGCGCACCGTGGCTTCACCGTATCCGAAATGCAGCCAGGGTTTCAGCAGCACGTAGTACAGCGCCATGTTGCCTTCATCGCGCCACAGGAAACGCCAAAACACAGCTCCCGGCCGGCGCGAGATGGCAACGCTGGCGATCTCGTCCAGCCAGAAACTCTTGTGCCCGAGTGCGATGAGCCGCAAGATCGTGCCCAGCAACACGACACTCATGAGTGCGAGCGAGCTGTTGCGAATGGGAGGGCCGTTTGCGCTCGACGGCGGCCCCATCGCGTGCGGCACCTGGGTCACGTTAGGCGACGACATCAATTGGAATATAGCAGTTGAATATGCGGTTCCCGGCTACCATCAAGGTATTATCGAGTGGTTGACGGCGCGGCCAATGCCGTCACTTCTATTCCCATGCCCACCTTCGCTGCCATTGATATCGGCTCCAACTCGGTGCGGCTGAAAATCGCGAAGGTGACACGCGGACGCCTGGAAACCTTGCACGACGACCGCGAGGTCACGCGCCTGGGTGAAAGCGTCTTCGCCGACGGCGCGCTCGATCCACAGGCCATGGCGCACACCTTGCGTGTGTTGCGCCGCTTCCACCGCGCAACCCAAACCCATGTCGCCGACCGGGTGCGCGTGGTCGCCACCAGTGCCCTGCGCGACGCCCGCAACACGCGAGCGTTTGTCGATTGGGTGCGCACCGCGACCGGTTGGAAGGTTGAGGTCATCTCCGGACTCGAAGAAGGCCGCCTCATCCATTTGGGCGTGCTGGCTCACGCGCGCGTCGCCAATGCGCGCGCCCTGCTCATCGACCTGGGCGGCGGCAGTTGCGAGCTGACGCTCTCCATGAACGGCCACATCGCCGACATGGTGAGCCTGCCGATTGGGGCGGTGCGCCTCACGCAGACCTTCCTGCATCACGACCCGCCCTGGCGCACCGAGCTGCAGCAGATGCGCACCGTCATTCAGCGCGAAGTCTCGCGCATCAAAAAGCGCATCATCGATGCGAAACTGCAGGTGATCATCGCCACTTCGGGCACGCCCGCTGCGCTGTCGAGTTTGTACGCCGCCAAGCGGCGCGGCTACGACGAGAGCAAGCCGCAGGTCGTTCCGCAGAGCGCCGTAGTGTCGCTGGCCGAGGAACTCAGCCGGCGCAATCTGTCGCAACGGCGCGCCCTGCGCGGCATTGGTCCGCGGCGGGCTGAGATCATCATCGCCGGCGCCATGGTCTTCGCCGAGCTGATGCAGTTGTGCAAGCTGCGCAGCTTCCGTTACCTGCCGCTGGGACTGCGCGACGGCCTGCTGGCGCAGATGATGGCCGACTATCACGCCAGCGCCGCCATGCGCGAGCGGGTGGAATCGGAGCGCCACGACGCGCTGTTGGCCGCCACCAGGCACTACGGCGCGGACCTGCAATTTGCGCAGCGCATTCGCGATCTCGCGCTGGGGCTATTCCGCCGTTTGCAGTCGGTGCATCAATTGCCGCCGGAATACGCAGACTGGCTGGAAGCCGCGGCCATGTTGCACGAGGTCGGCGCATTCATCAATCGCTCCGGCCGCCGCCGCCACACCTACTACGTCATCTCCAACTCGGAAATCTTCGGCTACACGCCGTTGCAGCGCCGCATCATCGGCGCCATCGCGCGATATGTGGGCAAGTCGTTGCCGAGCCCCAGTGATCGCGTGATGCGAATCCTTCCCGGAGTTGAGCAAATCCACGTCTCCAAGGCGGTCGCGCTGCTGCGGCTGGCGCGGGCACTCGACCAGGGCCGCCGCGCCGCGGTGGCCGAGTTGACGGTCCGCATCCATCAGGACGGCCGCGTGCGGCTGATGCTGAAACCGCGGCCGCCGGAAGGAATCGACCTGGAGCTGTGGGCGGTCGAGCAGGAGAAAAATTACTTCGAAACCGTCTTTGGACGCGAGCTTTTGGCCGAGGCTTGCTGAATCGCGCGCACCAGCTTCGGCGGCATCAGCCACTTGAGGACGGCAGGCTTGCTGCCCTCTTTGTCGACGCGGGCAATGGCGCCCTTCTTAAAATCAATCGGCCCCGTGTCCCCGCCGGCCACCAGGCGGTTCAGAAACTCGGTCTGGCTGGGACGATGGCCGACCATCAGGATCGCCTCCTTGTCACCGTAGTGCGCCAGCAGTTGCTCAAATTGCTCGTAGGTCGAGTCGTGCCGCAGCGCGTCATTGGTGATAATGGCCTCCTGGTAGCCAATTTCGTCGGCGACAATCGAGGCCGTCTGATGCGCGCGGACCAGCGGGCTGGAGATGATCGCGTCCAGCTTGAGATTTAGCGCGGCCAGAGTGCGTCCCACAATGTGGGACTGCTCAATTCCCAGCTTGTCGAGCGGCCGCAGGTCGTCCTTCGCCGGATTTAGCTTCTGTTCGCCGGCATTGGCGTGGCGCAGAAAATAGATCTCCATACCCTTATTGTGCCTGACTCACGGCGATGCAGCGAACTATTTGGTGCGGGGCGGACTTTGCGGCGGCTGTGGCGTATGCGGCGTGGTCGAACTGCTATAGGTCACATCGTGGCGCTTGCCGGAGTCGGCGGTGCGAGCGCCTGACGGAGTTGTACCCGGCGCGGTGGTAGCGTGTTTGGCCGGCGTCGGCGCGGCAGGATGAAACACGGTGTGGTCGCGACCCTGATACTGCTGCGCGAAAAGCGTTCCGCCCAACAGCATCGCGGCAACCAACATGCGAACTAATAACAACTTGAACATGGCCCCTGTCCCAAAATCACCCCTATTTTACCCTAGGGCTAAACGGGCCGAAAGATAGGCACAAAAGCAGGAGCTACAACTTTGGGCGAAGACGCGAGAACAGTTTAGTGTTTGCCCAGATAGAGCTCTCCAGGTAGAGCGGGCCTTCAGGCCCGCGTCCAAGCTAGCTTTTTGAGGCTTGAGTCGGCTTGAGTCGGCTTCAGCCGACGGCAGCGTGCCGCCCGCTAAAGCGGGCTTCTACCAATGAGAGTTGCACTGACGCGACGCTGAAGCGCTGCTCTACCAGCGCGCTAGCGTTTCTTCGTCGCTCTCGCGAACCGGTGCTCGAACTCCCGTAAATCGACGCGGCGCCCACGGAAGCGCACACCCTCAGCTTCCAGCAGGAAGCGCTGCTCCAGTGCAGCTTCGCCGCGCAACGAAATGCGCCCACCCGAGCCCAGAATGCGCTGCCACGGCAAGCCCCTGACCTGCTTCAGCACCCGGCTGACATGGCGCGCGCAGCGCGGGTACCCGGCAGCTTTGGCGATCGCGCCGTAGGTGCTGACGCGTCCGCGCGGGACTTTGCGGATGGCAGCGGCGATGGCCGCAACGAGTGGTGTGTTGTTGCCGGGGACACGCATGCGAGCAACTAGCAACTAGCGACAGCTCACTCATACCGGCAAGTAGCAACGCAGTGCATTTGGATTCTACCGAGACTTTAATCGTTTACAGCATACTCAAAGCTACTAGTTGCTAGCTGCTAGTTGCTGGTTGCTACGATATCATTTCTCCCGTGCCCGAATCCTTTCGCGACCCCGCAACCCGCTTCTCTGACCGGGCGGAAGACTACGCCCGGTACCGGCCCCACTACTCCCACGATGTGGTGCGCGCGCTGCAGCAGGCGTGCGATCTGCGTCCCGAACATCTGATCGCCGACGTGGGTTGCGGCCCCGGGCTGCTGGCCGAGATCTTCCTCGAGAACGGCAATCGTGTCATCGGCGTCGAGCCCAACCAGGAGATGCGAGTCGCGGGCGAGCAGTATCTGGCAGCGTACCCGAACTTCAGCATGATTGCGGGTAGCGCGGAGTCCACGACGTTGCCGGCCGCCAGCATCGATTTCGTCGTCGCCGGACAGGCGTTTCACTGGTTCCGGCCGCCGGAGGCGCGCAGCGAATTCGCTCGCATCCTGAAGCCCGGCGGATGGGCGGTGCTGGTTTGGCACGACCGCGATATCGTTTCGACTCCCTTTCTGCGCGCCTATGAGCAATTCGTCCGGCAACATGCGATCGACTACGAACAGGTCTCCCACAAGTGGGTGGCCGGCTACAGCGCCATCCAGGACTTCTTCGCGCCCAACGAGATGAAGCTGATCAAGCAGCACAATCAGCAGCATCTTGATTTCGACGGCTTGCGGGGGCGGCTTGTGTCCTCGTCATACATCCCCAAGAGCGGCGAGCGATACGAAGCCATGATGCAGGCGCTTCCGACGCTGTTCTCCGGTCACGCGGTCGATGACCACGTGGTTCTTGAGTACGACACGAAAATCTACTACGGACATCTCGACCGATGAACGTCGACGGCGGCGCAGTGATCTTGCGCACCGAGAATCTGTCGCGCCGCGTCGGTGAGCTCCACATCGTCGACAACATTTCTCTTAGCGTCGAGCGCGGCGAATTGCTCGGCGTAGTCGGGCCGAGCGGCTCCGGCAAAAGTTCATTTCTGCGCCTGCTGAATCGGCTCGACGAGCCGACCGCCGGCACGGTGTTTCTCGACGGGCAGGATTATCGCCAGATCGAGCCGCGCGAGCTGCGGCGCCGCGTGGGCATGGTCACGCAGCGACCGTTTCTTTTTCTGGGAGATGTGGCTGCGAACCTGCGCTTCGGGCCATCGCAGCGCGGCGAGACCCTCGCCGATGCTGAAATCGCAGGTCTGCTGGATCGTGTTGGTCTGCCCGGATTCGCCGCCCGCAGCGTCGCGAATCTTTCCGGCGGCGAGCAGCAGCGCGTATCCCTGGCTCGGGCTTTAGCCAATCAGCCGGAGGTCCTGCTGCTCGACGAGCCGACATCGGCGCTGGACGAGAAGGCCAAAGCCGGAATCGAAGAGCTTATCCGCGATCTGGTGGCCGGTGGTCGCTTGACGTTCGTGCTGGTGACCCACGATCTCGATCAGGCGCGCCGCTTGTGTCGCCGCGTCGCCATCATGGAGGCGGGTCGGCTGGTGCAGGTCGGTACGGTGCAGGAGGTCTTGAGTGGTGGAAGCGCCGGGCTTCAGCCCGGCGACATCGTGCACGAGAAAGAAGGGCTTTAGCCTCGGAGAGCCAGGGCTGAAGCCCGATGCTCTTACACGAGCCTATTTCGGCACGGCTGAAGCCATGCCCTTCCACCTTGGAGGTGCTGCGTGCTTAAGTCGCTGTTTCATTCCCAGATCACGCTGGGATTCGCCCAGGCGGCCATCGCATCGGCGTTGGCACTGATCGTCATTCTGCTGGCGCGCCGGCGCAACATTCATCTGGAGAGCGACACCGCCATCGCGCTGCTACGCGGGATCGTGCAGATCATGGTGGTCGGCTCCGCGCTGGTGCTGCTGTTGAAGGCGCCGCGCTGGACCAGCGTGTTTCTGCTGGCGGGGATGATCGTCGCCGCCGGCTCGATCTCTGCCCGGCGCGCCAAGAACATTCCCGGCGCGCGCAAGGTCTCCACCTATTCCATCGCAGCGGGTGCCGGCCTGGTCACCGCGGTGATGACCTGGGCAGGCGTGATCGACACGGCTATCACCTCGCTGATTCCCGTCGGCAGCATGATCATCGCCAACGCGATGAACACCAACGGACTCGCACTCAACCGATTTCGCTCGGAGGTGCTGGCGCACGCGGGCGAGATCGAGACGGCGCTGGCACTGGGCGCGGCGCCCGAGCGCACCGTCGCCGGCTACACCGAGGCGAGCATCCATTCCTCGCTCATTCCCGCTATCGACAACCTGCGCTCGCTAGGCATTGTGTGGATCCCCGGCCTGATGACCGGCATGCTGCTCTCCGGCGCCGACCCGCTCTACGCCGCCATCTATCAGTTCGTGGTGATCGCGATGATCCTGGCGTCGTCGGGGCTGACCTCGCTGCTGAGCACGGTCATGATCCGGCAGTACGTGTTTTCGCCGGCGGAGCAATTGTTGCTTAGAGAGAGCGCATAGTCATTCTTCGCGCAGCAGCACCATTGGATCGATCTTCAGCGCGCGCTGCGCCGGAATCCAGGCAGCGACCAATCCCAGCAGCGCCATGGCGAGCACCGCACCCGACAATACCAATGGATCGCGGGGCGTTGCCTGATACACGATGAGGGCCAGCACTCGGCTGGCTAGAATTCCCAAGACCAGTCCCGCCGCCGAACCAAAGGCCAGTAACTTGAGCGCACGTGCCAGGGCTGCTTGTAGAACCTCGCGCCGTTGCGCGCCCAAGGCGATACGAATGCCCAGCTCCTTCATCCGCTTGCTGACCGAGTAGGCCGCCATGCCGAAGATGCCGGTGATCGCCAGCATCGCGCCCATAAAGCCCAGCACACCCCAGGGAAATAGTCGCCATGCGCGGACCAAACATAGGTAGATCCAGTGCCTGCAACCGCGTCTGGATAAAAGCCGGCAGTCCCGAATCAAGCTGCCGCAGCGCGCTCCTGATCGCTGCCGCCAGTTGCTGCGGATCGCGCTGGGAGCGCACCACCAGCAAGGTCGAAGTGGAGGGCGATTGCAGGATGGGAACAAACATGGCCGTCTGCGGAATCTCGGTGAGGCTGTTGTACTTCCCCTGCTCGGCGATCCCGATCACCTGCAGCCGGCTTCCATCGGCCATTTTGAAATAGCGGCCAATCGCAGTTTCGGCTGAACCGAACATTCGGCGAGCGAATTTGGGATTCACCACCGCGACTCGTGGCGCACCCTTGTCGTCATGCCAGGTGAAATTCCTACCCGCGAGCAAAGTGGTGCCGGCGGCGGAAAAATATTCGGGAGAAATGCGGTACACGTTGGGATCGGCGACGGCGTTCGACGGCCGCAGATCGGGCGCATCGTCACGGTAAACATTTGCGTCGCTCGCGCCCTCAGCTAACGGCACGGCGTCGGCCAAGCCCACCGATTCGACACCCGGAATACTCGCCACAGCATTGATCACGCGCTTTTGCATGGGAGCCACGCGATCGCCCGTGTAACCCGCCATAGCAAGATCGGTCTCCACCAGCATCGTGTTTTCGAGCGCGAAACCAAAGTCATTGTGCAGCGAGCGCGCCAGCCCACGCACCGCAACCATCGAGGCAGTGATCAGCACCGCGCAAATGGAAATCTGCACCACCAGCAACACCTCGCGAACCGTAAGCCGCCGGCCCATTCTGGCAGCCGACGCGGACTTGACGACTTCATAGGGACTGGTGCGGAGTGCCTGCCTTACTGGAACCGCGCCAAAGAGGAATCCACTGGCCAACGTCAAGAGCAACGCTACGGCGTAGACATGGAGGTCAGGATTGACGGGCATGTAGATGGGATATCTCGGTATGGGCTGCCAAACGCTCAGCCCGTGCAAGAGCAACACGCTACCCCACAGTCCCAGCGCGCCTCCGGCGACGGCAATCAGCAGCGCCTCGGTAAAGAGTTGTCGCACAATGCGCCCGCGTGTCGATCCCAGCGCCAGCCGCAGCGCAACTTCACGCGAGCGATCGGCTGCGCGGGCGGCAAACAGGCTACCCAGGTTGGCGCAGGCGGCCAGCAGAATCAGTCCCGCCAGCAGCATCAGCGCGGTCATGAATGCCTGTGCTGGACGGCCCAGATAATCGCCGTATAGGCCGGGACGCGCCAACCGGAAGTGAACTTTGCCATCATCTCTCGGATAGCTTCGTTCCAGGTAAGCGCCAATCGAGTCGAGATCGGCGGCAGCTTGTGCGCGCGTGACTCCGGCCTTCAGGTGGCCCAGCACCATGAATATCCAACGGTACTTGCGCGAGTTTAAGTCGTCCGTGCTCAACTGCCCATGGTTCACGATGGGAACAAAGAAATCCGGATTGAAGAACTGTATGGTGCCGTGAAACTCCGGTGGCGCTACACCGATGATGGTGAAGGGATGCTTGTCCAGTTGGACCGTGCGACCCACAACGCGAGCATCATTGTGGAAGCGCGTGTGCCAACACGCATAAGTCAGGACGGCATAAGGAGCGCTATTGGAACCATTCTCATCGGAGGCATGGAAAAAACGCCCACGATACGGCTGCAGCCGTAAGGCATCGAAGTAGTTTCCGCTGGTTTCGTAGACCCAGGCATTGGCAGTGTCCTTGCCCGTGTCCAGGGCGCCCTCAAACATGTTGAATGCCACCAGGCCATCAAAGCTGCGGTTGCGGTCGCGGAGATCGAGGTAATCGGGATAGGATTCCTTCATGTCTTCGTCAGGTGAGCGCCAAAGTCCGTAGAGGCTCTCTCCCTGAGGCACGTTCAGTGGACGTAAGATCAGCGCATTCATCACGCTGAACACGACCGCGTTTGCGCCAATGGCCAGCGCCAGCGTCAGGACTGCCGCGATCGCGAACCCGGGAGATTTGCGCAGTACCCGTAGAGCGTAACGGAGATCTTGAAGTAGGATCGCCATGTCCCGCCGCCTCCCAGCAGTATCTGCACGTGGGCAAAAGCTTGGTCGGCATAAGCTTCGCAATTGTCGCGCCAAAAGTCGATAGTGCTATCGCTTGAAAAATCGAGTCTTGTCGGCAACGAATGCCTGTCAGGGTCAGGCCTGGCGTACGTTATTGGACAGTCATGTCCGCCCTGAGCCGCGGTTTCGCGCGGAATCCTGGTCGCCGCCGCGGGCCATCTATAATAGTCCTGTTAGCTGCTGGGCCGGACGGTCGCTGCGGGCGCGAGCTCGCAGAGGAAAGTCCGAACTCCACAGAGCGGTGTGCCGGATAACGTCCGGGCGGCGTCTCTCAATGGGACGTTGACGGCCAGTGCCACAGAAAACATACCGCCTCGCCCCTAGTGGGCCGGGGTAAGGGTGAAAAGGTGCGGTAAGAGCGCACCGCACCGCCAGCAATGGCGGTGGCAGGGTAAACCCCACACGGAGCAAGACCAAATAGGGGAGGATCCCGCCGTTCTTTCGGTCTACGCCCTTGCGCCTGGATCGGAAGAACGGCGGGGACGTGCCGGCTCGGCGCGTCACAACTCCCGGGTAGGTCGCTAGAGCCGTGCAGTAATGCACGGCCCAGAGGAATGACCGTCCTGCCGCTCTTTGTTTTGGGCGGATGCTCCCACACCTTCGAAAACCGCGAATGTGCGGGGCACCCACCAGAATAGAGAGCGGCAGACAGAATTCGGCTTACAGGCCCGGCAGCTAAAACAATCTGCGCGTGATTACCCAGACGCGGCTATCGCGCCTGTGTGCTGGCACCACAGTCCAGTCCTTACCAGCACCTTTTTTCATACAAATTCGGCAACATCGTGCAGCCTCATCCTCCGAGAGCCCGCCTCCGAGAAGCGTTTACTGGCATCTCGAAACAGATCCTGATATAGCCGCGCGCAAAGACTTCGTTCAGCCCGGCAAGAAAAAGCCGGTGAGAGGTTGCGCTCCCACCGGCGGTGGTAGTTCACCCGGTTACTGCTGCGCCGTGCCTCCAGCCGGAGCCGCTTTCTTGGCGTGATGATGAT
Organism: uncultured Acidobacteriaceae bacterium; assembly: GCA_963713465.1. GTDB lineage: Bacteria > Acidobacteriota > Terriglobia > Terriglobales > Acidobacteriaceae > Bog-257. Next base: position 15,502 of record CAVQLZ010000019.1, read on the forward strand.
GAGCCGGAGCCGCCGGCGTCGGGTTGAGTCCCTTCGGCCAGACTTTCTGGTTCGGCTTCACCACCGACTCGTCGACCGGCGTGGTGTTCTGCAGTTGCGGGCAGTTGGCCGCGCTGTTCTCATCTGCGCCTTGCGGGACCAAGACGATGTCCGCCGCCATAGACTGACCGGTACCGGTGCGAACCTCAACCCGGCTCGGATCGATGCCCTGCTCCTGCACCAGGTAAGCCTTGGCGTTGACTGCGCGTTGTGCCGCCAGGTCCATCGGATGGCGCTTCTTGCCCGTGCCTTCCATCGGCGCCTTCTCGCTATCGGCGTAACCGACAATGGCGATCTTGGCATTCGGGTCTTGCTTCATGCGGCTGGCAACGTCGTCCAGGACGGCCTTGGCGGTGTTATCCACGCGCCACGGAAGCTTCTTATCCGGGAACTGGATGGAGTTGATCTTCTGGCACATCGGCGGCGGCGGCGGCGCTTCCACCGTAACCGTCGCGCTGCCGCTGCCGCTCAGGTTGCGCGCATCGGTGGCCGTGGCAGTCACGGTTACCGGTCCAGGAGACAGACCGGCGGTGTCCAGAGTTGCCGTGGGGCCCGTGCCGCTGATGGTGCCGGCGCTCGCGGTGTAGGAGTAGCTCGTAATCGGCGAGTTGTCGGGACTGGTCGCGATCGTCGTGATGGTGGACGGCGTACCCGCCTGCACCGTGCTCGGATTGGCCGAGACGCTCACCTGCGGCGGATTCATCGGCTTCGCCTTGACGGTGAAGTTGGCCGCGCACGTCGCCGAGCCACCCTTCTTCATCTTAGGATCGCTGATCGTCGCATTCGCCGTGTAGCTACCCGCAGCCACGCCGGTGGTGTCGACATGCGCCGACTGCGCGTTGGAGGTATCCAGCTTGCCGCCATTGGTCGTCCAGGCATACGCGACAGTGTGCTTGGGATTGAAGTTGCTGCCCGTTGCCGTAACCGTTACCGGCTCGCCCTCCGTCACTTCCGTAGGCTGCGCGCTGCAAGCTGCGGTCGGAGTCGGAGTGTAGTAGTTGCCGAGGTTGTACAACAGGCCCGCCGACAGGCGAACGCTGTTCCAGGTCGGGTTTCTATATTTAAAGAGTTGGTTATAGTTGCTGTAAATGTAATCGGCCTGGACCACGCGAATGCCCAAATGATGCCCAACGTTGTAGTCGAAGCCGCCACCCGCTCCCAGGGCCGCGTTCCATTGGTCAACATAAGTGGGCGCTATCTGTCGCACCCCACCCGCAAACGCGCGGACGAAGGGCGAAAACGTGTCGGTGTGATACTTGTACTGCAACCCGCCCAGAACGTAGTAGATGTTCGCTTGCGTGGTGCCGACATGCTGGCTGGCATCGACCAGCACGCCAAGATTATGGGCGGATGGCAGGTAATAGACGCCCGACTCGTCGACACCCGTGGTGTGGTCGGTGGTAGCTATATCGAAATCGTAGTGCCCGCCCGGGTGCAACCACGAATAGCCAGCGTAAATTTCAGCTTGCGGCTGAATGGTAACCTGCGCCGCAGCGAAGGTGCCCAGTAGGCACAGCGCCAACGCAAGCCTGACGATTGTCGCAAAGTGGCGTCTCGGGACTACTCCAATACGCAAAGACATTCTTGATCCTCCGGAACTTAGCAAGTACCGCAAGCAAAGCTGGCCAGCCCAGTTGTGTTGGCAGAAACGAGATGACCCGAACATACCACAACATCCGCCAAAAGCTCCCGCGCTGCAGGCGGCATCCACTTCGCTAGGGGGATTCAGTCAAAGAAGAGACCGGTGAGGGCTTATGCCCCCACCGGCGATTGCGTTCGTACCTTATTGCTGCGCTGCACCTCCAGCCGGGGCCGCTTTCTTAGCGTGGTGATGGTGGGCCGGAGCCGCTGGCGTAGGGTTAAGTCCCTTCGGCCAGATCTTCTGGTTCGGCTTCACCACCGACTCGTCGACCGGCGTGGTGTTCTGCAGATCCGGACAGGTCGTCGCATTGCTCTCGTCGGCTCCCTGCGGCACCCAGATGATGTCAGCGGTCTTGGACTGACCGGTACCGGTGCGGACTTCAACCCTGCTCGGATCGATGCCCTGCTCCTGCACCAGGTAAGCCTTGGCGTTGACTGCGCGTTGTGCCGCCAAGTCCATCGGATGGCGCTTCTTGCCCGTGCCTTCCATCGGCGCCTTCTCGCTATCGGCGTAACCAGTAATGGCGATCTTGGCGTTCGGGTCTTGCTTCAGACGGCTGGCAACGTCATCCAGGATGGCCTTCGCAGTGTTATCCACACGCCACGGACGCTTGAGGTCCGGGAACGCGATGGAGTTGATCTTGCTGCACATCGGCGGCGGCGGCGGCACTTCGACGCCCACCGTACAGGTGCCGCTGCCCGTCAGGTTGCGGGCATCGGTCGCGGTCACCGTGACCGTAATGGGGCCCGCCGATAAGCCGGCCGTGTCCAGCGTCGCCGTCGTGCCGGTCCCGCTAATCCTGCCCGCGCTCGCACTGTAAGCGTAGTTGGTGATCTGCGAGTTGTCGGGACTGGTCGCGGTGGCGGTAATGGTAGACGGGCTACCCGACTGTACCGTACTGGGGTTGGCCGCGCAGCTCACCTGCGGCGGATTCATCGGCTTCGCCTTGACCACGAAGTTGGCCGCGCAAGTCGCCGAGCCTCCCTTCTTCATCTTGGGATCGCTGATGGTCGCATTCGCGGTGTAGCTACCGGCCGCCACGCCGGTGGTATCCACATGCGCTGACTGCGCATTGGCGGTGTCCAGCTTGCCCCCGTTCGTCGTCCAGGCGTAGGTGGTGGGGTGCTTCGGGTTGAAGTTGCTGCCCGTTGCGGTCACCGTCACCGGCTCCCCTTCGGTCACCTCGGTCGGTTGCGCCGTGCAAGCTGCGGTCGGCATTGGGGCGTAATAGTTGCCCAGATTGATTACCATTCCGGCTGACAACCGCACATTGTTCCACTGCGAGGAGACGGTGGTGGGCACGCAGCCTAGAGGGCTCAGGGCTATGCAATAGAGATGGTAATTGGTATAGACGTACTCCGCCTGCACCATGCGCACCGATAACCTGTGACCGAGGGCGTAGTCAAGACCACCACCGACGGCAAAAGCCGCGTTCCACTCGTTGTTGCCCGACGGGGGCGTCGGTGGATAAGCGGGCGACAGATTGGCAGCGCCTCCCATGATATGGACGAACGGGGAGAGCGAGTCCGTGTGGTACTTGTATTGCAAACCGCCCATAACGAAACCTACGCCAACATACTGGTGGTCTCGATTGAAGTGGCCGCTGCCATCGACAATGATTCCCAGGTTCTTATGCGCCCAGGGAAGATAGTACGTGATGTTAGAGTCGAAGCCCCTGGTGATGTCTTGCTGGTTGACACGGAAGTCGGCGAACCCGTTGATATTTAGGTAGGAGTAACCGCCGAAAATCTCGGTTTTAGGCTGAATCGTCACCTGCGATGTCGCGTAAGTACCCCACAGGCAGAACAGCAACACCAGCACAATCGTTGCCGCAATACGGCGGTTCGGGACTCCATTGCGGGAAGACATTGTTGTTCCTCCGGAAATCCAGCGCTACCGCGGGCAAAACTGACCTCGCCCTGACTTCGCGCTTACAGCGCGAAGGCGGAAGCGCAATGTGTCCGAACATCTTACAACGGATTCCACGAAAAGAGCTTGTCCGCCGCAGGGGGCATTCACTCTGTTAATGGGCCTCAGTCAAAGAAAAGACCGGTGAGGGCATAAAAGCCCTCACCGGTTGATGGAGTTCCTGCCTTACTGCTGCGCTGCGCCTCCAGCCGGAGCCGCCTTCTTGGCGTGATGATGGTGGGCCGGAGCCGCTGGCCTGGGGTTGGAACCCTTCGGCCAGACCTTCTGGTTCGGTTTCACCACCGACTCGTCGACCGGCGTGGTGTTCTGCAGTTGCGGACAAGTGGTTGCGCTGTTCTCATCTACGCCCTGCGGGACCCAGATGATGTCAGCGGTCTTGGACTGACCGGTACCGGTGCGGACTTCAACCCTGCTCGGATCGATGCCCTGCTCCTGCACCAGGTAAGCCTTGGCGTTGACTGCGCGCTGTGCCGCCAGATCCATCGGATGGCGCTTCTTGCCCGTGCCTTCCATCGGCGCCTTATCGCCATCGGCGTAGCCGACGATCGCGATCTTGGCGTTCGGATCTTGCTTCAGACGGCTGGCAACGTCATCCAGGATCGCCTTGGCAGTGTTATCCACGCGCCACGGACGCTTGAGATCCGGGAACTGCGATGGAGTTGATCTTCTGGCACATTGCAGGTGGCGGCGGCGCTTCCACCGAAACCGTACAAGTACCGCTGCCGCTCAGGTTGCGGGCATCGGTGGCCGTGGCCGTCACCGTGATCGGTCCAGACGGTGCGCCCGCGGTATCGAGGGTGGCCGTCGTTCCGCTGCCGCTGATGGTGCCGGCGCTCGCGGTGTACGAGTAACTCGAAATCTGCGCATTGTCGGGGCTGCTGGCCACGACCGAGATGGTCGCCGGCGTACCCGACTGCACCGTGCTCGGGTTGGTGGAGCAGCTCACTTGCGGCGGATTCATCGGCTTCGCCTTGACGGTGAAGTTGGCCGCGCAAGTTGCCGAGCCGCCCTTCTTCATCTTGGGATCGCTGATGGTGGCGTTAGCCGTGTAGCTGCCCGCAGCCACGCCGGTGGTGTCGACACGCGCCGACTGCGCGTTGGAGGTATCCAGCTTGCCGCCATTGGTCGTCCAGGCATACGCGACAGTGTGCTTGGGATTGAAGTTGCTGCCCGTTGCCGTAACCGTCACCGGCTCGCCCTCCGTCACTTCCGTGGGCTGCGCGCTGCAAGCTGCGGTCGGGGTCGGAACGTAGTAGTTTCCAATGCTGTACAAAATGCCCGCCGACAGCCGAACGCTGTTCCAGGTTGGGTTGCGGACGGTGATGGCTGGGTTAAAGTTGCTGTAAATGTAATCGACTTGGGCTACGCGAATGCCCAAACGATGCCAAACGTTGTAATCGAAGCCGCCACCCACTCCCGCGGCAAAGTTCCACTGATCGGCAGAAACGGGCGACCCCTGCTTGGCCGCACCGAGGAAGACGCGGAAAAATGGTGAGAAACTGTCTGTGTGGTACTTGTACTGCAATCCACCCAGGGCATAGCCAACTTCAGAATACTTAACGCCGAAATGCTCGCTGCCATCGGCTAAGACGCCCAGGTTGTGCGCGAATGGCAGGTAGTAAACAATAGATTCGTCCGCACCGTCGACATGATCTTGGGTGGGTATACCGAAATCGTAGTGCCCGCCAGGGTGCAACCACGAATAACCAGCGTAGACTTCCGCTTGTGGCTGGATGGTGACCTGCGCCGCAGCGAATGTGCCCAGCAGGCACAGGGCAAACGCAAGCCCGACGATGGTCGCAAAGTAGCGTTTCGGGACTACTCCAATACGCAAAGACATTCTTAATCCTCCGGAACTTAGCAGTACCGTAAGCAGATGGCCCAGCTCAGTGCCTCGAAATTTCTTAGTGTACAAGTGCAGGCAAAATATCCTGCTCGCAACAGCAGGTCATTGTACCGCAACCGGGAAAATTAACAAACCTTTTATCTAGGCGGGGTTAGTTCACCGGCGTCGCCCTGTTTACTAACTTTGCACTTACGCTGCAAAAGGGGCATCTCCCCTGATCCGGTTGCCGTCTGCGGAAACCGCCATTCATGCGCCTCGCGTGCCACCTCTTCAACGTCTGCGCGACCTTTGCCTATGGGCCAGGCGCATCAATGCCAGCGTTCCCATTATGGAAGCGGAGCCCGCCCGTTCGCTGGAAGAGCTCAGGCGCCGGGCCTGCTGCAGAGCACCTGAATCGGGCTGCCCGGCTCCGAGCGCGCGAAAGTGTTACCTTAATCGGAGGCTTTTCACCACCGGCGGCCAACGCCGCAATGCGCACACTGATCCGTAGCAATCCCCGGGTACGCGCATCTAAGTTGCTGATGAACTGGCACCAAACAGACGGCCTGTTGACCTCGAGACGCTCTCATGGCGCATGAAAAAGTGCTGATCGTTGAAGACGAAGAATACGAACGCTCCGGGTTGGCCGAACTGGTGCAGGCCTGGGGATACGAAGCCCAGACCGCGAACGATGGCGTCGAGGGCCTGCTGGCCGTCGAAGCCTGGAACCCGGGCATCGTGATTACCGACTTGCGCATGCCGCGTATGGACGGCATGCAGTTGCTGGAGCACATCGCCGCCCAGCCCCAGCAAGTCGCGGTGATCCTGCTGACCGCGCAAGGCAGCGTCGATGCTGCGGTCACGGCGATGAAGAGCGGCGCCTTCGATTTCATCGAGAAGCCGGTCAATCCCACGCGGCTGCGCAACATCCTGCAAAACGCCTCGCGGCTACGCGGCGCCGAGCGCGAACTCGAGGCCAGCCGCCGCAAGCTGCGCGATGTCGGCGTACTGGGCGCGCTGGTTGGCCCCTCCAAGCGCATGCAGGAGGTCTTCCGCTTAATCGAGATGGTCGCGCCCAGCACCGCGGCGGTGCTGATCACGGGCGAGAGCGGCACCGGCAAAGAGTTGGTGGCGCGCACCATTCACTCGCTCAGCAATCGCAAGGCGAAACCCTTTGTCGCCATTAACTGTGCCGCCATTCCGGAGACGCTGATTGAAAGCGAAGTCTTCGGTCACGAGAAGGGCGCATTCACCGGGGCGTTGGAACGCCGCGTCGGCTGCTTTGAGCTCGCCGAAGGTGGAACCCTGCTGCTCGACGAAATCGGCGAGATGCCCATCGGCACGCAAGCCAAGCTGCTGCGCGTGCTGGAAGACCGCAAGCTGCGCCGCCTGGGCAGCAAGAGCGAAACTTCGGTCAACGTTCGCGTGCTGGCGGCCACCAATAAGGTCCCGGAAGAAGCCGTCGCCAAAGGCCAGTTGCGCAACGATCTCTACTATCGCCTGAACGTCTTCAATATTCACCTCCCGCCGTTGCGCGACCACAAAGACGACTTACCCGATTTGGTGCAGTCCCTGCTGAACGAGATGAACGAAAAGCACAATCGCAGCGTCGGCGGCATCAGCGACCAGGTGAGCGGCGCGTTCAATTCCTATGCCTGGCCGGGCAACGTTCGAGAACTGCGCAACACCTTGGAGCGTGCGACGATTGTCTGCGATGGCGCGATCGTCGAGATGAAGCACCTGCCGCCGGGATTCGGCCACGTGATCCCACGTGCCCCAGTGCAGGAGGCCAATGCAGTCCGCCTCGGCGTCGGCACCACGGTAGATGAGGCCGAACGCTTGCTTATCCTGAAGACGCTGGAGGCGACGAACAACAACAAAACCCGCGCCGCCGAAATTTTGGGCATCAGCCTGAAGACCCTGCACAACAAGCTGAAAGAATACGGTGCCCAGGCCAGCGAGGCGGCCGAAGCAAGCTGAAGGCCGCGGTTCGCTCCGCTCTCGTCGTTCCGCCCCTCGCGCATGCAAACCTCACCTCTGGCGAAGAGCGAATGGCGAAACGCGAATGGCGACGAGCGGAATATTGCGAACTGCTGCACCGCACCTGTACAATCGTTTTGCTTCCTGAGCCGCGAGTTGCGTTCGACGACTCGCATCCACCCGTGCCGAAGTGGCGGAATTGGCAGACGCGCATGGTTCAGGTCCATGTACCCGCAAGGGTGTGGGGGTTCGAGTCCCTTCTTCGGCACCAATCCTTCCTGTCCACATCTGTTCGGGGCATTCGATACATCCGTCTCGACTTGCGTAGCGTGTAACGATACAATCTACAGGTGATCAGAAGCTTCCGGCATCGCGGGCTGGAACTGTTCTTTAGGGCCGGGTCGAAGGCAGGCATTCGGCCGGACCACGCCAAACGCCTGCGGTTGCAACTGACCCGGCTGAACGCCTCCACAGCGCCGAGCGACATGGCGTCTCCGGGTTGGCGGCTTCATCCGCTCACCGGCGACCTGGCAGGTCACTGGGCAGTACAGGTAAGCGGTAACTGGCGTCTCACCTTCGCGTTTGACGGCAGAGATGCAATTCTGGTCGATTATCAGGATTACCATTAGGAGCAGAGAAAATGCACATGCATAATCCAGCCCACCCTGGAGAGGTTTTGCGTGAACATCTCGGGGACATGCCGGTTACGGCGTTTGCCCGGCGTCTGGGAGTTTCGCGCGTGACCCTGTCGCGTTTGCTAAACGGCAGTGCGGGAATTTCGGCACCCATGGCATTGAAACTGTCCGACGCGCTGGGAACGTCGCCCGAGCTCTGGCTGAACATGCAAGTGCAGTTCGATCTTTGGAAGGCATCCAGCCCAGCCAGACGAAGGAAGATGGCGCAGAGGACGGTGATGGAATCAGCCGGGGCGATTGAATACGATTCCACCTACGATTACAAGGCCGGGCGTCGCCAGAAACGCTGTTAGCAGCCTTAGCTGTAATCTCCGGTTGCCACGCGCTGTATGGAGCCGCCGTTCGCAGCTCGCCTTCACCCGTGTCGAAGCGCCGATTTCTGTAAGTGCGGTATATCGCCGGCAACCGCGATCTACGGGCCCTCCCGCGCCACCTGGAAGCCGGCGAAGGATTGGCTGACGGGCATCAGCTCGATGCTGTTGATGTTCAGGTGGGGTGGCAGTTCGGCGATCCACAGCATTGCCGCCGCGATATCGTCGCCGGTCATCGGCTTCGCGCCGCCATAGAGTGCGTCTGACGCTGACTTGTCGCCCTTCGTGCGAACCAGCGTGAACTCGGTCTCCGCCATGCCCGGCTCGATCGACGTGACCCGCACGCCGGTGCCGTGCAGATCGCTGCGCAGTCCAAGGGAGAACTGCTTCACGAATGCTTTGGTGCCGCCATAGACGTTTCCGCCGGTATAAGGATAAGTCGCAGCGACCGACGAAACGTTGATGATCGCTCCGCGTCGTGCAATCAGCCCAGGCAGCAATTTGTGGGTGAGCGAGGCGAGCGCGGTCACATTGGTCTCGATCATCTGCTTCCACTGTGCGAGATCGGCCTGCTGCGCGGGCTTGGTGCCGAGCGCGAGGCCGGCATTGTTGATCAGCAGGTCGATATTGCGAAAGCTCTCGGGAAGCGCTGCCAGTGCCGCGTCGCGTGCTGCTTCATCGCGAACGTCGAAGACGGCTGGGTGCACCCTGTCGGCGCCCAGCGAGGCTACCAGCGCCTGGAGCCGTTCGGCCCGGCGGCCGGTTGCGATCACCCGCCAGCCCGCCTTCGCAAATGCACGCGCGGCGGCCTCGCCGAAGCCCGAGGTGGCTCCGGTGATCAGAACGGTTTTGCTCATGACGATCTCTCCTTGTACACCGTGGGGACTATTTCCTTCCAACACGGTGAGCATGAATTCGCTCCACTCACTTTCGAGTGTAATAACATTGTTGCCGTTGACGCACCTCCCGTTATGATATGCACATGAACGCTCCCCAGAGCGGTATCTTCGCGCTCGGAACCGCATCGCACGCCTACCTCGAATTCGATATTTCAAATCAAGATAAGGCGCAGGGAGTTGTAGCTCTTATCTCGTCCTTTCGCGAGCCGCGGACCACCATGGGCGGCGTCAACCTGGTTGCAGGGTTCAGGCCGGAACTTTGGAGCAAAGTCGCACCGGAGAACGCACCTCCAGGAATCCATGGCTTCAACCAGGACGTGAAAGGGCCCGATGGTTTCGTGATGCCGGCTACGCAGCACGACGCCGTGCTGTGGCTGTCGGGCTCCGCGTCCGACGTTATCTTCGATGTCGCACATGAGGCAATTGCCTGTCTCAGCGGAATGGCAACCGTCGCCGAAGAGACCTCGAGCTGGCCCTATCAACATGACCGCGACCTGACCGGCTTTATCGACGGAACGGAGAATCCCACTCTCATCGACGCTACCGACGTGGCGCTCATACCCGATGGGACTCCTGGTGCCGGTGGGAGTATCCTGCTGTTGCAAAAATGGGCGCATGATCCGAAGTGGATGTCCCTCCCAGTGGCCCAGCAGGAACAGGTAATAGGTCGAACCAAGCTGGACAGCGTCGAGCTGGAAGACAAGCCAGCCGATTCCCATGTCGCCAGCACCGACCAGGATCGCTTTGGGAAGATATTCCGGCGCAACATGCCTTATGGGACGGTAACGAACCACGGCACCATGTTTGTAGGTTTCAGCTCTGACCAGCGTCGCTTGTCAGACATGCTGCAAAGCATGGCGGGCTCGACTACCGGCGCACGCGACGCGCTCACCCGCTACACCCGGCCAATCACCGGCGCCTACTACTTCGTCCCCTCAACCGCGTGCCTGGCTGACGCCCCGGTATGAGGCGGCCATCTCACCCAGTTCTTGAATCTAGACGGACCCCCAACGCGCCGCGCGGCCGCCAAGTGCGCCTTGAACTTCACACATTGTGTCACACAATTGAGTGTGTAAGAATGAACGTGTGGCTACCAATCTCGCGCTCGATGACCGTCTGATCGAAGAAGCCCGCAGCATCGGCAAACATAAGACCAAAAAGGAAGCCGTTACTGCGGCATTGCAGGAGTACATCCAGCGGCGTAAACAGATGGGGATCTTCAAACTGGCCGGCACCATCGACTACGACCCCGCCTACGACTACAAAGCCGAACGGCGTCGCAAGCGCGGATGACGGTGCTGGTCGATACTCCGATCTGGTCGCTGCTTCTTCGCCGGCAGGCGTATGACCTGACTGTCCATCAGCGAACGCAACTGCAAGCTCTGAAGGAAATCGTAGCGGAAGGCAGAGCACGACTGCTGGGTGCAGTTCGGCAGGAACTGCTCTCAGGCGTCAGGTCTTCGCAACAGTTCGCGCGATTGCAAAAGGCGTTACGGTTTTTTCCGGACGTCAGACTTGAGATCGAGGACTACGAGACCGCGGCGGAAATCGGCAACGCCTGCCGAGTACATGGAGTTGCCGGCGCCCCGTCAACTTTCTGTTGTGCTCCGTTGCGCTACGTCGCGGTTGGGCCATTTACACTTCCGACCGCGACTTCGAGCATTACGCCAAGTACGCTCCTATCGTGCTTTTTTCCTAACCAGCTAAGCTTTCGGTCGTTTCACGCCACCGGCGCGTACTGGATCGCCAGCAACGTCTCGTCGTCGGCGCGCTCGGCGCCGCCGCGAAATGCCGCGAGATTTTGCTTCACTGCCTGCACCAGTTTGTTAGGCCCGCGCTGGCGATTCTCGCGAACCAGCTTCATCACGGCGTCAATGCCGTACTCCTCGTCACGATAGTTGGCTGCTTCCGAGATGCCGTCGGTGTAGAGCACCAGCGTGTCGCCCGGCGACATTTGCGCCCGGCTGACGCATAGCGTGTCATCCGAAAACATGCCCAACGGCCGGCAGGTGCTTTCGAACCGGCTGATTTTGTCCTTCCCTGCCAGCAACACCGGCGGATGCCCCACATTCAGCAGTTCGAGGCCGCCCTGGCTTGAAGTCCTGCCGAATACGGTCGTGGCATATTGCGAAGGCAACGCACTCTCGCGGAAGAGGCGATTGGCACGCAGCATGAACTCCTCGACGCCGAGACCCAGCGGAATCAGCGAGCGAAACACGGCACGCAAATTCGACGCCAGCATGGCCGCGGCCACGCCCTTACCCGACACATCCGCCATGATGAAATACAAGTGCCCATTCTCGCGGATGACGTCGCAATAATCGCCGCTCACCACGCCGGCGGGTTGGTAGTAGTGTGCGATTTCCCAGCCTTCGATGATCAAGTCGGCGGCGGGCAACAATCCCTTCTGCAGGTGTGACGCTACCTCCAGGTCGTACTCCAGCGCGCTTCGCTGTTTGGGCGTCATGTGCTCCAGGCAGACGGTGGTCAGCGGGTCCTGGCGCAACCACTCTTCTCCAATGTCGGTGTGGCACTCCTCGCAAATGCCAAAGGTGCCGTGTTCGATGCGCTGCAAGGCCGCGTCAACCTGGTTCATTAGCCGCTCGATCTCTTCCTTTTCCCTGCCCGCCAGCACGTCGGCCAGGCGCTCCCGGCCCGCCAGCAACTGCTCGCGGACACTATTCACGTAAGCCGTTTCCCCAATCGCCATGGATAACCACCTTATGCACTTTAGAAGGTTAAAGGCAACGTTCGGATGCAGTATTTGTATGCGCACCGCACCACACGGGACGCGGCCTTTTGCTCCTCTGTCAGGACAATTTACACCAGCTTTTCATGGCGCGTCAGTCCGCGGCTTGCGGTCAAAACGAATTCTTCCCCGGCAAAGCGGAATTGTGTGTGACTCTGCCCGCATTGGATGCGGCGCGATTGACCGCCGCACCGCCATCCCGTAATCTACAAAGTCAACTGCCCGCGAGCCCTCATGAAAACTGCTGAAATGGCATCTTCCCGCGTCGCCGAAGAGATCACCGAACTGGTCGGCGAAACCCCGGTTTTACATTTGCGCAGGCTCTCTCCCGCCGCCGGCGCCGATATTTATGCCAAGCTCGAATACCTGAATCCCGGCGGCAGTATCAAGGACCGCGCCGCGCTGGGCATGATCACCAAGGCCGAGCGCGCGGGGCGCCTGCAACCCGGAGCGACCATCTTCGAGGCCACCGCCGGCAATACCGGGGTTGGCCTGGCGCTCATCGCCACCGGTCGCGGCTACAAGACGGTGCTGGCCGTGCCCGAAGGTTTTTCGCAGGAAAAAGTCACGCTGATGGAGGCGCTGGGCGCTGAGGTGATTCGCACCTCTCACGCCGGCGGGCTGCAGGAGGCCATTGACCGCATCAAAGAGCGCGCTGCCCGCACCCCCAACTCCTTCATCGCCGGCCAATTCGAAAATCAGGACAATCCCGACTTCCACTACGAGACCACGGGCCGCGAATTCTACGAGCAGCTTGGAGGCGAGATCGACGCGATCGTCATCGGCTGCGGCACCGGCGGGACCTTTACCGGCGTGGCGCGATATTTGAAAGAACGCAATCCGAAGACGTTGGCCATCGCAGTTGAGACGCAGGGCTCGGTGCTCGGCGGAGGCCCCCACGGCGAGCATGAGGTGGAAGGCATTGGCGCCAGCTTCATCCCCAAGACATTCGACGGCTCACTGGCCGACGAGATCATCGCGGTCAACGATCACGACGCATTTGACATGGTAAAGAAGCTGGCAGCCGTTGAGGGCGTGCTGGCAGGATCGAGCGCAGGCGCAAATGTGTTTGCGGCAATCGGCATCGCCAAACGGCTCGGCCCAGGCAAGCGCGTGGCAACGATCATCCCCGACTCCGCCGAGCGCTATCTGTCGAAGGACATCTTCCACTTCAACGAGAAAGGCTAACTCACCACAGAGACACCGGATCCCCGTGCTGCCGTGGTGAAATAGATCTGTGGATATAATTGCACTATGGCTGACCATGTGGTCCACATCTCGGAAGAAGAGGCCGCCGGCGATTTCTCCTCGGTGCTGGCTCGTGTGCGTGCCGGTGCGGAAGTAGTGATCGAGAGCGCGAGCACTAAGCTTCCGGTTGCTGTAGTGCATTTACCCCCTCCAGCGCGTCGCACCCTCTCGGAGTGCATTGCGCTGATGCCCGAGGGCTCGACGGCAGTAATCGACCCCGATTTCGTCAGAGATGTTGAGGCCGCCGTCGAGAGCCATCGCGAACCGCTCGAACCGCCCATATGGGACTGATCCTGGATTCGAGCATGCTGATCAACGCCGAACGCCAGGGTCAGAACGCCCGTCAGATGCTCACTACCATCTCGGACGTGATCAGCGATAGCGAGATTGCTCTTTCCGTAATTACTCTGCTTGAGCTCGCCCACGGCGCGGCACGAGCCGACACCACAGCACGGAGGACAATGCGTGAACAGTTTATCCAAGAGCTGCTCACCGGCCTGCCCATCCACCCGGTGACCATAGGGATGGCCCTTCGGGCCGGGCAGATCGATGGCGAGAACCAAGCCAAAGGCGTCCGTCTGCCGCTTTCTGATCTCTTGATTGGGGTCACCGCCTTGGAACTTGGGTACGCTGTTCTTACGCTCAACCTGCGTCACTTCAAGATGATCCCCGGCCTGAGCGTCATTTCTCCAAGCAAGCCTTAAACTCGCTATGAGCATAAAACGAAACCCTGGTTTCTCCACTCGCGCCATCCACGCCGGCAATGAAGCCGATCCGTCCACCGGAGCCGTTGCTCCGCCCATCTTTGCCACCTCGACCTACGCGCAGGAAGAGCTCGGCAAGACCAAGGGCTATGACTACTCGCGCGCGGGCAATCCCACGCGCACCCGGCTGGAAGAAAATCTCGCCGCGCTGGAAGGCGGCATTGCCGCGCGCGTATTTGGCAGTGGCATGGCTGCCATCGGCGCAATCTGTCACCTGATGAAGGCCGGCGACCACATCGTCGCCTCCAACAATCTCTATGGCGGCGTGCCGCGCCTGTTCAACCAGATCATGACGAACTTCGGCCTGGAGTTCACCTACGTGGACACGGCCGACGCGCGCAACGTCGAGCGCGCCATCCGAAAGACCACGCGCTACGTTTACATCGAGACGCCGACCAATCCGCTGATGGGCCTCACCGACATCGCCGCCGTCAGCGAGATCGCGCACCGCCGCGGCTGCGAGGTCGTCGTCGACAACACCTTCATGTCGCCGTATTTCCAGCAGCCCATTCGCTTCGGCGCGGACATCGTCATGCACTCGACGACGAAGTTCCTCAACGGCCACAGCGACGGCCTTGGCGGCGTGCTCGTCTGCACCACCAAAGATCAGGCGGAGAAGCTGCTCTTCGTGCAGAAGGCCGCGGGCGCGATCCTGTCGCCGTTCGAATGCTGGCTGGTGCTGCGCGGCACCAAGACGCTCGCCGTGCGCATGAAGCAGCACGACGAGAACGGCCGCGTGATGGCCGACTTCCTCGCGAGCCATCGCAAGGTGAAGAAGGTGTTTTATCCCGGATTGAAGAGCCATCCGCAATACGCGCTGGCCTGCCGGCAAATGTCGGGCTTCGGCTCGATGATCACCTTCGAGACCGGCTCGCTCGCGAACGCCAAGCGCCTGCTGAAACGCGTGCGCCTGTGTACCATGGGCGAGTCCCTGGGCGGAGTCGAGACGCTGATCTCGCATCCCGCAACCATGACGCACGCCGCCATCGGCGAGAAGGGCCGCAAGGCGATCGGCCTGACCGACGGCATGGTGCGAATCTCGGTCGGCATCGAAGACGTGAGGACCTGATTGCGGATTTGGAGCAGGCGTTGGGGTAGCAGTCGGCATTCGGCAATCAGCTACGGAAAAAGATCATGCGAGCGTTGGAAGTCTCTTTGAACGGAAAGCGGTTGTGTGTTGCAGGCGTTGACGATGACGGGGTCGTCTCAACCACCGTTAGTTGTGTCTTGCGCCATGGCGACGATGATCTGTTCTTGGATACAGGCGGCATCAGCAACGCGGAGCACGAGCTTTGGCGATGGCACTTCCGAAAAATAAAGGTGGGTGACAAGATTCAGGTCACGGTCATCGAGACAGTGAACGCTGACAAGCCGAAGGATCGGGAACCGTTGCAGGTCGGCAGAGCGGAGCGGGTTCGGAAAGAAAAACAACTTGTGCGACAGTTGGCCAAGAGGTTTGGATGGAAGATCCAGACAACAAAGCCGAGTGCGGCCCGCTCGCAATCATCGAGGAACGCACGTTGACCATCAATGATCGCGACCGCATCACAGAGCTGCTGAACAGCGCGAAGACCATCGCCGTTGTCGGCCTCACCGACTCGCCGCTGCGGCCCAGCTACGGCGTCTCGCATTACATGCGCTCGCAGGGATACCGCATCATTCCCGTCAATCCCAACATCACGGAATGGGAAGGCGAGAAGTCATATCCGTCGCTGCTCGACATTCCCGAGAAGATCGATATCGTGAACATCTTCCGCCGGCCCGAAGCCGTCCCCGACATTGTCGAGCAAGCCATCCAGATCAAAGCTCCCGCCATCTGGATGCAGGAGGGTGTGATTCACGAAGCCGCAGCCGAAAAGGCGCGGCAGGCCGGCATCTTTGTCGTGATGGATCTCTGCATCCTGAAAGAGCACCGGCGGCGTGAAAGATAGGTTTTCACCACTGAGGACACAGAGAGCACTGAGACCAAAAAGAAAACTCCGTGTTCTCTGTGTTCTCCGTGGTAGAGAGAGAGTTTCTATGTCGGAGAATGTCAAATTGAAAGCTACCGACGGCCACGAGCTGGATGCCTACGTATCTCGTCCGAGCGGCACTCCCATCGCCGGACTCATCGTCATCCAGGAGGCCTTCGGCGTGAACTCGCACATCCGCTCCGTGGCCGATGGCTACGCGCGCGATGGATTCCTCGCCATCGCACCTGCGCTCTTCGACCGCATCGAGCGCGGCGTGGAGCTGGGCTATACGCCGGAGGACATGCAGAGAGGCATAGCACTGGCGCAGCAGACTAACGACGATGCGGTGAAGGACATGGATGCCGCGCTCGGCTGGCTACGCGAGCAGAAGGTGCGCAAATCCGGCGTCATCGGCTATTGCCTCGGTGGGACGATGGCGTGGCTGGCCGCGACGCGCCTGAACATCGACGCAGCCGTTGGTTATTATGGCGGCCACATCGCGCGCTTCGCCGCAGGAGACGCCGCGCTGCCCGGTGATGCTGCATTTTGGAATGCTCGACAAGCACATACCGAAAGAGGACATCGACAAATTACAGGCGCTCCATCCCGACGTGCAGGTGTTCTGGTACGAGAACGCCGACCACGGCTTCAACTGCAACGATCGCGCCAGCTACAACCCCGAGGCCGCCAAGCTGGCGAGGGAACGGTCGCTGGCGTTCCTCAAGCAGCATTTCGCCGCGTAACAAAAGGCTTCTCACCACAGAGACACAGAGAGCACGGAGACGAAAAGGTTTCCTGTGGGCAGAGCCGGCGCACGCTCTAGGTTTTTGGCTTGCTGTCCTCTGTGTCTCCGTGTCTCTGTGGTGAGCTTGTCTTTGCCGTTCGAATCTCTTCCAGCCGCGCTTTGATTCGCTTCTCCACGCCCTCTTCCGTCGGATGGTAGTACGTGCGGTCCTTCAGGTTGTCGGGCAGGCACTGCATGTCCGCGACCTTCGCCTCCAGATCGTGCGCATACTTGATATCCCTCGCCGTAGCCGAACGCCTTCATCAGCCCGGTTGGCGCGTTGCGCAAGTGCAGCGGCACGGGATCCTGCGCGGTGCGCTCGACATCTGCCTGCACCGCCCCATACGCGAGATAAACTGCATTCGACTTGGGCGCCGCGCACAGATACACGACTGCCTGCGCCAGCGCGAGGTCGCCTTCCGGGATACCGAGAAAATCGAACGCGTCCTTCGCGGCGAGAGTGACGGCGAGCGCGTTGGGATCGGCGAGGCCGATGTCCTCCACCGCCATGCGCACCACGCGTCGCGCGACGTACAGCCGGTCTTCGCCGGCCTCCAGCATGCGCGCCAGCCAGTAGAGCGCGGCGTCGGCATCGCTGTTGCGCACGCTCTTGTGCAGCGCCGAGATGAGGTTGTAGTGCTCCTCGCCGGCCTTGTCGTACATCAGCACGCGCTTCTGCAGGGCGTCGGTGACAATCGCGTCCGTGATGCGCGGTCTTACGTCTTCTATATCTTCCGGGGTCCCCAACGAGCGCCGGGTTTGCGCTTGTTGGGGTGGATGTTCGGTCGCAAGCGTTGCCGCCACTTCCAGCGCGTTGTAGGCGCTGCGGGCATCGCCGCTCGAATACGCGGCGACCTTGCGCAAGCGCGTCATCGTCGGCTTCGAGGTGCAACTCGCCCAGCCCGCGCTCTTCATCCTGCAACGCGCGCTGCAGCAGGCTGACGATCTGCTCTTCCTTCAGCGGCTTGAGTATGTACACGCGAGTGCGCGACAGCAGCGCCGAGATGACCTCGAACGACGGATTCTCGGTCGTCGCGCCGATCAGGCGAATGCTTCCCTTCTCCACGTAAGGGAGAAACGCGTCCTGCTGGGCCTTGTTGAAGCGATGCACTTCGTCGACGAAGACGATGGTGCGGGTGCCGTATTGCCGCGCGCGCTCGGCATCGGCCATCACCTGCTTGATCTCCTTGATCCCGGCGAGCACGGCGGAGAACTCGATGAAGTCGGCGTGCGTCATGCGCGCGATGATCTTGGCCAGCGTCGTCTTGCCCACGCCGGGCGGACCCCAGAAGATAAGCGAGCCGGTATCGTCGCGCTCGATCTGCACGCGCAACGATTTGCCGGGGCCGAGGATGTGCTCCTGGCCGACAAACTCGTCCAGCGTGCGCGGGCGCATGCGATCGGCCAGCGGCCGCGACTTGTCGACGGTTTCCTCGCGCGGGTTGGTTTCAAATAGACTCACAGATTTGTATTCACCACGGAAACACGGAAAGCACGGAAGAGTTTAAGTTTGAAGTTTCTGTCGCACTGGCCGCGTGCCCGTAAGGCCGTGCCTCGTGAATTCTATTTCCGGTTCCGTGTGTTCCGTGCTTCCGTGGTGAAATCACCGCTTCCTTTGTCTAGCGGCTTCGTACAGAACTACCGACGCCGCAATACCCGCATTCAGCGACTCAACTCCCTCCGACTGCGGTATTGCGACTAATTCATCCGCCTGCGAAAGTATCTCTTTAGGCAAACCCGCGCCTTCGCCGCCAATCGCAATCGCCACCGGGCCGCTCAGCTCTGCGTCCCACACCGGCGTCCCTTTGTGAGATGACGTAGCCAGCACGCGGATTCCCTGCGACTTCAACTTCGGCAGCGCTTCCGGCAGCGAAGCCTTGGCCGCCGCGAGGCGAAACAGCGATCCGGCAGAGGCGCGCGTCGTCTTCCAGTTCCACGGACTCACCGTGCCCTCGCCCAACAACAAGCCCGTCGCTCCGAAGGCCTCGCCCGACCGTGCCATGGTGCCCAGATTCCCTGGATCCTGAAGACCGACCGCGATCAGCAACAACGCCGGTTCGCTCGCCAGCAGATCTTCCAGCGAAAACGACTTGACGCGTACCAACGCGGCGATGCCCTGCGGTGTCTCGCTGGGAACAGCGGAAGAGAAAACGTCGTCAGGCAGAAGCAGCGCCTCGGTATGCGCCGAGAGTTGCGGCAGCAGCTTGTGCGCCCGCGGCCGCGCCGACTCGCTGAAGAAGACGGTCGAGAGCCGCAGGCCACTGCGAATGGCTTCCTCAACCAGGTGCATGCCTTCCACCGCGACCTCGCCCTGCTGGTTGGGCGCGGCCTCGCGAAAAGCGCGGCGCAACTCCTTGACGCGTGCGTTGTGCCGCCCGTCAACCCGCCGCAACCGCGCTTCGAAGCTGCTGTCACTGCGCATGGTCGGAAGCCGTTCCCTATCCTACATGGCCGGCTGGGCTGCTCCATCACCGCGCGATGTGCGCCGTCGTGGTAATCTGCTGCTTGCCGTTTTGCGGAGCTATATGTTAGGTTCGCTCCGCGAATACCTCGCAAGCGAAGAGGCAGGGTTGCGTCCCGAGATCGTTAAAATTAATAGTCAGGAGCCGGAGAGCTCGCTGGTCACCTACGTTGCGGAAAAGATCCGCGCCGGCGAGGTGCTGGGCATTCCTACCGACACCTTCTACGGCCTGGCGGCCGACCCCTTCAACCTGCACGCCGTCGATCGTATTTACGAGATCAAGAGCCGCTCCCGGCACAAGCCGTTGTCGCTGCTCATCGAGTCGGTCGACCAGGCCGCCGACATGGCATGGCCGCTGCCGGAGATCTTCTACCTGCTGGCGCGCCGCTTCTGGCCGGGGCCGCTCACCATCATCGTCAAGGCCGATACCAAGCTGCCGTTGAAGGTCACCGCTAATACCGGCAACGTCGCGCTGCGCGTGCCCGCCGCCGAAGTTCCGCTGGCCATTGTTCGTTCCGCCGGACTGCCCATTACGGCGACCTCCGCCAATTTGTACGGCGAGATGGAGTGCGCCTCCGCTCTGCAAGTGCGCGATCAACTGGGCGACTGCTTGTCCATCATCGTCGACGGCGGCGAGGCCCCCGGCGTAATGCCGACCACGATTGTCGACCTGACCGGCGATGGCGGCTGGCGGATCCTGCGGCACGGCGCCATTGCGGAAGAGCAGATCGTCGAACTGCTGGGGCGGGAGTAGTCGCCACGCCCGCTGGTAGGTCCAACTTCCATCCTCTACGTTGGGCTCTGGCACTGCTGGCGGCCGCAGCGCTGGGCTTCTTTTCCTACATCAGCGTGCAGATCATGCGCGAGGCCCACGTCGACGAAGAGCACCCGGCAGCAGCCATCGTCGTCTTCGGCGCGGCGGAATACAGCGGACGGCCGTCACCGGTTTACCGTGCGCGACTGGACCACGCCTACACCCTCTTCGAGCGCGGCCTGGCGCCCGTCATTATCACCACCGGCGGCGCGGGCAACGATCCGCACTTCAGCGAAGGCCAGGTGGGACGCGACTATCTGGAAGCCCGCGGCATTCCCGACGCCGATCTCATCGCCGAAACTCAGGGCGGCGATACCGACGAGTCCGCGCAACGTGTGGCCGTCATCCTGCGCGCCAACGACATGCATAGCTGCCTGCTGGTGAGCGACGCCTACCACATGTTTCGCGCCAAGCAGATGATGGCCGCACAAGGCATCGCGGTCTACATCTCACCGCGTCCGGGGTCGGTCCCGAAAACCGCGCTGGGACGGTACATGGCCGCGCTGCGCGAGAGCTTCAGCTATCTGCTGTATAAAGTGCATGTGCGCTAGCGGATTTGCGATAGCGGATTATTGACCCCGGATGGTTGGGTATCCCTTGTCCACCCAGTCCGCACCGAGGTTGTCGGCGATGTACAGCACCTTCACATCGCTGAATCCCATCTTGTGCAGCTCGTTGTAGGCGGGACGAACGTTAGGGCAGTGATTCCAGGGACAGCATCCGCAATAGAGGACGATGAATGTGGTCTTGGGCAGCGCCTTCACTCGCGTTCGCAGCGACTGAATCCCCTGCGGGGTCGAAGCCGCACCGATGTACTCGGCGCTGGGAATGTGCGCCTGCATGTAGAGCAGCGAAGGCCCGACATCGAGAATAAGCGGCTTCTCGCCTTTCGGCGCCTGCAGAAGCTTCACCATCTCCTCTGGACTGACGAGCTGCGGACTGCCGGGCGGTAGCTCGGATTGGGCGAAAGCAACACTGGCAGCAATGAGTGCGAGACTAATCGTCAGCCAGGCCAAGAACGACGTGCGGCTTAGCGCACAGTTTCCATGCGATTGCTCTTTCGCGGCGTGAAGTTCGCAAGATGTCTCTTCGGTTTTGGACCCGACCGGGCCCTTGCGCTTACCTCAAGGAGAAACCCCGAATCTGGGCAAAACGCACCGTGTCAGAACGACATAAGCGGCGAGTAGGAGAACGATTATCAGCCAACCCGGCATAACCACCTCGCAATAACAATTATGCGCCTTCCCAACACGGGACGCACTCAGTTATTGCGTGTTACGCCTCGTTTCGAAAAGCCGCAGCTACTGGTAGGTCACCCGCTTCTCGCCCTTCACCACGCGCCCGATGGTGTAGGCCTTCTCGCCGCAGCGGTCGAGGATGGTCTGGGCCTTTTTGAACTTTTTCGCCGGCACAACCAGGATCATGCCGATGCCCATGTTGAAGGTGCGCAGCATTTCGTCTTGCGGTACGTTGCCGATCTTCTGCAGGTGCTCGAAAATCGGCGGCACCGGCCAGGAATGCATCTCGACGATGGCGCCGGTGCCCTTGGGCAGCGCCCGCGGCAGGTTCTCGGTGATCCCGCCGCCAGTAATGTGCGCCATGGCGGAAACCGCTTCGGCGTCGAGCATGCGCCGCACGATCGGCCAGTAGCTGCGGTGCGTCTTCATCAGCTCGGTGCCCACCTTGCCTTTGATCTCGTTCACGTAGGAATCGGGGGTGTAGTTGGCGACCTCGAAGAACAGCTTGCGCGCCAGCGAGTAGCCGTTGGTATGCAGCCCGCTTGAGGTCAGCCCGATCAGAACGTCGCCCGCTTCCACCGCTTTGCCGGTGATGATCTTGCTGCGATCGACCACGCCCACGATGAAGCCGGCCAGATCGTATTCGCCCTCGGCATAGAAGCCGGGCATCTCCGCGGTCTCGCCGCCGATCAGCGCGCAGCCGTTGTGCTTGCAGGCATCGGCGATGCCGGCCACCACCTTCTCGGCCACTTCCGGCTGCAGCTTGCCGGTAGCGAAGTAATCCATGAAGAACATTGGTGTCGCGCCCTGCACCGTAATGTCGTTCACGCAGTGGTTCACCAGATCGGCGCCGACGGTGTGGTGCAGGCGCATTTCAAAGGCGAGCTTCAGCTTGGTGCCCACGCCGTCCACGCTGGAGACCAGCACCGGGTCGAGGTATTTCTTTTTGTCGATGGCGAACAGCCCGCCGAAGCCGCCGATTTCGCTCAGCACCGCGCGGTTGAAGGTCTTGTGGGCGAGATACTTGATGCGCTGCTTGGTGCGGTTGGCGCGCTCAATGTCCACGCCGGAATCGGCGTAGGTGATGGTGCGAGCTTCGGTCGTGTGCGATGCCAAGGGTAGGAGTCCGTCCAGAAGGCGCGTCGCCGCAGATTGGTCGCGGATTGTTCATTGTATCAAAGGGTAGTGCGGCGCTTTAGCGCCGCGTTGTTGCTGTCCGGTCTTGGAGAGAGCCCGCTTCAGCGGGCGGCACTCTTCCCCCGGGCTGAATAGGCCGCCAAAATCCTTACATCTCGGAGCACCTGAGTCAGAGGCACAACTTCAGAAGTCTTGCGTGGAGCCTGATCCCCAATTCCGGCAGAGAGGTAAGTACACCTAGAATCAGAGCGCCGAAGGCGCGGCGTCATGATAGCCCAGCACGGAGGCCGCCGCAGCGGCCGGAGTGCTGGGTAGCATTCGCGAAACACACGCGAGTCCCTCGGGGACGACAGATGTTCCTCGATTGCGGCGTCCGATTGTAAACTCATCCTGCCGGCTGCTGCTGCGTCATGCAGTGCAGCCCGCCCAGTCCCCAGATGAAGTCGCGGCAATACACGCCGACCACCTCGCGGTCATCAAACACCTCGGCCAGAATATCCAGCGCGACGCGATCGTTAGCGTCACCAAACACGGGCACCAGCACCAGCTTATTGGCAATATAGAAATTGGCGTAGCTGGCGGGCAGGCGCTGGCCTTCGAAGTACACCGGGGCGGGCATGGGCAGCTTCACCACCTTCAGCGGCTTGCCCACTTGGTCGCTGCTCTTCTTCAGCCAGCGAAAGTTGTCGCTGAGCGGCTCGTGATTGGGATCGTCGGGATCGGGCTCATACGCCGTCACCAGGGTGCGCGGCCCGACGAAGCGCGCGATGTCGTCGATGTGCCCGTGGGTATCGTCCCCGGCGATGCCGCGCTCCAGCCAGATGACCTTCTCGATGCCGAGATAGTCGGCGAAGAGCTCTTCCAGGTGTTGCCGCGCCAGCCCCGGATTGCGCTGCTGCACCTCGCTCAGCAGACACTCTTCGGTGGTGATGAGCGTGCCGCGGCCGTTGACCTCGATGCTGCCGCCCTCCAGCACGACGCGGTGGTGGTGCTCGTTGTTCAGGCGCAGCTCGGGCTGCCACACCGGCACGCGCAGCCGCTTGGCAATCTCCGCCCCGGCGGGCGCGTCGAGCTGCCAGTCGCTGTACTTCGCCCACGCATTGAATTTCCACGCCGTCGCGGCGACAGCGGGAAGATCGCCCTTGTGCGAGTCGCGGCGCACGAAGATCGGTCCGTAGTCGCGCGTCCAACCACGGTTCGTGGGAAGCTGCCAGAAGCGAACATTTCCCGCCGTCTTGCCTGGGCTCGGCAGCTTTTTCCGGCAGCACCTGCGAGCGGACCAGCACCTGCCGCGCCTTGCTCTCCGCGGCTTCGTCATTCACCAGAATGTTCACTCGCTCCACGCGCGCCAGATGGCGGACGATCTCGGCGTAGATCCAGGGAATCGCCTCAAACTTGCCCGGCCAGTCGGAGCGATTGTGCGGCCACGCGATCCACGTTGCCTCGTGCGGCTCCCATTCAGCCGGCATGCGATAGCCGAGCGCCGCAGGCGGTTGTGCGAATTGGTTGGTCTTCTTTGCCACTGGAGAAATCAACGCCGCCACCAGGCGCGGAAGCTACACCATGAATCGCTGCGTAATCGGCGCATATGCGTCCACCCGACGGTCGCGCCAGAACGGCCAGTTGCGCCGCACGTCTTCCATGCGCCGCAGATCGACCTCGGCCACCAGCACCTCTTCCCTGTCGTGCGAAGCCTGCGCGATGACCTGCCCGAACGGATCGGCGATGAACGACCCGCCCCAAAATTCCAGCCCTTTGCCCGGCGCCTGGTTGCCGCGAATGTTGCCGGTCTCGAATCCCACGCGATTGGGTACGGCGACATATACGCCGTTGGCAATCGCATGCGCGCGCTGAATCGTTCGCCACGCGTCGTATTGTGCTTCGCCGTACTGCGCCTTCTCGTCGGGATGCCAGCCGATCGCCGTGGGATAGAAAAGCACGTTCGCGCCCTGCAGCGCGGTCAGGCGCGCGCCCTCGGGATACCACTGGTCCCAGCACACCAGCGTGCCGAACTTGCCGAAGCCGGTTTCGAAAGTCTTGAACCCAAGATCGCCCGGGGTGAAGTAAAACTTTTCGTAATAAAGCGGGTCGTCGGGAATATGCATCTTGCGATAGATGCCCGCGAGCCCGCCGGCCGCGTCGATCACCGCAGCGGTGTTGTGATAAATGCCGGCCGCGCGCCGCTCAAACAGTGACGCAATGATGGTGATCTTCAGCTCGCGTGCCACTTCGCCCAGCCGCTGGGTCGTCGGCCCCGGAATCGGCTCGGCCAGATCGAACAGCGCGACGTCTTCGCGCTGGCAGAAATATTGTGTCTGGAAAAGCTCGGGCAGGCAGACGAGCTCGGCGCGCTTCTGAGCGGCGATGCGAACGTGCGCGACCGCGCGCTCCAGGTTCTCGTCCGGATCCGGCGTGCACGACATCTGCACGATGCCGATGTTGAAGTTGCGTTCCGTCAATCACTACTCCGCAAAAACGAATGGCTAGGATAGCACCGTAATGTTGCAGCCTCGCGAAGGAGCAGGTTGACTGGGCGCCCCAGAGCCTGCCCTGAGCTCGTCGAAGGGTTCGCCCATCTTTTGGGCTAACCTGGGATTGGCCAATATCTGTCCCCAGGTTAACGTCCAAAAGACGGACGCGAACCTGAGGCACCACCTCTCGATCGGAACGGTGGCGCGAACTTAAATCCGTTCGAGCGCGAGCAAATCATTAATCGACTCTCGCCTGCGAATCAGCCGCGCGCGCTTGCCATCCACCAGCACTTCCGCCGCTCGCGGCCGCGTGTTGTAGTTCGAGGCCAGCGACATGCCATAGGCGCCCGCATCCAGAATCGCCAGCAGATCGCTTTCTTTCACGCGGGCCAACTCGCGGCCGCGCGCGAAGAAATCTCCGCTTTCGCATACCGGACCGACGATGTCCGCAGTCTCCCGTTCTTCGTGCTCGCGCGCGATGACCGGCACAATCTCGTGATACGCGTCATACAGCGAGGGACGTATCAGATCGTTCATGGCCGCATCCACAATCACGAACCTCTTGCCATCGTTCTGCTTGCGGTACACCACGCGCGTCACCAGCGCTCCCGCCGGCGCGATGATGGCGCGGCCGGGCTCCAGCAGCAGATGCACCTCTAACCCGCGTAGCGGCTGCATCACCGCGCCGGCGTAGCGTTCGGTTTCAGCGGCGAAATTTTCTTCCGCGTGATTGCGGTACGGAATCGCCAGTCCACCGCCGGCGTCAACATAGCGAATCTCATGTCCGTCCGCGCGCAGGGAGCGCACCAGCCCGCCCACGCGTTGCACCGCCTCGCCGAACGCATCAACGTCGTCGATCTGCGATCCGATATGTACGCTTACCCCGCGCGCGCGCAAATACTTCTTCCCTGCTCCCTGGCGATAGAGCTCGGCGGCATCGCGCCACGGCACGCCGAACTTGTGCTCATGCAAACCGGTGGAAATGTAAGGATGCGTGTTGGCGGCAACGTCCGGGTTCACGCGGATGGCAAAGTCCGTCCGCTTGCGCAGATGTGCAGCGCGCGCCGCGAGCAACTCCAACTCGCCGGCGCTCTCGACGTTGAAGAGCAGGATTCCGGCGCGCAGGGCCGCATCAATTTCGCCGGCTTGCTTGCCAACCCCTGAGAAAACCACGTTGGCAGCGGCTTTCTTTTCCGCAGCCATCACACGCTGCAGCTCGCCGCCCGAAACAATATCGAATCCTGAGCCGAGCTTGGCCAGCAACTTCAAGATCGAGAGGTTCGAGTTGGCTTTGACGGAATAGCAGACGGTGTGGGGAACATCGCGGAAGGCTTCGTCGAAAATGCCATACCGCTCGCGAATGGCCGCCGCCGAGTAAACGTACAGCGGCGTGCCGAAGCGTTGTGCCAGCCGCGTTAGCGACAGCGATTCGGCGTGCAGCTCGTGAACGGTCCCGCGCAAAATACGCGATTGCCGAACGTAGCTGAAGCCCGGCGGCCGGGTCGCTAAACGGACGGTCTCTGACTTACTTGGGTGCTGAATACTCATTCCACCTTAAAGGAAGCAACCACAGAGACACAGAGACACAGAGATTTCGAAATCATGTCTTCTCTGTGCCGGAGCCTGCCCTGAGCGAGGTCGAAGGGTGTCTCTGTGGCTATTTGCGCTGTGCCTGCCCTTTCACCTTCAGCGCCACAATGGTCTGATCGTCGAACGCCTCAACCCCTTCGGCATGGCTCGACACCGCATTGAAGATCGCGTCGACAATCTCCTCCGCGCTGTTCTTGCAATTTTCTCGAACGATCTTCTCCAGCCGATGCCGTCCGAACATATCGCCTTTCGCGCTGGTGGCATCGAGTATGCCGTCGGTCAAGAAAAGAAAGACATCGCCGCGCCGGCAACGCAGGCTCACTTCGTCATAGGTCGCGCTGGGGAACAAGCCGATGGGCAGGCCCGTCGCCTGAACCTCTTCCACGGTGCCGTCATGGCAATAAAGCGGCCGCGGCAAGCCGGAGTTGGCGAGTTGCAGCAACTGCTGCTGATCGTCCCATACGGCGTAAATCATCGAGACATACTGTCCGTCAATCGGCCGCTCCGAAAGCGAAAGGTTGAGCGCCTCCAGCATCCCGGCCGCGCCGGGCTCTTCGATCGCATGCGACCGCGCGATGCCGCTGACCAGCGCCGCGTAAATCGCCGCCGGCGCCCCTTTGCCGCTCACATCGCCCACGGCAATGCCGGTGACGCCCTGACCGCTGTACTTAAGAAAATCGTAAAGATCGCCGCCGATTTGCCGCGCGGGCACGAAGCGCGACGCGACCTCGGCATTCTTGAACACCGGCAGTTTCTGCGGCAGCAGGCGAAACTGAAGCTCGCGCGCCAGCGCGAAATCCTGCTCCAGCCGCTTCTCCTGGCGGGCGATGCGCTCGTACAGGGTCGCATTCTCGATGGCGATCGCCATCTGCGCGGCCATCGTGGTCATAATGCGCACATGATCTTCGTTGAAGTAGTTGCGCCGCGTGTGCTCAATGTCGAGCACGCCGATGACTTTGTCCTTGTAGATGAGCGGAATCGCCAGCTCCGAGCGCGTCTCGGGATTGGCTTCGATATATCGCGGGTCCTTCTGTACGTCGGGCGCGAGCACGGCTTCCCCATGTTGCGCGGCATAGCCCACCAAACCGACACCGAGCGGAATTTCGTGCTTGAGCTGCACGTTCTCCTTGAAGCGCAACGAGAAGCGGTGCTGGAGAACGCTACCGCTGGCATCGAGCAGCAGGATGGAAAACATCTGGTAGTCGATGAGCCGGGTCAGCAGGTCGGCAATGCGTTGCAGCAGTTGATCGACATTCAGGATGGACGTAAGTTCGCGGCTGATTTCGGTGAGCAGCTTGAGCTGCCGCGCCTGCCGCGCCAAGCGCGTATACAGTTGCGCGTTCTCGATGCCAACGGCGATGCGCGATGCGAACAGCGTCAGCAGCCGCTTGTGTTCTTCGCTGAAGGCGCCGGGTTGGTCGGCCTCGACGTTTATGACACCGATCACTTTGTTCTTAGCGATAAGCGGTACCGCCAGCTCCGACCGCACTCCAGGCGCGGAGTTGATGAAGTTGTCTTCCGCGGCGACGTCATTGACCAGGACCGCTTCACGCGTCTGCACCGCCCGTCCCGTAACGCCTTGGCCGACTTTGATACGGATGCGTTCGGCAACTTCGGGTGGATGACCCACCTGAAAGCGCACGCGCAGCTCCTGTGTTTTCTCATTCAGCAGCAGGATGGCGAACACTTCGTAGTCGATGAACCGCTTCATCATCTCCGCCACCCGCTGCAGCAGCGTGTTCAGGTCGAGCGTGGTGTTGACAGCATCGGCGACCTCCAGCAGGTAGGAGTCGAGCGTCGAGGAAACCAGTGGCTGCGGCAGGGTGGAGGACATCGTGGCTCGCGTCTCATGATGATAGCAGCGGTCGCGCGAGTTGCGGCCCGCATCTCCTGCCAATAGAATCTTGCGTGCGAGGAACGCGATGGACCTGCACGACAATCAACTCACGTGGCTTGGCCACGCCACATTCCGCATTCATACCAAAGACGGCGCCGTTGTCTACGTCGATCCCTGGCTAAGCAATCCGCTCTGCCCTGACGCTGAAAAAGACGTGAAGAGGTGCGACGCGCTGATTTGCACGCACGGACATTTCGACCACATTGGTGATGCGGTGAAGATTGCCCAGCAGCACAATCCGGTCGTGGTCGGCATCTTCGAACTTTGTGCGTGGATGGAGAAGAAGGGCGCCAAGCAGATTGCGCCCATGAACAAAGGCGGCACGCAGACGGTTGCCGGAATCAAGATCACGATGGTGAACGCGGTACACTCGTGCGGCATTGAGGATGACGACGGCAGTATCGTCTACGGCGGCGAGGCCTGCGGTTACGTGCTGGAGCTGCCCGGCGGGGTGAAGCTGTACCATGCCGGAGACACGGCGGTGTTCGGCGATATGCGCATCATTCACGAACTCTATGCGCCGGAGATTTGTCTGCTGCCAATCGGCGACCATTTCACCATGGGCCCGCGCGAGGCCGCATACGCCTGCAAGCTGCTTCAGCCGCAAACGGTCATCCCCATGCACTTCGGGACCTTTCCGCAATTGACGGGGCGTCCCGGCGAGCTGAAAAAGCTACTCGGTCCCGGTGGGCCGGGGATACTGGAGATGAAGCCGGGGCAGACGGTGTGAAATCGGCATTTAGCACTTGGTCTCTTGCTATGCGTAAATTTGCATCCGGTTTACTCGAGAAAGGATTAGTGTTGGCCAGGTGCTATTAGTCTTAGCTAAGTGCTAAATGCTAAGTGCCAATTGCTAATTGCTAATTGCTTATGATCAGCTTCACTGACCAACACGTCGAAAACTACCTTTATGCCATGCTTCCGCCGCGCCCGCCGGTGCTGCAGGAGATGGAGCGCCAGGCGAAGCAGCGCGACATTCCCATAGTCGGGCCGGCAGTCGCGCGGCTCTTCTATCAATATGCCAGGCTGATCAACGCCAAGACGGTTTTCGAGATGGGCTCGGCGATCGGCTATTCCACCATCTGGTGGGCGGACGCGGTCGGCAAAGGCGGCAAGGTGCACTACACCGACGGCAGCCGCAAGAACGCCGACGAAGCCCGCGGCTATTTCCAGCAGGCCGGCGTGGCCGATCGCATTGAGGTCCATACCGGCGACGCGCTGGAGCTGCTCTCGGAACGCAAAGAGCAGTTCGACATTCTCTTCTGCAACGTCGATAAGCACGACTATCCGCGCGTATTTAACATGGCCGCGGCACGCGTGCGCAAGGGCGGATTGTTCATCACCGATAACACTCTGTGGAGCGGACGCGTCGCCTACGCCGCCGGAAATCCTGATCTGCCCAAGCCCGCGCCGGACAACAAGACCGAAGGCGTGGTCGAGTTGAATCGCCTGCTGTACTCGTCGCCGGATTGGTACACAACGATCATTCCCTTGCGCGACGGAGTGACCGTGGCCATGAGACTGTGATCATTTGAGAAACGTGAAGGTGGATACCGGCAGGCCGATGGCGTTCTTCACTGGCCGTTCGTCAAAGCTCTTGATGGGTGTCTCCCCTGTTTGCGCGTTTCTCTCAGCGATCATCGTGACCAACTCATAGCACCTTTTGTCATGCAGCGTTCGATAAACTTGCGCCTCGCCCGAGTTTCCCATGACGGATTCGCCCGTCTCCGTGGTAAAGAACTCCACGCGGCCGATTGTCTTGACCTTCCATTGTTCGGCGCGAGAAGGTCCGCTTCCGCGCATCGAAAGGCACGACGCTTGGTCGTTCTTCTTGCCTAAATCAACAACTTTGAACGAGGCACCTTCAAACGTTGTATTCTTCTCAGCCCCAGCCGCTCGGTATCCAAGGCATACGAGTACGTCTGGTGGGTTGATGCCACCGGAATGACACAGCGGAATAAACCCTCCACACTCCTGCTGCGGTTCCCACCCGCCTGGCACGTCCGGGTTCTTGTGACAGAGGATAAGGTCGTGGGGATAATCAACTCGGAAGACGCCGTCGGGGCTGGTATAGGTCATCAGTGTCCGGGCGCCACCCTTATCCGACTGCGCAAGCGACACGTTAGTCGCCACAGCGGCGAACAAAACGATAAACACGGTGACTCTTGGCATAACTTTCACGCCCCTGAAAGCGATTCTACGGCGAAATACGTGCGCCGTATAATTTCGGAGCAATGGATTCCTTCCAAGCCGACATCCTGGCCGTGGCCGCGCATCGCGATGACGTGGAGCAAACCTGCGGCGGCACGCTGCTGAAGATGGCCGAGCGCGGCTATCGCACTGCCATCCTCGATCTCACCCAAGGCGAGATGGGCACGCGCGGGACCGTCGAAGCCCGCACGCACGAAGCCGAAGAGGCTGCGCGCATCCTGAAGGTCGGTCGCCGGCAGGCGCTCTACATTCCCGACGGCCGCGTCGAAAACACGTACGACAATCGCGTCATGGTCGCCAGCGTGATTCGGCAACTGCGCCCCCGCGTGCTCATCCTGCCGTATTGGCAGGCACGCCATCCCGATCACGCGACCGCATCGCCGCTGGGCTATGAAGCCGCGTTCCTTGCAGGATTAGCGAAGCTCGATCTCGGCGGGCCACCGCATCGGCCATTCAAAATTATTTATGCCAGCCTGTACGCCGACGTGCGGCCGACTTTTGTTGTCGATATCTCCGAGCAATTCGAGACGCGCTTCGCCGCGCTCATGGCATACCGTTCGCAGTACGAAGACCAGCAGGCCGGCAGCGGACTGTTCCCGCGCCAGGCGGAAATCCGCGAACGCATCGCCGCCATGGCCGCCTATTACGGCCTGCTCGCAGGCGTGCGGTACGCCGAGCCGTTCGTGTCGAAGGAAGTGGGCTTAGTTGACGACCTGCTCGCCATTCCCGTGCAGTCGATCTGACGAATGTCAAGATCGAGTTCACCACGGAAGCACGGAAGACACGGAACAAGCCAAAGATCGGAAGCTAAAAATAAAATTCCGTGCGTTCCGTGCTTCCGTGGTGAATTCCTCAGCTCGCCAGCGGAAATTGGCTCAGCACAAACGACAGCGCCTCTTCGCGGGTGTGCAGCGTTCCCTCCAGTTGCGCGTCTTCAATCGCCCCCAGCATCTCGCGGAACTTCGGACCGGGCCGGTATCCCAGCCCGATCAGGTCGTCGCCATTCAGCAGCAGCGCGGGCCGGATTTCTTCCTCGGACGTATGCGATCGGCGTTCGCGAACAAAGTCGTACAGCGAAAGATTTCCGTGGCTGCTCAGCGAGTCGATGCGATGCAGCTCCAGGTGCTCGTCGAAGCTGGGCAGGCGCAGGAAGCGCTTCAGCGTCGACTCCTTCATGCGCTCCACATCGGCGAAGCGCATGTGATTGGCGACCAGCTCCACAATCTGCCTGGTGTCGTCATTCGAGAAATGCAGGCGATGGCAAATCGCCTCGGCCATGCGCACGCCCACCTCGACGTGGCCGTCGAAACGGATGCGGTCGGGCGCGACCCGAAACGTCGGCGGCTTGCCGACATCGTGCAGCAGCGCGCCCCAGGCCAGCGTGCGCGAGACTCCCGCCGGCAGCTTCTCCAGCAGCAACAGCGTGTGTACCCACACGTCGCCTTCGGGATGGAACTGCGGCGGCTGCTCGACGCCTTTCATGCGCTCGACCTCGGGCAACACTTCGTGCAGCAGGCCGGTGGCGTCGAGCAGCTCGAAGGCGGCGGGCGCGTGGCCTTCGGTCAGCATTTTGGTGAGCTCATCGCGCACCCGTTCGCGGCTCACCTGATGAATGAACGGCGCCAGCTCGCGAATCGCCGCGAAGGTCTGCGGCTCGATGGTGTACTGCAAACGCGCGGAAAACCTTACGGCGCGCAGCATGCGCAGCTTGTCTTCCTGAAAGCGGTGTTGCGGATCGCCGATGGCGCGAAC
This sequence comes from uncultured Acidobacteriaceae bacterium, assembly GCA_963713465.1. Lineage (GTDB taxonomy): Bacteria > Acidobacteriota > Terriglobia > Terriglobales > Acidobacteriaceae > Bog-257. The sequence continues at coordinate 47,890 of CAVQLZ010000019.1, forward strand.
GATACCGGCAGCGAGATCGTCACGACCGCCCACAAAATCGAGCACGCGATCGCCGTCCAGCGGATCCATCAGCAGGCCGTTGATGGTGAAGTCGCGGCGCTGTACATCCTCCTGCGGACTCTTGGAGTAGCGCACCTCATCCGGATGCCGCCCATCGGAGTAAGAAAGATCGCAACGGAAGGTCGCGACCTCGACATAGTTCGGGTGCTCGGAACGCGCGGGCGGCGGCGTGTCGTGCGGTGCGGGAACCAGCACGACGCCGAACTGCGCCCCCACGGCATGCGTCTCCGGAAAGATGCGCATCACCTCGGGCGGCGGGGCGTCGGTCGCAACGTCATAGTCGGCAGGCGTGACGCCGAGCAGCGTGTCGCGCACACATCCCCCGGCAAAGTACGCCTGAAAGCCGCGCCGGCGCAGCTCGCGAACGATGTTGGTGGCGTGGTCACGCATGGCAGGATTGATGATAACTGGTGGAAGCGCCGGGCTTCAGCCCGGCGAAGACCTAACCTCGAGGAACGGCTTCAGCCGCGGGCCCCGGGCTAAAGCCCTCTCTATCGCGCGCCGTTTCGCCGAGCTGAAGCCCGGCGCTTCCACCGCAAACCCACCGTTTCTACCGCGTGCCGCAATACTCCACCGCATGCCCCAATGTTCCACCGGCGCACGCGAGCTTCGACGGCGAGCCGCAATCTTCCGCAGCGGTTTACACTAATCCCTCGTGCGCGTAGCCATCGATATTCGCCGCATCACCGAGTTTGGCGTGGGGACTTACACCCGCAACGCCATCCGCACGCTGGCGCGCCTCGATCACGATAACGAATACTTTCTGATTGGCGATCCCAACAAGCTCGGCCCGCGCGCCCAACTGGGTGACCTCGGACAGCTCCCGCCCAACTTCACCATCGTCCCGGGCCAGCCCAACGAGCTCTCGCTAAGCAGCTATCTCGAATTGCACCGCACTCTGAAAGACCATCGCTGCGATCTGCTGCACGTCCCGCACCTGTTCTGGAAACCGCAGGGCATTCCCTGCCCCTACGTTGTCACCGTACACGACCTGCTGGACCACATGTATCGCGTCAACAGCCACTCCACGGTGAAGCGCAACCTGCACTTCCAGTTCACCAAGCGCGTGCTGCACCATGCCGCGCGCATCTTGGCGGTCTCGAATTTCTCCAAAGCCGACACCGTCCGCATCTTCCACGTTGCGCCGGAAAAAATTGAAGTCATCTACAACGCGATCGACGACCGCCTGCGCATGGGGCATGCCAGCGAGGCCGAGCGCGCGTTCATCGCCGAGCGTTACCAGGTGAATAGCCCGTTCCTGCTGTACGCCGGGCGCATCAGCCCGCACAAGAACGTGGTGCGCATCATTGAGGCCTTCGCCGCGCTGAAAGGCGAACTGAGCAAGGAGAGCCGCTTCGAAGACCTGAAGCTGATCATCATTGGCGATGAAGTTTCGAAGCACCCGGACCTGCGCCGCGCCTGCGTGAAAGCCGGCGTGCAGAACGACGTGCGCTTCCTCGGCTTCATTCCCATCGACGTGCTGCGCATCTTTTACGATCAAGCGAAGATTTTCGTCTTCCCGTCGCTCTATGAAGGCTTCGGCCTGCCGCCGCTGGAGGCCATGGCGCAGGCCACGCCGGTGGTCACTAGCAACACGTCGTCGGTGCCGGAGGTGGTGGGTAATGCGGCGGTGATGGTCAATCCCGAAAACGTCTTCGAGATCATGCGCGCGCTGCACCGCGTCCTGCTCGATCAGCCCCTGCGCGAGAAGCTGAAGGCGCGCGGCGTGGAGCAGGCGGCGAAATTCTCGTGGGACGACAGCGTCCGCCGCATGCTGGAGATTTATCGCACCGTGGCGAAGTAGCAACCTGGTATTGATCTTCAAAATGGACGATGGCGAAACTGCTCGGAGGATCAAAGGCAATGACGCACTTCGGATTTCTCTTCATTCCCGCTCGGCTTGCGTTTGCATCCTACCTTATCTACTTGGCATTGGTAGCCGTGGGTTGGGGCATCATCGCCGTGATCGCGAGAACCGCGGGCATGTGGGGCATGAGCGGGACGCGGATGACCTGGGTAGTGATGAATACGCTGCTGTTCTTCACTGCCTCCCTAATTGCTTGGCGGCTCGTAATTCCAAAAGCCCCTTGACGCTCAGCAACACGGAATTAGGTCAGTGCCAGCAATCCTACACTCGGCAATCCCGCCCCGTCACGTGATAGGTGCCAAACGTTCCGTAGCCTTTCGCGAGCGGCAATTGCCCCACATATTCGCAGCGGAAGTCGGTGATCCTTTGTGCGGCGGCGAGCGCGGCGAAGTTTTCGCTGGCATAGACCTGGCCGGGCGGGGTTTTGGGTTCAATGCGCGCGCCCCGGCTTACGTGCACCCCGGTAAAGTCCTTGCGCTCGGTAATCGGGTCCATGATCTCGAAGATGGGGCCGGCATGCAGGGCGATGCGCAGGCTGAGTTCCTTCGGCAGACCTAGCGCAGCCCAGTCGGTCGAGACGATGCGATCGCGCAGCTCCAGGGCAAACCGGCCCGCGTCCGCCAGCGTCTCAAAGACAAAGCACAAGCCATCGCCCCAGGTTTTCTGCAACAGCGGCCGCTGCAGCGAATGGCTGATCACGTCGGCGATCGCCCCCAGGAAATCCCGCGAGAACGTCTCCACCTGGTCCTCGTTCAAGCGGCTGAAGTTCACCGCGTCGGCAAACAAGATGGCGCGCACACGTTCCTTGGCAGCCGCAAATGGCCGAGCTGGAGTTGCCGAGATCTTGGCGGCGGCCAGACGCATGCCTTGCGCGTCACGCACCAGATCTTCGGTGATCAGGTCCGTATCCAGCGACTGGGCGTGCAGCAAAGCCAGTCCGTCGCGCAGCAGTTCCGCGTACTGGGTGTTGACCGGGCTGGATTTCGCCCGCAATCCGCTGGCGACCAGCACGCTGGCGCAGCGGTCCAGAACCGCTCGCAGCTTCTCCGGAGTCACTCCCTGCTCGTCGGCCATGGCACAGCCGTCCGGGGAAACCGGCAAGACCACGTGCACCTCGTGTCCAGCGTCGAGGAAGGCTTCCACGATCGCCAGGTCGGGATACGACAGGAGGCACAGGTAGAGAAAATTCTTGCCGTCTTTGGGGACGGTAGCCTCCGCCTGGCGGCGCACCTCGTCGAACTGCTTCGCAGCCTGCGACAGGCGGAGGGCGGTGCGAACGACGTGAATCGCCGGCACCGGAAAGCAGTGGTCGAGAGCCTGAGGATCCTGGCCGATGGCGTTCAACAGCAGCCGCGCCTGCCTGCGCGTTGCACTAACATCACCGGACGCCGCGCCGCAATGCGCGGCAGCTTCGGCATACAGCGCTTCCGCCGCTGCCAGGTCCTGGCGCACCAGCATCGCCTCCGCTTTGCTGGCCAGGCTCCAATAATCGGGCGGGTCGCACTGGTCACACAACGCCGAAACTTCCTCCGCTAACTTGGCCCCGGCAGTGGTATCGCCCATCAAGAGGGCCGTGCTGGCCGCGTTGATGCCGTTGTAGATTCCCCCGCCGATGTCACCGGCGGCACGCGCGTTTTCATAGCCCGTCAGGTAAAGCCGGTGGGCTTGTTGCAGATGCCCTGCGCCTTCGCATTTGTCGCACAACATCAGCCAAAGGTCTTTGTGGGTGCGGGCCAGCATGCCGCTGGTTTCGGCGTCAGTATGGCCGCCCTCCCACAACGCGGTCAGCATGTGGTTCGCCGGGCCGGTGGCGCCGCTGCGGGCCAGCGCCAAAGCCTGAAGCTGATGCAGGCGCACATCGCCATCGGCAAATTTCAAGCCGTCGCGCGCGACGTCATAGGCAATCAGCGGCTCGCCCTTCCGGAGTAACTGGTGGGCCAAAGCGCGAAAGGCGCGCGGGTCGGCAATGTTTTTTTCTTCCACGAATCGTCGGGCAGACAACAAATCCGATACCGACGATAAGGCTGCCCAGCCCGCGAGCATTTCGTCCGAGAGTTCGGGCGGGCCGCTCAAGGCGGGCGGGTTGATGGTGAAACCCAGCGCCAGGATCGACTTCACGGTCTCCAGGGCGGTGATGCGATCGTATTCCTTCTCGGCCTCAGGTAGTTTTTCGTACGGCACCAGCAGCGGAGACTGCTTCCGGTCGTCGTCACGCTTTTCGCCGTACTGCCATGCTTCGCTCTGCCGCTGCTGCATCCAGTGCTGGTGAACATTGGCGGCCAGGCGCTCGGTCAGGTTCACCAGCTCGTCCGAGAGCTTGATTTTGGCAGTATCGATCGGACCCATTGGCTCGTTCATCACGCGCTCTTGGCCTCGCGGTAGCGAATCGTTGCATGATAGCGCAAGTCATCGTGTCCGCGACATGCGCGGCGGGCGGGCAGCTCTATCGATGCCGGCACGGGACGCCGGCAAGCACAAGGGGCAACATCGCTGTTGCCCCCTGGTGCACCGATTTGGGCGGCGATCCCCCGAAGCCGCCCTGGCGGTATCAGCAATGGCCCGGTATGCAGACCTTGATGCTAAGCGCTTGGGTAGCGGTATTCTGCGCCGAGTCGGTCACCTGGATGGTAAAGGAGAACGTTCCGGCCAGCGGTGTGTTGCCTGAGATGACGCCGGTCGAGGCGTTCAGCTGATAACCAGGCGGCAGGTGGCCGGAAATAATGCTCCAGGTGTAAGGCGGCGCACCGCCGCTCGCGGACAGGGTTGCCCTGTAGGGCAAGATCCAATACCACTGCGGCAGCGTCGTGGTGGTGATGGTCAGCGGCGGCGGCGCGGTGGTGGGACTGATCAGCAGCGAACTCCATGACATGCCGTAGCCGGCAATCACGCGTATGCGGCCGATGGTGTCGAGCACGTTATCGTTGACCGTGGTTTGCGCGCTGAGGGTATAGCCGTTGTACGGTTGGCCGCCGGCGAGGACATAGCCATCCAGCCAGGACCCTGCGGTCTGTCCCTGCACGATCCAGTCGTACACGTTCTGTCCCGCAATATTGCCGCAGGTGTTGTTCGGACCGAAGCCGCCGAAGCCGGGTTCACCATACAGGGTTAGGTTATAGCCGCCATTCGGCAAAACGACTTCCACCTTGGTGTCGCTAAACAGAGACGTCGAGCGGCTATAAAGCTGGCTGTCGCTTCCCGTCCAGGTGTCATTGGCACACAGTGGGAAGCCTTGCCAGGTCCCCGTCTGCGATCCCCACTCCAGGCCCGGAGCTTCATAGAAGCTGTCAAAGCCCCAATTGGACCAGCTTCCATACCAGGTGTAATTGTGGGAGTCGACATAGTCACCGGTGTAATTGCCCAGCGCCAGACGGTAGCCGCCATCGGCCGATACCGGCAGGCAGCCGACCTCAATGTAGAGCGGCAACGCGCCGGGATCCACGTTCGAGGTCACGGTGACCATCCCCTTTTGCTTGGTTGTGCAATTCGGCATGGTGAGCATGCCGGACGAGGTGACGGACGATCCCGGAATTCCCTGATCGATGGCGTAGCTAATGGCCGGATTCACGTTGCCATTGACCCAGACATTCAACTGGTAGGGGGTGTTGGCGGCGACCATAAGGCGTTCGTGGTCAGTGCCGATGGTGGTGCCCTGCAGCAGTACGTCCGCCTGGTCGCAGCCGTACGAGCCGCAAACCTTAACCGTAGTACGGTTGACGTTGCTCGCCTGATAGCGGGCCAGGTCGGTGTAAACCTGCTGGGAGGAGCGGTTGACCACCTCCAGATACGGTTCGACAGGCTGCAAGCCGGCCCACCCGGTAATGTTGGTGGCAGCGTCGAACAGCACGTTGGGATGAAATTCGCTGGTGACAATGCTGTTGTCCCAGTTGTCCGAAGGCACGGTGCCATCGGCAATGATCATGCCGTAATTCTTGAGGGTGTTGAGATAGACCTTGGCATAGGGACACCAGTTGTTCAGGTCAGTGCTGGTGCAAAGCCCGCTGAGGTCTACCGAGGACTTCAGGCGAACCGTCGCGCCATACGGGAAAAAGTCGAACACGAAGCTCGCCCCACCCGGGTAAACCCCTAAACCGCCGGTATTGAGTGGAATACTGAAGTGGAAGTTGTCAATCGCGGTGGCCGTCTGGTCGCCATTCAACCCGGCCCAGGGGCTGCCCACGGGGATGCCGCTTACGTTGACATAGAACGTGCAGCCCGCATAGTACTGGTAGCCGTCGCAAGGCTGGCCCTGCGACAAGTCGTTATAACTGGTCACAATGGCCGGGTTTCCATTGCTGACCGCGGTGATGGGCGTGAGCGTACCCGCTACACCCGTGGCATACAGCGTCGCCGGCCAGGTATTACGGGCGGAGAGATAGCTGTTGGACATGGTGGTGCGAATCGCGTGGCCCAGATCGGTGCGCCCCGCCTGTGTGGCCGCATACCACTCTTCCATTTTCACCGACAAGGCGCCGATGGCCATGCCCGCGGCATCCACCCCGCCCAGTTCCGCATACGAGCCCGGCGAGAACTGCTGTCCCGACTGCGCGTTGCAGGTTGGACATCCCATACCGAGCGCGGTCATGCTGGTGCCGCTCGGCGCCGGTCCCCATTGCGAAGAATCGAAGGGCAGCGTGCCGGTGTGGCTTCCCGTCGAGGTCAGCCGCCAGGTGCCGTTGGCAGCCGACCACGCACCCGTCGCGCCCGTGATCACGACCTGGTAGAGCTGCGGAACGTTCCACACCGAGGTGGTGGTCCACGTCACCTGCGTAGGACTGCCGGGGGTGAAGCTGCTCGTGTCAAAGTCCACGTAGGGGTTGTAGATCTCGGTCGCGACGCAGGTGCTGCTGTTCGTCGTGAACAGGTGACGGTCGTAGCCGCCGCCGGGATCCACGTTGACCCCGGTTTCCAGCATCACCGTCCTTTGCGACGGCATGGGGAAGTTGGTGTTCTGATATCCGTTCGATTCCACTGGATAGAGGAAATCCATCAGTTGCTGCTGGGAATTGTTGTTCACTACATTGGAATAGAAACCGGCATCTTCCGGAAAAAACTTGATGTTGTGGTCCGGTTGGGGATATTGCACCCCGTCCTCTGCCACCCGCGTTAGCCACCGGGAACTGTGTGGGTCCACCGGCAGGGTATTCACCGGCACGTTAAACGCGCTGTTGTTCGGAGAAACCTGGCATCCGCGGTCCTGGTTCTGCACCTGTACCGTCGTCGGCGCTGAGTAAATCCCATTATTGAGGCTTCCCTGCCCGGTCAGCGTCCAGGTCAAGTTGCTACCGCAGTACGCGCTGAAGCTGTAGGAACCGCCGGCAGGCACGGCCACCGGGTTGTCGGGCACAAGTACACATCGCTGGGCTACTGCAACCTGTCCGCAAGCTAGAAAAATCAGAACGATAAACAAAGAAAATAGGACTTGATGGGACCGGTACGAATGCGTTCCTGGTTTTTCTGGTTTGCCCGGGAATGCGTAGCGTGAACAGCCTTTCGTTTCGATCGGCTGCGTGGAATCGTGCGGCTGGAACCAGAACGATGTGACCTCGTTCTGAGCCACGGAACAGTTTGTCATGGAAACCACCCTTTGCAGTTGCAAGAGTCCCCGCTGCAGACGACCACGGTCCCGGCGGCGTTCGCAGGCGTACCTCGCCACGAACACCGACTCAAAACATGGCCAGAACGGGGGTGACTGTAGTAGGGGTGGAATTAAGTATTAATGCTCGGGCCGCCGGACCGACCCAGAGAACTATTACGAAAAAGCACGTCAGTAATCCGACTTTGGTTACTAATGGGGTAGGCGGGCGCATCCCGACATCGCAGCTGATGACTCAGAGCTGGCCGCGCGGATTAGCAAAATTTGCCGGAGTTACTCTCCCTGCATATTCTGCTGCGCCCGGCGGAACGCCAAGTCACCGACGTGGACCTCGCCCTGGAATGGCCGGTTAATGTCGGCAATGGCGATGAGGCAAAGCGAGATCAGCAGCGCGAAGGCAAATACCTGCAGCCCGTGCAGCTTAACGCTCTGCGAGCCAAACAGGCAGGAGGAAACAATGGTCAGAGTTCCGCCCACCATCAGCACCCACCAGAGCACGGGGGGAAGCCGGGAAGCGTTCTGCAGCACGCGCGTGCGGCGATGCTCGGTGAGCGCGCTCAACTCGTAAAGCGCATGGTCGGAGGCGTTGATCTCAGTCGGCGATGCCGATTTCACCGCCATCAGCGTCTTCCACATGTCGGCATTGATGTGCGCCGTTCCCCTCGGCTCTTTCGCGGCAGCCATGGCGGGCCAGTCCAGCGCGATGGCGGCGGCAGAGTAGGAACGTGCCAGCGTTTTCATCTCTGTGCGCTGCGGCTCGGGAAGCCCCTCGGCCAGGCTGTAGATGTTCACCACCGCGTTGGCTTCCAGGTCGACGTTCAGATCGGCCTGGCCAAACGCCGTCCACACCGTGTACAGCATGAATCCCAGAATGACGGCATAGGTGGTGCCCACAATGCTGAGCTGCCAGCCGATGAGGTCGTTGGCATGACTGCGCTTTTCGCAGGGCCAGAGACGGTACAGTACCGCCATAAACACCAGCGAGGCAATTACGGTCGCCGCGACCAGAATGACATCCTCAAAATAATTCAGCATAGGCGTGGGTCTCCGAACGCTTTCCTAGTGTAAAGCGGAACATCAATCTGCCGCACCATCCCGCAGCAGCTAAGGAGACTCTGATTAAGCTCAGTCTCTGAAAAAGCACGGCTTCATAGGCCGCTGAAAAACTCCGATTTCGGAGGACATGAGTCAGGGCACGACTTCAGTCGTGCCGATAAGCCGTTTGTTTGGCGCCTGAGCCGGCTTCAGCCGGCGACACAAAAATGGGTGAATAGCGCTTTTCAGCGGCCTGTTCAGCCGCGCCGCAAGTGCAGCAAAATCGATGCGGGCTTTAGAGACTGTGTCGCGACCGAAATCAGATTTTGCGATGGAACGAACACCACGAAATCCGGCTTATTCAGCCGCGGAGCGGCGACATTTGTGTTAGGCGTGGCGTAAGCCCGCGCTCCAAGTGGGACAAACACTGAGCCGCAGAGCGGCGGCACTGGGTCGCGACACAGTCTCTTCAGGCCGACAACGTCCGCTTTCGAGTTTGCAGCCTCCTAGAACGGGCCCCCACAACCCGTGCCGGCAAGCTCTCGATGTGATGCTATGATGTATCACATGAGAACGGCCACGGTTCGCGACCTGCGCTACGACTTCAAGAAGATCGAGAAGCTGCTGCGCGAAGGCCAGGAAATTCGGATCACCAAGCGAGGCCGGCCCATCGGGCGGCTCACGCCGGAGCCGGCCAACGGCACACCTGAGATGCCGGACTTCATGGGCCAGATGCGGAAGATCTACGGCAACAAAGTCCTCAAGGTCAGTGGCGCCGAGCTGATCGCCTGGGACAGGGACCGCGGCTATTGAAGATCTATCTCGACGCCAGCTTTCTCGCCTCGTTACACAATCCTGATCGTAACTCGCTCGCCGCGGTCCGCCTCCTCCGACCCTCCGGCAACAAGTACGTGGTTACCAACTTAGCCGAATTTGAAGCCGAGAATGCGTTGCAGTTGCGGCTCTTTCACCGCGAGATTTCTCCGGAACAGGCCCAAACCTCGCGGGATAAGCTGACTACTAACCTGCGGTCTGGGGCTTTTGAATTGACGGTTCTGCCGCCCGAGGCATTCACGCGCGCGATTCAACTGTCCCGCCAGACCACCGCGCGCATGGGCACCCGCAGCGCCGACATTCTGCACGTCGCCGCCGCCTTGGAGCTGGGGTGTGACGCTCTATACAGCTTCGATCAGCAGCAGAGAAAGCTGGCGCGCGCCATGCACCTGAAACTTAACTGATTGATTCAGGCCATGTGATTTTCCCGCTTGTACTCGTCAAACGCGTCCAGATAGCGGTCGATGTCCGTCTTCGACAGGTAGTACGGCGTCGACAATCTCAGCTTCGAGGGATCGCCGCCGCGAATGCGGATCTTCTTCGTCTTCCACATCCAGTCTTCCAGCTTCATACGCTGGACGGGCGGGACATTCACGGTCGCGATCGCGCAGCGCAGCTTGGCATCGGGCGAGGTCCACGACTCCGCGCCGCGCTTGATCATCGCCGCCAGCATGTAATCGCACAGCTCGCGCTGCCGCCGTTCGATGCGCTCCATCCCAATGTCGTTCGCCAACTGGATCGCAGCGCGCAGCCCGTGCAGCGCCGGCACGTTCGACGATCCGATCCGCTGGAAGCGCTCCGCACGTATCGTCTTCTCGTTCCAGCCTTCCGTCACAATCGTGTTCCACACATAGTCGATGACGTCGTTGCGCACATACAGGAATCCCGAGCCTTTGGGCGCTTGCAGCCATTTGTGCGGGCTGGAGCTGTACATGTCGCAACCGATCTCGTGCAGGTCGAGCCGCATCATGCCGGGCACGTGCGCGCCATCGACCGCCGACAGGATTCCCTTCGATCGCGCCAGCGCGCAGATGTCCTTCGCCGGCAGCACCACGCCGGTCGCAGTCGTGATGTGGCTGAAGAAGATCACGCGCGTGCGCGGCGTGATCGCCTCACTGAAGAGATTGAGCACCTGGGGCGTGTCCTGCACCGGCTTCGGCAGCTCGACTTTCTTCACCACCACGCCGTAGCGCTTGGCCTTCAACTGCCACGGCTGTTCGCCGCCGGGATGCTCCTGATCGGTCATCAGCACTTCGTCGCCCGGCTTCATGTCCAGTCCGTTGGCGATATAGCTGTTGGCCTCGGTGGCGTTGCGCACCAGCGCGATCTCGTCGCGTGTGCAGCCGACAAACGCCGCCAGCGGATCGCGAAACTCGTTCCACGGCCCATAGCCCCAGATGGGATAGTCCTCGGGATCGGTCTCGTCGAGCTTCTCGGTTGAGGTGTAGCCGTCGAAAACGGCGCGCAGCACCGGCGCAGGACTGGAGCCGACGGTGCCGTTGTTCAGGTAGATTTCGTCAGCCGGGATGAGGAATTGCTTGCGCAGCTCGATCCAGTAAGCCTCGTCATTCCCGGCGTAGGCTTTCGGATTCGGCAGCGACACAGGAGCGTTCTGAAGCTGCGCGAAGAGGTCATCACGAAAGGCAAGCGCGGCGGCGAATCCCGCGCCCGCAGTAAGAAATCGGCGGCGATCAAGCACGAGTCCCTCCCGAACGAACGCGCCATCTTACACCCGGAAGCAGTTATCGGTTATCGGTTGTCAGTTGCGCGTTTGACGAAAAGTAGGTTGCTTTGATATGGTTAATTCACTATATTGACAAACACATGGCCGAAGAATCGCACCTGAAGCCGGTGTTCTGGGTGGGATCAAGTCGTCATGACCTGCGCCAGTTCCCGGGTCCGGTTCAGGACCGCATGGGATATGCGCTGTATGTAGCGCAATGCGGCAGCAAGCATATGGATGTAAAGCCACTCAGCGGTTTTGGTGGTGCGGGTGTGCTGGAGATTGTCGAGGACTATCGCGGAGACACATTTCGAGCTGTTTATACCCTGCGATACGCCGATCATGTTTTCGTGCTCCATGACGTTCCAGAAGAAATCGAAGCGGGGTGCGGCCGCGCCGTGAGGGACGTCGCGCTGGTTCGGCAGCGACTGCGTGTTGCTGAACAAATCGCAAAGGAGCTAGAGCCGTGAGATACCTTCGCAGAACGTCATTCACAGCGAGATTGGCGATTGGAATGCCAGCGGCGTTCGGTGAGTGGCGATGGAAGACGCATACTCTGAAGCGTTTGCACCAAGAGGTGGAATCAGCTGATGCTTATCTGAGCGGGTACTCGGCACTCGGGATTCGGCAAAGGCGACTCCGTGCGTCAAGTCGGGTTGCGGGTCTCTCACGCTGAAGGATCGCGGAAAACCTTCGCTCCAGTGGACATGGTTGAATCTATGTTTGCAATCGGACTTCGCGTTTGACAGCTTCTCTCGTCGACCGATGTTCGCCTGGTCGAGCGCAAGGAGGCAGGAAACGATACGAGGTTGGGACCGGCAACGTATTTGCCGATATTGGCGCACCGCAAGCGGGCGAGCATCTCATCAAAGCTCAGCTGGTTTTCAAAATCGACACCATTCTGAAGCAGCGGAGCTTACCCAGATCGATGCCGCCGACTTGCTGGGCATTCGCCAACCGGACGTTTCCAAAATGTTGCGCGGCGACTTTCGGCAGTTTTCCGTGGAGCGCCTTCTCCGTTTCCTGGTAGCAGCTCGATCAGGATGTTGAGATTGTCAGTGAAGCCACACCGTGACCGGAGGAATGCCGCGGCTTTGCACGTCTCTTGAATCAGCTCGCAACGTGATTAGCGCTACACTCCTTGATCGAGACATCGCAGCAATTCGGGCGTTTGTCTCTGCAACCTCACATTGGGAATTCCTGGGAGGCGAGACTCACCTCCCGCTTTGGATTGAGTTATTATTCCCAACCGACAACTGACAACCGGCAACGGACAACTAGGTTATGCCCGGCACTCGCCTCGATAAATGGTTGTGGGCGGCACGCTTCTTCAAGACGCGTTCGCTGGCGGCGCGCGCCTGCGAACTGAGCAGGATTCAATCCAATCACCAGCCCGCCAAAGCCGCCCGCGAGGTGCGCATGGGCGACATGTTGCACATCGAAACTGACGCCGGTAAGTTTGAAGTGAAGGTTCTGTTGCTCAGCGAGGTTCGCGGGCCGGCTGCGGTGGCTCGGACACTGTATGAGGAAACCGAAGCCAGCCGCGAAGCCCGTATCAAGGCCGCTGAGGAGCGCAAGTTGCTGAAGGATTTCGCTCCCGCTCCCGCTGGCCGACCCTCAAAACGCGATCGCCGCCATATCATCCAGTTCCGCAGCGGACGCGGGTAACTGGTTTCGGCTTAGGCGCATGTCAGCGGGTGGAGCACGCCTTTCGCATGTCACCAGAAAAGTCCGGGAGTTCTTGAGCGCTTGTGAAACCGCGTCTTTTCTTGCAAATATGATTTGCGCTAAAGCGGCGCTCCACCCAACTCGCACCCTCAAGGACGCCTTTCACCTATACGCAACATAGAAATTATCGATTGGACTTCGCCCCGCCACTCGGACAAGCTGTTGCCCACGGAGACCGACCATGGGGCTGAACGCCGTTCCACTCTCGCAAGACCCTTGGTGGCGCACCATCGGCGAACCCACGTTCCTGATGTGCCCGCCGGAGTTGTACGACGTGAACTACGTGATCAATCCCTGGATGGAGGGCAATGTAAACCGCTCCTGCCGCCAGCAGGCAATGGCGCAGTGGGAGCAGTTGCATTGCGCTTTGGCAGCCGTGGCGCAGGTGGAGCTGGTCGAGCCCCAGGCGGGCTCGCCCGACATGGTGTTTACCGCTAACGCCGGCCTGGTGCACCGGGGAGTAGTGGCGCTCAGCAGCTTTCTCCATCCCGAGCGGCAGGGCGAAGAGCCGCATTTTCGCAAGTGGTTCGACGACTCCGGCTTTGCGGTTTGCGAGATGCCCCGCTCCACTCCCTTTGAAGGCGAGGGCGATGCCTTGTTTGCCGAGGACGGTTCCTGCCTCTGGGCGGGGCACGGCATTCGCACCCGAGAGTCGAGCCATCGCCGTCTCAGCGAGACCTGGGGCGTCGATGTGGTTTCGCTGCGGCTGATCGATCCGCGCTTCTATCACCTCGATACCTGCTTCTGCCCTTTATTCGGCGGCTATGTGATGTACTTCCCCGCCGCCTTCGATGCCGCGTCGCAGTCCAGGATCGAAGCCCGGTGTCCGGAGGAGAAACGCATTGCAGTTGCTGAGGCCGATGCGCTGCGCTTTGCCTGCAATGCCATCAATGTCGGCCGCACCATCGTGCTCAACCAGATCAGCAATGAACTTCGCGACCGGCTGGAGTCGCTGGGCTTTTGCGTGGTCGAAGTGGAGTTGAGCGAGTTCCTCAAGGCGGGCGGCGCAGCTAAATGCCTGGCTCTGCGCTTAAGCGAGATGGACGTGACCCACACCGCCTCGCGAGCCCGGGACGCAAGGTACACGAGCAGTCACGAGTCCACTGCAAAAACGCCGGTGCATGAGGCCGAAGTTGTGAGCTATAACACTATTTATGAAGAGAACCGCTTCCGCACTGATATTCGCTTTCCTGGTAACGGCGCTTTCCTGGGCGGCTGACACCTACAGCTCCGGCAAGATCGTCAAATGGGAAAACAGCACCTACGCCGAGAAGAAGAAATCCGAGAACTGGATCGTCTATCAGCTACAGACCAACACCACTACCTACTCCATCGCACGCCACAAAGAAACCAAGCCGCAGATGCAGGCGGGCGAGAATATCCAGTACGAACTGAAGGGCAAGACCGACGTCAAGGTAATCGACGCCAGCGGCAAGAAGCGCGAGTACCAGATCGTGGGGCAGACAGCAGCGCCAAGTCCGACGCCGTAAGAGCCTAGCTTTGTATCAGGGCACGACTTCAGTCGTGCCGCTCGACCACGGAATGAAATCGGGCTTTAGAGACTGTGTCGCAACCCGAAATCAATTTACGTGGTGGGAAAAACCGTCAGAATTGCAGCAGAAACAGCCGCGCAGCGGCAGGATGGTGTTAGCCCGGTGCGTAAGCGCCGGGTGTGAGTGGGAAAGGAACCGAGCCGCGGCAGCGGCGACACCACTCGCGACACAGTCTCTTTAGCCCCAGCGCGCGTTTCGCAGAGGCTAAAGGTCGCCGAAACATTATCGCTATGCGGCACGTCTGAAGACGTGCCGTGATACAAAACGGTCGGACCGATAGCCGGTTCAGCTCTTCCCTTTCAGCTTCGCCGTAATCCTCCGCGGCGGCCGAATCGGCGTCGCCAGTATCCCTGACAGGTGCTCGACCTCAGTCACCACGCGGTCGAGATCGTCGATGAGCGGCTTCAGGCGATGCGTCACCCCGCCCAGCCGATACTCGCGCACCAGCGAGCGGTAATACCACAGCGTCTTCGCCTTGGGCACCGAGAAGCGGGAGAAGGCGACCTCGCCGTCGTAGCGCAGGTCGCGCAGCACCGCGCGCACATTGTAGAGCTTGTCGGCCGCCGAGACGAAGCGCGTCTCCGCGTCCTCGTGCCGCACGCGGTGCAGGTAGCGAATCTTGCGCCGCTCCCAGTTCTCCTTCTTGCGCGGATCCTCGACGTAGGAGTCGGTGCAGCCATCGACGATCTTGGCCACCCGCGGCCCGAAGATCTGCTCGATGATCTTCAGCATGGGACGCCCGCCATGGTCCTCGACCGCATCGTGCAGCAGCGCGGCGATGGCCATCTCTTCGTCGCCGCCATAGTCGAGCACAATAGAGGCCACGCCCAACAGATGCGAAAGATACGGGATGCCGCTCTTCTTGCGGTCCTGATGACGATGCACCTCGGCGGCGAACAGCAGAGCATGATCGAAACGAATCGATAGCGGGATGAATTTGCGATCGAAGGAGCTGCGGTGTTGGGTCGTCATAATCGTGCGCGAGACAGTGTTCCAGACAGGATAGCGGAAAACGAAGGGATCGTCGTATCCCACCCTTTCCCAAAAGATGGGAAAGGATGGGGCACCGAGCGTTCGCGCCCCTGTGATACGCGTCGTTGACCCACGAAAATCGCGCATGTTACCGTACTTGGTTACGCCATCCTAAACAGCGCCGTCTGTGCGCCCGAAGGACCCCAAATTGTCTCCGGAATCTTCTGTCGCCACGCCGGTCCGCAAGACAGCCCTGAACGCCGTTCATCGCCAAATGGGCGCGAAGATGGTCGACTTCAACGGCTGGGACATGCCGGTCGAATATCCCTCCGTCGGCGGCCTGATGAAGGAGCACATCGCGGTGCGCACCGGCGTCGGCGTCTTCGACGTCAGCCACATGGGCGACATCGGCATCGCGGGGCCGCAGGCGCTCGCGGCCGTGCAGCACATCACCATGAATGACGCCGCGGGCATGGCGATCGGCCAGTGCCGCTACTCGGCCATGCTGTATCCCGAGGGCACGTTCGTTGACGACGTGATCGTCCACCGGCTCGGCGAAGAAGATTACATGCTGGTGATCAACGCCGGCACGCGCGAGAAGGATGTCGACTGGGTGAGCGGCAACGCCTGCCAGTTCGATGTGAAAGTCGAGAACCTGAGCGACAACTACACGCAGATCGCGATTCAGGGGCCGCGCGGCGTCGACACACTGCAGAAGCTGACCGACGCCGACCTGTCGAAGGTGAAGTTCTACTGGTTCACGCATGGCACGGTCTGCGGGCTGAAGAACATTCTGATCGCGCGCACCGGCTACACTGCCGAGGACGGCTTCGAAATCTACGTGCCGACCGACGAGGCGACCAGCGCGCGCGTGTGGAATGAAGTGCTGGAAGCCGGCAAAGAGTTCGGGATCGTGCCCTGCGGACTGGGCGCGCGCAACACGCTGCGGCTGGAAGGCAAGCTGCCGCTGTACGGGCACGAGATTTCGCAGGACATCAACGTCTGGGAGGCCGGACTCGACCGCTTCCTCAAGATGGAGAAGGGCGAGTTCATCGGCCGCGAGGCGCTGCAACGCGCCAAGGCCGACGGCATCACGCGCACGCTGGTCGGGCTGGAGTCGATCGATCGCGGTATTCCGCGCGATGGCTACCAGGTGATGGATCTCGACTGCAAGGAGATCGGCTACGTGACCAGCGGCTCGTATGCGCCGTTCCTGAAGAAGAATATTGCGCTGGCGTACGTACCCATCGCGCAGTCGGAGATCGGTAACGAAGTCTGTGTCCAATGCCGGAGTACGCCGGTGAAGTGCAAGATCGTGCCGACGCCGTTTTACAAAAGACCGAAAAAGGTCACAGTGAGCTGAACAGAAGACCATGAAGCAGGTCAAGGGGATTTGGATCTGGCTCGCTACATCGTTCTTAGTTGCGGCAGCGAGTTGCTTCGCGCCGCGCGTTTACCCTCATGACCCTGTATTGTGGGTCAGCCTGGGGCTGAGCGGACTCTGGGTGTTAGTGTTTGTCCTGGGTATGCTTTTTGAGAAGAGGCGCGGTCTCTGGTTGCTCACGACGGCTCCGCTCGCTTTTTTCGTACCTGTGGTGCTGTTCTTGTGGGAGCGCGCTTGTCGACTGAACATTAATGCGTGCCCCTAGGATCTAGCCCGAAGGGCAAAAGTAATTAGCCCAGCGCGGAAGCGCTGGGTATGCGTGTAGTAAGACTCTCGAGTCCCTTCAGGGACGGCAGGCTTTTGGCGCGAGACGAACAGCAACTCCCTCGACTGCGCGTCCGCTTGAAAACGCGGACGCTCCGCTCGGGATGACAAAGTTATAAGAAGATGTGCGGCGGCGCGCCTAAGGGCGCGCCCTTCAAGGCTAGCAGGAGGCATCGCATATGGCTTATCCCGCGGAGTACAAGTACACCAAAGAACACGAGTGGCTGAAGATCGACGGCTCGACCGGCACGATCGGCATCACCGATTATGCGCAGAACTCGCTGGGCGACATCGTCTTTGTGGAACTGCCGAAAGTGGGGACAGAGATCTCCGCCGGCAACACCTTCGGTTCGGTCGAGTCGGTGAAGGCCGTCTCGGATTTGTTTGCCCCCGTTACGGGCACCGTCACCGAAGTCAATGAGGCGCTCAACACCGCGCCCGAGCAGGTAAACAAAGACGCCCATAAGGCGTGGATGATTAAGGTAACGCTGAAGGACCCGGGCCAGGCCGGCCAGTTGCTGTCCGCGGCCGATTACGAGAAGTTTATCGCCGAAGAGGGCGGGCACTAAGGCAGCAATTAGCAACTAGCAATCAGCAGTTAGCCAAAGCGAATTCGTGCTCGGGGTGAACAGCCGCGCAGCGGCGAAGTTTGTCTTAGCCGTGGGCCCTTCGGCTGCGCTCAGGGCAGGCTACAGCCCGCGGTTGAGGTTTGTAGGTGAGCCCGAGCCGCGGAGCGGCGGCACCGAGCGAATCATTTATCATTGAGCCGAGACAGGCCTATGGAATTTGGCAGCTTCGAAGAATTCTGGAATGCTCTCGGTCGCCTCTACGACAGCAACCTCAAGAATGCCGAAGAGATCAGGGATCTTCGCGCCTCAATCGGCGATCTGCGCGAGGCCGCTGCTCATTTGGCGAACGCTGTCGAGAAAGATCACGACGTCATAATGAAGCACGAGCGTCGTCTCGATCGTCACGAGGTGACTATCGAGGCCATCCTTGAAGATCTGCGCCGCCACCGCGAAGGACGCCCGCCGCAGTGATTGCCCCGGCCTGCATCCGAATTCACGCGCGGGTGATCTACATACGTTGCGCCCGAAATTACAGCACATCAGGTTTCCTATCAGGGCACGACTTTAGTCGCGCCGAAACCGCGCCCCCAAGAGACCGGCTTTAGCCGCTGAGGACAGGGGCTAAAGCCCGATTGTATGTCGACTCGTTGGCACGGCTAAAGCCATGCCCTGATACGAAACTGTCATTCGTAGACGCCCAGGAAAGCTACAGGTACCCATGCGCTATCTTCCTAAATCTCCCGCCGATCGCGAAATCATGCTCCGCGAGATCGGCGCGAAATCCATTGACGACCTCTTCGCCGCCATCCCGGCCGAGTATCGCCTGAAGGGCGACCTCAAGATTCCACGCCAGTACGCGGAAAGCGAGATCGTGGAGTTCTTCCGCGAGCGCGCCGCCAACAGCGCCCAAGGCTACGCCACGTTTCTCGGCGCCGGCGCGTACTCGCATTACCGGCCGGTGGTCATCGACTCGCTCGCCTCGCGCGGCGAGTTCTTCACCGCCTACACCCCCTACCAGCCGGAGATCGCGCAGGGCACGCTGCAATCGATCTTCGAGTTCCAGACCATGATCTGCGAGCTGACCGGCATGGACGTGGCCAACGCCTCGATGTACGACGGCTCGACCGGCGCGGCCGAGGCGCTGATGATGGCCGCGCGCATCACTGGCCGCTCCAAGTGCGCCGTCGCCTCCACCGTTCATCCCGAGTATCGCGAGGTCATCACCACCTACTCGCGTTACCAGGGGATGCCGATCGCGACCTTCGGCTACGCCAGGAACGGCCGCATCGATCTCGACACCCTGGACATGGCGCTCGACGAGGACACTGCCGGCGTGCTCATCCAGTCGCCGAACTTCTTCGGAACCATCGAAGACGTTGCCGCCATCGCCGACATTGTCCACAGCAAAGGCGCGCTGCTGATCGTCTCGATTTCGAAGGCGATTTCCTTCGGAATCGTGAAGCCCCCTGCTGAGGCCGACATCGTCAGCATGGAAGCACAGTCATTCGGCGTGCCCTTGGGATTCGGAGGGCCATACTGTGGCGTGATCGCGACCAAAGAGAAGTTCGTTCGCCAGATGCCCGGGCGCCTGGTCGGCGAGACCCGCGACAAGCAAGGTCGGCGTGGATTTGTGCTGACGCTCTCCACCCGTGAGCAGCACATCCGCCGCGAGAAGGCGACCTCGAACATCTGCACCAATCAGGCGCTGGTCGCGTTGATGTGCAGCATCTTTATGACGGTCTATGGCCGCGAAGGCCTTAAGGAGTTGGCGACGCAGAATCTCGCCAAAGCCCATTACGCGGCTGAGCAGTTCAAGCAGGCCGGGGCGACGCTGCTGTTCGACGGTGCGCCGCGCTTCAACGAATTCGTCATCGAAACCAAGAACGATCCTTACGCCATCAACGACAAATTGCTAGGCGAACGCATCATCGGAGGTTTTCCGCTGAAGAAATTCTATCCCGAGTTGAACAATGCAGCGCTCTGGTGCTGCACTGAGACTACAACGAAAGCCTCGATTGACGCGGCTGCGAAGGAGGTGGCGCTGTGAACCCGAACTCCAAGATCAAGAAAGCGACCACCCACATCAGCCAGAACGAAGGCCTGATCTTCGAGAAGTCGTCGCCCGGCAAGAAAGCCTACAAGCTGCCGCCGCTGGATGTGCCCGCAGTCGACCCCGCTGAACTACTCGGCGATCACGCGCGCGAGGACCTGGGCGAGATGCCCGAGGTCAGCGAGATCGAGATCATCCGCCACTACACCCGCATCTCGACCTGGAACTACGCCGTCGATCATGGTATGTATCCGCTGGGCTCGTGCACGATGAAGTACAACGCGCGCGTCAACGAATATGTGGCGCGGCTGATGGGCCTGGCCGAGGCACATCCATATCAGCCGGAGCGCATCAGCCAGGGCGCGCTGCGCATCCTGAAGATGCTGAGCGAGCAGCTCATCGAGATCACCGGCATGGACGCGATCACGCTGCAACCCGCGGCGGGCGCGCATGGCGAGCTGACCGGCATCCTGATGGTGCGCGCCTATCAGGAATCGCGCGGCAATCCGCGCAAGAAGATCCTTATCCCCGACTCGGCGCACGGCACCAATCCCGCGACTGCTGCGATGTCCGGCTACGCGGTCGAGAACATTAAGTCGAACTCGCGCGGCATGGTGGACATCGCGTCACTCGTAGCGCAGGTGAACCAAGATGTGGCAGCGCTGATGCTGACCAATCCCAACACGCTGGGCGTCTTCGAGCAGGAGATCCACAAGATTGCCGACGTGCTGCACGCCAAGGGCGCGCTGATGTACATGGACGGCGCCAACATGAACGCGCTGGTTGGCAAGGTTCGTCCCGGCGACTTCGGCGCCGACGTGATGCACCTGAACCTGCACAAGACGTTCTCCACGCCGCATGGCGGAGGCGGTCCGGGCTCCGGCCCAGTCGCGTGTAAGAAGATTCTGGAGCCGTTCCTGCCCGCGCCGATCGTCATCCAGAAACGCGACGGCACGCTCGGCTTCGACTACAACCGGCCGAAGTCGATTGGGCGGGTGCGCATGTTCTACGGCAACTTCGGTATGCACGTGCGCGCGCTGGCATACATCATGGCCAACGGCCCCGACGGCTTGCGGCAGACCACCGAAGACGCGGTGCTCAACGCGAACTATATCCGCAAGAAGCTGGAAGGCGTCTACGACCTGCCGTACTCGACGCCGACGATGCATGAAGTCGTCTTCAGCGATCGGCTGCAGACGCCGAAAGGCCTCAAGACCGGCGACATTGCCAAGCGGCTGATTGATTACGGCTTCCATCCGTACACCGTCAGCTTCCCGCTGGTGGTGCACGGCGCGCTGATGATCGAGCCGACGGAGAGCGAATCGAAGGAAGAGCTCGACCAGTTCATCGACGCAATGAAGGCGATTGCGGAAGAGGCCGAGCAGAATCCGGAGCTGATTGCTGAGGCGCCATTCAACACCCGCATCTCGCGCCTGGATGAAGTGAGCGCGGCGCGCAAGCCGGTTTTACGTTGGCGACCTCAGACTGAAGCAGTGGCGAAGTGAAAAGCTTTCACCACAGAGACACAGAGACACAGTGGAAATTCTCAGGCTTTGAAATCTCTGTGCCTCTGTGTCTCTGTGGTTGATTTGGGTGGCACACTACTTCAGCAGATACTCAATTGCCAAGCGCCGAATGCCAGATGCTAAGGGCCCGCCTGAGTCAGATTTGTCGCCGTATAGATCGCCTGGTTGAATCGGTTTGCCAAGTTCGTCATCGCCACAGTAAAGACGGCGCGGGGCTGTGCGTTTGAATATGTGGTAGCAGCGTAGTCGCCCACCGTGACGCCCGATGTCGTCTGGGCGAGCCAGGCGAGCTGCATAGGGCCGGCAATCGTCGTGCTTGTGCTCCACGTGATACCGCCGTCCGACGAGGAAGTGAAGCCGACGTTGAGCTGGCAGTTGGACGCCGTGCACGCCGCATTGGGATAGAAGTAATACGTCAAGGCAAGCTGGGCCGAGGCGCCGCTGGTTGCGGGATAGGCGGCGAGCGCGGGAATGAAATGATCGATCGGGTGGGTGGTGATGCCGCCAACTCCGACGATGCTCGGCGCTAGCCAAGCGATGCCGTTGGACGAAGTGCTCAGCACGATATCGTTAGAGCCGCACTTGGATTCGAAGCGGCAATCTTGCCAGACCACGTACACGTTGCCGGCTCCGTCCACGGCCGCCGAGGGCTGCGGGGAGGTCTCCAGATTTCCGGCAACGGTATGAGTGGTGATGTTCGAGATGGTCACCACGTTATTCCACGACGCGCCTCCGTTGGCCGAAGAGAATGCCAACATGCGCGTGCCGTCGGTGCTCATGATGGGCACCACCACCAAGCCCTTGGCACTTACCACGGGCCGGCCGCCGATTGCTTCCAGCCGGCCGGCAGTATTGATCGCCGGGTTCCAACTGGTACCCCCATTGTCGGAAGTGCTCAGCCAGACCAGGTCATTGGAGCTGGGATCGTCCCACTCGAGGTAGCAGTGGCCGAAGAACGAGCTGACGGGGTTGTTATCGCAGGTAATCCAGTCTTTCTCGGCATCGCCGGTGGTGCTGACCAGGATGGGGGAGTTCCAGATTTGCCCGTTGGTGGAGCGGCTGACCACAATTACGGATTTACCGTTCGTGGTCGCGCGCAAAGCGATGATCCAGACCATATGCGCCTGATCGAAAGCGACGCTCACATCGCTAGCGGAGTCGTGGCTGCCGCCATTAAACACGGTGATTCCGGGAAGCAGGCCGCTGTTCCAGTTCTCACCCGCGTTGGTGGAGGTGGCAAAGCCGATATCGGAAGCGCCGCCGGCAACGATGAGCCCGACCTGAAAAGCCGAGACCAGGGTGGAATTGAAGCCCGCAATGGCGGGTCCCGCTTCGGTTAAGTGTTGGCCTTCCGAATTGGCGGAGGTGTCGGTACTGATCGCAAAGAGCGTAGGCACTCCGCCGCCTCCGCCGCCTCCCGAACCCGACTGTCCGCCGCCTGGCGAGACCGTTGTAGGGTTGTGCGATGCGCCGCCGCCGCACCCCGCCAACAAAACTGCACCCAAAATAGCGGCGAGCAAACATATCCACCGGTCGAAGCGAATAGCATGTCGCACCGCACTTCTACACCCCCAGGGAGGGCCTTTAAGAGCCGCGGGAATCGTGATTCGCATTGACACATGCTGTCAAGTGGCATGTGGATGAACAAACCAGGAACTTAGATGCGGAATAATTGCCCCGCCGGTTTGGTGGCTGGTAGACTGATAAGTTTCTTCAGCCTCGAATTCTCATCCATATAGACATGCCAAACAGAACGGATATCGCAATCGTCAACGGCGCCCGCACGCCTATGGGGCGCTACTGCGGGAAACTCCGCGACTTCACTGCTCAGGAACTGGGCGCAATTGCTGCCGTCGAGGCCATGAAACGCTCCGGCGTCGAGCCCAGCGAGATCGACCACGCCGTCTTCGGCAACGCACAGCAGACCTCCGGTGACGCTATTTACGGCGCGCGTCATGTGGCGTTGAAAGCCGGCGTGCCCATCGAAGTGCCCGCGCTCACCGTCAATCGCCTGTGCGGATCGGGCATGCAGTCGGTGGTCTCGGCCGCGCAGATGATCCAGCTCGGCGAGGCCAAGACCGTGCTGGCCGGCGGCATGGAGTCGATGTCGCAGGCGCCGCACGTCATTCGCGGTATGCGCTGGGGCGTCGGACTGGGCGAGGGCAAGCTGGAAGACTCGCTCATGGTCGCCCTGCTCGACAGCTATTGCAACCTATACATGGCCAGCACCGCCGAGCTTTACGCCGAGCAGCAAGGCATCACGCGCGAGCAGCAGGACGAATTCGCGCTGCGCTCGCAGAAGTTGGCCGACGAAGCGTACCAAGCCTGCCGGCTCAGTCAGGAGCTGACGCCGGTCGCGCTGCGCAATCGGCGCGGCGAGCCGACGGGCGAGATGTTCGCCAAGGACGATCATCTGCGTCCCGAGACCACGATGGAGAGCCTGCGCAAGCTGAAGCCCGCCTTCGGCAAGAACGGCAGCGTGACTGCCGGCAACGCCAGCGGCATCGTCGATGGCGGCGCGGCTATGGTCGTTATGCCGCTGGATGAAGCGCAGAAGCGCAACCTGCAGCCGCTGGGACGGATCGTGAGCTGGGGCATTGCTGGGGTCGATCCCAAGATCATGGGCTCCGGTCCCGTGCCCGCGACGCGCATCGCGCTGAAGAAGGCCGGGCTCACGCTGGACGACATCGACCTGATCGAATTGAATGAAGCGTTCGCCGCGCAGGCGCTGGCGGTCGTCAAAGAGCTTGGGTTGGATATGAACAAACTCAACGTCAACGGCGGCGCGATCGCGCTGGGACATCCGCTGGGCGCGACCGGCTCGCGGCTGTTGATCACGCTGTTGTACGAGCTGCGGCGACGCAAGACGAAGTACGGACTGTCGACGGCGTGCATCGGCGGCGGCCAGGGCATCGCGGTGATCGTAGAAAATTTGCAGCGATAGAGGCGGCCGATGCGCGTATTCAGCGGCGCGGTGCTGGGGTTTCTGCTGTTCCAGTTGTTGTGGCGCGGCGTCTTCGTCGTCACCAACACCGATCCGCACGCCCCGGCCGGCATCCTCTTCCAGGCGGGAGCGGTGATTTACGGCATGCTGTTCGCGCTGCTGTCGGGCTACCTTGCCAGCTTCATCGGCGGGAGGCCGCACTTTGTGGCCGCATGGATTGTAGGTGCGCTGGTGGCGCTGACGGCGATCGTAGTGATGGTCCGCAAAGGCGTCGCCTGGCCGCAAGTGGTGGCGCTGTTGTTTATGGCGCCGGCGGCGGTGATCGGCGGATGGACGTACGTGTTGCGGCGGCGTACCAGCGGCGGCGGCGGCAATAATCCATGAGAACCGACGAACGGGCGTTGCACAAAATGGTGTATCAGTTGGAATCGGCGTGGAACGCCGGCGATGGCGACGCCTTTGCCGCGCTCTTCGCCGATGACGCCGATGTCATTCACATTCTCGGCGGCTATTATTCCGGACGGGAGACCATTCGCGCCGGGCATCACATGATCTTCGGCACCATTTACAAGGGCAGCACGGTTCACTACAGGGTGGAGAAGATCAAGTTTCTGCGGCCCGACATTGCCATTGTGTTTCTGCGCCAGCATCTCGAGCTGGCCGAAGACAGTGTGGTGCCAGAGCTCGACGCCCGTCCCACCATCGTCGCCGAAAATATGGATGGCGAATGGCGCATCGTCGCGCTGCAGAATACCAGGATCAGCGACGTGGGCGCGGCAACGCGTCCTACGACCTAACAACATTATTATTTTCGCAAAGGGAAAATCGCAAACATGCAAATCACAAAAGTCGGCGTACTGGGTTGTGGGTTGATGGGCTCGGGCATTGCGCAGGTCGCGGCCACGGCGGGCTTCGAGGTCACCGTGCTCGAGCAGGAACAGAAGTTTCTCGACAAAGGTTTTGCCGGAATCGACAAGTCGCTCGGGCGGCTGGTGGAGCGCGGCCCGGAAAAGGGCGGCCTCACCGCCGACCAGAAAACTCAAACGCAGGCGCGTTTGAAGGGCACGACGAACATGCAGGACCTCGCCGGCTGCGACATCGTCATCGAGGCCATCATCGAGAACGTCCCCGAGAAGCGCAAGACCTACGCGCAGCTCGACTCGATCGTCAAGAAGGATGCCATCTTCGCCAGCAACACCTCGTCCATCTCCGTCACGGAGCTGATGACCGCGACCAAGCGCCCCGAGCGCTTCATCGGCCTGCACTTCTTCAATCCCGTGCCCATGATGAAGCTGGTGGAAGTGGTGAAGACCATAGCCACCGCGCCCGAGGTTTACGACGCGGCGGTCGAGTTCGGCAAGCGGCTGGGCAAAGTCCCGGTGCGCACCAGCGACAAGACCGGCTTCATCGTCAACCGGCTGCTGGTGCCGTATCTGCTGGATGCGATTCGCGCCTATGAAGAGGGCGTTGGTTCCATCACTGATATCGACGAAGCCATGAAGCTGGGCTGCGGCTATCCCATGGGGCCGTTCACGCTGCTGGATTTTGTCGGCCTCGACACGACGTATTACATCACGCACGTGATGTACGACGAGTTCAAAGAGCGGCGCTTCGCCTCGCCGCCCCTGCTGAAGCGCCTGGTGATGGCCGGGTGGTTAGGGCGCAAGTCGGGCAAGGGATTCTACGACTACGCCGACCCAAACAAGCCGGTGCCGGGCGATTTCGTGTGAAGCGGCAAGTGGCAGTCGGCGGTTGGCAGTTAGGGAAGCTCTGAATAAGTAATCATGGTCAAGTTGGCGCGGCGAGCGCCGGGGCTAAAGCCCTGGTGACGTGCGAACTTGGACGCTGGCCTTAAAGGCCAGCTCTTCCACTTATTCAGAGTTTCCTTAGGAGTTGGCAAGGGCGCTCGGAACGTTAATGGCGGTTCCGAAACGGGAAACTTT
This sequence comes from uncultured Acidobacteriaceae bacterium, assembly GCA_963713465.1. GTDB lineage: Bacteria > Acidobacteriota > Terriglobia > Terriglobales > Acidobacteriaceae > Bog-257. The sequence continues at coordinate 73,995 of CAVQLZ010000019.1, forward strand.
CGCCGTTTTTTGGCACTTACATGCCTATGATTAACCTGGAATGGATAGCTGTCCAGTTTTTGGGCATCCTGGGCTTTTCCAGGATAGCCGATAATCGCTCAGAGACTCGATTATAGCCACGTTATAAGCGCGGGTGACACTCGGATACCTTCCGGGCATCTGCACTGGCCTACAAGCCAAAATGTGCAAGAGTTTGCACTTCGCAGTTGCATCGGCAAAATGCTAGGCTAGCATCTTGGTGCCATCTATGCCCCGCAGCTGAGCATCGTTCGGTCACCAATTCCACGAAAGCTCAAAGCGCGTCGCTGCTGCGAAAAAAAATGCCGCCCCGCAAGGCGGCATTGCTAATGGGCAGTCTGGTTAAGCCCGAAGTAGCGAGCTGAGGTACCTGATGGTGAACCGCATTTCGATAAAGCGCTTGGAAGGAGAATCGCCGAAGGAGTAAACTCTCAGCACTCGCTCCCGCTCTTTCCCATAGGCTCGCCTCGAGGAAATATGAAAGAAGCGACCTCCGCGCGCGCCCGGTTAGGAGCCTTCGAACTCGACCTCAAGGCCGGAGAGCTGCACAAAGCGGGCAACAAAGTTCGTTTGCAGGAACAGCCCTTCCAAATCCTGCGGATGCTGGTGGAGCGCGCCGGCGAGGTCGTTAGCCGGGAGGAAATCCAGAACCAGCTTTGGCCCAACGACACCATTGTCGAGTTCGATCACAGCATCAACACCGCCATCCGCAAACTCCGGGTCGCGCTCGACAATGACGACGCGAAAAATCCCAACTACATTGAGACTGTAGGCCGCCGCGGCTTCCGGCTGATCATGCCGGTGGATTGGCCCCAATCCAGCAGCGACTCTGCCCCGCCGGATGCGCCGGTCGTATCCCCGGCGGCAGGCGAGGCAGGAGCGGCCGCCAAGCCGCAACGGGCGAGCGCGCCCACGCCCGGCAAGACGGTTTCGCATTATCGCGTGCTGAACGTTATCGCCGGCGGCGGTATGGGAGTGGTCTATCGCGCCGAGGACCTGAAGCTGGGCCGCGAAGTCGCGCTCAAGTTTCTTCCCGACGAGGTGGGCAGCGATCCCGTCGCCCTGGCGCGCTTCGAGCGCGAGGCCCGCACCGCCTCCTCGCTGAATCATCCCAACATCTGCACCATCTATGAGGTCGACGAGCACGACGAAACTCCCTTCATCGTGATGGAGTACCTGGAGGGCATGACGCTGCGCGACCTGATCGCGCAGGCGTCGATTGCCTCGCCGCTGACCAAGATTCGCAAGCCGCCAATGGCGATCGAGGACGTCCTCGACATTGCCACCCAGATCTCCGATGGGCTGGAAGCGGCGCATCAGAAGGGCATCATTCATCGCGACATCAAGCCGGCGAACATCTTCGTCACCCGCGAGCGGCAGGTGAAGATCCTCGACTTCGGGCTGGCCAAGCTCATCACCAGTACGCGCGAGATCGCCGACGATCACATCACCCGGGTGGGCGGCGAAGCGGAGGCCGTACCCGAGCCGAAGAGCCACTCCGAAGTTGAGCCGGAGAGTAACTTGACGCGTGCGGGCGCGGCGCTGGGAACCACCGGCTACATGTCGCCGGAGCAGGTTGAGGGGCTCAAGCTGGACGCGCGCACCGATCTGTTCTGCTTCGGGCTGGTGCTCTACGAGCTGACTACCGGCAAGCGCGCCTTCGGCGGCGGCACGAAGGCGAGCTTCCGCGAGGCCGTGCTGTACGAAGCCTTCGTCCCGGTGCGTGAGCTGAACCCCGCGGTCCCGCCGAACCTGGAAGCGATCGTCCATCGTTGCCTGGAAAAAGACCGCAACCAGCGTTACCAGCATGCCTCGGATTTGCGCAAAGACCTGAAGCAGATTCGCCGGGAGATGAGCGCGCTGCAAGGGCCGAAGGCACTGGTAGCCGAGCGGATAGCCGAAGCGGAAAAAAAGGCTTTGCTCCCGGCGTCCCAAGCGCCGGCCTTCCAGCGACCTGAGCGCCGGTCCTGGGGCAAATGGGCGATCGCGGCGCTTACCATTGCCATCGCGCTGGTGGCAGGACTTGGGTTGGCTTATCGCTTCACCCGTCCACCCAGCGTGCAGGCGAACGCCTCCATCGCCGTGTTGCCTTTAGTCGATACCAGTCCCGGCAAAGATGAAGAATACTTTTCCGATGGACTGACCGAGCAACTCATCAACGACCTGGCGCGCATACCCGGTCTGAATGTCATCGCCCGCTCGTCCGCCTTTCAATTCAAAGGCAAGACGGTTGACCCGCGTGCCGTGGGGCGGGCCTTGCATGTGGCCAACATTCTGGAAGGCAGCGTGCGCAAAGAAGGCGACCGTATCCGCATTAATGTGGAGCTGACCAAGGCCGCCGACGGATTCCAGCTATGGTCGCAGAGCTATGATCGCAAGGTCGGCGACATCTTCGCGGTGCAGGATGAAATTGCGCGCGCCGTGGCCAGCGAGCTGCAACTCCAACTGACGGGCGGAAAAGAGGCGTCATCCAGTGCTGGCGGGCCGACCACGACACCCGAGGCCTATCAGGCTTATCTGCAGGGGCGATTCTTCGCCCTGCGGCATGACCCGGGGGACTTAGATCAGTCGCTTGCTTCTGCCAACCAGGCACTGAAGCTCGATCCCAAGTATGCGCCCGCGTGGGCGCTGCGGGCGTATGTGCTCAGTTCGTTGGCCCAGGCGGGCTTGATCGACAACGCCGAAGGCTATCGCAAGGCGCGCGAAGATGCTCAGGCGGCAATCGCGCTGGATAGCACTCTGGCGGAGGGTTACATGGTCCTGGCAGACATTCAGTGGGACCACGACTGGGACTGGGCCGCAGCCGAGACCAATCTGAGCAAAGCTCAGCAATTGCAACCCGGGAACGCTCGCATCTATCGCATTCGCGCCAGCCTGGCGCAAGCGCTGGGACGTCTGGACGAGGCGGTTGAGTTGGAGAAGAAGGCCATTACCCTCGATCCTCTCCGCGGCTACTGGACGCTGGGCTCGACCTTGTATAACGCCGGACGTTATGACGAGGCCGGGGCCGCTTTTCGCAAAGCCATGGAACTGAGTCCGCGGCTGCCGATCCTGCATTATGCCCAGGGCGCGCTTCTGCTGGCTCAGGGCCGCGCGGATGAAGCCCTTGCCGAAATGCAGCAGGAAGAGAGTGAGCCTTACAAGTTACTGGGACTGGCGCTGGTGTACCACTCGACCGGGCGCCATAAGGAGTCGGATGAGGCATTGAACTCCCTCATCGAGAAACATAAGCAAGACGCGGCCTACCAGATTGCGGAGCTGTATGCCTATCGTAATCAAGTCGATGAAGCTTTCGCCTGGCTGGATCATGCCTATGACGAGCGCGATTCCGCGCTACCCAATATCAAAATCGATCCCCTGCTGACGAACCTGCGTCATGATCCCCGCTACTCCAAGATGCTGGAAAAGATCAGGCTGTAGAGGGGCATTGGGCACTGCTACTTGCTAGCTGCCAGTTGCTAATTGCTGTACTCTTTCCTGCATGCCCTCCGAGGACCCCGATCGCAAAGAGAGCCCCGCGGTGGTGTGGGCGCGCTACTCGCAGATCGCTTTCATTCTTCCCGCCGCCGTGGTCGTCGGGCTGTTGCTGGGCAAGCTTCTGGACTATTGGCTGCACACCCACTGGCTGATGGTGGCGGGGATCATCGTGGGCGCGATCGCCGGCTTCGTAGACATCATCCGCACCGTCACCCATGACAAGAGCTGAGCGTCGAAAGGCTGAAGCGTTTTCCGTGGAGGCTTTCCTCGACCGGGCGCTGCCCCGTATCCGCCGCATCATGCTGGGGCTCGCGGGTATCGGCACGCTGACGTGCCTGGGGTTGTTTCGCTGGCAGGTCACCGCGGGCTTCGTCATCGGCGCGGTGATTTCCTATCTCAATCAGAGCTGGCTGGAGCGTGCCATCGCGGCCCTGGGCGAGCGGATCGTGAACCGGCAAAGCAGCGAACGCGGCGGGGTTATTGTGCTGCGCGCGCTGCTGCGTTATGTCCTGATCGCCGTGGGCGCCTATGTTATATTTAATGTTTCTCTCGCAGCGCTAGATGGTTTTCTCGGCGGCGTTTTTCTGCCGATGGCGGCGGTAGCCTGCGAAGTCGCGGCGGAAATGTTCGTTTTGCTGCGGCGCCGAACCTGAATCACGCTCTTCGCCATTCGCTCTTCGCTTCTCGCCAGAAACGCTAGCGTGACTCTCTGGCGAAGTGCGAATGGCGAACCGCGAATAGCGGCCTTTTACCCATGCACGAGCAACTGTGGTTCACCGCATTACTCAATAAATACTTCGCCGGCGTAGCCAACGCCATCCTCGGCGCTGTTCACCTGCGCGCTCCTTATCCCGCGGCCCCCATTCCGAACTGGCTGGCCATGCAGATCCTGGTCGTCCTGATCCTGGTGGCGTTCTTCATCATCGTGCGGGTGCGCCTGTCGGTCGACAACCCCGGCGCGTTGCAGCATTCGATGGAAGCCATCAACTCGTTTATCGCCGACCAGAGCCACGAGGTCATCGGCTACGACTACCAGCGCTATGTGGGATACCTGACCACGCTCGGGCTGTTCATCATGGTCGGCTGCCTGATCGGACTGGTCCCGGGATTCGAGACCGCAACGGCCTTGCCTTCGGTGCCGCTGGGCTGCGCGCTGGTCACCTGGTTCTACTACCATTATCACGGCTTGCGCATCAACGGCTTCGGCTACATCCGGCATTTCATCGGGCCGGTGTGGTGGCTGGCGCCGCTGATGCTGATCATCGAAATAGCCAGCCATCTGGCGCGCATCCTGTCGCTCACCATTCGTCTGTTTGCCAACATGTTTGCCAGCGACATGGTGACCTTAGTGTTCTTTACCTTCGTCCCGATTGGTATTCCAATCGTTTTTATGCTGCTGCACGCCGGCGTGGCCATCATCCAGACCTATATTTTTGTGCTGCTGGCAACGGTGTATATCGGAGAAGCGGTAGCGCATGAACATTAGCAACTAGCAATTAGCAATTAGCAACTAGGGAAACTCTGATTAAGCTCTTCAGTGGAAGAGCTGGCCTTTAGGCCAGCGTCCAAGCTCGAGCGCGCCCAGGGCTTTAGCCCCGGCGCTCTGCGCTGACTTAGCCATGATTGCTTATCCAGGGACACCGCTCGCCTGAGACGCATACTCTACTTGAGCCATCGCCCAGGCTAGCTGCTAATTGCTAGCTGCTTCGCCGCTTCAGTGTGAGGGCGTCAGCTCGGTGAACGTCAACCACCTCCTGGCGGCAATTCATAAGGAGAAACACACATGCGAAAGACCACGATGATCTTCTTTGCGCTGCTGGCCATATTGCTGATGGCCATGCCGGCGTTCGCGCAGGGCGGAAACGCCGCTGCTCCAAGTGGCCGCGATTGGGCCGTTCCCCTGGCCTCGGGATTCGGCATTGCTTTCGCGGCAGGCATGGCCGGCCTGGGTCAGGGCAAGGTGGGTGCGGCGGCCTGCGAGGCCATGGCCCGTAATCCGGCCGCACGCCCGGCGATTCAGTTGGCGCTGATTCTCGGCCTCGCGTTCATTGAGTCCCTGGTGCTGTTCGCGCTGGTTATTATCATCGTCAAGGCCGTGTAGGCCGCGGCGAGCAAGATCGCAAGCCCCATCGCGAGGTGGGGCTTTTTGCTGGAGTTCACCACGGAAGCACGGAAGACACGGAATTACTCTCTATTTTCTAAATTCGAATCGCAACTGGTGGAGGCAAAGAAGTATGCTTCGCAAGGTACGCCCCGCTCTCAAAATTCCGTGTGTTTCGTGCTTCCGTGGTGAATACTAGGCCACAAGTGGCAGGAATCCTCGATTACACCAACGTGACCAAAGACTACGGGCTGCCCTGGTCGCGGCGGCGGGTGCGCGCGCTCGACAACTTTTCGCTTTCGCTGGAGCGCGGCGAAATCTTCGGCTTCCTCGGGCCGAACGGCGCCGGCAAAACCACGGCCATTCATCTCGCGCTGGGCTTCATGCGCCCATCCTCCGGAGCGGGACAGATGCTCGGCAAGCCCTTCGGCGACGCCAAAACCCGCGCGCGCGTCGGCTTCCTGGCGGAGAATGTCGCGCTGTATCACCGGCCGGCGAAGAAGCTATTGCGGTTCTATGGAACGCTCAGCCGCATGCGGCCCGAGCGCCTGCGACTGCGCTGCCGCGAGGTGCTGGAGCAGGTCGAGCTCGAAGCGGAAGCCGACCGCAACGTGGCCAAGCTGTCGCGCGGCATGCAACAGCGCATCGGATTGGCGCAGGCGCTGATCAGCGACCCTGAGCTGCTCATCCTGGATGAACCCACGTCGGCGCTCGACCCGGTGGCGCGCGCCGCCATGCGCGAGCTGCTGCTGGAATCGAATCGCGCGGGCAAGACCATCTTCATCAGCTCGCACCTGCTGTCGGAGATCGAGCTGATCTGCCATCGCGTGGCCATTCTCTCCCGCGGCCGGCTGATGAAGCTGAGCCGCACCGACGACCTGCTGGTCTCGCACGATCGTTATGAGATTGTGGCGCGCGGCGTGCTAGCGGCTAGCTTCGAATCGATGCGCAAGGTTGCATTGGATCCGGTGCCCCAGGTTCGCGTCCTTCCTTTGGACGCTAACCTGGGTTCATCCAATGGTCGGGTTCAGTTCACGGTTGCGGCGGCGTCGCAGCGCGATGCCCTGGAAAAAATCTGGGCGCTGGGCGGCGAGGTGCTCAGCGTCAACCCGGTGCGGCGCACCCTGGAAGAAGTGTTTCTGGAGCAGACCAACAAAGAGGCCGGCGCATGAAGGCGATCGCGATGATGGCGTGGAATTTCCTGCGCCAGCGCCGCTGGCCGGTGCTGTTGCTGTTCGCCTGGATCCTGCTCACCGCCGCGCTGGCCGGCAATTTCGGCCGAGGCCGTCCCGCGGAAGCGGACATTGTCTTCCACGCGCAACACCAGTCGATTTACATCTGTATCTTCAGCGCGTTTCTTGCCGCCGACGCGCTGCACACCGAACGCAAGTCGCGCCGCATTTTGCTGTTGCTGGCCAAGGCGGTCAGCCGGGCGGAATATTTGCTGGCGGTGCTGGCGGGAACCGTGGCGCTGGCCGCAGCTTACGCGCTGCTGTCCGCCTTGTGCAGTATCTGGCTCAGCGCGCGCTCCATGCTGCCCAGCGCGGTCATCTGGGAGTTGTTGCCGTTGGTGGTTGCCGCCGCGATGATTTCCGCCAGCCTCGCAGTATTTTTGTCGACCTTCCTGAATCCCTATTTCGCGACGGCCTGCACCCTGGCGATCTTCGGCGCGCCCATCATGCTGCATGGGCAACGTCATGCCGGCTGGGTATGGTTGCCGGGGTTTCCCTTCCTGGTGCAATTCCTCCGCTTCAGCTTCCGGCCGGAGTGGTCGCCCAATTGGATGAGTGTCCTCGCTGCGGTAGTGGAGTCGGCTGCGTTCTGGTTGCTGGCAACGGCGATCTTCGAGCGCCGAGACATCGCCGTGCCGGTGGAATAGGCTTCACCCAGCTTGAGCGCGACTTCGTGTGTCGGTCACAGCCGCGGTCGAATTCTGCATCTGACGACTCAGTAAAGCGATTTCGGATTGCGCCACGGTGACGTGGTGGCGGGCATCGTTGGGAACGCCCGGGTCGCGGCTCAACAAATACAGCAACTGCAGGAGCTCCTGCAAGCAATTGCAGGTGGTGTCAAGCACGGTTTCCGTGTTCCAATCGGCAATTGACAAAGTTGGATGATGTGGGCAGGCTTTACGTTCATTTTGATGGCTGCGACCCGAGCTCGGTCGCGAAGGTTCTTCTCTGAGATTGGGTTGACTGCTGAATGCGAAATCACTGACCTGCGGCTGGCTCAAACTGTCCCCCTCTTTGAAGTCCTGCTGAACGATCTTCCCGTTTAGACGTTTCGGCGTTCCGAAAGACTCGGAGGGTTAACAAAACGTAACCGCGGATTCATATCCAACTTCGTATTTCGACAAAACGCGAATTTCAATCCCTTTATGTCCTGAATCACCTTCGCCAACGACATCGCGGGCGGCAGCGCGACGAGCAGATGCACATGGTTCTTGGTGCCTCCGATTGCGACAAGAGGAATTTGCTTGGCGCGGGCGATGCCCGCGATGTATTGCCAGGTGCGCTCCGGTTCTTTAATTAGGTCGGCGCGATCTCTGGTGCTGAAGACGCAATGCACCAGGTTAGAAGCAAGCGTGTGCATGAATCGAAAGATATTCGGTGACGTTTCCATGGAGCGGTGATGGGGCTCACAGCGGGAAGTGTCGTGCCCGGGGCACTCGGTAACTTTTTGCCATCTACCCCGTCCTGAAGGGCGGGGCTATCAGCTTTCGCCCGCCGCGGCGGGCTCTTACGTACGAGTTCGACAGTAGCTAGCCGACGAGTTGTGCTACGGCTTCGGCAGGATTGCGGGGATTGTAGCGGACCACATACCGGCGTGGTGAAACTTCGTATGCCACCACTTTGTCGGCCACGAATTGACGATCCTGATCCATCCAGCCTGCGCCAACCCACAGGTAATAATCGTGCGATTCAACGCTGTAACGCAGATGATATTCACCTTTGTACATCACAGCCACTCGCTCTGAGCCCAATGGGACATCGCCACGAATAACCCGGCTGCCGACAATCTCGGCTCCGATTTGCGGCCATCTTATAGTCGAAGTCGCAATTGTGCGCCATACGATGAATCCGACAAGCGCGAGGACGATTCCACACAATATCAGGTGACGACGGTGCATGTACGTTTCACCGCTGGTTTTGAGCCTGCGTATTCGCTCGCGAAGTTACTTCATCAAATCATGCGCGCTTTGCATGGCGTAACCCAGCACGCGCCCGGGCAGCACGCCGAGGTAGATGGTGGCGGCGAGGCTGATGGCAAGGCCCACTCCCAACGTCGCGGGGATGCGGGCGACCGGCACTTCCACCCGCTCGTCACGCATGTACATATAGACGATCACGCGCAGGTAATAGTACGCCGCAACGGCGCTGTTCATCACGCCGATGATCGTCAACCAAACCAGGTTCGATTCCAATGCGGCCTGGAAGACGTAGTACTTGGCGAAGAAGCCGCCAGTGACGGGAATGCCGATGAGCGAAAGCAGAAACATGGTCAGGATGGCGGCGATCAGAGGCGAGCGCCGTCCCAGGCCGGCGTAGTCGGCCAGGGTCACGTACTTTTCGTCGGCGGAGGCGAGATGCGCGACGATGGCAAAGGCGCCCACGTTCATCGCGGCATACGAGGCCAGGTAGAAGATAGCGGCGGAAATCCCAACGTCCTTCGCCGCGGCGAACGCCACCAGGATATATCCGGCGTGGGCGATGGAAGAGTACGCCAGCAGGCGTTTGACGTTCTGCTGCACCAGCGCGCCGATGTTGCCCACGGTCATCGAAAGCACGGCCGAAAGCCAGATCATCCAGAACCAGCCGGGCGCGCCGGTGGCAAAGAGCACGCGCAACAACACGGCGAAGGCTGCGGCCTTCGGGCCGGTGGACATCAGCGCGACTACCGGCGCGGGCGAGCCTTCGTAGACGTCGGGCGTCCAGACGTGGAATGGCGCGGAGCCGACCTTGAAAGCCAAACCGACGAACATCAGGCCGACGGCGAGATAGGTCAGTGTCGAAGGCTGGCCTTGCAGATAACGGGCGATGCCGTAGATGTTGGTGGTACCGGTCGCGCCGAAAACCATCGCGACGCCGTAGAGAAAGAATGCGGTGGCGAACGAACCCAGCAGGAAATACTTGAGCGACGATTCGGCGCTCTCGGCGGCGCGGCGGCGCATGCCGGCGAGAATGTAGGTCGAAATCGAAGAGATCTCCAGCGCGACGAAGACCAGGACCAGTTCCACCGCCGACGACATCAGCATCATGCCGACGGTGCCGAAGAGGATGAGGCCGTAGTACTCCCCCGAGCGGATACGCTGCACTTCGAGATATTCGAATGAGGTGAGCGTGACCACCAGCGCGATCAGCAGCACAACAAAATGGAAGAAGACGCTGAAGGTATCGACGCTGATGCTGTCGTAGAAGGCGCTGCCGTAATAGTTGGTCTGAAAGGCGGTAGCGGCCAGCCCGGCCAGCGCGCCAATGACGGCGATGACGCCCAGCGGCTTCTTGAAGCTTTGCTCCGGCAGCAGCGGATCGACGACCATGACCAGAATGCCGAACAGGCTGACGACAATTTCCGGCAGTATGCGGATGTAGTCGACGGCGGGGATCATCGGCCGATGACCTCCGCCGTGGTGGTGGTGGGACCTGATCCGAGGGTGGAAGCACCGGGCTTTAGCCCGGTGAAATTATGCGCAATTGAGATCGGCTTTAGCGGCGGTCCGGGGCTAAAGCCCGGATCATAGGAGCCCGTTACGGCACGGCTGAAGCCGTGCCCCTTCACCGCGGGCCGAAGCCCGCCATGGTCAGCAAGAATGAAACGCGCATCGGCAGGGCTAAAGCCCTGCCATTCCACCCTTACGGCAGGGCTGAAGCCGTGCCCCTTCACCGCCTGCGTTGGCGCCGCGAACGGCTTCAGCGCCTCGGTTACCGAGGGGCTGATCGAGTGCAGCCACAGCATGGGAGCGACGCCCATCACTAGCGCAGCGACGGCTGTCGGCCACAGCGAAACCTGCTCGCGCGCATCGAGATCGGGCAGCGCCGCGTTTTTCGGATTCGTCACCTCGCCCTGGAAGACGCGCTGGTACATCCACAGCAGGTAACAGGCGCTCCAGATCACGCCCGTGGCGGCGAGAATGCCGTAAAGCTGTTTCGCCTGAAACGCTCCGCTGAGGATCATGAATTCGCCGACAAAGCCGTTCAGCAGCGGCAGCCCCACCGACGACAGCATGATGAAGGTGAAGAACGTGGCATAGATCGGCATGGGCGTGGCCAGGCCGCCGAACTCAGTGATGTCGTAGGTATGACGGCGATCGTAGATCATGCCCAGCAGCATAAACAGCGCGCCGGTGGAGACGCCGTGGTTCAGCATCTGATACACCGCGCCGTCCACGCCGAGCTGGGTGAAGCTGAAGATGCCGAGCACGACGAAGCCAAGATGGCTAACCGACGTGTACGCGACCAGGCGCTTGATGTTGGGCTGGATCATCGCCACCAGCGCGCCGTAGATGATGCCGATGATGGCCAGTGCGATGATCCAGGGCGCGTTGCGCCGCGCCTGCTCGGGAAAGAGTCCGAGGTTGAAGCGCAGCAGTCCGTATGTACCCATCTTGAGCAGCACGCCCGCCAGCAGCACGGAGCCGGCGGTTGGCGCTTCGACGTGCGCGTCGGGCAGCCAGGTATGCACCGGCCACATCGGCACCTTCACTGCGAAGGCTACAAAGAAGCCGAGGAAGAGCCATAGCGCCGCTGGCTCGAAGCCCGGGACTCTTCCCTGCTGAATCGCGCTCTGGATGGTAACGAAATCGAAGCTGCCGGTGCGCGCGTAGAGCCAGATGATTGCGGCCAGCATGAACATCGAGGCGACCATGGTGTATAGGAAAAACTTCACCGCGGCGTAAATTTTGCGCCCGTGCCCGTACATGCCGATGAGCAACGCCATGGGAATCAGCGTCGCTTCCCAGAAGAAGTAGAAGAGGAAAAGATCGAGCGCGACGAAGACGCCGATCATCGCCGTCTCCAACACCAGCATGAGGACGAAGAATTCCTTCACCTGGTGGTTGATCGACTTCCAAGAGATCAGCACACATAGCGGCACCAGGAACGCGGTCAACACGACCAGCCACAGCGAGATGCCATCGACTCCGAGGTGATAGTGAATATTCGGATGGGCGACCCAGGGCGCGTCTTCGTCAAACTGAAAGCCGGCTTGGCCGCGCACGTAATACCACGGCAGATGCAACGACGCCAGCAGTGTGATGAGCGATACAGCCAGCGCGAAGTAGCGGATGTCGCGGTCGCGGCGCGGGAAGAACATCAGCAGAATTGCGCCCACCAGCGGCAGGAAGACCACGATGCTGAGGATGTTGTCGTTGATCAATCTCATCGCAACCCCCTCCACACCATGAAGGCGATGACGGCGGTTGCGCCGACCGCGACCCATCCGGCGTAGGAGCGGATGTTGCCCGACTGCATGTGGCGCAGGGCGTCGGAGGTTTCCTGCGCGCCGGCAGCGCCCCCGTCGACCGTGGCATCGATGATCCCGTGATCGATTCCCTTCCACAACACGTTCGTCGAAAATGCAATCAGCGGCTGTATGATCACCGCGCCGTAGAGTTCGTCGATCCGGTACTTGTCGAGCACGAGGCGATAGAGGCCGCCGGCGCTCGCAGCTAGCTTGTCGGGCAGGTCGGTGCGCTTGTGATAGAGGTACCAGGCGCCGAGCAAGCCGAGCAACGCAACCGCAACGGAGATGCCCATCAGCGTAAACTCCATGCCGGCATCTTCGTGCTCGCTGGCAGGGTTCCCGGAACCGCTGGCGCCTTCGGCCGCGGCTGCGGGAGCGTAGGTGGTGAAAACCGGGTTCAGGAAGCGATCAAAACGATCGCCCCCTTTGACTAGCGATTCTGGAACGCCAATCCAACCACCGACCAGAGAAAGGACAGCCAGGATGACAAGCGGAATCACCATTACCCAGGGGCTCTCATGCGGACCGTGGCCGTGGCCGTGCTCGTCATGCCCATGCCCCGCGGTGGCGGGATTCGGTCCGCGATATTCGCCTGTGAAGGTCAGAAACCACAGCCGGAACATGTAGAACGAGGTCATGCCGGCGGCGATGATTCCGACCAGCCACAGAATGTGCTGTCCGCTGAAGTAGGTCTTCGACAGAATCGAATCCTTCGAGAAAAACGCAGCAAATGGAGGGATGCCGGCGATAGCAATGGTCGCCGACGTCATACACCAGAAGGTCCAAGGCATGTATTTTCGCAGGCCGCCCATGTAGCGCATGTCCTGCTCGCCGCTTAGGCCGTGGATGATCGAGCCGGAGCACAGGAACAGGCAGCCCTTGAAGAAGGCGTGGGTCATCAGATGGAAGATGCCCGCGCCGTATGCGGCCACGCCGCAGCCCATAAACATGTAGCCGAGCTGGGAGACGGTGGAGTACGCCAGCACCTTCTTGATATCGGTCTGCACGATGCCGATCGACGCGGCGAAGATCGCGGTCAGCGTGCCGATGACGGCGACCGCCATGCGCGCGTCGGGCGCGCGATTAAAGATGGGGTTGGAGCGCGCGATCATGTACACGCCCGCGGTGACCATGGTCGCGGCGTGGATCAGAGCGGAGACCGGCGTGGGGCCTTCCATCGCGTCCGGTAGCCAGACGTAGAGGGGAACCTGCGCCGACTTGCCGCTCGCGCCCACCAGCATCAGCAGGCCGATGGCAGTGAGCAGTCCCGCGCCTGCGCTCTCGACTGGATATTGGCTGACCAGCGACCAGAGCGTATTGTACTGCAGCGTACCGAAGTGCTTGATGAGCAGGAAGAGTGCGATGAGGAAGCCGAAATCGCCGACGCGGTTGGCGATGAACGCCTTCTTGCCGGCGTTGGCCGCGCTCTGCTTGCGAAACCAGAAGCCGATCAGCAGGTACGACGCCAGGCCCACGCCCTCCCAGCCAACGAACATCAGCAGGTAGTTGTCGGCCAGGATCAGCGTCAGCATGAAGAACATGAAGATGTTGAGAAAGGCGAAGTAGCGGTAGTAGCCGCCTTCATGCGCCATGTAGCCGACGGAGAAAACGTGAATGACGAAGCCTACGCCGGTGACGATCAGCAGCATCACCAGCGAAAGCTGATCGAGGTACATGCCGTACTCGACGGAAAAATTGCCCGAGCTCATCCAGGTGGCGTAGTGCTCGATGTGCGGGATTTGGTCCGGCGGCAGGCCGAAGAATTGGGCTGCGACCCAGAGCGCGTAGGCGAAGGCCAGCGCCGTCGAACCCAGGGCGATGGTGTTGACCAGCGCCTTGGAGAAGCGCTTGCCGAGCAGGCCGTTGATGGCGGCGCCTGCCAGCGGAAGCAGCGGGATGATGAACAGGTGCATTTTGTCCTTACGTGCAGCTACGACTTGCCCGCTGGTCCGCCGTGCTCCTGCGACGCCGGGGCAGCCGTAGGTTCCGTGTCCTCATTCCAGTTGATCTGCAATTCTTCGGAGCGATCGAGAATGATGTCGTCGCGGACCCCGCCGAAATACCACCAGGCCCATTCCATGAAGGCTTCAATCTTGGCCATCGTTGCCGTCAGCAGAGCGGCATGCACGCCCAGCCAGGCCGCGAACGCGATGGCGCCCTCCAGTTCGTGACGATGCTTGCCCACCTCGGCAACGGCTGCGTTGCGCCCGATCATCGCCATGATGCCTTTATCCAAATAACGGAACGATTCTCTGGGCTCGCCGGCAAGGTCGGCGAGAATATTTCGGGCGCACCACTTGCCGGACTGTTCCGCCACGGAGGCGAGCTGCGGCAAGTGCTGGCCGTCCTCGCCCTTGATATTGGCGAAGTCTCCCAGGGCGTAAACGCCGGTAAGCCCGGGGACGCTGAGATCGGGCTGCACATCAATGCGGCCGCCATGGCCGGTCTGAATTCCCAGGTTGCCGGACAACGACGATGCCGTGAGGCCGCCCGCCCAGATGACGGTGTGGGTCGGAATCCGGGTGCCGTCCGAGAGCGTTACGTGCCCGCTGCCCACCTCCGTCACCCTGGTGTCCAGGCGAATCTGCACCCCACGTTGCGTCAGCATGCGCGCCGCGTATTGCTGGGCTGGGGGAGAAAAGGCACCCAGCACGGCGTGGCCTGCATCCACCAGGAAAATCTGGGCGCGTTCCATAGGAAGATCCTTGAACGCCTGCTGCACCGCTTTTCTGCGTTTCCTACCCTCCATCATGTCGGCGAAGGCGCCGGCCATCTCCGCTCCCGTGGGCCCTGCGCCGACGATCACAAAGTTCAAGGCACCCTTGTCGATGAGCGAGTGGTCGGCATCGGCCGATTCCAGCACCGCCAGGATGCGCGAGCGCAGCGACTCGGCGTCGTGCAGGGAATACAGCGGGAAGGTGTGCTCGGTGGCGCCCGGGGTGTTGAAAAAGTTCGCCTGCGCACCGGCGGCCAGCACCAGAAAGTCGCCCTGGTACTGCTGCCCCTGCGCGGTGTGTACGGTATGCGTGTTGAGATCGACCGAGACTACCTCGCCCAATTTCACATCGACATTGGGATGGCGCAGGAGCGCGGCGCGCAGATTGAAGGCAATGTTGCTGGACGACAGCAGCGCGGAGGCCACCTGGTAGAGCAACGGCTGGAACTGCTGATAGTTGTGCTTATCGAGCAGCGTGACGCGAACATCGGGGTTCGCCGCCACCTTGCGGGCACAGTGGAGTCCGGCGAAACCGCCGCCTACGATGACCACGTGCTTGGTGCGGCTCGACTGTGCAACGGATTCGGTCACGGCTGTCTTACCTCGCAAATAAAGGGGTCAGGTTACAGCTTCAGCAAATTCACGCGATCGACGTTCAGCGTCTCGCGCGTGCGGAACACGGCAATGATGATGGCCAGTCCCACCGCAGCTTCCGCCGCCGCCACCACCATCACAAAAAATACGAAGATATTGCCGTCCAGCGACTTGAGCTGCGCCGAGAAGGCCACGAAGCTCAGGTTCACGCCATTCAGCATCAGCTCAATGGAGAGAAAAATCGTAATGATGTTGCGCTTGATCAGGAACCCGGCGACGCCGCAGGCGAACAGAATCGCGCTCAGCACCAGGTAATAGTAGAGAGGGACCATCAGTCCTCCCTTCTCCGCTTTTCGCTTTTCGCTATTCGCTTTTCGCCAGAAATCATGGCGTGAGCATCTCTGGCGAACAGCGAAGAGCGAAGAGCGACTAGCGAATATCGAAAGGCGAAGAGCGGCCTCACTTATTCCTCCCTCCGCGCCAGCACCACCGCACCCATGATGGCGATCAAAATCAGCACCGAGGTGACCTCGAACGGTAACAGATAATTGCGAAACAGCAGATGCCCCACGGCCTGGGGATTGCCGAAGAGGTTTTCGCCATTCATCACCGTGGGGCCGCCGACGCCGATGCGGTCAAGCCCAGTGACGTGCGCCACCAGGCCGGCGGCGATCGCCAGTCCGATAATCAGGGCGGGCACGCCGAGCATGGTGGCCACGCGGCTGGTGTGCGCCAGCCGCTCTTCCGCTCCCGCATTGAGCAGCATGATCACGAAGACGAACAGCACCATCACCGCACCGGCGTAGACAATGATCTGCACGGCGGCGACGAACTCCGCGCCCAGCAGCAGATAAAGCACCGCCAGCGAGCCCATCACCACGATGAGCGAGAGCGCGCTGCTGATGGGGTGCTTCTGCACCAGCAGGTTAATAGCGCCACCTACGCACAGCGCCGCGAAAATGAAGAAGATGATAGGTCCAAGCATCGTGGTAGAGCCGGCCCTTCAGGCCGGCGTAACAGCTCTTCATGACTGGGTTCGCGATGGTCATTCCATGATCATCGGGAACCGGGAAAGTTACTAATGCCATCAACCTGGTGTCGCCCCCGAAGGGGCTCACATTCTTTTTTGCAACCTACCCAGCGCTGAAGCGCTGGGCTATCCTCTTCCGTCCCGCGAGGCGGGACTCTTCCCTTACCCTGCAAACGTTATCGCCGACAAGCGAATTTCAAGAGTGGCAGATGTTGTCACCTGTGACCCCAAGCGCCAAGCATCAAATGCCAATTGCCAGGTGCTAAATGCTAAGCGCTAAATGCTAAGTGCCAAGTGCCAAACGCTAGTTGCTAGCTGCTAATTGCTAGTTGCTTCACTTCAGCGCTACTACCAAACTCGTCACCACAATATTCGCGATGGCCAGGGGCAGCAAAAACTTCCAACCGAAAGCCATGAGCTGGTCATAGCGGAAACGCGGCAACGTGCCGCGCACCCAGATGTACACGAAAATAAACCCAAACACCCGCAGTGCGAACCACAACACGGGCAGCAGCGACTGCACGATCGGCGGCCCGAACACCGGTCCCGACCATCCTCCCAAAAACAAAATCGAAGCCAGGCATGCCACCGTGAACATGTTGGCGTATTCGGCCATGAAGAACATGGCAAACTTCATCGAACTGTACTCGGTGTGGTAGCCGCCGACCAACTCGGTCTCCGCTTCCGCCAGATCGAAGGGAATGCGGTTGGTTTCGGCGTAGGCCGCCATAATGTAAATGAAGAACGCGACGATCTGGCCCCGAAACAAGTTCCACTTGGGAATGAATCCCAGCCACACGCCCGATTGCGAATCGACAATCTCGCGCAGGCTGAAGCTGCCGGAAAGAATCAGCACGCCCACCAGCGACAGGCCGAGCGCGATCTCATAGCTCATCATTTGCGCCGAAGCGCGCAGGCTGGCCAGCATCGAGTACTTGCTGTTCGACGCCCAACCCGCCAGGGCGCTACCGTAGACGCCGACCGACGCGACTCCCAGCACGATGAGCAGGCCGATATTGACGTCGGTGATCTGCAGCGGGGTGGAAACGCCGGCGATCGTGATCCACGGCCCGATGGGGATGACCGCGATGGAAGTCAGCGCCGTGACCAGCGCAATGACCGGGGCCAGCAGATACAAAGGCTTGTTAGCGAAGGGCGGTGTGACGTCTTCCTTAAAGATAAACTTTAAGCCATCGGCGAGGGGCTGCCAGATACCGAACGGCCCCACGCGCGAGGGGCCCCAGCGGTTCTGCATGTGCCCGACCACCTTGCGCTCCAGCAGCGTGGTGTAGGCGACCGCGGTCAGCAGAATGCCGACGGCGATCACGATCTTAACGATCGATACGAGGATGAAGGTGCCAATGGTCATTTAGAGTTAGCAGTTAGGAAAGCTCTGAATAAGTAATCATGGTCAAGTTGGCGCGGCGAGCGCCGGGGCTAAAGCCCTGGTGGCGCGCGAACTTGGACGCTGGCCTAAAGGCCAGCTCTTCACCGAGGAACTTAATCAGAATCTCCTTAGCAATTAGTTTTGAAGCTACTTTCCGGTGTCATCCTGAGCGAAGGCGCGCGTCTTTTGCGCGCCGAGTCGAAGGACCCCCATGACGTCATGAATCGGTGCCCCAGGTTTTCCACGCCTGCATGCATTCGAATAATCAAAATTGTCATCACGAGGCCGCCGCGTCGGCAAGATCGTCCCCAAAAAACTGTCGTCCCTGAAGAGACTCCACCCTTCTGTGCCGCTGTTACCCAGCGCTTCCGCGCTGGGCTAATCACTTTCGCCCTGCGGGCACAAACTTCCCGCCTGAAACTCGAAACCTGAAACTTGAAACTGCTCCTACATGCCTTCGGCGCGAATCATCGGGTCATAGCCGGCAGCGCTCTCCTCTTTATCCGACGGCGGATTATAGCGCTCGTAGACTGTGTTCAGCGCGTTCGAATAGCGCCCCAGGGTGCCCGAGGTAAACAGCGTATCGTTGGCCGGCAGCACCAGCGCGGGATCGCCCGCACCGGTCGCACCCGCGATCTGCACCAACTGCGAATGCACATCCTGGCTGGCCAGCAACTCCAGCCGCGAGATGTCATACGCCGGCGCCAGCCGCAGAATTTCGTCCAGCATCGCAGTCGGATCGTAGGGGCTCATCTTCGGCTCGAGGTCGCTGTCGGTAAGCCACACCGCGTGGCGATCGGCCTCGCCCGACTGCGCGCCGCGCGACTGGCCCATATCGGCGCGCGTACCGCCGCCCCCAAATGGCACCAGCTTATGCACGTCATAACCCATGCGCAACGCAATGCGCACGATGCACTCGAAGTCGGTGCGCACGCCCGCAAATTCGCCGGCCTTTTTCAGCATCTGCACATCGCCGCAGGTGTTGGTGTAGGTGCCGGCTTTCTCGTATGCGTTGGCGACGGGCAAGACGACATCGGCGATCGCAGCCGTCTGGGTCAGGAACATGTCCTGCACGATGACGAAGGTCTTGGACAACGCGAACGGATCGAGGTTGTAGCGCGCGACGGGATTCGATCCCACGACGTACAGCGCCTTCAGCTTGCCGCCCTTCGCCGCTTCCATCATCTGCAGCAGGTTCATGCCGGGAACCGCGGGGATTTCGTCCAGCCACTCTTCGTGGAAGCGCGTGGCCGTCATCACCGGCGCGTAGCCGGGGAGCATGTCGGGATAAAGACCCATATCGGCCGCGCCACGCGAGTTGGCGTAGTCGCCCAGGCAGATGAACTTTGCGCCCTGCGCCAGGCCGAAGTCGACCAGCGCCTTCACATCATTGCCGCGCAATTCCGAGCCGAAGACGATGACCAGCCCTGACGCTTGCTTCACGGCGTCGCGCATTTGGCCAAGCGCCTCGCGCGTCAAGCTCGAGGAGACGACCGCATCGGCTGCTGCGTCATTGCCGGCGAGGAACTGCACGAAACCGGATTCCGAGCCGGGTGCGATCTGCGCAAACGCGGTCGCCTGACGCCGCAGTTTGATGGGCGACGAATTCACCAGATAGAGCTTGCCGCGATGCAGGCGAACATTGGTGCGAATCTGCCAGGCCAGCAGCGGATGCTGCTCCGTCGGATCGTTGCCGATCAGCAGAATCGCGGGCGCGTTGAAGACATCGCGCATCGACGCCGTCGCGTTCGGCTTGCCGGCCAGCGCCGAGGCAAATGCCGGATAATCCGCGGTCCGATGATGGTCGATGTTGTTTGTGCCCAGCACCAGCCGCGCGAATTTCTGCAGCAAATAATTCTCTTCGTTGCTGGTGTGGTTGGAGCCGATCACGCCGATCGAGTTCGGGCCGCCGCCGTCACTCAGGATTCCCTTGAATTTCGTCGCGATCAGCTCAAACGCTTGCTCCCAGGTCGCAGGTCGCGAACTTGCCGTCGCGCTTGATCAGCGGCTGTTGCAGGCGATCGGGATGATGCGCGAAGTCGAAGGCGTAGCGTCCCTTGATGCACAGGAATTCGCCGTTGATACCGCTCTTGTCGCGATTGTCGCCGCGCACGATCTCCATGCCGGTGTCGGCCCGCCGGACGCCCAGCGTGATCTTGCAGCCATCGCCGCAATGGGTGCAGACGGTGCCGACGTGGTTCATCTCCCATGGCCGCGTCTTATAGCGATAGGCGCCGGAGGTGAGCGCGCCGACCGGGCAGATGTCAATGCACATGCCGCACTCTTCGCACTGCAGATGGTCTTCTTTATTGGGCGCGATGATGCCGCTGGAGCCGCGGTTCTGGATGCCGAGCGCCCACACGTCCATGCCCTCGCCGCAGACGCGAATGCAGCGGTAGCAGAGAATGCAGCGCGGCCGGTCGAAGTACACCACCGGCGACCACTGCTGCTCTTCGCGATGGTTCTTCAGGTCGATGAATTTCGATTCGGCTGCGCCGTACTTGAAGGTCATGTCCTGCAGTTCGCATTCGCCGCCGGCATCGCAGACCGGGCAGTCGAGCGGATGGTTCGCCAGCAGCAGCTCGAGCATCGATTTGCGCGCCTGCTTGATCTTGTCGCTCTCGGTGAGGACCACCATGCCCTCGGCGACGGGCGTGGTGCACGCCGTTTGCAGCTTGGGCATTTTCTCGATCTCGACCAGACACATGCGGCACGCGCCGCAGAGCGACAGGCCGGGATAGTAGCAGAAAGACGGCACCTCGATGCCCTTGCTCTTGCAGGCCTCGATGAGGAGCGTCCCCGCGGGAGCCGTGAGTTTCTTACCGTCGACCGTGAGCGTTACGTCAGGCATAAAAAAGCAATTAGCAATTAGCAGATAGTAGTTAGCAGCTAGTAGTTAGCAACTAGTAGAACCAAAATCCGTGTCATCCCGAGCGAAGGCGCGTTTCCTTTGCGCGCCGGAGTCGAAAAACCCCTACCATCTCATTACGCCGCATGCGCCGGCGTCGCGGATCGCGGAAGCGTTACCCCCAACCACTCGACCACGTATTGCTTCGTCTGATGATCCGGATCGAATTCACAAAAATCGACGCTGCTTGCACCCGCCTCCGGCACAGGCTCTCCAGCTTTCGCCGCCTCGCTTAGGTAAAGCTCCATCGCCTCGCGCATATTCGTGCGTGCGTCGTCGAGGGTATCGCCGAGCGATCCACACCCGGGAATGTCGGGCGAAAAGGCACTCCAGTTCGTTGTGCCCTTTTCGTAGACCACCAGATATTCCCGCGTCATTTCAAACCTGTCGTCCCTGAAGGGACTCGGGCATTTAACGTCACGTGTACCCAGCGCTTCCGCGCTGGGCTAATTACTTTCGCCCTTTGGGTTTCCGACCTAGCCACTGACCACTAGCCACTGCCTCTTCCGCTTCCGCGCTGGGCTAATCACTTTCGCCGGGTGCCTCATCCTTTCGCATCCTTTGTGAGAGGGTGGGAGACATCGATCTACACCATCGCCGCTTCCGCCACCTTCTCATATGGGCACGGCTTGCCGTCCAGATGCGCCTCGAACTCGGGGCGGAACTTCTCGATGTACGATTGCATGGGCATGGCCGCGGCATCGCCCAGCGGACAGAACGTGCGCCCCAGCATGTTGTCCGCCAAGTACTTCATGTTGTCGATGTCTTTCATCACGCCGCCGCCGCTGTGGAAACGAATCAGGGTCTTCTTCAACCAGTCGGTGCCTTCGCGGCAGGGGATGCACCAGCCGCAGCTCTCGTGCTGGTAGAACTTCATCACCCGCAGCGCAAATTTCACGATGCACATCCGATCGTCCAGAACCATGACCGCGCTGGAACCCATCATCGAGCCGGCCTTGGCCATGCCGTCGTAGTCGAATGGAGCGTCAATCTCATCCGGCAAGAGAATCGGCACCGACGAGCCGCCCGGCACTACCGCCTTCAGCTTGCGGCCTCCCTGGATGCCCCCCGCCACCTCGTAGATCACCTTCTTGAAGTTGTATCCCAGAGCCAGTTCGTAAACACCCGGCCTTTCCACATTGCCGCTGATACTAACCAGGTGCGTGCCACCGTTCTTCGGCGTGCCGAGATCGGCAAACCACTGTCCGCCGCCGAGAATGATGTGCGGCACGCTGGCCAGCGTCTCGACATTGTTGATCACCGTCGGCCCACCCCACAGTCCCACGACGGCAGGAAACGGCGGACGGATGCGCGGAATGCCACGCTTCCCTTCCAGCGACTCCATCAGCGCCGACTCTTCGCCGACTTCATAGGCACCCGCACCGGAATGGATATAAATGTCCATGTCGACGCCGGAGCCGAAGATGTTCTTGCCGATGATGCCGCGTGCGTAGGCATCGGCGGCCGCTTTCTCCATGATCTCGATCAGGTAGCGGTATTCGCCGCGCAGATAGATGTAGCCGGTCTTGGCGCCGACGGCGAAGGCGGCGATCATCACGCCTTCGATGATGGAGTGGGGATCGTGCTCGAAGATGAGGCGGTCTTTGCAGGTGCCGGGCTCGCTCTCGTCGCCGTTGCACAGCACGTATTTCGGCTTGGCGGACTGCTTGGGGACGAACGACCACTTCATGCCGGTGGGGAAGCCTGCGCCGCCGCGGCCGCGCAGGTTCGACGCCTTCACCTCGGCGATGATGGCGTCGGGCGCCATGCCGAGCGCCTTTTGCAGAGCCTTGTAGCCGTCGAGCTCGAGATAACGGTCGAGGTTCGTCGCGCCCAGGCCGAAGCGCTTGGAGACGACCTTGACTTCATCGGGATGGGAAACGAGGTAAGCCATTCGCGTTGTCGCTATTCGCTATTCGCTTTTCGCCAGAATCGCTCGCCAGCTGTGTCTGGCGAAAAGCGAAGAGCGAAAGGCGAAAAGCGATCCATCACTGCTGTTCCTTCTTCTTCAAACCGTCAATCAAATCATCGAGCTTCGCCGGCGTCAGGTTTTCGACGAACTCGTAGTTCAGCATCATGGCCGGGGCCCAGGAGCAGGCGCCGATGCACTCGACCTCCTCCAGATGAAACAGCCCGTCGGGCGTCGATTGCTTGTGGCCTACGCCCAGCTTCTTCTTGCAATGGTCGAAGAGATCGTCGGCGCCGCGCAGCAGACAGCTCACGTTGGTGCAAATCTGGAAATTGTACTTACCGATGGGGTGGGTGCGCATCATTGAGTAGTAGCTGATGACGTTGCGCACCTCCAGGTCCGACAACTCCACGCGTTGCGCTATCTCGTGAATGGCTTCGTCGGTGATCGCGCCGATCTCGTCCTGAATGTAGAGCAGCATAGGCACGAGCACGGAGCGCCTGGTCGGATAATGCGTGACCATGCTGGCGAAGCGCTGTTCGAGTTGGTCGGAGAATTTCATTGAAGAAGCAATTAGCAGCTAGCAATTAGCCAAAACAAATCAGGTGTCATCCTGAGCGGAGCGTTCGCGCCTTTGCGAACGCGGAGTCGAAGGACCGCTATACCACGCGATTCCCGGGCAACGCCGCCCTGAAGGGCGGCTCCTCATCTGCCGTCCCTACGGGACTCGAATCCTTCTTACGCTTACCCAGCGCTAAAGCGCTGGGCTATCCTCTTCCGCGCCTACGGCGCTCTATACCTGCCACTGCGAGCCTCATCTTCAAATCCAGAGCAAACGCAGCTCGTTCTCACTCGAAATGACAATTCAACACGTGCTCGCAACTCGGGGCGCCGCTGCCGCGGCTCTACCCCTTTTCTGATTTCTACCCGGGGCTTACGCCCCGGGCTAAGTTCATGCCGCCGCTGCGCGGCTGGATCATTCGCGTTTACGAGCCTGCCGAATCTCCAACAACAGGCTGCCAAGCATCAAAGCTAGTTGCTAGCTGCTGGTTGCTAGTTGCTAGTTGCTAATTGCTGCCTCACCTGTCGCAATCCCCCAGCACAATATCGATGCTGCCGATGGCGGCAACCACGTCGGCGATCAGCCGGCCTTCGCACATCGGCTTCAATGTCTGCAAATTCGCAAACGACGGCGAGCGCATGTGCACGCGATACGGTTTGGCCGTGCCGTCGCTCACCACGTAGTAGCCCATCTCGCCGCGCGGCGATTCGATCGGCATGTACACCTCGCCCTCGGGCACCGTGAAACCTTCAGTCACGATCTTAAAGTGATAGATGAGCGCCTCCATCTGCGTCTTCATCTTCTCGCGATCGGGCAGCACGACGTGGGGCGCGTCGGCTTTGGTCGGACCTTCAGGCATTCCTTCCAGCGCCTGGGTGGCGATCTTCTGCGACTCGCGCAGCTCTTGCACGCGCACCAGGTACCGCGCATACACGTCGCCGTCTTTCGACACCGGCACGTTGAACTTGAAATTTTCGTATCCCGTGTAAGGCAGGTCGCGGCGTAAATCGACATCGACGCCGCTGGCGCGCAGCGTGGGGCCGGTGGCGCACAACGCAATCGCATCTTCCGCCGAGAGGTACGCCACGCTCTTGAGGCGATTCACAAAAATCGGATTGTTGGTCAGCAGACTCTCGTATTCGTCGATGTTGGCAGGAAAGCGCTTCAGGAAATCCTTGGCGCGGTCGAACCAGCCCAGCGGCGGATCCAGCGCCAGCCCGCCAATGCGGAAGTACGAGGTCATCATGCGCTGGCCGCTGATCGCTTCAAACAGCCGCAGCACGTCTTCGCGCTCGCGGAAGCAATAGAGGAAGACGGTCATGGCGCCGATGTCCATGGCGTGCGTGCCCAGCCATACCAGGTGCGAGTTGATGCGCGTCAGCTCGTTGAGCAGCACGCGGATCCATTGCGCGCGCGGCGGAATCTCCAGCCCCAGCAGCTTTTCCACGGCCAGGCAGTAGGCCAGGTTGTTGGTCATGGGGCAGAGATAATCGATGCGGTCGGTGAGCGGCACCACCTGCTGATAGAACTTGGCTTCGCAGGTCTTCTCGATGCCGGTGTGCAGATACCCGATGTCGGGCATGATGCGCACAATGGTCTCGCCGTCAATCTCCAGCAGCAGCCGCAGGACGCCATGCGTCGAGGGATGCTGCGGGCCCATGTTCAGGACCATGGTCTTGTCCTGGGTCGCATCCAGAACCGGCGTGGGAGTCATGTGTGCCATTAGCGATAGCCCTCGACGGGATAATCCTTACGTAATGGATGACCTTGCCAGTTCTCCGGCATCATGATGCGATCGAGATTCGGGTGCTGGTCGAAGCGCACGCCGAACAGGTCCCAGACCTCGCGTTCGAAGAAGTTGGCGCCCGGCCAGATCGGAGTCAGCGAGTCGATGCTGGGGTCTTCACCTTGAAGTTTAACTTTCAGCCGCAAGTACTTCTTGTTAATCGTCGAGAAGAGCTGATAGACGACCTCGAAGCGCGGCTCGCGCGGGAACCAGTCGATGCAGGTGACGTCGGCGATGGCGTTGTATTGCAGCGCGGGATCGTTCTTCAGCCCGAGGCACGCATCGCGCAGCGCCGCGCGGTCGAGCCAGATGATGAGCTGGCCGCGATCGAGCTTCACGCCGGTGACCGCTGATGCGTTCCACGCCAGCAGGGCCGCGACTTCGGGTCGGTCTTTGAGTTGCGCCAGATCAGTGATTGCCGGCTCAAGCGCCATGACTAGATCTTCTCCGCCTTGCCCTGCTTGTTCCAGTCGATGACGCCCTTTTTCCAGACGTACCACAGACCGGCAAGCACGATGCCGATGTACACCAGCATCTCCCAAAACCAGAACATGCCCAGCCCCGCTTCCTTCAGCGACCGGCCGACAATCGCCCACGGATAAAGGAAGACCGCCTCGACATCGAACAGGATGAACAGCATGCCCACCAGGTAGAACTTCACCGTGAAGCGAGTGCGAGCGTCGCCCACCGGCTCCATGCCGCATTCATAAGGCGACATTTTGGGCTTGTTGTACTTGTGCTGGCCGATGAAATACGAGAGTGCGATCATACCGACGGCAATGAGGCCGGCGACACAGATCTGTATCAGCAGCGGGAGATAGCGCGCAAAATAAAGGTCCGGCATGATCGGCTGATGCCCAGGAGACGCTCTGCAACTGCGGATAAACAATTGAGTTTAGAGTCGATGACGAGCGATGTCAAACGCGCGCGGCACGATTCATCGAGTGTTCATCAAGAGCGGTTTTCAAGTTTGGAGTTTCCAGTTTCGAGTGGGGCGGCATGAAGCGCCTGCACCTGGAAAAATCCGTCGCAAAATATACGACCGGCACGCTTGAAACTCGGAAAGTGGAAACTCGAAACTGCTTTTATCCCCCGCCGACGAAATGAACAATCTCCAATTTGTCGCCGTCGTTCAGCGTCGTCGCAGTCCATTGCGCGCGCGCAACGATTTCGCGGTTCAGTTCGACGGCCACGCGGTCGCCTTTTATGCCGAGCTGCTCGACAAGTTGCGCGAGATTTAGCGAATCTCCGAAGCTTTGCTCTTTGCCGTTGATTACGAGGCGCATAAAGACAGTTTCCAGGTTCGGGGTTTCGAGTTTCAAGCTGCAGCCGAAACCGGCATCAAGTGACAGACGTCTGACAAGGGCTACAAATCCGCCAGCCAAACCACCTAAAAACTCGTATTCAACGGCGATGCCTATGATCGTATTGCCAGTCTGCAATTGCGAGCCTCGCAGAGCCAAAAGTAACTAGCCCAGCGCGGAAGCGCTGGGATGATGCACGAGTTTGAAACCGAGCCCCTTCAGGGGCGGCACGCTTTCGGCTTCATGGTACGTCGCAGAGTGTCGCCCCCGAGGGGCTCAATCGATGCTTCTTGCAGCTGACCCAGCGCTTCCGCGCGGGGCTAATCACTTTCGCCCTTCGGGCTCAAAGCGTCGCCTGAGTTACTTATCAAGGTAACCGCGCCCAGTGCGAGATGTCATGCGATTTCCTCCAGAACCTCACAGCTTCCACACAGTCGAAGTGATGTCCCAATAGGCGGCGAGCGTTTCCCCTAGCGGCCGCTGTCGTGCGCCGAAGACTGCGGCCACCGAGCGCAAAAGCATGCCGCCGGCAATCGCGAGGCGCAGGCGTTTCACCTCCGCCGGCGAGAAGTGCTTCCTGGCGTACAGCAGCATGTTGCCGTACCAGAAGATTTGCCGCGCGCGGAAGCTGAGCTGTCCCACACTGTGGGCCCCGCTGTGGCGAAAGCGGGCTTCCGGGCAATAAACGATCTTGCCGCCGGCGTCGCGCAGCCTCTTGCAGAAATCCACATCTTCAAACCATACCGGAAAAAACTGCTCGTCGAAGCCACCGAGCTTGTCCCACATTGTACGAGTGACCGCGAGGCAAGCTCCTGCCGGCTGCTCCACCTCTTGTTGCTGCGAGTAGTCGGCGCCCAGGCAGCGATATTCGCCGATTCACAGAATTGCCCGGCCAGAGCTGATTCACCAGCAAGGCTTCATAAGCCAGCGGGCGGAGCGTCGCGATGCGGCGAAACGCGAAGCCGCGCGCCGGCTGGCCTTGTTCATCGATCAGCGCGCCACCTGCGGCTGCCGCGCCGGTCTCGTCCAGGCACCGCAGCAGCGCAGCGACTGCACCCGGCTCGGCGATGGCGTCAGGATTCAGGATGAGCAGGACATCGCCCTCCGCCTCGCGCGCGCCCTGATTCACGCCGGCGGCAAAGCCCACGTTCTCGCGCATTGGCGATCAGGCGCGCCGGGTGCCAGACGACGAACTCTTCGACGCGCTCGACCGTATCGTCGCTGGAAGCGTTGTCGACTACGATGATCTCGCATGGCTCTGCCGCCAGCGCTTCCAGACAGGCCCGGATGGTCCTCGCCGGAGTTGTAGGTGACGATAATGGCCGAGCAGCGCATGGCGGGAAGAAGCACGGATTATAATCGTGCGGAAGATAGGGACCAGGGATTAGCGATGCGAGTTTCCGGACCTGTCGTACTCTTACTAGCGCTGCTGGTTTGTGATGCCTCCGGCGTGGGGCTCACGGATCAAATTATTACAATCAAACTGGTGAATGGCAAAAACGGCCATGCCATGAGTGGCAGATGCGTCAACGTCTGGGTGGGAAACCAACGCAAAGATGCAATGGCAATCCCGGTGGACAAAGAAGGCGTGGCGTCGCTTACCCTTACCCACAATGACGCAGAGGTCAACACCGAAAAGCGCTCAAGCAGTTGTGGCATGTTTGGCGTAGTGGCTCCTGTGGTGAAATATGCCGACACCATCCGGGTCAATGTCGGTTACGTGCTATGCGAGACTCCAAAATCGGATTATTCATGGCTTGCCATTAAAAGCTTCCCGACGGAGCAGGTCATGCAGCACGGTGTCGTGACGCGGAATACCTGCGGTCCAGCAACCGCATCGGCGAAGCCGGGGGAGTTGATCCTGTTCGTTAGACCCTTAACGTTGTGGGAAGTATTCAAGCAGTAGCGAACCTAATGGATGGACACGCAGCCGCGGCTATAGCCGAGAACACCAACTTGCAAATCACCGAAACTTCCCTTCCCGGCGTCCTCGTCATCCAACCTCGCGTCTTTGGCGATGCACGCGGCTTCTTCATGGAGACCTACCGGCAGAACGTGCTCGCCGAGGCGGGCATTCGCGAGACGTTCGTGCAGGACAATCATTCCCGCTCCTCGCGCGGCGTATTGCGCGGGCTGCATTATCAGCTCCGCCATCCGCAGGCCAAGCTCTGCCGCGTCGCGCAGGGTGAGGTGCTCGACATCGCGGTGGATATCCGCGTGGGCTCGCCGAATTTGGGCAAGTGGGTGAGCGTGCTGCTGTCGGGCGAAAACCACGCGCAGCTTTACGTCCCGAAAGGCTTCGCGCACGGCTTCGTCGTGCGCTCCGAGAGCGCCGACTTCCTCTACAAGTGCAGCGACTACTATGACGGGCCGGACGATCGCGGCGTGCTGTGGAATGACCCGGATCTTGCGATTGACTGGGGAACGGCGTCGCCGCTCGTCTCCGAGAAAGATCAGCGCTACTTGCCACTGGCGCAGATTCCTGCGGACCAGCTTCCGAGGTACGAGCCGTGAGCCCACACCCTATCGCGCTAAGAACGAACGCGCTGGGGACGCTGAGATTGCTCGTCACCGGCTGCAATGGCCAGGTCGGATGGCACCTGCAGCGCACGCTCGCGCCCATGGGCGAGGTGCTGGCCATCGACATCGACCAAGTTGACTTGACCGACCTGGACGCCGTCGGCAAGACGGTGCGCGACTTTGCGCCGAACGTAGTGGTTCATGCAGCGGCTTACACCGCCGTGGACAAGGCGGAGAGCGAGCCCGATCTGGCGTGGGCCCTGAATGTCGCGGCGCCGGAACGCATTGCCAAAGAATGCGCGCGCATCGACGCGCTGATGGTCCACTATTCCACCGATTACGTCTACAGCGGCAGCAAGACTGGCCCGTATGAAGAGCACGACGCCACGGGCCCGCTGAGCGTTTATGGGAAAACGAAGCTGGCGGGTGACGATGCGATCATCGCCAGCGGGTGCGCGCACATCATCCTGCGAACGACGTGGGTGTACGACATCCGCGGCAAGAATTTTCTGCGCACCATTCTGCGCCTGGCGCGCGAAAAAGACGAGCTGCGGATTGTGGGCGATCAATTCGGCGCGCCGACCTGGGCGCGCATGCTGGCCGAATCGACTGCCATCATTGTTGCCCGTTCGCTGGAACGCAAGCGCACCTCGGGCGATTTCCCCAGTGGCCTGTTTCACCTCACGGCAGCCGGACGAACTTCGTGGGCGGGATTCGCGCAGGCCATTCTGGAAGAGTACGAAGCGCTGCAGGTCGCATCGGCAGAGCCGGGCGAGTATGGCGGCCCGCTTAAGACGACGCGGGTGGTGGAAATCTGTACTCATGAATATCCCACTCCCGCGCGCAGACCGGTGAACTCGGTGCTCTCCAACGCGCAGATCCAGGCAGCGTTCGGCATCTTCATGCCCGATTGGCGCCATCAGCTCAGGCTTGCCTTGCAGGATGCGATTCGCCGATAATTGGCGGTAATCTATTGCTGAACAGTTCCCCCCTAAATTGACCAGGTAGAGCAGGCCTTCAGGCCTGCGTCAAACGCGGGGATAAAATGTGTTCGGGTGCTGAGGTCGAGACCTCAGCACCCGAACAACAGAACAGGATCGCAGCTCCTGACGCGAACCTGAAGGTTCGCTCTACCTGTAGCTTGCACTGTTCACCACGAACGGAGACTTATGAAGGGCATAGTCCTGGCAGGCGGCATCGGCTCGCGCCTCTATCCGCTCACTCGCGTCACCAACAAGCACCTGCTGCCGGTGTACGACAAACCCATGATCTTCTACCCGCTGCAAATTCTGGTGGACGCGGGCATTCGCGACATCCTGATCGTGACCGGCGGCCACAATGCGGGCGACTTTCTGCGCCTGCTGCAAAACGGCAAGGAGTTCGGGCTGCAACAGCTCAGCTTCGCGTATCAGGAGGGCGAAGGCGGCATTGCCGATGCGCTGCGCCTGGCCGAACCGTGGGCCAAGGGCGACGACATTTGCGTGGTGCTGGGCGACAACATCATCGAGGGCGATATTCGCGAGGCCGCACGCGCGTTCGAGCGACTGGACCAGGGTGCGATGGTGATGCTGAAAGAAGTGGACGACCCGGAGCGCTTCGGCGTGCCCGTGTTCGACGAGCACAAGCGGATCACTCGCATTGAAGAGAAGCCCAAGAAGCCGCTGTCGTCGTACGCCGTGATCGGCGTCTATTTCTACGACGCCACGGTATTCGACCGCATTCGCCGGCTGAAGCCGTCGGGCCGCGGCGAGTACGAGATCACCGACGTGAACAATAGCTACATCGCCGAAGGCACGCTGCATCACAGCCTGCTGCAAGGCTGGTGGACCGACGCCGGGACCTTCGAATCGCTGTGGCACGCCAGCAACATGGTGCGCCAAAAAGTGCTGCGCAACGCAGAAGAGGCGGTCAAGAACGCCGACGTGTCTGCCCAGGTGACGGGCGCATGAAGCTACTGGTTACCGGCGGCGCAGGATTTATCGGCTCCAACTTCGTTCATCACACCATCGCCAATCATCCGGACTGGAAGCTCGTCGTCCTCGATAAGCTGACCTACGCCGGGAATCTCAAAAATCTCGAGCCGGAGCTGGGCGATGGCCGCTGCGAGTTCGTGCAGATGGACATTTGCGATCGCGAGGTGGTGGACGCGGTGCGCGGCTGCGATGCGGTGATTCACTTTGCCGCCGAGAGCCATGTTGATCGCAGCATCGAGGACGCGTCGGCATTCGTGCGCACTAATGTCGATGGCACGCACAACATGCTGGAGGCCTGTCGCAAGGCGGCGGTGCCGCGATTTGTGCACGTCTCGACCGATGAGGTGTACGGCAGCGCTCGGCGATACGGGGCAGTTCTCGGAAGACACGCCGCTCGCGCCCAAGAGTCCGTACTCGGCGACCAAGGCGTCGTCCGATCTGCTGGTGCTGGCCTATGTGCACACCTACAAGTTTCCCGGCCTGGTCACGCGCTGCTCCAACAATTACGGGCCCTATCAGTTTCCGGAGAAGTTCATTCCGCTGATGATCGCGCAGGCGATGGCGGGCGAGCGGCTGCCGGTTTACGGCAAGGGCGCCAACGTGCGCGACTGGATTCACGTCAACGATCATTGCAGCGCTCTGGATGCAGTGTTGCAGCGCGGCCGCGACGGCGAGGTGTACAACATCGGTGGCGGCTGCGAGATGCAGAACCTGGAAGTTGCGAAGCTGATCCTGAAGGCGCTGGGCGCTCGGAGGAGCTGATTCAGTTCGTCACCGATCGTCCGGGGCATGACCTGCGTTACGCGATCAACTGCGAAAAGCTGGCCCGCGAGCTGGGATGGAGCCGCAGGTGAAGTTCGATCAGGGCTCTGGCGGACACGATTGCGTGGTATCGCGACAATCAGGCGTGGCTGGACGACGTGCGCAGCGGCCAGTATCGCGATTACTTCCAGAAGCACTACGTGCAGCGCGAGAAGACCTTCGCGGCAAGATAGAGCATTTTTCAACACGGAAGCACGGAAGACACGGAATTTTTCTGATCTTCTCCGGCCCCCGACATGGATTCCAAGACCTCGCCGCGCCGCTTTGAGGCCTGAGTTTCTCGTTAGCTGTCATTCCGGGCGCAAGAAGTTAAGAAAAATTCCGTGACCTCCGTGCTTCCGTGGTGAATTCAAGACGAAACATGGCGAAGAAAGCTCCAAAGAAGAAGCAGAGCTTCGCGATTGCCATCCTCGCCGCCGGCAAGGGCACGCGGCTGAAGTCGCGGCTTCCCAAAGTCCTGCACGAGATTGGCGGCAAGCCGCTGCTGGCGCATGTGGTGGCGGCGGCGGCGCAGGTGGTTCCCGCGCAGAGCATCTTCGCCATCATCGGGCATGAGGCGGACAAGGTCCGCGCGGCGCTGGAATCCACCGGCATCGGATTCGTGCTGCAAAGCGAGCAGCGCGGCACCGGTCACGCCATGATGGAAGCGCGCGCAGCGCTGGCGCCGTTCGAGCATGTGCTGGTGCTGTCGGGCGATGTTCCGCTGATCGCGCCGGAGACCATCGCGCGCGTCCGCGATTTTCACATCGCAAACCATGCAGCTATGACCGTGCTCACGGCCAAGCCTGACGATCCCACCGGCTACGGACGGATTTTTCGCCGCGTGATCAAAGGCAAGCCTACCGATGAGATCGAGCGCATCGTTGAGCAGAAGGCATTGCGCGGCGATGAAGCGGACCAGCACGAGATCAATTCCGGCATCTACGCGTTTGCCGTCGGGCCGTTGTACGAGCACATCGGACAGCTCGGCACCGATAACGCTCATCATGAGTACTACCTGACCGACATCGCCGCGCTGCTGCGCAAGGCTGGAGAAAAAGTTCTCGCCTTGCGGGCGGACGATTCCAGCGAAGTGCTGGGCGTGAACACGCGGATGGAGCTGGCGGAGCTCGACGCCAAGCTGCGCGCCCGGAAAGCGCGCGAGTTAATGGAAGCAGGCACGACCATCTTCCGTCCCGAGACTTGCGACATCGACGCCGATGTCGACGATCGGCACCGACACCGTTATCGAGCCGTTTGTGCAGCTCATCGGGCGCACGAAAATCGGCGCAGATTGCCGCATTCGCTCCTACTCGGTGATCACCAATTGCGAGATCGGCGACAACGTGCTGGTCCGTCCCGGATGCATTATGGAAGATTCCATTGTGCGCAACGGCGCGCAACTGGGGCCGTATTCGCATCTGCGTCCGGGCAGCGACATTGGAGAAGGCGCGCACGTGGGCAACTTTGTCGAGACTAAGAAGACGCGGCTGGGCAAGGGCTCGAAGGCCAATCACCTCACTTACCTTGGCGACGCGGAGATTGGCGCGGGCGTGAATGTGGGCGCAGGAACCATCACCTGCAACTACGACGGCGTGAACAAAAGCACGACCACCATTGAAGACGGGGCATTCATTGGAAGCGACACGACGCTGGTGGCGCCGGTGCGCATCGGCCGCGACGCCTACGTGGGTGCGGCTTCGTGCATCACGGAAGACGTTCCGCAGGAATCTCTGGCCGTGGCCCGCGGCCGGCAGGTCAACAAAGAGGGTTGGGCGAAGGAGCGGCGGACCACCCAAGCTTCCAAAGCACTTGCGGCTGAAAAGGGAGTGAGACGAGGCTAAGAAGTTTCTTAAGACGAGCTTTGACAATGATCGAGCAGCTTGGATAAACTGTGATTTGCGACTGAGAGAGTTGCCTTCTGCAGCTCATTGGAACCTCGTTCCACTCAGCCGCCTTTTTCATGCACATTTTGTATGTTGACGAGTCGGGCGATGGTGGTTCCACGCATGGCAGCTCGCGACATCTGATCCTGTGTGGCGCTGCGATGCATGAGGGCCAGTGGCGGAAGCTGACTCGGCAACTTGACGATATAAAGCAGAACAATTTCCCAACAGCCGGTGCGTTTTTGGAGTTTCACGCCAGTGAAATGCGAAGCGGATCGAGGGCTTTTCGTCACCTGCCCCGCTCCGCGCGTGCTAAGGCCATCCAAGAGGTTTACGACGCAATTGCGAAAGCGACTGGCCTCACGTTGTTTGCTGCGGTGATCGATAAACCTGCATTCACCGCGAAATATCAAGACAGGGTTGACGTTTATCGTGGGGCGTTCGAAGGCCTCTCTACAATGTTCGATTTCTTCCTGCGGCGCAAACAGGGGCAATCGCAGCGCGTGGGCAGGGGCATTGTAGTTTTTGATGAAGCTCGTCCGTCTTTAAGCAGGGAAATTCGACGCTTACTAGCTGAATTTCAAGCCGGCGGTACGCGTTGGGCTTCGCTGGGCTGCATTATCGAGACAGCATTCTTCTTCGACTCGAGGTCGTCCCGCCTCATGCAGATTGCGGATTTCGCCGCTTACGCTGTTTACCGATGGTATGAGGCCGACGACAACAGCTACTTGAAGCTGATCTACCACAAGTTTGACAAACAAGGGTCCAAGCTGCACGGGCTGAAGTGCTATCCCTTGGAATCAACTAAGAACTTCCAACCGTAACTCACCGCCAATCCGCAGCTCTCGCTGCACCGGCAGCTTGCGATTTCGCTCTTCAGCTCAGGATTCCCGCCATCCAACAAGATGGAGGTTTTTATGCCGAAGAGCACCGATAAGAGCACTGATAAGAATCGAATGCCCGATATGCCGGGCACCAATCCCAACGTCAATCCGCAAACCGGAGCCGTCAATCCATCTGCACCCACGGTGGGCACGGAGCAGTGGGGCAACACCAGCGACGAGCGGCGCGTGCTGGGACCACATGAGCCGGCCGATACTCGTGCCGGACAGATGAAGGGCAACCCAGGCGACAACCGGACTGCGCAAACGCAGCGCGCCAGCGAACGCGCCACCACAAACAAGCACCCGGAGCGGGACAGCAATCAGGCCGACCTTTCGCACCGCACCAGCGCGTCGGCCCATTCCATGAATACCAGCCACGGCGGGCAGGACCACACCTTCCGCTGCGCCGATGCCGGCAATTCCGACTGCCGCTGGGAGACCAGTGGCGCCACGGAAGACGAAGTGATGCGGCGCGTCGAGGAGCATTGGCGGGGCGACCACGGAATGAAGGACTGGAGCACGGCCGTGCGCAACCATGTGCACGACAATATTCGGCGGCGCCAGGCCGCGTAGCCAGCCTCAGGCGTTGATGTGATAGGGGATGGTGGCCACGGTGATCCGCTGGTTGCCGTTGAACAGCAGCAAGGCGCGGATCGCCTCCGAGCGGTTGTTGTGCAGCAGGTAGTGCCACCAGTGACTCTCCACCAGCTCGGGAATCAGGATGGTGAGCACGCGGTCCGGGTTCGCGAGCTGCTGTTCGAGAGCGTACTGAACAATCGGCCTCACCACGAATCGATAGGGCGAATCGAGGATGACCAGCTTGGGAGGTTCCAGTCCGGCCGCCCGGGCTGGGGCCTCGACCAGCTCGCTCCACTGCTGCCGAAACTCCTCGGTCTGCTCTCCGCATTGCACGTGCACCGCGTGAATTTCCCCGGAAAGGGTCCACGCGTAACGCAGCGCCTTTTCCGACACCAGACTCCAGCGATCAATCGGCACCAGCACCAGGGGCTCGCACAGATTGTCGGTCTGAACCGGGGCGCTCGTGTTGATGTCGGCGCCCACCCGCTGGTAGTGGCGCTTCACCCAGCGCATCATCAGGATCAGCGCGGGAATCAGCAGCACGGTGATCCATGCGCCCTCTACAAACTTGGTCATCAGCACCACCACCGTCGTGATTCCGGTGGCGAACGCTCCCAGTCCATTCAGAAACATGCTGCGGGTTGAGCCTGGGCCGCCGACGCGCTTCCAGTGCATCACCATCCCCGCCTGTGACAACGTGAAGGCCAGGAAAGCTCCTATCGCGTAGAGCGGGATCAGGCGATCGGTGACCCCGCGGAAGATGATGAGCAGCAGGCCGGTGAGGAGGGCGAGGGCGTAAATGCCCTGCGCGAAAACGAGCCGCCGGCCGCGCAGCACGAAGCCATGCGGCAGGTATCCGTTGGAGGCGATGGCGCGCGCGAGGCGGGGAAAATCCGCAAACGCGGTATTGGCCGACAGCGACAGCACCACCAGAATGGAGCCGATGCTGATCCAGTAGAACGCGCCCCGTCCCGTGACCGCGGCCAGCAATTGCGAAAGTACGCTGTCATAGCCCGGACGCCCCGGGATCGGTAGCGGCGATGCCATACCTCGGAACCAGATAAGCGATGCCCAGCAGCATTACGACCAGGATTCCGATAATGATGGTCAGCGTCAGCTTGGCATATTTGGTGGTGGGGTCGCGAAAGGCCATGACGCCGTTGCTGACCGCCTCGACGCCGGTCATCGCGGTGCAGCCGCTGGAAAAGGCGCGCAACAGCAGCCACGCGCCCATGGCGCTGGTCGCCCCACTGAGCTTGGGCAGCGTGACCAGGGGAACGGGATGACCGCCCGCGGCGAGCGACTTGAAAATGCCGATGGCGATGACGCCCAGTATGCAAGCCAGAAAGAGGTAGGTCGGCAGCACAAACACGCCGCCGGATTCCTGCATGCCACGCAGGTTCACGATGGTGATCAGGATGAGGATTCCCAGGCAGAGGCGCAGCGTCTGGTTTTGCAGCGACGGCACTGCCGAGACCAGCGCGCCCACTCCGGCGGAGATGCCGACGGCCGCGGTCAGAACGTAATCGATCATGAGTGCGGCGGCGGCGAGGAGGCCGGGGCCCCGGCCAAGGTTTTCGCTGGCGACGGTGTACGAGCCGCCGCCCTGCGGGTAGGCAGCGATGGTCTGCCGGTAAGAGAAGTACACGATGCCCAGCAGCACCACGATGCCGACGGTGATCGGCCAGATGTAGGCCACGCCCGCCATGCCCAGAGGGATGAGCAAGGTGAGCGCGGCTTCCGGTCCGTAGGCCGCCGAACTCAAGGCGTCCAGGCCAAAGATCGGAATGCCCTTCAACGGCCCGATGCGCTCGGCCTTCTCTTCTTCGGTGGCCAAAGGACGGCCGAAGAGGGCGTCAGCGATGCTGAAGCGCGGCTTCTGCAAAGGGGCGGCGGTAGGGGAGGAGGTTTCCACGGTGCCAGAAGAATAATCGCCGATCGGGAAAAGTGCGTTGAAGATTCTGTAACAATCGCGCGGGGAGTGCCGCGATTCGAACCCCGCTATTTGTCGTCTTGCCTGGGGAGCGACACCGGAATTTCGATCATCGGCCGGCCCATGCGCTCGGCTTCCTCCGGCGTGATGCCGGCCATCTCCATCTTGCGTTGCTGGATGGCGCGCAACTCGGCCAGGACCTGGCGTTCCTGCTGGACGTACTCCTCCTCGGTGATCGAGCCGTCCTCCAGCAGCGTTTGCAGTTCGAGCAGGCGCTCCTTGATGGGAGCGTCGTCGGTGTATTGCTCTTCGGCGGCGCGCGCCAAGGTGCGGAGGATGAACTTGAAGCCGGAGATGGGCGAGAGCAGGAGATCGTCGATCAGGAGCATGGGATTCCAGTATAGGGGTCCTTCGACTCCGGCGCGCAAACGACGCGCGCCTGCGCTCAGGATGACACCCTTAAAGAGTATGCGCCGGGTTGTAGTTGTACTGGCCCGCTTACCCCGTGCTGCTGGGCTCCAACTTCAAACGAATATTCACGAAATTGTACGGCGGCCAGGGGCCGGTGTACTTGAAGTTCAGCCGCTCGCCGAATTTTTTTGCGATGCGATTGACGGCCGCATCGAATTCGGCTTCGCGCTCGCGCTCCAGCAGAAAGGCCGCGTTCAGGATCATCTTGTCGCCGATGGGCTTGTTGTCGCGCGAGGCGACGCAGATTTCGCGCAGCGT
This sequence comes from uncultured Acidobacteriaceae bacterium, assembly GCA_963713465.1. Lineage (GTDB taxonomy): Bacteria > Acidobacteriota > Terriglobia > Terriglobales > Acidobacteriaceae > Bog-257. The sequence continues at coordinate 111,554 of CAVQLZ010000019.1, forward strand.
CTCATAAATGTCGCGCACATATTCGCCGGAGCGTTCCTCCATCGCCTTGTCGATCATGCGGCCCAGTTGCATGCGGGCGAAGTAGGTGGATTGCAGGTGCTTGCGCGTGATCTCCTGGTGAAAGCGGCGAATCTCGTCGTGCTCGCCCTGCAACTCCTCGATGATGCGGTCGCGGTCCCAAGTCACCTTCAGCCCGAATTCCACCTTGCCGGCCATTTGCTTCAGCACATCTTTCACCGAGGGATAGATGCTGCGCAGCACCTCGCGAATATCGTCATCGGTGCGAAATACGGTGCCGAAGCTCATGGGAATGATGGTGTGGGTCTTCATCACAGTCTCGATCACGTGCTCGTGGGAGAGCGCGTTTTCGCGGGTAGGATCGAAGATGAAGACCGGGGTGCGGCTGACCACGGCGGCGATATCGCCGTGGGTGACCACGTAGACCAGTTCGCCGCTGCCCCCGATGCCCATCCGGCCGAAGCTGACCGGCTCGCGCGATTGGATGATGCCGTAGACATAGCGGCCTTCCTGGCGCACATCGGGCACCGGGATGGGGCCGGGCACGAATTCCACCGCCGGCGCCGGTTTCGGTTCCAGGGCCGGGGCCGGCGCCGGAACCATCGCAATCGGCTGCGATTTCAGCTCCGTCGTTTTCGTCGCTTTGGTTTTGTGGGCCGTCTTAGCGGGCCGCTTCGTGCTGCCGCTCATAGTTCTCCTTCAATATTTCGGAAATCGTGTCCAACAGCTCCTTAATATCGATCGGCTTGAACAAGATGGGAATAGCCAGTTCCTGCGCGTGTTCGGTGGCTTCGGGCGTGGCATAGCCGGTCAACAGCACGGCTGGGATTGGCGGATCTTTCCGCCGCGCCAGCTCAATCACATCGAAACCGTTTTCCTGCTTCTCCAACGACAGATCGCACAGCAGCAAGTCAATTTCCTGGTCGGCAATGGCCCGGCGGGCTTCGTCAGAAGAAATTGCGGCGCACACGTCATAACCCTGCTGCTGCAAGATAAGGCGGTAGGTCAAAAGGACGTTGGGTTCGTCGTCTACCACCAGAATGTTGGATTTACGCTTCATCGCCATCCCCAGTCCTTGAAGGTCACACCGCTGCCGGCAGTGCAATACTGAACACCGTTCCCTTCCCTACCTGGCTGCGCACGCGCAGCTTGCCGCCGTGGTTCTCGACAATGCCCTTGACGATCCACAGACCCAAGCCGGTTCCCCGCTCGCCCTTGGTGGTCACGAAAGGTTCGAACATCGTGTTGACCATGTGCTTGGCGATGCCGCAGCCCGAATCGGCCACGGAGACGTTGATGCTTGGCTGCAACTGGCCGCGGCGCACCAGCCGGGTGCGCACGTGCAGGACTCCGCCCTTGGTCATGCTGTCTTTGGCGTTGACCACCAGATTGGAAAGCACCTGCCGTATCTGGTCAGCCGAGCCCAAGGCCGGGGGCAAGATGGCCAGCGCTTTCTCCACGCGAACTCCGGCGCGCTCCAATTGGCGAGTGAAGAGCAGCAGCGTGTCCTCCACCACGGAGTTGACGTCGAAATTGCCCACTTGGTCGGTGTTGCGATAAAGGCCCAGCATCTGGCGGACGATACGCGCCACCCGCTCGGTTTCGCCCTTCAGAATGTCGTAGACCGGCGCCGCTTCCGGCCGGATCTGGTCGGTGAGCAGGAAGATGCAGTTCTTGATGGCCTCCATGGGATTGTTGACTTCATGCGCGATGGTGCCGGCCAGTCGTCCGGCGGCGGCGAACTTCTCCATCTCCAGCATGCGCCGCTCCAGCTTCAATTGCTCCAGGCGGCGCACGGCGGTGAGATCGCGCAAGACAGTGACCGTGTAGGCCACCATGCCGCGCTCATCGTAAATTTTGCCGGAGCGGGCGTCGTATTCCACTTCCTGGAGGGTGCCGGGATGAGTGAGCTGAAGGGGCGCGCTCTCGCGATCGGAGAAGGAATAGGTGAACTTGGTGATGTAGGCGTCGAGCTTGGCCTGATTGCGGATATGCAGCGCGCTGCGGCCATGCTGCGAGCCGAGCAACTCCTGCGCCAGCGGGTCACTCAGTGCGATCTTGGCATCGCGGTCGCAAACGACAATGGGATCGCCGACGTTCTCGATGACCAGGTTGAGGCGATCGCGGTCCTGGCGGACCACTTCTTCGGCCTGCCGCAGCTTGTCGTAGTTGGCGCGCAGTTCCTCGTCGGCGCGACGCAGGTCGGTAACGTCGCGCAGCACCGTGACCATGCCGGTGCGGTGTCCGTCGGGCGCGATCGAGGGTGCCGAGACCGCCTCAAACAGCACCTCATCGCCTTCGATGGCATCCACCAGGGTCATGTCGCGCGAGGAGTCGCTGCCCGACACCGCCATCGACGACAACGCTGCCGAGAACAGCAGATTGTTCAGCTCCACCGCCCGCACTCGTCCTTCGCTGACTTCCTCCGGCAGCCGGAAATAGCGCTCCGCAGCTTTGTTCTGGGTGATGACGCGGTGCTGCGGGTCGGTGAGGATGACCGGGTCGGTCATGCTCTCCATCACGGTTTGCATCTGGGTGATGGTGGTCTCCAAATCGAGCATGCGGTTCTGGTAATGCTCCACCTTGAACAGCCGCGAGAGATAGCGATTGGCCAGCTCCAGCAGGGCGCGCAGCTCGGCGACGTCCGCCTCATGGGCGCCGCGTTTGAGTTCGACCACGGCAATGGCCGCATAGGCGCGCATCTCGCAGACGCCGCACACCTGCTGCTGCAACTGCAGCTTCAGGCGGCAATGGAAGTTTTCTACCGCGATGCACCGGCCGCCGCGGCTGCGCTCGGCCTCCCAACAGTCGGTGCGGTTGCGATAGATGAGCGGGTAGTGATAGAACTCGGGTCCCCCTTTTCTGCGGCTGCGCACGTGTCCCGGATGCTGGCTGTGCAGCACCTGGACGGTCGGCGTTTCTATGGCGAACAGCGAGCTGTGAAAACGCTGCAGGAAAGTTGAGGAACAGTTCAGCGAGGCAACCGGAGTGATTTCTGAGTTCTCAAAGTTCACTCGGGCCACCAGGGCGCGGGGATGCCCCAGGGCGACGACTTCCTCCAACAAGACGGGAAATATCTCCTCGCTGCGTTCGATGCCGAGCAGGCGCAGGGCCGAGCGCCGGCTTTTGCCGATCAACTCGGGGGCATGGGAACGCACGCGCATCTCGGGGGAAGCCACAGTTACGTCTCCTGGTGGTCCCCTAAGGGCGGACCCGAGGCCGGCGTGCGCGGACGGGGCGCCGCGTGGTCTCGACGGTGGTGACTTCTTCTTCTTCTCCGGGGCCAAGCTGCGGACGCGATACCAGGCCGGTGAGGCCCACCGCGTCAGCGTACTTCAGGTACGTGTCGATGGAAGCGACTACGATGCGCGCCTCCACCGTAATGAGATCGATGCCGACCAGGGAGATGCGCACCCAGGCGTCGATCACGATGCCTTTGTCCAGGACCCGGTCGAGTACATCAATCAGACTTGAACCGCCGGAAACTCGTTCAACCGCCATTGCCCATCCTCCTGCCGATCTTCATCCCTGGATTTTTCTCTTTTTTCTTGAAGTCTTGACCGCTGTTTTGCGCGCGGTGGTCGCAGCCCGCAGTTCCGCCTCGGGGCCGGCCCGCGGCAATTGCCTGCGCGGCGCCTCGGGCAATGCGGCCGGATTGGTGAGATTGGGGTCGAATTTCCACCAATTCAGCCCAATCTCCTCCGCCTTATCCACCGAGCACACCAGCAGGCGGATGCGGATAGTCAGCAACTCGACGTTGGCCAGCGATACGCGAATATCGCCGGCAATGACCAGTCCCTTGTCCAACACCCTGTCCAGGATGTCGAGCAAGTTGGCCGTACCCGAGACGGTCGGTACACGTTCCATGCAAGATCTTCAAAAATGAGCAGAGAGTGCGGAATGCTCGAAGCTTTGCGTCACGCCTGCCAACCCGCCCAATCTCGAAGCGGACACCGCGCTTCGACACAAGGGCGTATCCTAGCCCGACCACACGCCGGTGTCAATTTTCGCAATCCATGGCGAACGATAAAGCTAGAAACGAGCCAGAACTCTCATAAAAGTTAGATGCAGGCGGGTTGCCTGAAAAAAACGATTGCGGGACCGCCGGGAACGTTTATTTCAACGCCATCACCAGCAGCTTGCGCTCGGTCATGTCCTCGATGGAGTAGCGCAGGCCTTCGCGTCCCAAACCCGAATCCTTCACTCCGCCGTAAGGCATCTGGTCGACGCGGAAGCTGGGGACATCGCCGACGATCACTGCCCCGACCTCCAGGGTCTCGAATGCGTGCTGGATGAGCACGGCGTCGCGCGTCATCACGCCCGCCTGCAGTCCGTAGTCGGAACGATTGACGACCTGCAACGCCTCCTCGAACGTCTCGTAGCGCTCGACGGTCACCACCGGCCCGAAGACCTCGGCGCAATTGACGCGCATGTGCGGCGAGGTGCCGGTGAGCACCGCAGGTTCGACCATCGCCGCTTTGCGCTTGCCCCCGCACAGCAGCTTGGCTCCCGCTTGCACGGCTTCGTCGATCCACTGCGTCACCCGCACCGCATCCTGTTCGCGGATGAGCGGCGGAATGTCCGTGCTCTCGTCCATGGGGTCGCCACACTTCAGCTTGCGCACGCCTTGCAGCAGCAGCTCGGTGAAGCGCTCGAACACCGGCTCATGCACCAGGATGCGCTGCACGGAAATACAGGTCTGCCCGCCGTAGGAGAACCCGCCCGCAACGCAGCGCTGAACGGCATAGGGCAAATCGGCATCGCTGTGGACAATGACGCCCGCGTTGCCGCCCAGCTCCAGGGTCACGCGCTTCTTGCCCGCGCGGCTCTTGAGCTGCCAGCCCACGACGGCGCTGCCGGTAAACGTCAGCAGCTTGATGCGATCGTCGGCGACCAGCAACCCGGCGTTGTCATTCGACATGGGCATGACCGCGAGTGCGCCATCGGGCCACGAGGTTTGGTCGATAATCTCAGCCAGCATCAACGACGAGATCGGCGTCTGCGGCGCAGGCTTCAGGATGATGGGACAGCCCGCGGCAATCGCCGGCGCGATCTTGTGGGCCACCAGGTTCAGCGGAAAATTGAACGGCGTGATGGCGAATACCGGCCCCAGCGCAAAGCGTTTCACCAGGCCCCAGCGTCCGGCAGTGGACTCCAGCGTGTCCAGTGGAAGATATTCGCCGTAGATGCGCGTCGCCTCTTCGGCCGCGATCTGGAAGGTATTGATGGCGCGATCCACCTCGATGCGCGCCGTCTTGATCGGCTTGGCGGCTTCCTGGCAGATGGTGCGCGCGAACTCCTCACGACGGTCGCCGACGCCGTTGGCGATCTCGAGCAGGATGCCGGCGCGCTGCTGCGACGACATGCGGCGGGTGATGGCAAATGCCTGCACCGCGCCTTCGATGGCACTCTCCACATCGTCGCGCCCGGCCTCACCGACGACGGCGACGACGCTATGGTCGTAGGGCGAATTGACCACGCCCTCGCCTCCGTGAGTGCTCCAACTGCCGTTCGCGAAAAAACCAAAGCTGCGAATGGTTGCGCTGGTCTGGCTCATGATGCTTCCTTTTCGATCTGAAGATTTGATGCGGCAGAAAGAATGATACGCAGTGGCGAACGCTAAGCAACCGGCCGCGAATCGTTCGCCGAGATACGAGCTTTCAATCGTCCCGTCAACATCAACCCGAGCATCCGGAAATCGCTGATGAATGACCAGAAGGGATGGCCGAAGCTCGCCGGCGTGTTCTTCTCCAGCAGAAAATGTCCTATCCAGGCGCAGCCGTAGCCCAGAGGAATCCACAGCAGCGCGTACCAGAGATGATGGGTCACGAACGCGACGATCGCAACCGCCAGTCCAACGAGCATGCCGATGGCGTGCATGCGCCGGTTGCCCGCGTCGCTGTGCTGCCGCAGGTAGAAGTCGAAGAATTCTTCGTACGACCTGAACTTGGGCGGCTCGGCCATCGTACACACTCCCGTGGCTGAACAGTGTACACTTGCTGGCGGCGTGAAGGGGATTGAACCCGAGCGCGATTTTGTAGCCTGCTGAAAAATCGCTATCCAGAGGCTTCGGGCCAGGGCACGACTTCAGAGGCCGCTGAAAAAGCCGAAACCGCAGATCACGGATGCATGAAACGACTTGCGTCTCCCGCTGGGGATTGCTTATGAACTTTCGGCGACCACTGTCGCTCATGTGCCTCATAATGATTTGCTGCACGCTTGCGCTCGCCCAGAGTCCCTTTGCGCCCAAAGTCACCGGGCCGCTGTCGCAGCGCGTCGTCGCCTACCACATCGACGCCAAGTATGACCCACCGAAGCACACCGTCGAAGCCACTGAGACGCTCACCTATCACAACCTGACCGGTCAGCCGCTCGACACGTTCCCTTTCCATTTATATCTGAACGCGTTTCAACCGAAGTCCACGTGGATGCACGAGGCCCATCGCGACGGCAACTTCCGCAGCAGCAGCCTGGAGCACTGGAAGCCTGAGGACTACGGATCGAACGTGGTCACATCGTTGCAAGTCGCCGGCATGGGCGATCTGACCAGCCAGATGAAGTTCATCTCCCCTGACGACGGCAATCCCGAAGACAAGACGGTCTTCCAGGTGAAGCTGCCGCGTCCGGTTGCTGCGGGCGAGGATGTGACCTTCCAGATCAAGTTCAAGGCCACCTTCCCGGAGGTGATCGCGCGCACCGGCTACAAGCGCACCTTCCTGCTGGCCGGACAATGGTTCCCCAAGGTTGGAGTCTGGTGGCACGGCCAGTGGAACTGTCACCAGTTCCACGCGCTCACGGAGTTCTTCGCCGACTTCGGCACCTTCGATGTGAACATCACGCTGCCCAAGGACTACGTGATCGGCGCCAGTGGGGTGCAGGTCGGCGATCATGATAACGGCAACGGGACCAAGACCGTCGCCTTCCACGGGGAAGATATCCACGACTTTGCCTGGACCGCCGATCCCAACTTCAAAGTTGTCGAGAACACATTTAACGGCAGCGTCGGCCCGGTGCACATCCGGCTGCTCACCTACGACAGCCACGAGCGCGAGTGGCAGCCGTACATCACCTGCGTGCTCGACAGCATGAAGCGCTTCGACGACTGGTATGGACCGTATCCCTACGCGCAGCTCACCGTGGTCGATCCCCCACACGGCGCGGGCGAGGCCGGCGGCATGGAGTATCCCACCTTCATCACCGGCGATAGCGGCTGGTACATCCCGAAGGGCATTCACCTGATCGATTTGGTGACCGAGCATGAGTTCGGCCACCAGTACTGGTACGGGATGGTGGCGACCAACGAGTTCGAGAATGCCTGGCTGGATGAAGGCATCAACAGCTACACCGAAGTCAAGGTGATTGACAGTTTCTATGGCAAGGACGTGAGCCTGATCAATTTGCTGGGCGCACAGTTGGGGGAGCGCGAAGAACAGCGCTTCAGTTACCTGGGCGACCCCGACTTCGATCCGCTCTCGCGACTCAGCTACCAGGACATGAGCATCAACAGCTACGGCGCTATCAGCTACGGTAAGACGGCGACAATGCTGGTGACCCTGGAGAAAATCGTCGGCGAGGAGACGCTGAAGAACGCGCTGCACACTTATTTCATGAAATACCGCTTCACGCACCCAACCACGGAAGACTTCGTCCGCACGGTCAGCGAGGTCGCCGGCCAGGACCTTAGTTGGTACTGGAACCAGGCCGTCTATGGCACCGAGGTCATGGACTATGAGGTATTGCGCGCCGACTCCAATCCGGTGAACTGGTGGGACGAAAACCTGAAAGAGAAAAAGGGCGAGACCGAGTACGAGACGCAGGTGATCCTGCACCGCAAGGGCGATTTCATCTTTCCGGTCGATGCGGTGGTGAAGTTCGACAATGGCGAGAGCACACGCGAGCACTGGGACGGCAAAGAACGCTGGGTGCGGTATGTCTATCGCAAGAAGGCGCAGGTCCTCTCGGTGCAGATTGATCCTGGCTATGACGTCACTATGGACCGCGATTACCTGAACAACAGCCAAACAAAGTATGTGCAGTCCGGCGCCGTCCACAAGATCGCAACCTATTGGTTGTTCTTGACGCAGTTCATGGCGCAGATTTTGAGCTGGCTGGTGTAGGAAGCAATCAGCAATCAGCAACTAGCACTTAGCTTAAAACTCCAAAATCGAAGGATGACGAAAGGCAGCACGACAACCGCAGCAAACGACTCAGCACTGATTGCTAGTCGCTAGTTGCTAGTTGCTATGACATGACCCACGACAACAAAAGCGCGCTGTCTTCCGGCTTCAGTCTCCTCTGGCGGCGACAAGGCGTTCTGTGGTGGATCTTCGTCGTCAACCTGGTGTGCGGCGCGCTGGGCACGGTGCCGGGATTCTTGCGGCTGCATCATGCTCTAGGTCACAGCCTCGCCGGCCAGCCGCTGACCAACCGCTTCGACCTCGGAATGCTGGTGGAATTGTTCCGCCTGCCTGACGTCAGCCTGGTGCGCTACACCACCAATTCGTATCTGTTCACATTTGTCTTCTTCCTATTCATGCTGTTCGCTACCGGCGGCATTCTGGAAAGCTATCGCGCGGACCGGCGGCTTACCATCGGCGAGTTCTTCGCCGCTTCCGGCGCCTACTTCTGGAGATTCGTACGCCTGCTGCTGTTGTCGATCATCCCGTTCGTCATCGTCGTCATGATCTACCAGGCGCTGAATAAGGCTGCCGATCACATTGGCGACCGCGCCATCGCCGATCAGGTTGGTATCTTCCTGGGATGGGGCGCAACGCTGGTGTTTCTGCTGCTGGCGCTGGCCGTGCGCTTGTGGTTCGACATCGCACAGGTGCGCGCCGTGGCGCAGAACGAGCGTCGCATGTGGGGCAACACCTGGCACGCGTGGCGAATTACACGGCATGACTTCGGACGGCTCTACGGCATGTACTTCGTTATCGCGCTGGTCGCGTGGATCACCTTGGCGGTCGGGCTGGTGATTTGGGCCGAGCTTCCGGCCACTGCGACGGGCGCGGTCTTCATCATCCTGGAGCTGATCATGTTCGCGCAGATTGCGGCGCGACTGTGGCAACTGGCCGGCGCCACGAGTTGGTATCAACAGCACGACGAAATGCTTACGCCGGTAGTAGAACCGGCGATCGCTATGACGACCGTAATAGCTCCTGCCGAAGCGAATCTAGCGCCGCCAATCGAAGAAGGCGCGCCTGCTACCGAGCCCGCTTCGCCGCCGCCGCAGGTCGCACACGTCGAGCCGGTTGCCGAACCCGAGCCGCCCCGCGATCCCGGTCCAGAGCTGCCGCCCGCCGACGCGTGAAGCAGCAATTAGGAATTAGCAATTAGCATGCACGAGATCAGACCGGATTCGGTAGATGCCGAATCCAAAGAACGTGGCTTCGTAAAAGGGCACGACTTCAGTCGTGCCGAAAACATCGCGAAAAACAAATTGGGCTTTAGCCCGTGCACTGACCGCAGGGGCTAAAGCCCGGATTTTGACTGGGCACCTTGCGGCACGACGAAAGTCGTGCCCTGATACAAGGCGTCTGCGACTAGCACGATCATCGCTAGTTGCTAATTGCTAGTCGCTAGCTGCTAGTTGCTCGCACTTTACTTCGCCTTCGCTCCAAATGTAATCCCCAGTCCGGTGGTCAGCAGCAGATCGTTGTTCTTCTTGCCGGGCACAGGCTGGCTATTGTAGATATCGCCGAAGTTCAGGTTCCAAGTCAGAGCGCGATAGAACTTGGTGGCCAGTCCGAAGTCGCCCGTCCCGCGATAGTTTCCGTTCTGGTTCAAGTAAGGATAGAAATAGAGGCGCTCGGTCATCGACGTTGACGCCGTGAACTGATGCATCAGTTCCTCGCCCACGGTCGCGTTGATAATGTTGTTAGTCATCCCCGTGGAATAGTTCTCGTAGGTATAACCTATGCCGCCGAGAAGGTCGAGGGTCGTTACTTTGCTGGCGATCAAATGGTATCCCAGACCGCCGTTCGGGCTGAGCCGCTCATCGAGCAACTGCAGGTGGTCGTATAACCCGGCGAACAGACCGAAGGCGAAAAGGCGCGGCGTCAGGTTGTGATCGTAGCGGATCGAACCTCCAAAGGCGTTTGCCGTTGTGCTGTTGATGTTATCGGTGTTGCTGGTGTTGTAGATCCCGGCAGCGTTGACAATCCACTCGTCAGTAGTGGTCTTGCGGTCGGCATTGAAACCGAGGGCCAGGTTGGTGGTGTCGGAGTTGCCGCGCGCCAGCGCGAGGCCTAAATTGCCGCCGCCCGCCCAGCCCTCGAGCAGTCCCGGGTGCAGCGACTTCTCGTACGCCGCCTGATCGGCCTGCGAACGAATGAAGCTCACATCGCTCTGCGGAATGGTCTGCGTGCCCGACGTGCTGTTGACCACGACAGAAGAATCCTGCATCGCCACCGGACCGGAAATCACCTGCTTGTCGGTGCGCGTTACCACCATTGGCTGGTCGGAAGTGAATTGTGCTACCTCGCTCCAGTCGATAGCAATGGCATCCGAGTAAGCAGGCTTGATGGTCAGCTTCTTATCGTCAACGCTGACGATGGTTCCCGTGAGCCGGTCTCCATTCTTCAGCGTCACCTCGGCAGCAAACAAAGCGGAACAGCAGCAACCAAGCAGGACTAGGGACACAACATTCTTCAGCATACGAGAGCTTTCTCCATAGTGATGTGTGAGTAGCGCCGACGCGTGCGCGACTGCGGGGCCCATAGGCGTAGCGGTGGGCAGCGCTACGCCCGGTACAGCATCAAAACAAACAGCCAGGAACTTACAAACTGAATTGTATCGCTGTCGGCGGCTTCTGAGTCCGCGAGAGCGTCGGGGGTGCTCCGTAAGTAAGGGTGCGACGGCGATGTAAGAGAGCGCCGCAAGGCGCGGAAGATGATAGCCCAGCGTTTCAACGCTGGGTACGGAGCAATTTAGAAATTTGAGTGCCGTAGGCACGGCACATGAACAGCTCCCTGCCTTCTAGTGCGGCTTTTCACTTCACCGCAATGTTGACGAGCCTGCCTTTTACGACCAGCACCTTCAGGATTTCCCTATTGGTGACGGCTGCCTTCACCTTCTCGTCAGTGAGGGCAAGCTCGCGCACCTGGTCCTCGGTCGCATCCGCGGGCACGACGATGCGGCTGCGGATCTTGCCGTTGACCTGGATAGCGATCTCGACTTCTTCTTCTTTCGCCAGCGCAGGATCGTATTGCGGCCAGGGCGCGCGCAGCAGATCGGAGCTCTCGCCCAGCATCTCCCACAGTTCATGCGCGAGATACGGTGCGAACGGCGCCAGCATGAGCACCAGCTTGGGTTGCACATCCGCCATGAGCGACCGCGGAGCCGCGGGTTCACCGTGATGCACGCTGTCCTCGTACGCGTAGAGCTCGTTAACTAACTCCATGATGGCGGCAATCGACGTGTTAAAGTGCCAACGCCCTCCGAAATCCTCCGTCACGCGCTTGATCGTCTGGTGCAGTTTGCGTTGTAGCTTGCGGGCTGCGGGCGAGAGCGTCCCGCCCTCACTCGCGGCCCCTGCATTCTTCCCGGCATGGCGGACGATGAAGCGATAAACGCGACCAAGAAAGCGGCTGATGCCCTCCACACCGGCGTCCTGCCAGTCCAGGTCCTTATCCGGCGGCGCCGCGAACAGCGTGTACATGCGGGTGGAGTCGGCGCCGTAGCGCGCCACCATGTCGTCGGGCGAGACCACGTTGCCCAGGCTCTTCGACATCTTGGCGCCGCCTTTGATCACCATCCCTTGAGTGAACAGGCGCTCCGCCGGCTCCGAGTTACGCACCAGCCCCATGTCGCGCATCACCTTGGTCCAAAACCGCGAATAGATCAAGTGCAGAATGGCGTGCTCGACACCGCCAATATATTGGTCAATGGGAAACCAATATCCCACAATGTCCGAGTCCAATGGCCTATCCGACAATGTGGGATCGGTATAGCGATAGAAGTACCAGGAGGAATCGACGAAGGTGTCCATAGTGTCGGTCTCGCGCCGCGCTGGGCCGCCGCACTTGGGACAATTCACGTTCGCGAACTCCGGCACTTTGCCCAGCGGCGAGCCGCCGGCCAGGGTGATCTCCACGTTCTCCGGCAACATCACCGGCAAATCTTTCTCCGGGACCGGCACCATGCCGCAATTGGCGCAGTAGATGATCGGGATCGGCGTGCCCCAATACCGCTGGCGGCTGATGCCCCAATCTTTCAACCGGAACGTCACCGTCGCCTTGCCGAAGCCGTGCTCCTCGGCATACTTCGACATCTTCTCGATCGCTTCGTCAGACGGCAAACCGCTCCACTCACCGGAATTGATCAGTAGGCTGTTGGCGTCAACGAAAGGCAGTACCGGCTCGTTGGGTGAGCCGTCGGTCGCATCGCCTTCACGCCGCGGCAAGATGACCACGCGAATATCCAAGTCGTACTTCTTGGCGAATTCATAGTCGCGCTCATCGTGCGCCGGCACCGACATGATCGCGCCCGTGCCGTAATCGAGCAGAACGTAATTGGCCACCCAGATGGGTACACGCTCGCCGTTAAATGGATTCAGCGCGTAGCGCTCGGTAAACACGCCGTGTTTCTCGATGGCGCCGATGTCGCCCGTTTCCTTCGCCCGGCTCTGCTCCGTCATCAGGTCTTCGACCTTGGCCAGCAGCCCGGGGTCGTTGGCGATCAAATCGGTGACCAGCGGATGCTCCGGCGCCAGCTGCAACGAGGTCGCACCGTAGATAGTGTCCACGCGCGTGGTGAACACGCTGATCTTGTCGCCCGCGGGGCCGGCCAGTCCGTCGAGTTTGAAATCGACCAGCGTGCCTTCACTGCGGCCGATCCAGTTGCGCTGCATGGTGCGGACTTTTTCGGGCCAGCCGGGCAATTGGTTGAGGCCTTGCAGCAACTCCTCGGCGTAGTCTGTGGTGCGCAGGAACCACTGTTCCAACTCGCGTTGTTCGACCGGCGTGTCCTCGTGGCGCCAGCAGCAGCCGCTGGGCAACACTTGCTCGTTGGCCAGCACTGTGGCGCACTTCGGACACCAGTTCACCTTGCTCTTCTTGCGATACGCCAGGCCGCGCTCGAAGAACTTCAGGAAAAACCACTGGTTCCAGCGATAGTATTCGGGCAGGCAGGTGGTGACTTCCGTCGACCAGTCGTAGGCGAAACCCAAGCGCTTCATCTGCCGCTTCATGGCGGCGATATTGCGCAGCGTCCACTCGCGCGGCGGCGTCCGGTTCTGGATGGCCGCGTTCTCCGCCGGCAGGCCGAAGGAATCCCAGCCCATGGGGTGAAGCACGTTGTAGCCCTGCATCCACATGTAACGGGCGAGTGCGTCGCCGATGGCGTAGTTGCGCACGTGCCCCATGTGCAACGCGCCGGACGGGTACGGCAGCATTTCCAGCACGTAATACTTCTTGCGCGCGGTGTGAAAATCCTCCGCACGATAGAGATCGGGATTCTGCGCCCAGCGCTCCGCCCACTTCTGCTCGATCGCCTGCGGATCGTAGCGGTCGGGACGAACGGCCACGTTGGCGTGCGGCGCCGAATCGGACGAGGATATTTTGGAATCGGCCATAAATGCCCAACAGATTGCGAAAAAGATAAACTTTGATTCTACAATGCTGGGCGCGGTGAAATTAGCAGGCCCGTGCCGTCGGCGTATAAGCTGTGATTACAGAGAGGCACGCGCAACGTCTCAAATCATGAAACCAGCGATCAACCCCAACGGGAAACCAAGAGCACGTAGTTCCGCAAAGTCGCGTTCGCACCTGGAGCGCGCACAATTTCGCGCCATCACGCGGGCCATTTCCGATCCCACGCGGTATGAAATCCTACAGCACATCGCCCGCAAAGACGCTTGCACGTGCGCCGATCTGCGGGCGTGTTCGCCCATCACGGCAGCGACGCTATCGCACCATCTGAAAGAACTTGAGACCGCGGGCCTGATTTCGATCCGACGCAAGGGCAAGTTCGCCCTGCCGTCGTTCCGCCGTAAGGTATGGAAAACTTACCTAGGGCAACTCGCACAACTCTCTGAAGGCTGAATCCTTCGTTCCCCTCGTACATCCAAACCACCGTCATTCATTTCGATGATCATCGAAATGTTAGGGAGAGGAGAAAACGTTATGGGTAAGTTGAACGGCAAGACGGCGGTGGTTACGGGCGCTTCCAAAGGTATCGGCGCGGGCATCGCGCTGGCGCTGGCCAAGGAGGGCGCGAACGTGGTGGTGAATTATGCGCGAGCCAAGGACGACGCGGAGAAGGTCGCGGCGCAGATCAACCAGAATGGCAGCAAGGCCATCACGGTGCAGGCCGATGTCTCGAAGAAGAAGGAAGTGGACAAACTGTTCGCCGAAGCCACCAAGGCGTTTGGCAAAGTCGACATCCTGGTGAACAATGCCGGCGTTTATGAGTTCGCCCCGCTCCAGGAGATCACCGAAGAGAGCTATCGCCGGCAATTCGATCTCAACGTGCTGGGAACGCTGTTGAGCACGCAGGCTGCGGTCAAATCGATGCCGGCGGGTGGTTCGGTCATCAATCTGAGTTCGGTCGTCGCGCTGACGCCGCCGCCCACAAGTGCGATTTACAGCGCAACCAAGGGCGCGGTGGATGTTATCACTCGCACTCTGGCGCAGGAGCTCGGGCCGCAGAACATCAGGGTCAATTCGCTATCGCCCGGACTGGTGGAAACCGAAGGCACGCGAACGGCGGGCACCAGCGAAGGGGAGTTCAAGCAGCTCGTGGTCTCCCGCACTCCCTTAGGGCGCGTGGGGCAGCCGGAGGACATCGCCAAGGTCGCAGTCTTCCTGGCTTCCGACGACTCGGCATGGATGACGGGAGAGGTTCTGCCGGTGGGCGGCGGAACGCGGCTGTAAGGCTCGCGCCCGGTACATGCGGTGATTCCCACAATTGTGTGATGCTGCTGCCGTGAGCGGCTGGCTATCATACGGAGTGGGAGTTCCCGCATTGAGCGAAACAAAAGCAGTAAAGCAGCAGGGCGCACGCTGGCTGGGCGGCGTGGCTCGCGTGACCGCGGTCGGCGTCCTGCTGCTGGCATGTTGGATGGGGTCCGCTCAACGCGACATGTGGCTGGATGAGGCATTCACGGTCCAGCTCCTCACCGATCACAGTCTTGTTCACATGATGCATGGGCTGGCGAACGCCGCCGATGGCGGTATGCCGCTGTACTACCTGCTGGCCTATGGCTGGGGCAGCCTGTTCGGCGTGACCTTGTTGAGCTTGCGCCTTCTCTCGTCGCTATTCATTTGCGTCGGTGTTCTGCTGCTGTGGAGCGCGCTGCGGAAAACCTATTCGCTGTTGGCGGTTGCTCTCAGCATTGCGGCCACGACCGTGACTTCCGGCGCCTTGCTTCACCAGAATGTGGAGGCGCGGTATTACGGCTTCTATTTTGCGTGCGCCGTCCTCGTCTTTGCAGCACACTTCCGCCTCTCCCGGCAGCCGCGGCCAAGCCGTAGGTTGTTAGTCGGCGCTATCGTCGCACATGTTGCGCTACTGATGTCGCACCCTTTCGGTGTGCTCTACAGCGCAGCGGCAATCATCGCGCTACTGTTTTCAGATTATCGGCGGCGCATGGTTCGCTGGCGATTGTATTTTGCACTGGCGAGCTCGTGGCTGGTGCTGCTGGCGTGGATCGTACCCATCACCCGATTGCATGACGTTGCCGTGCCGCATAACTGGCCGCCCGCCCCGACGTTCACCGATGTCTTATCGCTTTATAGCTTCGCCTCGCCATGCCTGGCGTTTGGCATCATCTTCGGCATCGGACTCACCGCCTTCGCAAGCTCAGCCCAGGAGAAGCAGCCGTCACCACCTGACGCCTCGCCGCTTCTGGCTTGTGCCGTTGCCTATCTTGTGCCGCCTCTGCTCATCGCCCTGGTTTCCGTGGGGGACTCGTCTTTTTTTGTCGACCGGTACTTCATCCCGAGTTTGATCGGAGTTGCCACGCTGGTTGCGAGCCTCTTTGACGCGAGATTGCGAGCCGTCAAGCTGACTCCCGTTTTTCAACTCGCATGGATGCTGCTCTTCGCCGCTCTGCTCATTTGGCCGATCACCCGCACGCAGGCACTTAAAGATAATGGCTTTCTATTCATCGATGAGCATCTTCCACCCAACATGCCGGTGATCGTCACCGATGCCCAGGTATTTCTGCCTTTGAGCTATCTCTCGCAGAAGCCATCTCGTCCGTACTACTATCCCCTCGACTGGGATGCCGCAGTGCATTCCACAATTCGAGGAGTCACTGTGGACTACAAGCTCATGCGAAACGCCAAGGAATCCGGCTACTCCAGCGATCGCATTCTGGAAGCGGACCAGCTACGGTGCTCGTTCAGCGAATTTCTCGTGCTCGATAATCCCAAGTACAGGTGGTTTCAGGACCGCATCGTCAACAATCCCGATTACGTTGCGCGGCAGTTGGGGAACTTACCGCATGACATGCAGCTATGGGCGATAACCAGGTCGCCGGGCAGCGCCTCTTGTGCGGGCAAATAACTGTTAAGAGCATACGGGTGGAGGGAGCGAGGCCAACCCTGCGATCGAGTATTGCGAATTTCACGGCTTCTTTCCCACCAGCTTCTTTAGCGCATTCACATTCGTCAGATCGTCGAGCGGTTGGTCAATCGGCGTTTCTGCGATGAAGGCCGCGCTGGCCAACCGCGGATCGTTCAGCAGACGGCGAAACGGCTTCAGCCCGATGCTTCCCTTCCCGATGTGCGCGTGCCGGTCGAGCTTCGATCCGCGCGCGGCCTTGGCATCATTGCAGTGCCAGACGTAAACATTGGGAAGGCCGACGCTTCGGTCAAGCTGATCGAGCGTGTCGGCAAAGCCCTGGTCGCTGACAATATCGTATCCCGATACATGCGTGTGGCAGGTGTCGATACAGGCGCCCACGGGAACAAAATCGCGCAACAGGTACAGCAACTCTGCCACCTGCTCGAAGTTGCCGCCGAGGGAAAATTCGGAGCCGGCGGTGTTCTCGATCAGGATTCGTAAGTTGCCGGCGGCGAGATCGAGCCCATCGACCGATTGCTCGATGGCTAAGGCCACACGCTGCAGGCCTTCTTCGCGGCTGCTCCCGCGAAACGATCCGGGATGCACCACCAGAAATTCCGCGCACAGCGCCAGCGCGCGCTCCACTTCGCCCCGGAAGGCCACAATCGACTTCGCGTGGAATTCAGAATTTCCGCCGCCAAGGTTGACCAGATAATTGGCGTGGATGACCAGCGGCGTAAGGTTGTAGCGCTCGCGAAGGCGGCTCATCTCGTCGCACTGCGCCCGCCCCAACTCGTAGGGCGCCCACTGGCGCGGACTGGAAGAGAAAATCTGGAACGTATTGCAGCCCAGGCGATAGGCGCGCTCGGCCGCATTCTCCACCCCGCCCGCGGTCGAGGTGTGAATGCCGATGCGCCGCGCGGTGAGCTTGGGCGGCACCTTCGGCGGCGGCAGCAGTTTCAGGATGTCCTTTTCTTTTCTGTCCCCCACGATTTCATTCTAAGGAAAATGCAGCGATGTGTTCGTACGCGAGCTCGTGATTGCGGTCACACGCAAAGGACTGGAAGTTGGTTAACCTTGATGGCTGGACCTGAGGCTGGTGCCGCCGCTCCGCGGTTCACCTCTTGTCCCACTTGGAGTGCGGGCTCACGCCCACGCCTAACACAGATGTTGCCGCTCCGCGGCTGAATACTTCGTCGCACAGTTCCAGACATCGTCATGCTGTGGTTCACGGAAAAGATTGTTCGGGCGCTGCGGAAGCTCGCAGCTGGCAAGCGCAAGGCGCACCTGGCGCTCGGCGAACAGGGCGAGTCGGAAGCGTATTTCTATCTCCGCCGGCTGGGCTATCGCATCGTCGCCACCAACTTCCGCGCGGCGCAGGATCGCGGCGAGATCGATCTCATCGGCTGGGACAACGACGTGCTGTGCTTTGTGGAAGTGAAAACCCGCACCGACGCCAGCTTCGCGCCACCATCCACTGCCGTGACCCCGGAAAAACAAAAGCACATCCTGGCGGTGGCGAAAGCTTACTTGCGGCGATTGCCGGGCGAGTCGCGGCCGCCATGCCGCTTCGATGTGGTAAGCGTGGTGCCCGCAAGCAACGGTCAGCGATCGCAGATCACTTTGCGCAAAGGCGCATTCTCTTGGGGCACAGGCCGAAGGCGGGAGTGGAAGTATCGCGATTATTTCGAACGCCGATTCCAGCGCGACACCCGGAACCTGCCCAGGTTCCGCTAACCCTCTGCCTACCGCGGGTTGACGCCCCCATCCAGCGTGATCCCCCCGCTTTGCGGCTGGTTCGATGGCGATGGAGCTCTGCGCGCCGCCGCCGAATTCTTCACGGACGGAGAATCCGGCAGCTTGCTCAGCGCCTCTTTCGCCTTCTTGGCGTACGGACCATTGGGAAGGATCTTCAGATACGCCTCGTAATTTTCTTTCGCGCCAGCAACATCGCCGGTCTTGCTTAGCGCCTCCGCCAATTTGAAAGTCGCCTCGGCATCGTGCGGCTTGTACTCCAGCGCCTCGCGATAGCGGCTGATGGCGGCGGGATAGCTCTCGCGCTTGTAATAGAAGTCGCCGACCTCAACGTCCTTCATCGCCTTCATCGGGTTGTAGGGCGTGAATTCATCGACGTCGCCGCCGCCCAGGTCGGCCTCGGGATGCGACTTGGCGTCGTTCGCCGGCGGGCTGACATCGATTTGCGTCTGCGTGCTGGAACTTTCGCCTGCGGGAACATTGTCCGAGCGCGGCGGCAGTTTCCGGTTATCACTCGGCGGGGGGGCGTTCTTGTCCGTCGGAAGCTGCTCGACCGGCGGAGGAGCGTCCTGCGCCGCGCAAACTCCAATCAGGCAGAAGCAAACTATCGCAAGAAGAAGACAACGAAATCGCACATCCATATTTTAAGTCAACCCGCGCAAGCGCGCGATGACTCGGCGCAACGCCGCCTGCGGCAAACTCCTGGGACAAAGCGCACCTTAGTAGAGCGCCCTTCTGTTTAGACGAGAGCATCACAAAACGTAATCAAGCTTGGCCAGTAGCTATGGCAACCTCAGCAGCAGCTCGCGTCTCTTACTTGAGGTGCCGCTGATTGCACGAACATGATTCCAAAGTGTGGGGACCCGTTTGAATTCGCTTCGCCTGCTCAGCGAAGAACATCCGCCTTACGTGGTCGAGGACCAGCGCCCTCCGTCCAGCCTGTTGGGCCGAATGCGAAAACTCACGCCTGGCATCGTCGCCGGAGCGGCCGACCTTGATCCCGCCGCCGTTTTGACCGCCACGGTCGCCGGCGCGTACTTCGGATATTCCATCGGCTGGGTGGTGCTGCTCGCCATTCCGGTAGTGTGGGCGGTGTTCAGCGTCTCGGCAAGAATTGGACATCAGAGCAATTGCGGCCTGGTGGAACTGATCCGCCGGAACTATGGCCGCGGCGCCGGCTGGGGAATGGCCACCGCCATGATCTCCGTCAACATGGCGATGATCATCGCCGACCTCATCGCCGTGAGTGACGCGTTTTCGCTCATCTTGCGGCAACAGCGTTTTTTCTTCCTGCCGATGGTCGCCTTCGCCGTCTGGTACCTGCTGGTGCTGGGGGACTATCGCAAATCCAGCCGCGCATTTATCTG
Source organism: uncultured Acidobacteriaceae bacterium (assembly GCA_963713465.1). Classification (GTDB taxonomy): domain Bacteria; phylum Acidobacteriota; class Terriglobia; order Terriglobales; family Acidobacteriaceae; genus Bog-257. Next base: position 131,203 of record CAVQLZ010000019.1, read on the forward strand.
GTTCGCGGTGTTTCAGGCCGCCTACGTAGTAGCGGCAATTATGGCGGTGAAGTCCTGGACGGGATTGCTGCGCGGCCTGTTCCTGCCGCATATTACGCTCAGCTCGGCTTACATCATCGCCATCATCGCCGTATTTGGCTCGTTACTGACGCCGGATGTTTTGGTGTGGCAAACCAGCTCGCGGCGCGACCGCAAAGCCACGGGCGGGGGCTTCCACACCGGCGAATCCAAAGCCGGCACACTGGTTGCTGTGGTGATTTCGCTCTCCGTCATCATCGCCGCTTCGGCGCTGCACGTCGCCGACCCCGAGCACATGTCCACCTTGACCGCGGCGCAAGCCCTGCGTCCTTTAGGCTCGCTGGCGCCGGTGATCTTCTCCATCGGCATCATCGGCTCCGGCCTGATCGCGCTGCCCATTCTGGTCGCTTCCATGTGCTTCAGCATCTCGGAAGCGGCGGACTGGCACGCCGGCTTGACCATGCCCGCATGGGAGGCGCGGCCGTTTTACATCCTGATTTCGGCTTGCATCATTGTGGCGACCGTGGTCGATTTTGGAAACATCAATACGGTCACGGTGCTGTACTGGTCGCAGGTGATTGCCGGCTTCCTGGTGGTGCCGGTGCTGGGATCGATTCTCTTGTTGGGGAACAACGCGCGTCTGAGCGGACGGCGCAACACAACGTCGGAGAACGTCTGGCTGGGCGGCGCCGTGGCCGGAATGATCGTGGCCAATATCGTGTTCTTCTGGACGGCACTGTAGAGCCCGAAGGGCGACATTTGTGTTAGGAAGGGTCTGAGTAAGCCGCAGTTTTGAAGGGGCACGGCTTCAGCCGTGCCGCAAGTGCAGCAAAGTTAGTGTCGGTGAGCCGCGGAGCGGCGACATTTGTGTTAGCCGTGGGCGTGAGCCCGCGGTCACTCGCAATAAAAAAACAAGAGCCGCGTCAGCGGCAGCATTCGAAACGTGCCGCCGCTCCGCGGCTCTGACAAATGGAAATGGACGCCCAGCGCGGGCTCACGCCCACGCCTAACACAAATGTCGCCGTCCTCGGCGGCTCTCCTCTGCCTTGGCAGTGCAAGCTCACCGTGAGCCGAACCGCCCCGCCAAGAAAAGGCCAGAGCGGATCCCCCAAGCGAAAAGCGAAGAGCGAACAGCGGCCTTTCTACGCCCCGCAGCACTTCTTATATTTCTTGCCGCTGCCGCAGGGGCAGGGATCGTTGCGCCCGACTTTTTCGCCGCGCACCACCTGTTGCACGGTGCCCATCTCGCCGGCGCCGGCCATGCGCGCCTGCTCCAACTCGCGGCGTTTGCGGCGCTGGAAGGCCTCTTCCATGTCGTCCATCGAGGTCGTCGCGCGACCGCGGCCGGTGCTGTAGGCGCCCACCGGCTCGCCATTGAAGTCGCCGCCGGCGCTGATCGGCTGCGGCTCGCGGCGCTGCGGCGCCTCGATCACCTGCATCAGGTACAGGTACCGCACCGTCTCTTCCTCGAAGCGCTCCATCATGGCTTCGAACATGTCGAACGACTCGCGCTTGTACTCCACCAGCGGATCGTGCTGCCCGTAGCCGCGCAGGCCGATGCCTTCGCGCAGGTGGTCCATCGAGAGCAGGTGGTCTTTCCACTGCTGGTCGATGACGCTCAGCATGATGATGCGCTCGTGGTGGCGCATCGCGTCCGGCCCGATGAGCTGCTCCTTCGCGTCGTACCGCTCCTTCAGCTTGTCGAAGATCGCATCCCCGAGTTCCTGCCGGTTCAGCTTTTCCGGCTCAACTCCCTCCGCCGTGATGTCCACGCCGAAGCGGGTGAAGATCTGGTTCTTCAGCCCGGCCACATCCCAGTCGTCGGGACGCGTCTCCTTGGCGGCAAACTTTTCGAGCAGGCCGCCCAGGCTTCCGCGTACATAATCTTCCAGGATCAGTTCCTTCTGATCGACACCTTCCAGCAACTGCCGGCGCAGCCCGTATACCGCCTGGCGCTGCTTGTTCATCACGTCGTCGTATTCCAGCAGGTGTTTGCGGGCCTCGAAGTTTTGCCCTTCGACGGCCTTCTGTGCCGCTTCAATTCGCCGCGTGATCAGCTTGGACTCGATGGGCACGCCCTCTTCCATGCCCAGCCGCTGCAGCAGGTTTGACACCCACTCCTTGGCGAAGATGCGCATCAGGTCGTCTTCCAGCGACAGGTAAAACCGCGAAGCGCCGGGATCGCCCTGACGGCCGGCGCGCCCGCGTAGCTGGTTGTCGATGCGGCGCGCCTCGTGACGTTCGGTGCCGAAGATAAACAGGCCGCCCAAGGCAATGACCTCGTCGTGGTCAATGTCGGTGGATTCCTTGAAGCGCTGAAACGTCTCGTTCCACTTTGCCGTATCGACCTTGTACTCCACGCCGCCATAGTAGAAGTAGGAAATGCTGGGATCGTCGGGCTTCACCAGCACTTCGCCGGCAACCGGTTTCAGCGCCTGCGCAATTCCCTTCTTCAGCAACTCCTGCTTGGCCATGAATTCGGGATTGCCGCCCAGCAGAATGTCGGTGCCGCGGCCGGCCATGTTGGTAGCTATGGTGATGGCGCCCTTGCGACCCGCCTGCGCGACAATTTCCGCTTCCTTCTCGTGATACTTCGCGTTCAGGACGACGTGCTTGATGCCCTTCTTTTTCAGCAGGTCCGATAGCCGTTCCGACTTCTCCACCGAAGTCGTGCCCACCAGCACCGGTTGTCCGGTCTGCGCCAGCTTCTGGATCTCGTCCGCCGAAGCGAAGAATTTTTCCTTCTCCGTGCGGTAAACCACGTCGGGATTTTCTTTGCGCAGCAGCGGCTTGTTGGTCGGGATGACGACGACTTCGAGCCTGTAAATATTGTCAAACTCGGCCGCTTCCGTCTCCGCCGTACCGGTCATTCCGGCCAGCTTCTTGTACATGCGGAAGTAATTCTGGAAGGTCACCGTCGCGAGCGTCTGGTTCTCGCGCTCGATCTTGACGTTCTCTTTGGCCTCGACGGATTGATGCAGACCATCAGACCAACGCCGTCCCGGCATCAGTCGTCCAGTGAACTCGTCGACGATGATGACCTCGCCGTCCTTCACCACGTACTCGACATCGCGGCGGTAAAGCGCATGCGCCTTGATAGCAGTCTCAACGTGATGCTTCAGGTCCCAGTTCTCGGGATCGGCGATGTTGCCGATGCCGAGCAGCTTCTCAACTTTTTCCCAGCCGGGATCGGTCACCGTGATGGTGCGGTGCTTCTCGTCGACGACAAAGTCACCGGTGAGGATCTTGTCCTCGCCCAGGCCGCGGTCGATCTCTTCGCCCAGCTCCAGTTGCGGGATGATGCGGTTCACCTTGTAATACTTGTCGGTGGACTCTTCGCTCTGGCCGCTGATGATGAGCGGGGTGCGGGCCTCGTCGATCAGGATGGAATCGACCTCGTCGACAATGCCAAAGTTATGAGGACGCTGCACGCAATCGTTCAAGTCAAACTTCATGTTGTCGCGCAGGTAGTCGAAGCCGAATTCGTTGTTGGTTCCGTAGGTGACGTCGGAGGCGTAGGCGTCGCGCCGCTGCACGTCGTCGAGGTCATGCACGATGACGCCGACCGTCAGGCCGAGGAAGGTGTACAGCTTGCCCATCCACTCCGAGTCGCGCTTGGCCAGGTAGTCGTTGACGGTGACGACGTGCACGCCGCGCCCGGAGAGCGCATTGAGGTAAACCGGCAAGGTCGCGACCAGCGTTTTGCCTTCACCGGTCTTCATCTCGGCGATCTTGCCCTGGTGCAGGACGGCGCCGCCGATGAGCTGCACGTCGAAGTGCCGCATGTTGAGCACACGCCAGCCCGCTTCGCGAACCACGGCGAAGGCCTCCGGCATAATTTCGTCGAGGATTTCCTTCAGCGCCTGGTCTTTTTCGTCAGCGTCTTCGATGGGATCGACGCGCTCGCGAATGCGCTGGCGGAACTCTTCCGTTTTGGCGCGGAGCTGCTCGTCGGAAAGCTGCTTCGTCGCCGGCTCGAGCGAGTTGACCTGCTCCACGAGCGGCAGAATGCGCTTGATCTCGCGTTCGTTACTGGTGCCGAAAACTGCGGCAACGACTTTATTAAACAATGTTGTGTTCCTTGATGCCTGCCTCTTAGACGTGCGCGGACGACGGGTCGTCAGCCGGAGACACTCACCCCAGTAGAGGCTACCATATTAGATGTTGCTGGGAGGTGATCGTCGCAGACCGAGCACGGCGTCATGTGCGGTGTCGCCGCTCCGCGGCTCAACCAATTAGGAATAAAATTCGTTACCGCGGGCTTATGCCCACGGCTAACACAAATGTCGCCCGTTCCGGGCTGCCGAGCTCGAGCACCAGCGAATGGGCTGCCCGTTGAGCGAAAGCTATAGCTCGGTGCACACGCGGGCGCGGATGACTCCGCGCCCGTCGCAACAAATCATCGCGCGCTTGCCGATTGCGCGCTTACAGCTGACAACCGGCAACTGACAACTGCCTCTAATTCAGCACGTGGATGTTCTTCTTCTCGCACATCTCCTTCAGCACCTTCGGCCATACGGTCACGCTGACCTCGCCGAGGTGCGCTTTACGCAGCAATAGCATCAGCGTGCGCGACTGCCCGATGCCTCCGCCGATGCTCAGCGGAATCTCGTGATTGACGATCGCCTTGTGATAGGGATAGTTCAGGAAGTGCGTCTGGTTGGTCAGCTCAAGCTGCTTCTTCAGCGACTCGGGATTCACGCGGACGCCCATCGACGTCAGCTCGTGGCGCCGCTTGGTCACCGGGTTCCACACCAGAATGTCGCCGTTCAGGCCGTGGCGCACGTGGCCGTCGTCGGCGCGCGTCTCCGTGACCCAGTCGTCGTAGTCGGCGGCACGCAGTTCGTGCGGATAGCCGTCCTTCAGCGTCCAGCCAATCCCAATGATGAACACCGCGGGATATCTCTGCAGGATGGCCGTCTCACGTTGCTTGCGCGGCAGGTCGGGATACAGGTCGAGGATCTCTTCCGCGTGCAGGAACTTCAGCTCGCGCGGCAGGTTGGGATAACGTGAGTCCTTGAGCTGCGGGAACAGTTCCTGTACGTAGCGCTCGGCGCCGGTCATCACAAACCAGATCTTACTAACGACTTCCTTCAGGAAATGCAGATTGCGCTGCTCGGGCGTAATCACCCGCTCCCAGTCCCACTGATCGACGTAGGCGCTGTGGTCGTGATCAAGGAAATAATCCTTGCGCACGGCGCGCATGTCGGTGCAGAGCCCTTCGCCGGGCTTCATATTGAACTGCTTCAGTGCCATCCGCTTCCACTTGGTCGCCGCCTGCACCACTTGGGCGTTGATGGGGTGCTTGTCGCGGTCGTTGGAGATGTGGAACTGGATGGGCGTGCGCGAGCCGTCGCGGTCGAGATAGTCGTTGACGCCCGACTCCTCGTCGACGATCAGCGGCACGGTGACCATCATCAGGTTCAATTCCTTGCAGAGGTTGTCCTCAATGTAGTTCTTCACCTCGAAGACTGCCCTCTGGGTTTCCTTGGGTGACAGCAGCGAGTTGTAATCCGCCGGAAGCACTCGTTCCAGCTCTGTGTAGTCGCCGATTCCGGGACCGGCGAGGTCTGCTTTTTTGTCCGCCATGCGGTTCTCCTTGTGTGCGGTTGACGAGCGGCCTGCGCGATAGGGGCACTGGGCGCAAAACCACGTCGTCATCTACAGGAAACCACCGGATGGGGCGGATAGCAGTAACCGGCATCACCGGGGCGTGTGCGATGAGGGGGGCACTCTCAAGCTCTCGCGCCCGCGGGGCACACAGCCAGACAGCGAAAGCAGAAGTACTGATTGCCAAGGAAGGCCGCCTGATACAGGCTTCGATATTCGGGGCTTTGCAGCATCGCCTTCTGCTCATCGGGGCTGGCCTCGCCAAATCGCGACCAGAAGGCAGCGCTCCCCCAAATGCTATACGGCTGGCTGTGAGTCATGCACTTGCTCAAGTCGGTTCTGCCCGCTTCCAAAGCTCCCGCAGGGCATTCCTGCAGACAGAGTCCGCATTCGGTGCAGGCCTTGTTCTGTACCGGAGGATCCGATAGCAGTTCCAGCTTTGAAAGCACCGCCGTAAACAGTGCGCGAGTTCCAAGCCGCGGATGGATGACCAGGTTATGTTGGCCGAAACTGCCTAACCCGGCGGCGATCGCGGCGTGGCGCAGGGACACTTCGGCCACGCCCGGTTTGCCGCTCACAAAGTTCATGGGATGGGAGATGGGCACGGTCATGGTAGGAGTTTCGAACTTGGCTTCAATAAACCGCGCCATACGATAGGTCGACGACTTCGCAAACTCCGTGAGATTCATCCGTCCGGCCATGGCGATCTGCGGGCTGGGGCTCTCGCAGCTGGAAAGCTCGCGAAAGGCGAGGACGATGAGGGATTTGATCCCGGGAAACAGGCCCTCGATCGGTGGGGAGTTGGGACTGCGGTAATCCTCTGCGAAGGCGAATCCTACATCATCAACGCCCAAATTCATGGCGAAGTCACGTATCGTTTGCTTCACTGATTTTCCTTTGCTGAGACTCGCGACTCGGCTTTTGAACCGAACCGTTCCTGGTTGATGAGAACACGAATGGGTAAGGGCAACTGTAACCTTCGTCACGTCGACATGTGCGATCGGTAGCAGCCTTCAGTACTGCCCGTATCGTCCCCTGACCGAGTCCAGCAGCTTCTTCGAATCGTAGCCAACGCCGTCCTTGAACACGATCTCCACATTTTCCACATCGGAAATTTGTTTGGAAGGATCTCCCTTGACGACTACCAGGTCGGCGTTCTTGCCCGTCGCGACCGAGCCAATCTCCTTGTCTCTGCCCAGATAAATCGCCCCGTTCAGCGTCGCGATCCTGATCGCCTCGACGGGAGTGAATCCCGCCTCGACCAGCAATTCAATTCCGCGCTGATCGCTGAATCCCGGCACCACATCGCCGCGGCCCGTAGGGTCAGGGCCGGACATCAGCAGCCCGCCGGCGGCAACGAACGCGCGCTCCATCGCCAGTTCATGTTTCCAGAGCACGGCGGGATCTAGCTTCGGCGGCGGCGCTGACGACGGGCGCTGGCGCAGCAGGAAGTAGTCCTCGCGAGCTTCCGGCGTCATCGCGTCCAGCACCTGCTGGCGCACTGGCGGACGGCCGTCGCCCGCCTCGGCTTCAAACACCGGCAGGGTCGAGGTCACCGCGACATGATGGGAGACGAGCGTCTGAATCAGTTCCTTTGCTTCCGGCCCGTTCGGATCCATGCGGGCCAGCGTCTCCGCGCCGTCGGTTGGAGTGCAAACGTCCGGCTTCTTGCCTGGGTCAAGCTCCGTGTTCACCTCGAAGCCATGTTCCAGATCGTCAATCCCAAGCTCGGCTGCCTCTTTGTAGGTCACCGAGCACAAGTGTCCCGTGACCTTGATGCCGCGCGCGTGGGCGGCATCGATGGCAGCCTTCAGCTCGGTGCGCGTGATGTTCATGTAGGCCTTGAACGAGGTGGCGCCCATGTCGGCCCAGTAATTAACCGTCTCGCGCGCCTGCTCGGGACTGGTCAAGTGCGGCATCTGGATGAAGCGGCTGGTACTCCCCTCCAGATACGGAGCGGTCACGTCGATGTGCGGCCCAGGAAGCTTGCCGGCATCGATATCACGCCGCAGGTTCAAGTCGGAGTAGGGCTCGATGCTGCCGGTGGTGCGCATGGTGGTCACGCCGCCGGCCAGATAAAGACGCGGCGCGGAGAACGTCATCTGCGGAACCACCAGCGGCTGGTCGAAATGCCGGTTCGCATCGAGGTTAGGACGCGCGATATAGAAAAGGTGATTGTGCATGCCCACGATGCCCGGTATGACCGAGTAGCCGCTCAGGTTCAGGACAGTTGTGCCTTCGGCCGCGGGAACATCGGCGCCCTTTTCAATCGCGACGATCTTGCCGCCCGCAATGACGACATTCTGATCTTCAGCCGCTGGCGCTCCAGTACCGTCGATAATGCGCACATGCGTGAGCACGATCCTCGGCGCCTGCACGCGGACGAACTGCTGCACTTCTTTGGACAGCTCGGGCGTTTGAGCCGCGGCGGCTAAGCAGAACAAGAGCGGCACAGCGATAGTCGACAGACGTGGCATGAGATCCTCCCAATGCTGAGGAATTCTAAACTGTGACTCTCGCTGCGTTTGAGACCGCCAATCCCCGTGTGCTAGGATTTCAAGTTTGTTACAGCTTCGCCATGCAGACTGAGCATGGTCCCCGCCTTTCTGCCTCACTGGCAATTCGGGGGTTAATCGCACGTGCCCAGCGTGTACAGGAGTCCTACGTGAAGAATTACGAAGGCGCAAACATCCGCAATGTCGCCCTGGTTGGGCATTCGCATTCCGGCAAGACCTCGCTCACCTCTGCCCTGCTGTTCACCGCCGGCGCCACCCAGCGCCTGGGCCGCGTGGACGAAGGCAACACCGTCACCGACTACGACGAAGAAGAAATCTCGCGCGCGATGTCGATTTCCGCCGCGACCGCCGTGATCGAGTGGGGCAAAACCAAGATCAACCTCGTCGACGCGCCCGGCTTCAATATGTTCATGCACGAAGCCGAAATGGCGCTGCCCTCGGTCGAAGCCGCGCTCGTGGTCGTCGATGCCGTCAGCGGCGTCGAGGTCGTCACTGAGCGCATCTGGAACTACGCCGAAAAGCTCGCGCTGCCGCGTGTCATCGTCTGCACCCGCATGGATCGCGAGCGCGCCGACTATGGCCGCGTCATGGAATCGCTCACCTCGGCATTCGGTCGCACCGTCGTTCCCGTGCAGTTGCCCATCGGCAGCGAGAAGAGCTTCACCGGCGTGATCGACCTGGTGAAGATGCAGGCCTACACCTACGAGATGGGCGGCAACGGCAAAGCCAAAGTCGGCGACATTCCCGCCAACCTGGCCGAGCAGGCGAAGGCCGCGCACGAGCGCCTCATCGAAGCGGTCGCCGAAGGCGATGACGCGCTGATGGAAGAATTTTTCGACAAGGGCACCATCGCCGAGGAGCACATCGTCAGTGGGCTGCATAACGCCATCCGAGAGGACAAAATGTTCCCCGTGCTGTTCGCCTCCGGCCTCGGCAACATCGGCTCGGACGAAGTGCTCGACTTCATTGTCGACTACATGCCCACGGCGGTCGAGCGCGGCACCGTGAGCGCAGCACCCACGCCCAACAATGGCGAGCCGGCGCAGCGCAAAATCAGCGACTCCGAACCGCTCTCGCTCTACGTCTTCAAGACCATCAGCGATCCCTTCGCCGGGCGCATCTCGTTCTTCAAGGTCTACTCGGGCGTGCTGAAGAACGACGCCACGGTGCAGAACTTCACGCGCAGCACATCGGAAAAATTCGCGCACCTTTCCGTCATGCAGGGCAAGACTCCGGTCCCGGTGAATGAACTGCACGCCGGCGACATCGGCGCGGTCGCGAAACTACGCGAGACGCTCACCGGCGACACTCTGGGCGACAAAGCTTCGCCCATCGAGTATCCGCAGGTCACCTTCGCCGAGCCCGCCATCACCTTCGCCATCGAGCCCAAGACGCGCGCCGATGAAGACAAGCTGAGCAACGGCATCCACAAGCTGATGGAAGAGGACGCCATGCTGCGCTTCTTCCGCGATCCGCAGACCAAGGAATTCCTCATCGCCGGCACCGGCCAGCAGCACATCGAGGTCGTCGTCTCCAAGCTGAAGAACCGATATCACACCGAGGTCAACCTGAAGGCGCCGAAGGTGCCGTATCGCGAAACCATTCGCGGGCGCGCCGACGTGCAGGGACGCCACAAGAAGCAGAGCGGCGGTCACGGCCAGTTCGGTGATTGCAAGATCAAGATGGAGCCGCTGCCGCGCGGCGGCAACTTCGAGTTCGTCAACGAGATCTTCGGCGGCGCCATCCCCAAGAACTACATCCCCGCAGTCGAAAAAGGCATTGTGGAAGCGGCGCAGCGCGGCTATCTCGCCGGCTTTCCCGTCGTAGATTTCCGCGTCGTGCTCTACGACGGCTCCTATCACGACGTTGATTCCAACGAACTGTCGTTCAAGACGGCCGGCCGCATCGCCTTCCGCAAAGCCATGGAGCAGGCCAAGGCCACATTGCTGGAGCCCATCATGAACGTCGAAATCACCATCCCCGACGAGTTCGCCGGCTCCATCATGGGCGACCTCAACGGCCGTCGCGGGCGCATCCAGGGCATGGACAACAAGGGCGGCAAGACCATCGTGAAGGCCCAGGCGCCCATGGCCGAGATGCTGACCTATGGCACCGATCTGACCTCAATGACGCAGGGCCGCGGCAGCTTCTCGCTGGAGATGGACCACTACGACGTCGTGCCGCAGGCGCAGCAGGAGAAGATCATCGCCGCCGCCAAGGCCGCCCGCGGCGAAGAAGTGGAAGAGGAAGAGTAAGGGGTGCCCCAGGTTCGCCTTCTTTTGGCTAACCTGGGCATGGTGCCAGGGTGCCCCGTTCAAGCGAAGCTTGAGCGGGGATTTTTTTGCGCGAGAAGAGCCTGCGGCCTGGATGGGATCGGCGATGGAATCCTGAACGCCCGAGCGCCGGAGGTGCGGAACTGAAGTTAGCCCAGGGCGGAAGCCCTGGGTAAGGCAAAGATAAGAAATCCGGAGCCGGCTTCAGCCGGCGGCACTCTTTGCCTTGACGAAGAGAAAACCCATGTACCGTCCCTGAAGGGACTCAGAGGGAATCTTGCGCTGAACCCAGGACTCACGTCCTGGGCTATGATTGTGCCGCCCTACGGGCTGGGTTTCTTTGCTCCACCTATTCACCTGCGTACAAGTGACAACTGGCCCCTCACTACCGACAACTGACAACCGGCAACTCGCTACTGTATTTTGACCAGCTCAATGTCGAACACCAGCATCCCGAACGGCGGCTGCTGGCCCTGGTAGGCGAGGTTCTCGGGAATCCAGAAGCGCATCTTCTCGCCTTCCACCATCAGTTGCACGCCTTCGGTCCAACCGGGAATGACGTGGTCGAGCGGAAACGTTGAGGGCGCGCCGCGCGTCAGCGAGCTGTCGAACATTCTGCCGTCGGTTGTCCAGCCGGTGTAGTGCACGGTGACGGTGTCGAACTTTGTGGGATGGTGCGTGCCGGTGCCCGGCTTGAGCACCTGGTAGGCCAGCCGGCTCTTAGTGCGCATGGCGTCGGCGGGAGGCGCTTTTACGTCCGCGGGCGCCCGCGTCGGCAGGCCGATGAGCGTTATGTCGAAGACCAGCATGCCTGCCGGCTTGCCTTGCTGGCCTTTGTAGGCAAGCGATTCGGGAATCCAGAGCCGGCGAGTTTCGCCCACCACCATCAGCTCAATGCCCTCGGCGAGCCCGGGAAACATGCGCTTGAGGGGCAGCGTTGCCGGCTCGCCCCGCGCAACCGAGCTGTCGAACATCTTGCCGTTCGTTGTCCAGGCGCTGTAGTCGATGGTGACGACCTCGTCCTTGCCGGGATGAATCTGCCCTGTGCCGGGCGTCAGTACCTTGGTCGCGAGGCCTGACTTGGTTTTGACGGCGTCGGCTGGTGGCGCGGCCACGTCCGACGGAACTGGAATCTTTGCTGCCGGTGTCTGGGCCTCAACCGCGATCGCGGCCAGAAAGAGAAACGCAATAAGAGGAAGAGTTCGCATGGGTGCATTCTACCTGCGACCCGCGGCAGCTCAGGTGAGCGCGTCGCATGGCGGCTGGCTCGAGGCATATGTCACAATGGCGGTTTGCCAACAGGAACCCTGAACGCAGCGACCACGGGTCCCCTGCAAACCGACGATGCCGATCCCGGAGAATTCCCTACCTGATGACGTGTCCGAGCAGCGCATCGAGGACGCGCGCCAATCGTCGTCGGTGGTCGAGGCCATTCCGCCCGAGCGCGCCGCTTCAAGTCGCATCGAGGTGAGCCGTGCCGCCCTGCGCGTCTTCCGTCAAGGCTGGACCGTGTGGATGGTCGTGGCGACGTCGCTTCCCTACTTGTGGAACTTCTTCGCCCGACCGCACGGCTGGCGCTACGCGTGGATCCTGCCTCCCTTTCGCGACGACTCCTACGGCTACATGGCGTGGTCGCAGCAGGCGGCGCACGGGGCGCTCCTGTTCAAGCTGAAGTTCACGGCGCTGCCGCAGACGGCGTTTCTGTTTCAGCCCTTCTTCCTAGTCTGCGGATGGGCCAGCCGCCTTTCGGGCGCGAACCTCGGCCCGGTACACTTCGTGGCGAAGGAAGTCGGTGTGGTCCTGTTCTTCCTCCTGTTTTACAGGTACACAGACTACCTTCGCCTGAGTGCATTCCAATCGCTGGTGGCTTCAGTGCTGGTGGGCATTTCGTCGGGGCTGGGCGGCGCGACGGCATTGCTCTTTGGCCGTCACGAGCCGCCGAACATTTCGGCCGACCTGTGGATGCCGGAGGTCAGCACCTTCTGGTCGCTGCTGTGGAACCCGCTGTTTCCCTGGTCGCTGGCGCTGATGCTGCTGACCATTTACCTGCTGGACCGCGGCACCCGCGACGCCAGGCCGCGCGATCTGTGGCTGGCGGGATTGGCAGCGGGAGTCCTGGCGCTGATTCATCCGTATTCGCAGCCGCTGCTGCTCGCGTTTGCAGTGCTGGTGATTGCGGTCCGCAGACGGGCGCCCCACGTTCGGCCTGCTTTTGGGCTAACGTGGGCCGTCAGCTCGCTGGGATATCTGATGCGGTATTTGCTGCCGCTCGCGCCGTTTGCCGGCTACGTCGCGGCGGTTTCGGTGTTGGAGCCGGTGGTGGTGCAGCATAGCGCGCATGGCTCGATGGACAGCCCGTCGTTACTCCTGTACCTGTCGGGCTTCGGGCTGCCGCTGCTGATCTGGGCGATCGGTTGGGGCATCGACCGCGGCCGATGGATGAAGCAGTACTGGCAGGTGGTCGCGTGGTTCGGGCTGTCGTTGGGACTGGCCTATGCGCCGTTGTGGTTCCAGCGCAAGCTGATCATGGGCGCGCATATTCCGCTGTGCATCCTGGCGGCGATTTCGTTCGACCTGCTGCTGGCGAAGTGTTGCCGAACGGTGAAAACGGCCCGCTTGGCTTTAGCGGCTGCGACCGTGATCCTGGTTCCGCTGCTGGCGCTCACCCAGATTTACCTCATCGTCGAGCTGAATCGCGAGGTGCAACTCAATGTCTTCGGGGTGTACTACATCAGCCCCGAAGTGGATGCCGGGCTGAACTACCTGAAGCAGCACAGCAAGCCCGACGATGTGGTAATGGCTTCGCTGGGGACGAGCCTGATGATTCCGGCGTACGCGGGCAACACCGTGGTTTGGGGACATTGGGCGATGGCGGTGGACACGGAAGAGCGCAAGGCGTGGTCGCGCGACCTGTTTTCGCCTCCGCAGAATTGGTACGACGAGGCGCGAGCGAAGAAATTCTGGGGCAGCGGGATCGACTATATCTTTGCCGACGGAGTCATCAAGAAGGCGATGGAAAAGACGGAATTCTACAAATGGCAAACCATCCTCGACGACGCGCGGGAGGTCTTCCGCAACGACGAGGTCGTGATTTACCGGCATCGGCCGGTGCCGTGACAACTGCGATCCTTCATCGAAGCCGATGCTACAGGAGCTGCCGCCGAATCGTTACCGCGAGACCAAGCAGCCCAGCAGTTAGCACCACCAGAGTCCCAGGTTTGGGCGCCTTGCTTTGCTCATCGCCACCCTGCTGATAGACGCCCCGGAGGTCGAACGTCTCTGACGGAATGGTGCCCACCTGGCTATTCGAAGCCAGCGAGGGACAACCAGGCGAGTGACAGGCGTAGCCGCTGTTTTCATCCCAATAAACGGGGTCGTGCATCGCGGTGACTGCGTTGCTCAGGTTGAGCCAATACGTTCCCCCTGCGAGATTAACATCGAGGCCGGTGAGGGTCACCTTGTCCACGTCGAAGCCGTATTCGTTCAACTGGCCACCGTGGTCATCCACCAGCGCCGTGCCGCTGCCATAGACGGTTCCACCGTTTTCGCTGGAGGTGATCGACCACCCGATTCGCAGGACCCTGTCCATGGGATACTCCCAGGCCCAAAAATCGAAGCCGGTGACCCGGGCATTGGCGGTAAGAAAGATGGTGTCGCTGGTTACAATGCCCTGGTTGATTTCCCAGGCATCGGTGCACCCGCCTTCGCATGGAAGCATGCCATTGTTGTACAGAATGTCTCCATTCTGGGCTGAGGCGGGCGCCACCAGTAACACCAGAGACAGGGCGGCAAGCGAAACAAACAGCGTCCGCATGAGAGTCCTCCTTCCGGCGAGCTTTTGCGGAGAGTTGTCCCCAAGGCCGAAAACGAGCGGAGAACATTGTGATGCGGAATCTGAGCTACGTCCATCTTGAAGTACGAAACCTGGGTCTCGGCAGTGACCTACGCGCCGTTGCCGCCTGCAAGTTGCGCAAAGGTACCGCGCAGGAACTTGTGCGGGTTTACCGGGATGTCGTGGATGCGAACTTCATAGTGCAGATGCGACCCGGTACTGCGCCCCGACATGCCCACGTAGCCGATGACCTGGCCCTTGCGGACCGTCTGACCGTCGGTCACGGCGAAACCGGAAAGGTGTCCATAGCGGGTCTCAACGCCGCCGCCGTGATCGATCTCGAGCATGCGGCCGTAGCCGTTGTAGAAGTCAGCGTAGGTGACCGTACCATCGGCGGGCGCCAGCACCGGCTCGCCGTAGCGGCAGGAGATGTCGACGCCGGAGTGGAAGGCGCCTTCACCATTGAAGGGATCGATGCGCTCGCCAAACGATCCGGTGATGGGACCGATTACCGGCCACAGCGTAGGAGCGTTCGCCGCATTGGTCCACTCCGAGAAAGTGGCGTTATGAGTCAATCCCATGCTCAGGCCTGCGGTGGCCGCGCCGTTAAGGGCGGAAGTGCGCAGGGCGTAAAGCTGGTCCATGGAGTACTTGACTTCGTCCGCCGGCACCGGACCTTCGGCGGCTTTCAGCAGCTTGGCATTGGGCTTCAGCCCGTAGATAACGGAAACCTCGTTGGCCAGCGAGCCCAGCGAGGCGACCTGGATGTCCTTTTCGTGGGTCACCTTTTCGAGTTGCTGATAACGGGTTTGCAGCGCCGTCTTTTCGGAGCGCAACTGGTTGAAGCTGGCGACCTTCCACAGCATGCGCGCGTAGGAGCCGGCCATGCCGGTGATGGTGAACATGCCGATCAAGGCGCCGGCAAGAAAGACGTACAGATAATGAAGGGGGATCGGGATCTTTCGTAGCTGGCCTTCCGCATCGCGGGCTACGAAAAGAATATAAAAGCGTTTACGCAAATCAATAACCCTCAGTTAGTAAATCTGGCTCCGGAAATGATGCGAAGAGCTAGGAAGTCCGGAACCGTGAGCCCTACCAACTGCGAACATTGGGAGACCGGGGATGCCGCGGGTTGACGGCTTCCCCTCCCGGCGAGAAGTGCGCGCCAGGTACCAGGCTGAAATTCAGGAGCGACATGAAACCGTAACAGACGGCGCAATTGAGTGTCAACCAATCTGGGATGGGTCGGTACAACTAAAGTCATGTAAACAAAGTAGTAACGGTGAAAGGCAGTTTCGAGTTTCGGGGGTAACGGCGGACGCGAGCGCTCATTCTCATGGCTGCAGTAATCTCTCAAGGGGCAGGATGGACCCGACCTCCTGACGGCGCGAGCAAGGCTCCGTTCGGCGGACACGGACTGGATCTTGAGCGTAATAGCGATTTGACAACGAGTGAGACTAGGCGCAAAGGCTTGCCTGCGGTTGGCATTGTGTGCCCTGACTCTTGTCCATGAACATTTTCTGCACCGCCAGATGGATTCTTTGGTAGGCAGCGAGGCGGTACTTCCACCGCTCGTCCGGCTCTGGGGGATTCACGACCATGGTTGCATTCGCCTCAAATAGAAGAACCTGACCCTCTTGATCGAGCCCAAAGTCGATTCCACCATAATCCAGTCCCAGCGTAGACTGAATTCCCCGTAGGGCTTGCATGGCCAGCGGTCCAATCGCGTCCGGCATGTTTTCAAGAAAGGCGGCATCTTCAGCGCGGTTCTCGGCGCTTTCTGCCATTTCTGCAGTGAAGTAGTGGATCTTCCAGTGGTTGGAAATGGCAACGTGCAAGGGATACATTTGCCCGTTGATGAACATGACGCGATACTTGCGCACTTTTCCGTCACCGCCGCGCGCATCGAGATACTGCATGACGATGAGTTCTTGCCCAGGAAGCTGGTCGAGTACTTGGGGAAGTGCTGCGAGACACTCCACGCGCAAGAAATGCAACCCCGTGTGAAAGCCAGGGGCCCGCAGCAGCAGAGGGAATTCAAAACCGTGGGAGGAAAGGGTAACGACTGCCGCTGTCCCGGTGAGGCTCGCGTGTGGAAGCGTCGCCGTCCTGGGTGCGACGACTCCCGGGATGGCCGAGAGTCGCAGTGCGTTGTTGCTTCTTGTCGTCGCGAGCACGGCAGCGGGTGGATTAACCACGGGCGCGCTGGACAAAGCCAGCACGGCGCGCGATGCCTCCAGCGCGTGGCGTGAGGTTTCGGCATCGCCAATGGCATTGACAATGAGGTGATGTTCGGGCAGCGGCGTTCTCAGATCGTAGAACTCGGGCAATATGGTGTACGTCTGAAAAAGTCGCGGATCGAAAAACCGTTGCAATTTAACATTTCCACCGGTGGTCGAAACCAGTTTCAGGACCGACAAGGGCGTGCCGCTTCCGCAATAGGGTAGCGGCATGATGTACCGATTCTTGAAGGCCTCTCGACGGTGAATCGAAGCTCCTTGCCGGTCGCCCAAATGCCCCAGAACGTAGGACAAGCCTTCGTGCGCTTTCTCAAATCCGGGGCAGATGCGCAGAGCGTGTTCGAAAAGCTCCCTGGCTTCGCGCCGAATGCGGAGCGCTTCCTCCGCGTGCTCCGACACCTCCAATTGCTCGCTCTGTTCCAACAGGAGTTGGCCTAAATTCACGCGGCTTATGGGATCGTTGGGATGTAGCGTCACGGCCTCCCGATAGGCGACTTGAGCCGCGCCACGATACCCGGTTGTGGCCAGTACGGCGCCGAGATTATTGAGCGCCTCCCGATGCGTTGGATCCCGTTGCAGCACTTTGAGAAAATCGTCGCGGGCCTCGGCGAACTGCCCCATCTGGGCGAAGAGCGTAGCCCGACGGAAACGCAGATCCATGGACTCCGGATCGCATTCCAGCTTACTTCCAATCTCCTTTAATTCGGCATCCCATCGCAGCCGTGGTTGGACCTGCGGAGGCCGGGTTGCGTTCGAGGTCGACTGCACGGCGGATTGCGCTTTCAGCCTGCGTCCGATCGCCAGCGTATGTTCCAGCAGCCGGTCAATTTCAACTTCACTGGTCCTGTGGTTGACGATCGCGGCACGAATCGCCAGCTTCCCGTCGATGGTCGTGCTCGAAGGCGCAACCACTCCCGACTCTTGCAACTCAACCACAATGGCGGCGTTAATGCGATCCGCATCAGGGCTACGATAGCGAAAGCAAACGATGTTCAGTTCCACGGGAGCAAGCAGCTCCAATTCTGGCGTCTTGGCAATCCGTTCCTCCATGTCGCGAGCCAGTCTGCAGGTCCGGGATATTGCCGCTCCGATAGCATCGCTGCCATAAACCTTAAACGTGAACCATGTCTTCAGGGCGCGGAAGCCGCGTGAAAGATCCGGGCCGTAATCGCAAGGCCACGGCGACCCGCCCGCCAGCCCGCTGGTTTTTGCCGTCAGGTAAGCAGATGCCGCTGCGAACGCGTTTCTTTGCAACTCCCCATCGCGAACCAGGATGAAACCGGCATCGTAAGGAACCTGGCCCCATTTGTGAAAGTCGAAGGCCAGCGAGTCTGCCTGCTCGATGCCGCGAAGTCTTGGGGCGAGATCGGGAGCCAGCATGGCTAGCGCTCCATAGGCCCCATCGATGTGAAACCAGAGCTTTTCACGCCGCGCAATCTCAGCCAGACCATCGAGATTGTCGATGGCGCCGCTGTCTACCGTCCCCGCGGTGCCTACCACCAGGAAAGGATGCAACCCGTTTTCGCGGTCATTCCTTATCGCGTTCTCCAGCGCGCTGAGGTTCATCCGGCGGAATTTGTCGCTGGGAATTTGCCTGAGTTTGTCGGCTCCCAGGCCGCATAGCTCGAAAGCCTTGCGAACGCAAACGTGCGTTTCGGTTGAGCCGTAGGCCATCAACCGCTCCGCTTTCGCGGTTAGGCCGTGCTGTCTCACTTCCGATCCCAGCGCCGCGTTGCGCGCAATCACCACCGCGATCAAGTTCGCGACTGACGTTCCGGTAACAAAAAGTCCGGCCGCACTCTTCGGAAAGTGGAACAGTTCCTGCATCCAACGGGAAATCTGGCGTTCCACCTCAATGGGAATCTGATCGCGACCTCCGAGGTTAGCGTTGAGCCCTCCTGCCAGCATCTCCGCCAGCATGCCAACTGGTGTGCCGCCACCGTGGACCCAGCCCATGAACCCCGGATGTACATTTCCCACACTGAACGGCAGAATGTGCTGCATGAATTCGTCATGGACGAGGGCGAGCGGACTCGCGCTCATGGGGAGACCATCGTGAAATCGTTTTCGCACGCAATCTGGAATCGGCTGCCACACCCGTTGTTCACGTATGTCTCTTGTGTAGTCGAGGATGTCGTCCAACATCCGGTGTGCCTGGGTTCGAAACTCATTCCAGTCCGGTGGATCAAGCGTCAGACCAGCGGGGTTGGAAGCAACCTTCGCGGGCTCATTTTGCAGGGTCTGAGGCATCTTTATTGTGCGCCGCTACACGCGTGCCTGTTGTGCACGCCGCGGACCTATCCCCAAACGCCGCAATTCGATCACCAGTGAAAGGCCGAGCTATTAACAAAAGTCCGGGTGCGAACCCGTGGAGGCCATATAGCGGATACAGAGCCGAGTGTCGTCATTAGAAACTCGCGATGGACGATCACGGTTGCGCGAATCAAGTTAGAAATTTCCAAGAAAACTGAATTGACCCAACAGGTCATAGCGCTCAAAACCCCGTGCCAAGAGTCCGTCTTAAGGGTAGCGATCACCTCGGACAGTACGGTGTGCGGGGTCAAGTCTTGGCTATCACAGGTTCACGACCCACGCTTGCGATTGTCTGTTGCAGTTTCAAACCTCGCCTGCCCGCCCAAGTTAACTTGAAACTTGAAACTCGAAACCTGAAACTAGTGTGCGAGATGCCGTTGAAGGAAAAACAGCTCATCGCGCGGATTCGCCGCGTCGCCGGACGGGGCGGGAGGGGCGTTCTCGGGATCGGTGACGACTGCGCCGTGCTGCGGATTCCGACGGGCGATGAGGCGCTGGTGACGACCGACTTCAGCCTCGAGGGTGTGCACTTCCGCCGCGAGTGGCACCCGCCGGATGCCGTTGGGCACCGCTGCCTGGCGCGCGGGCTAAGCGACATCGCCGCCATGGGCGGCACACCGCGAGCCGCATTCCTCTCCCTGGCGCTGCCTGAGGAGTTGCCGCAGGGGTGGGTCGATCAGTTCATCGCGGGATTTCTGAAACTGGCAAAGTGGTACTCGGTGCCGCTGGCCGGAGGCGACACGGCACAGTCCCCTGACGGGATTCTGGCCGACATTGTTGTCCTCGGGTCAGTACCGGCGGGAGAAGCGATCTTGCGTTCAGGAGCGAGAGCGGGCGACCTGATTTATGTCACAGGTACGCTCGGGGCCGCGATCGCCGATCTGGACCAGCTAAGAACGGGTAAGAAGCTGCGCCCGCAATCGCATCGCAAGCACTTCTACCCGGAGCCGCGGGTTGCGGTTGGTCGATTTCTTCGGGAGAAAAAGCTGGTTTCGGCAATGATCGACATCAGCGACGGGCTTTCGACCGACCTCAGCCACATCTGCGAGGAAAGCGGGGTCGGAGCGGTGATTCACGCCGAAGAGATACCCGCCGGCGTCCGCGGTAAAGATGGCCTTCGGTTCGCGCTGCACGGCGGCGACGAGTATGAACTGCTCTTCACCGCAGGACCAGGTCGCCGTGTTCCGAAACAGATTGCCGGCGTGCCGATTACACACATTGGCGAGATCGTCGCGGGCAGACGGATGAAGTTGCCCTGCCCGGAATGGACCCATCAAACCACTGATCGCGCGCGGCTGGGAACATTTCAAGAGCAATGGATAATGGTTGGCCGGGTGTTGTTTACGCTATGGCCGGTTTTCGCCAGTTGGGATGCGCGAAGGAGCAGCACAACGGGTACTCAGGAACCTGACATTCCGTTGCTGCCGCATGGCTCCGATAGGAGATGCGGACCTGGCTTCGGCATATGCTTGGAGCGCTTCAGGACCAGCGGATAATTGCCGCCATCGTTCGCTATCAAAGTCCCATCTATCGCTGTCTTCTCCTTGTTGACCGTACCTTGGAACCTGGCGGCGGATTGTTTCATCTCAATGTCCAGTGAAGCGTCGTCGCGGGTGACAGATTGCGCCGCCCAACCGAAATCTCCGCTGTAAGGCATGTCCCAAGTCGCAGTCAGCCCGTTGGTTGTATTGGTGATGCGAAACACATATAGAGTCTCGTTCTTGATCGTGCCAGATCACAGGGTAGTTCGTACTTTACGGTTCCTGTCCAATAGCCGTTTATATCGGAGGGTCGCTGGTGTGCCTCTTTCGGAGCTGTGCTGCGACTGAAATCAAGGGGGACTTCGCCGATACCTTGCTGTTTCCAAACACCAGAAATGGTGGAGGCGTCAGCGTTGATGGTTCCCTCATACGATGCCTTTTCGGAATCGATTCGGTACATGAGCTTGGATTCGCTCGTCGAAATAGCACTTACCGGCACGACCTTGCCTCCGGTATCCATAAACTCGATGGTGCCCGACAGGTCCTCATCTCTTAGTTTTCCAGACATGCAACAAGTCGCGGTACTCGCTCGAACCAAGTCTGCAGCGTTCCTTGCCAATATCCTGTAATAGTCCTGCGCCTGAGCGCCCACGGAGTGCGCCAGGCACAAGCAGATAAGAATAGCCGCCCACGCAATAACAGGCTTTCTCATATAGCAAGGATGTTACCAAGAACAGCAACTGTGGGCATCAGCAAAGGTTTACGCGAAGATGGGCGCGGTGTCTGGTTGATAGTTGCCGTAATATCCCCATCACGCTCAAAATCCCCCATCGGATGTCAGTGCGTGTCCGACAGATGGGAGCCTCGCTGATCCCGTCTGTGAGCTAAGTTCAAGCTATTGCAGCTTAGGCCAACTGAACTCGAAACTTGAAACTTCACATCCACTAGCCACTGTCCTTAAACAGGTCCGCCCAGGACGCATCCAGATTGTTCCAGCGGGCGCGCTCCAGCCAGTTGGCTTGCGAGTCGGGCAGATAGAGCACGCCGTGACCTTCGGAGCAGACCATCTCGGTTCCCGACCAGTCCAGCAGGACGTGTCCCGGCGCGCCAATCGCGATCGGCGTACCTAGGCGGCGCAGGCAGACACGGCATCGCCGCTGCTGGTCGCGTATGGCCCACGAGAGCGGCGCGAGCGACAAGATGAGGAATATCCATAGACCGACGGCGTTGGTCATCGGATGGATTGAGCCATAGATGGCAATCGAAAGCCGGTGGACCACCGTCCACGCGAGCAGCCCGGTCGCCGTCAGCAGCAGAACGGCCTTGGTCACGAAGAACGACCACCAGCGCAAGCGGTCGCGCACAGAAAGCGCAGCGCGTTCTACCTCAGCCCCGGCGCGCGCGTAGACGATGAGCATGGCGCAACCGACGGCAAGCAGCACCAGCAACGCATAAGAGCCGAGGTAACGCCGCACCTCCGCCGGTCCCGAGGTCACCGTCAGCAGCGACGCCGGAAAAACATAGCCCGCATTCTCGCTCAAGTCGGCCAGCTCGGCCTCCACACTGCGAGTGGTCGCACCCGGCACGGTGCGCGCGACCGCACCGATGCGCTCGACAAAGTTCGAGTACGGCGGCTGCGCCCAATCGAGCAACATCCACGCCGAGATATTGGCGGGCAACAGACGGAAGTTACGGGGCAGAACTCCGATGAGTGTTCTCGGATAGCCGTCGAGCACGATCTTATGGCCGACAATCGACGGATCGCCATGGAACTGGTATCTCCAGATTTCATTGCTGAGCATAGCGCAGTCGATGCAACCGTTCTCATCACCCGAGCGAAAGGTACGGCCGATGGCGGCATTCAGTTGGAGCACCTGGAAGAACTCGGGTCCCACGCGCGCCGTCAGCACTGGAACGGTGCGCTGTTGCGTCTGCAGCTTGCCCGCAGCCCAGGAATAGGGCGCGACTGCGATCAACTGCTTGCTGCGCTTCCACGCTGCCCCCAGATCGAGAAGCGTCTCCGTGCGCACGCGCCGGAACTTGCCGTTCAAGCTAATGACTTGCACACGACCGGGATCGGGAATGGGCGACGAGACGAACGACCGCACCGCAGGGATAATTCCGCCAACGATCACTAGCGTAAGCACAGCCAGCGCGATCGCGCCCAGACAAAACGATGGCGAGCGCCACAGGCGATCTGCGCGGCGCAGGAATTCTTCGCGGTCGAAGCGCCGCCAGAATGCCGCCGGAAACGCACTCCAGCAAAATCGCGCGAGTTCCAGCTTGTTGTTGCGATTGAGAGCGCCGGTTTCGGCAAGGAAGAGGCACCAATGCCACGCTTGCCGGCTCCAAGCCGCCTTCCAACGGTTCCTTTCGGCCGCAGGCGCCAGCCAGCTCGCCAGCCAAATAATGGCCTGGCAAATGGTGAACGTCCTCTGTGCTGGACCGGGAAACGGCATAGGCTACTGCTTAAGATGACCAAAATGACTGCCGGGCGCGAATAATCGCCTCGCGGAGAGCTAAGATGATCAGCTCTCAGATTCGACTCCGTCGTCCTTCCATTGGTAGCCGCACGCGTCACAGCTCCAGTTGTATTTTGGTGCTGACCTGGTGTGTTCTGTAAGGTTCTGTTCCGTCGCTTCGGTGTCTTCTGGTTCTTCGTCCTGAAGCGCGTCGAGGCCCTGGAACAAAATCTCCGTCGAGTGACACTTCGGGCAGTGAACTGAATAGTCAGGAAGGGCTTCTTCGTCCTCGCCGGTCTTCGCCAGGAGGTCCCTCAGCACGAATTGAGCTCGGGCGAGATCAGCTTTGAGGACATGCACGCCAACTCCGTCCTTGGAATATTCCAGCTCATCCAAATCGTCGACAAGGTCAGGTCCGAAGAAGCAGGGGATACCAGCATCATGGAGCATCGTTTTTACTTGCCCCGCTTCGTCCGCGTTGATCACCGGCAGCGAAATCGCCGACAGGTCGAGTCCTGCTGGGTCGAAGTTGCCACCGCCCGGTTCCCTCGCCGCTGTTGTTTCCGGCGCGGGTGCCAGCTGTATCACGATTTTGAGATTCCTGCGCGATATCTCCGCATTCAGCGCCTGTTTTGCGACATCCGTCAGTTCATAGCCCTCATCGGCAACCGCCTCAAGCTCCTCTTCGCTCATGCCGGCGTAGAGGCTTTGTAACCGGCGCCACTCCTGCGCAACGTCGATCTCTGCCATGATGGCCCAAGATGATATGCCAGTTCGCCGGCATCGCCAACGACAACTTACGGCCGCTATCGGCTATTGCAAAAGCTCCGCGTTCAAGGTATAAAGCCAGACATTCTCTTGGCTGCGCTCTCGCGGGCTGTTCTGGTGTGCTTTTGCAATGCCGGCCGCGGAGATTTTGGCAGTTCGTGTTTGGCGGCAACGTTCAGGTTGGCATCGCGGTGGGGTTAAGCTTTCACGCAAAACTTTGGCTGTCAGCTAGGCGTCCCGGGCTCCATGGACTTGTCATTCACCAACTTAAAAGCGAATCTCAGGCGTTTGCGGAAGTGCGCGCTGGAAGCGGGTCGCCGCTTCGCCATCAGACTGCTTCTGAGTTGCGGGTTGGCTGCCGGCTTCGGGCAGTCGGCTATGGCGGCGACATCTGACCCGTCGCCGACCTCCCTCTTCAGCCCCGTTTCCACACCGGCGTACGACATTTATCATTTGTCGCTATTTGTCCTTTCCATCTGCGCAGCCATTTTCGTGGTCGTCTTCACGTCTCATCGCCTATGCCGCGTTGAAGTTCCGCAAACGCGCGACAGACGACGATTGCGAACCGCCGCAGATTTACGGCAGCAATCAGGTGGAGCTGGCGTGGACGGTGATCCCGATCCTCATCGTGGTGGTGCTGTTTCTGGCGTCAGCCCGGGTGATTCACGCGGTTGAAGACGCGCAGTTCCCGCCCGATGCCCTCGAGGTCACAGCCATTGGGCACCAGTTCTGGTGGGAGTTTCGTTATCCCGGGTACGGCTTTGTCACCGCGAACGAATTGCACGTGCCCGTCAGTCCGACCGGGCATCCGACGCCAACCCACATCATCCTGCTCTCTGCCGACACCGACCATAGCTTCTGGGTGCCGAAGCTGGCGGGCAAGACCGACCTCATCCCCAATCACCGGAATGAGATGTGGATCGACCCCCACGATGTGGGACATTACCTCGGGCAATGCGCGCAGTATTGCGGGGTGCAGCACGCCAAGATGCTGCTGAACGTGATGGTCGATAGCCCCGAGGACTTCCAGAAGTGGGTGGCGCAGCAGAAGGCCCCGGCGGTCGCGTCGGAGCAGGTAGCGGCCGGGCGACGCGTCTATGAAAACAACGCCTGCGTTAACTGCCACACGATTGCGGGGACGGATTCCAAGGGTACCTTCGGGCCGGACCTGACGCACCTGATGAGCCGCACGACCATCGCATCCGGGGCTGCTCCGAACGATGAGAAGGACCTGCGGCAGTGGATCGAAGACCCGGATGTGATCAAGCCGGGATGCTTGATGCCGGCGATGCAACTGAACCAGCAGGACATAAGTTCACTCGTGGCGTACTTGATGACTTTGCGATAGGGAGAAATGGTAGAGCAGGCCTTCAGGCCTGCGTTCCGGGGTTGTTTAAAAGCCAATTTGTGCGCTGAGCTCAAAGATCAGCGCCACACAGCACAAAATGACGGGGCATTGACGCGGGCCTGAAAGCCTGCCCTGAGCGCAGTCGAAGGGGCCCGCTCTACCTGGAGCAAGAATGGCTGAAGCCCAACCGATAGTGCCACCGCTGGTGATTTCGCCCGAGCGCGAGGGCTCACGTCCGTTCGTGCAGACGCTGCACGACTGGATCGTCACGGTCGATCACAAACGAATCGGCATCATGTACTTCAGCTACGGAATCCTCGCCCTGGTCGTCGGCGGCATCGAAGCCATGATCATGCGGGCCCAGCTTGCGGTCGCCAACAATCACCTGGTCTCGCCGGAAACCTTTAACCGCATGTTCACCATGCATGGCACCACGATGATCTTCTTCGGCGCCATGCCCATTGTGTTTGGCATCGCCAATTATCTGGTGCCGCTGATGATCGGCGCGCGCGATATGGCGTTTCCCCGGCTCAATGCCTGGGGCTTCTGGATGAGCGCGTTGGGCGGCGTCATCCTGTACTTCAGCTTTATCGGCGGCTTTGGACTCTACGGCGCGGGCAGTGCGCCCGATGTGGGCTGGTTTGCCTACGCACCGCTTACCTCGCCTGCATTCTCCGTCGGCCACAGCACCGACTATTGGATCATCGGGGTGCTGGTGAGCGGTTTCGGCAGCATTGCTACCGCGCTGAACATCGCGACGACGATCTTGTGCATGCGCTGCCCCGGCATGAAGATGAGCCGGATCACGATGGTCGCGTGGCTGAACCTGGTCACGGCCGGCCTGGTTCTGGTGGCGGTCTCGCCCCTGACCGCAGCACAGATCATGCTCCTCATCGACCGCTACCTGGGCGGGCACTTCTTCGATACACAGGCCGGCGGCTCGGCCGTGATCTGGATGCACTTTTTCTGGGTCTTCGGCCATCCTGAGGTTTACATCCTGGTGCTGCCGGCGTTCGCAGTTCTGTCGGAGGTGATTCCGGTTTTCTCGCGCAAGCCGATCTTTGGCTACAACATCATGGTCGCGGCAACCATCGCCATTGGCTTCATAAGCCTGAGCGTGTGGGCGCACCACCTGTTCACCATCGGCATGACCTCCTACGCGAACGCGTTCTTCGTGGCCTCGACCGCGGCGATCGCGGTCCCGACAGGAATAAAGATCTTCAATTGGATTGGCACGATGTGGGGAGGAAAAATCACCTTCACCACGTCCATGCTGTTCTGCGTGGCGGCGGTGGTGCAGATGCTGATCGCGGGACTGACCGGCATCATGCTGGGAGCGGCGCCTTTCGATTGGCAGCTGGGCAACTCCTATTTTGTGATCGCCCATTTCCACTACGTGATTCTGGGAGTCATCGTCTTCTCTGTGTTTGCCGCTTCCTATTTCTGGTACCCCAAGGTGACCGGAAGGATGCTGAGCGAAACGCTGGGCAAATGGCATTTCTGGCTGTTCCTGATCGGCTTTCATGTGACCTTCGATTTCATGCACATCCCCGGCCTGCTGGGCATGCCGCGCCGCATTTATACCTACGATGCCAACCGCGGCTGGGAGTTCTGGAACATCATTGTGTCCATTGGAGTGATCTTCCAGTCGCTCGCGATTCTGATTTGGGTGGTCAACGTGGTCCGGTCGTACTACAAGGGCAGGATTGCGGGCAACGATCCGTGGGACGCGTGGACGCTGGAGTGGGCCACGACATCACCCCCGCCGCCTTATAACTTTGCGGAGATACCGGTCGTACGCAGCCGGCGTCCGCTGTGGGACTTGAAGCATCCGGAAGATCCGGACTGGAAGTACGAATAGAACACGGAGGAGATTCGCTTGGCAGCGGCAACTATTTCCGTTCCACAGCACGCCGTGCCGCCGTACGCACATTATCGCGGCAAGGTCGGCATGTGGTGCTTGATCACCGCGGAGTCGTCGATCTTTGTTATCTTCGTCGTCGCTTACCTGTTTTACGCGGGCAGGAGCGTCAGCGGTCCGACGCCGGCGCAAGTGCTGGAGGTGCCGATCTTAGGATCGATCTGCCTGTTTTCCAGCAGCCTGACGATTGTGCTGGCGGAAAAGGCAATCCACGTCGGCAACATCAAGCGTTTCGCCTTGTGCTGGTTTCTGACCATTGCCCTGGGCGTGGTCTTTTTGGCGATGACGGCACGCGAGTGGTATCACCTGATCTACGACGACGGCCTCACGATCAAGACGAATCTATTCGGCACAACGTTTTACTCGCTCGTCGGACTGCATGCGTCCCACGTCATCATAGGACTTACCGGACTGACCGTCATACTGCTGTTCACCCTTGCCGGCGCGGTCAAACAGGAACACTCGTACCGCATCAGCATTTTCGCAATGTACTGGCATTTTGTGGATGCGGTGTGGGTGGTGGTGTTGTCGGTGGTGTATTTCATCGCGCGTTGATTGCAGAAGGCTAAGACATGAGTGCAGAACCACAAGCGCATGAGGGCGCCGCCAAGGGCGTGCTGGTACCGGCCCCTACCGAGTGGCCCTTCACCCTGGCCGTCGGTACCGCCTTGATGTTTTTTGGCCTGCTGACTACCGCGGTAGTCAGCTTGTTGGGCGCCATTGTGGCGGTCTTCGGCGCAGTGGGGTGGTTTCGTGAAGTTCTACCCCACGAGCGTGAGGAGTTGGTTCCGGTGCCGGTGGAGGAGCCTGAGCCGGTGCGTCCGCCGGTTACCGTGGAGCGGCTCGAGGTAGCGAAGCAGGTCCCGCGCGCTTATCTACCGCTGAAGACTTATCCGGTATCGGCGGGCGTCAAAGGTGGGCTGGCGGGAGGCGTGGTCATGGCCATCCTGGCCATGCTCTACGGAGTAGTCGCCTACCACAGTGTGTGGTATCCCATTAACCTGCTGGCGGGAAGCCTGTACTCGCCCAGTTCGATGCCTCCTATGGACGCCTTCCTGCACTTCAACTTGGGATGGTTCCTCTTCGCTCTGGCCATGCACATCACCATGTGCCTGCTTGTGGGACTTCTCTATGGTGCGATGCTGCCCCTGCTTCCGCGCAACCCAATCCTGCTGGGCGGAATCATTGGGCCGCTGCTGTGGACGGGGCTGCTCTACGAGATCATCGGCTATATCAATCCGTTGCTGGACCAGCGCATTAACTGGTTGTGGTTCGCGGTATCGCAGGCAGGCTTCGGGATTGTCGCCGGCCTGGTGGTCACGCGGCAGAACAAGGTTTTGACGGCTGAGAATATCCCTCTGGCGATGCGAGCCGGCATCGAAGCTCCAGGATTGATCGAAGAACGCGAGGGCGAGGACAAACACGAATGAATCTCCGCGCCGTCCTCCCTTGTGTCTGCCTGAGCGCGCTGTTGGCGCTTGCCGGCTGCAGCTTGCCCGGCAGGCCTACCGCGGCCGACATCGTGCGCCGTCCCTCGGACAATGTCGATCCCGTGACCCTGTACAGCCAGAACTGCGCGGGATGCCATGGCGCGGACGGGAAGCTTGGCCCGGCGCCTCCCATCGGCGATCCGGTCTACCTGACGCTGGTGGACGACAAAACCCTGCACAATGTTATTGCGAAAGGCAGACCGGGTACCCCAATGTCGGCCTTCGCTCAGAGCGAAGGCGGAATTCTGACCGGCAAGCAGGTGGACGCGCTGGTGAGCGGTATCCGCCAACGCTGGGGCAAGCCGGATGTCTTACAAGGTGTGACCCCGCCGTCCTACGCCGCCAAAGCTGCGGGCAATCCGCAGCAGGGCGCTGCGGTATTCGGGACGTATTGCGCGAGCTGCCACGGCAACAACGGGACCGGGTCTGACAAAGTGGGATCTATCGTGAATCCGCATTACCTTACCTTGATTACCGACCAGGGCTTGCGGACCATCACCATCATCGGCCGGCCCGATTTCGACGCGCCGGATTGGCGCAACAACGTGCCGGGACATCCCATGAGCGATCAGGAAATCACCGATGTGGTCGCGTGGCTGGCTTCGCAGCGGCCAGCGGGCGTGACGACCGCTTCGGCGCCTGCAGTCGGGGAAACGGTCCAATCCCCCAAGGGGCTGAAGCCCACGGCCAAACACGTCGCAATTGGCAAGGCTGAAAGCCGTGCCCCTTCAAAGCCAACTTCTTCTTCCGGAGGGCAGCAGTGAGCGAGCAGGGCACATCCGGGCAGGCAGTAGCGCCCGCGCCGGAGAACACTTCCCGGCGAGACTTTTTCTTCAAACTCGGCATTCTACTGAATGGACTGGCTGTAGCTGTGCTCGCGGTCCCGGTGATCGGTTATTTGGTTTCGCCGGTTGTACGCGGCAGCGGCGAAAAATATCGCCAATGGATCGATCTCGGCGAGCTCGACGAATTTCCCGAGGGCCAGACCCGGCTGGCGAAATATAAGAACCCGATCTCGAATGCCTGGGATGGCCAGACCGACGACCTGCCCTGCTGGGTACGCCGCATTCAGGGCGACCAGTTTCAGGTCTTCGCCATCAACTGCGCGCATCTCGGCTGTCCCGTGCGCTGGTTCCCGCAGTCGGGACTGTTCATGTGTCCCTGTCACGGCGGCGTGTATTACCAGGACGGTGCGGTTGCCTCGGGTCCGCCACCGCGCGGGCTGTTCCAGTACCCCTACAAAGTGGTAGATGGACACCTGATGATCGAAGCCGGACAACTGCCAACTTTATCCACGCACGCCAGCCTCGTTAAGCGGAGCAAGGAATGTCAAGGCTAAGCCAGATCGGCGACTGGTTCGAACAGCGGCTGAAGATCGAACCCGTGCTCAAGGAGACGATGGAGCACCCGGTGCCCCGCCAGTCCGCCAGTTGGTTTTACGTCTTTGGCAGCGCGGCGCTGACGGTCTTCCTCCTGCAGATCTTCACCGGCATCATGCTGGCGCTCATCTACGTGCCTTCCGCCGGCCAGGCCTGGGACAGCCTGAATTACCTGAACCACGTCGTGCCGCTGGGCTGGTTTCTGCGCGGCGTGCACGGTTGGGGATCGAACTTCATGGTCGCCCTCGTGCTCATCCACATGGTGCAGGTGGCAATGTTCGGGGCCTACAAGTTTCCGCGCGAGCTGACCTGGATTGTAGGCATCTTTCTCTTGCTCATGACGCTGGGCATGGCCTTCACCGGACAGGTGCTGCGCTTCGATCAGGACGCCTACTGGGGACTGGGCATCGGCGCCTCGATCTGCGGGCGTGTTCCGCTGATTGGCGCTTGGGTGGTGCACTTATTGTTAGGCGGCCCGATCATCGCGGGCGATACGCTGTCGCGGTTCTTCGCCCTGCACGTGTTTGTCATTCCCGGGCTGCTGATCGGCTTTGTCTCGCTGCACCTGCTGATGGTGCTGAAGCTCGGCATCAACGAATGGCCAATGCCGGGGCGAATCGTGCGCCGCTCGACTTACCTGAAAGAGTATTCCGAGATGACGCACAAGGACGGCATGCCCTTCGTGCCCGGCGCCATCTGGAAGGACATGATCTTCGCGTCGTTCATCATTGCGAGCATCATGGCCTGCGCGGCGATTCTTGGACCTTACGGCCCCAGCGGCCAGCCTGATCCGACCATCATCCAGACGGTTCCCAAGCCGGACTTCTTCTTCCAGTGGCTGTACGCGCTGCTGGCGCTATTGCCGCCGCAAATGGAAACTCCGGTGCTGCTGATTGCGCCGGTCGTGATACTCGGTTTCCTGATTCTGCTGCCGTTCTTCGCGGGCGAAGGCGAGAAGAGCTGGAAGCGGCGGCCGATTGCGGTGCTCGTGATCCTGGTGACCGCGGTTTCCCTTGGCGAGCTGACCCATCTCGCCAGCTACACGCCGTGGAGCCCTATCATGGATGCGTGGAGCGGCGACCCCGTGCCGGTGCAATACCTCAAAGGTCGTTCCCCGCTGGAGCGCGTAGGGTCGGCGGTGTTTCAGGAGAAGCAGTGCCGCAACTGTCATTCCATCGGCGGCTCCGGCGGGCAACGCGGCCCCACGCTGGATAGCGTCGCCGTGCGCATGACGCACGCGCAACTGGTGCGGCAGGTGGTGCAGGGGGGCGGCAACATGCCCGCCTATGGCAAGCAGCTTAATCCCGCGGAGGTGGCGGCGCTGGTGGCGTTTCTGGACACGCTGCATCCGGCCAATCAGCAGCCGGCAAGCGACGCCGCGCGGAAGATGTCGGCGGAGTCAGACCATCTGAAGGCACAACCGGCGAACCCTGTTCAAGCGCAGAAATAGGTAGAGCGGGCCTTCAGGCCCGCGCCCCCAAGTGACCAAAACAAGAAAGGCGGGGTGAGCTCTTCGAGCTCACCCCGCCGACATTTTCGTGGTCGCGTTGACGCAGGCCTGAAAGCCTGCCCTGAGCGCAGTCGAAGGGGCTGCTCTAGCTCTTACCGCGTGGCCGCGGCCTCCTGCACCCCGTAGATGCTGTACCACGATGTGGCAGCTTTCAGCGCGTCATTCACGTTCTCAATGTTCCTCACGCCTTCGTCCTGCAGCCACGCTTCGAAGGCCTTACCGCCCTGCTGCGAATAAACCTTGATACCGTCCGCCCAGGTCGCGCGGCCGCAGAGCACGCCGTTGAACTTCACGCCGGACTCGGCGGCATATTCCAGGTCCTCGATGAACTCGGAGTTGCTGACGCCCGCCGAGAGATAGATGAACGGCTTGTCCGTCGCGGTCGCAGTGGCCTTGAAGTGGTCGATGGCTTCCTGCTTGGTGTATGCCTTCGTCCCCTTGAAGCTGCGCGCGCCCTCGACGTACTGCATGTTGATGGGAATTTCCAGCTTCAGCACATCCACGCCGTACTGGTCCTTGGTGAACTCCACCATGTAGCGCCTGACGATATCGGGCTTGAGCTTCGCGTACTCGGGACCTTTCTCGTCCATACCCTCTTTGTAGCCGACGATCTCGAGGAAGAAGGGAATATCGTTGGCGCGGCACTCGTCGCCGATGCGCTCCACCCAGGCGTGCTTTACGTCGTTGATCGTCTTGGGGTCGTCATCAGGCGAGTAGTAAAGCAGGATCTTCAGGCAGTCGGCGCCAGCCGCTTTCAGCCGCTTCACCGACCAGTGATCGAGCAGGTCAGGCAGGCGGCCCGGCGTCTGCTTGTCGTAGCCGGTCTTCTCGTAGGCCAGCAACAGGCCGGAACCCTTCGCGCGCGCCCTGGACGCGGGCAGCCCCCACTCGGGATCGAGCAGGATGGCGCTGGCGTGCTGGGTCAGGACCTTGGTGACCAGGGTCTTGAACTCGTCCAGCTCGTGGTCGCCGGCAGTCGGGCCGATGGCCTTCTTCAGCGAGCCGCGTTGGTCCATGGCGGCGGCAGCGATCACGCCGCGTTGGTTGGAAACAGCTTTCATGCCCGCGAGTTTTCCAGGAGTCAGCTTCATGATGAAACCTCCACGGGCGCGTTGGCCCGATTCGATGGGGAAGGATAAATACCGCAGTCCGGCAGAATACGGCAGCGCGCCGGGAACCACAAGCCAAAAGATTGTAACCCGAATCGCGAGATGCGTGCGCGCCGATCTGCGGGTGCGACCTTATATACTGCGGGCTGGCCAAGCTATTGCAATGTCACGGTTGCCGCGCAATCTCGCAGCAGAGTCAGGGATCCCGTGCTGCGCGTAGGCCTCACCGGCGGCATCGCCTGCGGCAAGTCGACCCTGGCCGAAATGCTGGTGCGGCGGGGCGCGCATTTTCTCTCGGCTGACAAGCTGGCGCACCAGCTCTACGCGCCGGACACCGTCGTCTACAACGAGCTTGTCCGCACCTTCGGCAACGGAATTCTTGAAGCGGACAAAAGCATCAATCGGGCGAAGCTGGCCAAAGCTGTGTTCCCGGACCGAGTCGACGAGCTGAATGCGGTGGTCCATCCTGCGGTCATCGAGGCGCAGAATTGCTGGATGAGCGAGGTCGAGCGGGACGATCCGCATGGAGTTGCCGTGGTGGAAGCGGCGTTGATCTTCGAGGCCGGCGCGGACAAGGACTTCGACAAGATCATCGTCGTGACTTGCGGGACTGAGCAGAAGATTGAAAGGTTCGCTAAGCGGACGGGCCTGCCACTGGATCAGGCCAGTGTAGAAGTCGAGCGCCGCAGTGCCGCGCAGCTGACGGATGAGGAGAAGAAGCGGCGCGCTGACTATGTCATCGCCAACTCCGGCTCCGTCGAGGACATGGAACATCAGGTAGAAAAGGTTTGGAAGGACTTGCAGGCGCTCGCAAGAAAGTGAGCGGCGAGATTCGATGAGCATTGCCGACAATCTCACGGCCATTCACGAACGCATCGCGCGCGCGGCCCGGCGTGTCGACAGGAATACAAACGAGATTCTGCTCATGGCGGTGAGCAAGACCCTTCCCGCCGAGCGGATTGTAGAGGCGTACGAGGCCGGTCAGCGGCTCTTCGGTGAAAATCGCGTGCGAGAGTTTGCCGACAAGCGCGATTTGCTGCGAGACTTGCACGGCGCCGAGTTCCACATGATCGGGCATCTGCAGTCCAACAAGGCGGCCAATGCTGCGGAGCTGTTCGATGGCGTCGACTCGCTGGATTCGGCGAAGCTGGGCGATCGCCTGAATGCCGCGGCCGAAAAGCTGGGCAAGACCCTCGAGGTGCTGATCGAGATCAATATCGGAGGCGAGGAAGCCAAGAGCGGGGTTGCGCCCGATTCGTCGGAGCTGGAGGACGTTCTCGGCGCCGCGCCCAACTGGAAGCACCTGCGGATTCAGGGGCTGATGACGGTACCACCGTTCACGGAAAATCCGGAGAGTGCGCGGCCGTACTTTCGAGAACTGCGCCGGCTACGCGAGCGGCTGGCCGCGCGGAATTTGCCCGCGATCAAACTTGAGGTGCTGTCGATGGGCATGTCTCACGACTTCGAAGTTGCGATCGAAGAAGGCTCGACGTGCGTGCGCATCGGAACCGCAATCTTCGGCGAGCGGCAGAAAGCATGACGGTCGTTCGGGATACGCCTGCGGGAGCGACGTTCCAGATAAAGGTACATCCGCGCGCGAAGAAAAACGCGATCACGGGGGAAGTTGGCGACGCATTGAAGCTCGCGATCACCGCGCCTCCGATCGATGGCCGAGCGAATGCGGCGTGTATCGCGTTTTTCGCGGAGCTTTTGAATGTGGCGCGCTCCTCGGTTACGATAGCCGCCGGGCTCAGCAGCCGGAACAAGGTGATTCGAGTGGTAGGATTGACGGCCGCAGAAGTGCGGAATCACCTGACTGACAACCGACAACTGACAACCGACAACTGCTCTTCATGACGACGACAACCGACAACCCCCAACCCACGACCGCACCGAGCTTGGCGCAGCGCTGGCGCGATATCCGCACCGGCTTCGAGCGGCCGTTCTGGGTCGCCAACCTCAGCGAACTGTTCGAGCGTCTCTCCTATTACGCCGCCTTCGCGTCGCTGGCGCGATATCTGCACGAGACGCTGAAGTTCCCCATCGAGCAAGCCGGAACGCTCACCGGATTCTTTGGCGGGCTGGTCTGGTTTCTGGCAGTCTTCGGCGGCGCGGTTGCCGATCGCATGGGCTTCCGCCGCGCGCTGTCGGTCGCCTATCTCATTCTGAGCTGTGCTTACTTCCTGCTGGGATCGCTGGGCGCGTCCTGGATGGCGCCACTGCGCGACAGCGTGCCGCTGATTGCGCTGGCTACCTTCGTGCTGGCGTTGCCGGCGCTCGGCATTGCCCTGGTCAAGCCGTCGGTTGTCGGCACGACCGCCCGCGCATCAAAGGAGAATGTCCGCTCCATCGGCTACTCCATCTACTACACGCTGGTAAACATCGGCGGCGCTGCCGGCCCGTACGTCGCTTCGTTCGTACATCAGCGCATGCAGGTGCAGAACGTCTTCCGGGTGGCGGCGCTCAGCGTATTTCTGATGTTCATAGCGGTGCTGCTGTTCTTCCGCGAACCGCGTCGCCACGGCGAAGTAGAAACTGCCAGCCTCGCGCAAGCCGGGCGAAACTTCTGGACCGTGGTCAGCAATCCCCGCTTCATGCTCTTCCTATTGATCTTCACGGGGTATTGGATCGTCTACTGGCAGGAGTTCATTACGCTGCCGCTGTACATTCACGACTACATCAACCCGCGCACCGACACCGAGCTATTGCTGGTCACCGGCCCGCTGGTGGTGATTTCGCTCACCGTCGCTATCAATTTGCTGACGCAGAAAATTCACGCCTTCACGGCGATCATTCTCGGCACGCTGATCACTTCCCTTGCCTGGATCATCCTGATCCTGAGGCCAACGGTGACGGGAGTCGTGCTCACGCTGATCGCCGTTGCGCTCGGCGAGATCACGCAGTCGCCGCGCTATTACGAATACATCTCGCGGCTGGCGCCCTCGGGACAACAGGGAACGTATATGGGATTTGCGTTTCTGCCGCTGGGGATTGGCTCGCTCATCGCCGGGCCGGTCGGCGGTTTCCTGCTGCACCATTTTGGCGAGGTCAAACATCAGCCCGGGCTGATGTGGTGGATCGTCATGGGAGTGGGGGTTGTGACCACGGCGTTACTGTGGATTTATGACAAGCTGGTGCGGAAGGAAGCGAGCAATTAGCAATGAAATCTCCTTCATATATCGCCAAGCACATCCGCCGCGTGCTGCTGGACGGCGCTTCCGCGCCGCACACCGAAGAAGTGCAACACTTCTTCAAGAATGTGATCAAGTCGCGCGGGTGGTACGCCGCTGAGCTGCGCAAGGTTGCCGTGCGCTTCCGGCGGACGATTCTCGCCGAGCATGACATCCCGTACCTGGTCGCAGTTGCAGACCAGTTGTTCCGCGGCGACGTGCTCGAGGAAAAGGTCTTCGCTGTACTGATGCTGCAGGCAATTGTGGGTGACAGCGGCAAGCCGGAGTTCAAGCTCTTCGAAAGCTGGCTGGACCGCATCAGTTCGTGGGCCGATCACGACGGGCTGGTCCAATACTTGCTGGGGCCGATGGTTGCCGCCGATCCCCGGTTGCTGTCGCGACCGCCGTGCTGGGCAAAGTCAAGGGACCGCTGGCATCGCCGTGCCGCGGCCGTCAGCCTGATTCACAGCACGCGCCAGCACAAGAATTTCGAGCACGTCCAGCGCGTGACGGAAATGCTTCTGGCGGATGATGACGACATGGTGCAGAAGGGACTTGCCTGGCTGTTGCGCGAAGCCGCCAAAGCCAATCGGGAGCAGACGATCGAGTACCTGATGACTATTCGCGATCGCGCCCCGCGCCTGGTGCTGCGCACCGCATGCGAGACGTTGCCGGCTGCAATCAAAGAGCGAGTGCTGGGGAAGAAAGCAAAGGCCACGTCGGCTACGGAGTGAAGAAAAGGGTAGCGGGCCTAAAGGCCTGCTCTACCCTACAGCCATCCCTTGGCCCGCGCGATGCGCGCGGCCTCGACTCTGTTCGCCGCGCCTAGCTTGCTGATCGCCTCCGACAAGTAATTCCGTACCGTGCCTTCGGACAAGCTCAGCTCATTGGCAATGTCGAGCGTGGCCATGCCTTCGCCCGCCAGGCGCAGCACCTGGCGCTCGCGCTCG
Source organism: uncultured Acidobacteriaceae bacterium (assembly GCA_963713465.1). GTDB lineage: Bacteria > Acidobacteriota > Terriglobia > Terriglobales > Acidobacteriaceae > Bog-257. The sequence continues at coordinate 167,593 of CAVQLZ010000019.1, forward strand.
GTCAGCGGATCGGGTTCGTCGCTCCAGGCTTCGGCCGCCAATTGCGGATCGATCACGCGCAGACCCGCGGCAGACGCGGCGTACGGCATCGGCTAGTTGCTCGGCCGGCATGTCCTTCAGCAGATATCCGGACGCGCCTGCTTCGAGGGCCCGCCGCAGGTATCCCGCACGGGCAAACGTCGTCAGGATAATGACGCGCACCGGAATGCTGCGACGTTTCAGTTCGGCCGCAACCTCCAGCCCCGTCTGCTTGGGCATTTCGATGTCGGTGATGAAAACGTCGGGACGCAGCTCCTGCACGATGCGCAACGCCTCTTCGCCATTGCGGGCGCGCGCGATGACCTCGATGTCGGCTTCCATTTCGAGCAACGCGGCCAACGCGCCCAGCACCATGGCTTGATCTTCGGCGATGACGACGCGGATTTTGTCGCGCTTGCCACCCGGCATGCTCTCAGTTTCGCAGAGCAGGGGCAGCGGAGGCTACCGGGGTCCCCAGCGCGCCCGCTGTTGGCGTGATGGGGTGGCCGAGCGGCAATTGCATGACGAGGTGGGTTCCGGCTTCGGTGCGGCACTGGAGCGAGCCGCCCAATGCCTCCAGCCGTTCGCGCATGCCGCGCAGGCCGTTGCCCTCGGGAGCGTCGACGCCGCGTCCGTTGTCGGCGATCTCCAGGGTGCACAGGTCTTCTTCGCGCTGCAGGCGAACGCTGCATTGCTGCGCCTGGGCGTGGCGGACGACGTTGGTCACCGCCTCGCGTAGGGCCAGCGCCAGCACCGTCTCCTGCGCCGGGCTGAGGGGCAACTCGGCGATCTCGGAATCCACGGAGACGCCGGCGGTCTCGAGCGTCTTGCGCGCACGGACAAGTTCGGCCGCGAGCCCTTCGCCGCGGTATCCGCTGATGGCCTCGCGCACGTCGGCCAGCGCAGCGCGCGAGGTACGCTCCACGTCCAGCATTTCCTCTTTAGCGCGCTGCGGATCGCGATCCACGAGCTTACGCGCCAGCTCCGCTTTCAGCGTAATGAGCGATAGCGTATGGCCCAGCAGATCGTGCAGATCGCGCGCGATGCGTTCACGTTCGGCGACCTTGGCCAGGTGTTCGATCTCAACGTCGGCCTTGCGCAGCTTCTCTCCCGCGCAGTGCGCGACCGCAGCGAGATAGTTCCCTATGCCCACCAGAACGATGAGCAGCAGCATAAAACCCCAGAAAACAAAGGGGAGCTTCAGGTGATAAGCGTAAACACCCATGAGGCCGAGGTCGACGCCCATAAAGAGGACTACACGCGCACGATTGGTGGTAAAAGCCCCGGCAGCGATGGCATAGACAAACAGGCCGCACACGGCTCCATGGTTGGTGGGCACCAGGCATGCTGCCATCACAAGCAGCCCACTCGCGGCGATCAGCCGGTGCGGCTCGGGGTGAGAGAAGGCGTATAGGTACACCCAAATGAAAACCAGGCCGAAGATGGTGTTGCCGATGACCAGCAGCGGCGTACGGTGCTGCCACCAGATCGGGTCGATAAAGAACCAGATCATGAACGGCAGCCACACGATCGGGAACCATTTGTGCTCGTCCGTGGAGGGGTAGATTTTGTACCAGAGCTTCTGGATGGTGTTCATGACGTGTTCCCTATCAGCTATGCCGCTTCTATTGTTATCTGGAAGTAGTGCGCGGTACAAGCGTGTACCACACCAGCGAGGACAACACGATTGCCACACCCAACCAATCGAAATGTCCGCTGAGTGTCAGGGCGAGGAAGATGGTCATCGTAATCGCCCACAGGATCCATTGTGCGGTTTTGCTTTGCATGGTGGCCTCCTCGCTGTGACCTTGTCCTGTATACGAACTGAGTAAGCCCTTGGCTTCATATCGACGATTCATCGCCCTTCGCCATTCGCTCTTCGCCAGAGAGGATAGCCATCCCACATCCAGCCATGGCTGCCCGTACCTGTTTGGCGAAAAGCGAAGAGCGTCCTTCTCATCCATACGTTTTCCCTTCATCCCGCCGATAACCCCACGCCGCCAGACCGAGACAGATCAGCGTGAATGCCACCAGCGCCTCCACATGCCCCCAGGCCGGGGTGGGATTCTGCTCCATCCCAACCGTGCTCAACGCGAGTTGGGCCAGATGGAACGGCGGCAACCAGTGCGCCAGTACACGCAGGCCGTGAGGCAACATGAACAGCGGAATCCACAAGCCTGAGCAGAACGACATCGGCAGATAGATCAGGTTGACCAGCGCCGGCGCGGAGTTTGGCTTGGCGAAGTAGCCAATCGCCAGCCCCATGGCGCTGAAAGGAATCGAGCCGGCCACCAGGATGCCGACCAGCTTAGCTGCCGTCGCGAAGGGCAGGCGTACGCCGCCGAACGCTATGCCCACGCCGAGCAACAGCAGCATGATCACGGTGCTGAAGACGACGGCTGCGAACAGCTTGGCCAGGAAGTATGCGCTCACCGGCATGGGCGAGGCGCGCTTCATTTGCAGCCAGCCCTGGCCGCGTTCCATCGCCAGGCTCACGCCGAAGCCGAACAGCGCCACGGCGATGATCCCGAAGCATCCCATAGTGGCCAGCAAGTAGGTTGCGCTCTCCTGCCGGTCCTTTCCGCCCGGCAGCACGATGCCGAACAGCACGTAGAACATCAGCGGAAAGACGACGGTCGAGATGGCATAAATCGGAATGCGGGTTTTGTTGATGAGCTCGTACTTAGCTTCCTTGGCGTGTATCGCGAGCATCTGCCCCAGCGAGCGCTTTGCGAGAACGACGGGAGCAGGAAAAGTAGTGGCAGCCATCTTAGTTCTCCTTCGACTCGGCGTTGTGGTTCTGCGTCAGCGCCAGGAACGCCTCTTCCAGCCCTGCGTTGGTGACTTCCAGATCGGCCAGCCATTGGTCGCGCTGCAACAGCTCGCGGACGACCGGCTCGGCCGCGTTGACGTGCAACTCGAAGGCATTGCGATCGGCTTTGGCGCTCAACACGCCGGGAATCCGGCGAATTTCATCGAGCGCGAGCCGGCTGGTGCAGCGAACCTGCTTGCCCATGGCACGCGCCTTGATCTCCGCCGGCGTGCCTTCGGCGATGATTGCTCCCCGGTTGAGTACGAGGATGCGATCGGCGAGCGCGTCGGCTTCATTCAGGTAATGCGTGGTGAGCAGAATGGTCTTGCCGCGTGCGATAAGCGAGCGAATCTGCGTCCACATCAGGCGGCGCGCTTCGACGTCGAGGCCGACCGTAGGCTCGTCGAGAAAAAGCAGGTCAGGATCGCCGCAGACGGCGATGGCGAACAGGACGCGCTGCTTTTGCCCGCCGGACAGCTCGCCATAAGGGCGATTCTTGATTTCCGTCAGCCCGGCGATCGCCAGCGTTTCTTCCATCGGCAGCGGAGCCGGATAGTAAGACGAGAACAGGTCGATGTGCTCGCGGACTTTCAGCGTCTCCGGCACGCGGCCGACCTGCAACATTGCGCCGACGCGAGTTTGAACTTCGCCGGTATAAGGATCGGCGCCGAAAACCGAAACGGATCCGAAATCGGGCCGGGCCATGCCGAGCAGCACATGCACCAGCGTGGTCTTGCCCGCGCCGTTCGGCCCCAGCAATGCCAGCAGCTCACCGGCGCGAATTTCAAGATTGACGTCGTGCAGAGCCACGATCGTCCCATAGCTCTTCTTTAAACTGCGCGTGCGTGCGATGGACGACGGTTGCGGAATGCTTGCGGGGTGCGGCATTTCGAGAAGTGCGGTTGACATCGTTCTCTCCCGTGCTCCTTCTAACTTCGACTACGGTAGCGATCATCGCCGATCAACAAGTTGGCCAGTAGTGGCGATTGTCAGCGCGTGGGAGTGACAAATGTCATGCAGGCCGCTTTTCGCTATTCTATTCTATTCCTTTTCGCTATTCGTTTTTCTGGATTCGCTCTTCACCATTCGCAGTTAAACCAGGCGGCTGGTGGCAAGCTGTGGATTTTGGATCCAAAGTAGTTATCTCCTGTCGGCCCTAAACCGCCAGCTTATTCTTCACAGCCCAAAGCGAAAGGCAAGGAACCAAGAGCCAAAAGCGGCTTTTTCGTGACCTAAGTCACTTTTGCGCGTGATTCGAATCACGGCCCAATTCTCCACCGTAAGCGACACTTGAGAGTAAGAGTGTGAGGGCCGAAGCCGTTGGTGCACCCTGCCTTATGCAGCCGCGGCCGAGGTGGAGAGGTGGCCGCATGTTGCACGCATATCGCCTGGTCAAACTAATCGAAAATCATTCCGATGGACTGGCTCGCAGTTTGCACGCGCGTTACCGGGAATGCGGCAAATGCTCGGCTTACGCCAGCGTTCCGGAGAGCGAACTCACGGAGAAAGTCTATGGGGTCTATCACCATCTGGGCGAATGGCTGCTGGGCAAGACCGAAGCTGATATTGAAGCGCGGTACCTGGAGATCGGCGCCCAGCGCGCGGCCCAAGGTGTGCCGGTCAGCCAGGTCGTGTGGATGATCTGCCTGGTGCGCGAGAACCTCTGGGATTACCTGCAGAAGCACGCCGAACTGGAGCATCCGGCGGAGATATTCGGCGAAGTCGAACTGCTGGAGATGCTGGACAAATTTTTCAATCTCGCCATCTACTACGCTGCTTTGGGACACGAGCGGGCGACGGCAGGATACACGGTGAAGGCGGATGTGGTTTCCGCCTGAGCGCACATAGGGAGCCTCGATGTCCTGGATTGACGATTACCGCAGCAAATTGAAGAGCGCGCCCGACGCCTTGGCCTGCGTGGAATCGGGTATGCGGGTGTACATTCACCCCGGCTGCGCCGAACCCGAAGCGTTGGTAGAAGCGCTGATGGTGCGCGCTCCTTACGTCAAGAACGTTGAACTGATGCACCTGCTGACGATGGGGACCTCGCCCTACTGCGCGCCGGAGATGGCGGAGCACTTTCGCCATAATGCGCTGTTCGTCGGCGGCAATGTGCGCGAGGCGGTCAATGATGGACGCGCCGACTACACCCCCATTTTCCTGAGCGAAGTGGAAGCGCTGTTCGAGAACGGTGAGATGCCGATCGACGTGGCGCTGATCCAGGTTTCGCCGCCCGATCCGCACGGCTATTGCAGCTTCGGCGTGGGGGTCGAATGCACGCTGACGGCGGCCAAGTACGCTCACCATGTGGTGGCGCAGGTGAACGCGCAGATGCCGCGCACCTATGGCGACAGCTTTATCCATGTTAGCGAGCTCGACAGCATCGTCGAGTTGTCGCGTCCGCTTTGCGAACTCAAGAAGCAGCCCAGCAACGACGTGTTTCAGCAGATCGGGGCGCGCGTCGCCACCCTGATCGAAGACGGCTCCGTCTTACAATGTGGGATAGGCGCAATACCCGACGCTATCCTGCCCAACCTGATGGACCGCAAAGACCTGGGCGTGCACACCGAGATGATTTCCGACAATGCTATTCCGCTCATCGATGCCGGAATCATGAATGGCCGGCGCAAGAACCTGAAACCCAGGAAGATCATCGTCAGCTTTGTGCTCGGTACCCGAACGCTGTTCGACTTCATCGACGAGAACCCGATCTTCGAATTTCATCCCTCGGCGTACACCAACGACCCCTTCCGCATTGCGATGAACGATCGCATGGTGGCCATCAACTCCGCGATTGAAGTTGACCTGACGGGGCAGGTCTGTGCCGAGTCCATCGGCCCGCAGTTCTACAGCGGCTTCGGTGGACAGCTCGATTTCGTTCGCGGGGCAGCTCGTTCGAAGTACGGCAAACCGATCATCGCGTTGCCCTCGACCGCCAAGAATGACAAAGTTTCGCGGATTGTGCCGCGACTGGCGCATGGCGCGGGCGTTCTCACCACCCGCGGCGATGTGCACTACATCGTGACGGAGTATGGAGTTGCCTATCTGCACGGGCGCACGGTGCGACAGCGAGCGGAGGCGCTCATTGAGATTGCCCACCCCAATTTTCGCGACGAATTGTCGGCGTATTGCGAACAGCAACGCTGGTTTCAACACAACAACTACGCAGTGGAAGTGCGAGGTTAGAAAACAAATGGCATCGCAACCGCGCGGTAACGTGATCATCGATCAGGAAGAATGCAAGGGATGCGGCCTGTGCGTGGATTCGTGTCCTCCTGAATGTCTTGAGCTGGCGCCTGAGCTTAACAAGTACGGCGTGCATCCGGCGCAATATACCGGCGAGGACTGCACCGGCTGCGGCGCTTGCTACTATTGCTGTCCCGAGCCCGGCGCAATCATCGTCGAGCGGCTGATTCCACAGGCCCAGACGGCCACAACGCCCGTGCCGCCGAAACAGGAGGTGGCCAATGCGGCAGCTCTGTAAAGGAAATGTCGCCATCGTCAAGGGCGCGGTACTGGCGGGTTGTCGCGCCTACTACGGCTATCCCATCACGCCGGCCAGCGAGATCGCGGAGTACGCCTCGCTGCTATTTCCGGAAGTCGGCGGCACTTTCCTGCAGGCGGAGAGTGAAGTTTCGGCCATCAACATGGTTTACGGCGCAGCGTCGGCCGGCATCCGAGTCATGACCGGCTCATCCGGGCCGGGAGTGAGCCTGATGCAAGAAGGCATGTCCTACATGGCGGGCGCCGAGCTGCCGGGCGTCATCGTTGATGTGGTTCGCGGCGGCCCGGGGCTGGGCAATATCGCTCCCGAACAAAGCGACTACTTCGCCATGGTGAAAGGCGGCGGCCACGGCTGCTATCGCAACCTGGTGCTCGCGCCGGCGTCGGTGCAGGAGATGTTCGACCTCACCGTGCTCGCCTTTGAACTGGCCGACCGCTATCGCAATCCCGTCGTCATCATGACCGACGGCTATGTCGGCCAGATGATGGAGCCCCTCGAAATCAAAATGCGTGAGATCGTGCCGCCGGAAAAGGACTGGGCGGTGAAAGGGACGGCTGAGACCAAGAAGAACATGATCAGCTCCATTGTTCTGGAGCCAGACGCGCTGGAAGCGCACGTCCGCAAGCTGGAATCGAAGTACATGCTGGCGCAGGAGCTGGAGAGCCGCCACGAGAACTACCTCACCGAAGATGCTGACGTGCTGCTGGTGGGCTTCGGCATCGTCTCGCGGGTGTTGCGCACGGCGGTCGATCACTTGCGCGCGCAAGGCATGAAAGCCGGGCTGTTCCGTCCCATTACGCTGTGGCCGTTTCCGTCGCGCGAGCTGTGCGAAACGGCGAAGCACGTCAAGCAAGTGCTGGCGGTGGAATTGAGCACAGGGATGATGGTGGAGGACGTGAAGCTGGCGCTGAACGGCAGCGTTCCCGTGGAGTACTACGGACGCGTTGGCGGCAACGTTCCCATGGCGGACGAGATAACCGCGCAGGTGTTCGCGCGCATGGCAGCGCACGTATGAGTCGTGGGATTGCCTCGAGACGGTAGAGGTCCTTCGACTCGCCCGCTAAAGCGGGCTCGCTCAGGATGACATAGGAGAAAATCGTGGAAGGCTATCAGGTAATTCACGAAAAATCGCCGGCGTTTTACGACAAGTACGATCGCAAGGCCGAGCTGCAGCACCAGACGCATTACTGCCCCGGCTGCGGACATGGTGTAGTCCACAAGCTGATTGCCGAGGCGCTGGTTGAACTGGGAGTCCAGGATCGCGGGATTTTGGTGAGTCCGGTTGGCTGCTCGGTTTTTGCCTATTACTACTTCGACGTGGGCAACGTGCAGGTGGCCCACGGCCGCGCGCCGGCGGCGGCGACGGCGCTGAAGCGCGCCAATCCGGAGGCGATTGTCATGGCTTACCAGGGCGACGGTGACCTGGCAGCCATCGGCACGGCGGAGATCATTCATGCCGCCAACCGCGGCGAGAACATTTGCGTGTTCTTCGTCAACAACTCCATTTATGGCATGACCGGCGGACAGATGGCGCCCACCACGCTGGTGGGACAGAAGAGCACGACATCGCCCTGGGGACGCCGCTCCCACAATGAGGGACTTCCGATCCATGTCTGCGAGCTGCTGGCCGCCCTGGAAACGCCAACTTATCTGGAGCGCGTCTCCCTCAGCGACATGAAGAACATCATGAAGGCGAAGAAAGCCGTGAAGAAGGCGCTCGAGATCCAGAAGAACGGCGGCGGCTTCTCGCTGGTCGAGTTCCTGTCGCCCTGCCCGACGATCCTCAAGATGGATCCGGTGGTCGCCCGCAAGTGGGTCGGCGAGACGCTCATGAAGACCTTCCCCCTCGGCGTGTTTCCGCGACCGCAAGCCTGAGCTTCCCGAAGACGCGAAAGTGCCGCACAAGACCATTGCTGAGGCGTTGGAGGTGACCGAGGGCGCAGCCGAGATATCGGCCCCTCGCCATCATCATCACACCCGCGACCTGACCGTTAAGATTGCCGGCTTTGGCGGTCAAGGCGTTCTGCTGATGGGGCAGTTGCTGGCGGAGATGGGACTGCGCGAGCATCTGGAGGTGAGCTGGCTCCCGTCCTACGGCCCGGAGATGCGCAGCGGCAGCGCGCACTGTCATGTGACGCTATCGCATGATCGCATCGGCACACCTTTAATTGCACAGCCTGATGTGCTGATCGCAATGAACGAGCTGTCCTTGCACAAGTTCGCCGGGAGCGTTGCCTCCGGCGGCCTGATTCTCTACAACAGCACCAAGCCGCCCGAGGGATTCAGCGCGCCGCAAGCGCGCGTGATCTGTGTGCCGGCATCGGACATTGCCGACAAGCTGGGCTCGGCAAAAGTGGCGAATGTAGTGATGCTGGGCGCACTGCTGGAAGAGACCGAATGCTTGCCGGCGGAATCGGCCATCTCGGTGCTCGAAGCGACCGTGACCAATCCCAAGCTGTTGCAGCTCGACCGGCAGGCCATCGAGTCAGGTCGCGGCTACATCGACACGCAGGTTGAGGTTGGCGCAGTTTCCCAGCCCGACGGGTATTCGTATTGAAATAGTTATCGGCTCTCCGCCCTCAGGCGCGAACCAGATTGCCTCCGCTCGCAGCCGCGGAGGCAACTTCTTTGTGGGCCGCAACCCATAACATCGAGATGCCTTCCGCGCTCTCACATGCTCGCGTGACCCGGCTCACTGCTCCGGACACGATTCGGGTTTGCAATATAGGCGTCGATTGGAGCGAGCCTATGCAACCCGAAAAAGATGAGGTTCTTTGTCCACTTTGTCACGGCCACGGTCGCGATCGCAAGGAGCTTCTGGTTGTGCGCTGGCGCAGCCGGGAATTCGAACAGGAGCTGCAGAAGATGGCAGATGAAGCTGCCTTTGGTTCCGGCGGCGGCCTCGAGGTCCCCTTCGAGGTTGAGGAGCCGGTATACAGTAACGAGTCCGACTAAGACCCGGACTTACTATGACCAATATTTGTCGGGGGACGTGCCGCTTCAGAGGGAGACACGTCCGTCATAATTGTTTTCTGGCGCTTTCGGATCACGGCGTAGCAAATGGCGTACACCACATAAGCCGAGCCCAGCACCATAAAAAACACCTTCAAGTTCAGCACTACGGCGAACGCCAGGATAGATAAGGCCAGCACCCACATAAACGCTTCGCCAAGTAGGCCGTCTCCCCAATTCGGCTTTGCGCCCGAGGATGGCAGTTTGGGACGCAGCGCCGGCAGCAGCCGCGGCACCGCGTCGCAATAAGCGCGATAACTCTCGCCCTGGCTTGCCCGAATTACTGCTTCTTCGCGCAAAATCAGCCGGTAGACGTACCCAATCATTCCCCCAACCAGAATGACAAATCCAATGCGGCTGGCCATCATGCCAAATCCAATCGCCAATAAAACATTCCCGAAATATAGGGGATTGCGAACGTAACGATAGGGCCCGTCGGCTACCAGGCGCGTGCTGTGTAAGCGCGAATCCACCATGACCTCGGGATTGAGGTAGGCCGTGGCCCAGGTGCGCACCACGGCGTTCGCAACACAGAAAAGCGCCGCGATGGCAAAGATTGCGTGGTACTGCCAGTCTGCCGCAGCGACGCCACGCAGGCGCGCAATCCATTCCATCAGCGCCTGGCTGGCATTCACGTGGTCCAGGTTGTAACTGCCGAAAGCGAAGAAGAAGATCGCACCGAAGATCCAGAAGCGGTACCTGAACTCGAAGTCGCTGGCGCCCATCACGGCCTCCTCGCGCAACCGGAATCATAACCCAGCTTTGGGTTGAAGTTTAGTACCTCTTCCGACGATGTAATAACCAGAAGCCAGACGTGATCGGACGGAGCTGCCGATTAAGCTGGTTGCCCCTAGTAAGAGTCAGGGTTCAGTTACCTCCGGTAGCTGACGCTGGGCCGGCGGGCCTAAAAGGGGGAGCCTGCCGGCTCTAGTTGGAGCTTGCGATTAGGTACAACATCCCAGACGCCTGCGGTGTTTACCGGAGTTCCTCGTCTGGCAACATTTGCTAGGTTCAGGAAGTATGACACCCCCAAAACTCCTGGTATGGGCCGTGGTGAGCAGTGTGCTCGCGCTCTCCCTGCCAGCACAGGAAGTGGCCGCAACCAAAGTAACGGATGCGTTTGCTCCGGTTGCGAGCAGCAGTTCGAAGCCGCAACCCGCATTAGGCGACCAGCCGCTTGAGCACAGGTTCTTCGACCGGCAACAACTGCTCGCGCTTTCCGCTCATAGTGGAATGCGGGTACTCGATACCATCAAAACCTGCCGTGAGCTTTCCGATGGTGGCCGGGAGGATTGGATCCCCACCCAGTCGTGCGGCGGCATTGCGGCGTGGCAGGTTGGCTCGGTGGGCCTCGCGCTGGCAATCGGCTACATGTTCCACAAGCACGGCAACCACCGCCTGGAACGGATTACGCCATGGGTGGGTACGGGGGCATCCGCCGCCGGCTGGACCAAGAGCGTGTTCAATATTCGATAGGATTTACAGCTTCCCTGCCTCTTCCTGAATTCTCCGCCATGCGCCCTCAACGTGACGCTGTTCCGTATTAGTTTGCCCGATGCATAAGCGCAACGTGAATCTGCCGTCCAGGCGCGTGTGGGTCAAAAAAAGGTCGCCGCTAGTATTCAATCGACTCATCAGCTCCTCGTTTGCTTTGTCTCCACCCCGATGCCGAAAGCACACCAGGTTCAAAGGAGCCGGCGCCGCTAGCTCGAAGCGGTCATCCCGTTGCACCCAGCGCGAGAATTCCTGCGCGAGCTCGACGTGGCGGCGAACGTGATACTGCAAGCCCTCAATCCCATAATGGCGAATCACAAACCATAGCTTCAGCGAACGAAACCGGCGGCCCAGCGGGATGTGCCAATCACGGTAGTCGATAACTGCTCCTGACTCCGTCGCCTGATTGCGCAGGTACTCCGGAAGGATGCTTAAGGTATCGATGAGCGCCTTGCGATCGGCAACATAGAAGCAATTGCAATCGAAGTTGGTGAACATCCATTTATGAGGATTGAAGGTATAGCTGTCGGCGAACGCGAGTCCCTGGTGAATGTAGCGCAATTCGGGGCAAACCGCCGCCGTACCCGACATGGCTGCGTCAACGTGAAACCAAAGACGCTCTTCGGCACAAACCGCGCCGATTAACGGCAGGGGATCCAGAGCATTCGAGGAAGTCGTTCCCACCGTAGCCGAGACAAAAAACGGCGTTAAACCGCACCTGCGGTCCTCCTCGATCTGCCTGGATAAAGCATCGGCGCGCATGGCGAAGCGGTCATCCACCTCGACCAGGCGCAGATTGTCCGTACCGATGCCGCAGACCATGGCCGCCTTCTCCAGCGAGGAGTGCGCCTGGTTCGACGTGTAGGCAACCAGTCCGCCTCGACAACCCTGGCGGTTGCCGGCGTATTGAGTGGTTCGCTCGCGGGCCGCCAGCATGGCGCATAACGAGGAACTAGACGCGGTGTCCTGGATCACGCCGCCTCCTGTTTCCGTCGATAGGAACTTGCTGGGCAGTCCTAACATCTGCACCAGCCAATCCAGAACGCGAGTTTCTAGCTCGGTGCAGGCTGGGCTCGTGGCCCACAACATGCCCTGGACGCCAAGAGCGGACGATAGTAGATCGCCCAGAATGGATGGCCCAGAGGCATTCGCGGGAAAGTAGGCAAAGAAATTTGGCGACTGCCAATGGGTTACTCCGGACAGAATGATCCGGTCCATGTCTTGCAGCATGGCAGTGAAGTCTTCGCCGCGGGCCGGCGCTTCTGCCGGCAGCATGCGCTGTATGTCGCCGGGCTTCACCTGCGATAGCACCGGCAGGCCCTCCACCCGTTCGTAATAGTCTGCGACCCAATCCACTACGGAGCGCCCGTACTCCCGGAACTGCTGCGGGGTCATGTGGTAGCTCTTTTCAGACACCAGAAACTCCTCCTTTCTTGCTGACCCATCCAGCAAACCTTGGCCGCATTTTGCGACCCTTTAATGCGAGAATACATCCCATGTTAGGTCCATCCTGCGCATAAGCAAAGGTGCTACTTAGTAACCATCAGCATGCCAGACCACACAAGTGATATGCTTGTTGGCGAATTATCGGTATTATTGGTGGTATCTAGTATTGTGGGGTTATCTCAATTCGAAAGGGAGAAGCATGGATATTCAAAACATACTCGCGGATCTCAAACGAGAGCGTGACCGTCTCAACTCAGCCATAGCAGCTTTGGAGGGCCCTGGGCCGCGCCGCCGTGGAAGACCGGCAGGAAGCGGGGCCGGTAGCAGTACCGCTTCTGCTTCTGCCGGCAAGCGTCCCCGCAGACACATGAGCGCGGCTGCCCGCAAGCGCATCTCTGACATGATGAAACAGCGCTGGGCCGAGCGTAAACGCAAGAGCAAATCATAATCGGTTAGTATCTGTCCGGGCCGTCGCTTCCGCCTTTGAAGATGCCACTCATTGCAGTGGCATCTTCAGTTTAGGCGCAACCCACCAATGGCTTCCAGGCGCTCACTTCATACCCCAACCACTGCCTAGAAGTGGAATCCGATCTGGCCGGTAATCGCTCGCGGCGATACGTAGTGCGTGCCGCTGAACGTGGACAAAAAGTTATAGAGCGCGTAGTTGTTCGCAAGGTTGATGACCGTCACTCGCGCGCTCCACTTGTACTTGTCTCCCCCAAATAAATTCTCATCGCCAACCGCGAGATCAAAAAGGTTGCGGTGGGCGATGCGGGGTGGGTTCTTATCGTCGTTCTCGGTTCCCGGTGAGGGTACCTGAGTCAGGGTCGAGCCGAACTGCGAAGCCGGACAAATGAACGGCAAGGCCATGGTGGGAGTTGCGTGCACACCATTACAGGTAAATCCAGCTTCGAACTCCTGATCGGCGGTCAACGGTATGCCGAGGACATCGGTCATCGTAATGGCCGGGGCTCCGTTGAAGATGGTCGATTGCGGGCAGTCGTTACCCGGGTTGAGTCCATAACAGGGCACGTTTCCCGCAACCAGTCCGCTGTCGAAGCGCCAGTTGAAACCAAGCCATGGTCCGCGCTTCCACGGGGTCTGATATTGCAGATGGGAAGTCTGGTTGAAAGCCTCGTCGTGGTCGATGCGAAAAACTCCGCTGGGCGCCAGAGGAGCGGCGCCGGCTCCGCCCACTTGCGGATTAAAGAACCGGGCAGCCACGCTGGACATGACCACCAGCGCAGAAAAACCGTGGTAGTTGGGAACGCTGGCGCGAAGGGCAAAGCCAGGAATTTTGGAGCGCGCCCACTCGATAGGAAACGTGATGGGCGTATTGCCCAACACGCTGAAGTCATAGGCGTTGTGGGTGTACTTCCAGATATATTCGCCATCGATGACGAGATATTTTCCAAAGGCCTGCTGCAACCCGGCGTGAAATTCATTGCGATAACCGGGAGCTAATCGCGTCAAGTTAGTTGACGTGCAAGCCAGAAGAGGATTCAAGACGGACGAGCCGCATCCCAGGCTGGAAAGCACCAGGTTCTCATTGAAAGGAGTCTCCAGGGTACGCGCGTACGACACGCGCAGCACGGTGTTCGTCTTGGCCACGTTGTAAGAAATCCCAACGCGCGGCTCTGCCTGGTTTGCGGTGGTAAGCCCGTTATAAAAATCGCCGCGTATGCCCAGGTTGAAGCTCCAGTTGCGCACCGAAATGGTGTCCTGTAGGTACATCGCGAGTTCTTTCACGTCGGTATGGCCGTAGAACGGAAATAGAGTTCCTCCACGCGTAAGGTCGTAAGGCAGCAGCACCGAGTTGAAGTAGGGAATATATGCCGAGCCGGCTGCGAGTGGGTTAGCCGGAGTGTTCGGCAGATATCCCGCAGCCGCACACTGCGAAGGGTTAGTAAATCCGTTCACCGGGAATCCGGTGGCATTCAAGCAGGGTGCATTGTAGGTTGGGTCGATGATCCCGAGCTGATCATTCTCGTTCAGGAATGTCTGGTCGTAGGTAATTCCCGCCTTAACGTTGTGAATGCCCTTGGTGTACGTAATATTCGCGAGGGCGCCGGCATTCAGGAGCGTGCGCTGCTGGGCAACGGTCTGCCGCTGGAGGTCTGGAGCGCCAAGATCATCGAAAGGATCGTTGCTGGGGTAATAGTCGTAGGCGTCGCGCCGCACGAAACCGGTGAGATTGAAGATGGAATTGGGACTGAGGGTGTGCGTCCAGGTGGGCGCAATGTTGAAGGTCAAAATCTTCGAACGCTGGTCGGTCGGGCCTAGTGGGACGCCGGTCAAAGGATTCAAAGCGAGGGCGCCGTTGATATCGTGATATTCCTGGTCGAACGAATTCGGCGTCTGGAACCACGAGCGGGTAAATTGGAAGTTCAAGTGAAAAGCGTCCGCATCGGAAAGCACGTAGTCCACGCGGTCGAAAACGTTCTCTTCGTTGCCGTGGTCATGCAATACGACGAACTCCGGACCGTCAAGGAAGCGCCCGGTGTTTAATCCGTTCAGGGCGATGAAGTTCCCCCAATTCTTGCCGCCATAAGAAAAATCGCCATCAAGGTTGGCTGTACCAAACGTGCCGTAGGAAGTGGTGATGTCGGCATGAGGTGTGGTTACGCCAAGTCCCGAACGGGTAGTGAGGGCAATAACGAGACTGGTCTTATCGCCGTACTCGGCGGGTGGAGCGCCAGCAATGACGGTCATGGACTGCACCGCGTCGACTGGGACTTGATTGGAGAACACTTTGCTCTGCTGGTCGGTAATGGGCTGCCCGTCGAGCGAAAAAGAGTCCTCGTTGTGATCGCCCAAGCCGTGAAGCAGGCCATTGGAATCAGCCGCTACGCCAGGACTGGCCAGAGTGACCAGCGAGCTGAGCCCCGACGATGTGCTTTCCAAGGGAAGTTTTGAAAACAATCCGCGATCCACATCCGTGTGGAAGGTCGGATCATTCTCAATCAGGTCGCCGGCCTCGCCTTGCACGGTGACATTTTCCGCCGTGGCCGAGATCTGAAGGCTGACCTTTACCGTGGTCGGAACGGCCGACCGAACGTCTACGTCTTGCGCGTATGGGGCGAAGCCCGTAGCCGTCACGATCATGTGGTAGCCGTTCAGCGGCACGTTGGCGAAAGAAAACTTTCCATCGTTGTCCGTGGTGGCCGTTCGAGTAAATTGACTGACGGGATTCCTGATCTCTACCGTTGCGCCCGGAACAACCGCACCCGACGGATCTGCGACGGTTCCGCTCACCGACGATGAACCGGTTGTCTGGGCGCGAGCATGCGCGAATGAAAGCAATATGGCAAGCGCCAGGAGCAGCAGAGTGAAACAACCCTTCGCCAGGAATGATGCACGTGAATTCGCTGCTCCCGAATAGGAACGCTTTTGCGGTTCTCGAAACATTAGGTCCTCCAATTTCGCTGAGCTCTGTCTTACTCGGCTGAGCGGCCTACGCAAGACAGAGTGGATGGAACTGCTTCCCGCAGAGCGCGCATGTGAAGTGACGCGCCCCGCAGTAATTTCCATTGCGAAATGAGTTACCGGGCCGGAGGTGCTCGGGAAGGTATGCGGCAGTCAGCCTGCAGCGAGGCGTAGTTGACCGCTTGCAGGGCAATATCGATCCAAAGAGGATTCAGCAGGTCGGTTCTGGGCAACGGGGAGGCGATGGTCGCATTGTGACCGACGCGACAGAGCTCGCATTGATCACACGCTGCCGCAGCAGCTTGCGAATCGGTCGAGGCGCTTGAAAAAGCACCTTGGTCAGCGGCCGCTTTATCGATGCCAATTGCATGCACCCAGGGGTGCAGCATGACATGCGCGAAGAGCAACATCAGCAGCCAGCCGCGAAACTTCAACAGATCCTCACTCCCGCAGAGATATTGCTGAGGTATTGTGCAGGACAAATGCCGTCAATGTAAAGTCGCGCAGCCGACGAGTGGGACGAACCGCTGAGTCTGCCTGGCGGAAAGACCAATCACAGGCCCGTTCGCCGGCTGCACGATTGCGCTAAGGCGCGAAATAACTAAAAACATCGAGGATCAGGTTCGTCCAGCCGAAGGCAAAACTGTCGATCTCGCCGTCCGTTGTGGGCACGATGGCCATATTGGAAGTGACCGCGCCATCGACGGCATTCAAGCTTGCGACCACCGGTTGTGGCTGGCCATCCGCCCACAACGTGAGGAATCCCAGCGGCCCCGAAGGTACAACCGTCGCGTTCAGCACATAGGCGTTGGCGGATGACGGCAGAGGACACGGACCTCCCATGACGTTCACCGTCAATTCGTTCTCGAACAGCTGTCCCGGCGAAGGAATGCGGGTATCCAAAACGCGGCAGGGCTGCACATTGTAGAGCGACATCGGATTAGGCGCCGACGACGCCGGCGCAAAGTAGCCATTGATGTCGACGACCAGGTCGGTGGCATTGCCATAGGGATATACCATGATGTCGCCGCCAGTGCCCGCCGGAACGATAGCGGCGTTCGCGGTGATTGTCCCCGTCGGTGCGTTGAGCGTCGAGACTAGCGGGCGCGACTGCCCTGCCGGCCACACGGTCAGATATCCGAGCGCCCGCCCATTCTTGGGCAGCGCCGCGAAGTTCAGCGAATAGGCTTGGGCGGTGCTTGGGATGTTGCAGGCGTGCGCCTGAAGCACGGGAAAATCTCGGGATTGGCCATTCTGCACTTGCGGACCGCCCAGCGCTCCATTGGCGTTGCGGGTGTCCACCACACGGCACGGCGATAAGGGGAAGAATGCCAGCGCCGAACTATCGCTTTCCGAAACAAAATAGCCATCGATGTCCAGGATCACATCCGCCGTATCTGTCACGAACACGCTCACTGCCTGGCTGCTGCCGGCGGCAACAATCGCGGCATTTGCCTTAATGCGCCCGTCATAAGAGTTCAGCGTAGCGACCGTGGGTAGGCTGCTTCCCGCCGCCCAGATGGTCAGGAAGTTCAGCGAGCCGTGCGGTACCACCGAGACGTTCAAGGAGTATGCGGCAGCGCTCTGCGGAATCCCGCAGTTTGCTTGCGGAATGGGGAAGGCTCGCGAGCTGCCGCCCACCATCGATGGACCACCGAAAGTCCCATCGGGTCCGCGAGTATCGGCAACACGACACGGAGTAACTGGAATGAATCGCAAACCCGCGAGGCCATCGGTGATCGAGACATTGTCCAGGTACATGTACGTTGGGTCGCCGTATCCGTCCTCGTGAACGTTGAAATAAAGTTGCAAGGTCTGTCCCGCGTAGGCGGAAAGATTGAAGCTCACAGGCGTCCAGGTTTGGGTGTTGGAGGCGGCTTTGAAGATCTGCGCCAGCATGTTTCCCTGGCTGTCGCGCAGTTGCGCTTCCTGCCAGTTGTGATCGATGGTGTCGCTGCTCCACGGCCAGTACCAGAAGGTCAGGATGGGATCTTGCATCCATGTGGGCACCGTAATGGTTTGGTAGATCCAGGAGTCGCCGTCCGGCTCGGGCATGCCGGTTGCCCCCAGTAGCGCGCTGAAACTGCCGGCCTGCGCCCGCGCAGTCGAGACCTGGGGCACGAGTGCGCCGCCCGCCGTCCAGCACTGCATCGTGCCGCTCTCGAAGCTGCCATTGGAAAGCGTGTTCGGTGTGCAGGTGACCGCCAGCGTGCCTAGTCCGGCCAGACTCGCTACGCGCGGACTTCCCGGGCCGTTGTCGGTGACGGTCAAGGTGCCGGTGCGGAGCCCGGTCGCCGTAGGGCGGAAACTCACGTTGATGGTGCATTGGGCATTCGCCGCCAGCCCTGTGCCGCAGTTGTTGTTCTGTACAAAGTCGCCGGCTGCAACAATGCTGCTGATGGTGAGGGGAGCCGATTCCAGGTTGCTCAGGGTGATTGGCTGGGCCGCGCTTTGGGCTCCTTGCGCCTGGTCACCGAAGTTGAGGGTCGCGGGAAAGAACCCTATGTACCCTCCGCTACTACAGCCGGGAAATTTGAAGTTTGTAATTCGGGTATGCCAATTGAAGGCCCCGTTTGCGGGCTGGTATTGCTGCGTGTACCAGAAAGTGCAGTCGTCGACCGGATCGACGGTCATGGCGCTGTAATCGCCCCACCGGTTGGCGTTGGTTTGCGAGCCGCTCCCCGAAAAGATACCCGTTTCCGCTTCCAATGTCCCCGCCGGATCGGATGGCATACGGCCGGCAAATGCGATCGACGGATACATTCCTGCGCTGGAGACGCTGTAGCCTACCGCCAGGTCTCCAATGTGATCCATGGCGGCGCTGCCCATCCAGCGATAGCTGGTGTCAGGGGCATAGGTTCCCTGCTGCGCAATCACGGGCGTACCACCCGGCGCTTGGATCTCGTACCACCGGATGCCGCTCGAGCCGTTCACCGCAACCGAGTGGTTCACCACCAGCGACTCGTGCTGGCCGAAATTGCGATACGCCAGCCGGTACATCAGCCGGTCGGCAAGCGAATCCAACTGCTGGTCGGTGCCGAGTTGCGGAACACAATCCTTGCCGCCATTGCACAATGGGGTGAAGGCCGCGACCGGAATCGCGGTGGGGCCGGTGAAGGTGGAGTTCGAGGGAGTATTGAAGTCCACGTGAAACTTGTACAGCTCCAGGGAATTGGCGCCGTAGGTCATCATGTAGTTGGGCGAACCGGAGGGCGGCGCTATGGTGCCATCCACATCGGCCGGCAGCAGCCCGCCAACCGTGGGGCCTTGCTGAAAGCAGACCTGGGTTGCAGGCAGCCCGTTCAACATCGCGACGCGATCGTAGGCACAGGCATCGGAGCCGACAAAATCGTCGTCATCGAACATGTTGAAGGTTTCGTAATACCCATCGGGCCAGACGCCCATCTTGGGATAGTCATCGAAGTAGGTGTACTGAAACGCGTAGCGATACCAGGAGCCAGTCGCGTCCGCGCTCACTGAAACGGCGATGCACTGCAGATACGGACTAGTGGACACGGAAAACTGGCCCATCACCCAGCGGTTGGCCAGCTTGTCGAAGAGCACGATGGGGTCGCCGTCGTTGTTGTTGTCGCAGCCTCCGTCAAAGCCCGTCCATAGGCTGTTGCCAGGCGCGGGTCCGGCAACCAATGCCCCGCTTCGTTTGTCGAACACCGCGAAGTAGGTGTTGACCCACTGCACGTATTGCGTGAGACCGACGGCGCCGTTGGTGTCGGGCGGAACGTATTCCACCCAGAAGTTGTACTGGCCATCGCCCAGGCCTTCGAAGTTCAGGGCCAACTGCGGCGAAAATGCCAAGGTGTTCTGCTGCCGCACCGGATCGTCAAGCAGGGGCGTGAAACCTGGCGGCAATGGAATACTGCGCCGCGGTTCCGCTTCCCGCTCTTCATGAGTGCCAGGCCGGGCATTGCGGATCATCTCCCGCAGCGGCGGCGAAACGTCGTGATGCACGTCGCGCCGTACCGTAGTGGGTCCCTGAGCCTGGGCCACGGCGGCCACAGAGACAAGGCTGAACAGAAACACGAAGAGCACGGCATGGCATCGAGGAGGTCGCCTGGTATTCGGCACGTGGTTTCTCCCGAACACGATTGCGCGCAGCGCCAGCGGAGCCGTGCGCCGTCAACCAGTATTTCTTCGGCAGAATCAGGGCCACAGAGAATTAAAGTTCTGTAATGGGGATGACGGTGTGCGGAATTGGTCCAGGGCGCAGAAATTCCCGGCGCCAAGTCAGGTTCAGTGGGAAGGTTTGAAGATGTTAATCCGCCACGGCGAGATGTTCGGCGGGCCACTGACTGGCCGCGGCCTCGTCCAGCGTGATCTCCTCGGCATAGCCCGGCTCGCGCAGGATGCGCGAAACAATAGCGGTGTGCAGTGCGTGCCCAGCGCGATCGGCCTTGACATAGCCGAGTATCCGTTTGCCGAACAGCGCCAGGTCGCCGATCAGGTCGAGCACCTTGTGCCGGACGAACTCGTCGCGATAACGCAGGGGCGGATTGTCGATATCGTCGCGCGTGAGCACGACACAATTCTCGCGCGACGCGCCGCGGATCAATCCCATGTTGAGCATCGCGCGCTGCTGTTCCAGGAAGCCGAAGGTGCGGGCCGCGGCAATCTGCTCCAGATAGCTGCCGTTTGAGAGTTCAACCTGGAATTGCTCGCAGCCGATCAGGGGATGAGGAAAGTCGATGGCATAGCTGACGCAGTAGCGCTCGCCCGGATAAATCCCGATGAACTTGTCGCCCTCGCGCAGTTCGCAGGGCCGCAGGATTTTCAGGTAAACGCGTTTGCGCCGCTGCTGCCGCACCCCGGCCGAGCCGATCATCTCGACGAACGGCAACGCACTTCCATCCAGGATGGGGACCTCGAGATTGTCGAGTTCTACGATAGCGTTGTCGATGCCCATACCGATGAAGGCCGACAGCAGGTGCTCTGTTGTCGAGATGAGCACGCCCTTCTTCATCAGGCTGGTGGCATAGCTGACCTTGGCTACATTGCGGCCAATGGCCTCGACCTCGAAACCGTCAAGGTCGACGCGCCGGAAGACGATGCCCGTGCCTACCGGGGCCGGGAGCATGCGAAGGTTGACCTGGGCTCCGCTATGAAGGCCTATGCCAGTGCATTCGACGGGTTGGCGGATTGTACGTTCGTAGATCAACGTGGGAGACTAACGGCAGCGCAAACAACAGATTACAAGCCCGGGAGCCACTCATGCTGTGGTATTTTCACCACAATCGTAGCCCAAAATCCGACCCGGCATTGAGGACATCGGCCTCGCCAGCACAAGCTTCTCACCTGCAACGGTTTACCTAACCGACGCATCCTTTGCTGGAACCCCAACCGGCCTGGCGATGTTTACTGTCCGTGTAACCCGAAAACTTTTCGCATGCCTTCGGCTCGAAGTTTCAGGCGGAGAGCTTACGAAACCATTCGGAATGTATCTTCTGGGATCATAACGTCTTCCACGCTGGACTTTCCCGGCCCACTGCGTAGAATGCTCCTTTTGAGTTGCTGCCCAACGATTGGGTCTCTGACGGAGGTCGGAAGATGATTGTCGGTGTTCCCCGCGAAATCTTTCCGGGAGAGCGGCGTGTGGCCCTGGTGCCGGGTGTGGTTCCGAATCTCGCCAAGGCCGGCATGGACGTCGTGGTCGAAGCCGGCGCGGGCGTTGCGGCAGGCTATTCCAACGCGGATTACGAGGCCAAGGGTGCAAAGGTCGTCTCCAGCCGCGGAGAGGTTTTCAGCGGCGCCGATATTGTCCTGCAGGTGCTCTGTTACGGCGCCAACGACCGTACCGGACGCGCCGATCTTCCGCTGCTCAAGCGCGGTCAAACGCTGATTGGATTTCTGCGTCCCCTGGGCGACGTTCATACCGTGGAAGAAATCGCAGCCACTGGCGCAACCTCGTTTTCCGTCGAGCTCATGCCGCGCATCACGCGGGCGCAGAACATGGACGCGCTCTCCTCGATGGGCACGGTCTGCGGCTACAAGGCCGTGCTGATCGCTGCCGATAAGCTGCCCAAGCTCTTTCCCATGATGACCACCGCGGCCGGGACCCTTACGCCGTCGCGCGTGCTGATCATCGGCGCGGGTGTTGCAGGGCTGCAAGCGATCGCAACGGCGAGAAGATTAGGTGCCGTTGTCTCCGCCTACGATCTGCGGCCCGTCGTCAAAGAGCAGGTGCAGAGCCTGGGCGGTCGTTTCGTCGAGCTCCCGATCGAAGCGGCCGATGCGCAGGACGCGGGTGGCTACGCCAAGGCGCAGGACGAATCGTTCTACCAGCGCCAGCGCGAGTTGCTGGGCAAGGTCATCGCGGAGAGCGATGTCGTCATCACCACCGCCGTGGTTCCCGGCAAGAAGTCGCCGGTGCTGGTAACCAAAGAAATGGTTGCAGGCATGACGCTCGGCTCGGTGATCGTGGACCTCGCCGCCGAACGCGGCGGCAACTGCGAGCTTACACGTCCCGATGAGACCATCGTCGAGCACGGCGTAACCATCGTTGGAACCGTCAATCTGGCGAGCTCAGTTCCCTACCACGCCAGCCAGATGTACGCCAAGAACCTGACGAATTTCCTGCTGCACCTCGTCAAAGACGGCAAACTGGCGCTGAACATGGAGGACGAGATCACCCGCAGTACGCTGCTTACTCAGCAGGGCGACGTCGTGAATCCGCGGGTGCGGGAGTTCTTCAAGCTGCCGGCGCCGGCAGTACAGTGATTGGTAATGTTCGGCGGCCAAGCCACCGAGAAATGCAGAGGAGCCAAAATGCCACCGGGTTTTATTTCTAATCTCTATGTCTTCATCCTCGCCGGGTTTGTGGGGTTTGCCGTCATCACCCGCGTTTCGCCCCTGCTCCACACCCCCCTGATGTCGCTGACCAACGCTCTGGACGCGATTGTGGTGGTGGCGGCCATCATCATCGCCGGCCGGCAGGAAACGCCGCTCACCACCGTGCTGGGCGCGATCGCGGTCGCGGCATCCTTCAGCAATATGGTCGGCGGATTCCTGATCACCGACCGTATGGTGCGCATGTTCAAGTCTCGCGGACCGAAACAATCATGAACGAACTCGCGTTGCAGCAGTATCTCGATTTCGCCTACATTGCCGCGGTCGTTCTCTTCATTCTTTCTCTCCGGTTCCTGAGTTCGCCGACGACTGCGCGCTGGGGCGTTCTGGCGGGAGAAATCGGCGCAGCGATGGCGGTCGTCGTTACGCTTTTCAACCCCGAGGTGGCGCACTACAAGTGGGTCCTCATCCCGCTGATTATCGGCGCGGGAGTCGGCGTCCCTCTGGGTCTGGTGCATATGACGGCGGTGCCGCAACGAACGGCACTGAGCCACGCCTTTGGCGCGCTTTCGGCCGCCATGATCGGCATCGCCGAGTTCTATGTGGGCACGGCTCCGGTCACGCGCTTTGCAATGGGCGAGATCTCGCTGGAAGTCATCATCGGCTCGCTCACCTTTACGGGTAGCCTGATCGCCGCAGGCAAGTTGCAGGAGCTCCTGCCGCAGCGGCCGATCGTCTATCGCGGGCAGAATATCGTCAGCCTCTCCGTTCTGGCGGGAGCGCTGGGGCTGGCGGTGGCGCTGGTGGTGAATCCCGCACACGCGCTGCTGTTCCCGATCATGGTGGTGGTGGCGCTGATTTTCGGAGTGTTGCTGGTCACTCCTATCGGCGGCGCGGACATGCCCACGGTCATCTCGCTGCTGAATTCCTACGCCGGCCTTTCCGCGGCGCTGCTGGGATTTGTTCTGAACAGTAAGGTGCTGGTGGTGGCCGGAGCGCTCGATGGATCTTCCGGTTTCATTCTCTCGGTGATCATGTGTAAGGCCATGAATCGCTCTTTCACCAACGTCATGTTCGGAGCCTTCGGCCAGGTGCAGACCTCCGCGGCAGCAACCAAAGAAGATCGAGTCGTGCGCAGCGCTACGCCCGAAGACGCGGCCGCGATTCTTGCGGCGGCCAACAAAGTTGTGATCGTCCCCGGTTACGGCATGGCCGTCGCGCAAGCGCAGCATAAGGTCCGCGAGTTGTATGACGTGCTCAGCAAGAAGGGCGTGGACGTCCGCTTTGCCATCCATCCGGTGGCCGGACGCATGCCCGGCCACATGAACGTGCTGCTGGCCGAAGCCGACATTCCCTACGACCGCCTGATCGAAATGGACGAGATCAACGGCGACTTTCCGCAGACCGATGTCGCGCTGGTGATCGGCGCCAATGACGTGACCAATCCCGCCGCCCGCACCGATGCCGGCAGCCCCATCTATGGCATGCCGATTCTCGACGTAGACAAGGCGCGCACGGTGATGGTCATCAAGCGCAGCATGAATCCCGGCTTCGCCGGCATCGACAACCCGCTCTACTACCTGGACAATACGCTGATGTTATTCGGCGACGCCAAGCAGTTCGTGAACTCCATCGTCCGCGAGCTCAGCGGCGCCAGCGCCGCGCACGGATAATTGCTCGATTATTTCTGCCCTCTGTCTACCATCTGAACCCAAAAAAAGCGGGGCGGAAACTCCGCCCCTGATTTGATGTTCCGCAAGCCGGTCGCCCAGCCAATTTTGCAATGAATGTTACTTCCCGGTGTAAGCCTTGTCGATGCCGATGCCGGTGCAAAAATCCCAGCCTGTCCCGGCGGTGAAGCCGCGGTAAAAGCCGCAGTAGCCGGCTACGATGTCCGTAAAGTCGGCCGTATTCGCTTTGTTGGCGTACATGGTTGTGAGCTCGGCGTTCGACGAAGCGGCGAACGCACCTGCTCGGTTGATGATTCCGGCCAGCGCCGGGGACGACACACTGGTTCCGCCAAATACAGCCCACTCGTAATACTCAAAGCCGTCCAGGGGGAAAGTATCATAGACCCAGACTCCCGTATCGGGGTCGGCATCGAACGAGAGGTCGGGAACGCCACGGGTATTCCCAACGATGCTGGAAATGCTGCTCTGGTAGCTGGGGCGGGTCTCGATGGCGCTCTCGCCACCGCCGGCGTCAGCCCACGGAACCTCTTGTATAAAGTTGAAGGTGACATCATTACGCCGGATGGAGGTGCCACCGGCGCTCACTACGTTGGCAGAGGAGCCGGGCCAAATCACCCCAGGGCCATCGCCGCTGGAAGCAAAGTAGACGACGCCGGTTTGGGTGAAGCATGAATCGTTGAACGTGACGCCGTTCGGTGGTGCGCAACCGGTGCTGCCGTTTTCACCGGTGAACTCATCGCCACCGAAGCTCATCGAAACCTCGCCCTTGCCGGTGCTGTTCGAGGGGCAGGTTCCGAGCGCACCCGTCGTGGGGTTGATTTCGGTCAGGCCACACCGCACCAGGTTGTTGGCTACTAGAACAGCCTGCTGCAGGTCCGTATCGTCCGGTGAACACGCTTCTACCAGGTAGATCTTTGCACTGGGCGCCATGGCATGGGCCATCTCAATATCCAGCGATTCCTCTGCTTCCCAGCCACCCGACTCATCCGTCGGTACATAGCCATAGTAGAAACAGGAGGAGTTTGCGGTCATAGCCGGAACCACCTCGAACTGCTGAGCAGTGAATGGCAGGCCGAAAAAGACCGAGTACCAGGCCAGGTCACCCGGGGCAGCCGGGTCGTCGTAGGCATCGACAATCGCGATGGTCTTGCTTCCGCCCGTGGGATTGACCGTGGTCAAGTTGGGATTGCAGTTCGGAGATTGACTGGTCGTCACTAGTCCGTAATGACATGCAATCGAAGCCGGGGTCTCATAGCCATAGCCCGAGTACGGCGGCGCTTCGTCAGGTTGCAGGCCGGCGGGACGGAGAATCGAGACGTTAGTGTGGGCCATGTAATTGTGCCCGCGTGGGGGTTTCTGCTGCATATTGGATGAGGGGATGATCAGTGTCGCCGGAGCCGAGGCATGGTGCACAGGAGCTGCCTGCGGCCGCTCTGTGATCAATTGCGCCGATGACGTGCCTAGCAGTGCGAGCGTCACCAGCAATCCGAGCAACGCGCACATCTGAACTTTGAACGAAGTGGAATGCAACATTGCGGCCTCCTTATAGCCGTGTACAAACTGTTTTCAGTGCCAACAACCCAACTACGTGCCTGCCGGGGCGTCGACCTCACCGATTTCTGCCTGGCTGAGCGCAGAGTCTGCGACAGGTCCCCCTGCTGCCCAACAAGAATTCCAAAATTGCCGGACCCGGAAGAGGTTAGCTTTTTGAGGTGAGCCAGCGGATTATGCGTTGGTTTCTTGCAAAACGCAATAGAATTGTGTAGGTAACCATAGTAATAGCCATCCATTTTGGGAACTTATTACTAAGTCACTCTTCCTAATTCGCCACAAAGTGGGAGACAACAAGCCGATTGCTGCTTCTATTGGTGGTGAGTAATATGGCACTTTTCGTGGATACTCATCAACCTACCGAGCTCTTCGGCATGCGTCTATAGCCTAAGAACTCCATTGATGTCCGCGTGCGCACGACGGCGCAGGTAACCTGAACAAGTTACCCCTTGCTCTAGCTGGGGCTCCCTATTCCGGCTTGAAACCCACGCTCTCCCATAGCGGCCTGGGATCGTACAGCACGCCATCCGCGAGCACCGCGCGGACGGTACGAACGTTGTGAATGTTGTCCAGCGGATTAGCGTCGAGCACGTCTAGGTCGGCGCGCTTGCCCACCTCGATGCTGCCGCTTTCCGCTTCCACCTTCATGGCACGCGCCGGAACGATGGTCGCAGCCTGCAGCGCCTCCAGGGGCGTGAAACCCGCCTGCTGGTAAAGCTCGATCTCGCGATACAACGAGAATCCCGGCACCGTCTGATCGGTCCCGGCAACAATCGGCACGCCCCCACGATGCAGCGCTTCGATGATCTCCAGCAGATGCTGGAACGACTTCTGCCCCAGCGGCGCAGCTTCAGGCGGCAAGCCGCCGTTCACCAGTTGCTCACGCAGTTCGGGAGCAACGCGGGCAATGCCCGGCTCAATCTGCGTTGCCGGCTCGCTCGCCGAGCGGAACTCCATCTCGAACAGTGCGACCGTGGGATCGATCACCGTCTGATGCTGCTGGAAGAACGCCACCGCCTGCTTGCCCTGCTCGGAGTTCACATCCACTGCCGCCATGATCTTCAGCCGCTCCAGGCCTTTCATCTTTTTCGCGTCGAAATCCTTCGGCAGCAGCAAGTCGGCGATGTAGCTGATGTGGTTGATCATGTCCATGCCGTCATCCACTCCCTGATACGCGTTCATCCCGATCGGTATGTGGCCGGTGACCGTCATGCCCAGCTTGTGCGCGTCGCTGCAGATGGCCTTCACGTTCTCTTCTTTTACCGAGCTGTAGATCTTCATCTGCTCGAAACCGGCATCGTGATACTTCGTCACCCACTTCTGCGCATCGTCCGGCGAGTTGACGCGAGTGATACCCAGCGCATACGGACCATCACCATCGACAATGCCTGCATTCAACATGTGCGGGCCCAGCGCTTTGCCGCTATTTACCGCATCGCGCACCTGGGTGATGAAGTCGAACTCGTTGCCCACATCGCGCACCGTGGTGACGCCTGCCGCGAGATAGATCGGCCCCCACTCCACCTGCTCGTAATGCGCGTGCATGTCCCACAGACCGGGGATGATGTACTTGCCGGTGACATCAATGCGCTGCGCGCCCGCGGGCACTTCGATTTGGCTGCTCGGGCCAACCGCTGTAATCCTGCCGCCGCTGGTGACCACCGTCGCGTTCGGAATGGGCGGCTTGCCGGTAACGTCAATCACCGTCGCACCCACAAACGCGAAGCTGCCTGTCCGCCTTCCCGGCAACGATTGGCTCATCTCGGTGAGCGCAGCCATTTCGTCGTGCGCGGCACTGGCGACGAACTTGGCCAGCGCGGGTTCATACTCCTGCCGCACCGCCTCGAAGTGGTCGAATTCGGCATCGGTGGAAACCAGCGCCGCCAGATGGTTCGCGTCGTCCATCCACAGCGTTTCCATGCCCCAGATCAGCCCCTGCACGGTGTAACGCTCTACTTGAACGTCGCGCCCATTGACCTGCATGATCTCCGCGCCGCGGTCCTGAATTTTCATCGTGCCCGATGGCAGCGTCGCCATCTGCGCCGGCTGACCGTGCGCGCGCCAGTAGCGCATCATTTCCATCTGCACCGCCACCGGCGCGTAGCCGGAAATGGTAAAGAAAGTCGGCGGTGCCGCAACGGTACGCGTCTCCTTGCCCTGGCGGATAACAACGGTCTTGGGAGTTGCTGTACCTGTGTTCTTGTCGCTCAGAATCGGACCGCCTTGCACTTCGAAGTTCACCGTGACTTCCGTGTCGATGTTGGACATGCGCGACGTCTTGCCTTTGATGGTGAAGCTCTGCGGCACGTAGCTGTCCGAGGTTTGCAGCGTCGCGCTCAGCGGCACCGCCGAGCCGCGATCGGTGAACTTGAAATCCGTTTTCAGGATCAGCGAGCCCTGCTCGGGAGTAATGGTGTAGCTCTCTTCCCCGATCGCCTGCTCGAACTTATGCAGGCGAAATTTGCCGGTTTCGGGCTGGGGTGTGTTCTGGCTGAAAGCGATAGTGCTAACCAGGAAGATGAGCAGCAGGACGAAGACGCGGTGCAGGGGCTTCAAGTGAACGGCTCCTTATTTCTTACGCTAAGTAGGTACGCCGGCCTTGGCTCCCGAGTTCCCGGCGCGAGACGATGATGCTTGCCGTGCAATCACCGACCCGAAAGATTACATCAACCTGAGCGCGTTCCCAACTCACCAGACGGGGGCGCGGCTAGCGGCAACCCTTCTCTGACCCGCAGCTTGCCTTAGCGGCAACTCTCAGAAAACCTCCCGCCGCCGCTCTACCTCCTACTATTTGGCAGTCCTCAAGGAGCGGAGTATGAAAAAGGTTCTACTTACACTTGCGGCCGCGACCTTCGCCCTCGTCAGCTCGATGACCGCGAGCGCGCAAGACAGAGCGTCCATTAACAATCAACTCGACAAGTCAGCGCAGATTATTCAGGAACTGACCAGCCCGAATACTACAGCCGGAATTCCACACCAGGTGCTCGCGGACGCGAAATGCATCGCCGTGATTCCAAACCTGGTGCAGGCCGGATTCATCTTCGGCGGGAAGCACGGAGACGGCGTGGCCACATGCAAGCTGGCCAATGGCCGCTGGAGTCCACCCGCGCCTTTCCAGACTACGGGAGGCAGCTTCGGATTGCAGATTGGCGCCGAGGCCGTAGACGTGGTCATGATGGTGATGAACGATCAGGGTATGCAGTCGCTCGAATCGGGCCACTTCAAAGTCGGCGGTGAAGTGAACGCCGCGGCCGGCCCGGTAGGGCGCGACGCGGATGCCTCTGCCGGTTGGAAAGCGGCCATCCTGACCTATGCGAAAGCCAAGGGCGTGTATGGCGGTATCACTTTGCAGGGTGCCGAGTTGAACCAGCACAAGAAGAACACTGAGGCACTCTATGGCAGCGACGTGCCATTCGCTCAAATTTTGCAGGGCCACGCGCCTCCGGCGCACGACCCCGCTGTGAGGCAGTTCCTGGCAACAATCCATAGCGCTCAGCAAAGCGCCGAGGCACAATAGCTGAGGTCCAACAAGGCAGCAAGGACAAAGGGAGCGTGCAGCTCCCTTTTTCTTCTATGCGGAAACTTGCGGTCAGCAGTTGACGATGCGTCGTCCCCATCCCGTATGATCAAGTCTCATCGATGCGAATCCGCAAGAACTACCTGTGGGTTGCAGTGGTCGCGCTGGTCATTGTTGGCGGCATCGTCACTGCGGTCCTCCTACGTAAGCGCGCTGCTCCCGACGCAGTGCGACTCCTGCCCGAATGCGACGCTGTTCTTTACATCAACCTCGAGCCCATCCGACTGCTGACCGACCTCGGCAAGACCACGCCCAAAGAGCGCGACCCGCAGTACGAAGATTTCGTTCGCCAGACGGGGTTTGAATTCGAACGCGATCTGGACAAGGCGGCCTTCGCCATCCAGTACGGCGTCGCCGTAAAGGGTACGCCAGGCGAAACGCGTTATAGCGAGATTCTGCAGGGACACTTCGATAGTGCCCGCGTCGCCAACTACCTGCGCAAGATCGCTTCCAGAGTTGACGCTTATGAAGGCTATGACATTTACCTGGTCCCGGTCGAGGACCGGACCGTGAGAGTCGCGCTGCTGGGAGTGGATATTGCTGCGATCTCCAATACCCAGGGCGACGATGTCATACGCGGCATGATCGATCGCTATCGCCAGGCGGCGCTTCCCTTCACCGGCCCTTCGCTAGTGAGCCAGTATTACGCGCGCGTTCCCCTAGGCAGCGTTGTGTGGACGATCGCGCGACCGCCTGCGCGCAGCAATCGCGAAGATCGAGACGAACTGTTGCTACCCGGCGGTTGGAGCGGTTTGTTGCCGCCGGACTGTGTCGTGATTGCGTCCGCTCGTCCTCTGAACGACGTTCGGTTGCGAGCCGAGGTCATCACCCGCAACGACGCCGTCGCCCAGAGCTTCACGCAACAGGTGCAGACCTATCTGGCGCTCTTCAAGTCGCTGGAGATTTCGATGGACACCGGCGGGCCGGACAAAGATGTGAAAGCCGCATTCGACAGCCTCGAAGTGCACCAGGAAAAGAACGAGGGGGTCCTGACCGCCAAAGTCCCATTCGCCTTCTTCAAGAAGATGTTGAGTGCTCCGCCTGTGGAGTTGGGTCCCCAAGCTCCCAAGTCAGACGAAAATAAAGCCCCAGCCGGCGCGGCACCGAAGGCAGGAAAGGCAGGTTCGAAGGCCCGGTGAGTTTGTTGCAGGTTCGAGGGTTCGGTGAGTTGTTGAAAATGTTCTGTGTAGAAGGTTTCTTTGCACTGTGAACTTTACACAGCTTTGACACGGTTTCTGAGCGGCTGCTACGATGAACGTTTAGCTCCCGCCTTGCAAGCGTCCCCGTCGTCTAGTCCGGCCTAGGACATCGCCCTTTCACGGCGGTAACACGGGTTCAAATCCCGTCGGGGACGCCAAATTCGCGCGACATCGGCCGACGCAGCAGCGGGGTCAATCGCCGGCTGGCTTCTGTCACGCGCGCGCCTTATCGATCACTTCTTTCCAGATGCCTTTGGATTTGAGGACCAGCTCAATGGCTTCGCGAACCGCGCCGTTGCCGCCGGAAGCCCGGGTGGTGTAGTGGGCGGCCTTCTTCACTTCCGCGACAGCATCACCCACGGCGACGGCCAGACCAACGCGGCGCAATAAGGGAAGATCCGGAAGATCATCGCCGATATACGCCACCGCAGAATCGGACACGCCCGCTTTTTGCAAGATGTCTTCATACGCGGGCATCTTCAACGGCTGTTTCATGTAAATGAACTCCATCTTCATCTCGTGAGCGCGGCGGAGCAGCGCCGCACTTTCCCTACCGGTAATGCAGCCCGTGCGCAGACCCGCAGTTTGCGCCAGCGTGAGGCCCTGGCCATCGTGCGCGTCAAAGGTCTTGGCCTCGAGGGCCGTGCCATCAGCTTGCGACAGGAGCGTGACACCGCCGCGCGTCATCGTACCGTCCACATCCATCAGGATCAGTTCGATCCGCGCCGCTCGCTTCTTGAGTGCAGGGGTAATCCTGGAAACACGGGCCAAAGAACCCTCCTAGATAAGACAGAGTGATCGGCAAGGTACCGGCCGCCGTACCCAAACGCAACCGATGCAAGTAGAAATGCTGTGCTGACGAACGATCAAGCGCCTGGCGTCCGATTGCTCGTCGAATGTGTCCCACCTGCACTCTTGGTTGCTTTATCGGGAAGAACCGGGCATCCGACAGCATCATAGGCTTAGAATGGCTAGCGCGCATTTCTTATGCAGCTTCTGACCGTACTGAATTCGCGCGTCATCCGATTGGTGATTGCCAGCATGCTTGGCGGAATCCTCATTGGATTCGTCGGCGGAGCTTTTCGCTACCTGCTGATCACCTGCGACCAGTTCCGAATCGAGCTGACGACGTGGTCGCACGGCCATCCTTATTGGGGATGGCTTCTGATGTTGACGGTGGGAGCCGTCGGTGCATGGCTGGCTCGCCTGCTGGTGGTCAAGTTTGCTCCCACCGCCGAAGGCAGCGGCGTGCAGCGCGTGGAAGCCGTATTCAGCGGCGAGGTCGAGTATTCGCCGCCGGTTGTGGTTCCGGTGAAGTTCTTCGGCGGCCTGCTGGCCCTGGGCTCAGGATTGGCGCTGGGCCGCGAAGGTCCGACGGTACAGATGGGCGCAATCTTTGGTGTGCTGATTGGACGCCGCCTGTTCCAGGATGACGAAGACCGTCGCGTGGTGGAAGCTGCCGGTGCGGGGGCGGGGCTGGCAGTTGCCTTCAACGCACCCATTAGCGGTTCGATCTTTGTCTTCGAGGAGCTCACCAGCAGCTTCACGCCCTGGCTGCTGGTGGCGACGCTGGCCGCTGCGTCGGTCGCAGTCTGGCTGATGCGCGTCATGCTGGGCAATACGCTCAACTTTACCGTGCCGCAGGTGAATCCCACCCTGGTGTGGAACAAGTGGCCATTTCTCGTGCTGGGCGCACTGCTGGGCGTTATCGGAGCGTTCTACAACCGGGCCGTCATGGGCCTGCTTCGTCTGTCGGACAAGTGCTCCAGGATTTCGTCTTTGACGCGCGCCGCGATCATCGGCGGGGTTGTCGGCCTGGTGGGCTGGTTTGTCCCCGGCATGATCGGAGGCGGCGAAGACCTGACGCAGGCCATCATCTCCAACCAGTTCACCATCCGACTGCTGGTCACGATCTTTGTGGTGCGATTTGCCCTGGGTTGCTGGTCCTATGCTGCCGGTGCGCCCGGAGGACTGTTCGCCCCCATGGTCCTGCTGGGCGCCACGTCGGGAGCGCTGTTCGCGACCCTGGTCAATCATGTCATCCCCGGTGCAGCGCTGTCGTCAACGGCATGTGCGATTGTGGGGATGGGTGTGCTGTTCACCGCGTGCGTGCGCGCGCCGCTGACTGGGATGATGCTTGCCGTGGAGATGACTGGCCGTGCTGACCTGAGCCTTGCTCTGCTGGTCGCGTCCTTGATGGCCATGCTCGTGACCATACTCCTGCACAGCGAGCCGATCTACGAAAGTCTCAAGCGCCGCATGCTGTCGCAGGTCGTGGTCACGCCGCGTAAGATCGACGCGGGAATCGTGCGACCACCGCGGTCGTAGCATCCGCCCGTAACGTCGCTGCAGGTGAACTGAGCGTATGATTTTCATCCACGAAGCCTTTGCAGCATTCATCCTCATAACCATCACACTCTTAGTGCAAAGCGCGGGCATGGCCGCTCTCATCGAGTGGCTAAAGCGTCACTTTCCCAAAGGACTTCACCACCTCGGCATGGTACGCTCCGCCGTCCTCGTGGTGCGGTTCACCAGCATGCTTATCTGCCTCCACATCATGGAAATTGTGTTGTGGGCGTGGTTTTATCGCTGGCAATGCTTTGCAACCTGGGAATCTGCCTTCTACTTTTCGGCAGCTAGTTATTCGACGGTCGGCGCAGGAGATCTTTTTCTTCAACCCGCATGGCGAACCATGGGCCCGATAGAAAGCGTTACCGGTGTGCTGATGTGCGGCCTCTCCGCCGGCTTCCTGTTTGCTGTTGTGAACCGGCTGGTTGCGTTCGAGAATCCGGAACTGGCGAACTCATCCGCCATCGAGCGAAGTTGAATGGCCGAAGCAGTGGCCCGGCATTCGACGTAACCACAAATAGGACTGGTTCTACTGCTTGTTAATATGGACACCGCTTGGCGGATGGACAGGATGAAATATCGCGTCACGGCCGAGGGAATTCTGGAAACCGGGCTTTCCGGTTTCGACCTGATCAACTTCCCCATGCTGAACAAGGGGACTGCGTTCACGGAAGATGAGCGCACCGATTTTGCCTTGCACGGACTGCTTCCCCCGCACGTCGGCAATCTGGAGGACCAGGCGGCGCGCCGGCTGAAGGCGCTTGCGCGACTTTGAAACCAATTTCGAACGCTATGCCTACTTGCGCGACCTGCAGGATACGAACGAAACTCTCTTTTACGCCGTGCTGGTACGCCAATATCGAAGAGATGATGCCGCTGGTATACACGCCCACCGTCGGCGAAGGATGCCAGCGTTTCAG
Source organism: uncultured Acidobacteriaceae bacterium (assembly GCA_963713465.1). Lineage (GTDB taxonomy): Bacteria > Acidobacteriota > Terriglobia > Terriglobales > Acidobacteriaceae > Bog-257. Next base: position 201,394 of record CAVQLZ010000019.1, read on the forward strand.
CGAGATCTGGCGCAAGCCGCGCGGGCTGTTTCTCAGCTATCCCAACCAGCACCGAATCCGCGAGATCCTCCAGCATCACCGTTATGATCCGATCCGGGCCATCGTGGTCAGCGATGGCGAGCGCATTCTTGGCCTTGGCGACCAGGGTGCGGGAGGCATGGGAATTCCGATCGGCAAGCTGGCGCTCTATACCGCCTGCGCCGGCATTCACCCACAGGAATGTCTGCCGGTATTGCTCGATGTCGGGACCGACAACCAGGAACTCCTGGACGATCCTCTCTATGTGGGATGGCGTCACCAGCGAGTGCGCGGCGCCGAATACGATGCTTTCGTCGAAGCCTTCGTCAGCGCGGTGATCGATCGCTGTCCCCGGTTGCTGTTGCAATGGGAGGATTTTGCCGGCACGAATGCGGGACGATTGCTCGAGCGCTATCGCGACCGGCTCTGCACCTTCAACGACGACATCCAGGGAACAGCGGCCGTCGCCACCGGGACGCTGTTGGCCGCCATCCATGTCACCGGCACTCCCCTCGCCGAGCAACGCATCGCACTGCTTGGGGCGGGATCAGCGGGCATCGGCATCGCCTCGCTTCTGCTGACGGCGATGAAGAATGCCGGGCTCAGCGACGCGGAGGCGCGCCGCCGCTTCTATGCGGTCGATAAAGATGGATTACTGGTGGAGGGCATGGCGGACGTGCGTCCGGCGCAGCAGCCGTTTGTGCAACCTCGTGCCGCGGTTGCCAATTGGCAAGTGCACGATAGAGATCACATCAGCTTGCTCGATGTGGTAAGGAATGCCAAACCCACAACGCTCATCGGAGTTTCGGGACAAGCTGGCGCGTTCACCGAAGAGGTCATTCGCGCAATGGCTGCGGCCGTCGAGAGGCCGGTGATTTTCCCACTGTCCAATCCTACGTCGCGTTCGGAAGCCACGCCGGCGGACTTGCTGAAGTGGACGGATGGGCGTGCGCTTATCGGCACCGGCAGCCCGTTCGCTCCGGTGAAATGGAACGGTCACGAACTCCCGATCGATCAGACGAACAACTCGTACATCTTCCCTGGGATGGGTTTGGGCATCCTGTCGGTCGCGGCGCGGCGCGTCACCGACACGATGTTTATGGCTGCCGCTAAGTGTCTCGCCGAACTTTCTCCCGCGCGGCGCAGTAAATCGGGACGCTTGTTGCCGCCGGTCTCGGAACTGCGCGCAGTCTCATTCGCCGTCGCCAAAGCGGTCGCGCTCGAAGCCATCAACGATGGGGTTGCCGAGCGGCTCGACGAGCACACGGTGGAAACTCGCGTCCGCGCCAATGTATGGGAGCCGGCCTATCTTCCTTACCGCTTCGTACCGTCCTGAACCTCAGAAGGCGTATCGGTATTCGACTCTCAGCAGGTTCTTGTACCAAGCCGCGTCGGTGACGGCACGCCCATACCCAACATAGACAGAATTATGATTGTGGATGGTGGTGCGGGCTCCTAACTTCACGTTGACGATGCTTGTCCCGCTTTCATTCGCAGCAACCCCAGGGCCCCCAACACCGGCGGTGATAGGGCCCCCGAACTGCGTCTGGAACCCACCCAGCAGTTGCCAGCCTACCAGCTCGACCACAGGCGCGATGCTTACCGTAGAGTTGTGATAGACCTGCGCACTCACACCCGCGCCGTAGATGAAGACATCCCCGGCGAAACTTGAGGAGCCCACGGTGGGAACGCCGCGCGAACCGCTGATGGGATGCCAGTCGCCAAGCTGGCCTTCAATGGTCCAGCGTGGCGAGAGGCTGTGCCAAAGCAGCAGCGACGGTTCGATGCTGCTGTGGTTGGTGCCCAGCCCGTCCGCCGCATTGCCGGACGGCAAATAAGACTTGAACTGGAAGGTCAGTGCCGAACGCTCCGAGTCAATCAGGCCCAGCTTCACCCCCAACGACACGTCAGAGACGCCGCCGTGATTAGGAAACGTGCCGAGCAGTTGAGGGTCTACAAAGCTCGGCTGGATAAAGCGAAAAGGGAGCTCAAAGAAGGCGGACAAGCGGCGCAGCGGCGCATACTCTCCGAACAAATACAGTTGTTGGAAGTTCAAGTTTGTGGCTATGCCGGGCCCCGGGCCGGGAGCCTTCGGGTCGGTGGCGGGATTGCCCGCTGGAAGGGTCGCATAACATCCGCACTTCCCATAGAAAAACTCATCGCGGTCGGGAAACGGATCGTTGAAACCTGCGTCGAAACGAATGCGGATCTGGGAGCCAATGATCGCGTCGTCGATATACCCGACCATGCTGCCTTCGGACTTCGGACGCTTGATTTCGCTTGGCGTCGTCGTTGGCGGTGGCGCCTGCTGCTGCGCCAGGTCGGCGTCAGCGTCGGGGGTGCTTGTGGCGCTCGAACTGTAAGCGGATACGGCCTCTTCGGCCATCGGCGGCCGCAGGACCATGGTTTGTGCAAGCAGCGGCGTCCCTAAGAGCAGCCCCATACTCAGGACTATCTGTGCTTTCATGTTGTCTCTCCGGCCAGTGAGATCACTTCTGCGACTTGGTATTCTGTAACTTCTTTTCTACTTTGCTGTACTCCTCGTTAAGAGCGCTGCGGTCCGCGTCGGACAGCACAGGAAACAGGCGGGAACACTGCTCTAACGCGCGTTCCGCGTCAGCCACGGAATGTTGCTGAAGCTGCACATTGGCTAACTGAAGATAGTTGTAGCCGAGATCGCGATACAGACTCTGAAGTTCGGGACGCCCCTGGAAACTCTTATTGCTGGCAAGCTGCTCCAGCGTCTCGTGCGCTTTCTGGCACTCCGCCTCGATTGCCGCCGGCGACTGTTCGGCTTGAGCAGCCAGGTTGTACGTTTTGGCTAACGCCATGGTGAGCGAGGGCGCTGGCCGGGACAGTTCGGTTAGCAACTCCAAAGCCAATGCATTCCACTTCCGCGCCGGGTCCGGTTTGTTCTCGTCAATCGACAGCAAGGCCAGGTTGTAGTAGTAGTTCGCCAGCTCAAACTTATATTCACGATTGTCGGGATATTGTGCCCTCAAACCTTGGTCAATAGCAACGGCTTTTTCAAAAAACGGCTCCGCTTCTGCGGTACGGTCCTGATATCGGCGTACGTTGGCCAGGTCGTTGTAAGCACGCGCGAGCTCCTGACCGGCGGCAGGGCTGCTGTTGTTGCCCGCCAGCGGCTCCAGTAACTCGATGGCGTGACTGAAGTCATCCGCGGCGGGTTGAAGCTGGTGATCGGCGTAGCGCAGTATCCCACGGTTGTAGAAAGTTCGGGCCAGCTCCCGCTGATAGATCGCGTTGCTGGAATCTTCATGCACGAGCGCCTGCTGGAGCGCCGCCGCCTGGTTGTAGGCTTCAGCAGCTTCGGTGTGTTGTGCGGGAACGACCCGCAGCGTCTCGCCCAGCCAGTTGTAGGAGTTGGCAAGCCACTGGCGCAACGCCGGGTCCTGCGGATGTTTCTTCACCAGCGCGGTGAACTGCGCGATGGCTTGCTGGTATTGCTTGGCGGCTTCGTCTCGATTTTCGAGCAGGCGATTGATGTCACCGAGCCGGAAGTGGGCCTCGGCCATCTCGGTCCGAATGCGATCGTTGGTCGGCTCGCGCTGCTCGAAGGCGTCGTAGAAAACGCGGGCCTTTTCCAGCAGCTCCTTGCGGAAAGCTTCCAACTCCGGCACATCGGCGGCGACACGCGCCTGCTGGCGTCCGGCGGAGGAGAGCATCTCGTTGACCGACTGCTGCGCCAGTCCGAGATAAGTCTCGGCGCGCGCCTTTTGCACCCGAGCCATGTGGAAGAACCATAACGTGACCACGAGCAGCAGCCCCAGAACGCCAGCCGCCCATTGATATTCCCGCAGCTTCCGCTTGCGCGCTCGTTCCTCGGCGGCGCGCACGCGGTCACGCTCCGCCGCGCTGAGGTCGAGGAAGCGCATCGCGCCCTCGAAATTTTCGTCGTAGCGCCGCGCCCAGGCTTCCGTCGGTTGCGCTTGCCGCCGCCAACGCAGGCCCGTTTCCAGCTCCGGATCGCGCCACAATCCTGCGCTGCTTTCCTCAAACCACCGCGCCGCCTGCGAGACGCGCGCGTACATCATGGCCGAGCGGTTCTCCTCTTCCGCCCAAGCCATCAGGCGCGTCCAGCAGCGCATCAGGCTTTCGTGCGAGATGTCGATGATCGTGCTCGGTGTGAGCCAGCCAGCGGCCGGCGGCATCAGGAATGAGCGCCCGGGCTTGCGAAAAATATCGATGACTTCCGCGAGCTGCGTCTCCGAAGCGCCGGTAATGGCCATGAGATTAGCGAAGGAGGTCGGACGACGAGTGCCGCGCGGATCGGAGAACGTATCGGTAATCGCCTTGAACAGATGCTCGGTGATTTTCTCCAGGCCGCGCGCTGCGCATTCGTCATAAGCCTGCTCGGCATGAAGGTTCAAGGCGTTGCGCATGGTGCCCGCCGCCTCGTAGTCCTCCAGATCGATGGGCCGCCCAACTACGGAATTTTCTTCCCACTTCTCCCACGTGCGCAGCAACGCGTGCTGCAACACCGGAAGCTGGTCCTGGTCGTCGCCAACATCGTTGAGCAGGCGCAGCACCAGGCGGGTCGCGATCTGGCCGCCGCCGACCGCAACCGGACCGGTGATCGCCAGTCGCAGTTCGTCGCGCGCCATCCGCGGCACCAGGTACTGGCCGGCGTTGATTGCCTGCGGTAATCCGGGGTACTCCATGCAGTCGCCAATGAAGTCGGAGCGCATGGTGAGCACGACGTAAACCGGCACATCTTGCCGCACCCCCTCCAGCAACAACTTCGCAAAGGCCAGCGCCTCATCCTTAGAGTCAGCCTGGCGGCTGCGACGGAAGCGAAACAGCTCCTCGAACTGGTCAACCACGACCAGCACATTGTCGGCGCGCGGAATGTTCGCTTGTCGGACCGCGTCGGCCAGTCCCAGAGTGCCGCGGCGCAGCGTGGCTTCGATCAGCACGCGCTGAGTTTCAGCCAATTCGGGGTCGGTGCCCAGCACCTCAGGGTTGCTGAGCGCTGCCGCCAGGTTGCCGATGGGATCGCCGGCAGGGCGAAAGGTCGCAATGCGCCAGCTCGAGCCCGCGGTCATCATGAACCCGCCCTGTAATGCCGGAATCAGGCCGGCGCGGACCAGCGACGACTTGCCGCTGCCGGAGCTGCCCAGGACGGTCAGGAATCGCGTGCTGCGCAAGCGCCGCAACAGCTCGTCAATCTGCTTTTCGCGGCCGAAGAAGAGATAGTCTTCCTCGGCTTCAAAGGGCCGCAGTCCTGGAAATGGATTGAACGGCGGGTCAGGCATGAGCTAGTTTTTCCCCACCCGAGCCGGTGAGCCGGGACAGGAAAGGCCGCAACGGGCCAGGGGAGAATCCATCCGTCTGGGCAATGACCATCGCCTCATGCGTCCGGAACTGCGTTTTCGGCGGGCCACAGCAGGAGTCATCGGCCGGAGTGGGGGTGGGAATAATAATGATGGCGATACTCGCCGGGGGTTTCGTGCGGCCGAAGCCGGCGCTCTTCTGCATCTCGCGCAGCTTGCGCCGCACCCAGCATTCGTTGGTGCTGCCATAGAAAATGACGGCGCCATCGCACGCCCGCAAGTTGTCCTCGTGATACTCGCGGATTTCGGCCTCGTCCCCCTGAAATTCCGGCTGGATCACTTCGAATTTCTGCTCGAAGAAGTAATCGGCATAGGGTGCGACGGCGGCCGCATCTTTCTGGTCGTACATCAGGTACAAGCCCTTCACGCTTCCGTGCGCAACAAACGGTGCGGGATGCTCGTGCTCCGGCGCCTGCTGTGGCTGTAGCTTCTCCTGGTAGACGGTGCGCAGGTCTTCAAACGACGTCTCCAGCAGATCGGCGCTCTCGTTCATGCGCGGATCGATGCGGAGCTGCTCGACCACGGCCTTCTGGCGCTCGTCACTCAATCTGCAGGCCGGCAGGAATCCACAGCAGACGCGAGAAGTCACCCTGGTTGCCGCGTTCGATGGCCAGCTCGTTCTGGATTTGCACCAGCGACTGCATCGCCCCTTCCGGCATGATGCCGTAGTTTTTGCCGACCAGGTGAATCGAGAGCGAACAGCGTTTCAGGTCTTCGCGCAGCGCCGTCTCCAGTTCCGGCAGCACGAAGGGGACCTGATAGGCGGGCAAAACCGTGTGGCCGTGCTGCTCCAGGTCGCGGCGAATCATCTCTCTCTGCTCGCGCAAATCGGACGTGGTCTCAGCCAGGAATACGCACTTGCCCTCGCCTGCAATGGCACCCGCCGCTTGCGCTGCAGCTTCGCACATCTCCAGCACGCAACACATATCGTGCGCCAGGTCGTCCAAACGCAGCCAGAAATCCCGCTGCGCATCGGGGCCGAAGATTTCATCCAACTCGCGGACCTTGCCGGTTTCCGCGTCGACCTTGAAGAACTCATACCCCAGCAGCGAGCGCAGCTCCGGCGGATGCAGGTCGACCGGCACCGGCGTCTTCATGACCTTGAAGATGCGCGCCTTGTTTTGCACCTTGATTCCGCCGTGCTCCTCGGCGGCGTGATAGAACTCGGAAAGCTCCTTCCGGGTCCATTCCGATTTCACGTAGCGCGGCGAAACCACCGAGATCAGCGAGGTCACGCGACGGATCCGCTCCAGGAGGGTGTGCGCCAGCACGTCGTTGCCGGCCAGTTTGGGATCTCGCCAGATCTGCGGCGGTTTGCCCAGCAGTTGCCCCAGGCGCACCTCGAGTGCGCGATGCAGATTGGCCACCCATCCCTTGCGCCCCTCGATCAGCTCTGCATTGTCCAAGTGGGCATAGCTGATGAAGGCGTCGCCGTCGAAGCTCATGGTATGTTTCCTGATTCGCCCGCTGAAGTTCGTGACCCTAAAACGTGGAAGCTATTGTGGGCCACTGCGCTGCCGTTGGCAAGCAAATCTGCCGCTCGCATGAGGGACGGCGGCCGGCGCAGCTCGGCTAGATCCCGAGCTTCTTCACTTCTTCGTTGTAGTACTTGCGGTAGAGGATGTCCCACTCCTGCGAGCCTTCGAGGATGGTGCGGCGCTGGCTCTCGATCTTCTGCCGGGCGGCAGCGTCGATCCGCGCTTCCTGGGCCATCAGGTTCTCCAACAGGCGGCGCACTTCCAGGCGAATGGCATTGCGGTCCTCGAGGAATTCGACGTCCTCCATGGTTGCGAGCGTGTCGGAGACGGCATGCGCCAGCTTGTTGATCTTCTCGCGGCTGATGCGCTCAGTCTTGTCGCGTTCAACCCTCATAAGACCGCCTTGTACTTGCGCACCAGCTCGTTCTTCACCTTCTTGAACATCTCCTGGTAATTCGCGCCGCTGCGCTGCATCTCGTCGGCGTAGGTGTCCAGGATGATGCGCACCTCGTCATTGATGCGGTCTTCGAGGGCAAGCTCGTCGAGCAACGCGGCGTGGATGCGCTCGTTGGCGGCGGCTTTGTTGGGCGTCTCGATGAACTCGCCCGCGATTAATTTGTTGGTGATTTCGCGGGCAAGATAGCCCACATATTCTTTCGACAGGACCATTGCTTCTTCGCAGAGGGAGCGGGGTAAAGATGTAGTTTAGCACAGGAATTTACAACTCCTGGGCCAACGCTCTATATCAGGCACAAGGGTTCGGAGTATGATGATCTCCGCCCCGCGCGAAATCCGCGCCGGATTGCGAGACTTATGCCCGACGACCTTTCCAGCCTTAAAGACGACATGAACGCCTTCATCGTGGGCCATGGCCTGGGCCGATTCCAGGGCTATGTAACCGAAGAAGTTCACAGCGTGATGTGGGACCCGCGCGACAATCCCGATAGCTGGAAGGACTTCGTGGAGCTGGCCACGAAAGCGGGCGCGCAGTTTCTCTCCATGGACGAAGAGGTGCTGCAACGCGATGAGCTCGACTACCTGATCCAGCGCCTGCAACACGCCACCTTCCCCAGCGACGAGGACATGGAAGAGGCACGCTGGTTGCGCAACTACATCGGCAAAACGGGCTTCATCCAGTTGGGCTGGCCGCACCAGGGCATCATGTTTCTGTTCGAGATGACCACGGAGTGGTACGAGCGTTATCAGCACCTGCTGGACCTGGTGGAAGACTTCGGCACCATGGCCTTCGACGATCCCGATCAGGATGAAGAACGGTAGGAATCAGTTGCCAGTTGCCAGCTTGTCGGTAGCCCGTGGTCAGTTGTCAGTGCCTGATCGCGGGGAAACATGATGAAATCCTCTGATTCGAACGGCTACTCCTTCCAACAACTGACAACTGACAACTGCGTTTTATGCGCTGGCAAATCCGTAATGCCGACCCTCAACACGTGCAGACGCTGGCGCAGAGCTTGAATCTGCCGCTCTGGCAAGCGCGCCTGCTCGCGGCGCGCGGCTTGCGTACAGCCGAGGAAGCGCAGAAGTTTCTCTTCCCTTCCCTGAACGATCTGCACTCTCCGTTTCTGATGAGCGGTCTGCGGACCGCGGTGGAACGTCTGCGCGCTGCCATAGAACGCGGCGAAACCGTGTTCATCTATGGCGACTACGATGTCGATGGCACCACCGCGATTGTCATTCTGAAGACGGCGCTGGAGCTATGCGGCGGCAAAGTCGATTACCATGTTCCGCACCGTCTGCGGGAAGGCTATGGCATGCGCGACGAGGTGATCGAGCAGGCGGCCGAGCGCGGCATTCGCTTGATCGTCAGCGTAGACACCGGAATCCGCGCCTTCGCGGCGGCGGAAACTGCGGCCCGCTTCGGGGTCGACCTCATCGTTACCGATCATCACCTGCCGCAGGCCAACGGCGTCCCCAAGGCGCTGGCGGTGGTGAATCCCAATCAGCAGGGCTGCGAGTATCCGTGTAAATCGCTGTGCGGCGCGGGGGTGGCGTTCAAGATTGCGCAGGCGTTGCTGGTGGAAAGCGGGCGGGAGCGCCTGCTGCCATCGTTTCTCAAGATGGTAGCGATTGCGACCATCGCCGACGCCGTGCCGCTGATCGGCGAGAACCGCGTTTTCGCCAAGCTCGGACTGGAAGGCCTGCGCAAGCCGGTGAACGCAGGTCTGCGCGCGTTGCTGACCAACTGCCAGCTCGACGGCTCGCGTGCACTCAGCGCCGGCGACATCGCCTTTCGCGTGGCCCCGCGCCTGAACGCCGCCGGGCGCATGGACATTGCCGAGCGCGTGATCCAGTTGTTCACCGAAAAGGATGCGGGCAAAGCGGCGGAAATGGCCATGCAACTGGACCAGCTAAACGGCGACCGGCAACAGGAAGAGCAGCGGATTTTGCTGGAGATTCAGCAGAAGATCGACTCGTCGCCCGAGTTCAAGGACGCATACTGCCTGGTGGTTGACGGCGAAGGTTGGCATCGCGGCGTGATCGGTATTTGCGCCACGCGAGTAGTCGAGCGTTATCATCGGCCGGCGCTGGTTTTTTCCTGCGAAGGTGGCGTGGCGCATGGCTCGGGGAGATCGATCACAGCCTTTCACCTGCTGGAGGCGCTGGAATCCTGTCCGGAGCTGTTCACTCGCTTCGGCGGCCACTCCCACGCAGTGGGATGTGCATTGCCGGCCGACCGCATTCCGGAATTGCGCTCCCGGCTGGACACCCATGCCCGGCAGCGTCTGACGCCCGCCGATTTCGTGCCCGTGCTGGAGTACGACGCGGAGATATCGCTGGATGATGTCAACCACGACTTCTGGACGGCGGTGCAAAAGCTGGAGCCATTTGGATCAGGAAATCCGCTGCCGGTGTTCGTGGCTCGGGACGTGAAGCTCATTCAGCCTGCCCGGGTGCTTAAGGAGAAGCACATAAAATTGCGAGCAATTCCAGCGGACGCCAACGCCAACGGAGGACGCTTTCAGCGCGCGCACGACGTGCTCGGCTGGCGCATGGCTGACCAGGTGGCACGAGATCCCCTGCTCGCGGGTGACGTTCTAGATCTGGCCTTTAGCGTGGACTACAACGAGCATCCCGACTTTGGGGGCGTGCAGTTGAACCTGGTCGACTTCGCGCGAACGGCGCCGCTGGTGGCTTCTGCCGCCGCCTTGGAGGGGCGTAGTGGGTCAGTTTGAAATCGGAGCGGTGGAAGCGCCGAGCTTCAGCCCGGCGAAACAACGGGCCATTGACGACGGCTTTAGCCGTGGCCGGCCGGGGCTAAAGCCCGGTTCCATCGTCGTCCTTTCGGCACGGCTGAAGCCGTGCCCTTCCACCGCCCAGATTTCAAACTGACCCACTACCCGGACGGGTAGCAACTTTACAGTCCAGCTACACGGGTTTAGTATCCCAACCGTGGAAACGGTGCTCGAGGAAAGTTGCGCCAACTGCGGGAGTGAGCGCCTGGCAGACGGTCGCTTTTGTCTCTTCTGCGGCGATCTGCTTGCCGAGCGCGCGTCGCACACCACCTCTTCCCACGGCGACCGGCCGAATATTTCTCCTGGCGTCGAATACGCCGGATTTTGGCTCAGGTTCTTAGCCGGAGCCGTCGACGTTGCCCTGGAAGTCCTCGGGGCGCTGCTGATCACGCTGGCAATCGACTTTGTGCTGCAACGGTTTGGACGGCTCTTCGGAATCGATCGCTGGGACGCAAAAGTGTTTGCCGGGTTTGTTTACATCCCGATCCTGGCGGTCGGTTCCTGGCTCTATTGCGCCTTTGCCGAAAGCTCTGCCTGGCGCGCCACGGTGGGCAAACGCCTTTTGGGCTTGCAGGTAACCACCGCGGAAGGCGAACGGATATCGTTTGGCCAGGCGACAGTCCGTCACTTCATGAAGTTCCTCTCTTTCTTCTGCCTCACTATCGGTTTCCTTATGTCGCTTTGGACCAAGCGCCGCCAGGCGTTGCACGATATGCCCTGCGATGTGGTTGTGGTTCGCGCACCGCAATCGCCTTTATCTACCTTGGCGCATTGAGCCAGGAACGCTAGCCTGGCGTAATATCGAAGCAGATGTTCCAGTCGTTGGCCCAGGTTCGCAAATGGATGGTGGCCGGAGTGTGCGTGCTGGTCGCCGCCGTCACGCTGTCCTATTGGATCGCCCGCGCGCATATCAAACCCGTCCTGCACAATGTTCCGCAGCACGCTAGGCTTCGACATTCAGCAGACCAGCGACGGTTTCTCGCTGTCGAAGTCGGAGGGCGGCCGGACCATCTACACCATCCGCGCCTCTCGTGCCGTGCAGTTCAAGCAGGGCGGCCACGCCAACCTGCATAACGTCCATATCGTTATATACGGCCGCAACCACGATCGCTATGACCAGATCTATGGCGATCAGTTCACCTACGACCCCGAAAGCGGCGACATTCATGCTGCTGGGGAAGTCCACATCGACCTTGAGGGAAACGCGGAAGGGCCGTCCAGACCCGATCAGGCTACGCCCGAGGAGTTGAAGAACCCGCTACACCTGGTGACACGCGCGCTGACCTTCAATCAGAAGACCGGGACGGCGAACACCGACGAAGTAGTGGACTTTCAAACCGAGCAGGCGATTGGCTCCGCGAAGGGCGCTTATTACGATTCCAAGCAGAACGAACTGCTGTTGAAGTCCGACGTTCACATCGTCACCCGCGGCGCGCATCCTGCCGTCATTACGGGCACGTCGGGAAGCATTCAGAAAGAGCCACGCCAGGCGATTCTGTTGAACGTAAAGATCGATCAACCAGACAAAACCCTAACCGCCGATAAGGGAACACTACTGTTCGCCCCGGACAATACCGTCCAGCACGCCGTCACCGAGGGCAACGTCCACATCCAGGATCGCGGGCCCTCGGTCATAGACATCTATGGGCCGCATGGTGATCTGCTGATGGGGCCGAAAAACACGGTTCAGCAAGCGATTGTCTCGGGCGGGGCCAGCTTCGAGACGCATGGCAGCAGCCTGGTTCACGGCTCGGCCGATACTTTCATCGTCGATTTTGTCGATAAGAACCAACCGTCGCTGCTGCACATGGTGAAAAATGCTCGCATGAGGCAGGATCCCCAGCCTGGAAAATCAGGCGCCACGAGCACGGCAAGTGCAAACGCGGGACATGCCGGGAGCCCCAGCGCCAACGGTCAACCGATGGAAATTGCCGCCGACCAGCTCGATTTCCAGCTCGAGAACGGCAACCAAATCAAGACCGGCGATACGGTTGGCAAGGCGGCAATCACGATTTTGCCGGCGCCTGCTGCAGCACGGAACGCCAACAGCCAGCAGAGCAATACCAGCAACTCCACCACGGTCGCGACGGCGGGAAAATTCCACGCAAATTTTGCGGACAACCATATTCAGACTCTTCATGGCTGGCCGAATTCACGCATCGTTTCCACAACACCGGGCGATCCGGATAAGACCAGCACCGCGGACCAGCTGGACGTGACCTTTTCTCCCGATGGCGGTGTACAGAAGCTGATCCAGACAGGAAACTTCGCCTATCACGAGCCGCCGCCGAATCCCAACACCGGCGGACGCGCCGCGTTCGCCGATATCGCAACCTATACGCCCGATGATCAGGTGCTGATACTCACGGGATCCCCACGTATCGTCGATGGCGGCATGACCACTACCGCGGTGCACGTGCGCTTGAATCGCCAGAGCGGCGAAGGCTTTGCCGACGACGACGTGAAGACCACATACAGTGAACTGAAACCGCAGCCTGATGGAGCGCTGCTGGCGACCTCCGACCCGATTCACGTCACTGCCGAGCACATGACCGCGTTCAAACAGCCAGGGGTGGCTCACTACACCGGCAACGTGCGGCTGTGGCAGAGCGCTAACGTTGTGCGCGCGCCCAAAATCGACTTCGACAACGAAAAGCGCGCCATCTTTGCCGAGTCGGACAAATCTCAGACCGTCTCCAGCTTGTTTGTCCAGCAATCACAGGACGGCAAACTGACGCCGATTGATGTGACGGCCGACAAGCTGACTTACGTCGATGAGCAGCGGCTGGCGCGCTACACCGGCAATGTGTTCGCCAAAACGACCACCGGCACCGTCAGTGCGGAGCAGATCGACGTGTACCTGAAGCAGGCCAATGCGGAAAGCGAGGTGTCAGCGCCGTCGGTAAAGCCGGTGGGGCGCAAGGGGCCTTCACTTCCAGGATCGGACACGCCGAGCAAAATTGATCACATGATTGCGACCGGGAAGGTAGTGGTCACAGAGCCCAATCGCCGCGCCGTGGGCGACCGGCTGGTCTACACCGCGGACGATGCGAAGTACCTGCTTACGGGGAGATCTCCTAGCATTTTTGATGCCGAACATGGCACGGTATGGGGCGATTCGTTGACTTTCTACAGCCGCGATGATAGGGTTCTGGTTGAGAGTAAGCGTTCTTCCCCCACCATCACTCGCGCTCGTACCACGAAGTAAATGCAGACTTTATCGGCTGAGGAGATCGGGAAAAGTTACCGCGGTCGAAGGGTCGTCCACGGCGTTAGTTTTCATGTGAAACAGGGCGAAGTGGTGGGCTTGCTGGGACCCAATGGGGCGGGCAAGACTACCAGCTTCTACATCGTTGTCGGCCTTATTCCCGCCGAGACTGGCCGTGTGCTGATCGACGGCGAGGACATCACCGACGTTCCCATGTATCTGCGGGCCCGCAACCATGGCATAAGTTACTTGCCGCAGGAGCCGTCGATCTTTCGCAAGCTAACCGTCGAGGACAACATCCTGGCGGTGCTGGAAGCGCAGTCGATGTCCTGGCATGAGCGCCGCGAGCGCATGGAGCGACTGATCGATCAGTTGGGGCTGGGGGTGATTCGCAAGAACCGCGGCTATGCGCTGTCGGGAGGCGAGCGGCGCAGGGTGGAGATCGCACGCTGCCTCTGCATCTCGCCGTCGTTCATCTTGCTGGACGAGCCCTTTTCCGGCATCGATCCCATTGCGGTACTGGACCTGCAAAAAATCATCTCCGATTTGCGGGCGAGTGGTATCGGCGTGCTGGTTACGGATCATAATGTGCGTGAGACGTTGTCCGTGACCGATCGGGCTTACATCATTAACGAGGGGAGAATCTTCCGGACGGGCTCGCCGGAACAGCTCGGAAATGATGCGGAAGTGAAGCGAGTTTACTTAGGCGAGAACTTTTTATTGGTTTAAAATTTGTGCGGGGGGCAAAGCTCCTCAGGGTTCCGATTGCATGGCTTTATTGCAGCCCAGATTAAACCTCAAGGTCTCCCAGAAGCAGATTCTGACGCCCGGCCTGGTGCAGATGGTCAGCGTGTTGGCGCTCAACAAGCTTGAGCTGGCCGACATGATCACGGCTGAGCTGACGGAGAACCCGGTTCTGGAAGAGCTCGACAGCTCAGTGCCGCTGCTGGATGAGATTTCCGCGCGCGAAGAGAAGAAGGAGCGCGACAGCTCCGCAACCCAGCAGGAGCAGCAGCCGGCCACGACCCCCGAGGAAAAGGACCCCTTCGAGGAGATCGACTTTGGCTCATTTTTCTCGGAATATCTCGATCCCGGGCTGCGAACACCGATCGAGATGGAGGACAGCGAGAAGCCTTCCTTTGAGAACTTCCTCTCCAAGCCCAGCACCCTCACCGATCACCTGACGTGGCAGTTGGGGTCCTTGCATGTGCAGGAAGACGTGTATCGCGCAGCCGAGCTGGTGATTGGCAATCTGAATGAGGAAGGCTATCTGACGGCCAGCGACGACGAGTTGTTGGGGCTGGCGGAGGAAGCGGGCCCCGCGGTCGAGCCGTCGCCTGAGCTGCCGCCAGAAGCTGTCGCAGGTTCGAGCACACCGCTGGCAGTAAACTCGAATAATGGCGCCGAGCCGGAATTCTCCGGCGCGAGCGTTGCTGTAGCCGAAGAAGAACAGGCGCCCCTGGAAGCGAAGCTGCAAACCCTCGCGCAGCCGGTTGCTCGTCCTACTCTGGTTCCTCCTCGCAGTGCGCCGGCTCGGGTGCCTTTCAGCCGCGACGCCTTGCGCGAGGCCATCGATTTGGTCAAGCAGATGGATCCGATCGGCGTTGGCGCTCGCGACCTGCGCGAGTGCCTGCTGGCCCAGTTGCACAATCTGAAGCGCCAGAATCGCAAGAACGCCAATGGCAACCATCTCGCCGAGCTGGAAGCGGTCGATGATGCCATTGTGGTCGTTGACCAGCACCTGCATGCGGTCCAGAACAAGCATTTCAAGGAAATCGCCAAGGCCATGGGCCGTCCGCTGGAGGCGGTCATGAGCGCCATGGACTTCATTCGCACCCTCGATCCGCGCCCCGGACTGCGCTACAACAAGGTCGAAACCCGCCTGATCGAGCCCGACGTTGCGTTTATCAAGCAGGGCGACGAATACCTGGTAGTGATGAACGACGAAGAGGTGCCGCAATTGCGGCTCAACTCTTCTTACCGCCGGCTGTTGAACCGTGATGTCGCCGAGAAAGACGTTCGCAATTACGTCAAGGAGCGCTACAAATCGGCGATCCAGCTCATCAAGAACATCGAGCAGCGCAAGCAGACGATCCTTCGCGTTTGCTACTCGATCCTGGAGCGGCAACGCGAATTTCTCGACCACGGCATCGATCACCTTAAGCCGATGATGATCAAGGAAGTCGCCGAGGAGATCGGCGTGCATCCCTCGACCGTCAGCCGCGCCGTGGCCAACAAGTATGCTCACACCCCGCAAGGCGTCTTCGAACTACGGTACTTCTTCAGCGAGAGCGTCAATGGGCCGGAGGGCAGCAGCACCTCGCTGCTGATCCTCAAGCGCCGGGTCAAGCGGCTCATCGAGGAAGAAGATCCCGCCCGGCCGTTGACCGACGAGCAGATCACCCGCATCCTCCAGTCGCAGGGCATCCAGGTCACTCGCCGCACGGTTGCCAAGTACCGGGAGGACATGCGCATCCCGAGCACCCACCAGCGCAGAGTCAAAAGCTAGCTACGGTAGCGGCATTTTCCGCCGAGGTTTGCGAAGTTCTACGCGTTAAATACTAAAATGGTAGCGGCGGAGGCCAGCCGGAGGAACCATATGCCCGAAGAGCGACAGCCATCGATTGACGAGCGCATCCAAGCCCTGACCATGAATCTGGAGCTGCTTCTTAAGCAGGGGGAGGAGCAAGGCAGGCGTATGGACGAGCTGCATAAAGAAGTAGCCGCACACGAACGGGAATGGGAGCGTTTTCGTCGTGCGGTCCGTGCCGGGCTGGAAGGGTATTTCGGCAACGGCGATGGCGAACAAGAAGAATGAAGCCAGTCCGGGTAGCTGATTGCTAGTTGCTAAGGAGATTCTGATTAAGTTCCTCGGTGGAAGAGCTGGCCTTTAGGCCGGCGTCCAAGTTCGCGCGCCATCAGGGCTTTAGCCCCGGCGCTCGCCGCGCCAACTTGACCATGATTACTTATTCAGAGCTTTCCTAGTTGCTAATTGCTCTTTTGAGAAGGGAGTCTCAATGAACGTAGAGTATTTTGGAAGGCAGTACGAAATCACTCCCGCCATTCGAGACGAGGTGGAATCCGGCCTCGGCAAACTCACAAAAATTCTTGGTGACAACTTCAAAAGCAAAGTGATCCTAACTGTCGAGCGGCACCGTCACATTGCTGAAATTACCGTGACCCGCCGCCGTGGGCACCTGGTTGGACTGGCGCAAGCGTCTGACATGCTGGTCGCCGTAACCCAGGCGCTGGAGCACATCGAAACCCAGGCGCTGCGTCACAATGGCCGACGCCGCACCACCACTCGCAAGCCCAAGGACAAGAGCTGGACGGCTCCGGTGGAAGCGGACTCCGAAATGCAGATTTCCGTAGGCGCTACCGCGGCGACCGCTGTACCCGTAGTGGTCCACAGGTTTCCGGCCGTCGCGCGCACCACAGAAGCTCACCTCGTACGCTCGCAAGAATCGTTGGCTCTGCGGCCGATGACGATTGAAGAAGCGGTCAAAGAATGCGAGTTTCGTGACCGCGATGTTTTCGTCTTTCGCGACGCCAAGGGCAAGGTGAACGTGCTGCACCGGCGCAAGGACGGAAAGATCGAGTTGATCGAGGTGCCCTGAGGAAGTGTTGGAGTTCAGGTTGATCGAGGGCGTTGCCAAGCGCCCTTTCTTGTTCCTGTCAACCGGATTCACCGCCTGAAGTTTGAAAGAAAAAGGGCCGCTCCGTTCCCGGGTCAGCCCCGACCAGCTTGTTAGGTTGAAGAGCCGATGGTCAGGTCACCTCCCAAATGGCCTGACTGGCACACGCTAAGGTCCAACTTGCACGCACTCGCGCGTGTGGTTGTCATATTCCATCTGCAGCTCGAAATTCCAGCCGGACCATTCCTGGTTCGCCTTGCTGGCGTCCCATGAATTCTGCCCGTATTTGTAAAGACACAGGTCTCCGATTTCATTACCCTGAGGGCTATACCACCCGTTCAGCATTGGGTCGGTAATCGCTTCTGAGATTTCCTGGCTGGCATCGGTGGCGGCAGTATCGGCAGCCGGATCATTGTTGGGCGAAGGCACTCCCTGGATTTGACAATAGCCATTTTCTCCGTACGGTTCATCACTGTAGATGATAGGTTCCGTGCCGGCGATAAAGCTGTGGTAGGAGCAATAGTTAACATAGGCGCATGATGTCCCCATGCAAGAGCCCTCGCCGCTGGAGGTGAAGAGCAGGAACATGTTGTTGATTCCGCCCGTCCATCCCTTCAGGGTCATTACCCTCTGGATTTCCGCCTGAATCTGCGCATCGCTGATGCAATTGCCGGGCGTGAGGAGATCGGTGCACCCCGAGGTGGGATACGGAGCGGTATCGACGTAGTACCCGCCAATTCCGCCTGTATCGGCGATGTAAGTCACCGTTCCATTGATGCTCTGGTAATACTGGGAGTTGTTGTTATCGATCCCATGGTTTGGATAGTAAGTGAGCAAGCGCGTCTGCACAGCTTGGTACTGGCTCGACAAACTCGTCGCACCGCCATTCTGCAGATGAGCGGGGATCCAGTAGATCGCGTACAGCTTTACAGGACCGGTCATGACCACCCCACCGTGGGTAAACAGCGGACCGTTGTCAGTCGAAAGTTCCAGCGCTTGGCTGACGGTGGGAACGATGTGGGCCTGATTCACTCCATCCGTGACTGTTAAAGGGGACTGCTCCTGGGCCCAGGAGTTGCTCGGCAACAGCACCAGGGACGCGATGGCCACCGCAACAGCCGCACAGTGGGTGAAACTTTGACACACTCTGCTCATTTCCTAATCTCCTTGAGGTATGGTTCGTGGATGCCCGGTTCTTGAAAGTTGCGGCAGTCAAAGCATCTTGATTGGGTTGCGAAACATTGTCAAGTATCTTCACTGATACCGGAGCAGCAGGACTCAGAAGTTGCAACCGGCAAGAACGGCATTTTCTCGTTGGCAAGCCGTGGCATGACCACCAGTTCTTAGCCAATTCGCTCCCATCTGCCCGATCAGCCAAACCAGTGCGTCCTTATGCGTGGCCCAGGCTCCGCCAGCAAGTCCGCGCCGACGATGGCCTCCTCCTCGCTGCCAAGCGCATATGCTTCTGGCATGGATTTCGGCCCCGCTCCGGGCTGCCCGGATTAACGACAATAATAATGTGCCCAAGTACAAGCCAGTCCTACAGCGTTGGTATCGTGGTCAGGTGCCGCTTGACGGGCCCGGGTCCGCAATCCTGACGGTATCCTTCTTATGCAGTTTTCTTTCGTTTCTCCGCCCACCGCGCCTTCATCAACGCCGACAGCCTCCTCCTGGCAGCAGCACTCATCGGAGGGCGACTCTTGGCCTTCTTGGAGACGGCGGCATCTTTCTTGGTTCCAGGCTTGCCTTTCTGCTTCGCCCACCAGGCCTTCTTGGCCGCGCTGATTCTGCTACGAGCCGCCGCGCTCATTCGGCGACGCTGCGGGCCCTTAGCAGGCTTCGTCTGGCTTCCTTTAGGGGGACGACCACGCCGTGCGGGTTGCGAACCTAGTCCCATAAGAGCTGCAATTGCGTGCTCGATACGACTAGCTTCCTGCTTGAGTTGTGCCACGATGCTTTGAATGTCCATGTATATCCTTCCTTGATTACGATGCTACGCCCAGCGCAATGCCGGAACTCCAAGTTTCCTGGCTGCGCAGGGTTGCGTTCGGAGTTTTCCCCGATAAGCCTGCTGGTTCTACTGTCCGAGCATGCCCTTTTTCAGGTCCCCATTGGGCGGCTTTGGACCAAGCCACACCGAAAAGAGCACTGGGCCGAAGGCCGGACCGGCAATGGTCAGTTTCTCCTTGCCGTTCATGGCGAACGTCGTGCCCGTCCCCGGAACATAAGTAAAAACCATTTGGTCGCCCACCTTGACGGGCTCGAGCGCGCTCAGCAAGCGGTCGATGTCGGCCTTCATCGTCTTCACGGCTTCCGGCGAATTGTCGTGGAACGACTCGTTGAATGCGTCCGACATTTGGTTCTTGCTCGCACCGTGCAGGAACTGCATGACAATCCGCTTGGGCGCATCGGCCTTGATGATGGCATTGGGATCCGTCGACTTTTGCTCAAGATAGAGCCCCGCAACATAGACCTTGACCACGAACTTGGTTCGCAATCCCATGCCATTGAGCACCAGCTTTGTGGCCCCGACCTGTTCCGTGTCTGGCAGCGTCACCCCCGCCAGATTGCCGGCGTGTAGATTGAACGTCGATGCTACTACGAGCACAACAACAGCCAGCGATATTACGGTCTTCCGCATAAAGACTCCTTGAAAAGCTGAAAACCAGTGTGCGACGGAGATAGTAGCACAGCCTTTGGGCCGCTTCGTCCATGCAACCCAGGATAAGAAGCTGTTCGCATCACAAGGGAATCGCTATGTGCGTCATCGCAGATCGGAAACCGCAGATCGGGATCGCAATGGTGTTCGAGCTGACATCGCAGCAACTATCGATTGCGCGCGAGAGTGCAAGCCTGTGGCGAGTTACCTTCAACAACCCGCCCATCAATATGTTTGTTCCCACAACCATCGTCGAATTGGGAGCGCTGATGACCGACCTCGAGGCGGACCCTTCGGTGAAGGTCGTGGTGTTCCAGTCGGCGAATCCCGATTTTTTCGTCGCCCATCTCGACGTAGCCAAGGCAGCGGAACGGCCAGAGGTGCTGGGCCTTTGGCGCGACTTTGTGCTGCGCCTCGCGTCGGCGCCCGTCGTGAGCATCGCCAAGATTCGCGGCCGCACGCGCGGCATCGGTAACGAGTTCGTGCTGGCCTGCGACATGCGTTTCGCCAGCCGGCAAAGCGCCCTATTCGGCAACCCCGAGGTCGGCGTCGGACTGGTCCCGGGCGGCGGAGCGATGGAATGGCTCCCGCGCCTGGTCGGGCGCTCGCGCGCACTGGAGATCGTGCTCAGCGGCGACGATTTCGATGCCGATATCGCCGAGCGCTATGGCTGGGTGAACCGCACGCTGGACGATGGGGAGCTCGACTCGTTTGTCGATACGCTCGCCCGGCGTGTGGCCTCGTTCGACCGTGAAACGCTAGCCGCGGCGAAGGCCCAGATCAATCGGTTCGGGACGCCGACCGCTGCCGAGATTCAGTCGAGCATCGACCTGTTCTTCCCACTGCTGGCCTTGCCCGGTGCGCAGGCGCGCCGTGCCAAGATCCGTGAGATCGGTTACGGCGTTCCCAGCGACTTCGAGTTGAACTTCGGCCGCTACCTGCCTAAGTTCGGGCGGACGGAACGACGAGGACACGGACAGCCCCAAGATCCGCGTAGACCAGGGGCGACTGAGGGAGTTTGCAATAAAAATTTGGCTCTGCCGTCGATTTTCCCAGTGCCCGGCGACTATAGGTTGAACGAGCCAGCGCGCGAGATTCCGCTGCTGGTCCCTAACAAGAGGAGACGGGCGATGAAATTCATCTGTCTGGGATACATCGAGCCAGGGAAATTCGAAGGGATGAGCGAGGACGAGCGACACGCGGTGCTCGACGAATGCTTTGAGCACAATGACCATCTGCGCGCCAATGGACATCTGGTTGCCGAAGTAGCGCTTCAGCCTCCGGAGACGGCGTTGACCCTGTACTGGAAAAACGGCAAAGTCGCGACCACCGACGGCCCCTATGCGGAAACCAAGGAACAGCTTGGCGGCCTTCAGATCCTTGAGGCGCGAGACCTCAATCACGCCATTCAGTTGGTCTCGCAGCTTCCAGGCTTTAAGTATGGACTGGGACCGATTGAGCTACGGCCGGTTGCGGATTTGAACGAGATGATGAAGCAGAGCGAGCAGCGGCGGCGAAAGGATACCTCGCGATGAGGGCGACTACGAGGGAAAATACGACTGGGCGCTCATAGCGCCAAAACGGTACGCGGTCGTTTGTTTTGCCGTCGTCTATAGCATTTCCTACCCTGCTAAAGGCGCATGTCTCTTGATCTTGAAGCGCCACGTCATTGCCTGGTCAATGATTGCGCCAAGCTTACAAGATTTTGAGGAGCTACGTGGATCAAGCGCCCCCGCTTGGCGATCTCGATCGCGATATCGTGAGTGGCGGCTGCTACCCAGATGGGCGTTTCATCTTTGGTGTAATCGGTTTTCCAGATTCGGAGATGATGACGCCGCGACATAGCGCCCACCTTGGGATCGAGCGGCACCCACCTTACCAGCTCAGTTTCAGCAGGATGGATAAAGCAGTCTTATTGCTCTACCGGTGTCCAACTGGAATCTGGGTCAAATTGGCTTATTTCCGTTGCGGTCTCCGTTGTGGATTTCCCCAAGTTTTTTTGGAAAAGCACGCCGTCTTGGTTCATCATGAATGTCATTATTCCGGAGTTGCCATATTCAGCCGGGTAGGCGACGAAGGCGAAGCCACCGACCATTTTTCCATCGACCATGTAATCCTTCGCGCCGCCTCGCGCGTGACTGCCCTGCCTGGTCAGCATATGGTAGAAATAGCCGTGAAAAGGAACATGCGAATTGGGCTTTGCGGTATAGCCTTCGCTGGTGGCGAACGCCACTAGAGGTCCCAGCGGGCTATTAGGCTGACCTTCCGCTGACTCCCAGTACAAACCGTCGTGCTTGCCGGTCTCACTGATGAACTTCACTGCATATTGTTTCTCGCTCTGCGAGAAGTACGCGGCCTGAGCATCGGCCAGGGCATGGCAAACCTTGATGGCTCCCAGCTCATTTCTACCGATGCGGCGCGCGAGGATTTCATCCTTGCCCGCAGCGGTATCGAAAAACCACTGGCCGGCCCCATTTTTCTTCAATGGAATCGGGAAAGCAAAGTTGTCAGCTCCGACCAAGAGGACCTGGGATCCGTCCGGCATCTTGCGCCAACGGTGCATCTGGTTGTAGGCAGTTACGAACCGATCGACCACGGCTTTATCTTGCACGGCATCGCCAGAAGAGATAAGTTCCTTCGAGCCTGGACCGAAGATTGCCAGCAGCGCATTTTGATCCCCTGATTTCCCAGCATCCAACAGTGCGCTGCCTGCCTCGTCAGGTGAAGTAAACACTCTGTACGGCGGCGTGTCGGGTTTGCTGCAGGCAGCAAGAGCAAGAAGAAAAGCTAGACCCACAAATAGCAACCCATGTGAAGCGGTAACCTTGTGCTTTCCGTACGACATCACATCCTCCAGAAGCTTAACTCTAGAATTCCTCGTTAATCCTGTTCAGCACCTTGCCGTTTCCGGCAATAGTCCCCAGGTTCATCTACGACCACCCCAACCACCGCCTCCACCGCGGCTTGACCAACCACGAGAGCTTTCCGACCTGGATCCCCAACCGCCGCTGCTTCCGCCGAAGGCGGAGGACCCGCTGCTTTTTTCCTGTCCTCCCCAACCGTGGTCAGCGGAACTGGAGCTGGGTTTCTGGACATTGTTCCAACTTCCGCCCTTGTCACTCTCCCAGCCGCTCCCAGTGTTCTTGTATTGGGTGCCGTTCGCTGACGCATATTTGTTGCCGTTTGCGGTCTCACCTGCCGCGCCGCTGTTGTACTTACCCGATGCGCCATACGCGGAGCCGCCGTTCGTGGTGTGCACTTGCCCCGTTGTTCCTTGCGAGGTGGTTTGATGCTGGCTGTAGGCCGTGTTGCCATTCTTCGAAACCGTCGAACTGCCCCAACTCCCATTGGCATTGGAGCCTTGCTCAGTCTGGCCGTAGGCTCCGGTTTTTGGGTTGTAGGCTTGACCGACGCTTTGGCTGCCGTAGCCGTTCGAAACCGTGGCACCACGTGCATAAGTTCCGGTGGACGGGTTATAGCCAGAGCTGGCGTGCGCGGAGCCGTAGGGACCATAGGCAGAGGCACTGGAACCATAGTAGCCGCCGTGCCAGGCACTGTTTCCGTAGTAGCTGGTGCTCCCGTACACCACGGTGCCACCGTGCCAGCCACAGTTCCAACTGCTGTACCCCCAGGCGCAACATCCACCGCTCATCATCGCGCCCACCGCGATGCCCGCTCCAAATGCAAGCACGCCAGTGGTCACCACCGCGGCGGTGCTGTACCCAGGAGTCACATAAGGATAACCGTAAACTACTGCTGGGTTATAAACAGGGACATACACCACCTGCGGATTCGCCGACTGAATCACGATAGTTTGCGGCGACTGCTGCACGACGACGATCTGCGAACCAGACTTCAGGTTTCCAGCAGCTAGAGCTTTTGCCCGCAACACCTGGACAGCCGACATCACCTCGGAAGGCTGGGTGGCATAGGCCTCTCCCAACGACGAGGTCCAACTGAGGTTCTTCGACAAATTGTCGAGCACAGAAGGAAACTGTGTGAGCGCCTTCACACTGGGATCCCAGGGCTCCGCATTGACCGCCTGCATTAGAGCGCTGGGGGCAAGATTGTGGTTTAAGTGAAGGAAATTATCGGCGCCGGCAATCTGATCCGGAAATGTGGCAGCGCCCAGAATCTGCGCTACCAGGGCGTCCGGATACAACGCGATGGGTGCGACCAGTTGCTGTAGTTCATTGGCGGATAATGGCGCCCCTTGTCCGGAATAGCCTGGCGACTCAGGCGGGGCCGATTGAGCTCCTGCCTCAAATTGCAGACTGGCAGTGACGAGCAGGAGCGATAGCGCCGTCGACAAAAACCGTCTTGTACAAGTCCTGATCATTTTGTTCTCCATGCGAGGAAAGCTTTCCAATGCAATAAGGGTCACGGCCGTGGATACGTCAGGGGCTCAATCGCTACCACCGCATGACGGATCCTGGGGTTACGGCCCGGGATCAAGTTGATCGTGGCCGAGGTTTCCAATCGAAGCCGATAGGCCTTTTTGGCCGGCTTCATAACAACCCAGGCGAAGGCCAGCCCAAACAGCGTTTCGATTGGCAGACGGTCGGTGGCTCCATCGAAGTCGAAGAATGAGAGGCTATAGACAGCCTCACCAAGACCGAGCGAAGCGAACATCACTCCTAGGCCGATCATTGCTAAGCGTCAGCCGGTCGGTTTTTCGAAGCTGCAAAAGGCCTAAGATTGTTGTCCTGGTATGGCCCGATCGACATTTGTCCTTCAGATGACGAGAAATCAGTGGCGCCACAATTTAATCATGCGAGGAAGGGTTCGGGAAACGTTTTAATTGCGGCAGTGGGACATGGGTGCCAGGACTGCCCCTGATCGAGGCCTTTATTGACCAGGAGCTTCACGTCCACGCGGCGGTTGATGTCACGTCCCTGGGCATCGGTGTTGGGGGCGGCCGGATGAGTTGCGCCGTAGCCGGCCGGCGCCAGGATGCGCCGCATGGGCACATTCGCCGTGTTGCGCAGATATTGCGCGACGGCGGTCGCCCGTTCATCGCTCAATTTCTGATTCAACGCTTTGGCTCCGGTGCTGGAAGCATAGCCGGCGATCTCAATCATGTAATTGTCGAGCGCCTTGGCGTCGCTGGCGAGTTTATCCAGAGCTGCCTTGTCGTCCGCCGACAGGACAGATCTACCCGAGTCGAAGAAGAGAGCGGCTTCAACCACGGTGTTGTAGTCGCCAAGGTCCGAGACGCGCTGGTTGACCTATGCGATATCGTCGGCGTTCATTATGGCGCCGGCTGATCATCGGCGATCGTCCCACCGCCGCTGGCGTCGGTGAGTTCGCTCAGCCAGTTTCTTCCCATCCGCTCCCCGATTCGCCTGCTGCTAAGACGTTTCTTCTCCCGGGCGCGATTTCGCAACCATCTTGCTTATTGCAGAGAGAAACTCTGGCGGGCCCATCCCTTTGGGAAGGACCAGGTCGACCTGCCCCGCATCGGCAGGAGCATCCATGAGCCCGGTGTACAGAATGACAGGGATTTCGGGCTTAAGCCGCTTCATCTCGGCAGCAAGCCGCCCTCCTGTATTGTCGGGAAGGAATTGGTCTGTGATGACCAGGTCTACATGGTTCTGAACAAAAGTACGCAGCGCAGATTCGCCGTCGATGGCCGTCAAGACTTCATACCCAGCGGTCAAGAGCAAGAGTTTGCGCACCGCCAGTATGGTTGGTTCGTCGTCTACACAAAGGATGACAATGGGACTGGACAAGATAACTCTCTTTCGCTGCGCCGGGACAACAGTCCCGATTTTTGAAGTCGTAGAACTGGATTCAGGGAAGGCTGCTTTATGCATCGGAAGGTCGAGCCGGCGCGCCAAGTGCAAACCTGCGGTTCACGAACTGCTTATTGCCGATGACGGCTTCTACGGCAATCAGGAGGTCGCGTGCTGCGTCGGACTTCACGACGTAGGCCGCTGCGCCAACACGGAACGCTTCGCGGACCACGTCCGGACAAGAGTTCTCGCTCAAGAACAGTATTCTTGAGCGAGGAGAGATCTCGCGGATCTTGCGGGCGGCGGCGATGCCATTAAGCTCGGGCAGCCCGATATCCAGCACAATCAAATCGGGCTGTAGCTCTGCACTCTTCCGCACGGCTTCCAATCCATCGGAGGCTTCGCCGATGATCTGCCAATCCGAAAATTCGCGGAACGTCGTAATCACCATCCGACGCCACGCTTCACAGTCATCCACAATGAGTATGCGAACCAATGCCACTGGTTAACGGCCCTCCCGCCGGTCAGAGTTCAAACCGACACGACGGGCGGTGCTGAACGCTTGAATTGTTAACAAATGATTACAAATGACAGAGGCTGGTGTCGTTGCGCCGGGTCAACCTCGTACTTGCTCTGCGGCAACGACGGCAATCGAAGCAAACTACGCGGGATGGAAAACTTGGGATTAGCTTTCTTGCGACAACAATTGCTCCGGAGAACGTAGCAAGACTTTGCCGCGGTTCTTTAGTACCATGCCGCGGCGTTGCCATTGGCTCAGCATCCGGCTCGCGGTGAACAACGTGACGTTGGCTTCGTTGGCCAGTTCCTCATTGCTAACATCCAGCTCAATGCCCTCGGGCACGGCCCGGCCAATTCCGCTGGCCAGGTTGACCAGCACGGTTGCCAGCCGCTGGCGAGCGGTATGGCAGGTCAACGACACGTGCATGGCGCGATAGGCGACCAGATAGTCGAAGGCAATTAATAACGCATTCTCCACTAGTCGTGGACATCCCATGGCAAATTCCCGAATGGTGGCGCGGTCCCATACCAGCACGCTGCTGTTCTTCACAGTCTCGACGCTGACGAGATACGGAAATGGCTTTGCCAGGAACGCAGCCCCGCCGAAAGTCTCGCCGGGTGGAATCCAGAGCAACAGGGTCTTGCGCCCATCAGGCGTGATGTAGAAGTAACGCGCCCGCCCGCTCACCAGCAGAAACAGATGTTCGGCGGGGTGATCCTGGTTGGTGACGACGGAGTGTGGCAAATAGCGCCGCACTTTCGCGGCCGCCACCACCGCTTCTATCTCCGGCGGCGCAAGTCCCTCCAGAAATCGTGGCTTCAAGTCTCGTACTGCGGCAGCAATTTCGGAAGGCGTCATGGTTCACCTCGGGACTGGGTCGAGCGGCTATTTTGGGCGGCCAATCCAGGAATACTGCCACGCGGCAGACAAATTCTGGTAGTTGCCGCCAAATCGGATATAGGTGCCATCGCTATAGCTGAAACTTCAGAGACTGGCGCTTACTCATAGGCACTGAAAAAGTTCCACCGATGCGGGAACTGGTCTGCCTCGTCGCAAGATCTCGAATGCCGTTAAGGGCAGTGATGCCGCCAAACCAGAAGTTGCCATCCAACCATCTTCCGCCACCGCAACAATTTCGCATTGGTCGACTATCATCCGACGGACTTCCGCGGTCACCGCATGATGATCATCGGCAATTACCACTCGGATTTTACTCACAGGAGCCTCGATTGCTTGCGCGGCAACACGCCGGAAACCTATTCGCGTCCTTATTTTCATCTGCGCAGGATTGGCTGGCTACTGTCGCTGGCGACAGTGACCGCGATCGTTGCGGCAGTTGGTGCAGTTGTCGTGCAGGAACCTCGGTTCTGGACATCCCCAACTTCTGCCGACAGGGTGAGCTTGCAATTACTCTGTGGCGCAAGGCGTCCAGAACTCGACCTACGGCAGAATGACCAATTCCGGCTTGCTCCCGCCGCTCATCCCGTAAGTTGCTCCGGAATAAAATGCGCCGACATCGTACTTGTAACAGCCTGGTTTAGTTGCCTGCACGCTGACCTGCTTGTTTCCGCCGCCCATGATGGGGTCGTCGGGGGTAAAGGGCGAGTCGGTGCCGAAAGAAACCATGAACCCGGTGTTCTTGTTCGAGGTCATCCATACGACCGTGGTGCCGGCCTTAACGCAGAAAAACCGATTGCTCTTAGCATTCGGAATCCCCGGTTTGACGTTGGAGGAGTTGCCTGCCTTGGTAATATCCACGGTGCAGGGAGCGGAAGACGACCCGCAGGTGTCGGCCGCCGTGCACAGGCTGGCCGGGTTGGACTCATCACACACGTACTTGCCCTTCCTTTGTGCCTGGGCAGCAGTACAATCCAGTAACCCAAGGCATAACAACACAAGCACAGCACCCAAAGAAGCCCATTGCCGTTGCATCTTCATAAACGCACCTCATACGAAGTCATTATCGTGATTGAACAAATCGTGATCGCGGCGGTCCGGACCGCCCGGGGGACCTAGTTCTCCGCGTTGCCTTTCCAGTCGATGATGTTCCCCAGTCGCCACGGGTTCTGTCTGAGGTCGAGCTGCAACTCGCCATCGTTGTTGATGCTCAACTGGGTGGCGGGATAAAGTACGCCGGCGCTCTTGCTCTTGTCCTGATCGTTGAGATCGATTTCGCCCACGGTCAAATTGAAGTACTGCGACTGGGTATCCCAGTAAGCCTCTCCAAACCTGATCGGGCGGTTGGTGACAAACCGGATCTTGCGGCCGGTCGGGGTTTGGATGAGGCGTATGTAGCTGACGTCATAGCCTAACGTGCCGGTGATCGAGACATGGCCCACCGCCTTCATCTTCTCCAGGGTGTTGACCAAACCCTGGTTCTGTCCCTTCTGAAATGCGTCCACCAGAAGTTCCCGGTCTGCCGGGGTCGACCATTCATAGATAATCAGGGTGATGCCGATGTTGCGCCCGAGCTGAGTGCTGGTGCCCCAGGCGGTGGCGTCGATGGTTTCATTCTTGTCTCTGGCGTAACCGGGGATGCTGCCGATCATCATCAAACCCAGTGCCAGCAGGCCCGGAATCGCGGTTCTGAAAAGCTTCGATTTCTTGAACATGTTTATCCCTTCCTTCCGCTTGAGGCAAAGATATTTACCGCCAGGAATGGCGAGCGCGCCTCGAACCGCCATCACCGCATCGATTTATAGTGTCGGCCGGCAAGCAACGCAGACCCACAGTTGCAATCGTTGTCCTGGCGAAAATGTTTGACTACTGTCAGTTGCGACAGTTGCCGGAGCGAGCGGGTCGTGCGGATACTCTTGGGCGGTGGTCGTTAGACGGGGCAAATCACTCCGTGAGTGATCGCGTACTTCACCAGCTCTGAGTTGGCGCCGATTCCTAGCTCGGTCATATATTTTAGACTAGCTTTGTGAAACCGAACGGTGCGGTGTGTGATCTGTTCGCCGCCTACTGCCAAAGTGGTAGGCCGTCGGCGGGAGCTACCACTGTCGCAAGTGACAGTTTCCATGCAGCCCCAGCTGTAGTCAACTGTCAGCGAACTAAGGCGATCCGTCTTCCCGCGGCGCACGGTTAAAAGTCGTCGCGGTTGAGGATCGCTCTTTGGCTTATCACACTGGCAAACCGTGCGCACAAATCGACCAATGTTTAGAAGCAAGCTCGGTGAAAACGACGAAGATTGCTAGAACCGCACTTTTGGGAACCGCCTCGCTGGCAGCACTTCTGCTCATCAGCGTGGTGGCCGTTGGTCAAACCGCCGCATGCGCAAGAAGCAGATGGGAATGGCCGCTTTGGTGCTCCCTCACAGACACACTTCCACCTCCTCGTTAACCTCGATTCCATGACCCAAGGCCTGGAGCGCTGGTACGGTGGACACGACCTCCACTTCATCACCTGCACCGCAACGGCTGGTGCCGCAACGGCTGGTGCCCCAGGTTCGCCCTTCTGTTGGGCTAACCTGGGGTCGGGATTCATCGGCTCGACCCAGGTTAGCGGCCAAAAGCAGGGCCGCGAACCTGGGGCACCAGGGTTTTCGCCATAGTCGTCGCGTCCAGGAAAAATCGACAACCGAGGCGAACTATTTCTTAGACTAGAAACCTCGTGAATCCGAAAGCATGAAACTAGCTTCGCACTTTCCCGCGATGCTAAGATTCCACGTAGGAGGTACATACCTTTGGCCGAGAAGCATCCCTACATTTCTGGTTCTGGCGGTATCACATCCGCCATCAATCTCCTTCGCAAGAGCTTCCCTTCAACAGTTACAGCCGACACATTGAAAAAGCTCGGTGTTGCGCCCAATAATGAAAGTTACGTGCTTAATATCCTACGGTACATTGGCGTCATCGACGCCGACGGCAACAAGACTCAGGAGGCTACAACAACTTTTAGCAAGCACGATGACGCGGAGTTCCAGCAAGCCTTCGAGAAAACGATT
This sequence comes from uncultured Acidobacteriaceae bacterium, assembly GCA_963713465.1. Classification (GTDB taxonomy): domain Bacteria; phylum Acidobacteriota; class Terriglobia; order Terriglobales; family Acidobacteriaceae; genus Bog-257. Next base: position 231,198 of record CAVQLZ010000019.1, read on the forward strand.
CGTGCGGCGTACAAGGAACTGTTTGACTTGCGTGGCGAGGACGCTTGGAATCTGGACAATAATGCCCTCATTTCATTCTTCCGAAATTCCGACCAAACCAGTGCTCTGGTGGGCAAGCGGCAGGCGGGCACGTTTCAAGCCTTGGCCGCGCTGGCGGGACATGGTGAAGTGTCCGCGCCGAGGACGAGGGAGGTGAGGCCCAAGGCCGGTGCAAGGGCGATTAGGCAAACTCCGCAACCTCCGGCCCCGGGAACTGCTGCTGTTAATGCCGCGCCCGCGCCCAATAGCAATGGCGGGCGCGACTTTGGATTGACCGTGCGCGTCGAAGTCAACCTGCCAGCAGCGGCAGACCAAGAGACGTACGACAAGATTTTCCGCAGCATCCGGGAGAATCTGTTGAATGCCAAGTAACTTTGAGCACTTTGAGGTAATCGCACGCGCACTTGCGCAGATGCCCCGGCGCGAACCCGCGACAGAGCCCGTGGCGAAGACGGCCGCCTTACATCCTTTCGACGAGCGCAACATTCATCCTGATTTGCCGCCCAGCGTAAGGACACTTTTTGATGATGGCCACTTCGCACAGGCGACGTTCGAGGCGTTCAAGTATCTCGACAAGACGGTGGAAAAGCATTCTGGATTGCTGAATGATACGGGCAAGGACTTGATGATGAAGGCGTTCAAAGAGGATGCGCCCAAAATCAAGCTGACGCCCCTAGTCAGTAAGAGCGAACAGAACGAGCAGGAAGGTTACAAGTTTCTCTTCGCTGGCGGTATCATCGCGATACGCAACCCGCGTGGCCATGAGCACAGCGTTGTGGACAATCCAGATGTGTGTCTTGACCATCTAGCCTTCGTGTCAATGCTGCTACGCCGGTTGGAGCAGGCCGGCTACAAGTAAATAACCATTCGAAACCCGCGAATGAGTGGGGCACCCGACTGGATCAGATTGTTGCAGCGGTGTCGGACCGACTGGTACGATCCTTTCCGCGGGCGGCCGTCTTGGAGTGCAGGACGAAGCCGGTAGGGGGTGGGGAATGGGCAGGCTGGTGTTCGGGATGATGCAGTCTCTCGATGGATACATTGCCGCTAATGCTCAGCTTTTCGGAACGTCGACGAGCTCGGGAGTGCCGGGAGGACCGGTGTTGCCGCCTCCGGGACCGGCGCTGTCTCGCCATTTCAACGATCACGTGCGTGGGCTTGCGGGAATGTTGTATGGAAGGCGCATGTATGAGGTCATGCGTTATTGGGATGAGGACCAGCCAGACTGGGACGAGGGTGACCGCGACTTTGCGGCGCTGTGGCGCGCCAAGCCGAAATGGGTTGCATCGCACTCGCTGAAGTCGGTTGGCGCCAATGCCACGCTGGTGATGGACGATGTGGGAGCGTTCGCTGCGCGGCTGAAGGCGCAGATCGATGGCGACATCGACGTTGCGGGGGCGGAGCTTGCGGGGAGTCTTACCAAGCTTGGTCTGATCGACGAATATCGTCTTTATTTGCGTCCCTTCGTGCTGGGCGGAGGCAAGCCATACTTCGCCGCGGCGCGTCCGCCACTGCGATTGGTGAACAGCGATGTTGTCGGAGAAGATGCGGTGAGGCTGGTGTTTGTGCCTGCATAGGTCGTGCGGCATGAAGGCTTATAGACTTCCGGTTGGGAAGGCCGCCGGGATCGTGCCATCGCAAAACAATCGTTTTCCACTGCCTGGCGTATCGGAATTATCTTCAGCCAGAACGCATCGACCAAATCATGCTTCATGAGCGTCTGAACCAGATTTGCGCGAGACTTAAAGTCCCTCCTACTACCTAAGTAACATTTACCCCGTTACCGCAAACCAGCTAACATTGAATTGTTCTGTGGGTAGGATTGCGCCTCGATCCCTCGATCCGGGCGCACCTGCCCTTTTGTCTTTATAGGGGGAAGTCTTTATGGCTTACAAATACTGTCAACACGTCCGCGAGAACGGGACCTTCTGCGGCTCCGGCGCCGTGAAGGGCCGGGCCTTCTGCTATTTCCACCTGCGCACCCGCGCCCGCCGTCTGGCCATGGCTCAAGCGCAGTCGCAAGAGAAACCCTGGCATCCGGAACTGCCGCCGCTCGAAGACATGCACGCCGTGCAGGTTGCCCTCATGCAGGTGGCGGACGGGCTCGCCCAAGACGCCATCGATCCGCGCCGCGCCGGCCTTCTGCTCTACGCCCTGCAGCAGGCCGCCTCCAACATCCGCGCGACCACCGGCTGGCTCATGGGCAGCCCCTTCGAGGTCTCCTCCGAGAAAGAAGGCGCGGTCGTCGAGTATCCCGGACTCGAATCCGAGTTCGGCCTGCCCCCGCGCATCGATCTCGACGCCCCACCCCACGAGCTCTTCCCGCCGCCATCTCCCACCGTCGCCAACATGAGCGACGAAGAGTGGCGCCGCGTCAGCGACCGCGCCATCCAAGCCGCGCTTGCGCACGCGCCCGCCGAGTTCAAGAAGCCGCCGGAAAGCGATCACCCGCAGAAGACTGCGCAGGCGAAGGTCGTCGACAGGTAACCATGGCGCAAGCGTTAGCCCATCCAGTTTCCTTGCTCCGAGGCGCGCCTAAGTCTCGCGCCAACAATGGGTTGGTGGCAAAACGGGCTTCTGTGAGCACAATCCAGCAGGTAACATAACCGGGGGGGAGGGTATGGTTACGTTACCAACGAAAGTGGCGACAAACGAGCAGCACGGCGACTGCAATTTTGCTGTCACTGTTTCAGGTAGTGAAGCGCAACACTTCCTGATTTGAAAGGCTTCGCCTCAACCAGTTTTAGTTGCAGTTTCTCTTGCAGGTTGATATCTTCAAACAACCTTCTGCCTTCTCCTAAAACTATCGGATGAACCACCACATGATATTCATCAACCAGGCCAAGCTCTATAAGTTGTGAAGGAATAGTTACACCGCCGGTCAAAATAGCTTTGCCTTGTTCTTGCTTCAATTTAAGTACTTCGTCGTGAAGGTTCGTACGAACAATTCTGGTTTTGTTTCCTTCAGCCCTGTCTAATGATTTTGAGAAAACAACAATTTTGTTGACGGCGTCAAATGCCTGGGCAAATTCGTAATCTGGTTTTGTCTGCTCGGAAGGGTCTTTCGCCACATCGGGCCAATAAGGAACCATCAATTGATAAGTCTTGCGCCCGTAGAGGAATGTGTCAGCCTCTCGCGTGAGGCGCGTAAAATACGCAAGCGTTTCTTCATCGGGACTGAATTTGGTATGGTCGCAGCAGCCATCGAAGGTAACGTTGATTGCGAAGACTACATTTCTCATTGGATTGTCCTCTCTTATGTACCGGCGCTTGTGCGGCGCCCCTTACACAATTCGGGTTAACGAACTTCGGTTCCATCTGACCACCGTTGCACAGGAACCACGAACTGCGTCAGGTGCTCTACGGGGTCGTTCACAGCAACGACGGGCGAACCCGGCAGATTCGCTCCCCAGATTGCAGGGTCTGTGTCCGAATAGAAAAACATGAGGTGAGAAGGCCAGTGTGGCGCGACGTCGCCGCCGTAGCCCTGCTTCCCCATCATGTAGCACATGGACCCAGGCTCCATCGCCGGCAGTTCTTTCTTCGCGAGGGCAGCGGTGATGGCCTCATTCATCTGTGCCGGCGTGCGTCCCGCCAGACCCCACTCGGTCTCTTTGGTGAGGCGCAGGAGGTAGGAACGCGCGGCTGCCGCGTTAACACACATGGGAACGCGCACCTTCGGATTCCAAAAGTCAGCATCCGCGGCGGATGTCCACGAGCGTCCCACGATACACACGAAGCCGTTCGTGCCTTTGACCGCGGTTTCGAAACCATGGCGTCCAAGAACCAGGACCTCTGCATCGTGTGAAATGGACTCCGGTGCTGCACTGCGCGCCAGGGCTATTTCCGCAGCTCTGATCTGTCATGAGGTACTGGTCGACCGGAGCCATCTTCGCATACGGTGTGGTGTTAGATGGTGTTGTGGCGGCCTGCGCCATCGCCTGGTACGCCGTACCGAGCACAACAAGCAGTGCGATTGCCATTGCGCTAATTTGTTTGAGCATTGTTTTCCTCCTGAGAATGGGCCTTTTCTGTCAGGCCGCGATCGATCGCGTACGGCGGTAGCCCGCGGCCGCCCTTTGATCGCTCTTAAGGCTGGCTGATTGCCTTCTTCACCGTATAGACGAATGGCCGGACCGCAATTCGACAGGCTGTCCAGGAAAATTTCCTCACTGCCCCGCACTTTGCCGCGACACGTCCAGCTTCTCTGCTAAACAGTTTTGCCGGTGGCGAATGCCTTGCGCAGCGCAGATTTCCAGCTCGCGCTGAATTGCTTGGAGGCTTGGGCGTCCGGCACGAAGAGATCGAATCCGTGGAAGGCGCCAGGCATAACCAGAAGCTCGGTTGAGATTCCGGCGTGGATGAGTCGTTGCGCGTACTCCACGTCTTCTTCGACGAACAGGTCAATGGAACCGACACCGATCCACGCAGGCGGCAGGCCGGCGACGCTGGCTACTCGGGCGGGGACGGCGGCTGCCGGCACCTTGGACGAGCCCGCTGGAACGCCGAGCAGCGAGCTCCAGGCAAGACGATTGGCACTTGCATTCCAAATGAAGTGGCCAATGGCGGGCGGCACTGGACGGGTGCTGCCCGTGCGGTCGTCCAGCACGGGGTAGATGAGCAACTGGAAGACGATGGGAACTTCGTTGCGGTCGCGCGCGTGAATCGCAAGGCTCGCTGCGTGGCCGCCGCCCGCGCTCTCACCGCCCACGGCAATTTTGGAGCGATCGATGCCGAGCTCCGCTGCATGGGCATGGGCCCATTTGAGCGCGGCGTAATTGTCCTCGAGCGAGCCGGGATAGTGCGTCTCCGGAGCCAGCCGATAGTCCACCGAGACGACGACGCAGTGGCAATCTGTCGCGATCTCCTGGAGCCGGGGCATCAAGTTGGGATCGGTCATCATGAAGCCGCCGCCATGCATGTGAAGCAACACCGGCTTGCCCTTCTCCGACGGCGCAGGATCAACCACCCACAGACGAACCTCGGGCGCTCCTGGCGGCCCCGGGATATGGCGCTCCACAGGCTGCGGCGCAGGAGCAGGCAATGGGGGCATGCCAGGCATTTGCCGGAACTTGACGACCATCTCCGCTGAGAGGTCAAAGGCGGGGAACTGCTTGAGCACAGGAAGAAGTTCCGGATCGACAAGGGAATATGGGTCGGCAATCGCCGGCGAAGGTTCTGAGCGCGAGGCTTGCTCAGCCTCCGCCAGCGTAGCTGCAGGCGCGAGTCCCATAGCCAGACCAAAGCCGGCCGTGCGGATAGCGAAATCGCGACGAGTGAGTTGATTGCTCATTTGAGTAGAGGGCGGCTCGCGCTGCGCGAAGAGTTTTTACTACTGGGTCATCTCAGCGGCAACGTCATCGCCGAACTTCTTTTGGATCTCCTTTTGGGTCTCGGGATCGAAGTCGGTCAGGTCAAACATCCGGCGAACTTCGACCATTTCGTTGTCCTTTCCGGGGATGCGCGAGGCCCATTCGAGCGCCTCTTCGCGCGACTTCACCTGGATGATCCAGTAGCCGCCGACCACTTCCTTCGCTTCGGTAAACGGGCCGTCGGTAACTTTCGATTTTCCGTCTTTGAAGGTGACGCGCGCGCTCATCGTCGCGGGCGGGGTCAGCCCGTCGAGCGCGAGCAGCACGCCAGCTTTCCCTAGTTCCTCGTTGTACTTGCCCATCGCCTCCATCTCTTTGAAGTCGGGTACCCAGCCGGGTTTTGCGGTTTCGTAGTCTTTCGGAAACATGATCATCATGAAGCGCATTTTCTTTCTCCTTGAGTGTTGTGCGGACACCGTATCGGGGCCGCTACTTTTATATAAGAGCCTGGACCGCGCTGGGCCTGGAAAGTTGCGAGGCGCCGGGTGCGCGGTGCGGCTCCACTTACTAGTCGAACAGAGTGGCGGGGAATCGACATGCGATTTGCGAATTTTTCGCGTAGCGTATCGCCCCGGAAACACTTTCTGACGGGCCGGTTGCCCAGCCTTCACGATATAGTCGAATGGCCAGACGGAATTCGACAGGTCGTCCAAGAAATTTTTCTTCTTCCGTCTGGTGCCTGGGTCTGTGATGCCCAGGTTAGCCAAACTACGGCGAACCTGGGGCACCATGCTTTGCGCCTGGCCTGGTGGACCGGCCTGGTGGACTGGCCGAGGGTGCCCATCCAAGCTCCGCTTGGGCGGGCCTTTGACATCTTCGATTGACGAAAATGATTATCGCCAATGATTGACAATCCTTGCCAATCGCAATACCTTGAATGCTGAACGGACTGAACCACCTTGACACTCAATATCAGCCTGACCCCGCAACTCGAAAAGCTGGTTCGCCAGAAAGTCGAATCCGGACGCTACAACTCCGCCAGCGAGGTGGTGCGCGAAGCCCTGCGCCTCATGGAGACGCAGAACGAGCTGCACGCTCTGCAACTCGAACGGCTTCGGAGCGACATCCGCCAAGGTCTGGAAAGCGGCCCGCCGCGCCCGTGGAGCGTGGCCGAAATGAAGCGGCAAGGCCGCAAGCTCGCCGCGTCCCGCAAAGCCGACTCTAAATGAAATGCCGTCGGTTGTAATACGCCCGAAGGCGCTGGAGGACCTCGCCGAGATTTGGGCCTACATCGCCGAGGACAGTCCGCGCCAAGCCGACGCCGTTGCCGCTGCCATCGATCGTGAGATTCGAGACCTTGCCCGGCGTCCCTTGATCGGACGCGCACGGCCAGAATTGTTAACTGACCTGAGAAGCCTTCCCTTTGGCCGCTACGTTATCTTCTACCTGCCGCGCAAACGCGGAATCGAAGTGGTACGCGTGCTCCACGGCGCACGCGACTTGAAGCCCTTGTTCGACGAAGACGTTTGAGTCTTTCTTATTTCAGCTGCCGAATCCGCTCCTGCAGGAATTGCCGCTCTGAAGAAGCTGGGGAGGGACGGGACGTTTTCCGTTTCTCCCAAATTTTCCAAAATCAAAAGCCTTGGCACCCGCCAAGATTGAATTCTTGCCATTCCGGTGAAACAATGCGGGCATGAAATACCTCTGGCTAAAGGCATTTGCGCCATTTGTCTTTTGTCTCACACTGTCTGGGTGCCAGAATTCGCAGACGGGCCCCCAATCGCAGGGCTCGGGATTGTCAGCTGCAGATTCGACTCCTATTCTGCTGCCCGTGAAAGTTTCCGGCAAATGGGGCTATGTTAACGGGACAGGGCAATTGGTCATAAACCCGCAATTCGACTATGCGGAAGAATTTCACGAAGGCCGGGCAGTTGTTTGTTTAGGGAAGCCGTGCGACGTTTGGGATACATATTCTACTTCCCCCACAACTCCCAACAGCTCCCTCTGGGGATTCATCGACGCATCGGGAAAGGTAGTCGTCACTCCGCAATACGCAGAGGCGTCAGCTTTCAACGAAGGATTGGCTGCGGTATGCACGGGAGACTGCGGATCAACGCCGACAAAGCCACACAGCCGGGGTTACATCGACCGCGATGGAAAGTTGGTCATACCGATGCAGTTCGGAGCCGCATCAAACTTTAGTGAGGGTTTGGCACAAGTCTGTGTCGGCACGTGCGAGTGGGCGCAAGACTCCGGCTATAACGGGAAGTTTGGGTTCATTGACCATTCAGGCCGTTTTGTCATCAACCCACAATACGACAACGTGCTCGACTTCAAGGACGGCTTCGCGAAAGTTTTCGTTGGAAAAGGGACAGACGCCAAATCTGGCTACATTGACAAGACAGGGAAAACGATCTGGCAACCCTCAAACTAACTCGCCCTGCGGATCTGTCCGCGGTTTCCTCGTCCCCCTGCAAGAAATGAGCGCCACCCGTGGGATATAGCGAAGGCGCGATGCGCCTCGGCCCAGTCGCGAGAAAGCTTATCGATCCATGCGCATGGAAAGGTGGCTACCCAGGCCCTCCTGCGTATGTGAGAGAGTTGGATGCTCTTCTTCATTTTGCTAATCAGAGCGGATATTTGTGGCGTTTTGTTCCGAACCTCGAAGCGGGAGATCGACAGCGCGATAAATCTCTGAACGAGCTCCGCCTTGCCTATTTCTTCAGGAACCTCGGCTTCGACATTACCGAATGGGACCCGCCGGGCGCCAACGGGAAGAGGGGTGAGTTCAACTTGGCTGTACCGGGTGAGCCTTCTGTATTCGTCGAGGTAAAGAGCCGCGGATGGGAAAGCGAATTGTCGGATCTTCAGCTCAAAGCTGGCCTTGCCAAACGATCCAAATATGAAGTATGGAGAGGCGGGGCCGTTGGGAATTGGAAGCCAGTACACGAATGCATCTCCTCAGACAAGACATATCCCAAGTTCCTGCCTACACACCCGAACCTTCTGATCATTGCTGATGATCTTCGCGTTCCGCTACATGACACTCTTTTCCAGGTGGAAGCTGCTTTGTTCGGCGAGCGGCGCCTTTCCGGGGAGGATGGATATTTCACCACGAATCGGTTCGAGAAAATCGGCGGTTTGGGCGTGTTTAATTGCCATTCGAAGGCGCCATCACGCGGCATGGAATATGAGTTCATTGTGTACTTGAATCCAAAGGCGCTGCCGGCAACACAATTGCCATCGTCGTGGACGCCTTACACGACCAAGTTCTCTTGTATTGTCAGGGGTACGGACCCTCGGCAGGGAATCATGTACCTCTAATGCCTTGAGTAAAAATGGGGACAGGAAAAGCGCCAAGAAAATCGGCAGCTCCTCTATTTTCTATTTCAGCTGCCGAATCCGCTCTTGCAGGAACTGCCGCTCTGGTTCCTGTTGGGTCAGGGCGAGAGCCTTCTCATAAGCGGACCGAACCTCGGCCGTCCTGCCGAGCCTGCGGTACATATCGGCGCGGGCGGATGCGCCAGGTAATAATTTGCCAATTCGCCATGTTCCAACGCCGCGTCGATCTGCGTCAGACCGGCCTCTGGACCATCGCGCATGGCAATGGCCACGGCACGATTGAGCTCTACAACCGGCGAAGGCTGAATTCGTAGCAAATGGTCGTAAAGCGCGACAATCTGCCGCCAGTCGGTCGCAGCGACCGATTCCGCCTCCGCATGAACAGCCGCAATAGCAGCTTGCAGTCTGTTGCGTGTCAGTCTTATGAGGACCGGCGATTCCCCGTCTCGGGGCACGTTCCCCTCTGCCATTCTGCCCATGGGTTCAGCTAGATGACTGAAAAGGCTGGAGGCGCGGGTGGGAATCGAACCGACGCATAAAGGTTTTGCAGACCCTCGTCTAAGCTCCATAAGTCTTTAGTATTCAACCGCTTTGCAAGATGGGGGAGCAGCAGCAGATAACTTGCGGATTCGCTCGCGTGGTGAGAATCGGCGCAAAGGGAAGAAGTTCCCGAGGTGGGACCGTTCGGGTGAAATTGCTTGGATTGCGCTCCGATGCACCATCCGATAGCTCTATACTTACTTCTTCAACATGCCATGCGCCGCCAGCACCTTCTGCAGTTGATCGTGCGGCAGCGCCGGAACAACCCAACCGTCGGCACCCACCATGGTTTTCGCCGCCACGATCGCGTTGATCACGGACTCCTCGGTGGCCTGAACGACGGCGGCAAACAGCGGATTCAGTTTCCAGCTCTGGATGCGCTCCACCTTGGCGTTGGGCGTCGTGAACGGCGGCTCTGCGCTGTTGCCTTCGTCGGCCCCGGCGTTGGCCGTGGAGAACGCCAGAAAAATGTCGCCCGATCCGTCGCTTTCGATCGCTCCTACTCGCCCCAGTCCCACCGAGACTCTGCGCGCCAGCCGCTTGAGCTGGTCGGGCGTGAGCGGCGCATCGGTGGCGACGATCACAATGATTGACCCATGCTCGGCCGAGCCATCCTTCGCTGATCCATGCTCCGCCCGCTGCCGGCTCGAGCTGTCGGCCGCAGCGTTCTCAGCCACCCCCGCCTCGCACACCGGAGCCGGAGATCCATCCCACTGTTTCGCCGGGGGATCCAGCTTTTTCTCGACGCACGGTCGCTGCAGCTTCATTTCCCGCGCCACCGCGATCCCGGCCACACGAAGCTGGTCCTGGCTGCCATAGTTGCATTGCACCAGCACGCCCACTGTGTAGCCGCCCGCCTCGGCAGTTAGCTTCCTCGACGATGTGCCGGTGCCGCCCTTGAACCCATTGCATTTCATGCCCGTGCCGCCGCCCACGTTGCCTTCCAGAACCGGCCCGGCAGAGGCGGAGTTCAGCGCGTCCAGGGCATCCTGCGTAGTGACGTGCTGTCCGCGGATATCGTTCAGCGGCCAGTCGGCCGTTTCCGCTGTCACCGGATACCAGAATTGGCCGAAGTGGTTGTGCTGCACCATCCACGCGACTGCCGCATCGCGCACCACGCCCACGCTGCCCGTGTTGGTGATGAGAATCGGAGTCTCCACCAGCCCGCTCTCATCCACCCAGTGAGTGCCAGTCATGTCGCCGTTGCCGTTGCCGGCAAAGTACCCGGCGAACACGGCGTGGGCATTGTTTTTCCCGCGGGGGAAAATCGCGGTCACTCCGGTCCGCACAGGCCCTTTGCCGACGATGAGCTGGCCGTCACCGGATATGAGCGTCTTGAATCCGACTTCCACGCCCGCCACGTCGGTGATGGTATTGAGCGGCCCCGGCGTCCCATCGAACGGCACGCCGAGATCGCGCGCCCGCACGCTCACCGATGCATTCCCTGCGCTTTGAGCCAGCGCAGCACCCGCCAGCGAGAAAAAACAAGCCGCGACCAGCACACCTGTTAGCTTCGTGGCCCGACCTCCAAGAATTGCGAATTATAACGCTTTGCGTGAGTCCAGCAAGATCGTCACCGGGCCCTCGTTCACCAGCTCCACCTGCATCATCGCCTGAAAACGCCCCGGTTGGCCCGTCAAATAGGTTTTACGCCCAAAGACCTGGAGGTCAGCCTCTCGCGTGAGGTGCGTAAAATAATCAAGTTGTTCTTCATCGACCATTTGTTTGGTGTGGTCGCAGCAGCCATCCATCGTGATGTTGATTGCGAAGATTACATTTCTCAATTGCATCGCTCCTGTCTCACGTGACCGATCGCAAACGCCCCACCCAACCAAAAGAAGGTTGGATGGGCCACCCGGCGGCGCGCCGGGAAATTATTCCCAGCGAAGCGCTTGGATGACGTCGACGCGGGCGGCGCGTGCTGCCGGGAGCATCGCAGCGACTACCGCCGAGCCCATCAGCACAAGCGCAGAAATGATCACGGGCACTGCGCCCGGCATTTTTAAGTCGCCGAAATAACTGCCTGCCACGCGCGCCACGACCAGCCCGAACGCCGCGCCCGCCAGAACACCAACGGCAGCCATCACGACGCCTTCGGCGACAACCCCTCGGAGGAGATTTTTCGGCTCTGCCCCAAGCGCCAGTCGGATGCCGAATTCGCGTGTCCGCGCGCTCACAGAAAACGCCAGTACGCCCGCCACGCCAACCACGGCAATCAGCAGCGCGACCGCTGCGAACACGCCAAAGACCAGCGAGTTCAAGCGGTCGGGCGCAAGCACTTTGGCACGGATGTCTTCGAGAGTGGCGGGGTTCTCAACCGGTTCATCCGCGGACATATTGCGGATAATCTTCTTTACCGGCGTTACCAGCGAATAAGGATTTGTGGTGGTGTGGATGAGGAGGTGACCACCGAAAAGTGGACCGTCGGCAAAGGTGCTGTAAATGGTGGAGGTGGGCGCAGGAACGATATGGTCGTCGTCCACATCGGCGGCGACGCCAATAATGCGGTGCGGCGACCTGATTCTGGACTTTTCCGCTGCCGACCCGGGAACGAACTCCAGCACGGGATCGGTCCAATAGACGTGCCGGCCGATGGCATCCTGGCCAGGAAACATGCGTTGTGCGAGAGTCGCGCTGACGATCACGACCGGCTCATGATCGTGGTCATCGAGCGCATTGAAATCGCGCCCGGCAAGAATGGGAACGCCGAGCGCGCTGAAAAAGCCGGGAGAGATGCCCCGCCACATGGCGCGAGGATCGTCTTTGCCAGGGGTGTGACCATCGCCAGAGAATTGGAAACCTGGACCGAAGTTTTCGGCATCGCGCCAGGGAGCGGTCATACCGAAAGCCGTCTCGGTGACGCCGGGTAGCGCATCGATCCGACGCATCGATTCCTTGTAAAAATCGACGATTTGCTGGGGCGATTTTCCGCCGGTCAGCGGCGGAACGTCGATGGCGAGGACGTGACGCGTATCGACACCGGTCTGGGTCGTTTGCAACGCGATCAGCGTAGCGATCAACATGCTTGCGCCCACGAGCAGCACGAAAGACGCGGCGATTTGCGTGACGGCGAAGATGCGCTGGCGGCGGCTGGTGCTGCTGGTGATCCGCACGCCGCTGCTCGCGAGGTTCATGCCCTGCGACGCGTTAGCCGAGGGCAGGCGCGGCACAAATGCCAAAATCACGGCGGCAACTAATGCCAGCCCTACTCCCACCCAGAGCAGGCTGGAATCGACCGTCAAATCCAGCGCGCGAACCGAGAAGCGCGACGCGTATCGCGCCAGGATTTTGACCAATGGCTGCGCGCTTAGCAGGGCGACGGCTGCGCCCGCGCCGCAGAGCAGAAGGCTTTCGGCCAACAGCATGCGGCGCAGCGCGCCGGTGCTTGCGCCGAGCGCGGCGCGGATCGCGAGCTCGCCTTCGCGGCGAACCGACCGCGCCAGAATCAGGTTGGCAACGTTCGAGCAGGCGATGATGAAGACGAGGCCCGAGGCCGCGAGAAGGACGAGGAGAACGGTACGCGCGCCGGAAGTCATCTCGTCCCGGAGCATCCTGGCATCAATGCGGAAGCCGCCGTTCTCGGGATACGCTTCGGGATGGTCCTTCTGCATGGTGGCGTAGACGGTGCGCAGCTCGGCGCGAGCCTGGTCGAGCGTGGCGCCGGGAGCAAGCTTACCGAACAGCTCGGTCATGCGATGGATGCGCCCCGTCACCATCAAGGCGGAAAGATGGTGCGGGCTCGTCACCACGTTGCTGATAATCTCTGTATCCGCGGGATACGGGACACTGGGTTCGAGGACGCCGATGATCGTGGCCGAACGATCGCCAAGGCTGCTCAGCCGAATGGTCTTGCCGATCACACCAGGATCTTTTTTGCAAACCGTGGACCAGAAGCGGTATGTGAGCACGACGACGCCGGCTGCGTTGGGACCGTCGTCTTTAGGTCCGATGAGGCGGCCGAGAACAGGACGCAGACCCATTACTTCAAAATAGTTGCCGCTGACGACGCCACCTTGCACTACGCGAGGTTCACCGAGTCCGACCATCGTAAAGCCGATCGTCGAGAAATCGCCGAACTCGCTCATGGAATGCACGCTGGCTTCGATGTCCTTGACTTCGGGCACGGAGAACGTGGTGTTGTCGGCTCCGAGGCTGGGGGCGCTCTGGCGGATATACACGAGCCGGTTCTCGTCACGGTTGACGAGAGGCTTGAGCAGCACTCCGCGCACCAGCGTGAAGATGGCGGCGTTCGCGCCGATGCCCAGCGCCAGCGTGAAGATCACAATGGTCGCCAGCCCTTTGCTGCGCCTCAGCGAGTGGAACGCAACTCTCAGATCGCGAAAAAATGACATGGTTCTCGTCCCCTCGGCGTCTTCCTGCACCACCCGTGCCAACAGAAAGACGCACGTTGCAAATCACTTACCACGGACCGCGTCGCAGGGGGTGGCCGTTTCGGCAGCCCCCATGTCCAAGTTCGGACAGCGACTCGGCTTTGTCGCCGTCTGCGCGGCTATTTGTCGGCAGTCTGATTTGGCAACTGAGCTCGGGCCTTTATTTTGTGCTGGATCTGCTCTTCGGACAGGATGGGTGCGAATTCTTCCATCTCACCAATCTGGCGAATTTCGATTTCGGAGTCGACGCCGTCGGGGTTGGGGCAACGCTTGACCCACTCGATGGCCTCTTCGAGGGACTTGACCTGCCAGATCCAGAAGCCGGCGATCAGCTCCTTGGCCTCGGTGAAGGGGCCGTCGATGACGGTGCGAGACTTGCCGGAGAACTTGACGCGTGCGCCTTTGGAGCTGGGATGGAGGCCATCCATTGCGAGCACGATACCAGCCTTGATGAGCTCTTCGTTGAACTTACCCATCTCCTCCATGAGCTTTGGATCGGGGAGGGCGCTTTCTTTTTCTAACTCTGGGGTTGTTTTGGCAATGATCATGAATCGCATTGCGAAACCTCCTTTAGGTTGAGCGATGGTTGGGGGCTCTTTTTCGGTTTAGCTACTTGTTGGCTAACCGGTGAACTCAGATTGAGAGCTCAGTTGGATCGCTGTTGCTCGCCATCGTACTGGCTCTCTGCTGATAGTCGAACGGGGTGTGGCCGAATCGACATGAGAACGGAATTTAATTAACGGCTTCGTGATCTTCCGCTCCCTTCTCTCCTAAACAGCCTTGCCGGTGGCGAATGCCTTGCGCAGCGCAGATTTCCAGCTCGCGCTAAATTGTTTGGAGGCTGCGGCATCCGGCACGAGGAGATCGAATCCGTGGAAGGCGCCAGGCATGACCAGAAGCTGCAGGCGCGAGTCCCATAGCCAGACCAAAGCCGGCCGTGCGGATAGCGAAATCGCGACGAGTAAGTTGATTGCTCATTTGAGTATAGGGGCGACTCGCGCTGCCAGCCGTCACGCCGGCATCGCCGCAATGTTGTTACTGCCGCTCCGTTGCTCCCTTCGTATCCGGGTTGAAAAGAACCTCGCGCACCTCGCCCGACGCACGGCAGGCGACGACACCCTTGCGCGCCCACGCCAGCGCCTCGTCCATATCAGCAGCTTCCAGTATCCAGAAACCGCCCATGTGCTCCTTGGTCTCGGTGTACGGCCCGTCGGTGACGTGCACCTTGCCGTCGGGCTGGGCCCGCAGCGACTTGGCGTTGCCGGCCGGGGAAAGACCGCAGGCGAATTTCCTGGCGCCGGCAGCAATCATTTCGCGGTTGAGCGCGTGGATCTCGTTGACCATCGCTTCAGTTTCGACGGACGGGTCGTAGTTGTCGGGGTGATAGACAGCTACTAGATACTGTGGCATAAATTCCCCTTTGTTTCCTGTGGCTTGTTCTTGATGACTCGTCTCCTGTTCACTCAGGAACCGTAGCTCATCGTTCCTTTGTCCTATAGTCGTTTGGGAGACCGAAAATCGACAGCCACTCCAATTTTTATTTCAACTGCCGAATCCGCTCTGCAGGAGATCGCTCGCTCTGGAACCGGGAGCAGATCGCGGGAGGGTAGTGGCATTGCTGGAAAAGCCCTGAACTCCCGCTGCTTCGGCTCTTACACACTGCGATTGCGGCCGTTCATGCGGAGGCGGAATCGGTCGCTGCGACCGCTGGTCCCCAGCAAGATCAGCTCTCCGGTCGGCGAGGTTCTCGCGGCGCGACGGGATTCCTGTAGCAACATCAGGGAAAGCAGCCCAATGACCTCCGGCTCGGGCTGGAGGTCGGCCAGCAACCGGCCCAGTCGAATCCGCTTCGCCGGTTAGCTCGGCCCGCGTTACCTCCGCTCCCGCCGCAGCCGAGTAACCCTCGTTAAAGACGAGATAGATGAACCTGTTTGAGTGCACATGATCAGTGCAGCTCAAACGCCGGAATTGGTCTTATTGAGAGCCAAGATTGCGAACCAAGGCCGCATTTTTCCTAGGCGAAACGCCCCTTTTTCGTGCGCAGAATTTTGTCCGCTTTTTGTCCGCCCCTTCACCGAACTTTCGCCCATTTCTCCCGATTTTGGCCGAAGATCGCCAAACAACGTCCTCGGCTGAAGTGCTGTGGATTCAGGTAGATGACTGAAAAGGTTGGAGGCGCGGGTGAGAATCGAACTCACGCATAAAGGTTTTGCAGACCTCTCCCTTACCACTTGGGTACCGCGCCGCTCGTCTTACCCTACAGCGTTCCTGCGACGAAATCCAGAGCTTGCGCTGGCGCTTCCCTTCCCCAATGTACAATCCCTAGGCGACGGTTCAGCGGCTTCGCGCAATTGGGGATTGTGAATCAGGCATGAACGTTCTGGTATTCACTGGACTGGTGGCTCTGGGGTCGCTGCTCGCCGGCTTTTTAGGCGCGCTCACCGGATTGGGCGGCGGTGTCGTCGTCGTGCCCATGCTGGCCTTGGTATTCCACGTGGACATCCGTTACGCCATCGGCGCATCGCTGGTTTCCGTCATCGCCACTTCCTCGGGTGCAGCCGCAGCCTATGTGCGCGAGGGCTATTCCAACATTCGCATTGGCATGTTCCTGGAAACAGCGACCACCGCGGGCGCTTTGGCCGGAGCCGCGATTGCCCTGCACGTTCCCACCAGCGCCATCGCCATCGTCTTCGGACTGGTGCTCTTGTACTCGGCGTATCTGTCCAGCCGGCATCGTGAGGAGCACGGGCCGCACCTGCAGTCGTCGCCGGCGGCTAAGAAGCTAAGGCTGGAGGGCAGTTTCCCCACGCCAGAAGGCAAGCAGGCCTACGCAGTCACGGGCGTGGCCCCCGGATATGGCTTGATGTTCGGCGCCGGTGTGCTCTCCGGGCTGTTGGGCATCGGCTCGGGCGCGGTGAAGGTGCTGGCCATGGACCAGGCGATGAAGATTCCGTTCAAGGTGTCTACTACGACCAGCAACTTCATGATCGGCGTCACGGCTGCGGCTAGCGCCGGCTTGTATCTGGCACGCGGGTATGTAGCTCCGGGAATTACGATGCCGGTGATGCTCGGCGTCCTTGCCGGGTCTATGTTAGGCGCCAAGCTGCTGGTGCGGGCGAAAGTTACAGCGTTACGGTATCTGTTTGCCGCAGTCATTGTGGCCTTGGGAATCGAGATGATCTTCAACGGAGCGACTGGCCGCATATGAATGTGGAAGCCAAGACCGCAGCGCCCGGCGGCTTCGACGATCAGCGCATCGAGATCATCATTGGGACGCTGCTGCGCACTGGCGTAATACTTGCGGCCGCAGTCGTTCTGGCCGGCGGCATTCTGTACCTGGTGCAGAACGGTCACAACACTACGCACTACACGACATTCCACGGCGAACCCGCGCGCCTCAAGAGCCTATCCGACATCTTTCACGGAGCGATAGCGCTGGATCCGCGCGAGATCATTCAGCTCGGACTGCTGCTGCTGATCGCCACACCCGTGGCGCGAGTGCTGTTTTCGGTGATCGGCTTCGCCATCGAACGCGATTACCTGTACGTGATCATTACCCTGATTGTTTTGGGGATTCTGTTATACAGCTTGTTGGGATCGAGCTAAGGGGACGCAGGGCGAAAGCAATTCACCACGGATACGACGGAGGTTTTGCTTATCGTTTCTTCCGTGATCACCGTGCCTCCGTGGTGAAACCAATCTGTCCAACGTGTGATTTAGGAGGGAAGCATGGCAGGAGTGAATCTGGCGGATGCGCGCCGCGTGATCGTGGCGGCGGAGAAGAAAGCGCAGGAAATCGGGCAGCCCATGAACATTGCTGTGGCCGACGAGGGCGGCAACCTGGTGGCCCATGTCCGCATGGACGGAGCCTGGATCGGCAGCATCGATATCGCGATCAACAAGGCTTTTACCGCGCGCGCTTTTGATATTGCAACCAAGGACCTGGCAACGCACTCGCAGTCGGGCGGGCAGTTCTTCGGCATCCATGTCTCCAATCATGGCCGGATCATGATCTTCGCCGGAGGCATTCCGCTGAAACGCGATGGGAAAGTGGTGGGCGCGATCGGTGTCAGCGGCGGCACCGGCGAGCAGGACCAGGCGGTGGCGGAAGCCGGCGCAGCCGCGTTCTAAAGCCTCCCGGGACATGCCACCTTCAAAGCGGCCTATGCGGCGAGAGACTTGTCTTCGTAGTGGCTGAAATCGGTCAGCCCGATAATCACGGTCTCAGTCAGCGCCTCCACGCTGAAGAAGCGCGATTCGCCGTCATGGGCAAAACCCAGCAACTGCGGCGCCGCCGCGGTGAATCCCGCAATGGCGGAATCGTTCCGCCCGTGGGTGCGATAGCTGATCTTGCGAAAGACGCCTCCGGGATAGTCCGTCACCAGGGCGTTGGTCAGCGCCGCGCCGCCACACATCAGTGAGGCCGCGGCTGCCCGCCGATGCCGTTTCCACAGCAGCCCCGCCTTCAGCAAAAAGCTGCCCGCGATCATGTAATCCAGTACGGCATGAGTCGTTGGATTGATGACCTTGGGCAAGCGGCGCGCGGCGAACTTTGCTCCCTGATGCAAAAGCGGCATAACGGACCTCCAGGATTGCTTATCGCTAATAGGATGTGGCCATAGAACTACGCGTGGCCTTACGCGCTCTTGCCCCGTGCCAGCGCGCGCTTGATGGTTTCATCCAGCGCAGCTTTGGCCTTGGCGTACTCTTCGGGCGTCACCTTCTCCTGCTGGCGGTCCAACTCCAGCTGGAACAACTCCTCCTTCATCGCTTCCAGCAGCAGCGCGTTGCGGTCGCGGACAGGCGCACTGGGCTCGATGAAATCCGTGAACGCAGCCGCCGCTTCCGCCGAATCGGCTACGATCTTGCCCGGAGCGCCGGCTCCCACGGTTGCCGGATGTGGCCGATTGGATCGTGACACGATATAAGCCCCGCCCATCACCAGCACCAGCGCAAACGCTCCCAGGATGTAAGCGCGATACTGGTGCAGCGGATCGGGCGCATCGATGGGCGCGCCCAGACCTCCGCCCGGACGGCTGTCATTCGCAGCCGCCTGCGCTCCGCCCATCGCTCCGCCGCCTGCATCGCCACTGGGCTGCCCCTGATTGTCGGCCTGGAAAATTCCCGAACCCGAGATGCGATAGCTCAGGTCCTGTCCCGGCTTAACGCCGGTGGCGACCATCACGGTCGTCCGCGGATCGGCCATTTGCGGATCGGTCATCGCCTGGAATTGCTGCGGGTCTTTCGCGGTGAAGCTGATGCTCTTCGGCACCATCACCACGAAGTGCTGCACATCGCGCGATATCTTGGGCGAGAAGCTGGCCTCACCCGAGTACGGCATGTGATAGGAGACCTGGAATTGCGTCTCGCCCGGGCGCAACGGATAGGTCAGAAAATAACTACCCTTCTGCGCGCCCGGCGCGGCTTCGGTTGCGATCGGCTGTCCCCCCGGCCCTTTCGCCTGCGCACTGTCAATCTCGGCGTTGCCGGGGAGAGCGATTTCGAAGGTGCCTTTCTCGTCCGCCAACGTGCGCGGCGGCTCCGACTTGTTGCTGACGGCGTACAGCGTGATCCCTTGCAGCTGCTTGCCATCGCTTTGCAGCCGATCAACCTCGACGGTCTGGCTCAGGCCATCGATTTTCTTCGCCGAGTCGTAGATGGTCAGCTCGGCGGTGGTGCTGCCGGGCATCAGCGGCCCGCTTTGCGGAAAGTAGCTGACACCCTCGTGGGTGACGCGCACCATGTGCGGCGCCTGGTCCTTGGGCGCGGGAAACGTAAACCGCCCCTGCGCATCGGTCTTGGTGTTGCCGATCTCCTGCATGCCCTGCGAAAGCGCCAGCAGTGTAACCTCCTCGCCCGCGGCAGGTTTGCCGGTGGTGCCATTGGTGACCGTGCCGGTGATGTTCTGCGCCGCGGCGCTCACCGTAGCTGCCAAAGCCAGCATCACCACAATGATTGTCATCCTGAGCGGAGCGCCCGCACGGGTAGAGCGGGCCTTCAGGCCCGCGTCCCGACATCCCTTCATTGATTCTGAGCCGGCGTCAGCCGGCGACACATTCGTCGCGGAGGAGCGACCAGCAGATCCCTCGGCCGCAAGGGCGGCCTCGTGATGACAATGTCCTTGTTCGAACTGCATGGCCGACAAAAGAAACTTCACGCCCGGCCTCCGTTGGGCCGCATTCCCGCGCGGCGCGTCCCATAGCGCACAACCGAGCGCGCCTTCTCAATCGACTCCAACTCCGCCAGAATCGCCGCCGCTTCGTCTTCCAGCAAGGCGCGCTGAATCGCATAGTCCTGCTCGCTCAGCTTGCCCGCTTTGTACTCAAAGTTAAGGTCGCGCAGATTTTCGTACGTCGCCTCCTTGCGCTCCACCAGATACATCTGGCGCGTCTTCTCCTCGCCGGCCTCAACCTCGCCCGGCTGGTAGAAAACGTAAACAAACAGGGCGGCCGCGAACAGCGTACAGCCGAAGAGGACAAACACGCTGCTCTGATCGAAAACACCAACTGCCACAAATGCGAACATCAAAACTTCATCTCCTGATGTGCGGGTAGAGCGGGCCTTCAGGCCCGCGTCAAAACCGCGGTTTTAGAATTCGAGCCGGCTTCAGCCGGCGATACTAACTGCGGCGGGGCAAACAGCGGATCCCCGCGGGCTGAAGCCCGTCCGGGATGACAATTACAAGACAGCAGCTGGTACGCTGCCGCCCAAACCAGTCGCGCTTCCTCCAACCTTCAAAATTCTGTTTCCTGCCGCGCCTTCTGGCGAAGCTCATCGAGCTGCTGCGACTGCAGCGTGGGACGCGGCACCGGTTGGGCGACGGCGCGCGACCTCCACAGCCGCACCAGCCATACAGTTAAGAAAATCGCGGCCGCAAAAACCGCGAACGGCATAATCCACGCGACCCGGTTAAAGCCTTTCGTCGTCGGCGCCGCCAGCACCACATTGCCGTATTTCTGCACAAAGCTCTGCAGGATGAGCGAGTCGTTGTCACCGCGCGCAATGCCGGCGGCCAACTCGTCGCGCATGCGAGACGAATAGGCGCAGCCTACGTGATTGCATTCCAGCAACACCTGTCCGCAACTGCACATGCACATGAGCTGATGGCCCAGCCGGTTGAAGCGCGCGTCCGAGTCGGCGCCCATGAAGCTGATGGCCAGCAGCGCAATCAGTGCGAGCTGCGCGATGCGAAGTTTCGAGTTTCTAGTTTCGTATTTCAAGTTACGACCTTCATGCCACCGCGTGATATTGCGGGACGGCAATCTCCAACCACTCCACGATGCAGGAGAGAACGCCATGCTCGGGGTCTTCTTCGGCAAAATCCACGCTTGTGGTAACAGGCTCCGGTATGAATCACCGTCAGCAGCCAGCCCTTCCAGATGAAACTCCGCGGCCTTGCGCATGGCCCTGCGCATTGCGTCGAGATTCGGTGCAGTTGCAATCACGCCCGGCAAATCAGGGACAAACCCGCTGAGATTGTTCGCACCGACTTCGTAGACCGCCAGGAATTTCCTGTTCAGCCTCCCGCTCTTGAAGGGGCGCTACCTCTTAGGTGCGCCGTTCAGCCCTTTTAAATTACTTGTCATCCCGAGCGGAGCGCCCGCCTTGCTTTTCCGACCCGCATCTTTTGCGGGTCGGGCGGGCGCGTAGTCGAGGGACCTGCTGTCCGTGCGCAGCGTATCAATCGCGCCACGCATTTGTGCCGTCCCTAAAGGGACTCGGAATATCTATTCACGGTTCCCCAGCGCTGAAGCGCTGGGCTATCCTCTGCCGTCCCGCTTCGCGGGACTGGTGCCTTGCCGGAAAGGCTTCCAGTCAACAGAATTCGCCCGTCTAGCTTTCGGGCTTGGCCGCCGGCATACCCTCCGCACCAGGAATCGGGGTCGAGAGCAAAGCTCCATTTCTGTCGAACGTATTTCGCTTGTAATTACTGGTCGCCCGATCCGTGACACTTCTTCTTGTTTGGCCAAATCGGTTCACTAAGAAGGTCATCGATTTCTCGCAAGGCCTGCCGCAATCTCCGTTCATCCTCAGCTTTCCGCTCTAGCAGCGCATTGAACAAAGCGCATACGTCGTCGTTTGAGCGCCGAAATTCCAACATCCCGATACTTTTTGCGCCGCGTTTCTTCGTTCCCTTGAGTCTGCGATGTCTCCGCCCTCGAATCCGTAATACCCGCTAGGGCTACGCTTCCACGCCTCAATGTAATTCGGTGGGCGCCTTGAAATCCGTCAACTCTTGACCCCCGGGCTATTGCCCGGAGGCTCGACCGCGACTGACTCTCATCTGGCCTCCGCTTAGACAGCGTGGGTCACTCTGGCTCGGGACGGCGGGTTCGCATCGGTATGCTCTGCTCTTCAGTCTCCTCCCACTCCCACTACTCCCCGATGCACAGCTTCCGCCTCTGCGCGCTCCTTCTCCTTCACTGACATCTTCCCCGGTTTCATGTTCGGGAACAGCGCGATGATCGTGCCGATCAGCACCACGTTCACGCCGATCCAGATCCACATCACCAGCGGATTCACGTGCGCCTTGATAATCGGCCTGCCCGTGTCCTGATTGCGCCCGGTATACACCAGGTACAGGTCCTCATTCGGGCGCGAGCGGTTGGCCACCATGGTTGACGTCTGCTCGCTAGCCTTGTAGAAGCGCCGCTCGGGATACATGGTGTCGATCTTCTTGCCGTTCTTGTACACGTCCATCACGGCCCACTCGCTGGAGTAGTTGGGCTTGTCGTCCTGCGTGTAGGACTGGCAGACCAGCGTGTAATGGCCGATCTGCATTTTGTCGCCGAAGCCCATCTCCTGCTCTTTGTCCTGATTGAACGGCAGCCCGGCAAAGCCAATGACGATGAGCACCACGCCGATGTGAATCAGATATCCGCCATAACGGCGCGTGTTGCGACGGGTGATGACGACCATCCCCTGCGCGATGTTCACGCCGGTTTGCCGCGCGATCACGCGGCCGCCGCGCCAGAATTCGCCGACCACCGTCGCGATCACCATCACCGACAGCGCAATCGCCACCAGCGAGTAGAAGTAAGCCGAATCCTGCCACGGCTTCATGCCGCCGACGATCAGAACGATAACCGTGAGCACCGCAAGTGCCGTCGGCCACACGAAGTTCCGCTTCACTCGATCGAACGAGGTTTGCCGCCACGCCAGCAACGGACCGACGCCGGTCAGCAGCACCAGAAATATTCCAATCGGCACGTTCACGCGATTGAAGAACGGCGGTCCGACGGTGACCTTCGATCCCGTGACTGCCTCCGAAAGCACCGGAAACAGCGTGCCCCACAGCACCGCGAAGCACGACACCAGCAGCACCAGGTTGTTAAACAGGAAGCTCGACTCGCGCGACACCAGCGACTCCAGCCGGTGCTCGCTCTTCAGCGTCTCGCGATTGCGCACGAAGAAAAATACGCAGGTCGAGAGGATAATCGCCAGGAACCACACAAACCATGTCCCGATGCTCGACTGCGCGAACGCGTGCACCGAACTCACCACGCCGCTGCGCGTGAGGAACGTCCCGAAGATGGCCAGCAGGAATGTGGTGAAGATCAGCCACATGTTCCACATCTTCATCATGCCGCGCTTCTCCTGCATCATCACCGAATGCAGAAACGCGGTCATGGTGAGCCACGGCAGCAGCGACGCATTCTCCACCGGGTCCCATCCCCAGTAGCCGCCCCAGCCCAGCACCTCATACGCCCAGTGCGCGCCCAGGAAGATGCCGCAGGTCAGGAACAGCCACGCCACCATCGTCCAGCGGCGGGTGATGTGGATCCACTTCTCGCCGGGATACTTCATGATCAGCGCGCCCAGCGCGAAGGCGAACGGCACGGTCACGCCGACATAGCCGAGATACAGCATCGGCGGATGGATCACCATCTCGGGATATTGCAGCAGCGGGTTCAGCCCATTGCCGTCGGCGGGAATCGTGCCGCTGACCAGCCCGAACGGGTTCGCCGCGAAGTTCACCAGCAGGAAGAAGAACACCTGCACCGCAGCGATGATCACGGAAGCGTAGTTGAAAAGCTGCGGATCGACTTTATAGCGCAACCGCAGCACCAGCGCGTACGTCGACAGCAGCCACGCCCAGAAGAGCAGCGAGCCTTCCTGGCCCGACCACAGCGCGGCAAACTTGTACGCAATGGGCAGATCGCGATTGCTGTGGTGCAAAATGTACGCCACAGAAAAATCGTTGCCGAGCGCAGCCATCACCAGCGCTACACCGGCAATGGTCACCGCAGCCCACGAGGCAATTCCGGCACGGCGCGCGGTCTCGACCAGGCGATCGTCTTTGCGTGACAAGCCCATCGCGCCCGCGATGAACGAGTAGGCAGCCAGCGCAAGCGCCAGCAGCAGGGCAAAACTTCCAATCAGTGGCATGAGAATCTAATACCTGTAACGACCGTCGACCGTGCCATCCAATGCTGCCGTAATTTTACTCGCAATCAGCAGCCGCAATGGCGAATTGTGAAGGGAACGGAATACAACTTTGCGGGAGCGGCCCCAGAGTTCGATTTCAACCCTATTCGGAACCGCACCATGCTTTTTGGTGAACTGGTATCGAAACCGAGCGCTGGGACCGCGACCTACGATGCTGAAACCGA
Organism: uncultured Acidobacteriaceae bacterium; assembly: GCA_963713465.1. Lineage (GTDB taxonomy): Bacteria > Acidobacteriota > Terriglobia > Terriglobales > Acidobacteriaceae > Bog-257. The sequence goes on from CAVQLZ010000019.1 coordinate 255,435, forward strand.
GGATTCTTGTTAGACTTGATCTTCAGCTTGACAACTAAGTGCTCACAGTGGGGTTTACACCGAAAACGCAGATGAAGCATCCCGGGACAAATTCGCGTTCAGCTAACACTCTTCGGTTTGTGGCCAACAGCCGGCTTCTACTAACCAGCTTGACCCTCTTTGTCTGCCTGTCCCTGGGGAGTTGCAGCGGCTTCTTTATCAATCCCACTGTCAGCTCGATTTTCGTCAGTCCCGCTTCGGTTACCGTTGCCGTCAACACTACGTCTCAGCTAACCGCGACGGCCACATATTCTGACGGGACCCAAAGCAGCATCACGTCCTCCTCGCTCGGTTGGTCATCTTCGGATACCACGACAGCTACGGTCACGTCGCCAGGCGGATTGGTTACGGGGGTCGCCTCGGGCACGGCGACCATAACCGCCACCTACCAAGGTGTCAGCGGCACCGCCACCGTCTCCGTCAGCCCGCAAAACGTGACCTCGCTATGCATCAACACCACTCAAGGCAGTGCAAGTTGCTCGCAGACGACGGCTTCGATTTCCGGCGCGCCGGCAAGCCTGCAGTTCTTCGCCTACGCTAACGGATCGCCCAGCCAGGATGTTACGACCGCCGTAAGCTGGAGTTCGTCGAACACCAACGTGGCTACCATCGCCACCGGTATCGGCACCGGCAGTGGGTTGGTGACGAGCGTGACAGCAGGAACAAACGAACATCACGGCGACCATCACCAACACCACCACCAATCAACTTGTAAGCAGCCAGACGGTTGTGTTGACGGTGCAATAGGCGTTCAACGAGTGCAGCTCTAACGCGACTCTGGTTAAGCCTCGGTTTGAAAGGGCGGCGACACCACTCACGACGCAGTTTCTTTGGCCCCCAAGGGCGATCAGCTTGTTCAGAGTCCCCAGCGGAGAAGCTTGTTCCTCTCGTGCCGAACACCTTCCGCTACGGCGTGATCTCCCACACCGTCCCGCAACCAAGGTCCGAACAGTTGCCGACACGGGTCCCGCCTATCTCCGTCGTGCCGTACAGATTGCCATTCGCATCCACCGCTACACCCGCCAGCGGATATGCACCGTCCCCTCCGTCCGTGAAGTCGTATAGGTCGGTGTAGACCCATTGGCCGTTCGAAGGCGAAAGCCGAAAGACATTACCGAGCTGATGCGGTCCCCCTTGATACGTCGTGCCATAGAGATTGCCGGCGGCATCGATTGACAAGCCGTACTCTGGCCCCTCGTAACTTCCGGTGAAGCTGTATAGGACGGTCTCCGTCCAGCTTCCTCCAGCCGGCGTGAGTTGGTAAATCGTGCCCACGCCATTCGCGCCGCCGTTCACGGTATCGCCGTAGAGATTGCCGGCGGCGTCGAAGATAACACCGCCATAAGGGTTGCCACCGGCGCCCTTCTCGTCTCTCACCGGGAAGGCGTAGACAAACTGTCCGGTCCAGCCGGATCCGGAAGGCGACAGCTCATACACCGCGCCATCTCCTGATCCCCCTGCGGTGGAAGTCGTGCCATAGAGGTTTCCGGCGTTGTCGAAGGTGACTCCGCTATAGGGATTTGTGCCGGTGTGCAAGTCAGCCAGAGTATAAATAACGCTCTCCGTCCAACCTTGTTGCAAATGCGTTAGCGTGTAGGCCACCCCGCCATTGTTCGCGCCTCCGTAGGTTGTGGTGCCGTACAGATTGCCGGCCTGGTCGAAGACCAATGCGCCGTATCCCGGCGCGGCCCCGTCAGGTGCTCCCGTAAAGCTATAAAGCACCGTTTCCGTCCAAAAACAGATCACGCCCCGGCAGGGCGTCGCCGGTGGGCGTACGTTATACACCGTGCCGAAGCCGGCTGCGCCTCCGGCAAAAGTTGTGCCAAATAGAGTCCCGTCCGGCCCGATCGTCAGCGGAGCCTTGGTAAACTCCCCATCGTTGGCCGTGAAGCTGTACAGCGGACTGAATATCCAGCCGGACCCTTGATGGGTTAGCCTGAAAACGGTGCCGCGGTTGCTGGTACCACCGTACACCGTCGTGCCATAGACGTTTCCGTGTTGGTCGACCGTCACGCCCGCCCATGGCTCGGCTCCGTCCAGTCCATCGGTGAATGAGTGCAGGACTTGAAACGTCTGCGCCTGTGCCGATGGCATGGCAATCCCCACATAAATGACGGCAAGGATGAAAGCGGTTGTAAGTAGGTTCTGGGGAAAAAGCCATTTGCAATAGCGTGCCGGACTCCTCATGAAATACCTCCTGGGAAGCGGCGGTTGACGCCAGCGATTTTGGATTTCGGCAATTTACACCAGACTCGGGTGGACTTTCCACTGGAAAGGGCTACGCCGTATCCAGAAACCAATAACAAGAAAGCGAGGAAGCAGAACTCGGTTCCCTTTCCTGACTCTCTTCGGAGTTCCCTTCCCGGTGACTCTATTCCGCTTTGCAGGGTGCGATCTCCGGGTCCTGAATCTCGCCGTCTTTTGGCGCGGCGAAGGTCGCGGTGTAGCAGCCCGCGTCGGCATACTTTCCTTCCTGATACTTGTACAGCGTCAGCCGGGTGTCATCGGCAGTGATGTGGCGCGCGATCACCAGATCGGAATAGCCGCCGCTAGCGCTCGGCTGGATAGTGTAGCTGGCGGCGACCGTCTCCAGCATCGCCACGTAGCCGTCCTTACGATAGCGAAAGATCCAGAACGGGCAGTTGACCAGCGCGTCGCAGCCGCCCTCCAGTCCCAACGACGTCGCCATAATGACGGGCTTGTCCTCACCCAAATCGAGGAAGCGCAGGCGCGTAGTGGAGGCGATCTCGCGAATGCGATCTTCCTCATAACCGCGATCGGTTAGCGGCTTCTGCAGACGCTTGACCACCGCATCCAGCAACGCGGCGCGCTCGGGTTCGCTCAGTTGCGGAGTATTGTTGAGGCTCGGTGCATTGCGGCCGATCGTCTCCTGGTTGCGCCATTCCCAGGTGAACTCGGCAGCGAAGACGAGAGTGCACAATGCGGCAACAAGCAAGGCTAGCCGCACCATTCCGATTCGCAGTCTCATAGCTTGCTTGTACGACAGATGCTTACATCCTGTCCATCACTGCAGCCCTGCCCTCGGGCTGCTCAACCGTCACTATTACGCCGCTCTTGGTAGAATGGTATATACTTATGGTAGATGGGTAGACAATGGCGCTGAACATCAAAAATCCTGAGACCTACAAGCTTGCCGAAGAGCTCGCCCGCTGCACCGGCGAGAACATGACGGAAGCCGTTACACAAGCGCTGCGGGAGCGGCTATATCGCGTGCGTCATTTGCAGAAGGGCACGTTAGCCGAACGCGTGTTGGCGATCGGCAGGGATTGTGCCGCACATCTCAAGGAGCCGTTCAAATCCATAGATCCTGACGAGTTGCTTTACGACGAGAAAGGCCTGCCGAAATGATACTCGACAGTTCGGTGCTGGTCGCGATCCTACGAAACGAGCCAGAGGCTGTGGCCTTCGCCGGGGAGATTGAGCGGGCAGCTTCCCGCCGAATTTCTGCCGCGAATTATGTCGAAGCGGCGATCGTGATTGACTGCGGTCGCGACCCGGTCGCCAGCCGCCGCTTCGACGATCTCATGCGCGAAGCAGAAATCGCGGTCGAGCCAGTCACCAGAAAACAGGCTCGTATCGCCCGCGAGGCTTACCGTGACTTCGGGAAGGGCAGCGGACATCCCGCGCGACTGAATTTCGGCGACTGTTTCGCCTACGCTTTGGCGAAGGACAGCGGTGAGCCGCTCCTTTTCAAAGGCGACGATCTTTCCTGCACCGATGTACTCTGCGCTCGCACTTAGTTTTCAACAGCTGGATTGAGCGGCTGAGCATCTGCTGTCTTGCGGTATCGATTGCGAATTGCTACGGATGGCGTCAGGCGCTCAACTCTGCTAGTCTCGCGACACGGGATTTTCCAGACATGCCACCGCACAAAGGCGCCGCCAAACGCACTCGCGGCAACGCCGACGCCGCCGCCAAGCCTTTGCCTGTGCAAAGCCGTGACCACCACGAGCTGGTGATCATCTCCGGCATGAGCGGCGCCGGCAAGGCCTCCGCACTGAAGACCTTCGAGGACCTCGGCTATTACTGCGTTGACAATCTCCCGGTCGGGCTGATCGCGAACTTTGCCGAGCTGGTGCTCGATAGCCTGGAGATTCAGCGCGCGGCGCTGGTGGTCGACATTCGCGAGGGGGCGCGGCTCGACAAGCTGCCGCAAATCCTGACCTCGCTGCGACACTTGCTGAAGACGACCTTCATCTTCCTGGAAGCCGACGAAGAGGCGCTGCTCCGCCGCTACAGCGAGACGCGCCGGCCGCATCCGTTGGGGCGTAACGTGTCGGTACGCGCCTCCTTGGCCTCCGAGCGCCGGCGGCTGCGGCCGGTGAAGGCGCTCGCCGATCTTGTGGTCGACACCACAAAGTTCAACGTGCACGAGCTGCGCGCCACGCTCAACGAGCGCTTTCAGCGCGGCAATCGCGACAAGAACATCCTCATCTCGTGCGTCAGCTTCGGCTATCGCGAGGGCGTCCCCGAAGATGCCGATCTCGTTTTCGACGTGCGCTTCTTGCCCAACCCGCACTTCATCCCCAAGTTCCGCCCCTTCACCGGACGCCATCCCGCGGTGGCGAAATATATTCGCTCGTTCCCGCAAACGCGCGAGTTCATCCGCCGCATCTCCGAGCTGCTGATTTATCTGATCCCACATTACATCGAGGAAGGCAAGAGTTATCTGACCATCGCTTTCGGCTGCACCGGCGGCAAGCATCGCTCGGTGATGATCGCTGAAGATGTGCAGAAAAGGCTGGCCAAGGCGGGATACAACGTCAAGGTAATGCACCGTGACTCGCCGGTGGGGTGAGGCTAAAGCATCTTGGGTTAACGGCAACCCTTACCGCGCGCCCGTCAGAAATGCAAACTTTCTGCCCCACATCGGGCTGGAACTGTTTTCCTATTTCCTGCGTTGCGGCTTGCGCGTCGCCTTCTTCGCAGGCTTCTGACCGTCACTCAACGTCCGTCGCGCCGCAGCGCCCTCCAGTTCCTCGAAGCTCAGCACCGTCAGCACTACGCCGTCGATGCGATTGTCCGCCGTGCGATACGGGGTCAGCCGCAAGTCGCACATCTTGCCTTCGTCATTGTGCACCCGATGCTGCGACGGCCGCACTTCGGAGATCACGTCCAGCAGCAATTTCTCCAGGTCCTTCACTTGCAGCTTCAGCCGCAACCGCGGCAGCGGACGTCCCACGTCGACCGAGGTAAGCCCCAGCACCCGGGTCGCCTGCGGCGTGAAGCGGCGCACCGCCAGGTCCGGCCCCACCATCACCATGGGCAGGTTCACGCTGTTCAGCAGGTTGCTCAGGTCGTTGTTGACCTGCGTCAACTGCTCATTGCGGTGCTGCATCTCTTCGTTCACCGTGTGCAGCTCTTCGTTGGCCGACTCCAGCTCTTCCTTCGAGGTCTGCAATTCCTCGTTGGTGCTTTGCAGCTCTTCGTTGCCCGACTGGATTTCCTCGTTCGCCGACTGCAGTTCTTCGTTGGTCGACTCCAGCGCTTCGATGATGGACTGCAAGTACTCCTTGGTTGCCGCCAGCTCCTGTTTGAGCTGGGCAATCTGCTTGTCCTTCAGGTTGCGTTCATCTTCGGCCAGCGGCGAGATAACCATTTCGCCGGCCGTAGAAGCCGAGCCGCTGCTCGCCGTCTCGAACGCGACCAGGAAGCTGCGCTTGTCCTGCGCCGGCGTCGAGAACGGCGTCACGCGCACCGTCGTCAGCGTAGTACCGCCGTCGCCATCGACGTGTACGTTCGTGCGCACGGCGTCGATGCCGCTTTGCCGCGCCTCGTCGATCGCGTTCTGCAGTTCGTGCAGCAACCCAGGGCGCGCCATCTTCAGCAGGTTAAAGCTGGCCCGCCCCGTGGGTAATTCCAGAAACGGGCCGGTGCGCCCTTTGATCTGCACGATCTCCAGGTCGTCGTTTACCACCACCGAGGGCGGCGCGTAGCGCGCCAGCAGCAAGCGGTCGGCTTCACGCTGAAGATCGACCGCGACGCGCGGCAGCTCGGCCGGCCTGGCGGCGACAGTAGCAGCGGGACTATCGTGATGCGTTTGTGTCATATGCGCGGAAAATCCAAATGTAATAGGAACGCTGACCGCCTTCCTGCGGTAAATCTTGTGCTTTTTGTCGGCTAGTTCGAAGACCTCCGTGCCCGAGCCCAGCAGGCCTTCCGTGTTCCCAATCATCAGGAAACCATCGGGATTCAAGGCATAGTGAAAGACTGGGATCACCCGCCTTTGTAGCGCCTGGCTCAGGTAAATCATCACGTTGCGACAACTGACCAGGTCAACCCGGGAAAACGGCGGATCGCTGAAGACGTTTTGGATCGAGAAAACGCACAGGTCGCGGATGCTTTTGTTGACCTGATAGCCGCTGTCCACCCGGTGAAAGAACCGCCGCAAGCGAATGGGCGACACGTCCGCCTGGATGGTTTCCCGGTATATCCCGGTGCGGGCGCGCTGGACGGCGGGTTCGCTCAGATCGGTGCCGAAAATTTGCACCGGAACGTCAGTGCGCTCCTCGCCCAGAACTTCCATCAGTGCGATGGCATGGGAGTAGGTTTCTTCGCCGGTCGAGCAGCCTGGCACCCAGATACGAATCGGTGCCGTGCTGTTCTCCCGCCGTCGCAACAGCTCGCTGTACACCACTTTCTTGAGCGCCTCGAACGCCTCCGGATCGCGGAAAAAGTTGGTGACATTGATCAGCAGGTCCTGATAGAGAGCGCTGACCTCGCTCGGGGTGCGCTGCAACAAGGCGATGTAATCGCCCAGTTGCTCGATCTTGTGCAGCGCCATGCGACGGGCCACGCGCCGCCCGATGGTCGGCGGCTTGTATTCCGAAAAGTCCACCCGGGTAGCGCGCCGCAACATGCTGAACAGTTGCCCCATCTGCGCGTCTCGGGTATCGCCGACGGCTTCCAGTTCGATCCCGCCGGAGACATAGGGGTGACCGGCAATGCGCGTCAGTTCTTCGGCGATGCCTTCCGGCGGAAGCACCAGGTCGACCGCGCCGGAGGCAACCGCGCTGGCCGGCATGCCGTCGTACTTGGCCGAGCTGTCCTGCGCGAAGGTGATGCCGCCTTCGCCTTTGACCGCCCCCAGGCCGATGGTCCCATCCGAAGCGGTGCCGGAAAGAATGACGCCGATGGCATTGCTCCTCCGGTCGGCGGCCAGCGAGCGCAGGAAGGTGTCGATGGTGGTGTTCACCGGACGCGGCTGCACCCGGTCGGTGATGTGGAACACGCCCCCTGAGATCGTCATCTCGCAGTTGCGCGGGATGACATACACATGGTCGGGGGCAGGGCGCGTCTCGTTCTGCACTTCCGTCACCGGCATTGAAGTGGCACGCGCCAGAATTTCGCGAAAGGCGCTCTCGTGATTGGGATCCAGGTGGGGCACGAAAACGTAGGCCATGCGCAGATTCGGCGGCAGCGCCTTCAGCAGCAACTGGCAGGCTTCCAGTCCACCCGCGGAAGCGCCAATGCCGACAATAGGAAACGTCGACGCTGCAGAAGAGCTCTCTTCCGTCTTCTCGTCTTTTTTTTGCTTTTTCGGCGCCACTGCGTCCCTTTCGCTCATGAAGTCGCCTTTGCGAACGAGCTTATGACGTGGCGGGCCGGAGCCCCGACACAGCGAGCCTAGCGTGAAAACCGTTAGTCTAAATTATCCACGATGGGCGGACCGCCGTTCATGCCATTCAAGTGGCGGGCCATCGTCTGGCATTCCTGAACCATGCTTCGCACCGTAAGGCGGACATTCTCGAGCAGCAGGCGATTGGCTTGGCGCAACTCGGCTGACTGACGAATGCTGGCGCGGACTTCGTCGACGTAAACCGCTGGGCCATAGGCGAGCGCGAACTCTTTTGGCCGCTGCGACCACTGACTCTCCAGCCAGGCGTCGAGTTCCTGGCGCGTGGCGCGGACGATCCCCTTGGCTTTCGTGTTCGGACGGCGCACCGGCAAACCAAATTCCTGTTCCCAACGCTGGACAGTTCGTACTCCCTTGCCCAGATACGAGGCTATCTCTTTCCACGAAGTGAGCAGCTCGGCTTGCTGTGGAGCGATGAAAGCGGACATATCTGTCCCCTCCCCCGACGATCTCACCTACATAGTAGATGCAATTTGGTTGCCTCGCAACGGTATTCCCGCCTTCGTTCCCGAAAGATAAATGCCTTTCCCTAGGAACAATCTGCAATTCCGCAGGCCTATGTTTTCCGGCGGCCTACATCTAAGGAAACTCTGATTAAGCCCGGCTTTGAAAGGGACGGTCTTCAGACCGTCCGTAAATTGGGTCTCTCGATGGCCTCTTTAGCCGCTGCCGAAAAACCCGGGTTCGGAGGGCATGAGTCAGGGCACGAGTTTACTCGTGCCGAGTAAGCTCTTTAATTTTGTCATCCCGATCGTCAGGCCGCGAGGGATCTGCGGTTTCGGCTTTTTCAGAGGCCTGTTTAGCCGCTGAGGGACTTGGCTGTAATCTAAATGTTTAGAACTAATACTTTTTTTGCGAGGTTGCATTCATGTCGAACCAGACTTTGGAAACTACTTGTTGCGTAGTCGGCGGCGGGCCGGCCGGAGTGATGCTGGGCTATCTGTTGGCGCGCGCGGGCGTCGCCGTCACCGTGCTGGAGAAGCACAAGAACTTCAATCGCGATTTCCGCGGCGATACTGTCCATCCCTCCACCCTCGACGTGATGTACGAGCTCGGCCTACTCGACGACTTCCTGAAAGTTCCCCACCAGAAGCTGGAATCCGCAGGCGGCGTCTATGGCGATTTTCAATTTACCGCTGCCGATTTTCGCACCGTGCCGACGCACTGCAAGTTCGTCGCGCTCATGCCGCAGTGGGATTTGCTCGACTTCCTCACCGAGAAGGCCAAACAGTTCCCCGGTTTCACCCTGCGCATGGAGCACGAAGGCGTCGATCTGATCACCGGCAACGGACGGGTGCGCGGCGTTGTGGTGCACTCGCCTGAAGGTCCCGTCGACGTACTGGCCGATCTGGTCGTGGGCTGCGATGGCCGGCACTCGCGCATACGCGAAGCCGCAGGTTTCGAGGTACAGGAGTTCGGCGTCCCCATCGATGTGCTGTGGTTCCGCATCCCCCGTCTCGGCAACGATCCCGAGCAAATTTTCGGCAACATCAATTACGGCAAGATGCTCATCCTCATTCCTCGCGGCGATTATTTTCAGGCCGGCCTTATCATCCGCAAAGGTTCGTTCGCGGAGATCCAGCAGCGTGGGCTGGAAGCCTTTCGCGAAGACATTCGGCGCATCGCGCCCTATCTCGGAGATCGCGTGAACGAACTGCACGACTGGGACCAGATCAAGCTGCTTTCGGTGCAGATTAATCGCTTGCGGCGCTGGCATCGGCCCGGGCTGCTGTGTATTGGCGACGCTGCTCATGCCATGTCGCCCGCCGGAGGCGTGGGCATCAACCTGGCAGTTCAGGATGCCGTGGCGACCGCGAACCTTCTTGCCGAACCACTACGGCAGGGACGCGTGACCGAAGCGCTGCTGGCGCGCGTGCAGCAACGGCGCGAGTTTCCGGCACGGGTCATCCAATTCCTGCAGTTCAACGCTCACCAGGCGTTCGAAACGGTTTTCCGCAATCCGGGCCCGGCGCATGCGCCTTGGCAGATGAAAGCGGTTTTAGGCATCCCCGGATTTCAGCGTGTCACGGCGCGCGTGATCGGCGTCGGTATCCGGCCCGAGCACGTCGCCGGCGCGAGAAAGCAGCCCGCGTGTGATGGCCAACGGCTGAAGCGGATCGCCATCGCCGCAGGATTGGCGATAGCCGGCGTGACCATTGGACTGCGCCTGCTGCGCAAATCGCGCAAGCCGAGCCACGCGTGGAGCTAGAGCGGACTCTGATTAAGCCTCAGTTTTGAAAGGGCACCCCTTCACAGGCCGCTGCGCCGTACCGTTCGGGTAGAGCTGGCCTTTAGGCCAGCGTCCAAGCCGTTTTATTTTTGTCATCCGAGCGGCCTTCAGGCCGCGAGGGGATCTGCGGTTTCGACTTTTTCAGCGGCCTCTTCAGAGAGCCGCCCTGACCTCAAATTGCGATCATCTGCCGCAGCCGCTCCTGATTCGCCGCGAAGTCTCCGATGTCGGCAGCAGCCTCCAGCGACGGCAAAAGCCGTTCGTCGCTCTCGCCCTCCAGCCCAAGCAACATCACGCGGAGCAACTCCCGCAGCCGCACGGTGTCAAACATCGCGACCTGCGAGTTGGGATACAACCGCGCGTTGAGCTGGCTGTTGCTGCTGAAGATCCCGGGCCGGCCCAGCGCGGCAGAGAGAAACGTCACCCGGCCCAGAATGCTTCCCGCGGTCAGATTGACGACGCCGTCGCATCCGGCAATGAAGCGGACAAACGCGCGGTAGCCTAGCTTGCGTTGCAGCATAAACGGCAGACCGGCGGCAAAGCTGGTTGACTCATAGCGCGCGCGGTCCTCGGCGTTGTAGATGAAGGTGTGGAAGGTAAGCGTCGGGCGCAGCGCCGCCGGCAGCTCCTGCCACAGGTCCAGCAGAATCGCCTTGAGCACGAAGGGATGGTTCTGCACGATGTCGTGAAAGCTCATCGGCACCTGCACCAGGATTCGGTGCCCCAGCTTCACGTCCATCTTTTGGACGTTAAGCTGGGCGAGTTTACGCGTGGCCGCAAAATCGTACGGCCACGGAATCACCGTCGCCCGCTCGCAGCCGATCAGCCCATCGCAAAACGTCTTGAGCTCGGGCGCATAGGCCCAGACATAACGCGCCGATTGCAGGATGTGTTTCACCCGGCGAAGTTTGCTGTCGGTGAGGTCGCGCGAGAGAATCGCGGGCGGCCCGGCAATCACCGCGACCGGCGGATCAGCGGCGTCGACCAGTGACTCGAGATATTGCAGTTGCGTCTCCGAGCTCTGCAGCTCGGCGAGGATCAGATCGTACTTGCCGCGCGCGACTTTCTCGCCTTCGAGAAGGAAGTCGAAGCGGTCGGAGACCATCAAAGCCAGGCAATAGACGTCGGGATAGATTACGCCTTCCAAGCGCATCTTGACGTACTTGGCGGCCAGCAATTGCTTGCGCCATCGCCGGCTGTGGCCGCTGACACACGCGATGCGCAACTGATTGCTCACGCGCGCGAACTCCGCGGCCCGGTCGGGCTGGGCAAGGCGAGCCCGCATTCGCGCAGCACGGTGGCGGCGCGCACGTCATAGGTCTGCTCCGCCGCCAGTCGCAGGGCATTGCGGCGCAAGCGCCGGCGCAGATCCCGATCGCCCAGGAGGAGATCGATCTTCTCGTCGATTTCCTCGGGCGAGCGATAGTAAACCGCGGCTTCGCCTTCAGGAAAAAACTCATCCTGCTCGGGCGAATAGCGCGCCAGCATGACGCCGCCGCTGGCAGGAATCTCAAACGTGCGCATGTTCGGGCCGCCAAGATTTTCGGCGTTCAGCACGTTCAGCGACACGGGAGCGCAGGCGTAGACGTCGCTGACTGCGCGTCCCCAAACCGGCGGGTGCACGCGATGCTGTCCGGAAAGTCCTCGCCATTCGCGCGGCCAATTGTTGCCCCAGATGGCCACTGTGTGCCTGCGAATCGCGGCGACCTCGGCACAGCGCGCCCGCGAGAACGTGGCGACGAATGCCACATCGTGCGCGGCATTGCACGCCGCGCATGGCAGGCCCTCGTCGCCGGAGCGCGGCTGGTACAGCTCCGGATCGGCGGCGAAGGCAAGAAAGCGCGCCTCAACCCGATCGCGCTCGCAGGCGCTCCATCAGGCTGCGCTCCCACATGAAGACGATGCTGTATTGCCGCAGCACCTCGATCAGATCGCGGCGCAGCGCCGACGCCTCGCGCGGCCTCCAGCGCACGCCCATGTACGGATGGTCGGGATAATGATTGACGAACGGCACGCCCGTGGATTTGCGGATCTCTCGAATGGTTTCAGGATGGAAGAACGAGCACTTGACCGCGAAGATCAGGTCAGGACGAACCAGTTGCGCAACCTGCACAGGCCTCGCGGTTGACGCGATTCCACAACACCGACCGCAGCGCCCGGCGCAGGACGCGGTTGCCGGTGAAGCGGCTGGCTTGCCGCAGCGCGCGCTCGGAATCGAAGCGCGCAACCTCCAGGCCGAGGCGCTCGAAGGCCCGCGCATAGCTCTGCGCCAGCGCGCCTTCCTCCAGCGGACCGATCACCAGGACTTTTTGGCTCATGCGCGATCGGCTGTGCGTGCAAGCGACACCGGTACGTTGCCGCCGGAGACCGTGTTACCCTCACCCCAGAAATCCAATGACCGTTCCCACCCTTTCACAACATGAATTCAAAATAACGCCTCGCCAGCCGGCGCAGACCTGGACTTTTATTGCTGCAAGCATTTTAGCGGCTGTCTATCTCGTCATCAGCATCCTGATCGCGCGCCATCGTCTCTTCTGGTATGAAGAGATCGTCACCGTCATCTACAGCGTACAGCCGACCTTCGCCGGGATGTGGAGGGTCTTTACGCTTGGCACCGACGGCATATCGCCCGGCAGCTATCTGCTCACTCGCCTGTTCACGCATCTGCCTGTGGCGCTCGAAGTATCGGCCCGGCTTCCATCTGCGCTGGCCATGGCGGCGGGCCTGCTCGTCACCTTCGATTGCGCTCGCCGGCTGACCGATGGATTGCACGGACTCATCGCCATTGCGTTTCTTACCTGCTCGACTTTGCCCTACTACGGCTACGAAGCCCGACCTTATGCCCTGTGCTTCCTGCTGTCGGCGGTGGCGCTGTGGCTCTGGATGAACACCAGCGACGAGAAGAAGACTTCGGCGTTCCTCGTTGGCGGCGTCTTCTTCCTCGCAACCTGGGTGCACTATTACGCGATTTTGTGGTTGGCGCCGTACACTCTCTGGGAATTCGCCAACCGCACCACGCGCCCTACGCCGAGCCGCAAACTCATCGCCGCCTACGTGGGCGCGGTTTGCGCGTTAGCTTCTCTCGCCAGAGAAATTCCGGCGCAGTACCGATCGCTGGCGCATGGTTTCTGGAGCCCGCCCACCGTGAGCACACTGGCGGCGACCTTCAACGGCCTTTTCCCTCACGTATTGTTCCCGCTCATCGGCATCCTGGGCGTGGCTGCCCTGGTCGGCGTCGGCGCCAGGCGCGAGAGCCTGCTTGCGCCCATGCAGCCCTTCGAGCAGCTCGGCTGGTTCTTCGCTCTTTTGCCGCTGGTCGGATTTATCGTCGGCAAGCTCGCGACCCACGCCTTCCTCAACCGCTACTTCATCGGGCTGCTGCCGGCATTTGCCATTGCGCTCGCCTGCCTCATCTCGCGGCACGTGCCGAATTCGCCGCCGGTCGCACTCGCCGCTCTCCTGCTGTTCGGCGCCTTCGGTCTCGGCGATGCCCTGGAACATCTCCGCTATTCGTCGGCCGTGCACCCGGTCACCGCGACGCTGGAGACCGAACGCATGGCGAACATGCTGGCGCTCGAAAGCCGCACGCCGCCCGGCCGCTACATCGTGCTTCGCCCCGGCGACTTGCTGAGCCTGGAAACTCATTACTACGCCCAACATCCTGGACGCATCGTCTTCCTGCTGCGACCTGGTGAAAGCGCTCCCAACCCTTCGGCCCCATTGAGCACCGGAGCGGACCGCCCGATTCATTACTGGACGGTGGAAGAGCTAAGCGCTCATGCCCGCGAGGCCATGCTGATCGATCCTTCGCAAGAAACCATCGCTGCGCTCGACGCGTGCCGGATACAAGACCCCGGACCATTACGACGGAGTCCTCGACATCGTCAGCGTCCAATGATCACGTGCAGCGAAAGAGACTCTGACTGAGCCTCAGTCTTGAAAGGGCACGGCTTCAGCCTCAGTCTTGAAAGGGCACGGCTTCAGCCGTGCCGTAACTGTATGCATATGAGTCCCGCCTTTAGGCGCTGCGGGACCGCTTCCCTCAGCGGCTGAAGCCGACTTCGTTTGTCCCTGTTGCGGCCCGCCTGAAGGCGTGCCCTTTCAAAAAGGCTACACCTTCTCTGAACCGCTTTAGCCCTGAGAGCGAGCAGCGGCTTCCCGCCAACCTACTTCGGCACGAAGATCAACATGTAAGTACTCCGCAAGCGCAGGCGGTAGTTTTCCTCGAGCGCATTCATCCATAGCTCCGGGAAGCGCGGCCGGTTGCGCACCAGCGGTGCCGAGACGGACGCCTCTTCGGGAAGCACATCGAGTTCGATGGCGCCGAACTTGCGCCTGCGGAGCAGCTCGGGAACCGCATCGTAATCCAAAGCGCCGGCCTCGAGCTGATCGCTGGCCACGAATGTATCGAAGCTGTAGGGCTTGTCCGCGCGATAACAGAGCAGCAGGTTCTCGCACAGCGCCGGGCCCGGCGTGGCCTTAAGAACGGCAACCGCGACGCTGAACTCGGCATTGCCGCGGGAAAGCAGTTTAGCCGCAGCCTTGTCGGCCTGCAACCGGTCGGGAACACCGATCGAAAGGCACAGGAACAGCGCGGTCATCAGCGCCGCCGCTTTCATCCCCGAATGGCCGCGAACCCGGCCTCCCTCAGCACGCGTCGGCGTTCCCCCGAATTCGGCCACCGCGACTCCGCAAACCATCACCATGGCGGCAAACGCATTGAAGTAGATGTTGAGGTCGACTCCGTCGCCGCCCGCCAGCACGAACGCCAGCGCGTTGGCGAATACGAACGCGGCCGCCAGCAGCGGCGACGAGCGCATCCGCAACAGCGTCCACACAATCGCCACCAGCATGATCGCCTGAAAGCTCACCAGGTAATACTGCGTCGCACTTTCCAACGCCGCGTCCAGTGAATACCCGCGATGAAACAGCAGATTCGCGAAGAAGTAACGGCCATCCACCGCCAGCGTGAGCGCAGTGAACAACGCCGCGAAGACCACCATCGCGCCCAGCCAGATGGCAAATCGTTTTCGCGAGCGCAGCAGCAGGTCCAGCCCGGCCGCCGCCGGAAAGGCGAGCAACGTCTGCTTGGTGAATCCCGCCAGGCAGAAGGCGAACGCGGAAAGCCACAGCAGGCGCACGCTGTCCCGGCTTCTGACGTAGCCATACAGTCCCGCCGTGGTGAACGCCTCGCCCAGCAACTGCGGATCGTTCATCCCCAGCCGGTCGGGCAGGAAGACCGCAATCCCCAGGATGTAAAGCAGGCCCGAGAACGCCGCCACCACCGCATCCGCTCCCAGTTCGCGCACGATGAGGCCGATCAACACTCCCGTCGCCGGCAGCGCAATCAGCGACACCCATCTGCCCGTCCTCACCGGATCGCCGTGACCGGCCAGCCACGCGATCAGGTGGAACGAGACCGGCGGATATGTCGTGGGGCCGGTAAACGAGTCGGGACGCGCGCCATACAGAGGCACTCCGTGCTGCACCAGCGCCTGTTTGTAGGCATTCCAGCCTTCGTTGTAATTGATCTGGGAGTCGCTGCCGATGCGCCGCAGCGGAAACCGGAGCAGCGCGACAATCACGACGAGCATCAGCGTCAGCACGGCAAACTTCAGCCAGGACGCGGGCACCCAGGCGCGCGGCTGCCGCGTAGAAGACTCGCTAAGCCGGCCGCCTTCGACGGACAAACTCACGCTTTCCTGGGAAGTCGCGGGCATGAAGGATGGCTTCGATCATATCAAGTTGCGACTGCGCACCCCGTGCAATCACGCCCTGTACGCCATGGTCATATGCGGGAACAATTGCAGTCGCGCCCCCGTCGCAAACATGATTACGGAGGCCGCCGATCCAGCGCGCCACGCTGCGCGCTGTAGTTTTGATTGCCAGCGACTCCACGCCATTGAACATCCCGCTGAAGCGTCGCACCGGCGCGAACCCGGCCCTGATCAGCAGGCGGTCGAGCGTCGACGGAGCGAAGTGGTTGATGTGCTCTCCCAAATCGAGCTCGGGCCAACGACCCACGAGCTGCCCCCGCATCGAAACCACCGCGTTATTGGGCACATCGATCAGCACCATCCCGCCGGGTTTCAGGATGCGCTTCAACTGGGACAGCAGCTCAAACGGCGCGCAGACATGCTCGAGCACATTCATCAGCGTGACCACGTCGGCCCAGCCCGGCCATGTTTCCGCCGCTTCGTCGGGAAACAGCACCGGACAGCCCACATTGCGCTCGGTCTCACTGCGCTCGCGCGGATCGATGCTGATGCCGCGCACGTTGAAGCGCGGAGCCACGCCGCAGTGGTAGCCGTCGATGGCCTGCGCCGCCAGCAGAAACAGCCCGCCCGCGCAGCCTACATCCACGAACGTTGATGTTGCCCTCGGGAATCTGCTCCACGACATATTGCAGCACCCGCTCGTAAAGTCCGACCGACTTGATCTGATTGGCGAGCCCGTAATGCGCCGGAGAAAGAATGCTGGTTGTGTCGGTGCGCTCGTTCGCGAGCTTGTCGTAGTGCGCGATCTTCGCCTCGATGGTCTGCACGGAGCGGGTGAAGAGCATCCGGCAATCTTTGCAGCGCACCAGCTCGTAGCCATGCTCGCGGGACAGCGGCTGCGCTATGCGACGCGCTGCCGCACGCAGGACAGTCGCGCTCCAGCAACGCTAGAGCGGAGGCCGAAAGTTGCGCTTGGTTCAGGTTCGACACGCTACGGGGCTGGATTGTAGCACTGCGGTTACATGCCTGCGCCGAATGACCGCCGCGGCGAAGACGCCTGTGCCAGCAGGAGGATGGGATCAACCGATGCGACCCGGTAACGTATCGAGCTACGTAAATGCAGTAGAGAAATGTGTCTGCAGCCACCCATCCCCACAACAGCGACAGTTCCCTCCAACGCCGCCGCAGCAATATCCAGCCGGCAATGCCGCTGAAAAGGATCGGAACATAGCAGATGGAATAGAGGATGCGACTGGTGAAGCTGTGCAGTTTCGCCGAAGGCATCAACGTGTACATTGCCGTAAAATTCGACGCGAACATTTCTCCCCACAGGCGCGGGCTGTGATCGAGTATGGCGAATGCCTGGCGATAGTAGTATTTTTCGCGCTCGGGCTCCGGCACGTCGCGGAATGCCTGGTGCTGAGAGTACCCGATTTCGGCCATCGTGGCGCCCGGATCCAGGCGGAAGTGCGCTCCAAACCACAGGTTCGCTCCTCCATTCGTGCTGATCAAAACAAATTTGTGATAGAGCCGGTAGTTGCGATATGTCCACGGAAGAATGATGATCGCCACGGCGAGGGTGAGCACGATCATTCGGCGGACCGTTTGCCCCCATCTTCGCTCTGTCAGCCACATCGCGAGACCTATCGCCGGAATGAGCATTAAACCGTTCGGACGGCACAGCGCCGCCAGCCCTGTCAGTACACCCAAGCAGAAGACGCGCGCCGAAGAAAGCTCCCCGCCAGTTCGATAAAACACAAAGAGGGCCGCGATGAGAAGGACGAGGAACAGGCCTTCCGTCGTAAGCTCCACCGTGTAGAAGATCAGCGGCGGATACAGAGCGAACACGAGTCCGGCAATCAAGGCCGGCACCTCGCCGAAGAGAATCAGGCCGAGTCGCAGAAAGAAGTAGAGGGACAGAGCGGCCAGTGCGACCTGCAGCGACTGCAAGAAGAAAGCATTACGCGACACGTGAAACGCAAGCGAAAGAAACATCGGATAGAGCGGCGTCCTCCAAGCGGAGAATTCCACCGGCTGAGAGAACGGCTGGCTCTCGTTGATGGCATGCGCAAATCCGACGCCGGTCGCGAGATTGTACGCGAACGATAAGTAGTCCTCGGCATCCGGATTGTGCTCGATCCTTAGCTTGCCTTTATCAACGGCAATCACGAACGCCAACCGCACAACTACGGCAAGCAGGATGATGAGGGCCATCCTCGACCGAAATGAAGTGGGCATGACTGAGATGGGGCTCACGACTCACACACGAATGTCGACTGCGGCCGGTGCAGCACCAGCGCGAATTCCGGATACATCTCCGGCGAAATGGTCTCACCGCCCGAGAAATCCAGAATCGTCGCCTCCAGCGTTGCCGGAATGCGACTGATCAGCCGTTGCTGTAGCGTTTTCGCATCGTAGCAACGCGCGTGCTCCTGGTTGGCAAATCCGCGCACCGGAATCAGTTCCGCTCCACTGTCGTAGGTCCGCAACATCCTCGGCGTCACCGCAACCGGATCGAAATAGATTCGCGCCGTCGCCGCAACATAGAGCGGCAATATCAGGCAAGCACCGTTTGGGCTGAGGACGCGATCGACCTCGGCCACGAACTCGCTATCGGAGTTCCACATGAAATGCTCGAAGGAGTTGTGCAGGGTCAGCGCATCGAAGAAGCCGTTGGGCACAGCCGTCATCTTCTGCGCAAAGCCGCCCAGCCGCTGATTTGCCGGGTCGTCCTCATACATCAGGTCCTGCACCCAGAATTCGACCTTCGGAAAATGCTGCGCGAAGGTCTCTTGAATCGGACTGGCGCACGACGCAACGTCGCAGTAACGCTGCACGCCAGAGAAATCCAGCAATTCCAGCCCGAGCGCATGCTCCAACGCCTTGCCCCGGCCCTTGTCGATTCCATAAACGTCGCGATGACGCTCAAAATAGGACTCCACCTTCTTGCGCAGCTCGCCAGCAGAGAGATCAACGTTTTTCCAACGTACGCGTGGCGAGACCGCTTCGCGCATGTGGCGCGCCATCTCGGCATGCGAACAATCCATGGCGATGGAGCCGGGCGGCGACACGTTGAGCCCGGCAGCTCGCACACGTAGCAGGCGGTAATAGTAGCGCGCCGGATAATAAACCGGGCGCAACGCCGGATACACCAGCGAGCGCAAAATCCCTCCACTACCGGGCGTCGCCATTGGTTGAGATTTTCCTCCCGATAGCTATAAGGTTCAGCCCCACGCCGCTCACCTGCATCGCTGCATTAGCCGCGGCGACGGCCATGTGTCGCGCTACTCGTTTCGGGGTGAAGCCCGGTCCGGTGATTCCCTCCTGAAAACTCTTCGCGGGACAAATCTTCTCCGGCTCCAGGCCGCACTTGCGAAAAGCAAGCGCCAGCGTTCGCGGAGTGAATTGGTTGATGTGCCCGATATTGGCGACGAAACCGGTGCCGCGGCCCAGCCGCTTCTTCAGCCGCTCCTTGCGCAGCTGCATCGCCCCATTGGGCGATTTGATCACCAGGCGCCCGCCGGGCTTGAGCAGCCGCGCCGTTTGCTTCAGCGACAGCATGGGGTCATACATGTGCTCCAGCACATCCAGCATGGTGACTACATCGAAGCTGCCGCCGGCAAAAGGCGGATCGGAAACCAGCCCGCACTGCACGTCTTCGATCTTCAGGTCGTTGCGGCAAAATTCGCGGAACGCGGGATTGATCTCCAGCCCGCTGACCTGCCAGCCGCGATCGCGCGCGTCGGCCAGAAATGTCCCGCTGCCGCAGCCGACATCCAGCAGGCGCCGCCCGTTGGCCGCGCCCAACAACGAAAGAATGTGGCGATTGGAATTCTTCGTGGCTTCGTGCCACCAGAAGAAGTTTTCCAGATTGAGGGCGTAGCCACCGCCCGCGCGCTCTTCATAGAAGCCGTTGACGTAGCTCTCGGGAAAATCGCGCTCCACATAGACGAAGGTGCAATCGGCGCAAGCCATCAGGTTTACCAACCGCTGGGTGTACGCGGCCGAGCGTGTCGAGTCGGTGCTGGCGGGCTCTTTTTGGATGAGCGACGATCGCGGGCTCTCACATAACGGACAGGACATCGCTGGCGATTCTAGCATTCAAGCGGCTGATTACCTTCGTGCCGCAGAGTGCGCTGTCTCTCTAGGCCGGGGCCGCTGCCCTAAATTAAACTGGTAACGCCGGGGCTAGCCTCGGGTGCCGCAGGTCTGCCGACAGGAGACTGCCGCACCGGGATCTTTGACAATTTGGAGGGCGTCGTACTTGGGACGCTTGCGGCAGCGGCGCAACCGCTGTGTTCGCGCAATCCCTAAGTCTTTTGCTTCTTTGTGCTTAGCTGCTGCAGCTAAGTCCTGTGTTTACAGGATTTTAGAGACGTTCCGCAAGGTCCTGCAAAATAAGGACTTACGCAGCTAGCAAGTCATTTGGTTTCAATACTTTAGTATAAGTCCTTTGCAATCAGGACCAAAAAAAGAAACAATATACGCTTCCCGGCGCACGCCGCGGGCGCGAGCGGGGTTTGTATCGGTTGTCTGCAATGCGTCTCTCGCGCATCCTAATCCGCCGCTGCCTCAGCGCTTGCCTCATCGCTGCGCTGGCTGCGGTCGTCTGCGGCTGCCACACGGTTCCCGTTCCCGGACCGAAGCCGATCTTCCGCCACGACCTGCGCCCCTTTGGCTATCCCACCGAATCGCTGGGCCGCATTGTCGGCAACTATTCCGACTTGAGCTTCCTGTCGAACGACCTGGTGCTGGTAACGGTGAATACCACAACGTTCGCAGCCGAGGATTCTTCGCCGTTCGACCAGCCTCCGTCGAAGCTATTGCTGTTCGACCTTTCGCGACACGACGCGCCCACCGCGACCGAAATGCCGGTACGCAAGGCGAAGAATTCGGTCCAGTCGGCGGGAAATGGCAGCTTCGTCCTGGTAAACCAGGCGGGAGTGCAGATTTGTTCGCGCGAGCTGCAATGCGGCGCTGCGGTCCGATCGGGAGGACCGCTCTTCCTGTCGCCGCAGGGCACGCGCATCGCGGTCGGCCGCCAGGAGCAGAAGGTGTTGGATGGAACGACCCTCCAGGTGCTGCACGAGTTCGGCGCCAACGAGCCCAAGGTCGTTCCCGGCGACAACGGTCTGCTGTACTCGCAAGGGGAAAAGCTGTACGTGAAATTCGACGACCAGCCCGGGCCGCAATTCGTCCTGGATACCGGCAGCACGGGCGTTTGGCCGGGCGCCAGCTTTCTCAACGCCAACAGCGTCTCGGCAGTGCAGTCCGACAAGTCGATGGCGATTGCGAGGCTCGACGGCAAGATTCTGTTTCGCGTACCGCTCAGCCCGGGGTCGTTCCTTGGAGAGGTGTCGACCGCCGCGTCGGGCTCACGCTTCTGCTTTCACGATGCGGGATACACTGGACGCAGCGCGCTGTTGAACTTCTTCAGCATCGAGCCGCCGTTCAACCTGGAGCGCGTGAATGTGATGGATGTCGCCTCCGGCAAGTCCCGCTTCAAGTTGTGGTGGAACCCGCGTCCGTATGTCGGAGAGCTGAGCCGGCCGGCCTTGTCGCCCGACGGTCATCGGGTGGCGATCATCCGGCACGGATTTCTAGAGGTGTTTGAGGTTCGTTAAGAATTTCGCAGCTTCGGTTGCGAGTTATTGCTTTAGGAGTTGGCACAAACTAAATCCTGGGAGAGCCGAATGGCGCAGGTCACATTGTTCCCGTCGAGCACTAAGCCGATAAATTTCGCCGATGCCACCAGCGCAAACGTACATCAAGGAGTCCTGTATTTCCGCGCCAAGCGCGAACCGAGCGCGGATTCACAAAGCACATTCCAGACCAACATTCCTTTTCTGTTGATCGAGGAGGACTGATGCGCCGCGGAGCAATGGGGGACCCGGAGCCACGGACTGCCATTCGGATCTTCAAGCAGCGCGATGAAGATGTGCTATTCTGCTGCTTCCCCACTCCATTAAGGGCAGTATATGTTTTCTAGCCGTTGCCGAGTTGTTCGTCTCCACTCCTGGCGTTTCCTGTTGGCAGCTAATCCCGCTCAGCGTTTTGGCGATAGGCGTTCAAGCGCAGAACGGCGCCGCGTCACCTTCGACTACGCAAACGGCGTCGCAGCCGGCGCCGGCGACATCAGCCACGCCCTCGCACGCGCTGAAGCTCGGGCCGGGCGACCTGGTCGACATGAGCGTGTACAACGTCCCCGAACTCGCGACCAAGACCCGCATCTCCAGCAACGGGGAGATGTATTGCCCGCTGATCGGCTACATGCACGTCGGCGGCATGACCGCCGAAGAGGCACAGGCGGCGATTGAACAGCGGCTGGGCGAGTTCGTGAAGAACCCGCACGTCAGTTTGTTCGTGGCGGAATACGCCTCGCAGGGAGCGAGCGTGCTCGGCGAGGTGGCGCGCCCCGGCGTTTATCCGGTGCTGGGTCAGCAGCACCTGCTTGACATGATTTCGGCTGCGGGCGGCCTCACGGAAAAGGCCGGGCGCAGTCTCACCGTCACCCATCGCGGCGACCCCGACCGCACCATCACGATTCCCCTGCCGCGGAACCTCAGCGACAACTCGGAGACCAACGTCGCGGTCTTTCCCGGTGACACCATCATCGTGCACAAGGCCGACATCGTTTACGTTGTGGGCGACGTGTTGCGACCGAGCGGCGTGCTGATGGATTCCGGCGGACTAACCGTGCTGCAAGCGCTGGCATTGGCGGGCGGCGGCACCCGGACCGCGAAGCTGAGTGATGCAAAGTTGCTGCGCAAGGATGCGAAGGGCGGCACGGCAGAAACTTCGGTGAACGTGAAGAAGATGCTGCAGGCCAAAGCTCCGGACTTGCCGCTGGAAGCCAACGATATTCTCATCGTGCCCTCGAACACGGGCAAGATTTTGGCGGGACGAACGCTGGAAGCGGCGCTGCAGGCCGCAACCCTCTTAAGCGTTGCCGCGATTCCTTAGCGATGCTGGGAACATGTCTGCTAATGCGCTTCTTCGGCGGGCTGGTTGGATCGAAATTCGGGCGATTGCGGAATTGAGATTGGCAACGGATCCAGAATCGCCAGGCGATCGCCGATCACCAACAACAGCGCGACCCAAGCGGAAATCAGCAACACGTAAGCCAGAGCGAAGCGCAGTCCGGCGCTCCACGCCTGCTGCCGGAGCGTGTCGAGGTCGGGAATCCACCAGACCAGCTTGTACGGCAAGTAAACGCCTGCGAACGCCAGCCCGCAGAACCACAACCAATACGACAGTCGCTTCAGCAAACGCCACGAGCGGACCATCGGCCTTGACTTGAAACCTGCGGCGGCGACGGTGCTTGCGACCGGCAACCAGATCGCCAGCAGCAGCACCATCGCGATCCAGATCACCCATTGCGCAGTGTGAAAGATCAGGCGCGGACTGCCGAATCGCAAGGCCGGGATCTTCTGCCAGAACCAAACGCCAAATTGCGGCGTGTATCGCAGCAGCGAGAACAAACCCCACTCCAGAATCGCGAGCAGAATGGCCCAGATCGCCAGCGCGACAATATACCGTATCGCACGACGAAACGCCCGCCACACCAGTTGCGGCGTCACGAAACTCGGCAACACGGAAGTAAGCGAACGACCCAGCGCGTAGCCATACGCCGCAGAAGATGTCGCGACCGCCAGCAGCGCCGACGCCGCCACTTGCCCGCCGTGCGCGTCCGGCAGTCGCAACCAGACGTAGACGGACGCCAACAGCGCGGCGTTGCCGAACAGGTTCAGCAGCCACAGCTTCGCCACGCCTTTATGTCGCGCGGTCATTTCACGGTCACCGTCAACGCGTCGCTGGTCGAGAGATATTCCGGCTGATACATCGGCTGCACGCTCGTGGGGCTCACGCGGAATATGCCCGGGTTGACCACCTTCAGCAGGTAAACATACTCATGCTGCCCTTGCGGGAAGTAGTAGTTGAAGAACGTAGTGCGATCGTCGCGCAGCTCGCGATCGCTGTACCAGCGCGCCCACCATGTCGGCTGCTGGTCGAGTTCGTACAGGTCATCGCGCGCGATCGACTCGGTGCCGGACGGAATCGGGTCTTCGATCATCAGGTACTTCCACGCGCTACCGCCGACGGTGATGCGCACCGCGAGCGTGTCGCCAACCTGCACCGGGCCCGACAAGCTGTCGAGGTGGTACACGACGCCGGCCGTCCTTCTGCTGCGACGTCAGCTTGTAGTACTGCCGCGCGGTGCTCAGCTGGAAGCTGCCGGCGTTGATGACATTCTTCTGGCAGGAGTAATACTCGCCGCGCGCCGACCAGTACACGCGGCCGTCGCCGGCCTTGACGACGCGAACTTCGTTCGCGGCCGGCGCGAGTTGCGAATCGTTGAGCGTCACCGTCGTCGCGGGCGCGACCGCGTCGGCGGGCGTGAACTTCTTGCTGACGACGTTCTTGCCATTCACCTGCACTTCCACGCTGTAGTTGGGTTTCAGCTCCTGCGTGCGCTCCAGATAATCGGTCAGGCCGTAGATGACCATCGCGGTCTGCTCGGTTGAATCCCAGTAGTAGCCTTCGCTGCGATGGCTCACCAGGTAAACCGCGGCCTTCGGCAGCAGCGGACTGCTCGCATCCGTGCGGTTGATCAGCTTCAGCGCGTACGCCGTCGATTCCGGCGTTGTGTTGCCGGAGAACTCCATCAGGTAATTCTGATCGCTTGGCCACCAGGCCTGCGAGTCGTCCTGCCTGGCTTCGCCTTCGAGCTGCTTCGCCAGCTCGTTCGCGCGGCTGTCGTTCACCTGCAGCATTGCCAGTCCGAGCACGGCTTGGCCGTACGCCGTGAGCGTCGAGCGCTGCTGCCAAACGGAATCGATGATCTGGGCATTGCCATCCGTCCCGCTCAGCACCAGCGCGTAAGCCATGTAACCGCGCAGATCAGTCCGCGCCTTCGTCGACTGCTGGAACTGGGGCAACAGCCATTGGCGCGCTTTGTCGATCGCATCCTGCTTGACGTCGAATCCCGCCGCCTTCGCCTGGCTTAGTCCCGCGAGAACATATGCGGTCATGAACGGCGCGCTGTCGTCGGTCTGCCACCAGCCCCATCCGCCGTCGTCGTGCTGGAAGGTGTAGAGCCGGTCGAGTCCGGCCTGCACCTGCTTGTGCAGCGTCACCGGATCGATGTTCGACTTGATGCCGAGCTTCTTGAGCGCGTCGGAGACCAGCACGTCGGGCAGGAAGCTCGACATCGTCTGCTCGGTGCAACCGTACGGATACGAAGTGAGATAGTCGAGCGCGGCAAAGACCGATCCCGCGATCGAAGGCGCGAGGCTGATGGTCAGCTTGCGCGTGCCGCTCTCGATGCCGCTGGGAAACGCAATCTGCTGCACGGTGTCGGTCTTCCCTGCCCCGGCGAACGAGCCCGACTTCGACACTGCTAGCTTCACGCCGAACGGCACGACCGGCAGCGTCAACTCCATCGCATCGCTTTCGACGTCGGTCAGCGCTTTGCCCAGCACCTTGGCCGAATCGACATCGAGCACCTTCACGCGATAGTCGACCTTCACCAGACCACGCGTCGGCACGCTCACGTTTTGCTGCTGGCCCTCGAGCACTTGCAAACCGGTGAACTGCATCGAGACCCGCGCGACCTTGTCGGTCGGCAGGTAGTTCTGCACGATGGTCGAGAGCGTGATCTCATCGCCGCGGCGGAAGAAGCGCGGCACCACCAGGCGCACGATGATGTTCTTGCGAACGATCGTGTTCTCGACCGCGCTACCGACCTTCGTGTCCTGGGTGACGCCGCGCGTGGTGGCGCGCCACGAGGTGATCGCGTCGGGATAATCGAACTTGACGGTCGCCTGGCCGTTGCTCGCCGTGCGCACGTCGGCGACCCAGTATGCCGTGTCCGGGAAGGCCTTGCGAATCTTCGGCTGGACCAGTCGCTCGGGCTTGAGCTGCGCCATCGCCTTCGACGGGCGCACGCTCGCCAGCGGCATCGCGCGCTTGCCCGCCTGTCCGTTGAAGTAGTAACTGAGCGAACTTTCGGTGCTCACCTGCGTATAGACGCGGCCATAGAACGCGTTCAGGATCGTGCCAGCGGTGTCGGGCTTGATCGCGTAGATGGCCTCATCAACCACGCCGAGCGAGAACTCCGCGACCGCGGGCTTGCCGCTGGAATCGGTCGCCTTGATGGTATAGCTCGCCGCTTCGCCTGGCTGATACTGCGGCTTGGATGGCACGAGTTGTACGTTCAGCTCGTGCTGGGTCGGCGGCACGGTCAGGCTCTTGGAGCCTTCATAGAGCTTGTTGTCGCGAATGAAGACCGCGCCGACATAGAAGTTGGGCGCGTACTCCGGCTTGACCGGCACATCGACGGCGATGCTGCCGCCGCTGCTCTTGATCACCTGTCCCGAATAGAGCGCATTGCCTTCGGCGGTCACCAGCACCGACGCCGGCCCGTTGCCGGTCACGATCAGCACGTGAGCGATATCGCCGGGCTGATAGGTCTTTTTGTCGGCGACGATCTGGATGCGCTCCTGCTGCGTGCCGTACCAGAGCGAGCTCTGCCCCGGCGCCCACAAGAAGGTTGTCGCCTGCACCTGGCGATTCTCCGGAGTGTTTGCGCTCACGAGTACGCGGAATTCGCCGGAATCGGGGATGGTCAGCTTAACCTGCGCTTTGCCGTTCGCGTCGGTTTGCCCCTGCGATGTCGCAACCACAGACCCGGAGTTCTTGCGCCAGTTCCAGGAATTCATCTCGACTTGGAACGGCGTCTGCACCGGCTTCTTGTCATAGTCCTGCGCGGTGACGGTGATGGTTGCCGTGCTGCCCTTCTGGTAGACGTAGGAGTTCGGCTCGGCGGTCAGGAAAAAGCTGCCGTAGGTCGCCAACGCATAGCCGTGTCCGGCGATCTCACGGTTGCCGGCGTCGGTTACACGCGCTTCGATGCGATAGATCAGGTCCTGGTGCTTCTTGTCGATCTTCGTCGGCACCTCGATCTGCATCATGCCGTTGGCGTCGAGCGTGCCGCTCTTCTCCTGTTCCTGCTCGCCGCCTTCGTCGCCGTAGGCGTCGCCGTTGTCGCCTTCGCCGCCGGCTTCGGCCTGATCTTCATCCTGGTCGCGCCCCATCGGCCAGTAGGTCGAGGTGTGCACCACCCACTTGACCTTGGCGTTCGCGACCGGCTCGCCGAAATAGTAGCGCGCATCGATGGTGGCCTTGATGGGCTGGCCTTGCAGCACGCGCGGCGTCTGCGCCGTAACCTTCACGGCATATTCCGGCTTCTTGTATTCCTCCACCGAAAAGTTCGTGCCCTCGACATAACGCTCGCCCATTTGCATCGAGAGGTAGTACATGCCGAGATGGGCGTCGCGCGGAACAATGTAGTTCCAGTACGCCGTGCCCATGTCCGACAACTTGATGGACTGCGTCCAGATGACGTCGTAGGTCTGCGGATCGCGCAGCTCCAGGCGTAGGTCGCTGCCGTGCGGGATCACGTAGCCGCTTGGCGTCTGCGCGCGCACGATGCTCTTGAAGTGCACCGTGTCGCCGGGACGATAAACCGGGCGATCGGTGTAGGTGTAGCTCTTCAGGTTGCGATTGGGATCGTCGCCCAGGTTCCACGCGCCGGGGGTGTTGATGGCGAACTGATCGGCGCTGGTGGCGAGCACGGCGACGTTCTCCGGCTTGGCTTGGTTAATCGTCGTATCCACCAGGCCATTTGCGTCGGTGTTCTGCGACGCGACTTTTTGCTGATCGATCCAGACTTGCACCGGAATCCCGGCTATGGGATGGCCGCTATGGCGGTCGACGACGAAGCTCATCAGGCGCCCTTGTCCGGACTTGGTGATGATGGCGATGTCGGTGATGACGACGACGGTGTAGGCGCGCAGCCGGCCGTCGATCGCCTCGACCAGGTAGACGCCCTTGTCGCTCACGGGGACGGGGATGTTCAGGCTCTCCCACTGCTCGTGCGGCGGCACCACCCACTTCCAGATTGAGACGACCTGCTGCTGGTTGAGCACGGGCACTTGCGCGAAGCTCTCGACCTTGGGTCCCTTCGGCTGCTCGCCGCCGCCCAACTCCCACAGCCGAATCTGGTGGCGCGACTCGGGCGAAAACTGCGCCCGGATGAAATCGCGGATGCGGACCCAGAGGCGGTGCTTCCACGCGTGAAACCTCTCCAGCCAGGTGTGCGCTTGCTTGGGTAACGGCGGAGCTTGACCGCCGAAGTTGTGCAGCTCCTGCATCTGGCTGAAGAACTTCACGGGATTGTTCACGCGATAGACGCGAAACTCGAGCTGCTTTACGTTGTGGGCATTGACTGCGATCTCCGGCTTCTCGCCGGGCATGTAGGTGCGCGTACTGGTGAGGGAAAACCAGGATGGGGGCTCGGCGTCCTGCGCGAACGCGGGAAGAAGCAAAGCCTGAATAAGAATGACAAGGACAGCAGAGGCACGAAAGACACGGTGGAAGGGCACGGCTTCAGCCGTGCCGCAGACGGGCAAGCAGGCTGGCGGCTTTAGCCGCGGGCCGTGGCTGAAGCCAACATTAATCGTGCCACATTTCGCCCGGCTGAAAGCCCGGCGCTTCCACCAATTCCTCCGGGGCGTCATTCCGCGCCCCGCAGGATGTTCCAGCGATAGACGCCGAGGAACGCCGGATTCGACGATAGCGGGCGCCAGCGCGGGTCGGGATAATTAAGGAGTTCTGACAATGGAAGCCGCTTGATCTCGCCCTTCTGATTGCCGGTGGGGCCGGTGTGATAGACGACAAACTGCTCGCTGCCCGGCTCGATCTGACTGCGACCGAGGAAGATCATCGCGTGAAACGGCATGTGGCCGGCGGTGTCCTGACGGAAGAACAGCAGGTCGCCCGGACGCGCGCGGGCGAGGCTCCGTCCAACGGAGAAGGTGTCGTGCCGCCAAAGCGTTTCGGCGTCGGCAAATTCGGCGAACGCGCCGTCGTGGAGATCGTCGGCTGAGAAATTCCCCGCGCTCACGCGAAACAGCGCCGCGCCGAGCGGGGTGTAAGGGTAGTGATACTGACGGATGTCGGCTGATGCTGCCGGTGCGGGCAGCGCTATCGAGCGCACCCAAGCCGCGTCGTGCTCGCGCAGCGCCTCGCGATAAGCGAAACGCAGCAGCGCAGCGCAGTCGTCGATGTCCGGCGCTGCATTCTCGCCGCGGTAGTATTGCGCTTCGGCCAGCAGCGTAAACCAGCGGCGAAATGCCTGGCGATCGGCAGGGTCGTGCAAGCGCAGGAAATCGGGTGTGCCGTCGCCGAGAGCATCGCCGTAGTCAGGAGTTGTGCGCACCGCAATCTCGCGGGGCGCAAAGCCCGCCGCGGTAATGCGCAGCTTCGCTTCTCCGGGCAGGACGCCGGATTCGAGCGCGGCCGTCGCGAAATCGGCACGCACGGTGAGCGACTCGACCACAATTCGGTGGGGATTTCCAGCCTGAATCTGCAGCCCGCGCAGCTCGCGGCCGTTCGAGGAATGAATCGTCAGCTCGGTGGAGGAAAAGCCATCGGCGGGAAGCGTGGCTTCGCGAAGCTGCGCGACCAGTGCGGCGGGGGCCAACGCGCGATGAACAGTAAACGCGCACACCGTGGCCGCAACCGCCAGCACCGCCGAAACCGCGAACCAGCGAGGCACGCCGCGCAATCGGGTTTCTCCTCGGGAAGATTGCGCGGATTATACAAGAGCAACTAGCAACTAGCAGCTAGCAAGAGAGTTACCGTTGGAAGGCAGCGAGAAAATCGCGAACTGTGACGATCCGGATCTCGCGAAAGGGATCCAAGAGCAGCAGGTGACGATCGCCGGTTACGATCCATTCAGCTCGCGCGTCGACTGCACATTCCAGCACGCGGTTGTCGTCTGGATCTGTGCAGTTCGTCAGTTGGCTCGTGGGTTCCAGCCACCGGGTCGCTGACCACAGATAATCGGGGCGGTACTGGCAACTCTGCTCCGTGCCCAACCGAACTTTGTCGCGAGTACTCGTTCGACTTCGCCGCGCAAAGGGTCCGAAGTGTACACCTCGATGAATCCGCGTTCAGCCAAATGGATGACCTTCTCGCGGCTTGCCCCCAAATATAACGGCTGAGATAAAGACGTTGCTGTCCAGCACAGCTCGCGTCACGCGGGCCGCTTGGTGGGACGGCGCTGCTCCTTACGGTACTCGTGAACAGCGTGGACTATGTCGTCTTCGTTTTTCACGCCCATCGCCAGGGCGCGGGAACGTCCGTAGGCGTTGGTTTCTTCCCACCAGCGGAGTCGCTCGTATTGGCGTAGTGCCTCCCGCACCAACTCACTCATGGTGCGGTTCTCTTTGCGGGCCAGGGATTCGGCACGCAAAAGCATCTCGCGGGGAATGGTCACCGACAACGTTTTCGCGTTCCTCATGTGCAGGATTTTACAATGTAAAGCATTGGCTAAACAAGATACTCGGAAATATTATTCCACTCGCGCGTTTCTGATTTTGGTGTAGCAGCCAGCCATAGCTGCCGAGTTCTGCAACTCCCCTTGGCTCCCTCAGCAATGGCAGCAGGTCTTGCCGCGGAGGGCTTCGATGCCTTCGTACGCGATCAGCGGCACCATGAGAAGGGCCGCTACGGGATCAGCCCACCACCAGCCAAACGCGGCGTTGAGAAGCAGACCTCCCAGGAGGATTGCCGATAAATAGGCGCACAGCGACGACTGCCGCGAGTCCGCGTGCAGCGCGCCGCTGTTGAGTCCGCCGGCGGCCGCGCGTTTCTGGTGCGCCAGCCACGGCATGACAACCAACGCGAGCACGGCGATGCAGATTCCGGGCACGCTGTGCTCCGGCGCCTCGCGTTGCGCGAGGGACTTGGCGGAATCGACGGCGACATAGATCGCCAGCAGTAGGAAGCTGATTCCCACCAGCCGCAACGCACGTCGCTCGACGGCGTCGGCATTGGCGCCGCGACGCTCCGCCCGCAACCGCCAGAGCAGGATGCAGCCCGAAGCCATCTCGATGAAGGAATCGATCCCAAAGCCCACCAGCGCCACGCTGCCCGCGACAGCTCCGCTGGCGAGAGCAACGACGCCCTCGACCAGGTTCCAGCCGAGCGTCAGGTATTCCAGCGTGATGCCGCGTTGAAGCTGCCCATGACGGAGTGTGTGCTCGCCGTCCACCACGTCATCTTACAAAAAAGACCGTCCGAGCTACGGGACGCACCCGCAACTCCCCTCGGCTCACGATTTGTGACGGAATTTCGTACCCATTCGGGTGCGGGCCGCATCCATTCTGGTGGGTTTGGCAGCGGAAAGTGGGAGCGGCGGAAAAACCAGGTCCCGCTGGCTTGCGCGGCTCGGATATAATTCCCGGTTAAACTGCATTGCGGATGTTTCGACTTCACCCATCACCGCAGCGTGTGCTGAACGAGCATGCCACCTGCTTTGAGTTTCTTCGGCCCGGCAGCATAGCGATTTTAGACTACTCCTCAACGCGTAAGGAGCCTGGCAATGGCGATTAAGGCAAGTGAGTTTGTTTGGCATAACGGCAACCTGGTGGCATGGGATGACGCGAAGATCCACGTCATGTCGCATGTGGTGAATTACGGCTCGTCGGTGTTTGAGGGCATTCGCTGCTACCAGACGTCGCACGGTCCCGGCATCTTCCGGCTGCGAGACCACATGCTGCGACTGCTCCAGTCATGCAAGGTGTATCGCATCGATCTGGAGTACTCGCTGGAGGAGTTGTGCCAGGCGGCGACGGAGTTGGTCGCGGCGAACAAGGTTGCGCCGTGCTACATCCGGCCCATCGTGCTGCGCGGCTACGGGCAGGTCGGGGTGAACCCGTTCAATTCGCCGACCGAGGTGTACATCGCCAATTATGACTGGGGCAAGTATCTGGGCAGCCCCGACTCCGACGACGGGGTCGATGTCTGCGTCTCGTCCTGGAACCGGCTGGCGCCAAACACGATGCCCACCATGGCCAAAGCCGGGGCAAATTACATGAACTCGCAGCTCATCAAGATGGAAGCTATCGTGAACGGTTACGCCGAGGGCATCGCTCTGGATGTCAACGGCTACGTCAGCGAGGGCTCGGGCGAAAACGTCTTTCTGGTGCACAAAGACCGCATTTACACCCCGCCGCTGGGCAACAGCGTGCTGCCCGGAATCACGCGCAACTCGGTGCTGCACATCGCGCACGAGCTGGGCATTCCGCTGGTCGAGCAGATCATTCCGCGCGAAATGCTCTACATCTGCGACGAGCTGTTCTTCAGCGGCACCGCGGCCGAGATTACGCCGATCCGGTCCGTGGACAAGATCACCGTCGGCCGCGGCGTTGCAGGGCCGATCACGAAGGCGGTGCGAAAGGAGTTCTACAGCATCGTCAACGGGATTGTCGAAGACCGCTTCGGCTGGATCACGCCGGTACTGGTGAAAGAGCCGGTGACGGTGAAACAGCCCGTAACGGTCTAGTACCCTCCAACATCAGCAGCGCAGCGAATGCCGTGGTCGGCGATGATCACGGCAGTATTGTTTCTGGCTCAATCTCGACGGGCGCGGGTTTTCCGGCAAAACAGGCGTCAAGCATGACCGCAAGATCGGCGGTTTTCCACAGCGATCGCACATATCCAAGTGACCGGCGTCACACGCCGTAGTGGTTTCCCAGAGTGAAAATCAGAGTGCGAGGCGGGCACTTCGCTCCGAATTGAAACAGGTGTGAAGGCTGCTCGCACTGCCACGCAAGTCGCAGGACGACAAACATCCCGGATTCCTAGGGGTTGTTTCGTTGAGCAGATTAATTCACACAAGGAGCGTTTCATGAAGCGTTTTACCACGATGTTGGCCGCATTGGCTGTGTTCTCCTGCCTGGGCTGGGCCCAGGAGGGAGCTACCCTCTACAAGACGAAGTGCGCCGCCTGCCATGGCGCCGCCGGCGAAGGCAAGATTGGCCCCTCGCTGCAGAAGACGTCGCTGTCGGAGAAACAAATTGCCGATGTGCTCACCAATGGCGCACCCGGCAAGAAGGCACCGCACAGCAAGCCGGTTGCGGGCGTCAGCGCCGATCAAGCCACCGCCATCGCGACCTATGTCGCCAGCCTGAAGAAGTAAGTATCGAGCTAAGGAAAGCCGGCTCTAGCGGGCCGGCTTTTCTGTGGGTTCGTCGGCGGAGTTTCACCACGGAAGCACGGAATTCACGGAATTTAGATATGTCTTTTCCGTGTGCTCCGTGATTCCGTGGTGAACAATCTGCGCCTAATGCTCAGAACGTCACGCGCAGGCCCAACTGCGCGGCGAACGGAATGCCTACCGTGGTTCCCGGACCGAAGAAGTCTCCCAGTGCACCCTCGGGTATCTCAAGCTGGCTCAGGCTGGTGATGGGCTTGGTTATGGTGCAGCTTGCATTCACGCAAACGCTGGTGACATTGGTGATACCGGTAACCGGATTGGGCACCATCTGCGAAGCTGGTACCGGAAGCTGGACGACATTGACCGCATAGTTCGCCCCGGGATTGTTACGGTTGAAGAGATTGAAGAACTCAACGAAGGGCAGGATCGTCCAACGCTCGTTGGGTTTGAAAGGACGCGTGACCCGCAGGTCTGTCTGCAGGTAGGGCGTGCCGCGGAACTGGTCGAGGCTGGTGTACACCCCATTGACATAGATGCGGCCGGTGTTGTCCGCATTCGTGATAGTGATGGGGCGGGCGCTCTCGAACTGATTGATGCTGCTCACTTGAAATCCACCAGGCAGATACACGGTGCCGGCCAAAACGAAGCGGTTGGTAACGTTTTCGCCGGATGGTCCATAGTCTCCGGGACCGAAAGCATTCAGTTGCCCGTTCGGCAGTTGGCAGACGCCATCGACATAGTCAAACAGTTCGCCCAGCAGGCATCCCCATGTGTCCGCCCTGGAAAGCGTGTAGTTCGCCACCAGATTAAAGCGCTTCATATTGCCGGCCACATGCACCAGCATCGCGTTGTACTTGGAACGGTTGTCAGACTGGAACACATTGACGTTGGGCACTACATTCGCCTGGTCCGTGGCATAGTTTGGATCGGTGGTGGAAATGAGCGGAGTGAATAAGTTGGTGCCGCTGGTATAGGGGAAAGCGCGGTACCCATGAAGGCCGTCCTCGTACACATAATCGGCGCTCGCCACCCATTGGCTGTTGAAGGCGTGCTGCACGCCGCCGGTAATATGAATGGCGTAGGGCGTTTTGTAAGGGGAGCCGACTACATTACCCGTGGCCCCGGCGCCACCGGTCAGGCAGCCGGAGCCGGTAAGCGCATACGTGCCTGGGCCTCCGGTAAGGCTGCACGGTCCGGTGGTGAAGTTCGAGTTGTTGGTGGCCTGGAATGCGGTCGCCCATCCGTTCTGTGCCAGATCGTCGTAGTACATGCCGAAGCCGGCGCGAATTACAGTGTTCCCGCTGCCGCCGGGAGACCAGGCCAGCCCAATGCGCGGCGCGAATTGCGTGTGGTCATCGTGCGGCAGGCTGGTCACAACCGGAATCTGCAAGGCCTGTAGCGTGATGTACGCGGCATTGTCAGCCTCGCTTCGTCCGGAAGCTTGGAATAGGCCCCAAGTCGACTGCCAACGCAAGCCGTAGTTGAACGTGAGGTTGGGCGTGACTCGCCAGGAGTCCTCCACATAGAGCGCGAGACGCTGAACGTTCTGCGAAAAGCTGCCGTCGCCAGCCGGCGTGAAGGTGCAAGTTGAGCCGTCCGTGGGATTGAAGTTGATACACCCCGGGGTGAAGGTTCCGAACGAGCCGGGGTTTTGTATGTAATAGGTCGGGTTATTCACATAGCTGGCAAGGGTTTCGGCCGTGCCGGGGAAAGACCCGCTCAGCACCGGTTCGTGGATGAAGTCGACTCCGAACTTGAGCGAATGGGTACCCACAATGTGGCTCAGGTCATAGCGGGACTGGTATTTCTGTTGATTGCGCAGGTTGGGGAAAAGAGTAATAGGAGTAGCGAATTGGTTGTCGCCATAGGTTTCGAAACCGGAGATGGTCAGCGCGGTGGAACTGAAGGGGAAGGCCAGCGCGTAGCCCAGATCTGAATTACGGGTCTGCGTAAGATGCAACAAGCTGAAGTCGAGGACCAGAGTGCCAACCGTGCTGGAATTGAAAGTATAGGTATTGCTGATCGCCGTATTCCAGTAGTTGTTGTGCGTGAGCAGACCGGTTGACGGCAATGTGCCCTGCTCCACCAGGTTGTTGTTCGTGACATAGCTGTCTTCCGATGTACGCAGGAACCAACTCGATTTTGACGATTGCGCCCAGTCGAAGCGCACCGAACCGATGTAGTCGCGAAACGGAATGGGAACGTAGGGCGGCGTGGCGATCGAAGGAGAGCCAGTGATCAATCCCTGCGACGCCAATTGCGAGAGCGCGTTAAATTGGGTCTGGCTGGCGGGGCTGTAGGCGATGCTCGCATCCTCGTGCACGGCCTCAAATGAAGTGAAGAACCACACCTTGTCTTTCACGATAGGGCCGCCGATGGTGCCAACATAGTTCTGGCGTGAAAACGGCTGCTTGGGATTGGGCGCCGGATTCTCAATCGGGAAGCGGGCGTTGAGCGCTGCCGCGCGCTCGTAGAAAGGCCAAGTCGCCATGCCAATCGTTAGTGCCGTGCTTGGTGGTGATGATGACGGACCCGGCAGTTGTCCACCCGGTATCGGCTTCTTCATTCGAAGTGCGCACGGCGAATTCCTGAATGCCGTCGGGCGAGAAATTTTGCAGAAAGCCGCCGATCCAGTCGTCGGAGTTGTCGGCGCCGTCAAGCGAGAGTTCGTTGTTCAAGCCGGAACTTCCGCCGGTAGAGACGGCGGTGATGCGCGCCTTGGTGGGATCGGAGGGCTCGACCGGTTCGGTTCCAGGTACGAGATAGGCGATGTTAGCGAAGCTGCGTGCCGGGAGCGGAAAACCTTCCAGATCTTGGCTGTCAACTACGCCGCCGCGCACAGCGCTCGAGGTGTTGACTGTTTCTATCGTAATCGAGGAAGAATTCCCCTGCACATTCACCGTCTCATGCGCGGCTGCGGGTTTGAGCGTGATGGTGATATCGCGCACGACACTGACTGCAGTGTCTACGTCGGCCTTGGCCTCCGCGAAACCTTTGGCCGTAACGGCTACCTGGTAGGGGCCAGGCAGCAGGCCATCAATGCGAAATTCTCCGCGAGCGTTTGCCGTTGCCTGGCGGGCGATGGAGGATCCTGATCCTGCCAACCCGACGACGACCTGAGCACCTGCCACTCGCCCGCCGCTTTGGTCTTGCACCACGCCTCGCAAGGTGCTGGTGGAGTTCTGCGCGTGCAGCGCGCCGGTGAAAAGCAGAAGGGCTGTCATCAACCAAGCAATTCTGGCCCTGCGGAAAAACGTGACGGCTCGATTCATTGGAACTTCCTTTGCCGAGCGAGATCTGTGAATGGCGGAAATCGGCGCAAGTAGCAGCGAAAAGCCTACGACGCAGGAGGCTAGTACTACCATTAGTAGTAAAGGAAAGTTTGCAAAGTCTTGGGCAGGCCTCACAACTGGCAGTGACCCCCCTCACTGTTTCAGCGTTTACGCCGCGGCGATACTCAAAAGTGGTGTTCTATGAGCAATAACTCCGCACAATTGACCCCAGAACGCATCGCGTACCTGGAGGGACTGGCCAGCCAGGCCCGGACCGCCGCAGCCGCATTCCGGCAATTCACCCAGGAAGATGTCGATCGTATCGTGAAGCCGATGGTGATCGCGGGCTTGAAGCAGGCCCAACACCTTGCCCGCCTGGCGATCGAGGAGACCAAGATCGGCGTCCTGGAGGACAAGGCCCTCAAGAACATGGTGGCCACCGAGTTCGTCTACGACTACATCAGGGACAAGCGCACGGTCGGCGTAATTCGCGAGGATACGGAGCGCGACATATTGGAGTTGGCCGAACCGATTGGCGTGATCTTCTCGCTGACGCCGATCACCAATCCGACTTCCACGGTCCTGTTCAAGTGCATCATGGCGATCAAGACGCGCAATGCGGTGATTTTCAGCCCGCATCCCAGCGCGTGGCGCTGCTGCTCCGAAGCGGTGAAGATCATGTATGAGGCCGCGGTGAAGCACGGCGCGCCCGAGGGAATCTTCACCTGCCTGGAATCGCACACGCTCCAGGACAACGATTACCTGATGCACCACAAGGACGTCGGGTTGATCGATGCCACCGGGGGGCCGGGTGCGGTGAAGGCCGCGTACAGTTCCGGCAAGCCCGCGCTGGGAGTAGGGGCGGGCAATACGCCGGTGTATCTGGACAGCACGGCCGATCTCGACATGGCCGTGGTCGACATCATCACGTCGAAGACCTTCGACAACGGCACCATCTGCGCCTCCGAGCAGACGGTGGTGATCGATGACGAAGTCTACGATCGCGTGCTGAGAAAGTTTGCGGAGCTGGGCGCACACATTTGCAATGAGAAAGAAACGGAGCTGCTGGGCCGCACCGTCATCGATCCCACAACGGGGTTTATGCAGCCGATGGCGGTGGGGCAGCACGCGACGACCATCGCCAAGTTCGTCGGCATCTCGGTGAAACCGGAGACGAAGCTGCTGATCGCGCCCATCAAAGGCGTCGGCCGCGAATATCCCCTGTCGGTCGAAAAGTTGTTCCCTGTGCTCGCGGTTTACCGCGCGCACTCTACGGACGAGGCGCTGCAGGTCTGCTCCGAGGTCAATCACCTGGGCGGCCTGGGGCACACGGCCGTCGTGTTCTCGAATAATGAAGAAGTGATCCGTCGGTTCGGCGAGCGGATGAACGCCGGCCGCATCATCGTGAACTCGCCGGGATCGATCGGGGCGCTGGGCGGCGTGTACAACGATATGGTGCCCACGTTTTCCTTCGGCTGCGGCACCGGCGGCGGCAACAGCACCACCGACAACGTCAACATCTATCACTATCTCAACATCAAGCGCCTGGCGCGAAGGACACAAGCGCATATGTGGTTCCGCGTTCCCAACCAGATTTACTTCAACCTGAAGGCGGTCGAGAACCTGCGCAAGTTCCCCTCGCGTTCGACCATCATTCTGACCAATCCGGCGCTGGAACAGATCGGTCATGCCGACATCGTGCGGCGCGCGCTGCCGCCGGAGACGCAGGTTCGAGTCACGATCATTCCCGATGCCGAGCCCGACATCAAGATCATCGCGCAGGGAGTGGAGGCGCTGAACTTCTACAAAGCCGACCAAATCGTCGCGCTGGGCGGCGGGTCGGTCATCGATGCGGCGAAGCTCATGAAGTTGAAGTACGAGTCGCCCGAGGCCGACCTGGAAGAGCTGGCCACGCCCTTCCTCGATCTCCGCAAACGCGTGGTGCAGTACCCGACGGAGAAGGTGAACCACTCGCGACTCATTGCCATCCCGACGACGAGTGGAACCGGCAGCGAGGTCACGCCTTTCGCTGTGATGACGGACAAGGAGCGCGGGATCAAGGTCACGCTGGCCGACTATTCGCTTACCCCGGATGTGGCGATTGTCGATCCGCAGTTTGTGATGTCCATGCCGAAAGGCCTGACCGTCGACACCGGCGTCGATTGCCTCACCCACGCGCTGGAAGCGGGGGTTTCCCTCTTCGCGTCGCCCTACACCGATTCGAACGCCATGATGGCCATTCGCCTGGTCTTCAAATATCTGCCCGAGGCGTACGAAAATCCGCGCGATGAAGAAGCGCGCACCATGATGCACAATGCCGCGTGCATCGCGGGCATAGCGTTCTCCAATGCGTCGGTGGGAGTCAGTCACGCGCTGGCGCACCCCTTCGGCGCGCACTTCGGCGTCGCCCATGGACGCGCGAACGCGCTCATGCTGCCGCACGTGATCGCCTACAACGCGTCGGTGCCGACGAAGTTCATGCCGTCGCCCAACCAGCGGACGTACGTCGCGCACAAGAAATACGCCATGATGGCCGACCAGCTTGGGCTGGGAGGTCAAACGGTGCCGGAGAAAGTCCAACGCCTGATCGCCGCCGTCGAACAACTGCTCGACCGGCTGGGCGTGCCGCGCTCGATTGCCGAGCTGGGCATCAGCAAAGAAGAGTTCGAGCGGGCGCTGCCCAACCTGGCCAACAATGCGTTCGACGACCCCTCGTGGAGATCGAATCCCCGCATGCCGCTGATCAGCGAGTTGACCGAGCTGTATTGGAAGGCCTTCAACGGCCGTAACGAGCCGGCAAAACCGACTGCGCTCCTCGAGCGCACGGAACGTCAGGAAGCGCTCGTGTAAGCGCAGCAGGTGCGGCCCTTTTGAGCCCGCCGCGGAAAAGTATCGGCCGGCGGTATGCGAACGTTGGTAACGCCATTTCCGTTATCTTGCCGCGAAAGCTATTGGGGAACAGAATGCCCTTGGGCGTGAACCTCGCGCCATGGGAGGCGAGCGTGCGAGTCCTTCGACTTTTCATTATTTGCGGGTTTGCGACGGCGTCGCTCATGGGAGCAGCAGCGGCACAAACTGCTTCGACAAGTAATTCGAAGCCAGCAGCGAACCCTTGGATGCTGACCCCGACGCCGTATCTGGAGTGGAACAGGGGCATTTCGCCGGAGATTCGAACAGCGCGCGATCAGTATATGGATCAGATAACGCCGCCGGTTTTCGCCACGCCCACGACGGACCCGCCTCGCCGCCTGCCTCTGACATCCCCCGGCCCGCATGAGTATGTCACGCCCGCCGGGTGCGACGGCGCCGCTTCGGGACCCGAGATTCAAGACCATCCAAACCGTTCCGTCGTGACGGCGACATTCACGAAGCATAGTAGTGTACTGAGCGCCTCTGAGTATTCGCTTTACAGCGAGATGACCCTGAGAGTGAACCAGGTATTCGAAGACCGGGGCGGATCTCAGCGTTTGTCTCCGGGAAGCGACATAACCGTCATAGTCACGGGCGGAACGGTTAAGCTGCCCTCGGGCAGAACCGTGAGCTACGAAGCCCGTCCGCGTGAGTGGTCTCTGCAACCAGGTCACACCTATCTTTTAGTCCTGTCCTATTACAAAGAGGGTGATTTCTATTTCGATTTCGACTCCTGGGACGTTTCCGACGGCGCAGCGCGGCCGAGCGATTGTAGAACCGAATATTGGGCGCGAACCGGACGTTCCTCCCTGAGTGGACTCACAGTGCAGGAGCTTGGCCCCGCCTTAGGCAAGATCCTTGTCCAGAATCAGTAGCCGGCAACGCCATACGGGAGCTGTGCTATGAAAACTGCCTTCATGCTATTAGCTGGTATCTTGGCCTCGTCAGTTTGCGTGCGGTGCCAAAGCTGTCCCAGTCCAAGCGATCCTCCAGAAGCTTCCAACGCAATCCTGCGGTAACAACCAGGTGTATCCATTGGGCTGGCAACCGGGAGCCTCTGTAACGGTCTACGTGATCGGAAACTTCGCCGAGCCCCAAGTCAGTGCCATAGAGAACGCATACAATAATTGGAACGGGCGGCTGGGTGCCGGGCTGACGTTTACGTTTCTGCTCGTACCCATAGCGCCCGAATCTCCCAGGCTTCCGGCTTCGGAATGGAGCTTCGCGAACGATCCCGCCTGCCCGAATAACCTCGCCTGCACGCACGACGGCTGGTGCCCGAAAGGGTACCAGCAACTCACCATAACTCATGTTGTAACGACATACACTGGAACCGGAGATCAGCTATTCGCGCACGAGGTAGGACACACCTTTGGAATCGACGATTGTGCCGAGGGTGACTGCTTGAGCGCGGTAACCATCATGAATCCGTATGAAGCTAATCAGCCGCGGTCGCCGATGTCCCCCCACTGCTGCGATGACAAGTTGATGTGGCAGATCAGCGGAGGTAGCTACGGCCAATCCGCTGACTACTGCAGCGCGACGTTCGTTCAGGGCACGGCCAAGCTGTCGCCGAGCTCGGGAAATGTGGCGACGGCCACGTTCCAGCAGTACCCGCAGTCGGGAGACAGCATCGTCGTCGGCTGTCTCGGAAGTGGCGACACCACCTCATTCGCCGTCATGGACAATCAGCAGAACGCGTATAATCCAGCCCCCGGCGCCTCCACGTACGTACCACTTCCGCCCCCTTGGAGCTCGCCGGCCGCGGACTCGTTTCTCCTCAGCGCACCTCAGGTAGCATCGTCCCAATCGCAATCGTTTGAGGTCACCTGCACAGGAACCAGCGACTCTACCTTAATTGACGTGTTCGCCCTGGAGTATGCTGATCTCGGAACTGGCAATCGTCTCGACGGTGCGGGGCAATCCAACTCGAGCGTGGACGGGGAGCTCCTCCTGTCGTGCGGCAATCTGTCCACCGGCTCTGTCAATGACCTTATCGCAAGTCTTTACAACTACAACACAATATATGTGCCATCGGATTCCCCCGTCTCCGCTGATCCCCAAGTGGCGGTCAACGACCTCGCGCCTACTCTGGGAACCGTTCCCCCTTGCCCCGGTGGGCAGGGAGGCTACTGCATCGCGCAACCGACCTCGCCGCTCCAGTACCAGCCTGGCGGCATGTCGGTCTACCCTCAAAACATGCCTCCCGGCCCCTACTCGGAAGCCTGGGCCGCCCCGTTATGCATCGGCAACTGCTTCAACCCGATGTCTGGCGTCTCGGCGGCGTTCGAGGTAATAGGTCCGTAGCGGCGCACGTGCCGATTCGCGACGAACCGGGCCGTCCTCCTGCTACACTCTCGGCAATGCGGGTCCTCGGCATCGATTGCGGCGGCGAATACACCGGCTATGGCGTGGTCGAGCAGGACGATCACGGTTCCCTGCTCCACATCTGCAGCGGCGCGATTCGTCTGGCGCCGCGGGACGCACTCGAGCTCCGGCTGAAGAAAATTTGCGAAGGACTGGCGGAGATCATCGCCGCGCACGCGCCCGAGCAGGTCGCGATCGAAGATGTGTTCTATGCCGTCAATGCGAAATCGGCACTGAAGCTGGGACATGTGCGCGGAGTAGCGATGCTGGCCGCGGCGCAAGCCGGACTCGAAGTGGTGGCGTATTCACCGCTATCCATCAAGTCGGCCGTGGTCGGATATGGCCGGGCGGAAAAGTCGCAGGTACAGCTCATGGTGACGCGCCTGCTGAATCTGGCCGACGCCGCCCACCCCCGCCGACGCGTCTGATGCGCTGGCCATCGCCATCTGCCATCTGCATACAGCCGGAACCTTGCGCCGCCAGCAAGCCGCATCGCGCTGATAAAATCTCTGCTCAGAATGAAGTCGATTCTTGCCTGCATTCTGCTGCTTGCCTTTTCCGCCGGGGCGCAGCAGCCTTCCCCTTCGCCGGCTGCGGCACCCGCGCAGGCCTCGGTGCAATTCAGCTTCGACTGGCCACAGGGCATTCCCTGGCAGAAATACACCATCGAGGTCCAACTCGACGGCAAGTCGCACTTCGAGGGAACACCGCATCCTGACCAGACCAACGACACCGATCCGGTGCAAGAGGACTTCACGATGTCCGAGCCGAGCCGGTTGAAGGATTTTCGAGCTGGCGCAAAAGCTGAATTACTTTCGCGGCGATGCCGATTCGCACCTCAAGCACATTGCGAAAACGGGCGAGAAAACGCTGCGGTATCAATCGCCGCAGGTGAACGGCTCGACAACGTTTAATTGGTCACAGAATCCCGACATCCAGGAGTTGACGCGCTTCTTCCAGGGCGTCGCCATGACCATCGATTATGGACGCATACTGGCGTTCCAGTATCGCTTCGACAAATTGGGGATGGATGAACGCATGAAGGAGCTCGAGGATCTGCAAGCCAGCCACAACGTGGAGGAGCTGGCGATCATCGCGCCCACCTTGCGCAAGATTGCCGCCGATCCCAACCTGATGAACATCAGCCGGGAGAGCGCCAGGCGGCTCTTGAAGTCCTTTGATCCGCCCGCGGTATCAGTCCAAATCCGTCACCTAAACCTTGAAGGGCAGTCTGTAAAAGAAAAACCCGTGCCCGTCCCCACATCCTGCAGCACTGCTGAATTCGGTCCCGCCACGAAAATTTGACAACTGATTTTCGGGTAGATGCCTCCAAACTGGTGTTAAATAGACGCAGGCAAGAACGGTCGGACGAGAGCGATGTTCCCTTGTCGAGACCATCTCCCAGATCCGCAGCCAGGGCCCCAAGGAGTACCACATGTCAGCCGGCAGTCGTTTCTCATGGCTAGCGCTAAGCACGCTTCTTGTCGTTGTCGTCCCGTTCGAAGCTTTTGCCAACTCGCACGTCAGGATCGTTCGCCTCAGCTCCGTGGAAGGGCAGGTGCAGATCGATCGCGGAATTGGAGGCGGGCTGGAGCGGGCCATCCTGAACACCCCCATTGTGGAAGGCACGCGGCTGGTGACCAGCAGCGATGGCCTGGCCGAAGTGGAATTTGAGAACGAGAGCGCGCTGCGGCTTACCGGCAATTCCGAAGTGCGGTTCTCGCAGCTTCTGCTGAGCGACGCAGGCGCGAAGATCAATCAATTCGAGGTGGTGAAAGGGATGGTATACCTCGATGCCGCCGCGAAGGGCGACGACATCTACCGCGTAAAGGTCGGCGGCACCACCCTGCTGGCGCATCGCGACACGCTGATGCGGCTGAGCGCAACGCCCGATCAGCTTAAAGTCGCGGTGTTCCGAGGATATGTCCAGCTCGAAGGCGAGGCGCAGCCCGTAGCCCTCCACAAGAAAGAAACGCTGACCGTGAACCTGGACGATGCGTCGAAGTACGTGATCGCCGACAGCACGGAAGCCAGCCGCTTTGACACCTGGAACAAGGAGCGCGAAGACTACAGCCGAACCTACGCCGAGAACGCCGGGTACGGCGGCCCGAACCGCGGCTACGGGCTGCAGGACCTCAACTACTACGGCGACTTCTTCTACGCCGCCGGCTATGGCTATATGTGGCAGCCGTACGGTTTTGCCGGCTCGATGATTGGCTGGGATCCGTACAGCAATGGCGCGTGGATGTTCTATCCC
Source organism: uncultured Acidobacteriaceae bacterium (assembly GCA_963713465.1). Classification (GTDB taxonomy): domain Bacteria; phylum Acidobacteriota; class Terriglobia; order Terriglobales; family Acidobacteriaceae; genus Bog-257. Next base: position 298,952 of record CAVQLZ010000019.1, read on the forward strand.
GGCATGGGATACGCGTTTGCCTCGGCTTATCCGTGGGGATGGTTGCCCTTTCACTACGGCTCATGGGCGTTCATCAACGGCGCCGGATGGGCGTGGTCGCCGGGCGGCGGCTATAACGGACAGTGGTACGCCGGAAATTTCCTGACCGTGCCGAAGATCACAAGAGCTCCGGCCGGGTGGACAGCCGCCACCCCTCCAGCCGTACTCGCAAACTCGAGCGCGCCGCGGACGGTGCTGGTGGGCAGCGCTACCAATGCATTGACCGTGCCCGGAGGAAGGATTCCACCGAGCTTCGGCAGCCTGGTTCCGGGGCGCAGCGTCGCTGCTGCGAACAGCTTTGTGAAGCCGACTACGCACAGCACGACGGCAAGTCGCGCGGAGGTTTCGCAGGCTGAGTTATTCGGCGTCCATCAGGGGCACGTCTTCGCTGCGCGGACCGGTTATGCCGCTTCGCCTGGCACCCACGCGGTTGGGTTCTACAGCAGTCTGCCCTCAAGTTCGCCTTTGTCGGGCGGGAGCACCAGTGCGACCGCACACGGCTCTGCCGGCCCGTCTGGCGGAGGTCACAAATAGAGAATCATTTAACGGGCAAAACGAAGAGCGGCCTGCGGGCCGCTTTTTTATTGCTTACGTTTGCGGATCAGGAGATCGAAGCTCACCACGCCGTTTTCGTCGCGTATTCCTTGCAGCGAGTACTCGCTATTGATGTTGTACTCGAACTGAATCACCTCCTGGGCCGAGCCCGCCAGGTTGGTGATGTAAGTAAAGGTGATGTTGTTGGAGACCTGCTGCTCCAGCGTGAGGCGCGCGCTGGGATCGTTCTCCGGGCCGCCCACGGAGGGATTGATGCGAATGGCGCTAGCGCCGAAAATTCGCGAGACCCGGTTGGTGACCGACTGGTTCAGGGCCGAGCTGAGCAACGCACCCGAGGCGCTCTGGGCAAATCCGGACGACGATGTCCCGCCCAGCGCCTGTTCCGTCTGGGTCTTGCCGAAAGCCAGTAGAGAGATGATGTCATCTGCCGAGAGCGGCGGATCGGAGCGATAAGTGGTGTTGAGCCGCTCGAGTGTCCCGTGCAGGCCGATGGTGATGTCGTAATCGCGTACCCGCGTCGTGGCCTCCACGTCAAGCACGGGATCGATGCGCACCGGATTGATAAAGGTTATGTCGCCGCGGTCCAGGTGATACTTGGTGCCGGCCATCTTGATGTCGCCTTCGGCAATGTTGATGCGGCCCAATAGTACCGGCTGCGCCGCCGTGCCGCGCAGCCGCAAATCCACATCCCCAGACAACTTCGCCAACGAGGTCTCGACCGTCAGCTCCGGAGTGGAGAGAATGCGCACTTCCAGATGAAGGTTATTGAGCGGCGACTTCGGGTTGGGAACGCTGGGCGGCGCGCTGGCTTGGGAAAGCAATAGCTGTAAGTCGCTGGATGGAATCTGCGCAAAACGTGTCACCGTGATGTTGCCGGAGAGCAAGGAATTCTGCAGCGTGCCGGTAAGCCGCAGCGACTGATCAGAGGTGACGCTGATTCCCGAGTAACGGAAGCGAATGTCGTTCCCATCGCAAGTCAGATTGAAGCCGAGCGTGCTTCCGAAGGTGACAAAACCGCCCAGCTTGACGTGCCCGCCGCCCATACGCCCGGCCAGGTTTTCAAACTCGAGACGATCCTGGTTGAATGCAAGCTCGCCGTTCAGATCGCCCAATGCCGCGGGCAAGTCGATCATCGAAAGCCCCGCGTGCTGAATCTGGACGCGCCCCGCCATAATTGGCCGCGCGGGTGTTCCCCTGATCGTTAAATTGAGGTTCGCGGTTCCGTACGACGTAAGCTCCGGATCCAGGGTTTGTGCGAGTTTAAGGTTCAGTACGCCGTTGGCGCCGAGCTCCAGCCGGTGGTCTCCGCCCAGCTTCATGTTGCCGACGAGAGCGAAATGAGTGTCTTCGCTGCTGATGGCGATGTGTTCGATCGCCAGGACCTCATCGGCAAAACTCAACTGCACCGGACCGTCGCTTCTCACCGGAATATGTTGCACCTCCACGGAAAACTGCTGCACCTGGATCGTGCCGTGCAGCAGCCGCGGCTGCTTGAGCGGACCGTCCACTTGCGCCTGTCCGTCAAGCGATGCCTGGCGCGTGACCTGGATCCGCATGTTTCTGGGCAGAAAGGGATCGATGTCCAGATTGGCGAACCGCAACACCGCATGCGCGGGCATGTCGCCCTCAAGCTCCACCGTGCCGTCGAGGGTGAACGTCGCGTGGGGGAAGGCGGAGCGAGCGGTCAAAGTAAGTTGCCGCCCCTGGGTTACAGCGTCGGCCGTCACCTCACCGATCCTGTCGTCGTTCAGCGTCAGCTTTGCAATTTGGAGGTGGGCATTCACCAGCGGATGTTCGAACGTACCCGACCCTTTTACGGTGAAGTTCGCCACGCCCGCTACCTGCAAGCGCTCCGTTTGCAGTTCAGAAATGTGCAGCCAGATCGACGCTTTGACCCTTGAGATCAACCTGCCCTGCGCGACTGCGAAAATCGTACGCGGCTGATCCGGCGACCGTTCCGTGATCGGCCTGCAGATGAATGTCCGAAAATTGCACGGCATGATTGGCGAAGCTGACCTTCGATTTCAGCGCCTCGATCGCGCGATTGCGCAGCTCGGCTTGGGCCAGCGAAAACTGCCCCTGACCATGCGGATTCTCCGGCGTGCCTGCCGCCTGGATCGCAAAACTCAGCTTGCCTTGCAGCGGATAATCAAGATGAGCCGCGTGCTGCAACTCCGCGATATCGCCGTTGCGGAGCGCAGCCTGCGCGTCAAATTGCGAGCTCTCGGTGAGATTGCCTTTGTCCAGAGTTGCGGTGCCGTCAATGTGTAGCTGCGCACCCGCCTCCTGAATTACGGTGTGATGAAGAGCGAGCGCGGTCTGCGAGTACTGTACGTCTCCGGCAAACGAGTCGATATGAATGCGCCTCGGCGGAGCAGCAGGTTGAGGCGCTGGGGGCGATTGAGGAGCGGATGTTTGAGCAAACCATTTGTGCTTCGCCGGTGGTGAGGGTGGTTGCGGTCGAGCGGCATTGGAAACCGGGGTGTACACGTAGGTGAGATTCGTGGCCTGCACCTGTCCGGCGATTTGAGGCGTGCGCAGCCGGCCGCTGACCGTGCCGTCGAAGCTCGCTTTGCCGGCCAGTTCTACCGGCAAAGGTGCACCAGGTGAAATCAGTGGTTGGAGCTCGGCAAGGCTGGTCGTCTCGGCCTTTAGCTTCAGCATTGCCGAGGTCGAGCCCAGCGACCCAGTCGCGTCCAGATGAGTATTAGGCGTGTTGAGGTTGAGCGCCGCCAACTCGATGCGCTCCGACTGAAGAGCGGCGCGCCCGCGCAGGCTTCCGCTGACCGGCAACTGATTGGCGGCAGGCTGCGCCGGGGCAGCAATGTCCAGCGCAAGGTCGGCCACGGCATTGGTCGGCGACTCTTTCCAGTCCAGATTGACCGTGCCGGTAACGCTTCCAACCGCGTTCAGCTTATCCAGCGGTAATGACCGCGACGAGGCCGTCCGCATGAGCTCGTTCAAGGACACCCCGGCGGCGCGGAGCCGGGCCGAGCCTTCCTGCTCGCCAAAGACGGAATGCGGCTCGAGCACCGCTCGCTTTGTCGCTCGTTTCGAAGTGCCGGAATTGGGTTCCGGCGCTCGCCGTACCGGAGCAGACGATAAAACGTTCTTGATATCGGCCTCGCCGGTAACCAGGCCGCCGAGTACATGGGCGGCGATTCGGCTCAGCGCCACCCGGTCCTGCGCGAAAGCGAAGTTCGCATCCAGGTTGGCTTTTCGCAACGCCAACTCGGCATGGCGATAATCCAGGTTGCGAAACGCGATGTGCCCCCGTGTGGAGTAGCTGGCACTCTGCGAGTAATTCGCAATGCCATTCAACTGCATCGCGCCACCTTGAAGCTCGAAAGCGCGTACGATAGCGCCCAACTGCGCGACATCGAGGGTTGCGTCGTATGTGAGCTGTACTTCCGGCTGGCTGAAATTTGTGAGCTTCCCGGAAGCCTGCAGCGCAGAGCCCTGGGAAGTCAGCTTCAAACTCTGCACCTGGAGGGCGTTTTCCCAAAGCGTGAACTCGAAATCGGCATTCGCGGGAACTTCGCGGAAATCCTGGTACTTTAAATCAATTTTGCCGATCTGGATTCGGCCCAAATAGCTGTGGGGGCGGGCATCGTAGGACATCGAAGCCGAGACATCATTGGCGGAGAAGTCGAGCGGCAGCTTGCGCTCATTGATCACAAGCAGACCGTCTCGCAGATCGGCGCGAGCGATGGCGAGGTCAAAAAGCTCCTGGACCGTGGACTTGCCGCTTGCGTTCTTCACCTTCGGCTGGGGCGCGTTCGTCGATCCGTCCGGGTAGACGATGAGGTGAACGATCGGCCGCTGCAACTCCAGGAGCTGAATGCTGAACTGCCGCTCGAAAAAGGAGATCAGGTGCAGCCGGACCATCGCGCGGTCCACGTGCGCATAAGGCAATTGCCCGGGCGGCTCTAGTCCGTGAATGGTGAGGTCGTCGGCTTCGAAGGCAAGCTGCGACAAATTCCAATGGAACGCGGCGATTTCGACGCGGCCTCCGGTCGCATCTTCCAAGCGCCGCCACAACCTTTCGGCGCACCACGTTTTCGAAGCTGGCGCTGCGCAGATAGGCAACCAATCCCACGACGGCCGCCAGCAACACCACTCCCACAACGGCGCCGATCCACAGGCGCTTGTGCGAGCGTGTCGTCTTGGCTTTGCCGGTCATCGTCAGTTCACGCCGGCAGCTCGGCTTTCGCCTTCGGGAGCATTGACTCCGGGAATGGTGACGGTGCTGTGAATGTCAGCTTGCTGACGCAGATTGTGCAGCCAGGCATCGAGCAGTTCGTCGATGTGCTGCTCGGTCAGCAGCTCCTGAATCCGCGGCTTCACTTCGTCAAGCGCGATCGGCTTGCCGCCGTTCTGCTGTAAATCGGGGATGAGTTGGTTCTTGTAGTAGGACTCAATTTCATCGTCATTGATGTGCACGTTGGGGCGCAGCCGCACCTCGATGAAGTTCATCACCTGCACTTCATCGCTCAGGTGCCGCTTGAGCGACTCTTGGTTCAGTCCATAGCTGGCCAGCAATTTGCGCCAGGCCGCGTCGTCGTTGCCATTCGGCACCTGCGATCGCAGCTTGGCGATGTCCTGTTGCAGCTTGTCTTCCGTGGGCCGCATGTAACTGACGTCGCCCATCTGCGCGCTCAGCAATTGGCGGTCGATCAGGCGCTGCAAGGCGCGAATGCGATCGCCCTCGCTCAACTGGCTGACGGGCTTCTGCTGCATGAAGGCTTCGAAGCGCACAGCCTCGTCCCAATCACTGCGCAGAATGGGGTGGCGATTGACGCTGGCCACCACGCCGTCGATCACTTCACCCGCCGCGGCGGGCAGCACGGTTGCTGTCGCCAGCAACGCAAAGCAAATCGTGAATTGGAAAATTCGTCTCATTAGAAAGTCTGTCCAATGCTGAAGAAAACGTTGATGCGCCGCAGCGACTCCGTTGTATGTGCCTCCTGAACGGGGTAGCGGGTGGGATTCAACGCGTATCCGAGGTCGAAGCGTACCGGTCCCACCGGCGTCTTGTAGCGAATGCCGGTGCCGACGGCCTGCTCGTTATAGCTGAAGTTGCACGGCATGTCGCTGCCGGACTTGGAACAATCCGCGATCGAGAGCTGATGGAACCGCAGCATGCCGCTGATGATGTGGTTGGCGCTGTCGAAAACATTACCCATGTCGTGAAAGAAGACGAACCCGAGGTTGTTACCCACATAGGGCAGTGCCACAGGAGGCGTGCGGATTTCAAAGTTATTGACGAACAGCCCCTGTCCGCCGATAGCGAAGCCGGTTTGGGTATCGCGCGGGCCGGCCTGATTGATGGAGAAACCGCGTAGTGAATTGCTGCCGCCCCCGAAAAACAACTCGGGTAGCGGAATTTGCGTGGCCTCAGCCGGGACTGCGCCCGGGGGCAGGGACGACAAATCGAGGAAATCGTTCTTGCCGTATGGCTTTTCGATTCCGATCTGGGTTCGGCGCGCGAAAACCCAATTCTTCTTGAAGGTGTAATAGGTGGAGTTGTCGATGAGCACGCGGCCGAAGTTGGTCTGCGAGCCCAGGGCGCTGGTCGCCAGTCCACCGTTGAGGGCGTTGTAGCTGCCTTTGGTGGGATTGATCGCGTCGTCGCGCTTGTCGCGCACCATGGTGAGCGTCGGCATCGCGATGAAGACCGGCTTCGAGTACAACGCGATCAGGACGGGATCGATGACCAGGCTGTCTTTATCCACGGACACGCGCTGGAAGTTGAGGCCATAAGCAAAGGTCAGGAAACGATTGACCTTCTGCTCCGCCGTCACCGAGCCTTCCAGACGTTGGGAAGCGAAGGTATTCACGTCGGCAGTGTTGTCGTAAAACGCGGTCACGACGACCCGCCAGTTCTCGCGATGGAAAAGCCGCGGTGCATCGTAGCTGGCAATACCGCGGCGGGTCAGGAAGCCCACACGTCCGCGCAAGGTGAAGGTCTGATCGCGGCCAAACAGATTCAGCCGCGTGACTTCCAAGACCACGTTGGGACTGACTCCCGTTTTGCCCTGCGGGTTGGTGGTGCTGGGCAGGTTGCCGGTCGCAAACTCAATCCCTCCGCCGTAGCGAAACGTCCAGCGCTTGGCTTCCTGGAGGTTGTAGAGGACATCCTTTGCGGGCTCGACACCTTCCGGGTTCTGCACCGCCATATCCACTTCATTGAACAAGCCCAGGTTGTAGAGCCGGCGTTGCGAGGCGACCATGCGGTTCTGGCTGAGGGGATCGCCGTCGGCGATGCGCATCTGTTTGTCGACCACGTAAGGCCGCGTGTAATTCAAGCCAGTGATGATCACGTGATCGACGAACACGCGCTCCCCTGCGGTGATCTTGTAGACCACATCCATGCGATCAGGGTTGCCGGGAGCGGGCGTTGCGGAAGACTCGAACTGCACGTTGGGATAGCCGCGATTGTAGTAGTAGTAGGTGATGGCGTCGCGGTCGCTGGCGACGTTCACCTCGCTGAACGGCTGGCCATCCACGATGCTTAATTTCGGCTCAATTGCGGTAAGGTCGGCGGTGTCGATACCTTCCAAAATCACGTTATTAACGCGGGTTTGCGGGCCTTCGTCGATCTTGACCAGCACCTCCATTTCATTTTGCTTGCCTTCGTAGTTGTCGCGGAGATCGGATTCGACTTTGGCATCCAGGAATCCGTTGGCAAGGTAGAGATACCGGATGGAGTTCACATCTTCGGTGAGCAGCCGCTGGCTGAACTTGCCGTTCGGCATGGTCAGGGTCGCGGTCTCGACGAGCATCCGTTCGCGAATTGTCGCGGTGTCGAAATACTTGTTCCCTTCAAGCTTTATCGCAACCAGTTTGTGCCGAATGCCGGGATCGATGACGTACACAATATTGAGGTGATTGCTATCGGGTACCGGATGACGCTGCACCTCCACGTTGGCATCGAAGTATCCACGGGTTTGCAGATAGTCGCGGAGGTTACGGCGTCCCTCGTTCAACAGGTCGTCATCGACGGAATTTTCCTGATACACAGGCACTAGCTTCTTGAGCTGGCCTTTGCTTATGCCGTCGCCTTCCGTGGTGATGTTGACCGTGGGGCCCTGGTCCACTTCGAAGACGTAATTCAGCCGTTCGGTCTCAGGTTGGTATTGCCGCGCAACCAGTGAAACCTGTGCCTCAAGATGAGAGTTCCGTTGGTAATACTTACGCAATCGTGCCAGCGCCCGGGTCACCTGCTCCGCGCTCACACTCTTGCCGGTCTTCAACTTGGTGAGCTTCCGTACCTGCTCCGGTGCCAGACCCGCGTCGCCTTTAATGGTGACGTCGCCGATCTTCGCCAGCGCTCCCGGCATAACGTGGAAGTGAATCGCCATCTGCCGGTCCTCAGGCTTGGGCTGCAGATCATAGCGAATCACGGATTGGTAGTAGCCGTTATCGGCCATGATCTTTTTCATGCGATCGACGGAGGTGACAACCTTGTCCTCACTGAACAAGTCGCCCAAGTCGAGTTGGGTTGACGCAACCAGTTGATGCGGTTTGGGCTCGCCTTTCTTAGGAGTGCCGTCGACGGAGATCGCGCCGTTAAAGTAGTTTTCCGTCACCACAAAGACGAGCGTCAGCGTGTTGGGCGCGCCCGGTTCCACTTCCGCATCGAGCGTAGCGAAGCGGCCGGTCGCGTACAGCGTCGCGATGCTCGCGCGCAGCTTCTCTCGATCCAGCGGCTCGCCGGGCTTCTGAACGATCAGCGAACGCAGCGTCGTTGCATCGCTGCCGTTGATTCCGCGAAACTGAATTGCGGCGACGGTCTCGCCCTCATATTTGCTGAACACCTCGGCGGGTTGGGTGGTGTCACTCTGGGGAGCGCTCGCCTGGGATGAAGGCTGCGGAGCCTGCGCCTGCGCAGAGCTGATAGGCAGGCCACAGGCAAGCGCCAACGTGCACAACAATGACGTGATCGGCGTCCTCAAGTGCTGCCTTTATACCCTCTGCCCCGGCATTGTGCCAGCGAACTGCCCGAGCGTTCAATGCCCCAACCCCCGCATCCGGCGGACGCTTGCGTATGGGGAGACGATTCACCCTAACCCTGGGAGGGCGTTGCTGATTTGGAATACCTATAATAAATGGCGCAAGCGTCAAGCCGAAATCGAGGTGTGCCGTTGGAATTTGCCGAGCGCTATTCGCGCCAGGTTCTCTTTGTGCCGGTTGGGGTTGAAGGTCAGCGCAAACTGGCGCAGGCTCGTATCGCAATCGTGGGATGCGGAGCGACTGGTTCGGCTCTCGCTTCCCTGCTGGCGCGCGCGGGCGTTGGATATCTGCGCATTATCGACCGCGACTTCGTTGAGCCGAGCAATCTTCAACGGCAGGTTCTTTTCGACGAGGCCGATGCCGCCGAGTCATTGCCAAAGGCCATCGCCGCAGCCCGCAAGATCGCGACCTTCAACTCTGAAATCATCGTTGAGCCGCACGCTGCCGATCTTATTCCGGAAAATGTCGAAGACCTGCTCGGCGATGTCGCAATCATCCTCGACGGCACCGACAACTTCGAGACGCGATATCTAATCAACGACTTTGCGGTGGATCGCGGCGTGCCGTGGATTTATGCGGCCGGCGTCGCCAGCTATGCGGTCACGATGAACGTGCTTCCCGGCGAGACGGCCTGCCTGGCCTGCATCTTTCCGGATTCGCCCCGCGGCATTGTGGAGACCTGCGACACTTCGGGCATTCTGAATTCGGCAGTGAACTTTGTCGCTTCCATCGCCGCCACCGAGGCCCTGAAGCTGGTGGTTGACGCGCACGACAAAATTCGCCGTACGCTGCTGTCGTATGACGTATGGACGAACGACTACGCCACTGTAAACGCCGATAAACCGCGGCCCGGATGCCGAGCCTGTCAGGAACGCGACTTCATCCACTTGGCCGGTGAGGGCCGTCCGCATATCTCCCTGTGCGGACGCAATTCGGTGCAGATCCACGAACGCGAGCGGCCGATTGATTTCGACGAGATCACACAGCGACTTTTGCCGCATGGGCCGGTGCGCCACAACGAATTCATCCTGAAGTTCTGGCGCGACCCCTACGAGCTGACTTTGTTCCCCGATGGCCGGGCGATCATCAAGGGCACGACCGACACCGCGATTGCCAGAAGCTTGTATGCGAGGTATGTGGGGTCGTGAAAAGTGGTTGTCAGTTGTCGGTTGTCGGTTGTCAGCCTCCAGTATTACTGTCAAATCCAACGCTGTTGCTAATTGCTGGCTGCTCGTTGCTAATTGCTCCTTCTGATATCTTTTCCCTTCACGTCAAAACGAGGCCCACTGAATGTCCGTAGCCGAAGCCATGCTCGATACGCGCACCGAACCCAGCAAGTTTTATCGCTGGGTGGTGCTGATTGTTGTCAGCCTGCCGATGTTCGGCAGCTACTACTTCTACGACGCGCTCGAGCCCCTGGCGAAACTGTTGCAGCAGCAACTTCATTTCACCGACCAGAACATCGGTCTGCTGAACTCGTTTTATTCGATTGCTCCCATCGCGACGGTTTTGATCGGTGGCATCCTGATCGACCGCATCGGCACGCGTAGAGCGCTGTTGGTTTTCAGCCTGGTGTGCGTGGCCGGCTCCATTATCACGGCCTTGGGCGCAACCTTCCCCATAATGGCGACCGGCCGGTTTGTCTTTGGCATGGGCGCCGAGTCGCTGGTGGTTGCGGTGACCACCGCGGTGGCGAAATGGTTCAAGGGAAAAGAACTCAGTTTCGCCTTGGGTATTGATTTGATGCTTGCCCGCGGCGGTACCTGGATGGCGCAAAACTCGCCCACCTGGGCCAGGAGCGCCTATAGCTCGTGGCAGAAGCCGTGGCTCATCGGGGTCGGCTTCGTCTCGCTGTGTGTGGTCGGCTCCATCGCATACTGGATCCTTGAGGCCCGTGCTGAGCGCAGCTCCACCCTTGGCCAGGCCGGCGAAGCGGACAAAATTGTTTTTGCTGACATCAAGAACTTCAATCTGTCCTATTGGTACGTTGTCGGTCTCTGTGTCGTGTTCTACTCGGCCATCTTCCCTTTCCAAACCTTCGCCGTGAAGTATTTTGTCGATGCCAAAGGTGCGTCTTTGCAGTCGGGCGGATTCATGCTCAGCGTGCTGACCATCTTCACCATGGTCGGCACCCCCATTGTTGGGCTCTACTCCGACAAAGTGGGGCGGCGGGCGACCATCATGTTGCTGGGCACGCTGCTGCTCATTCCCGTCTTCCTGATGATGGCCTACACCAACATCACGCTCTATTTGCCCATGGCCATGCTGGGTTTCGCCTTTACCCTGGTGCCCGCGATTATCTGGCCTTCGGTCGCATATCTCGTCCCGCAGCGCACATTGGGAACGGCACTCGGGCTCATGACGATGGTTCAGAATACGGGTATGGCAAGTATGAACTGGCTCCTGGGGCACGCCAACGACGCTGCGGGAGCGAGCGCGACAAATCCCGCTGGTTATATACCGATGCTGAAGATTCTCACCACTCTTGGTTTCATCGGATTTTTGCTGGGATTTCTACTCCGTCAGCGCGAAACCGGCCCGCACGGGCATGGTCTGGAAACGATTACGGCATCGTCGCAGGCATAGGGCAGGTAGAGCAGGCCTGAAGATCCGCTTTTCCCTTCCCACTCTTGTGGGATTCACTGTTTCCCGCGCAGAGTACAATCTTTATAAGGGAATTGGCGCAAATCATGAGTACAACTGCACCCTCGCCCAGTGCTGAGGGCGTCCTCAAGCTGCCCATCTACATGGACAATCACGCTACCACGCGCACCGATCCGCGTGTTTTGGAGGAGATGCTGCCCTACTTCACCGAGAGCTTCGGCAACGCTGCGAGCCGCAATCATGAGTTCGGCTGGGTCGCGGAGCAGGCAGTCGAGCAGGGGCGCGAGCGTATCGCGAAGCTGATCGGCGCGACTGCGAAGGAGATCATCTTCACCTCCGGCGCCACCGAGAGCGACAACCTTGCCATCAAGGGCGTTGCCGAGATGTATCGCGAGAAGGGCGACCACATCATCACCCAGGCGACGGAGCACAAGGCCGTACTCGACAGTTGCAAGCGCCTGGAGAAGCACGGATTTCGCGTCACCTATCTGCCCGTGCAGAAGGACGGCCGCATCGATCTCGACGACCTGCGGCGAGCGATGGACGACAAGACCATCCTGGTGACGATCATGGCGGCCAACAACGAGATCGGCGTATTGCAGCCGATTCGCGAGATCGGCGCGTTGTGCCACGAGCGCGGCGTACTCTTCCACACCGATGCGGTGCAGGCCGTTGGCAAGGTGCCGTTCAATGTGATTCAGGACAACGTGGACCTCGCGTCGATCTCCGGCCACAAGCTTTATGGCCCGAAAGGCGTAGGCGCGCTGTACGTGCGGCGGAAAAATCCGCGAGTGCAACTGGTGGCGCAGATCGACGGCGGCGGCCATGAGCGCGGCATGCGCTCCGGCACATTGAATGTCACGGGCATCGTCGGGCTCGGCAAAGCGTGCGCAATCGCCGCTGAGGAAATGGCGGAAGAGGCGACGAGAGCTTGCTGCGACTTGCGCGAGCCGTCTCCAGCAGGCGATCATGGGCCAGCTTGACGAGGTGTACATCAACGGCTCGATGGAGCACCGTTTGCCCGGCAATCTGAACCTCAGCTTCGCCTACGTCGAGGGTGAGTCGCTGCTGATGGGCATCAACGACGTCGCCGTGTCGAGCGGCTCGGCCTGCACTTCGGCGACGCTCGAGCCTTCGTACGTGCTGAAGGCGCTGGGCGCGGGCGACGATCTGGCGCATAGCTCCATCCGCTTCGGCATCGGCCGCTTCAATACCGAAGCCGAAGTCGACTATGTCGCCAAGCGCGTGGTGGAGACGGTGCAGCGGCTGCGCGAACTGTCGCCGCTGTACGAGATGGCGAAAGAAGGCGTCGACCTGAAAAAGGTGCAGTGGGCCGCCGAGCCGACGCACTGATAGTTGCAGCACGGAGCAAGCATGTCTTACAGCGATAAGGTCCTCGACCATTACACCAACCCGCGCAACGTCGGCTCGCTCGACAAGAGCAGCACCGAAGTCGGCACCGGCCTGGTGGGCGCGCCCGAGTGCGGCAACGTCATGAAGCTGCAGATCAAGGTCAACCCCGAAACAAACGTGATCGAGGACGCGAAGTTCAAGACCTTCGGCTGTGGCTCGGCCATCGCGTCATCGTCGCTGGCGACGGAGTGGGTGAAGGGCAAAACCATCGACGAGGCCCTGACCATCAGGAACACCGATATCGTGAAGGAGTTGGCGCTGCCGCCGGTGAAGATTCACTGCTCGGTGCTGGCGGAAGACGCGATTCGCGCAGCGATCAGCGATTGGCGCAAGAAAAACGATTGCGGCGGCGACTCAGCCGCAACCCGTAGCCTCGAAAACAGAATTGAGTACGTCATGACCACGATCAACATCGACGCTCCCGCAGCAGCTCCTGCTTCCGCGACGACCAAAGGCATTGAGGTAACCGAGAAGGCGCTGGCGCGGATTCGCGCGGCCTTGGCAAAGGAAAACATCTCTCCCACGGAGGGCGGCCTTCGCCTGGGCGTGCAGGGCGGCGGCTGCTCGGGACTGAGCTATGACATTCAGCTTTGAAACGCAGCCGCGCGAGCGCGACCGCATCTTTCAGTTCGGCGACGTCCGCGTCTTCATCGATCCCAAGTCCTTTATCTATCTCAACGGCATGGTGGTCGACTACGAAGAGACGCTAATGCGGCAGGGATTCGTCTTCAACAATCCCAACGCGACCAAGTCCTGCGGCTGCGGCAGCTCGTTCTCGTGACAATTCAACTGTGAATAGTTTCCTGACAATTTTGTTTGTGTTGGGGGAATTGGTCAGCATAGTCGCAAGCGCGGGGTCGCAGAGCGGTCAGGCTCGCCTCGTTATTCAGGCTCTCGACGGACGAAGCGGCAAGCCCCTTATGAACCAGCGCTTGCTTGTGTTTGTTGGTAAGTCGCCAGAGTCCGTAAAGCAGCATGGTGAGAGCGTTGACCTTACTACCGACAAGGATGGACTAGCTCCTCTAACCTTCGCAGAGGGTAATAGTGGATGGGTTCAGGTATGGGTTGACCACTACGTTCTTTGCCAACGCGAACCCAACAGCGAGAGCTTCAGCGTAAGGGAGATCCTGTCGACTGGGGTGCAGGCTCCAAATTCTTGCAGCTCCCAAACAACACAGACGTTAACGCCCGGCCGCCTCGTTGTTTTTGCACGCTCGCCGAGCCTCAGGGACAAGATGAGATGGTAATACAAGCCAATAACCGGTCGAGCCTGGACCTATCGAACATGGCACACACCACACACCGAGAAGATCACCAACCCGCCGCTATCCTCGTCGCCAGCCCGAGCAAGCCGGTCAAGACCAACTGCTGGTCATGCGGCGACATGCGCGCGGCGCACTTCTGCCAGCGATGCGGCAAGGTGCAACCGCCTGCGCCCGTCGACTACTTCACATTCTTCGGGTTGCCGTACAAGCTCAATCTTGACATTGCGGGTTTGGAGCGCGAGTTTTACGCGCTGAGCCGGCATCTGCATCCCGACAGCAACGCCATTCGCACGCCGGAAGAACAGGAATGGAGCCTGCAGCAGAGCTCGTCGTTGAATGACGCTTACCGCACGCTGAAGGACCCGATCCTGCGCACCGAGTATCTCTTGCGTTTGCAAGGCATGCGGCTGGAGGAGCAATCGACTGCCGCGACCGAAGAGGCACGCCGCACCGGCAGGACCAAAAAGCAGGTTGTGCCGCCCGATCTGCTGGAGCAGGTTTTCGAGCTCAACATGCAGCTGGAAGAGGCGCGCATGAACAAAAAGATGGGCGAGCCGGACCGCACCCTTCAGCTCGAATTGCAGGACACCAAGAAGCAGTTGCAGGCCAAGCACGAGGCGATGCTGGAGGAACTGCACCGCGCCTGGAAGGAGTGGGACGCGCTGGTCGATTGCGCCGAGCAGGGTGGCAATGTGCTGGAGGACGATCGCGTTGCCGTTCGCGACCGCATGCTGAACGTGCTGAACCGGCGGAATTACGTGCGCAATTTGCTGCGTGAGATCAATGAAGTGCTGGAATAGCCGCTGTTCGCTTCTCGCTTTTTGCTCTTCACTTAAGTCACCGGCGTGGAGGGCTGAATCGACGGAGAACAGCGCTTTGGCGAATAGCGAATAGCGAATTCATGGCGAACGAACGCATCGTCGGCATCGATCTCGGCACCACGAATTCGCTGGTGGCGTATATGGAAGGCGATCGTCCCATCATTATCCCCGGCGAGGACGGTTCCAACCTGCTGCCCTCGGTGGTGGCGCTCGATTCCAACGGGCAAATCGTGGTCGGCAGCGCCGCGCGGGCGTCTTTGATCGAAACGCCCGACCACGCGGTGTACAGCGTGAAGCGCCTGATGGGGCGCGGCGTGGAAGATGTTCGCGATGAGTTGAAGCTCTTCCCTTTTCGTCTCGCCGACGACCTCGCGCCCGGCGAAGTGCTGCGCATCAAACTGGGCGACAAGACCTTCACGCCCCCGGAAATTTCAGCCTTCATTCTTCGCCAACTGAAGCGCAATGCGGAGCGTTACTTTGCCGCACCGGTGACGAAAGCGGTGATCACCGTCCCCGCGTACTTCAATGACGCGCAGCGCCAGGCTACAAAAGATGCGGGTCGCATCGCGGGCCTGGAAGTTCTGCGCCTGGTGAACGAGCCTACCGCCGCGGCGCTGGCGTATGGGCTCGACAAAAAAGCGACTGCGACCGTCGCGGTTTACGATCTCGGCGGAGGGACCTTCGATATCTCGATTCTCAAGCTGCACGAAGGCATATTCGAAGTCGTTGCTACGAACGGCGACACGCATCTTGGCGGCGACGACATCGACAACCTGCTGATCACCATTGCCCTCGATGACATTCAGGGCGATCTTGGGCTCGACGTACGGCGTAACGCCGAGATTGTGCAGGCGATCCGCAAGGCGGTCATCGAGGCCAAGATCGCGCTGTCCGCGAGCGAGCACACCACCCTTGAGCTCGATCTGCCGGGTGGTAAACGCTATCGGCGCGAGATTACGCGCGCGCAGTTCGAGCAATTGATCGAGCCCATCATCGAGCGCACCGCCGGCCCGGTGCGGCAGGCGATGAAAGACGCCGGGCGTGCCCCAAGCCAGATCGAAGAAGCGGTGCTGGTCGGCGGCTCGACCCGCATTCCGCGCGTGCGGCGGCTGGTGGAAGAGCTCTTCCAGCGCAAGTCCCATTGCGAGCTGAACCCCGATGAAGTGGTCGCGCTGGGCGCGGCGGTGCAGGCCAACATTCTCTCCGGGCGCACGGAAGCGACCCGAGAGATGCTGCTGCTGGACGTAACTCCGCTGTCGCTTGGCATCGAGGCACTGGGCGGGGTGGTGGCGCGAATCATTCATCGCAACTCCACGATTCCGGCATCGGCGACCGAGCACTTCACCACCGGCGTCGAAGGCCAGACGAATGTTGCGATCCATGTGCTGCAAGGCGAGCGCGAGCTGGCGAAAGATTGCCGCTCGCTGGCGCGCTTCGACCTGAAAGGCATTCCGCCCATGCCCGCGGGCCTGCCCCGCATCGAGGTCAAATTTCTGATCGACGCTAATGGCATTCTGCACGTCTCCGCGCGCGAGTTGCGCAGTGCGAAAGAAGCCGAGATCGAGGTGCAGCCCAGCTATGGGCTGACGGACGAGCAGGTCGAGAACATGATCCTCGATTCGTTCGACAATGCGGAGGAGGATTTCCGGCGACGGCAGGCGATCGAAGCGCGCAATGAAGCCGAGACGATTCTCGCCGCTCTCGACAAAGGCCGCGCCAATCCAGCATGGGAGCAGTTATCGCCTGCAGAGCGCACGAGCATCGACAAACAAGAGAAGGTCCTCCGTGCGGTGATGAAGGAAGACGACTATCGCGCCATTCGCACGGCGATCGACGCCTTGAACCAGGGCACGATGCGACTTGCCGAGCTGATGATGGACTCCGCTGTAGGCGCGGCGCTGAAGGGCAAAAGCATGGAAACGGCCGACGTGGGCGTAGGTCCCGCCGCGCCGCATCCGATTGCGAAGGCGGAGATCGAATGAGGCAGTTGGTCAGTTGTCAGTTGTCCAGTTCTCAGTCGTTTTGACGGCGGGGTCGCGTAAATAATGCTCATTTGTGCGAATCACTTGATCGAGAATGCCTGGAAATAAGACCCAGAACGGCGGCGCGACCACAACGGCGGAAACGCTTCCGCTGAAAACCGTCCAGATCACTTTTCTGCCCGACAATCGCGCGTTCGAGTTTGAGCACGGCAAGCTGCCGTACCAGGAGCACGGTAAGCCCGCGTCGATCCTGGATATCGCGCTAAACTTTGGCTTTCATCTTGAGCACGCCTGCGGCGGTAGCTGCGCCTGCACGACATGCCACATCGTGGTGAAGAAAGGCGCAGAGCTGCTCAGCGAAATGGACGATGCGGAAGCCGATCGCCTGGACATGGCGGCCGACCTGCAGCTCAATTCGCGCCTGGGATGCCAAGCCGTTGTTAAGAAGCCGGGCGAGATCGTCGTCGCGATTCCAGCGTGGAACCGGAACTATGTCTCCGAAGGCGGCGATTAAGAGCGAGGGTTGATGACTGAGTTGCGATGGGATGACGCCGAGGATGTTGGCATCGCTCTGGCAGAAAAATACCCGCAACAAAATCCGCTCGAACTTCGTTTCACTGATCTGCATCGCTACGTCATCGGGCTGCCCGGCTTTGCCGACGATCCCAAGGCCTCGAACGAAGCCAAGCTGGAGGCGATTCAGATGGCGTGGCATGAGGAGTGGCAGGAGCGGCAGACGTGAAAACCAATTTCACCACAGAGACACAGAGAAATTTCTTTCAGGTCCTCTGTGGTGAGTCCTTGCTTTACTTGCGATACACCACTCCGCCCTTCATTACGAAGCTGACGCGCGTCAACACGCTAATATCGGCGGTCGGATCACCCGGCACGGCGATGATGTCAGCGAAGTAGCCGGGCTTCAGCTCCCCAATCTGGCCGTCCCAGCCCAGCAGTTTCGCGCCGTTGATCAGGTCGGCCTGAAGCGCCGCGACCGGCGCCATGCCGTATTGCACCATCAGCTCGAATTCGCGGGCCTGCGTGCCGTGCGGGAACGGGCCGACATCGCTGCCTACGGCCATCGGAACGCCCGCGGCCAGTTGCTTCTTGAACTCGCGCGCGTGGAGATCAAGGATCTCCCGCTCACGCTTTGCCGCCGCCGGATTGCTTGCGTGTTCCGCAAAGTATTCCACGATGGTGAAGGTGGGAACGGCGGGAATGTTTTTTTCGCGCATCAGTCGCATGGTTTCGTCGCCGAGCTGAAAGGCGTGATCGACCGACGCGACTCCCGCCTGCGCCGCATACAGCGCGCCGGGATCGCCCGTGGCATGCACCGCGACCTTTCTTCCCGTCCGCGCGGCTTCGGCCACCGCGGCAGCTAATTGCGCCTCCGTGTACTGATAGGGCGTGACCAAATTGCCGTTGACCACCTTGTCCGTTCCGGTCTGGTACATCTTGGTGAAGTCCGAGCCTTCCTTCTTTTGCTCGCGCATCACCTCGATGATCTGATCGACGTCGTTGGCCTGGTCGGCGTTGGAGAGCACGTGCTGCGCCGGGTTGAAGTGGTTGGCATCCTCATGTCCGCCGAGAATGTCGATGGCGTTGCCGCTGACGCGCAGGCGCGGGCCGGGAATCAGTCCGGCGTTGATGGCGTTGCGCACAGCGGTGTCGGCCGAGCCCGCGCCTTCGGTTCCCATGTCGCGCTCGGCGGTGAAGCCGGCCATCAGGTCAGCTTTCGCAGCGAGCGTCGCCAGAATGGTGCGCTGCGGGACCGACTCCTCCACCGTCTGCAGGTCCTCGGCGCCGGGATGCAGGAAGAGATGGACGTGCGCGTCGATGAGCCCAGGCATCAGCGTGACATCGCCCAGGTCGATGATCTCGGCACCCGCTGGCCGGCTGACCTTCGACCCGGCTTCGCTGATGCGCTCGCCTTCGACGAGCACCTCGCCGGGCGTGATGAGCTTGCCGCTTCCAACGTCGAGCAGATGCGCGGCGTGGAGCACGATGGGATGAGGCTGCGATTGCGCGTGCAGAAGCGAAGATGCAACCAGGGCGAGGACGAAGGCTGAGGCGAGAGTACGGTTAGCCATGACGCGGAAATCGTAGCAGAAATGCACCGCATAGCTGCCTAGGATGAGCATATCTTCGCGGCCTGAAGGGACTGTGTCGCCGCTGCTGTGGCCCGGTCCAGTTTCATCGTATGATGCCAGTGCAAGAGGCTCCACGCTTATGGCAAGAGCAACGACGCCGGCGATTTCACCGTTCTTCATCGTCAGCAATGTCGATCAGACCACCGCTTTTTACCGCGACAAGCTTGGCTTTGAGACAGATTCCAGCAGCCGGATGAAAACCCTTTTTTCGCCATCGTCGGCCGCGACGGAGCGCAGATTTTCGTCAAGTCTGACAAAGACACGGCGCCCATGCCGAACCCAAAGCGTAGTCCGTCCATGAGGTGGGATGCCTACGTCTATGCACCAGACCCGGATGCGCTCGCCGTCGAATTTGCCGCTCATGGAGCAGCGTTCAGCGTGCCCCTTAAGGATACTCACGATGGTCTTCGCGGGTTCGAGATCTGCGACCCTGACGGCTACGTCTTGTTCTTCGGTCGACCACGGTAGACATCGGGGCAGCGTTCCGGGGTTCAAACCAGAACGTCGATTCGCAACACGCTCGATTGACGTACTTAACTGCGCAGGGCTAGATTTTGCTGTAACGATGCCATACGTTTCGACGAGGGCGGTGGTGGTGGCCATAGCGCTGTCGATGCTGTGTGGCGGAGGTGTTGCATCTCTCGGGGCGCAGGATACCCAGGTGTCCCCACGCGGATTGAGTCGCCTCTCCAGCGACGAACAGGCGATGGTCGAGTCCGCCTGCCGGAAGGAGCGTACGTTCCGCGGCCAGGCCGGCTATTCCAACTGCGTCAGCCAACAGCTTGCTTCACTGGACTGGATTTCGAAGCCTTCGCTTGCAGGAGTGTCCAGCGACGACCGGGCGATGATCGAATCGGCCTGCCAGACGCAACGCACGTTCCAGGGCCCGGCTGCTTATTACAGTTGCGTCAGCCAACAACTTGCCGCGCTTGGTGCGAATCCGAATAAGCCTTCGCTGGCAGGGGTGTCCAGCGACGACCGGGGAATGATCGAATCGGCCTGCCGGAAACAACGCATGTCGCGCGGTCCGGCGGCTTATTACGGCTGCATCAACCAACAACTTGCCGCCCTTGCCTCGCATCCTGATAGGCCTTCCCTCGCAGGAGTAGCCAGCGATCAGCGAGCGACGATCGAATCAGCCTGCCAGACGGAACGCATGTACCGCGGTCCGGCTGCTTATTACGGCTGCGTCAGCCAACAGCTTGCCATATTGTCGCGACGCGAAAGGCGCAGGTTAGGTCTTCAGCCTGACGAACAAATTTCGGTTAACTTGGGAGCATTCGGGACTACGCACAAGCCGGCGAATCCACAGCAATCGAGCCGTAGCGGTTCGGCGGGACCAAAACTCAGCGGATCGCCAGGCACAAAACTCCAAGCTCCCCAGCCGGCGAACGCGGCTGCTCCCAGCGTGCCCATGGGAAGTGGGCCCGAGGACTCGGCACCTTCGTTCTCGACAATCGCTATTGGCGTGGCGGGGACCGCGCTTGCCGTATTCGTGCTCGGATTCGGGTTCAAGCTCTTTCGCCGGCCTCAACGTAGCCCATGCGCAAGGTGCGGAACTCCCGTCAGCAGGGCGGTGAGTCACTGCGCAAGCTGTGTGATGGCTATGCAGGAGGAGGCCAGACGTGCTTCCGCACAATCGCAAGCGGAAGAACGTCAAAGGGCTGACGAACAGCGTCGTCAGAGAGAACACGCTGAAGAAGAAGCTCGCCGCAGCTATTCGTCCGGCGAAGAAACAGGCGGACATCGTCAGGAACCTGCGGACGACGGGCACTACGGATTCGATCCTTATGTCGTGCTCGGAGTGGCTCGGGACGCCGGCAAAGAAGACATCCGCGCGGCTTACCTGCGAGAGATGGCGAGCTATCATCCCGACAAAGTTTCACATCTCGGCGCGGAACTGCAGGAGCTTGCGAAGCGCAAGGCGCAAGCGATCAATCGAGCCTACGAAGAACTGATGGCCTCGGCCTCGGCTTGAAACGCCTGCCCTAGCCCGGCTGCTAACCCCTCTTAGGCGTGCTGTGGAGCGCGTGCGGCGACGCCGGTAATGCGATCCACTTCCGCCATCTCCTCCGGGCTCAGCACCCACTCGGCCGCCTTGGCGTTGGCTTCGATCTGCTCCGGCTTGGTTGCACCGGCGATGACACTGGCGACTGCGGGATGCGCCAGCAGCCAACTGAAAGCGAGCTCCAGCAGCGTGTGGCCGCGCTCTTGTGCGAAGCGCCCCAGTTGCTCGACCTTGGCCAGGTGGGCTTCGTGGAAATATTTTTCGGCCAGCGCGGGTTTGTTGGCGAGGCGCGATCCCTGCGCCGGCTGGCCGCGCTTATGTTTGCCGGTGAGCAGGCCGCTGGCCAGCGGGAAATACGGCAACTCGCTCATGCCGTACTCTTCGATCAGCGGCAGGCGATCGTCTTCGAGATCGCGCACCAGCAGGCTGAATTCGTCCTGGCTGGAGACCAGTTCGGTCAGGCGTTTTGATGCGGTGGTCTGCTCAGCTTCCTGCAACTGCGCAGCGGAAAAATTCGAGCAGCCGATATAACGCACCTTACCGCTCTTCACCAGATCGTCGAGGGCGCGCAGCGTCTCTTCCATCGGCGTCTTCGGGTCGGGATAGTGGATCTGGTAGAGATCGATCCAGTCGGTGCGCAGGCGATGCAGGCTCTCTTCCACTTCGGCCAGGATGTAGCCGCGGGAGTTGCCGCTCTTCTCGCCGAGAGCGTTGACCTTGGCGCCGAACTTGGTGGCCAGAACGATCTTCTTGCGGCGCGCACCGAGCACCTCGCCGAGAATGTTTTCCGAGGTGCCGTAGCTGTCGGAGGTATCAAAGAAGTGCACGCCGGCATCGATGGCTTTGTCGATCACTTTGCGCGAAGCTTCCACATCCATAGCAGCAACGAAGCCGAAGTTGTTGCAGCCCAGGCCGACGGTGGAAACTTCGAGGTCCGATTTGCCAATTCTTCTGTGTTTCACGATGAGTCCTTTCTCTCGCCCATTAGATTGCCGGCGCTGGCGGAGGGTTCGGCTGTGACCTCGGTCAACCGAGGTGAATCTGCGCAGTGGCCATGCAGGCGCGAGAGGGCGACTCCGGCCTCAGTTCAGCGGAGGAGTTAGATTTGGGATTGTACGAAGTTCCCGAAAGCCTACGTCTGCGCGAGCGGGCCGCTGGGCTGTTGGTTGCGACCTGGCCCATGCGGCCCCGTAAGCCAAGTTCAGAGGCAGGGTCCACCACAGCTGCGCGGGGGAACGCCGCAGCCCAAAAAAAGCGGGGCTAAGGAAAGCCCCGCCATCCATGCTGCGTAGCTGCGCTGTCACTGCTCAGTTTTCAGCGATGGAAACCTCCACCTCCCGCAAATCCGCCACCGTGAAAGCCACCTTCCCCGTGGAAGCTTTCGCCGTTCACTCCAAAGTGAGACGCGCTTGCCGTCTCCCGCGATGTCCCACGAAAAGCCGAGCCCTCGAAAGCACGGCCGCCATAGACACGCCCCGGAACAACCCGGCCGGCAACGTACGGATGAGCTGCCGCCCAGTACCCGTACCCGCCGCCGTAGAACGGCCGATAAAAGGGCGCATAGCCGACCCAGAAGGGTGAGTAGAATCCCCAGCCAAATGGGCTGTAGAAGATCCCGTCACCTGGAATCCAGGTATAGGCGGTGAAGAACGGGTCCCAATACCATCCTGCTCCAAACCAGCTCGGGCCGCCCGCCACGTAAACGCGAGCCGCATTCACGTTGGCTTCGGCCAGGTATTCCGAACGCAGGGCGCTGAAGCGATATAGGTCGGACTGCTCGGCACTCGACTTATTGAACTTGGCCGTCTTCAGCTGGGCCGTGTCCTTAATGTCGAACTCATGCCCTTCTTTCACCTTGATCTGGTGGTCGCCATCCTGCACCAGCGCCTCGCCTTTGAAGACTCGAACGTCGCCATTGTTGGCATCAAAGGCGTACAGACCGGTCTTCAGCAACTGCGTGGTGGCGCCGTTCTCCTGCACTTGCAGCAGGTTGTATTTTGAGATCTCGGCAACTTCGACCATCGCCGTGCCCTGGTTCAACGCCATTTCGGTGTTGGTCAGGCTGGGCGAAACCATGGTCGCGGCGCTGTTCTCGCCCAGTCGGAAAAATACCCCCGGAGTGAGCAGCACCTCGGCTTTGCCGGTTTCGGTGGTTAGAGTCTGGCCAGCTTGCAAATCCACCGCTCCGATGGATTTGTTGTTCAGGGCTTCCGTTCCGACGGAGGCTTGCCCTTCAACGTAATTCAACGTGCCTGGTAGCGCTGGAGTCGTGGCCCACGCGGGCGCGGACAGAATCGCTGCCAGAAAGAAACTTGCGATCAGCTTCAGTCCCGACAGCCTCATAATCTCTTATTTCACCTCTACCCCTTAGATGTGCAGGGACCTTAGAGGTCGCGGAGTAGAAGCAGCTGTTTACACTAATTAACACGTGGGTATTAAGCGGAGCTAAGGCCGTCCCAGGGTGGCTGTTGCCCGCCCTGAAAGGGCGCGCCTTCAGGCGTGCCGCAAACGACCAACAATGAACTCGGCTTCAGCCGCCGAGGGAAGCTTTCCCTCAGTGCCTAAAGGCACGATTCTTCCAATCCGTGGCGGCACGGCTGAAGGCCGTGCCCTTTCAAGGCGAGGATACAACAACTGTAGACCCGCTCTAAGCACAGAAAATGCCGCCGAAACCAAGGTCCCGGCGGCATCGGTGAAGGGTACGAATCAGTAGGCGAAGAACGGTCCAGTCCCTCCTGGGGTGCTCGCGTTGTCAATCGCGGTAAAGACGTTCTTCCCATAGAAGAACGGCAGCCCGAAGTCGAAGGCGCAAGCTGGATTGGAGCCAGTCCCGCATCCGGAAAAGAAGGGGCCGCCCAGCGTGCTGAACGCTGCATTGCCCGAGTTGAACAGATTGAGCGCGTTCTCGACGGTGAAGGTGGCCTGCACGGAAGGCCCGAGCGGATCGCCGTTGCTGTCTTGCCCCTGGTTGGACACCGTGATGCTGTCCGGCGAGTTGCTTGGGCAATAGTAGAAGGAGTTGTTGCCGCTGCTGCCGCAAAGCGCGATTCCCGTGAGGCTGTTGTCCAGGAAGTACAATCCGTTCGAGCCACTATCGAGGAAGCTCGTGGGGTAGGAGTTTCCGTTATAGGTGGTGATGATGTTGCCGGCGTCATTGCCCTCGTCAGGAACGGGATAGATGTTGGCCGCCAGACCCAGACCGTTGTTAGACTGCGTGCCGATGCCGAAGATGAGCGAGCCGCTTGCGGTCGGCGCACCACCGTCGCCAACCGTCGTGGAAAAATTGATCAGCACTCCATTGTTGTCGGTGGCGAACAGCGTCACCGGGTTGGGCACCTGCTGCGCTTGGGCAACGTTGGCGGCCGTGCAGTTGTTGCCCGAGCACGTGTAATAGAAACAGGGCATCATGTTGGACCCATTACAACTTGCCCCATCGGAAACGCAGTACGGCCCGCAATCGTTGACAAACAGTCCCACCCCGATGAGTCCGTTGGCACCAAATGCCATCACGCTACCGCCCTCGTTGCCGGCTCCGCCCGAGGGATTCTGACTGGAGCAAGTGCTGGGAACGGTCGGAGAACTGGTGGCCGGTATCGTCACCTGGATGGGGACATTGGAAGCCGATTCGCCGGCAACGGTCACGTTGGCGGTATATACGGGCCCCCAGACATACCCATCTTCAAAGACGAGGCATTCGTCCAGCGGATTACTGCCAATGGTTTCCTGCGTAAACCCCGAGGGATTGAACTCGCCGCCGCTGGCGCTCGAAAGCAGACGCAGCCCCGACGAGCCGGTATCCACCTGAACGTGATCGATAGTCTGGCATGTGGTCGTGCTGCCGGGTGGGCAGACGATAACGGAGACGAAGGCAATGTTCTGCGTCCCCCCCGCAGCCGGCGGACCGGCGTCCACAACAATCGGCGCTACGTTGCCAACTGTTGTGGAGGGGGTCACGGTCACATTGGCCGTTCCCGTAATGGTCGTGTTCTGGGTCGAGGTCGCGGTCACCGTCACCGTCGTGTTCGAGCTGACGGTTGGGGCGGTGAGCAGTCCGGCAGTAGAGATGCTTCCCGCGGTCGAGCTCCAGGTGACACTCGAGCTGAAATTGCCGGTGCCGGTGACGACTGCCGAGCACTGGCTGGTTCCACCCGAGCCCACAGTCGATGGCGAGCAACTCACGCTGACTCCCGTGACCGAGCTGGAGCCGCCGCCGCCATTTCCGCCGCAGGCCGCAAACCACATCACATTGCCGACTAGCAATACGAAAAGTCCAAGCTTACGCACGATATCTCTCCTTGTTCACCCCAACGAGCGCGGATCGGCGCTCGCCGGCCGGCTTCAATGGATGTCGCTGACCTGCACGCCCTGGGGAATCAGTTGCGGAACATAGGCCATGCCATGGAAGCTGCGCATATGGCCGCTCTGCGCAAATACGAGGCCCGGCGTGTCGATGAAAACCGGCCCGCGGCGGCGTGGCGTCTGGCTAGCCTCTTGCGCCGCCTTTTGCTGCGCGATGGCCTGTTGCGCCTGCTGATAATAGGGCCCCATCAACTGCTGGAAATTGGGCGCGAACTGTCCTTCCCAGGCGACGCCGAATACCGCGCCCCCAGGCGTGACATATTCGCGCACCTTGGCGCCGTAGGGCGCGGTGATTTCGTGCATAACGTAGGCTTGCTTGTCGACGCTGGTCAGCGTGCCTTTCATGCGCGCCTGGTCGGTGAGCACCGAGGCCGCGTTATCGCCCAGCACGGCGAAAGGCGGGAGCCGACAAAGCCAACACCAGAGCGCCCGCCAGCGCCCATGTCACCGCAGAATTGTTTGGATTCATTGATTTCATTTCGCACCGTCCTAGCCGAAATCCTGTGAGGGCCTTTATTCAATTCAGCATCTTCGGTCCGGAAAGTTCCCGCAACTTCATTACAACGCATCGGGCAGAGTTTCTCCTGAGTATTAACTCGGGTTCGGCAACATTGTTGCGCGGTGCATCGCCGGTCCGAGGTGGCGGCGAAACGCACCTTCCGCACTTTGAATCAGAGCGATAGAATGGAGCGTGGGGTTGTAAGTTTCACAATTTCTTATGTCGCTAACCAAGGCGCAGGCGCTGGAGATGTATCGTTCGGATGACCTCATCGGCATCGGCATGGAAGCCGATGCGCTGCGGCGCAAGCTGCATCCCGAAGGCGTGGTCACCTACATCATCGATCGCAACATCAACTACACCAACTTCTGCACCGAATATTGCACCTTCTGCGCGTTTTATCGGCCGCTGAAGGGCAAGCTGGCCAAGGAAGGCTACCTGCTCGATTTCGACACGATCTACGACAAAGTGCAGGAGACGGTGGAACTGGGCGGCACCGGCGTTCTGCTGCAGGGCGGCTTGCATCCCGACCTGAAGATCGAGTGGTACGAGGCGTTGCTGAGCGGCTTGAAGCAGCGATTTCCGCAGGTGCATCTGCATTGCTTCTCGGCGTCGGAGATCATCTGCATCGCGGAAGTGAGCGGGCTAAGCATCGAAGACACCATCCGGCGGCTGCGCGATGCCGGGTTGGATTCGATTCCCGGCGGCGGGGCAGAGATCCTCGACGACGAAGTGCGGTACAGGATCGCGCGGTTGAAATGCCTGACGGACGATTGGCTGAACGTTCATCGCACGGCGCACAAGCTCGGCATGAGAACGACGGCAACCATGATGTTTGGCGTGGGCGAAAATTACGAACACCGCATCAATCACTTCCAGGCGATCTATGATCTGCAGGAAGAGACCGGCGGTTTCACGGCGTTCATCCCATGGTCATTTCAGCCGCAGAACACAGCGCTCGGCGGACGCGGATGGGATGAAGCTACGGCGGTCGAATATCTCAAGACGCTGGCGATTGCGCGCATTTTCCTCAGCAACTTCAAGAACGTGCAGTCGAGCTGGGTGACGCAGGGGCTGAAGGTCTGCCAGACCGGGCTGCGCTTTGGCGGCAACGATGTCGGCTCGGTAATGATTGAGGAGAATGTGGTGCGCGCCGCCGGCGTCCGCAACTGCACCACGGAAGAAGAGCTGCGGCGCATCATCCGCGACGCGGGCTTCCGGCCGGCGCAGCGGGATACGCTGTATACGAAGTTCTTTTTGAATTAAGGCTGGTTCGCTCTTCGCCATTCGCCAGACACGGGTACCGGCATAACGGTCCCCTCGGCTGCGATCGAGGCCAGGCGCTTCCACTCCGGTGAGGAGAGACGCGCACCTCCCCTCATGATGACATGGAGTGTTCTTTATTCTGGCGAAAAGCGAATGGCGAACGGCGAAGAGCGGCTATCTAAGCGTTCCCAGCTTCTCCACCGGCCAGTATCCGAACACCGCTTTGCCGTAGATGAAATCTTCATCCACCGGCCCGAAATCGCGGCTGTCATTGGACAGGTTGCGGTGATCGCCCAGCACGAAATAGCTGTGCGGAGGGACGATGATGTCGGGATACGACCGGACGTCTTCATACATCCGCGGCACGTAATCCTCGCGCAGACGATGTCCATTAACGAAGACCACGCCTGCCTGGATCTGCACGTGATCGCCGGCCACGGCAACCACGCGCTTGATGTAGCTCTTGGCCGGATCGCGGGGATAACGGAAGACAATCACATCGCCGCGCTCGATCGGCTCCAGCTTGTAGACGAACTTGTTGATGAAGACCCGCTCCTGGTCCTGCAGGGTCGGCATCATGCTGGTGCCCTCCACCTTCACCGGCTGATAAAGGAAAATGATGAAGAAGGCGGAGACCGCCAGCGAGATGATGATGTCGCGCACCCAGCCGGAGAAAGCCGGCATTCCGGGCTCCGTCCGTTCCTCAACGGTTGGTGCCGTGGGATCGTCGGAAGCTGTAGGGGAACCGTTGGCAGTGTATTGGTCGGGAGGAGGCGTCATAGGTCTGTCGGGTTAGACGTAACGCTAACATTATAGTTTCATTGCTCGCCGCCACCAACCGGGAAGTGCGGTACTCTCGTTTCAGCTTTGGACGTTACCGCGACCCGCTCGCGAGGGTTTAGCGCCTTCCGAGAAACGCTTCCAGCTTCTCCACCTCGTGGCTCGCCTGATCCAGGTACTTGCGTGCCCGGTCGGTGTCGTTGCCGTCCAGCGCTTGCTTTGCCTTGGCCAGGTCGGTGCGCATATTGCTACGGGCCGCAACCATGTCCCCGCGCAGTCCCAGTCCGCTCTGATGCATTTGCTGTTCGAGCGCATCCATGCTGCTCTCAACCGCCGCGGCGCGGCTGTCGAGGTGGTCATTCTCGTTCTCCAGATCGTCCAGTAACTTCTTTTGCGCGGCAATTTGCTCGGCAGAGGGGCCGTTGTCCACCGGAGGAGCAGCCGGCGGCGGGCTGGCGTTTGCATCGTGAGTTCGATGTGGCTTGGGAGCAGGCTGCGGGGGGGCCAAGCTGGGCGCAGCAGGTTCAGCGGCTGGTGAAGAGGCATTTGAATTTGCGGGCGGCTCCGCGGTAGGCTGCGGGGCAGGGTTCGGCATAGCCGGTTGCGCCCCACTGATTGGAGAGCCCGTGCTCAGCGCCGCAGGCTGATTGTGCGAGCGATAAACCTGCGTTCCCCCAAAGATCGCTACCAGAACGACTATGGCAGCCGCGAGAATCCAGCCGACGTGGCGGCTGCCACGCACCGGTTGCGGCGCCGGCGTTGCGTAGGCGCTGGGCTGCGGAGCAAACGTGGGAGGAGCCGGAGCCGGAATCGGAGTCGGCGGCGCGGGTCTCGCAACCGGCAGCGGAGTCAGGACCGGCGTCTGTTGCTGCACTGGCGTTGCGCCCGCGGTGGCCGCTACCACTGAAACGTTCGCTCCGCTCAAGGCATTGCGAAATGCCTCGGCGCTTTGGAAGCGCGCTCCTGGGTCCTTGGCGATCGCGACCATGATGATGTCGTTGAGCGCCTTGGGAAGCGACGGCTGCAACTCGATGGGAGGCCGCGGCATTTGTTTCACCTGCGCCTCCATCACCGAGTAGCTGCTGGTGGAGCTGAACATTCGCTGGCCGGTCACCATCTCGTACAGCGACACGCCGACGGAGTACAAGTCGGAGCGGGCGTCGGTCGGCTCAGCTTTCACCTGTTCCGGCGACATGTAATCCAGCGAGCCCAGCGTGACCCCGGTCGCGGTGACGTCCTGGGTGGAACGCGCAATTCCAAAATCCATCAGCTTCACTACGCCGCCGGGCGTCAACATCATGTTGGCGGGCTTGATATCGCGATGAATAATTCCCTTCCCGTGGGCATAGCTCAAGGCGTTCAGCGCCTGTCCGATGTAGTTCAGGGCGTCGGCGGAAGAAAATGCACCATGCCGCAATCGCTCGGCCAGAGTTTCGCCTTCCACGTACTCCATGATCATGATGAGCTGGTCGTCGACGCTGAATGCGGTGCGGAGCTGCGCGATGTTGGGATGCTCCAGGGTGGCCAGCATCTTGATCTCGCGCATGAAGCGAGCGGGCAGATCTTTTTGCTGCGCCAGCTCGGGAAGCAGAATCTTCATGGCCTCAAGGCGGTCGGAGATCATGTTGCGCACCAGGTAGACCTGTCCCATGCCGCCATGGCCCAATTCGCGAACGATTTCGTAATCGCCCAGCCGCCGGCGCGACGGCGCCGCAGTGACCGTTGACTCCTGGAGATTGGCGGTGACATCAGCGCGTGAGGGGCGCGACGGCGAGCCCGGCATTCCAGAAGGGCGTGGGGGCGTGGGAGTAGGTCGCAGCTCGGCAATGCTTAACTTGCCCAGCAGCTTCTCGGGAATCTCAGGATTTCCCACCGTATCGTCGCAAAGATTGAAAATGCTGACGTGCTCGCCATGCTTGACCTGCGCGACTCCCAGCGGATGGATCAGCGGCGCCCAATGTCCGTGCTGCCGCAGCACGTCGGCAATGGAAGCCGAGAGCAGAATGTGGCCCTCGTCGCCGCAATCCATCACCCGCTGGGCGAAGTTGACGCCTCCGCCGGCAACGTTCAACTCCCCTTTAATGTCCGGAACGCGGTAGACCGGGCCGCTGTTGATGCCCATGCGCAGCTTGATTCGCGGATGGTCCTTGAGAGTATTGGCGATGCGAATCGCGCAGTTCACCGGCGGTTCCGGCCCGGAGAAAAAGGCCAGCAACATGCCGTCTCCGGTGGGCATGCAGATCAGCGACTTTTGTTCGTTGCCGGCGCGATATTCCGGAGTCGCGGCGACTACTTGCCGCAACTCACTCGATATACCCACTTGTTCTTCGATGGGAAGTCTGGAGTAGCCCACCACGTCCATGAACAAGCACGTGCGCGACTTCCATTTCCGGTAAACGTTCAGGAGTAGTGCTGGGTGTGTCCATTGCCCTGTCCTCGCCATCGACAACCCGCGAAAACGCCCCCGCAGGATATCGGCGTCTTGGCTTCTAAAATGGCAACGATTGTACACCCGTTTTCACGGAGTGCTCCCATACGATTGGGCGAGGCGCTTGGTGCTGGCGCCAGTCACGCAGTGATACGTTTGGAAATTATTATTCGAACGCGGTAGTAAGAGGTTGTCTCATAAATTGCGCTACAAAGGTATCAGACCTGCTTGTTACTCCGTCCGCAATGCCTGCATAGGATCCAAAGATGCGGCCCGGCGCGCCGGCACGTAACAGGCGACCAAAGCCACAACCACAAGCAGGGCCGCGACCGAGACAAAAGTCACAATATCCGTTGGCTGCACCCCGAACAGCATGGCGGACATGAGCCGCGCCAGGAGCAACGCGATCACCACGCCCGCGCCGATGCCCGGCAGCGTCATGCCCGCGCCATCGCGCAGTACGGCCAGCTTCACGTCGCGCTTGCCCGCGCCCAGCGCCATGCGGATACCGATCTCGCGGGTTCTTTGTCCCACAACGTAAGACAAGACTCCGTAGATCCCGATGCTGGCCAGCAACAGCGCGCCAGCCGCGAAGATGGAGAACAACATCATGGCAAAGCGCTGCCGGGCGATGGAATCGTTCACCATCCGCTGCATCGGGCGCATGTCGTCAACCACCATTTCGCTGTCGAGCTGCGTCAGCGCGCGCCGGATGCTGGGGAAAACGGATTCGGGATCGATGCCTTCGCGCGTCCGAACGAAAGCGGTTACCCCCCCGCCGACCGCGGGCATCATCCGGTCCAGCGTCTGCTGGAGGGGCTCATAATATTCGGCTTCAACATTGTTAGCCAGGTCGGGCGCCAGGCCAAACTGCTTGACGTGTCCCACCACGCCCACGATCTCGTCGGTGCGCTCGCCGTCGGTGCTCTCGGGCGGAAAATAGACATGCTTGCCGATCGGATTCTGGCCGGCGAAAAACCGGTTCGCGAAGCTTTCGTCAACCACAATGACGCGCGCAGTGTGTTCGTTATCGGCGTCCGTGAAGAAGCGCCCTCGGAGCAAGGGTATGCGCATCAGCTTGAGATAATTCGGCTCAACTGCGTAGCGTAACGCACTGGGGGCGTCGGCCACATGCTCCGGCCGGTTCATCCCATCCACCCAGAACGGCTCCTCATCGTCGCTCTCCATCGGGACTGCGCCCCAGTCGAACGAGGCGTATTCCACTCCAGGGACCGCGCGCACTGCCGTGTGCATCTGTCGCAGGGCGGCGTGGATCGCGTCGGGTGACTGGCGCGAGAGCGACTTGGAAGGGGCAATGTCGAAGACAATCACGCGCCGCGCCTCGAAGCCGGGATCGACGTTCCACAGCCTCACCAGGGTATGGATCATCAGTCCTGCGCCCACGAGCAGAATGAGGGCCATTGCCATTTCCAGGCTCACGAAGACCGACTGCGCACGAGCGTGCGACCCAACAAGCGAGCGGCCACTTTGATTCAACGTGGAGTTCACGTCGGTGCGGGCGCTGCGCAGCGCCGGCGCGAGTCCGAAGATGACTCCCGCCAACAGCGAAACCATAGTGGTGAACAGCAGCACGCGGCCGTCCAGGCCGATGTTCTGGGTGCGAGGCAGCATGTCTGGAATTGCGGTGACCGCCGCTTTCGCTCCCCAATAGGCGATCATCAAGCCGAAGGCGCCGCCCACGGCCGAGAGCGCCAGGCTCTCGGTCAACAGTTGACGGATCAGCCGGCTTTGTTTCGCGCCTAGCGCCACGCGCACCGCGAACTCGCGTTGCCGCGCGCTTGATCGCGCCAATTGCAGGTTGGCGACGTTCACACACGAGATGAGCAGGACGAAGATCACCGCGCCCATCAGCGCCCAGAGCACCGGACGCACATCGCCCACAATCTCGTCTTTGAGCGGAACAATTGTGGTTTTAATTCCGGCATCCACATCGGGATAATCGGCTTGGAGCCTGCGGTTGACGCGCTCCATGTCCTGGGCCGCTTGCGTTAGCGTCACGCCGGGCCGCAGCCGTGCGATGGCATCCATGCCCCAGGCCGCCTGCCGCTCGCGAAAATGCGGATCGCTGTATTCGCCAACCGGCGTATAGATTTCACCGGGACGAAAGTTCCAAATCTGCAACTGTAAGCTGCTGGGAATGATTCCAACGATGGTGCGCGGTACTCCATCCAGAACGATCGCCTGGCCGATGATGTGCCGGTTTGACGCGAACTTGCGCTTCCACAACCCTTCGGAAATCATCACCGTGGGATTGGCGCCGAGCCGGTCTTCGTCAGCCGAGAAGGTGCGCCCGAGAATCGGCTTGACGCCAAGAATTTCGAAGAAGCCCGCGGACACCATGCGGCCGCTTAGATTTTCTGGTTCACCCGAGCCCGTGAGTTTCATATTGCCCCACCGATGGGCGGCCATGGCTTCGAAGCTGCGGTTGTCGCGCTGCCAGTCGAGAAAATTGAGATAGGAGATTGAGCCTCGGGTGAAGTGGGGCTTGTTATGGTAGAGCGCCACCAGACGGTTGGCGTTGGGGTACGGCAGCGGCTCGAGCAACACCGCGTTCACGACGGAGAAAATGGCGGTGTTGGCGCCGATCCCCAACGCCAGCGTGAGAATGGCGACCGCGGCAAAGCCCGGCGACTTCATCATCTGCCGAGCAGCGTACTGGAGATCCTGGAGTAAAGTGCGCATCGCGAGCCTTGGCAAGTCTACTTAAATTATGAGCAATTGGGCTGCCGCAAGGTAGCGCCCTAAGTCCTGTGTTTTCAGCTTATTGTTGGAATCCCCGAAAGCGAAACTTACACGCTTTGTTCGAGGGCGAACGACGGCGTTCGAAAGCGAACAATGGAGCTGAGATCGTGGCCATGTGGCCTCATTCGGCGAGAGGCGCAGAACTCGAAACGCTGCGGAGAGACTTAGAACAGTTTCAGGATTGTGTATCCCGGTAGAGCGAGCCTTCAGGCTTGCGTTCGGCGGATTGCCAGAGATAGGTTTTGCATTCCGCTGCCTTCGCAGCGGAATGCAAAACCCAGGATCAGAGGGCAACCTTAACGCGGCGCTGAAGCGCCGCTCTACCAGGACACACCAAATCCCGAAACGCACTTAGGCGATGGCGGCAGAGACAGCCTTCGCTCTGCGGGCCAGCGCCAACGCGGTGATGTCGTTCTGGCGCGGTTTGGAGGCCAGAAACTCCTCGACCGCATTCAGGATTTCACCGGTAATCTGACGCGCATCAGCCGGTGCGGTTAAGAAGCGATGTTTGACGCGTTCGAGCCCGAACTCTTCTTTCTTCGCAGCCGCTTCCACCACGCCGCGCGAGACCAGCAACAGCGATGCTCCAAATTGCAGTGCTGCCGTGGGCGCCTCGTACGTGGACGCAGCGAACAGGCCGAGCGGCAGACCCGTCGCCGGCAATTCCGTGATCCCGGAAGGGATCGCGCAGCAGCCCCGGAGTGTGGCCGGCATTGACGTAGCAGATGGTCCCGAGCTCCTCGTTATAGCAGCCCAGGAAGGCCGCGCAGGAGCGCACGCCGGCGGCAGCGCGGCGAATGCTTAGGTTCAGCTCGAGGCAGAACTCCATCATCGCGTCCGCCTCGTTGACCTCCTCGTCCACAAACTTCTCGCAACCGAGCTCCTGAAAGGTCGCGCGCGCCGCGTCGACGATCTTCTGGTTCTCCTCACTGCGACCGGCGACATCCAGCAGACCGAAGATGACGCGGCAACGGTTGGCGCGCAGAAAGTGGTACAGGTCGCCGCCGACGCGTTCGCCTTGCACCATGCCCGCAATATCGGCCCCGGACAACTGGGGAAAATCGGCAAGGGTGGGCGCTGTTGCCAACGAGGTATCGCGGGAGCGTTGAAAACCGAGCTTCATAAGAGCCGCCATCATAGCGCAAACGTGTCGCGGTTTCGAGCTCAAAAGCAGTTTCGCGTTTCAAGTTTCCAGTACTTCAGTTTCGATCTGGTAACTGTCCCACCTGAAACCCGCAACCGACAACTCGAAAGCGTGAAAGCTGAGGTCCTTCGGTTCGGTCGCCGCGGCGACCTCGCTCAGGATTTCGGCTGGCGGCTCAGACGCCGCCAAAGCGCCTCAACTTGAAACTTGAAACGCGAAACCTGAAACTGCTTTCATGCGCATCGTCAGTATCGGTGAAATCCTTTGGGACGTGATCGGCCCGTCCGAGTACCTGGGCGGCGCGCCGCTGAATTTTGCTGCGCATGCGCGCAAGCTGGGGCATGAGGTCTATCTGGTCAGCGCCCTCGGCGAGGACGAACGCGGCCAGCGCGCCCGGGACGCCATCCGGCAACTCGGCATCGCAGGCGAGTTCGTCGCAGTTGTGCCCGGAAGGCCGACGGGAACGGCTGAGGTTGAGCTCGATCCCGATGGCAAGCCGATGTTCCGGATTGTGCGCCCTGCGGCGTATGACTTCGTGCGGCTGACGGCCGCGCAGAACCGGCGCATCGCCGAGATTCAGCCGCACTGGATCTACTTTGGCACCCTGTTTCATACCTCCGAGCAGACGCTGGCTTCGACCCTGACCCTGCTGGATGCGGTCCCTGCGGCCAGGAAAATCTACGACGTGAACCTGCGCGACGGTAACTGGAGCCTGGCGACGGTTGAAAAGCTGGCGGCGCGAGCGGACGTGATCAAGCTAAGCGACAGCGAAGCCGAGTTCCTCGATGCGTCGCTGGGGACGAATGGAGAAGAAGCCTCGGTCAAGCGCTTTTGCGAACGCTGGTGCGATCAATACAACTGCCGGACAGTCTGCGTGACCTTGGGCGAGCGCGGCTGCGCGATCTATCACGACCGAGTGTTTACCGGAGCGCCGGGCTGCAGGATTTCCGTGGCTGACACGGTCGGCGCGGGGGATGCCTTCGCCGCGGCGCTGGTGCATGGCATGGAGCAGGGTTGGAGTATGGAGCGCTGCGCAGTCTTCGCGAATTCCGTGGCGGCGCTGGTGGCAAGCCGTCCCGGCGCCACCCCGGAGTGGAGCGCCGAGGAAGTGTGGCGCATGCTGGAGGGCAGTCAGCAATGGTAAACTGCCGTGATACAGGACATGTGCATGGAACTGCGCGACTACAAGACGGTGTTGTATAAGCAGGAAGACGGTTCGTGGGTCGCCGAGGTACTTGCCATTCCCGGGTGCTACGCCTTGATGCCCACCCGCGAGCAAGCGCTGCAAGAGCTCTCCAGCGTGTTCCAGATGTTAGCTGACGAATACCGAGATAAGGGGCTCACATTGCCCGCCGACAGCACCGAAATCGTGCATGCCTAGCGCGACGGCACGCGAATTTCAGAACGTCGCACGCAAGCTGGGATTCCTGAAGACACGGCAAACCGGAAGTCACGAGCGTTGGAACCATCCCGACGGCCGCGCGGTCACGATTCCACTACACGGCGGACGCGAAATTGGCCCTCCACTATTTTTCAAGATTCTCCGTCAGCTCGGGATCTCGCAGCAGGAATTTCAACAGCAGCGCTAGCCCTTCCGCCGATATACTGTGCAGCTCGCCTGCCCCGGCGCGCTGACTGTCGTCACGCTGGTGAAGCCGGCTTCGCGGTGACGCATGGCCGCCCACACCGGATCGCCTTTACAGGCGATCACGTAATCGGCGTGATGGGCTGGACCGAGCAACGCTAACTCCCAATCGGGATGCTCGTTTTCGGAGATCACGCGGCGCAGCGGAATGCCCGCAATCCGCAGCGAATCGGGATGTTCGGCTTCGTACATCAGCAAGGTCGAGGATGGCGGCAGTTGCGCCAGAGCATTCGCCAGGCCGTCCTCGAGGGCCATGCGGCCACGCGAATTCACCTGCGCCTCCCGCAGCGTGATCGGCGCTCCGGCATAGGCTGACAGGTAACCCGAACCCACTAGGCCCACCAGGAGCGCAGTCCAGATCGCGACGCGTACCGATCGGGTGCTTGCCTTTTCTGCCACCAGGTTTACGAGAAGTACGGGAAATACCGCGAACACCGGCAACAGTTCCAGCCCGTAGCGCACGTTGTAATACGAGAACGGATACCAGGCGGGAATGTAGATGGGCACACTTCCGTACGCTATGGACAAGCTGTAAAAGGCGAGAGGAATCCACAGCAGCAGGAGAATGCCGTAGCGGCGAAATCGCCACAGAGCGATGCCGCTGCCGATCAGGGCAAGGACCAGGAGGATGCGGCCAAACAGCGGCTGTCCCAGATTGAGCTGCGCAGCTTTCAAGAAGTACAGTCCGGCGGTGAAGACGTGGTCCTGGCCGGGATATGGCGGCGCGCCGTGCGCGGTGCTGCGCAGCGCAATAGCCTTCGCGGAATATGGGCCATTGATGAAGTCGAGCGCATTGCCGGAGACAGCCCAGGTGTAGATCAGCCAGTACACCGGCACCAGCAGGTTGAGCAGCAGGACCTCGACGAACGACTTGGTCATGGCGCGACGTTGGAGCGGGTTATCCGCGTGCGAGCGCCAGCGCAGAAATGCGACCAGCAGAATCAAGCCGAGTATCGCGCCGGAAAACCAGCCGTCGTAGCGGGTGAGCGCGCCTCCATACACGCAGATGCCGCAATATTCGAGCGCCTGTCGGGGACGCAATCGCGGTGCTTCACGCCCTGCTTCTTCACCCGGTGTCATCCTGAGCGGAGGCGGCCCGCTTTTAGCCGCCGGAGTCGAAGGGCCCCTACTCTGGCTTAAAGCGGTAGTGCCACGCAGAAATTCATCGAGATACACCAGCGACCAGATAAAGAACGCCAGGAAAATGGGCTCGTTCATGGCCGTGGTCTGCAGGTAAAGGAGGTTGGGATTGAGCGCGTAGATAGCGGCCGCAGCGTAGCCCGCCATGGCTCCGGCGCGAGCATTCACCAGACGGAAAATGCCGAGGGCGCCGAGGACGAAGGCCACCATCCCGGGTATCGCGCCGGCAATGCCGCTGCGCCACAAGGTGTCGACCCAGACGAATGGCAGCATCGCGATGTGCTGCAGCGGCAACCAGACGGTACCGAGCTGACCGTAGGATTCGAGGGGATGGCGATTGTCGACCACGCGCCGCGCGATATTGAGATGGGCGACAGCGTCGCCGTAGAGCAGCAGCTCCTGATGCGCGTAGTAGTAAAGGAGCGCGGCGACGGAAACGCCTGCCACTATCAGAGTGAAGCGAGCTTCGTTGCGTTGTTGCGTGAAGCGGGCGCGCTGAAGGTTCGGGGACGCCAAAAAAACAGTTTAGACGAAACGGATAGGTGCTCGCCGTGCGAAGAGGACGACGGGCATTTAGGCGATGATAGGGGTCCTTCGACTCCTCGACCGGGCAACTATCCCGCCAAGCGCAGAAAACGCGCTTGTCAGGATAGTTGCGCGGTCAGCTGCGCTCAGGATGACACTTAAAGGGAGAATGGGCGTTCTACCCACTCGCCGTTTTCTGGTCGCTGAACACCTGGCCGTCGCGGATGTGAATCACGCGGTGAGCGTACTCCGCGATGTCGTGCTCGTGCGTGACCAGGACGATGGTATTGCCCTGCTCGTACAAGCGGTCTAGGAGCGCCATGATCTCCACGCCAGTTTGCGAATCAAGGTTGCCCGTGGGCTCGTCGGCCAGGATGATCGAGGGATTGTTCACCAGCGCACGCGCGATGGCGACGCGCTGCCGCTGGCCGCCCGAGAGCTCGTTGGGCTTGTGGTTCATGCGCGATTCCATGCCCACCGAGGACAATACTTTCTTGGCGCGCTCGATGCGCTCCTCCGCGGGCATGCCGGCGTAAATCAGCGGCAGCTCGACATTGTGCAGCGAGGTCGCGCGCGGCAGCAGGTTGAAGGTCTGGAAGACGAAGCCGATTTCCTTATTGCGAATGCGCGCCAGTTCGTCGTCGTCGAGTTCGCTGACCAACTGTCCATTCAGCCAGTAATTGCCTTTGCTCGGAGTGTCCAAGCATCCGATCAGGTTCATCAGCGTCGATTTGCCGGAACCTGACGGCCCCATGATGGCGACGTACTCGTTGCGCTGAATGCGAAGACTGACGCCGCGCAGAGCATGCACCTGCTGCTCTGAGCCCATGTCATAGGTCTTCCACAGGTCTTCGGTGCAGATGATGCAACTGTCGGGCACAGTCGCATTCAGCGGCTCGGAAAGGTTCGCTACTTCAGTCGCCATAACTTTATCCATTGTAATCAACATTCCAAGCCGCGCTGTTCGCTATTCGCCTTTCGCCAGAAACGCTGGAGTGACACTCTGGCGAAAAGCGAACGGCGACTTACGATTCGTCGTCCTTCGGCTTCACCGAGTTATCTATTTTGACGCTCGCGCCGTTGCGCAGGGTGCGGAGTACCTTGTAACTTCCGGTGACAATCTCGTCACCTTCCTTCAAGCCATTGGTCACTTCGATGTCGGTAGTGCCGCTGATGCCGGTCGCCACGGGCACAAACACTGCGTCGTTACCGCGCAGCACGAAGACGCCCTGCAACTCTTCCTTCGGATTTCCGCCCACCGGGGCCGCAGCCTGCACCGAGCCCTTCTTATTCTTCTCTGCAGCGAGCTCCCCGCGGGTGCGGATGGTCAGCGCCTGAATGGGTATGGCCAGCGCCTTGCTGCGCTTCGCCGTCGTGATGCGCGCGGTTGCGGAGAGGCCGGGATGCAGGTTCGAGGGTGGATCCTGCAGTGTGATCACGACCTTGAAGTCTTTGGCTTCCTGCCCGCTCGAGGTCGTCTGCGCGGTAGACACCCCGGTCGAGCGCAACAGCGCATTGCCGCCGATCTGCGAAACCACGCCCCGGAACTTCTCTTTGGGCATGGCGTCGATCGTGATCTCGGCGGGCTGGCCCAACTGCACATTGACGATGTCGCTCTCGTCCACTTTCACTTCCGCGGTAATCAGCGACGTATCCGCAACCGTCATCAAGGTGCTGCCCGGCGAATTCTGAATGCCGGGAACGACCGTCTCGCCCTCCCGAACCGGCAGGTTGGTGATGACGCCGTCGAAGGGCGCACGATATTCGGTCTTGCTCAGAATGTCGCTCACGCGGCGCAGCGTGGCTGCATTTTGCGTGATGTGGCCAGTCGCAGTGTCGACGTTGGCCTTGGCCTGCGCGAGCTTTGCCTGGGCCTGCGCCAACTGCGCGTTCGCGGTATCGAAGGCCGCCTTCTTGGTATCGTAGTCGGACTTGGCGATGAGCTGGTTGTCGTACAGCGCCTGGCCGCGATCGTAGTCGAGCTTGGCGCGTACGTGTTCGGCCTGGGCCTGCTTCAGTTCGGCGGCGGCGGTGTTGACAGCAGCTTGCATGGCAATAGCGTCGGTGCGCGAAGCGGTCAGCATCGCTTCGGTGGCACCAACATCGGCGGCAGACTGGATATTGTCCAGACTGGCAAGCAGTTCGCCCTGCTTCACGCGGTCGCCTTCCTTCACGTACAACTTCGTGATCTTGGCCTGGGCCAACGCGCCGATGTTGACGTACAGTTTCGGCTTGATCTCGCCGGAAGCCGTGACCGCTGAGGTCAGGTCTTCACGAACCACTTTTCCAGTCTGCACCGGGATTACTCCCTTGCGACTCTGCTGGATGGTGAAGCCCACGATGGCCAGCAGGAGCACACCAGCTCCGGCGATCAGTGCGGCTTTTTTCCACTTCTTCATGGGACCTCGTCCAAACGGGCTCGGCAGACCTACAACTGTTCTTCTGTACGAAGTGAGACGGTGTAAGGTTCCTGAACTGCAGTTTCAAAGTTTCGAGTTTCGAGTTTCAAGTTGGCACAAGACAGCTTGGGGCGGGGTTGCCGCGCCGATCAAAGCTTGGGGCGCGACTTGAAACTCGAAACTTGAAATTGCCTTTCCGGATACTCTGATTATATGGCGGACTTGGCCGGAAGCAGCAACTCAGCCCCGAATTTGACAAAATGCAAAAGGGCGGGATAGAGCGCGATAAAAACACCCCGAGCTGCTCGTGTTTTGAGCAACTTAGCGCGAGAATCCGGGTTCCGAACGCCAGGGATACGATTGGGGTGACCGGCAACAGCAATTTCGTCCCGATAACCTTGCGTTCACACTGGCTAGAACATACAATTTTAACTGACCAAAGTGTTTCCCTGAGGAGTGGTTTGCCTAACATGAAGTTGCGTGCGGTTCTATGGTCCATTTCGTTGTCGTTAGGCCTGATTTTTTCATCCGCGTTTGCGGCGGCCCAAACCTCGGCCGCTCCCTCTGGCAGCACAGCCAATGCGACCTCGGCGCAGACTCCGACGGGCTCGGCCCAGTCCTCCAACAATGGCGGCGCGGCGGCGCCTGCCCAGAGCTCCAACCAATCCTCCGATCCGTTGAAGCGTCCGCTGACGGAGAAGGAGAAGAAGGCCAACGCCAAGGCTTTGAAACAGGAGTTGAGCAGCACCTACAAGAAGTGGCTCAACCAGGACGTGGTCTACATCATCACGCCGGAAGAGAAGTCGGCCTTCAAGCAGCTTTCCAATGACGAGGAGCGCGACCAATTTATCGAGCAATTCTGGCTGCGTCGCGATCCTACGCCCGACACCCCGGAGAACGAATACAAGGAAGAACACTATCGCCGCATCGCCTACGCCAACGAGCATTTCGCGGCTGGCATTCCCGGCTGGAAGACCGATCGCGGCCGCATTTACATCATGTGGGGACCGCCGGACCAGATTGAATCGCACCCCTCGGGCGGCACCTACGAGCGGCCCATGGAAGAAGGCGGCGGCGAAACCAGCACCTTCCCCTTTGAGACTTGGCGCTATCGCTATCTCGAAGGAGTCGGTCAGGAAGTCAACCTGGAGTTCGTCGATCCCTGCATGTGCGGCGATTACCACCTCACTTCCGATCCCAATGAGAAAGACGCGCTCTTGCACACTCCCAGCGGCGGCAATACGCTGTATGAACAGATGGGGCTCTCGACCCAGGCTGACCGCATTGCGCAAGGACCGTTCGGTTCCAATGCCGGCCCGCTGCAGCAGATTCAGAACAATCACGAATTTGACAAGATGGAGTTGATGGCCAAGATCCAGGCTCCGCCACCGGTCAAATTCAAGGACCTGGAAGAGGTTGTCAGCCACAAGATCAACGTCAACCTGATGCCCTTCGAGGTCCGCACCGACTACGTGAAAGTCACGGGCGACACCGTGCTGGTTCCGGTAACGCTGCAGGTCAAGAACAAGGACATCACCTTCGTGACCAAGGATGGCATCCAGCGCGGCACGGTCAACATTTTTGGCCGCGTGACCGGAATCACCGGCCGGGTGGCGCAGACCTTTGAGGACACGGTGCAGGTCGATGTTCCGCAGGAACTCTTGGAAAAGACGTTGGAGCATTCGTCGCTCTACTGGAAAGCCGTTCCGCTGCGTCCTGGCCGTTATCGCATTGACCTGGTGGTGAAGGACGTGAATGGCGACCGTGTGGGGACGTGGACTCGCGGTATCCTGGTCCCGGAATATACGGATGACAAGCTCGCCGCGTCATCGCTGATTCTCGCCGACCGGATGGAGAAAGTGGCTACCAAGAACGTCGGATCGGGCAGCTTCGTAATCGGCGAAACCAAGCTGGCCTATCCCCATCTGGATAGCCCCGACGGCAAGCCGGCCAGCTTCAAACGCGATCAGCGCATGAGCCTATGGATGCAGATTTATAATCTGCAACCGGACGACAAGACCAGGAAGACTTCGGCCAAGATCGACTACGAAATCGTAAACATGGCCAACAACCAGCCGGTGTTGCACTCTTCGGAATCGACCGATGCCATGGGTAACGTTGGCGATCAAGTCACGCTGGCGAAAAGTTTGGCGTTGAACAACTTTGAGCCCGGCGTTTACAGGCTCACGGTAAAGGTGGACGACAACGTCTCGAAGCAGGAAATCGCTCCCTCGGTGCGGTTTGCTGTCGAGTAACTTGCTGCTTGGGAACTGCGGGCTTTCCGGGGTCCCCGGCAATCGCTTCCTTTGGATTGCTGGGGTGGAAGATGGCGTCGCAGCGTTTTGCTCCCGGAACCTCTGAGAGGGGTTAGTCAAATGACCCGATTACTGACATGGTGTGTGTTGGTAGCCTCGCTTTGTGCGGTGGCATCGGCTGGGGTCAATCCGGGCTCGATTTCGGGGTTCGTCAAAAACACTGCCGGTGTTCCGCAGATGGGCGCGACCGTGCAATTGGTCAGCGCCACCGGACAATTGCAAATCGTCTATACCGATGTCAAAGGATATTTCATTCTCACCGGGCTGATTCCCGGCAATTACGATCTGCACATTTCCGCTCCTTCGTTCGTGCCCACCCTTCGCGAAGATGTGGTGTTGGCGGCCGGCACCAGCAAGGTCCTGAACGTCACTCTGAATACGCTCTTTGAAGCGGTGCGAATGCTGCCTCCGCTGAAGAAGGGCGACACTGAGGACGATAGCTGGAAGTGGACACTGCGCTCAACTGCCAACCGCCCCGTCCTGCGCTTCGATGATGACACGGCGCTCATCGTTGA
Organism: uncultured Acidobacteriaceae bacterium; assembly: GCA_963713465.1. Lineage (GTDB taxonomy): Bacteria > Acidobacteriota > Terriglobia > Terriglobales > Acidobacteriaceae > Bog-257. The sequence goes on from CAVQLZ010000019.1 coordinate 341,580, forward strand.
AACCCAGCAGGAAGGGCAGCCGCTGAAAGGAACTTTGGCGCTGATGGCGGGTGCAGCCAGCGAAGGCTACGGCAGCGCCTCCGACCTGGGCACCGCCTTCAACGTGGAGCAATCGATTTTCCATAGCGGAACGCTGGGGTTTGCCGGGGACTTGGGATACGCGACGGGATCGCCGGACGGCGTGATTCGCGCCTCCTACGCCCGCGACAACCAGGATGGTTTCCGGCAATCCTTGTCCCTGATTGTCCGGCGGTTCTCTGCCCCGGACTCCGTGCCACATGGCGGCGCGTTGGACGCGGTGGCCATGTCCTATGCAGACGGCTTCTCGGTCAGCGATTTTCTTGATTTCCAGGTGGGCGGCGAGGGGCAGGCGATCGAGTTCCTGGGCCACGAAGCGAACGCCTTCCGTCCCACGGCGACGGCCGATTTTCATCTCGGGCCCAATACCATCCTTGAGTATCGCTACGCCACCAGCGAGCCCAACACTCGCGCCAGCAAAGGTTTCGATTCGGCCCCGGCCGACCTCTCGGAAACCGGTCCGCGCATGAGCCTGGTCGACGGCACGCCGCTTCTGGAGAATGCCCATCACCACGAGGTTTCGATCTCCCGGCGTTTCGGGGACGACAACAAGCTGCAGCTCGCGTACTACAACGACCGCATCAAGGACCCGGCGCTGCTGGGCGTCGGCTATGTCAATCCCGATGCGGCTGACGTTCTGCCCGATGTGTACTCCGGCACCTTCAGCTATAACGGCGGCGAACTGCGCGCTCAGGGTGTGCGTTTCGTTTACAAGCACAAGATCAACGAGAATCTCAGCGCGACGCTGGATTACAGTTATGGCGGTGTACTGGAACTGGACCAGCCGAATCTCAACTGGACTGCGGTGAGCGACAGCCTGTACCACGGCTGGCGTCACTCCGCCGCGCTGAAGCTGAACGGGGGCTTGCCGCACTGCAAGACCAAATGGATTGCCTCCTATCGCTGGACCAGCGGCGAGACTCTGGTTCCGGTTGACCTGTTCAACGCGTCCGCAGGCCAGACGGATCCTTTCCTGAACCTCTTCATCCGTCAGCCGCTGCCCCATTTCCATGGCATGCCGGGACAGATGGAAGCGCTGATCGATGTTCGCAACCTGCTGGCGCAGGGCTATGTGCCGGTCATCGGTCCGGATGGCAACACGGTTTATCTGGTACAGTCGGCACGCAGCGTACGCGGCGGTCTGGCGTTTACGTTCTGAGTCGAGGCTTTGAGTTGACGAGCCCGCCGCCTGGCGGGCTTTTTTGTTGGAGGTCAGGATTTGCGAAACTCAAGTTTGCCTGCCGTTCCGGTCTGCGCCCGCCGCATCCGCGTGGCCGCCGCAATCCCCAATCCTTTAATCATTGCTCTAGTCAGCGCATTGATCATTACCGGAATGGCTATCGCGCAACTGCACCCCAGCGTTGCTGAACCCACGCTCACGCCCCAGAACAGCGGCACCAAGAATGGCCTGATTGCTGTAAGCGCCGTCAACGCTCAGCGTGGTCTGGGCGGGCGGCAAGAACGGCAGCTTCACGCGAACGGTCAACGGCGGCGAAACCTGGAAAGCCGGCGCAGTAGCCGGAGCGGAAACTTTGCAGTTCCGGGATGTACACGCCGTCAGCGACAAGGTTGCCTATCTGCTCTCAGTCGGGGATCACCCCGGCGACTTTCGCATTTACAAGACGACCGACGGCGGCGCGAGCTGGACGATCGAGTTCCAGAACGAAAAGGCCAAAGCCTTCTACGATTGTTTCGCGTTCTGGACGCCAACGCGCGGCATCGCTCACAGCGACTCCGTGAACGGCGTCTTCCCTGACCTGCGCACGACCAATGGAACCACATGGCAGGAACTCGACGGCAAGCTCCCGGCCGCGCTGCCCGGCGAGGGTTCTTTTGCCTCCAGCGGTACCTGTATAGCGACTCAAGGCCAGCAGAACGCCTGGATCGCGACTGGCGGAGCGTCCGTTTCGCGGGTCCTGGTCACTCGAAACGGAGGCGAGCGCTGGACCGCCTACCAAACGCCATTGACGAGCACTCAAGGCGCGGGCGCATTCACCGTAGCCTTTCGCGATGCTCGCAACGGCATCATCGGCGGAGGCAATCTCGATCCCAAGCATCCCAACGATGCGGCGGCGGCGACATCTCGCGACGGCGGCAAGACCTGGGCGCTCACCAACAAGCCGCCGGTAACCGGAGCGATCTACGGCTTGAGCTATGTGGGAGCCGCGCACGCGCGCGTGGTGGTGATCGCCGCGAACGACGGAGGCGCGGCCTGGACACCCGACGAAGGCGTGACCTGGTTCAAGTTATCGGGAGTGTCGGGTTATTGGGGCGTGGCATTTGCCGGCCCCGAAGCCGGTTGGCTGGTCGGGAACGACGGCCGCATTCTGAAGATCAGCTTCTGAGCAATTCCGCCGCGTTACTACGCGTTTTTGCTTGTGCTTTCGCTTTCGCGTATCGTAGGCCCGTAATCACCCCACAATGTGCTTAGCGTCTGAGTGAGCGAATCCTCCGAATCCGTGGAGCTGCAGCGGCTGCGCGAGCAACTGGCCGCGCTTACCCGCCGCGTTTATCAACTGGAACAGTTGCTGGTCGCGCAGGCCGGTCCAAACAGTACGCCGCCTGTGGTCGAAACCCAGCCTGAGCGCAGCTTCGAACCGCAGTTCACAACGCCAGAGCCGCCGCCTTCGGTAAGCGCGCCGCCTCCACCGGTAATGGATTCCGCCCTCACAACAGGGGTGTCGCCAAAACCGCCTATCTCGCAAATTCCGCATGCTCCTCCCAGAACGGCGCATAGCTCGCTCGAGTCCCGCATTGGCGGCCAGTGGCTGAATCGCGCCGGCATTGTCGCAGTGCTGGTCGGCTTATCTTATTTTCTGAAGTTCGCCTTCGAGAACAACTGGATCGGCCCGGCCACGCAGGTCATGATCGGCATCGCTGCCGGACTGGCGGTGCTTTTCTGGAGCGAAAGTTTCCGCCGCAAGAATTATCCCGGCTTTGCCTACTCGCTGAAAGCGGTAGCTTTTGGCGCGCTATATCTTTCGCTATGGGCTGCGTCCCAGTATTACTACCTCGTTCCGCCGTCGGTCACGTTCTTCGGCATGGTGATGGTCACCCTCACCGCGATCGCGCTTTCGCTGCGCCAAAACTCAGAACTGCTCGCCGCCTTTGCCATTGCCGGTGGATTTCTCACGCCAGTGCTGGTCTCCACCGGCCAGAACCGCGAGATCGCGCTGTTCTGCTACATCGCCCTGCTCGACCTGGGGATGGCGTGGATGGTGGCCCTGAAACGCTGGCCGCGCGTCCTGTTTGGCAGCTTCTTGGGAACGGTAGCGCTGTTTGCGGCGTGGGCCTCGACGTTCTATACGGACCCGCAGCTCGCCACAACTTTGGCCTTCGCCTGCTTTTTCTTCGTGCTCTACGCCATCGCTCCGTTCGTCGATAAGTCACTTTCTCGTTTCTCAAACCTAATGGCTGGGCTCGCGTTGCTCGATGCCGCAGCCTATTTCGTCGCCAGCTACACCATGCTGGAGCAGCATTATCGCGTGGATCTGGCATGGTTGTGTGTCGCAGTCGCGGGCTTCTACTTTGGCCTCGCACGTCTGTTACACAAGCAAGGGGGCACGGCCATACCGTTGTACGTGCCGGTGAATGTCGCCTTGGGGGTTTGCTTCCTCACTGCCGCCATCCCGATAAAGATTGAATCGTACTGGTTGGCCTTCGCGTGGCTGGTCGAGGCCGGCGCACTGTTCTGGGCCGCGCACCGTAGCCGCAGTCTCCTGCTGCGCGTGCTGGGAGCGGCAGCGTTTCTGCTAGGTGCTTTGCGCCTCCTCTTCGTGGATTCCGCAGCCCCTCAGCCGCTGCTCTTCAATCCTCGTTTTGGGCTGTATTTGCTGGCAATCGCCGTTCTGGCGCTATTGGCGCATTACGCCGCTAAGGAAGGCGGCGCAAACAATCAGCAATGGGCCGGGGCGGCCATCCTGGCGCTGAATGTCTTAGCGCTTGCCGCGCTGAATTTCGAAGTGGGAGATTACTTTCGCCCCGCGCCGGGCCATCCGCTCTCGAGAGTTGACTGGCGCGCCATGGAAACTGCGCGCGCCTTCACCTATTCCGCTGTATGGATGGTCTATGGTGGCGCGCTGATGCTCGTCGGCTTCTGGAAACGCTCGGCTTTTCTGCGCTGGCAAGCGATCGCCCTGCTCGCCATCACGACGGCCAAGGTATTTCTCTACGACATCGCCGCACTGGAACGCGGCTATCGCATCGTTGCCTTCATTGTCCTGGGTGCGATTCTGCTCGCCGTGTCATTCTTCTATCAACGAAACCGCGCACGGCTGACAGAATAATCCGGCGGCGCGATCGACAACGTTGCCGCGGTTACTTCTGCTGCATTGACGCGATGTACCGGGTCAGGTTGCGCACGCGCAATTGCGCCATCGCCGGATCATGCTGCTCCAGGTACAGGAAAACCGGGCCCCAGACCGGCATGTCCTTACTGCCATGCGCCACCATCATCAGGTCGCCTTTGATCACCTGCGCAACATGCGATTCGGGATAGGTGCCGCCATTCTTCGCCGCCAACTGCGTCAAATCCGTCGGCACGTTCTTGAGCGCCGGTGCTGCCGGCCCATCGCCCTTGCCGCCCTGGCCATGGCACGATGCGCAATAAGCGTCGAACATCTGCCGCCCTGAGGCCGGACTGGTGTACATGGGCGGCACGTTCTTGATCTCAGGTTTTGAAGTTTGTGAGTTGCTTTGCGAGGGTGTGGCTGTGGTAAACGCCAACAGGAGAACCGCAACCAGGTAGCACACGCGGAGGCGCATCGCGACCTTCTTTCCGGGGGCTGCTTGTCCCAACACGTAAATATGGAACACAGCCCAGCGACGGCACAATGCGCTACGTCACACTGCGATGGGTTGCTCGTAGTCGTCACACGCGCGTCATGGCGGACAGACCGCACACCGCTCAGAATTCCATCGTCTTCAACGCGGGGCTGGCGATCAGTGGTGCTTCCGTGGCCTTCTGGACATCGTCAAACGTCAGCCCGGGCGCAATCTCATCCAGCACCAGCCCGCTTTGCGTCACATGGATGTACGCCATCTCGGTGACAATCGTGTTCACCACGCGCAAGCCGGTGATAGGCAGCGTGCAGCGTCTCAAGATTTTGGGGCTGCCATCCCTGGTCGTGTGCTCCATGGCGACGATCACGCGCTTGGCGCTGGCCACCAGGTCCATCGCGCCGCCCATGCCTTTGACCATCTTGCCGGGGATCATCCAGTTGGCGAGATTGCCTTCTTCGTCGACTTCCATCGCACCCAGCACGCTCAGGTCGATGTGGCCGCCACGAATCATGGCGAACGATTCGGCGCTGGAGAAGTATGCGGTGCCGGGGATCTCGGTGACGGTCTCCTTGCCGGCGTTGATCAGGTCGGGATCTTCTTCGCCGGCGAATGGATACGGCCCGACGCCCAGCATGCCATTCTCGCTTTGCAACACGACCTCGACGCCGGGTGGCACGCAGTTAGCCACCAGCGTCGGCATGCCGATGCCGAGGTTGACGTAGAATCCGTCGCGCAGCTCGCGCGCCACCCGCCGCACGATGCGGTCGCGCTTTTCGGTGTCTTTCTGCTTTTCCAGTTTAGGTTCGGCCATCATTTCCCTCTCTGGGTCCGTCGAATGGTCGGGCGCCGCTGGCCAATGCCTTCACTTTGCAGCGTCGGTCAGGTCCTGAGCGCCTTATTCCGTCTTTGTCGAGCCATAATCGCTGCGCAGCTCGTTGTCTCGGATTTGCTGGATAAAGATCGCAACTTCCCGGTTGATCAGATCGGCCCGGTCGATCGGTATAAAGTGTCCGCTTCCTTTTGCAATGATTCTACGGCTGCGGGTCGACAAGTGTTTTAGGTTTTCCTGGTGCTGGTTCCACGCCACGGACATTTCGAGCGCCAACTTAGGCGGAAGCCCGGCAGTCTGCTTCATCTTCTGAGGATCTTCCGAAAAGATCAAGACTGGCAGCTCTCCATATGGACCTGTGTTGATCGTTTCCTCGCCCGACCGCCGAATGCTCGTATACTCTCTCCGCCATTCGCTCCACAACAGGCCGCATTGGAGTTCCGCCACCATTTTTCCAGTGGGCTCATCAAAACCTGGCTCCGACGAGCAGTAGCCCATGAGCCGTGGTACGCCAAGAGCAAAGGCCGCAACTAAAGAATAGTAGAGGTATTTAGAGATAGACACGTGCGCTCTCAGCTCGGCAGATCCCTGCTCCTCCTGCAGGGGCGAACTGCCGTCAACGAAGATTAGCCCAGCCACGTCCTCGGGATAGCGGGTGGCGTACGCTCGTATATAGAGGCCCGCAAGCGAGTGCCCCATTAAGACGATGGGGCCGCTCACACCGGCTTGCTGCAAGAGAGCGTGTAATTGACTGACAATGGCGTCGGCGTCCCGCGGACCGGGCTGCGGAGCGCTCCAGCCCATTCCGGCGCGGTCATAGGAGCAAACTCGCGTGGTCCTTGAAAGATACGGTTGCACCTTGCTCCACACCAACGAATCCTCTCCTGATCCTGCATCAAGGACAATCGTCGGAGAGCCCTCCCCCGTGCAGTCGATATGCATCTGGTGTCCATTAACAACATACATCCTACCGGGAGCCGGATAGATCGCGCGGTAATAGCGAAGGGCAGCCGCATTGAAGATGGTGCTGCCGGCGGCCACCACGCAAAGAAGAATGACAAAGGAAAGCAATACTCGTTCCGTGATGCGACGCCACTTGCCATACGGTGTGCGTCGCAGTGTGCGCAGGCGGCGGATGGAAAGCGCAACCAACAAAATCGCGACCAGCACGATGGCAATGGGAAGGGTCAGTGGATTCGCATTCAACTTAATGCCTTATTCCGTTTTCGTCGAGCCGTAGTCGGTTCGCAGCTCGTTGTTTCGGAGTTGCTGGATAAAGATGGCAACTTCACGGTTGATCAAATCGGCGCGCTCGACTTGTATTGGGTGTCCGCTGCCTTTGGCAATGATTCTACGGCTGTGGGTGGACACGCGTTTTAGGGCTTCCTGATCCTGATCCCACAGCGTACTTTCTTCAACCGCCAACTTGGGCGGAAGGTCCGAAGTTTTCCGATCCAGTTGAGGATCGCGCGAGAAGATCAGGATTGGCATCTCTCCATAGGGACCGGTGTTGATCGTCTCCTCGCCGTTCCGATGCGTGCTAATGTATTCCCTCCATATTGGGTCGAACTGCTTGCCGCATTCGAGTTGCGCGATCCGGGCAGCGTCGGGCTGATCGAAGCCAGGCTCCGCTGAACATGCGCCCACCGGCCGTTGCAGGCCAAGAGCAATAAGCAGAACAAAAGGGTAGTAGGCATACTTGGAGTGCGACGTCGCCGCTCGCAGCTCGGGAGACTCACGGTCGTCGTCGAGGGGCGTAGCGCTGTCAACGAAGACGAGCCCGGCCACGTCCTCGGGATAGTGAGCCGTGTAAGCGCGTATATAGAGGCCTCCCCTCGAGTGTGCCATCAAGACGAGGGGGCCGGGTACGCCGGCTTGCTGCAACAGAGCATGCAATTCGTCGGCAATGGTGTTGGCGTCGCGTGGATCGGGCCCCGGAGTGCTCCAGCCGAATCCAGCGCGGTCATAGGAGCAAACGCGCGTCGTCTTGGAAAGCCCCGATTGCACCTTGGCCCATTTCAACATGCCGTTTCCTCCTCCCGCCTCGAGGACAATCGTGGGAGTGCCCTCACCCGTGCAGTAGAGATGCATGTCGTGTCCGTTGACGCTGTAGATCTTCCCGGGCGGGGGATACATGGCGCGGTAATAGCGAAGGGCGACTGCGTTGTAGGCGGTGCAGCCGGCAAGGAGCACGCAAACCAGGATGACCAACGACAGCAATACCCGTTCCGTGATGCGACGCCACTTGCCATGGGGTGTGCGTTGCAGGTTGCGCAGGCGGCGGATGGAAAGCGCGACGACTACAATCGCGACCAGCACCAGTACAATGGGAAGCGTCAGTGGATTTGGATTCAACAGGACGCTCCTTCGGGGAAATCCTGAACAAGGACTGCGGTCCCTTCATCTCGCAACGCCCGAGTCCGCCGGCTCGGTTTCTTCATACCTTCCGAACCGTACGCCGCTCGATGCGCTTCTCGTAATTCGTTCCCTGCAGGATGCGGTGTACGTATACGCTCGCCGTATGCACGTGGTCGGGATCGATCTCGCCCGGCTCGACCAGGTGTTCAACCTCGGCGATCGTTACGCGCCCCGCGGTTGCCATCATGGGATTGAAATTCCGCGCCGTCTTGCGATAGACAAGATTGCCCCAGCGGTCGCCCTTCCATGCCTTGATGAGCGCGAAGTCGGCGGTCATGCCGCGCTCCAGAACGTACGGGCGCCCATCAAACTCGCGCGTCTCTTTCCCCTCGGCTACAACGGTGCCGAAGCCCGTCGGCGTATAGAACCCCGGAATGCCGGCGCCGCCCGCGCGAATGCGCTCGGCCAGCGTGCCCTGCGGGATGAGCTCCAGGTCGATACGCCCGGTGAGCACCATGTCTTCCAGCAGCTTGTTTTCGCCGACGTAGCTGCCCTTGTGCGACGTGATCTGTCCGGCCGCCAGCATCAGGCCCAGCCCGAATTCGTCCACGCCGACGTTGTTGCTGATGGTGTGCAGGTTCTTCACGCCCTTCTTGACCAGCGCGGCGATGAGGTTTTCCGGAATGCCGCACAGCCCAAAGCCGCCGACCATGATGGTGGCGCCATCCTCGATGTCGTGGACCGCCTCGTCAGCGTTCGCAACTACCTTGTTCAGTGGCATAAGTTGTTCCGACGGGCGATTGTATCGAAGACAGTGGTCAGTGGCCAGTGGTCAGTTGTCAGACGCGGGTTACCAATCCTCGCTATCCGGCGGACGTTGCACCCAAGCCACGTTTTATTCTTCCGGTGGATTTAACTTTCCCAGCTCAACTGGCAACTGACCATTGGCCACTGATTCGCGGCTTCAAACATCTCCCGCAGCCCCGGCCCGCGCAGGTTCTCGCGCAGGTGCGCCAGTTGCTGCTCGAAGCGCAGCAGCGCGTCTTCAATATTCTCCGTATTCGTCAGCGCGATATCTCGCCACATCGAGTACGGGCTATGCGCAATGCGCGTCATCTCGCGTAGGGCGCGACCGCCAATCTGCATCAGCGCTTCGTCGTCGCCAAACTCCTCGCGCAGCGATGAAGCTAGCGCCGTCGCGATCATCTGCGGCAGATGGCTGATCCAGGCGCACAGGCGATCATGGCGCTCAGCATCCATTGTGATGACGCGCGCGCCAATGGCCCGCAGCAACTCCATCCATTCCTGCTGCCGTGTCGTATATGCCTGCCCGGCCTCGATGGGCGTGATCAGCCAGACGGCATCGCGAAACAAGCCAGGATCAGCATTCCCGATGCCGCCCACCTCTTTGCCGGCCATGGGGTGTCCAGGCGAAACGCGTTGTTTAGCGCTGTCGCCGAACAACATGCGCGCCAGCTCAACCAGGCGTTCCTTCGTGCTGCCGCAATCCGTCATCAAAACGCCGGACGCAACCAGAGGAGCCAACGTCTCCAATTGCGAGAGGATGCAGCCCACCGGAGTCGCAAGCACAATAACGTCACTCCCGACAATGGCGCGCTCAAGATCGGCTTCGGCACGATCGATCGCGCCCCGGGCTTGTGCGATCTCCAGCACCGCACCTTTGTCGCAACCGACAATGCGCCCGGCAAAGCCGGCCTGCTTGAGCGCCAGCCCTAGCGAGCCACCAATCAAGCCCGTACCGATGATGCTGATTTGCTGGATAGCCATCTGTTCGCCCCTTACAGTTGGGCCCATCCCCGCGGGCAGAATCTCCTCAACTTTTCATATAATCGAACCAACTTGAAAACCGCAACTCACGTTCCACAAAAAGTGGTCTCGCTTCAGCCCAGCGCGACGGCCACAGTGCGCGATCTCGGCCTACTCGATCGCCTGGTCGCCTGCACCAAGTATTGCCTCGATGTCTGCCCCGAGATCAGGGAGCGCAACATCATTATTGTCTCCGATTCCTGGTCGGCACAGGCAGAGCAGATTCTGGCCGCGCGTCCGGATTTGGTGCTGGCCTCGGTGCCGTATAAACGTGAGGCGGTCGCCGAAATTCTCAAAGCGGGTGTGCGATTTCTCGGACTGACGCCGCGAACGCTGGCCGACATCTATGTGGACATCGCCGCTATTGCGGGAATCATGGGCGCCGGCGAAAACGGCGAAGCGATCATCGGCAGCATGCAACAGCGTATTGCCGAGGTCAGGCAGCATACCGCTGGCTCCGCCAAAGTGAAGGTCTTCTGCGAGGAATGGGGCAAGCCGATCATTGCTTCCGAGCCTTGGGTCGTCGAACTGGTCGAAGCCGCCGGCGGTGAATTCATCGGCGAACCACGGCAGACGATGACGGCCGAGGATATCGCATCGGCAAAGCCCGAGGTGGTTCTGGCTGCCTGGTGCGGCGCCGGGGATCGCGTGCCGCTGGAAAAGATTGCGGAGCAGCGCCAATGGCAGGCGTTGCCCGCGGTCAAGAATCAGCGCGTGTTTTGCATCACCGACGAGCTACTGAATAACCCGGCGAGCACGCTGATCGGCGGCTTGAACGCAATCGCCTGGGCGCTGCATCCTGAGCTGTTCGACCGGCCTTTAGGTATTCGGCAGATTCGTCACGACACTACTGCTAGAGCTGGCCTTTAGAGACTGTGTGACGAGCCGAAATCGTTTCTTTAGGGTGGAACAAACGCGGGGAATTGCGGCCGAAACAGCCGCGCAGCGGCGGGATGGTGTTAGGCGTGGGCGTAAGCCCGCGCTGCCAGTGGCACAAAAGACGAGCCGCGGCAGTGGCGACACGGGTCGGGCGACACAGTCTCTAAAGGCCAGCTCTACCCATGCTATCCTGATACCAGCGTGGATGCTGTCTATATCTGCGCATCCAGCCAAGTTTCGGACTCCTGACAATGTTTGAGAACCTTACAGACAAGCTGCAACGCGCATTCAAAAACCTGCGCGGACAGGGCACGCTGAACGAAGAAAACATCGGCGAAGCGCTGAAAGAAATCCGCATGGCGCTGCTCGAAGCCGACGTCAACTTCAAGGTCGTCAAAGAGCTGGTTGACCACATTCGCGAGAAGGCCGTCGGCCAGGAAGTGATGACCGCGCTCTCGCCCAGCGAGCAGGTCATCAAGATCGTTCGCGACGAGCTGATCAACGTCCTCGGCAAGGACACCGCGAAGCTGAAGTTCGCCTCGCAGCCGCCGACGGTCGTCCTCATGGCCGGCCTGCAAGGTTCCGGCAAGACGACCACCTCGGGCAAGCTGGCGCACTGGCTCAAGCAGGGCGGGCATCGCCCCATGCTGGTCTCGGTTGACGTCTATCGTCCCGCCGCGCGCGAGCAGCTCAAGGTCGTCGCCAACGCCATCAAGGCGCAGCTCTACGAGGGCAAGGTCGAGGAGTCGAACACCGCGACCGTCGAGCGCCTGGTGAAGGAGGCGCGGCGCGAGGCCATCAACAACGCCTGCGACGTGCTCATCGTCGATACCGCCGGCCGCCTGCACATCGACGAGCAGCTCATGGACGAGATGCAGTCGCTGAAGAAGATCCTGAACCCGCAGGAGATCCTCTTCGTCGCCGACTCCATGACCGGCCAGGACGCGGTGCGCTCGGCCGACGAGTTCCACAAGAAGCTGACGCTCACCGGCGTCGTGCTCACCAAGATGGACGGCGACGCGCGCGGCGGCGCGGCGCTCTCGATCCGCAACGTCACCGGCCAGCCCATCAAGTTCATCGGCGTCGGCGAAAAGTACGACGCGCTGGAGCCGTTCCATCCCGACCGCATCGTCGGCCGCATTCTCGGCATGGGCGACATCCTCTCGCTCATCGAGAAGGCCGAGTCGAAGCTCGACAAAGGTAAGTCGGAAGAGTTCGCGCGCAAGGCGCTGTCGAGCGACGGCTTCTCGCTGGAGGATTTCCGTGGCCAGTTGCGCCAGGTGAAGAAGCTGGGATCGATCTCCAGCATCATGGGCCACATGCCCAAGATCGGCCCGTTCGCCAACATGCAGCAGGCCGCCGACAAAGTCGACGAGAAGCAGATCAACCGCGTGGAGGCGATCATCAACTCCATGACGCCCTACGAGCGCGAGCACCACGAGGTCATCAACGGCACTCGCCGCAAGCGCATCGCCCGCGGCTCGGGAACTCAGCGTGCAGGAAGTCAATCAACTGCTCAAGCAGTACGCGCAGATGCGCAAGATGTTCAAGAGCATGGGCAAGCCCAGCTTCGCCCGCCGCCTGGCGGGGATGAAAATGCCGGGGATGTAGCGGTGGATTCGGCGGTGCCCCAGGTTCGCGTCCATCGTTTGGACGCTAACCTGGGCCTAGGTTAGCCAAAGGATGGCGAACCTGGGGCACTGCACACTGCACGATCGGGTACAGCATCCGGCGTCGCGTGCTGTTCGTCGCGCATTGTCAGCGGGGAGAGCGCACGCGAATCATCACCGCCCGAACGGCAACTCAAAAAGAGCGCATCCAGTATGAAGAAGGCAAGAGCAGCGAAACGAAGTGACGACCTGCGTCCGGAGTACGATCTTTCGGAACTCGGTCCTATGGTTCGAGGCAAGTACTATCCGCAGGCCGTATCCGGGTCGAATCTTATCCTCATTGAACCGGAGCTGGCTCGCGTCTTTCCCGATTCCGAATCGGTGAACCGCGCCCTGCGGCTACTGGTGAAAACTGCGGAAGCCAGCGCCGCCCCGCGACGCCAGCGTACAGTGTCCGTCTCCGGTCAAGGCAGGCTCAGGAAGCGCTCGCAATCGGCGCGGTAGAAACCCGCAGGCTTCACTTCGACTGCCCAAGGTCACGGGTAGCGCCTCCTGAGACGTGGAACACTCCACCAGTGACGGTGCGGAACTCACGGCTGCTTCCGTGTTGGTGAAGCTTCATTAGCTGGTATTCGGTTATAGCTACACCTTCAGGACAACAATCAAGAAATCAAGTGGCGTGGTCAGATAGTTTCTGCTGGTCGGTCCGTTGATGTGGCCGTTCACATCCCCTTTCACAATACCTACAGTAGCGACGTTTTTTACCACACCGCCCGTTTTCCAGTTCACAACTTCCGGGAGCACCTCAGTCCACCTTCCCTTCGCCTTGGCATAAACCCCGATCTCGGCACTTCGTTTTATATTACCAACCGCTAGCCGATCGCTGGGCACTGTTCGATAATTCCGGTCGCAGACCTCGAACGGTCGCTCTCGAGGAATTCGGCGCGCTGAGAATTTTGGACCCTGCGCGATATAATCAATTCTTAGAGGTTGCCGCACGCCATGACCAAACCGCTGGCGAACGTTCTTGAACTGCCGATTCTCGAGCGCGCGCAAGTGGCTCTAGAAGAGGCAGTGAGAAAACTCCAGATTGACCGTGCTCACCGGGGACTGCCCATCCATGTGTGGCAGGACGGCAAGATAGTTGAGATCTCGGCCGAACAACTCAAAGCGGAATTGGCGCTAAAAAGAAGATTAGACATTTCCAGTCGCCCGAAAGCGAGGCATTCCCATTTTTGAACGAATTTGTGACTTGGCTCCGCCTGTAACTCCCTTCCAAAAGACCAATTTGCGCATAAGTCTTACGCCGAAACTAATTTGGCGGCGATAATTATGGCATTTCTGATTGTTTTCAACAGTTTAGAGGGTAACATAAGCGAGGGGGAGTCTCTTGATTACGTTACTCGACTAAAGTGTAGCAACAAGGGGTTGTCAATTTTGTCGGTTGTCAGTTGGCGTTCAGGGCACGACGCGATTTATCGCGGGATCGTTTATCGGTGGACGAGCTCAACATCCTGATCACGCGTGAGCAGATTGCGGCCAAAGTTGCCGAGATCGGCGTGCGCATCACTGAAGACTTCGCCGGCCAATCCATCATCCTCATCGGGGTTCTTAGGGGCGCCGCAATCTTCCTCGCCGACCTCGCGCGCCAGATCTCGCTTCACGTCAGCTTCGACTTCATCGCGGTTTCCAGCTACGGCAACAGCACGCAAAGCGGCGAGCTGAAGCTGATCAAAGATGTGGACGAGTCGTTGGAGGGGCGAAACGTCATCCTGGTCGAGGACATACTCGACACTGGCGTAACCCTGACCTACATCAGGAACCTGTTATTGGCGCGGCAGCCGAAGTCGTTCAAGGTTGCCGCGCTGCTCGACAAGCCCTCGCGGCGCAAGGTGGCCATTGACGCCGATTACGTCGGCTTCGAGATTCCTGATCGGTTCGTGGTGGGTTATGGACTTGATTACGCCCAGCGTTACCGGAATCTGCCGCACATTTGTACTCTGGAATCGCCGGACGAAACGCGGTTAGAATCGAAGTATGGCCGTTCCAGTCGCCCGTGGTCGCGGGAATTCCGGCACTTTCCATCACTAACTGGCGCGACGCCGCCAAGCTCATCGAACATACCCTGCTGAAGGCCGATGCCACGCGTAGCCAGGTCACAGCGCTTTGTGACGAAGCCCTGCGCTACGGCTTTCACTCGGTGATGGTCAATCCCGCGAATGTCGGGCTGGCCGTTTCACGCCTGCGCGGCAGCGAGGTGAAGGTCGGCACCGTGGTCGGCTTTCCGCTGGGGGCAAACCTGACCAGCACCAAGCTGTTCGAAGCCGAATCCGCACTGCGTCAGGGAGCGCACGAGCTCGACATTGTGATGAACATCGGCGCGCTGAAGTCGGGCGATCGCTTGCTGGTGCAAACCGAAATGCGCAGCCTTACCCGTCTGGCGCATAGGCACCGCGCACTGCTGAAACTCATTCTGGAAAATGCGCTGCTCAGTCAGGGAGAGAAGATTCTGGCCTGCGCATTGGCCGCGGATGCCGAAGTCGATTTTGTGAAGACCTCCAGCGGGCTGGCCGACGCTGGCGCCACCGCGGCCGATGTTGCCCTCATGCGCGGCGTGGTCGGGGTCAACATCGGGGTAAAGGCCGCCGGCGGAATCCGCACTGCGGCGCAGCTGTTGGAGATGGTGGATGCCGGCGCAAACCGCATCGGCACCAGTGCCAGTGTGCAGATCATGCGGGAAATGGGGGCGGAAAACAGTGGTTAGTGGATAGATTTGTGGTCGGCGATTCCTCCACTCTCTCCGAATGTTCGAGCAGTGTTTTCATTTCTATTACCCACCTGTTTGTGCTTCAGCTCACAAACCGTTGTGACATCCGTACTTTGATGTCGGTCCTCAACCAGCCCATCCTCAATTAGCGAGCCTGTTATACGGCTGGCGAAGAATCTGCGTGTGTTCGCAGTGTGAGTTCGCACTCATCTGTTCATAAATTCATACTCTGCTGACTGCGCACACACTCGATTCCAATTCACGCGGAGGCAAGATTATGGCAATAACCAATCAGGATGCACTCGACTACCACTCCAAACCGCGCCCGGGCAAGACCGAAGTTGTCGCGACGAAGGCTTGTCTGACCCAGCGCGACCTCAGCCTCGCCTACACCCCCGGAGTTGCGGTTCCCTGCCTGGCAATCGAGAAGAACCCGCAAGACGCATTCAAATACACCAACAAGGGCAACCTGGTCGCGGTCGTGACCAACGGCACCGCCGTTCTCGGCCTGGGCGATATCGGCGCCATCGCCGGCAAACCGGTCATGGAAGGCAAGGGAGTCCTATTCAAAAGATTTGCCGACATAGACGTTTTCGACATCGAGCTGAACACGAAGGATGCGGACGAGATCATCAAAGCCTGCCAATTGTTGGAGCCGACGTTCGGCGGCATCAACCTGGAAGACATCAAGGCGCCGGAATGCTTCTACATCGAGGAAACCCTAAAGAAGACGATGAAGATTCCGGTCTTCCACGACGACCAGCATGGGACTGCCATCATCTCGGGCGCCGCGCTGGCTAACGCCGCGGAGCTGACCGGCAAGCGTCTCGACCAGATCAAAATTGTTGTCAACGGCGCCGGCGCATCCGGAATTGCTTGCGCCGAGCACTACATCTCGATGGGTGTGAAGCGCGAGAACGTGACGCTGGTCGACACCAAGGGCGTCATCTACAAGGGCCGCAAAGACGGCATGAATGCTTACAAGGAGCGCTTCGCGAAAGAGACCTCGATGCGCACTTTGGCCGATGCCTGTAAAGGCGCTGACGTGCTGCTCGGCCTCTCGAAGAAGGGCGCGTTCACGCCGGAAATGATTGCCTCGCTCGCGCCGAACCCAGTGGTCTTCGCCATGGCCAATCCCGATCCCGAGATTACCTACGACGAAGCTCGCGCCGTTCGCGACGACATCCTCATGGCGACCGGCCGCTCGGACTATCCGAACCAGGTCAACAACGTTCTCGGATTTCCGTCCATCTTCCGCGGCGCGCTCGATGTTCACGCCACGACAATCAACGAAGAAATGAAGCTGGCGGCGACCTATGCGCTGGCCGCGCTGGCCAAGGAAGATGTTCCCGATTCCGTGTGCCGCGCCTATGGTGTGGAACGGCTGCGGTTCGGCCGTGACTACATCATCCCGACGCCATTCGATCCTCGTGTGCTGGTGTGGGAAGCTGCGGCGGTGGCGCAGGCAGCGATGGAAACCGGAGTAGCGCAGAATCCGGTGGACATCAACGAATACCGCGAGCAACTGGAGAAGCGCCTGGGTAAAGCGCACGAACTGATGCGCATCATGGTCCACAAGGCGCAGTCGAATCCCAAACGCGTGGTCTTCCCCGAGGGCAACCATCAGAAGATCCTGCGCGCCTGCCGCGTGTTGACCGAGGAAAAGATCGCGGTCCCGGTCCTCCTGGGCCAGCGCGACGAAATCCAGCGCACGGCAGAGGAGCTCGGCGTTCCGCTCACGGGCGTAACCATCATCGAACCCGAAACGGCGCCGCGCCGCCGGGAGTACGTTAACGAGTTCTATCGCTTGCGGCAGCGTCACGGTGTCACGCTCGGCTCAGCCGACGAGCTGATGAACGACCGCAACATCTTCGGCTCCATGATGGTGCGCATGGGCGATGCCGACGCGCTCGTCTCCGGCGTCACGCAGAACTATCCCGAGACGCTCCGTCCGGCGTTGCAGGTGATCGGAGTGCGCGAGGGGATTCACAAAGTCTCGGGCATTTACATCGTAATCACCCGCAAGGGCGACCTCTACTTCCTGGCTGACGCTACGGTGAACGTCGAGCCCACGGCTGAGGACTTGGCGGAGATCGCGCTCTGTGCCGCGCAGGAGGCGCGCCGCTTCGACGTGGAACCGCGCGTGGCCATGCTGTCGTTCTCGAGCTTTGGCTCGACGCGGCATCCGCTGTGCGACAAGGTGCGCCGCGCGGTCGAGCTGGCGCGCTATGCCGATCCCTCACTGATCATCGACGGCGAGATACAGGGCAACCTTGCCGTCAGCGGCAAGAAACTGGAAGCGGCTTTTCCATTCTCGACGCTGAAGGGCGGAGCCAATGTGCTCATCTTCCCCGATCTGCAGTCGTGCAACATCGCCTGCAAGCTGCTCGGGTCACTCGGCAATGCAGAGGTGGTTGGGCCCATCCTCGCCGGCATGGCGAAGCCCGTTCATCTGCTTACGCGTGGTGTTGAAGTGGAGGAGGTGGTGAATATCGCAACCATCGCGGTGGTGGATGCGCAGGATAGCTCTGTGGCGGAGAGCACGCGCTTGGCCAGCGCTGTGGCCAGTGTTGGATAGGCGTTACCTCTAATTGAAGGAAGACACCACCCGAGCAGAACTTGCCGGGTGGTTTCTTGTTGTTGCGAATTACGGCGTAACCTCCCACGCTGTGCCATACAGATCCTGTCCCTCTGATGAGCACGTTCCATAAACATTCCCCTGGCTGTCGATTGCGAGGTTGCCTTCGGGGTAAGTGCCGTCATGGTTGCTAAAGTCGTGCAGGTCGTTGTAGGTCCAGTTGCCGCCGGAAGGCGACAGTTTAAATAGGGTCGGCGGGAAAGTGAAGGTGTCATAGAGATTGCCGGCTGAATCCATGGCCACGCGTCCTCTGGGACCGCCGCCGTTGCCTACAATGTTGTAGACGACGTTGAAATTCCACGATCCTCCCGCCGGACTCAGCTCAAAGACTGTGCCTCCTCCCCCGCTTCCGCCCTCATACGTGGTTCCGTACATATTTCCCGAAGAGTCCATGGTCAGACCGACCCACGGCTCGTAGCCATTCGGTGGACCCTGGAAACTATAGATGACCTTTTCCGTCCAGCCGCCGCCGGAAGGAGACAGTTCGAACACGGTGCCGCAACCGTCGCTGCAGTTCTGCATGCCGCCGAAGCGGGTCGTGCCATAGAGATTGCCGGCGCTGTCCATGACCACGCCATCCAGCGGCGTAGAGCCGTCGGCCCCTCCCATGAAGCTATAAAGGACACTCTCCGTCCAGCTACCGCCGGAGTAGGTCAGCCTGAAGACGGTGCCGAAGGCATTTTCTCCTCCGTACTCGGTCGTGCCGTAAATGTTTCCTGCCGAGTCGAAGACGAGATTACCATTGGGTCCGCTCCCATCCGGATAACGTCCGAACGCATACAGCACGGTTCCTGTCCAGTAACACACTGAGCTTTTGCAAGCGCTGGGAGGCGGCTGCAGCTTGAAAATCCCACCGTTGCCACCCAGTATGCCGACCGCAGCGTAAATGTTGCCATCCGGACCGAAGACGACGTCTTCGTTGGGACTTATCACGCCATTGTTGTTGAGGTCGAACTCGTACAGCGGATTGAGCAGCCAACCGGAGCCGGTTTGCTTCAGTTTGAATATCGTTCCCGCGCCGCTCAGCCCTCCGGTAAAGGTCGCACCATAAAGACTGCCGGCGCGATCCAGAATCAAACCGCCGGGCTCGGCGCCGTCGCCCCCGCCGGTGAAAGTATGCAGCAGCGTGAACGTCTGCGCGGACACAGGTTGGCTTAGGGCGACCGCGAGGATAGAGACTGAACAGAAGAATAGAGAAGTCTTTGCAGTACGCAGAAGCGAGAGGGCCTCGCGATCTTGCGTCATGACGATCTCCTTTACTGAGTGCTATCCCAGACAAAACTTTCCGTGCGGAAGACTTTACACCACGAATCGCTACGAATGCCAAAGGCTTGGTCAGAACGCGAGGAAGACTTCGTTTCCGCTGGTCGGGATCTTCAGATTGATTCCACGCTGGTGGTTCAGGGCGATTGTCTTCTTGAGATCGAGCGCACTGATGGGAATGCTGCGGTCTTGTCCCTCCGCCGTCACATGCAGAAAGTTGGAATAGAGGGTGTAGTTCTCGGCTTCCAGTTGCTCGCCATCGGTAAATACAAAGATAGTTTTTGGGATAGGCTTGGCCAGAGCTGCGCTATGCGTGGGCGGTACATTGATCAGTTTGGGGCCGCACACCCATCGATTGCGGTACAGAAGGGCCGACGGGCGTGCGCTGATTGCCGGCCTCTACGGTCTCCGCCTTGGAGGGCAATCCGGCGCGGCTCAACAAATAGCGCAGGTGCGCTTCCCCTCCGCCGCCACTGGAGATGGCAACGACGTTGCCGCCGCGATCGATCACCACGTAATGCGGATAGCTGTGCACGCCGAAGCGGACCGCGAGACTGCGGTCACCGGTGGCAACCACCGCGCACGACCTCGGGCTCGCCTGCAGATACTTTCTGACGAGTGCTTCCGGCTCGCCGTCATCCACGGCAATGACCACGAGTCCGCTGCCCGCAAAAGCAGACTGAACGCTGTCGACAGCCGGCTGATCGGCCTTGCAGACCGGGCACCATGTTGTCCAGAATTGCAGCAGGACGACATTGCCCCGGAGCGAGTCGTTAGTGAACGTCTGGCCATCGAGCGTCCTGGCGGTGAATTCCGGCGCGGGTGTATCAGCGGCGGCAAATCCACAAAGCAGCACCGAACCCAAGAGCCCATAGACGATGCGGCGAGCGGCAGTGCATTTCATTGTTAGCGCCATCGTAGCAGTGTGGAACGGCAGTGGATAGTGAATAGCGGATAAAGGAAAGCAAGCAGTCCGCGAATGGGAACAGCTTAGCCTTCTGGGCCTATGCTGACGCGAGTGACCCGGCAGTACGGCATCTTAGGTCAACACTCACTATCCTGACCACGAATGCCGCTGCGCGAACTTCATCCCGGCGGCGATTTGCAACCCACGCTCGCCGGCCAATTTGCGCGCATAGGGGTCGCGGAAGTGGGGGTGGTTTCGCTCGCTTTCCTGCGCGCGATAGACAGCCACCCACAGCGCGGTATCGGAGATGTTGCGAATAGCATTGGGCGAGGTCATGAGGCACCGCTCAGGATCAGCATTCAGCCGCGGTGGTCAAGTGACGATTGCCGACGGCGGGAATCAAGCGCTGCGCTTTTCTATGGACTCGCTCGCAGTTTCGGCGATCTTCGTCGCCATGTCCTTGGTCGACGTTCGCGCCTCTTCGGCCAACTCCAGCGTCGTGACGGGACTGACTCGCACCTCGCCCGTGATCAAACGCGCGCCCCGCTGGTACGTCAGATAACTCCAGGCCCACTGGATCATCACCAGAATGCGATTGCGAAAACCGATCAAGAAGAGGATGTGGATAAACAGCCAGGACAGCCACGCGATGAAGCCCGACAGGTGTATTTTGCCGAATTGCGCGATCGCCGCCGCGCGGCCGATGGTAGCCAGCGAACCCTTGTCGAAATAGCGAAACTGCCGGCGCGCGCGCCCGGAAAGATCGGCTTCGACCTGCTTGCCGACAAATTTCCCCTGCTGCATCGCCACCGGAGCGACTCCGGGAAGCGGTTGGCCATGCTCGTCCTGCATGGTGGCGAGATCGCCAATGACGAACACCTCGCGATGGCCGGGAATGCTGAGGTCCGGCTCGACGAGGACGCGACCGTTGCGGTCGACCGGCGCTCCCAGAGCGCGCCCGAGAGGCGACGCCGCAACGCCCGCGGCCCACAACACTACCTCGGCCGGCAAGAGGTCTTCGCCAACTCGTACTTGCCCGGAACACACGTCGCTCACCGCAGAATTCGTGCGCACTTCCACTCCGAGATGCTCTAGTTGCCGCACCGCGCTGCGGCGCAGATCTTCGGGATAGGAGCTGAGAATCGACGGCCCGGCTTCGACCAGCAGCACGCGAGTGTTGGCCGGATCGAT
The DNA here is from genome assembly GCA_963713465.1 of uncultured Acidobacteriaceae bacterium. Taxonomy (GTDB): domain Bacteria; phylum Acidobacteriota; class Terriglobia; order Terriglobales; family Acidobacteriaceae; genus Bog-257. The sequence continues at coordinate 362,709 of CAVQLZ010000019.1, forward strand.
GTTGCGAAAATTCTGCGCCAGCGATTTGTGCGCGATCTCGGCCAGCGTGCCGGCCAGCTCAACCCCGGTCGGCCCCGCGCCCACCACCACAAAGTTCAGCGGACGGTGATTGCCGGTGAGCGCCGCCTCGCGCTCGGCAAGCTCGTAGGCGAGCAGAATGCGGCGGCGCATCTCGAGCGCGTCTTCGATGGTCTTCAAGCCAGGCGCTAGCGGCTCCCAATCATCGTGGCCGAAGTAGGCGTGGGTTGCGCCGGCGGCCACAACCAGATAGTCATACCTCAGCTGATAGCCATGCAGCAGCACCTTGTGCTGGTCGAGATCGAAACCGTTCACCTCGCCCAGCAAGACTTCCACGTTCTTGTTCCCAGCCATGATGCCGCGGATGGGCGCGGCGATTTCCGCCGGCGACAGGCCGGCGGTCGCGACTTGATAGAGAAGCGGCTGAAAGGTGTGGTGGTTCTTGCGATCGACAATGGTGATTTCGACCGGCAATTTGGCGAGCGCTTCCGCAGCCTTCAAGCCGCCAAATCCGCCGCCGACGATCACAATTTGCGAGCGTGCTTTTGCGTTCATGGCATCACATCATGTGATGTCGGAAGACGAAGCTGCGAAGCACAGAATCGCAGGTGTTGCTGTGTTAGATTAACGAATGTGGGCCCGTAGCTCAGTTGGTAGAGCAACGCACTTTTAATGCGTGGGTCGCAGGTTCGATTCCTGCCGGGCTCACCAAGGAAGTCCGTTCCGGAGCACTTAGCATTTGGCAGTTACTCGATTCGCTGACTGCCAGCGCGCTGGGCCAGCAAAATCAGCCGCGCGATCCAAACACAGCCTGCGGTTTCTACAACCAACGCTTAGCCTGCTACAGGTGCCGTTGTTCTTCTTGTCAAACGATAAGCCAGCATCCATAACGCAAAATGAATGGTCAAAAATGCCGCGATATACATCAGTAGAACCGAATGTGCTCTCCTCTTCCAAAGCCTCGAACAGGCTATAGCCCGATACAAGGCATGCACCGAAGATGGCCGTCAGCAGCTGCGATCCTAACTCGCGATCAGGGACGTAAATGGCGAGAAACACTACAATTCCCGCTGTCGCCACACAATCAGCAACTAGCAATTAGCAACTAGCTGAGGCGAAGGCGGCGAACACGCGCGAGTCTTTGCCGGACTAATTGCCAGCTGCTAATTGCTAGTTGCTTTTCTCCACGTACACCGCCGTCCCGTAAGCCAGCACCTCCGTCACGCCTTGCATGACTTCCGTCGCGTCGTAGCGCATGCCGATGACGGCGTTCGCGCCAAGTTCGGCGGCGTGTTGCAGCATCAGGTCGAAGGCATGCTCGCGGGTCTTCTCGCACAAATTCGTCAGCAATGTAATGTTGCCGCCGACCAGCGTCTGCAGCCCCGCGCCGATGGTGCCGACGATGGAACGCGAGCGCACAATGATGCCGCGCACCAATCCGAAATTGCGAACAATCTGATAGCCGTCGAGGGTGAAGGCGGTGGTCACCATATTGTGCGGAACGGCGGTCGTGAACGGAGGCGATGCGGGATTCGTCGTGCTCATAGATAGGTATCTCCGGTGTTCGCGGGCAGCATAGCACGACCTTGCCGACGGCGTCTGTGGTAGTGGGTCAGTTTGATTGTCATCCCGAGCAAGCCTCTTTTGCGCAGCGAGGGATCTGGGCGTCCCGATTCGCGCCGGCGCGCGAAAGGGACGCATCCTCATCCAGACTGACCCACTACCGCGTCTGTGCATTGGTTCCAGCCGCCAACTACACTGGGTAAGGAGCAAAAATGCATGTAGCGGCTCGCGGCCGAAGCAAAGAGAACTATCTCGTCATCGTGTTGTCATTGAGCTTCGTGCTGGGGATGGCGGTCGCGTTGGGAGTTTACTTCGCGTGGACCTCGGGCGCGATCACACCCGGGATCGAGCACCCGCTCACGGCAGCGGCGCTTGTCTTCTGCCCGCCTTTCATTTTGTCGCTGGCCGTAGCGCCCAGGCCCGATTCCGATCTCGCCCTCGTGCTGGTCGTCGGCACCACCGTTTTCGCGAATGCGTTTCTCTATGCCGGAGTGGCCGCAGGAATGTATGCCGTGGTCGGCATCTTTGCGGGCCGAAAAAGGGACACGACGTAGACACCTGCCGCAAAAGCGCGGCGATTTCGAAGCATGGCAGGGGAGTGGAGTCCGCCATGGCGGCGCACTCCCTCCCATGCGCTTTAGGCCACGAGAGCTAAGTGATCCTCGGTAAGTTCGCGGCTTTCGCCCTCGCGATCTGCGACGCAGACCTCGCTAGCAAAGGAACGCAGCTTCGCGTCATTGATCCAGACGCTCGTCAGCGGCATTCTGGGATCGCCGGTCTTGATCCACACCCGCGAAAGCTGGGAATTGCGGTTTGCATGATAGTGGTTGGTGATTTGGAACAGCATGGTTCCTCCTTAAGCGCCCGCGCGGGGCGGCGGCTACGGAGGGTGATCCTCAATTTGGGAGGACTCACTCACCCGGTTCACGTTGCACTCCGTGACCGGCTGAGCGAGCGATGCTGCGATCAGGCGCGCATGGCGGCGGCGGGCACAGAGCCGTTTTGAGTTGTTCTCCGATTACTCGGAGGTTCGGTCGCTTTTTCGCATTTCATACAAATGCCAAGTCAATTGGCTCTAGTTAGACGCATGGGAGCGCGTTTTGGACGCAACAATCGGGCGCACGTGACGCGGATTGTACAGAAGAAGACGGGAGCAGCTTTCGCCGCTCCCTTGATGTTCGCGTGTCGCCGACAAACTACTGGTGATGCGTGGTGTGATGCACCGCCGGCGCGGTCGCCACCGGCTTGCCGCTCTTGTCCAACAGTATGCCGTCGGTAAAGGTCATCATGAACGGATTGGGCGTATAGCTGGAGATGGTGCCCTGGAAATTCATTAAGGTTCCCACCTGCACGTATTCCTGCATCAGGTGTGCGGTAATCGGCTTCGTCATGTTCAGGGTGATGTCAGCTTTCTTGGCTTCAATGTCGTCATCGCTGCCGGCCAGTTGAACGCTGCTGGCCGTAGCATTGATCACATTCGCTCCCAGCTTCACCGCTTTTTCCTTGATCGCGTTCCAAACCGTGTCCGCGGCCTGCTGATTACCGGACGACAGCACCAGCTCCCATTCGGCAAAACTCATGTCGGTGGGATTCTTACTCTTTACCAGGTCCGCGGCCTGCTCGGCGGGAGACGGCGGCGGCGGCGCGGCGGCTACGGTGAAGCCGGCGGGAGGCATCACGCTGGAATTCGATGTGGCGTCGCTGACGAGCTGGTCCCAGCCCTGATCGGAGCCGTGATAGCGGACGTATTTCGTCTTGCCATATTTGAGAATGGTCTGTTTGGTGTCACCCTGCGCGAGGTTAGCCGCCTTGACGATGAACCAGAAGCCGGCAGGATTGATCGGCTTGGCCTCGAGATCTGCGGTCGCCAACGGATAGATATCGGCAATGTTGGGTTGCGACTCCCAGCCGACCGCCTGCTGGAAATCGCTCTGTGCCGTGGCAAAGTCCTTGGCCTGGAGCGCTGCGAAGCCGACTGCGCCATCGAAAATAGCGCCGGTTTCGTTGTGCAGCTTGACAAAGTCGGAATCGCTCATCTCGGCCGGCTTTTGCATGTTTTGCAAGGCCTGCAGGCCCTGCTGGCCATACTGCTTGGCTTTGGCCAGGTTGTCCTGCATCTGCGGGCCGCCACTGGAGGCCGCAGCCCGATAGTTGTAGGCCAGAAGCGCCAGGGCGCGAACATTGTTGGGATTGGCTTGCAGCACGCGCTGAGCGGCTTCCAGCGTCTTCTGCGGGTCGTTCGCCTGCTGATAGGCCGCCATCAACAGCTCCAGAGCGTCTTCCTTCATCACGCTGCTGGGGTAGCTCTGGAGGAAGGCTTCCAGCAATTGCGCTTTCTGCGCCGGGTTCGTTTGCTGGATGGCATTGACGTAGGCGTTGTACTCGGCTGGGTTCTTGATCTCTTTCTTCTGCTGCCCCTGGCCGGCAGGCGCGGCCTGGCCCGCTTGCGCAGACTGCCCTGCGGCTTGCGCCGCGCATTGCTGGACCAGCGTGCCGCCGGTAACGACCAGCAAAATCATGGTTAGGAACTTCTTCATTCTGTTGGCTCCTCGATTTGGAGAACTGACGATCAGCTCAAACGCGCAAGACTGCGTATCGAAATAACAAAGTGCAGGAATGGGGATTATAAGTAGCCGCTGCCGGGTAAGGCAAGACACCTAGCACTTATGCCACTCCCCGCCGCTAAGATGCGGGAAAAGCCGAGACCGGATGCGCTAGCGTGCGAGCTGTTCGAAGGGCCGTTACCGGCAACGACCAAGTTCTCGAATTGCAAGTTCCGCCATCCCGGTGCCATAGACACCACAGGACCCCGCTGAGTTCCAGCGCCCATTTGCCAGGAGAGCTGGAGCCGAATGACAACTGCCGAACCGGAGAAACCATCTACCCCGGCTTGAGCGCCACCTCTTGACGATGTGGCACATTATGTGCCACATTGCAGGCATGCCTTCCGTGAATATTCGCCAGCTCCGTGAAACCCGCCGCCTGAAGGCCTGGCTGCAGGCCGGAGAGACGGTGGAATTGCGCGACCGAAATCGTGTGATAGCGCGCATTGTGCCGGTCAACGGTGACCAGCCGCCGGTCGACTGGCCCGACTTTGCCGCGCGTGCGAAAAAGATTCTTGGTAACCGGGTGCTACCGAACGCAGTACTCGAATTACGTTGACGGGCGCGCTATTGACCATCTACGCGGATTCGAGTTTTCTCGTCTCCTTGTATGTGCCTAGTTCGCATTCGGCGCGGGCACAGCAACTACTTCCCCCTCATGCTCACGTTTGGCTGACGCCGCTGCATCGTGCCGAGTGGGCGCATGCTCTTGCCCAGCACATTTTGCAGAAAAGGATTTCTGCTGCCCAGGCGCAGGCGTTCAATAGCAATTTCGAGCTTGATCGCCAATCCCGGGCCTTAAGTGAAGTGGGCCTGCCAGAACGAGCTTTCGAGCGTTGCATCCAGATTGTCCAGCAACACAGCGGCCGTCTCTCGATGGCAACTCTCGACACGCTACACGTGGCTTCGGCACTCGAACTCGGCGCCGAGCGGTTCTTCACCTTCGACGAGCGCCAGGCGAAGCTGGCGCGGGCGGTGGGACTGAAGTCCTGAATCGGATGGTCCTACTGCGGTTGCGCGGCACCAGTCATAATCCGTGTCAATACGTGGCGGGAGTAGAAAGCCAAATCAGCCACAGATTCCAAGTTCTCCCGCGCTGAATGCAACAGCCAAGGATACTTGCGCAAGGTTGACAATTCGTATCGCACGCGGCCGTCCTGCGATTTCGCTACCACGATGGCAAGGAATGTACTTTCGCCATTTCGGATAATTAGCGTGCGGCGGAACCGTCCAGGATAGAACTTCGGGATGTCTGCTCCAGATCCTTCTGGAAACAGATTTGTGCAATCGGCTTCGATTTCGGCAGCACTGCTCGCTACCCTCATCCATTACTGCGCCAGCGGTTCGAGTCCGTCATTTACGGATTGCATTAGAACTTCCACTGCCGCTTTACGCATCAACCTTCAAGTATCCGAGACTTTGTAGGCTACATTTGTCGCCGAGCACAGAGTCTCCGAAGGACAGCACCGTTAGGAGCATAGAGAGTGCAACAACGTAAGCCGAGTCATATTTCAACCGGCGCGGCGCGACCTCATGGCTGCTGACCGCGGCTGCGGCGCAAATCTTGCAGGATAGCCTCGACCGTCACCTCGGTGCGATCAAGCCGCCGTTCGTGAGCTTCAACGCTTTTCTGCAGAATTTCCAGCGCCCGTTGCTGCCCTTCGGAGGCCTTAAGCAAACGCTCCGCTCCGTCAGCAAAGCGCTCCGTTTTTTCATCGAGGCGCTGGATATGATCGCGCAGCTCAAGGGTGCTGTCATGCAATCGCGCTAGCGCATTCCAGAATTCTTCAGCGTTAGTAAATTGCATTAGCGGTTTCCGAATTCATTGTCTCACGCGAACGCCGTCTCTTCGTACGTGCCGTAAACCTCGCGCAGCGCGTCGCAGATTTCGCCAACCGTCGCGTAGGCCTTCACAGCGTTGACGATGAACGGCATGGTGTTGACGGGCGAGATCTGGCCGTTGTCGGCCGCCTTGGGCTGCTGGGCGGCGGCGTGTTTCAGTGCTTCCAGACAGCGCCGCACTTCCTCATTCGAGCGGCGTTCGCGCAACGCCTTCAGCTTGCGGCTTTGCGCCTGCAAGACCTCTTCGCCGATGTAGAGGATGTTCGGAGAGGGCTCCTCGACCACGAACTCATTGGCGCCGACGGTGATTTTCTCTCGCGCCTCGGTGGCGCGCTGAAACTGGTAGCTGGCTTCGGCGATTTCCTTCTGCGGATATCCCTTCTCAATCGCAGCAACCATGCCGCCCATGGCATCGAGCTTTTCGAAATAATCGAATGCTCCGTTCTCCATGTCGAGGGTGAAGCGCTCGACGAAGTACGAACCGCCCAGCGGATCCACCGTATTCGCCACCCCCGACTCGTAGGCGATGATCTGCTGGCTGCGCAGCGCGATGCGCACCGCTTCTTCAGTCGGCAGCGCCAGCGCCTCGTCATAACTGTCGGTGTGCAGCGACTGCGTTCCTCCCAGCACCGCGGCCAGCGCCTGCAGCGCGACGCGCGCGATGTTGTTCATCGGCTGCTGCGCGGTCAGCGATACGCCCGCGGTCTGCGTGTGGAAGCGCATCAGCCAGGTGCGCTGGTTCTTCGCTCCGAAGCGGTCCGTCATCAGCCGATACCAGATTTTGCGCGCCGCGCGGTACTTGGCGATCTCCTCGAAGAAATCGTTATGCGCGTTGAAGAAGAAGCTCAGGCGCGGCCCGAACTCGTCGACATCGAGGCCGCGACGGCGCGCCCACTCGACATACTCCACACCATCGTAGATGGTGAACGCTAGCTCCTGAAGCGCGGTCGAGCCGGCCTCGCGGATGTGGTAGCCACTGATGGAAATCGTGTTGAACTTGGGCGTGAACTTCGAGCCGAACTCGAAGGTGTCGATCACCAGCCGCATCGAGGGCGCCGGCGGATAGATGTATTCCTTCTGCGCTATGTACTCTTTGAGGATGTCATTCTGAATCGTGCCGGAGATTTTTTTCCAATCGGCGCCCTGCTTTTCGGCGACCGCCAGATACATTGCCCACAGGATCGACGCCGGCGAGTTGATGGTCATCGACACCGTGGTCTTCTCCAGGTCAATGCCGTCGAAGAGAATCTCCATGTCTTCGAGGGAATCGATGGCGACGCCGCACTTCCCTACCTCGCCCTCGCTGAAGGGATGGTCGCTGTCGTAGCCCATGAGCGTCGGCAGATCGAATGCGACTGAAAGGCCCTGGCCGCCATGCGCCAGCAGATACTTGTAGCGCTGGTTCGTCTCTTCGGGCGAGGCGAAACCGGAGAACTGGCGCATGGTCCACATCTTGCCGCGATAGCCGGAGGCGTGAATGCCGCGCGTGTACGGCGGCTGGCCGGGATAGTTCAGATAGTCGTCGTAGCTCCAATCTTCGGGGAGATCCGCGGGAGTATAGAGGCGGCGAATCGGGACACCCGAAATTGTCGTAAAGCGAGCGTGGCCGTGCTCATCGACGTTGACGCCAGTGGGCGCGCCGATCGGCTTCTCCGGAGCCTTCTCCAGAGTTGGCGCGAGCGTCGCGTCGGCCCACTGCTTCTCCGACTCGGAGGGATGCCGTCCGGCTTCGAACAGATCCGTTACGGGCGATTCGGATACAGCTTTCCCATCAGACTTGCGACCGTTGGCCATGCGCTTCCCCCACAATGAGACGAACCTTTCATGCTAGTGGATGCGCTTGACCGCGGCAAGAGCAGGTAAGCTGCAATCGGCATCATTTCCCGGCACTCGGGCCGTGTTACCATCCGGCAATCGGTGGCTGGCTACCTGGCAGCCGAGCTAATTTCGCCTTCCTGGAGGAAAGAGTCATGGAAACCAAGATCAACTCATTGGTGCAGTCCGGCTGGACATTAGCGGTAGCGCTGGGCATTCGCGTCCTGGAAGCGATCGCGCTCTGGATTGTCGGTCGCTGGCTGATTGGCATCGCGCTGCGCATGATCGGCGGCGCAATGACCAAGCAGAAAATCGATCCCACCGTTATCCGCTACATCCAGAATGCGGTTGCCGCGCTGCTCAACATTATTCTGGTCATTGCGCTTCTCGGCTTCTTCGGCGTGCAAACCACGAGCCTGGCAGCGCTGATTGCCGCCGGCGGTGTGGCGATCGGTTTGGCCTGGAGCGGGTTGCTCGCCAACTTCGCGGCCGGTGTGTTCCTGGTGATCCTCCAGCCAATGAAGGTGGGCGACTTTGTCACCGCCGGCGGAGTCACCGGTACGGTGCATGAAATCGGCCTGTTTGCCACTTCCATCGATGCTCCCGATAACGTGCGCAACATTGTTGGCAACGGCAAAATCTTCGGCGACGTCATCCAGAACTTCTCCACCAACGCTTATCGCAGGGTCGAGCTGACGGCGCAATTGGCCCATAACGTCGATGTGCAGGCCGCAGTCGCGCTGCTGAAGAAGGCGCTGCCGGCCATCCCCAACGTGATGACCAATCCCGCGCCGGACGTGGAAATCCTTACCTTCAACCTCGCTGGCCCGGTGCTTGCGGTACGGCCTTACTGCCACACCAAAGACTACTGGCAGGTTTACTTCGATACCAACCGGCTGATTAAGGACACATTCACCGCCGCCGGTTTCGCCGTGCCCGAACAGCACTACCTGGTGCACGGCGCCGTGGCAGGTGCGGGCATGGCGCACTCGGCATGAACCCTCGGCGCTAAAGCTTTCTGCCGTGCTGCCGATGGATCCAACGAGAGAAGTAGATGGCCTCCTGAGTCGTGACCTTGTGCCGCTTTCCCAGCCAGCTTTGTGTACCGCTGGCTGGGTCTTTTTTTCTCCTCATAGCGGGCGGCGCTGGGGCGATAGCATAGGCTCATGCACTCGCGCGCAGTCTCGGCCAACGATCTCGAACTCCTGCTCGCGGACATCCGGAAATCAACGTCGAATTCGCAGCTTGGATTGTTCGGTCCCGGCTCGGTGAATTGGAAGATCAACCGCGAATCGGCGCTGTTTCTGGCCGCGGGCCGCGCCGCCCTGCTCCAGCTTGCGCATCCCTGGGTCGCGGCCGCCATCGCGCAACATTCGCGCACACTCCAGAACCCGATTGGCCGCTTCCATAACACCTTCCGCGTGATGTTCACGATTTCGTTCGGCTCGCTGGAGCAGGCCTTCGGGGCAGCGCGACGCCTGTACCGCTTGCATGAAACCATTCGCGGAACCCTGCCGGAGACAGCAGGCCGATTTGCAGCCGGCACTTCGTACCAGGCCAACGAAGTAGACGCGCTCACCTGGGTGTTTGCAACTCTCGTCGACAGCGCCATGCTGTCCTACGATCTCGCATTGCCGCCGCTCAGCGCGCCCGAACGGCAACAGTATTATGCGGAAGTCCTGAGATCGACCGCACTCTTCGGAATTTCTCCCGCCGAATTCCCTGCTGATCTGCCTACCTTCGAGCGGTACATGCAGTCAAGCCTGCAGTCGAACATGCTGGGAGTGAGTGCGGAGACCCGGGAATTGGCACATCGCCTACAGGCCGCCGCTGGTTTGCCGGTGCGCGTTCCCTTCTGGTATAGCGCGTTGACGACCCGGTTGCTGCCGCCGCGATTTCGCGAAGAATTTCAGTTCCGCTACGGAGAGCCGGAGCGGGTCGCCGCCGATCGCGCGCTGCGATGGATCCGGCGCATCTACCCGCGATTGCCTTCGTCGCTTCGGTTCGTGGGGCCCTACAACGAGATTCAAGCGCGGCTGCGAGGCCGGTCGAAGCCCAGCCTGAGCACCCGAATCAGCAACCAATTGTGGATCGGACAAGCCGCTTTGTTTCAGGGTGCAGGCTTCTTCGATTCGGGAACATCTTCGCTGTTGTAGGACCGCGGCGGCAATAGAAACTGCACGCCGAAATATCCCACGTAGTAGGGCTGGCTGTTGCTGGCCGCCTCCAGTCCGCGTCCCGACATGAGCAAAATGACGATGGGACTGTGGATTCGATAACGCAATCCGACATCTATAGTGGGTTGGCTGGCATAAGGATCGACTGTGCTCTGGTTGTAGAACTCGGCGTCGACCTCTAACTTCTTGGTCAGCCTGTGCCCCGCCACCAGGCCCACCAGCCAGCCGTCGGGGCCTTGGTGAACGAAGTTGTAGCCCAGCTCAAGGTTCAGGTCGACGGGCCCGAACTTCCTCGAGAACTCGACCGGCATCAGAAAGGATTCGCTCTGCGGAGTGATGCCTCGGCGCACCGAGTGATTCGGATTATTCACGAAGCCCTGCGGAAAAATAGAAATCGACAAACCGTCCTCGCCCCCGTCAAGAAAGCGCCACTTGAATCCGAAATTCGATTGACCGAGACCGAACTTCGCCGCCTCGGGAACGCTGGTCACGCGCAGCCAGGCGTTCTCGTACGTGAGCTGAACGCGTTTGCCAAGGCCGAAATTGATGTCAACATCGGGGGTGTGGCTAATCGACTGATCGGTGTAAAAGAAGGGCTCATAACCGAGATTGATCTCCCAGTTGCGCGGCCCGGGCGTTCCCGGGTCGTTGGTGTAGTACGGCGGACCGCCTTGCGCGAACGCACAGCCGGCAGCAGCGATCATGGCAAGAAGAAGCGTCAGTAGCCGCAACATACGTGGCGGTTGGGACGGTCACTTATGAATCCCACCTGCACAGTATAGTTGCGGATTCGGCTTACAATCAGAGCCGCCAGAGGTCTTCCTGCTCGATTCGGTGTAGCATTAAACCATTTGGGTGGGGGATTCGCCGCACCATGAACATTCTCTTGCTGTCGATGCCTGACTCGTTTGAGCACATGCCCACGGTCGCCGTGCGCATGCCCAACGGCGCGCTGTCCTCGCTGGCAGGCAATATCGATCCTCATCACAGCGTCGCCGTCGCCGACCTCATCCTGGTGCAGGACCGCGTGCGCGAGACGGTCGAGCAGCTGGTGCGCCAGCACCAGCCCGATGTGCTCGGACTCTCGGTGATGACTTTCCAGCGCAAGACCGCATTGCGAATTGTCGATCTGGTTCGCAGCTTGCGGCCGAACGTCCGCGTCGTGGTAGGCGGTTACGATCCCAGTCTCGCCCCTGACGCATACATGCACGCGGGTAGCGGCGTGGACTACATTGTGCGCGGCGAAGGCGAGATCACCTTTCGTGAACTATTGCGCGCGATGGAGCACGATCAGAGCTTGTCCCACATTGTGGGATTATCGTATCGCAGCGATGAGGGCTGGCGCGAAAATCCCGCGCGCCCGGTGCATAGCCTGGAGGGCGACGACATCCGCCCGCCCCGGCGCGATGCGCGCGTACTCGATGGCTACACCATGCTGGGGCGCCAGGTGGACGTGGTCGAGACTTCGCGCGGCTGCACCTTCGATTGCGGTTTTTGCTCCATCATCGAGATGCGCGGCCGCAACTTTCATACCTACAGCTTCGACCGCGTACTCGCCGATATTCGCGATGCACGCGACCGCGGCACGCGTTCTATCTTCATCGTCGACGACAATATCAGTCTCAACATCAAACGCTTACAGGCGCTCTGCCAGGCCATTATCGATGCGGGTTTGAACGATATCGATTACACCGTGCAGGCGATGACCTCGCCGATCGCGATGCACGGCGAAACCCTGGCTCCGCTGCTGCGCAAGGCCGGGTTTCGCTACGTTTTTCTCGGGATTGAGAACATTCTCGAAGACGATCTCGATTTCCTGAAAGCTGCCGCCAAGAACGAGTTTCGCGAGGCCGGACGCAAGACCGGCAACGCCACCCTGCGCGCGATCGAATATCTGCACCAAAACAACATGTACGTAGTGGGCGGTTTGATTGTCGGTAACCCCGATGACACGCGCGAGTCGATCAAGGCCAACCTGGAGTTCGCGCGCAAGTACGTCGACTGGCCTTACATCCAGCATCCCACACCCTATCCTGGCACGCCCATGACCAAAGACTTTCGCGCCCGCAACCTGATCAAGATCGAGCACATGGAAGAGTACGACGGCACAACGGCGGTAGTGGCAACCCGGCATCTGGCGCCGCAAGAAATAGAATTCGAACGCTGGCGCGCCGAGCGCTGGATGAAAGTCCGGCATATTCCCGCGGTGATCAAGCACGACCCGATGTTCGTTATGCGCAACTGGTGGAAGATGCTGGCCCACACCTTTCGCGGCAGCAGCCTGAAATCGGTGCTCGGCGTGGAGAGCGAGTGGGCGTCGTTCCAGCGCTATCGCGAATTGCGCAGCAGCGAGCGTGCGTATTTGTAGAGCGCAAGTTCGGACGTGCCATTCGCACAGCATTTCGCCGACACTTCGCGATATAACTTCCTTAGCTCATCTTCCAGTTCATGCTGCCGGCTCCTGCCAACAACGATACTAAGAAGTCCGGCCTCGCCCATTGGGCGGCGCGCGTTCTCGAGGAATGTGATAAGGCCAGCGCCGGCTTTGCCGCCGATCCCGTACATGACCTGCGCGTCGCCATCCGGCGCTGCCGGTCTATGGCCGACGGTTTCCTATCGGTCGATCCCGACCCTGCGTGGAAGCAGATGAAACGCCTGGCGAAGCCGCTGTTCAGCAGTCTCGGGGAGCTGCGCGACACCCAGGTGATGATGGAGTGGGTAACCAAGCTCGCGCCGCACGATGATCCCGTGGGCCGGGAACTGTCATCCGCTTTGCTCACCAAAGAACATCACCTCAAGGCCGCGGCCAAAGAGGCCCTGGCCAGTTTCGATCGCAAGCGCTGGGCCGCACTCAACGCGCACCTTGCAACCCGCACCGGCGCCATTCCGCTGGAAGGCGCGGTGTTCCAGCACCTCGCGCTGGAGCGTTGGATGGAAGCCCGCGAGCTGCATCGCCGTGCGCTGCGCAACCGCAGCGGTGTCGCCTGGCACCAGTTGCGCATCGGCATCAAGCGCTTTCGCTATACCGTGGAAAACTTCTTGCCGCAACGGCACGAGAAGTGGTCGAAAGACTTGCGCGATCTGCAGGACGCGCTCGGTGAGGTCCACGATTTCGATGTCCTGCGCGCCATGATCAACAGCCACGCCGGAGTCGGCGGCGAGGAACGCTCGCGGTGGCAGAAACGTATTGCCGAGGAGCGCCAGAAACGTTTAGACCTCTATCGAAGCAAGATGGTGGGCAAGCGTTCGCTGTGGGAACTGTGGCGCGCGGAACTGCCCAGTGGCGCCGCCCTGGAAGAAGCTGCCCTGGCAAAGCTGCGCGCCTGGGCTTCACGGCTCGATCCGGACTGTGCTCACTCCGAACTGGTCGCGCAGCTTGCGCTTGCGCTTTACGACGGCCTATCACAATGTGGGATACTGCGCCCTGCACCCGAAGACCGGAAAATCCTGCAGGCGGCAGCGCTGTTGCACGAAGTAGGACGAGGCAAACTCGCAGACAAAAATCCGCGCGGACATCAGAAGCGCGGCCAACGCATGGTTGCGAAATTGAAAGCGCCGCTCGGCTGGAGCCAGGAGGACATGCGGTGCGTCGCCGCCCTGGTACGTTTTCATCGCGGGGGTCTGCCGCCGAGAAACGACGCTGCCTTCGTGGGACTCGATCGCAAGCGCCGCGCCGGTTTAATGCGCCTGATCGGAATCCTGCGGCTCGCCAATGCGTTTGACGATAATCATGCAGGAAAAGTACGCGAGCTTGCAGTAGAGTGCCGCAACGGCGCGCTCATGGTGAGTGGCCACGGTCTGCCGGCGATGAGCCGTGAAGCGGAACGGGCAGCGCGTGCCCGCTATGTTTTGGAGATGGCTTGCCGCCGGCCTATTGGGATTCGCTTTCTGCGAGCGCGAAGTTCCGGCAGGCCACATGCGGTCCGCCGGCAGAGACGGGCCGCACACGTGCCTTAGAGCGCTAGGCAGCGGGGCTTTTCTGTTTCTTTTTGTAAGGATCGCCGACGAAAACGAAGGGATACCTGCTGAGCGCCTTAAGGTTGCCGGCCGCAGCGTAACCTTCCACTTCCGACATCAGGCTCGCGGCCTCTTCTTTGGGCATGTTCTTGGTGGCTTGCCAGAACTTGTCCGGAAAAAACCAGATGCGTTTACGATGGTCGGACTCTGTCGCAGTCTCGGTCATCAATGGCATATATAACTCCTCCCACGTTGTAAGACATCGCTTTGTGGCCTGGGTACCGTTGAAAAGTTCAAATGAAAGAATCCTAATGAACGCACTACTATTATCGGCTTGTGTCAAGCCGTTTGTAAATGCCGAGCAAGTTGTACCGGCGTTTTGCGCAAAGCGGTAGTTGCTCGCAACTGCAACAAAAGCGGAAACTAAAAGCGTGGCGCGTAATTTATTCCCACTTGTGGAAAACTTTTGTTTTTGGAGACGCAAAACATCCGCTTTTTTCGCGCAGCGGAGCCGCTCCGTGTATCGTTCTTTTCGCGAGCCGCAACGCTATGTCACATTGTGGGATATGAAAAATCCGGCAGAATGAGAGCTAGACCGATTTCATCCACAGAGAGGCAGCCGAAACACAATTGATCCCGGAGCCGGCTGGCCACTGCCGTCTCCGGGATCGAAGGTTGTAGCCAAAGATGGGCCTCGTGCGACAACCGCTTTCAGCAACACGTACACGCGTGCGCCGGACTGCGCCCGACGTGGACGCCAGGACCGAGCGCGTCTCCGGCGCAACTAGGCATGCTTTTTGTGCCGCATGACGACGAGGCCCAGCAGGCCCACCGCCAGCACCGCGGCGATCAGGCGGATCACGGTGACAGTATCCATGGCTTCCCTCCTTCCGGCGGTTTACGCCGCCTACTTGAAAATTCCCTGCATATTCCTGGAAATCAAAATCACCGCCGGCCCCAACAGGACGATAAAGACGCTGGGAAAGATAAACAGCACCAGCGGGAAGATCAGCTTCACCGTAGTTTTGGCGGCGATTTCCTCGGCCTGCTGGCGTCGTTTCTGGCGCACGCCATCGGTAAAAGTGCGCAACGAGCGCACCAGCGGCGTGCCAAAGCGGTCGCTCTGGGCCAGCATGTGCACCAATCCTTTCACCGTCTCCACCTCGGTGCGCTCGGCCATGCTCTCCCACGCTTCCAGGCGTGGCTTGCCGGCGCGTTGCTCGAAGTTCACCTGCATGAACTCCTCGGAGATATCCGGCTGCGTTTTGGTCAACTCCTGTCCGGCGCGCAGCATGGCCTGATCCAGGCCGAGGCCGGCATCGACGCACACCACCATGAGATCGAGCGCGTCCGGTAAACCCATACGGATGCGCTCGCGCCGGCGGCGCACGCAACAGCCCACCCAAATGTCCGGAGCCGCATAGGCGAGCGCCATCAGCCCTGCGATCCACAGAAACGGATTTTGGCGAATGAAGGTGCCCGCCAAAACCGCCAGCACCGGGCCCAGCATGCGGATGCCGAAATAAATGTCCACCGCCGCGCTCTGGCGCAGCCCGGCCGCCAGCAGCTTCTGCCGCAGTTTCTCGTTTTGCGACATCCCCAACCGGGTGCGGACCAGGTGCAGCGCCGCCAGCAGCAGGTGGGTCAGGCGATCGGCGGCCACCGCCGATTTCTCCTCCACGGGCGCCGCAACCCGGGTCACCTGCATCAGGCGCCGGGAAGTTCCGGACGAGCGCAGCAGGAGAAAAACGATTGCCGCGGCCAGTCCGCAAAGGACGGTCACCAGCAAACTGATCGCGACTGCGGGGCCAAGACCGTTCATATCCTCACGTTCACGATCTTCCGGATCGCGAGTCCTCCCAGGGCCATCAATGCCAGACCGGCAAAGACCAGCTTCCGGCCGGTAGGATCTTCCACCAGCACGCGGCAGTAGGAGCGGTTTGCGAGGCTGAGAAGGAAGAACATGGCCACCGGCAACAGCGACAGAATCCAGCCCGTCATGCGCCCCTGCGCGGTATAGATCCGGATCTCGCCCTCGATGCGCACTCGTTCGCGAATTACCCCCGCGGTGCGGTCCAGCACCTCCACCAGATTGCCGCCGGTTTCTTTCTGCAAGAGCATAGCGGTGATGACGAAGTTGAGTTCGGGCGACGGAATGCGCTGCCCCAGTTGCAACAGCGCCTCGCGCGTGGGCAGCCCAAACGTCTGTTGGCGGTAGACTTCACGGAATTCGCTGCGCACCGGTTCAGGCGACTCATCGCCCACAATCTCGATTGCGGCGGCAACGGAATGGCCGGCGCGCAGGGCGCGGGCCATCAGATCGATGGCCTCCGGCAGAAGGCGGACGAACGTCCGCAAGCGCCGCGAGCGTTGCCAGCGCAAGAGCAGCAGCGGCGAGGCGGCAAAAGCCATGCCGGGCAGAAAGGCGAAGATCGGACTGGGCAGCTCGTAATACCCAACCGCAAAGCCGGCCGCCCCCAGCACCGCGCAGCCGCCCAACACGCCGCCCACACTCCACGAGCTTTCCGCCTGCTTGATGAGCAGATCGACTCTTTGCGCCAGCCTCCGGGTTTGCAGGAAAGCGTCCAGCCAGGGCAGCTCGCTCAAGTTCCGGTGCTTGATGATCTGCACCATCTCATCCGGCGCGCCGGGGCCGTCGATTACCTCTCCGCTCAGCTTCGCGATGCGTCCCTCAATGCGGCGTTCCTCCGTGGAGGGTCGCGTCACCAGCAACACCACCAGGAAGCTCAGCCCCAGCACCAGCACGAAGACGGTAACGATCAGGAACATGCGTCCCTCCGTCCGGAATGCAGTTTGGCTGCGTCTTCGAGCTGGGCAGGCATGCCGCTACACTTCCTCGGAGAAGTCCAGCAGCCGGGTATCCATGGGCGTACCGGAGGCCTGCAGCTTCTCGGCAAATTTGGGCACGATGCCGGTGGCGTAAAAACGTCCCAGCACCTTGCCGTTGGGACCCACGCCGCGCTTCTGGAACAGGAAAATGTCCTGCATGCTGATCACCTGGTCGCTGGTGCCGGTGATTTCGGTGATGTGGGTAACCCGCCGCGATCCATCGCTCATGCGCGAAACCTGCACAATGACCTGAATGGCGGCGGCGATCTGCAGTCGCAGGGCGTTTTGCGGTAAGTTGAGGTTGGCCATCATGGCCATGGTCTCGATGCGGGCGATGGCGTCGCGCGGACTGTTGGCGTGCACGGTGGTGATGGAGCCGTCGTGGCCGGTGTTCATGGCCTGCAGCATGTCGAGGGCTTCCTCGCCGCGCACCTCGCCCACGATGATGCGGTCCGGGCGCATGCGCAGGGCGTTGATCAACAGCTCGCGCTGGCGCACCCCGCCTTTGCCTTCCACGTTCGGCGGACGGCATTCCAGGCGCACCACGTGCTCCTGCTTCAGCCGCAGTTCTGCCGAATCTTCAATGGTGACGATGCGCTGGCGCGGCGAGATAAATCCGGAGAGAACATTGAGCAGGGTGGTCTTGCCCGCGCCGGTGCCGCCGGAAACCACAATGTTGAGCCGCGCCTTGACCGCTTTCTGCAGCACGTCCAGCATCACCGGCTTCATCGCGCCGTACTCCAGGAGATCTTTGGCGGTAAGCGGGTCGGCGCCGAAGCGGCGAATGGAAAGGATGGCCCCATCGATGGCCAGCGGCGGAATGATGGCATTCACCCGGGAGCCGTCGGGCAGGCGGGCATCCACCATGGGCGAGGACTCGTCCACCCGCCGCCCTACCTTGGAAACGATCTTCTCGATGATATGCATCAGGTGGTGCTCGTCCTTAAAGACCACGTTGGTCCGCTCCAGCACCCCGCCGCGCTCCACATAGACCATGCTGGCGGTGTTCACCAGAATGTCGGTCACCGTGGGATCTTGCAGCAGCGGCTCCAGCGGACCCAGCCCGAAGACCTCGTCCATCACCTCGCTGGCAATGCGGCTGCGCTCGCTGGCGCTGAAGGGGACGCCATGTTCGCCCACCAATTGCACGATGAGTTTCTGCAACTGCTGGCGGCCGCGCGAGTCCTGCATGTAGAGCAGCTTCTCTAAGTCGACCTTATCGATGAGCTCGCGATGGACCGCTGACTTTACCTCCTGCTGCACCCGCCCCAGCAGCGGGTTGGTATCGCCGATACCAGCCAAGGGGAGCGGCATGCCTTTGTCCGCAAAGCCGACCACAGCAACTTCACCCATGGGTCCTCCCTAGTGCTTCAGTTCCAAAAAGAGAAACGACGCTTGGGGCTGGCCGCGACCTCCGCACTTTCGCCGCGGAGCAGGCTGGCCGCCCACTTCTTCATCTGAATGGCAAATTCCGATTTGCGGTCGGGGAGCACGGGATTGCCGGTGTTCATGGCGCGAATCAGGTCGGAAGAGGCGTTAGGAATCGTGATCGCAATCGGCTGCCGAATCGCCTTCTCGATCTGTTCCAGGGTGAGCGCGCCCTCCGACGAGTAGCGGTTGATCACCACCTGGATCTTGCTGGGCGGCACCGCGCTCTGCAGCAAGCGGTCGATGTAGCGCGACAGATCGCGCAGGGCAGGAACATCGGGAGTGGCGATCAGGAACAGCTCATCGCAGCAGTCGATGGTGGTGAGGCTGAGATTGTGAACTCCGTGCGGGCAATCGATGACCACGAACTCGTAGTTCTGCCCCAGAAAGCGAATGGCGCGCTGAATGTCGTCCAGCGATACGTTGGCCGAATCGTCAAACACATCGGGCGAGGGCAAAATGTCGAGGCAAGCGGAGTGGTGAATAACAAAGCCCTGCAACAGGTCCTCGTCAAGCCGGGAGATATTGCGCACCAGTTCGTAAAAGTTGTAATTGGCCTGGTCTTCCCCCAGGTAAAGCGAGACGTGCCCCAGCCGGCTGTGTTCATCAATGATCAGGGTTCGCTTGCCATGTTGGCGCACCAGGAAACAACCCAGGTGGACCGCCAGGGTGGTGGTTCCGGCGCCGCCGCGCGCCCCCAGTAAGGCCAGAATCCGTCCCGTCGGCTTCACCCGCGCCGGCTTGCGCGCACTGGCGCGGGTGCGCAGACGATGCAGCGCCTCCGCCAGCTGGTCCACCGACAACGGTTTGGTCAGGTATTCGCCGCATCCCGCCCGCATCGCCTCCAGGATGAGCGCGGGATCGTTCTTGTCGGAGACCGCGATCAGGGTGCCGCGGCCGTGCAGGGCTTGCTGAATGGCATTGGCCGCAGCCACCGCCGCCTGGCGGTCAGTATCGAAGTCGATCACGCAAACCGAAATCTCGGCCCGCTGCATGCGCTGCACGATCTGGTAATCGCCTTCACGCGGCGGCGAATACCGCTCCATCTCACCGGCGAAAGTGCCATTCTCGCGCGCCACCGCCTCGCGTACGATCTCGGCCGTGCCACCATCGACGAACAGGCTGGCAGCGCACAACTCGGCAACGCTTTGCTTGTCGTCCTGACTACTTAGGACATCCCCGATCTGGTGTCGCAATGCCATCGCTTTCTCATTTCTTCGGCAAATCGCGGTCGAACGCCTTGTCCTGCAGCGCCGGCACGGGCATGGCCGGCGTGGTCGGCGCAGGCAACTTCACATCGGTCAAGGTGTCGACGATCCTGGGGGTAACGATCACCACCAGCTCCATGGTGGAGCGGTTCAGGTTTTTGGAACGGAACAGTTGCCCCAGGACCGGGATGTCGCCGATACCCGGAATTTTGCTCAAGCTGTCGGTGGTACGCTGGTCGAGGATGCCGGAGATGCCGAAGCTCTGGCCGTCCCTTAGCTCGACTTCCGTTTCCGCCCGGCGCGTGGACAATGCGGGCAATGTATACCCGGCGATCACCACCTCGTTGGTGTAGTCCAGGGCGCTTACCTCCGGGGCGACTTTCAAACGAATGGTTCCGTCGGAATTCACGAACGGCGTGAACTCCAGCTTGACGCCATACGGGCGAAACTGCACCGTCACGGTGGGCACGCTGCCGGCGCCGCCCGGCTGCACAATGGGATAGGGGAATTCGCCGCCAGCCAGGAAGCGCGCAGTCTTGCCATGAATGGTGGTCAGGTTGGGCTCGGCCAAAATCTGCAGAATTCCCTTGGTCTGTAGGTCCTTAATAGTCACGCCCAAGTTGTGATCGAAATTAAAGTAGAACAGGTTGAGAAAGTCGCTGATGACCGCCGTGTTGCTGCCGCTTTGCGACTGGTACGAGGGCGGGCTGAACTGCTCGGTGCTACTGGCGCCGCTGTTTTTGCCCAGGCTGAAGAAGTTAATCCCGAAAGCGTCCAGCTTGGAGCGATCGAGTTCTGCGATGCGCACCTGTAACTGGATTTGCGGTTGGTGCCGCGCATCGACCACCAGCGAGTTGACTACGTCCTTCGAGTACACATTCGCCAAACGCTCCGCCTCTTCGGCGGCAGCGTCGCTATCGACCACGCCGCTCAGATGGATTCTCCCCTGTTGGGCTTCGACCTCGACCTGATCGCCGGGCAGCGCCTGGGCCAGCGCTTGGCGCAGGCCGCCAACATCCACGTCCGACAGCACGGTGAAGATCTTCTTTTGCCCGCCCATGGTCCACAGCACCAGGCTGCTGGCGCCCGCAGATTTGCCGGTGATGACCAACTCGTCCGGGCTGGAGGTTATCGCATCCAGCACCGTGGGATTACTCACGTAAACCCGGTGCAGCCGTTCGGGAACCTCCACAAAAAGCGAGCGACCGACGATCAGCCGCAAGGTCCCCGCCTCGCGCGCGGGCGCGGCTGCATCGCGGCCCTGCGCGCCATCCGGCGGGTGCGTCGCCGGCGCTGCGGGAGTTGCGAGCTTGAACGTCAGCGGCGCGACGTGCATCTGTTGTGGGCCGGTGCCGCCGCCCTCGCCGTTTGGCGCGATTTGGGTGGGCGTTGCGGTCGCGGCCGGCTGCGTAAGGGGGGCAGCGTTCGCCGGGGCGCTCTGCGCGCTGGCGGTTGCCGCCGCCAGCAGCAGGACGAGCAAGCTGCCGATCGTCATGCATTGCCCAAGGGGTTTCATGTTCTACTCAAAGCTCCGGGTCGAATGCTTATCGCCCAGAATGGTTTCCACCACGTACGGTTCTTTCATCGGCAAATGCGGACGAGGCGTTACCGCCGCGGGAG
The DNA here is from genome assembly GCA_963713465.1 of uncultured Acidobacteriaceae bacterium. GTDB lineage: Bacteria > Acidobacteriota > Terriglobia > Terriglobales > Acidobacteriaceae > Bog-257. Next base: position 383,790 of record CAVQLZ010000019.1, read on the forward strand.
TTGCGGGCGCCGGACCCGATAGTTGCGCCACCTGCATCGGGATGGCCGCGACCTTGCTGTGATCGGCGCCATTGCGCAGCACAAACTGGATGCCTCCCTGGGTGCCGGCCAGCACCAGTTTCTGCGAGTCCTCGGGGGTAAGCAGCAGAGTGACGACGCTGACCGTCTCCGGCTTACCCTGCGGGTCGGGTTGCAGCTTCTGTCCCACGGTCAGAACTTCCACATCCTGCAAAACAATTTGCGTGGCCGGCGTGGGAAAGCGATCGGAGCGGAAGGTGACCAGCACGTCCACGTGCGATCCGGGAAAGAGGAAGCCCGCCACGCCGGCCACCTCGTCCGATTTCACCGAGGTGGCGCGCATGCCTTCCGGGATCTTGGTCGTCAACCCAATCACCGAGCCGGGCGCGGCAAGATAGTCCTGCAGTACCGGCTGCGAGCCGGCCACCGGATAAATCACAGCCCGGCCCGCCACGTCGCCGGCCTTGGTAAAGGCGCCAACCAGCGGATGCGACACCGGCCATTCGACTACGGTCAGGTCCTCCGCTTTGAGGACCTCTCCCGGTTGCAGCGGTCGCGCCGCGGCGACATAATGCTCAAACTGCACTGCCGCAGCCGGCCGGCCCATGAGCTTGCGGCTAATAATGAAGGTGACTCCGCCGGCGAGCAGGAGCGCGATCAACAGGGCGATTAGAAGGCGACGGGGGTTCATATTCTGATCTCAACAATCCATAAGCGTGCCCGGGTCAGCCCGGGCCCAAGGCATGGGTGTAACCCGAGGTCCCGCAGGATGGCCCTCGGGTCAGTTGCTTTCTTGCGTCAGCTAGGCGACCGAGCTGCTCAGCTTGCTGCCCACCGCACTGAACGCGTTGCTGATGTTGCTGGCCAGCGTGGTCATGCCCGCGACCGCTGCCAGCGCCAGCACCGCTGCTACCAGGGCATATTCGATCAGGTCCTGACCGGAATCGTCCCGCAGCAGATTCTGCAATAGTTGCTTCATTTGACCTTTCCTCCCCGAGGAAGCCCGCACAGTTGCCTGCGCGCAGCTTTCTTGTGGCTACAAGTCGTCTCATTCCTTCCTATCGGCAGGGAATCGATCTTCAACAGTGCCGGGGCGGGCAACGAGGGTCGCAATAATGGTCAAATCGGAAACGCAGCGCGGCCAGTGTTTATGCCGGGAGCATGCGGTCGTTCACATCGCCCTGTGACTCGGCTCACGGCGGAGGTTGCGGCGACCTCCTAGACTGAAAGTGGTTTCATACGTCCGCAAGACGGACACTTTCATTGGAGGAGCTATGTTTCATAAACGCGCGATCGTCGCTCTGTTAGCGGTGATCGCAGTATTCGCCTGCGCGTCGATGCTGGCGAAAGACAACTCGATGGGAATCGCCGATAGGCAGAACATCACGTTTACTGCGCCGACCATAGTGGGAGGCACTCTGCTGCCCGCCGGCCAATACACCGTCATCCATCAGATGAACGGGCAGACCCATGTCATGATCTTTAAGCAGGTGAACGGTAAGGCCGAAGCCAAGGCCAACTGCAATTTTGTCCCGTTGAAGGAGAAAGCCGAGCGCAGCGAGCAGCAGTACACGACCAACGCCAAGAACGAACACGTGTTGCAGGAGATGACCTTCGCCGGCGAGAAGGCCACCCACGTGCTTCAGCCGTAACCACTCCTTAATCACAAGGATGGTTTAGAAGAGTAAAGCTTCGGTTCGTTGGACGCCCCGTTCTTGTCATCTCGTGGCAAGGGCGGGGCCATTTGCATTTCCGGAGCGCCATTTCGCCCAAACCGAAAGACGCTTCCTATTCCATCTACAAGGATCGCGGTGGGATTCGCCGTCATCTTCTTCGCGGAACTGAGCTGAAGCGAAGCCAAGCCCGTCTAACTTCGCGGGTGCCACGCATGACCATGCTGTTGCTCCGCTCCAGCGGAACAAGCGACACGCGTGTTCCCAACCCGTTGACGAGTTAACATAGGATTTTCCTGCTTCTGCATTGAGATGTTCATTCCGCGACTCATTCCGCATCGCAGCCGGCGCAGCAAGGCGCACTCGCCGCCCCGAAGCCATTCGAAGGCCGTTGCCTGGTACTTCCTGGTCCTTCTTTTCTGCGTACCGATCGCGATTCCGCAACGTTGCTGGGCCCAGCTTCCATCCGATACTCACGACACCTTCGTCCTGAGCGGCACGGTCGTCAATTCGGTGACCGGCGAGGCAATCTCGCGCGCCCTGGTGCGAGCCAGCGGCCAGGCCGGGCGGACTGCCTTCACCGACAGCGAAGGGCATTTCCAGTTTGAAGGACTGCCCGCCGGGCAAATTACCCTGACCGTGCAAAAGCCCGGCTACGTCAGCGAGCAGGAGGGAGGCGGGCCCTCATTAACTCGCATCCTGATCGGCCCCAGCACCGGAGCGCAATCCCTAAAGCTGCAACCTATGTCCGCAATCTCTGGCCGGGTCACCGACGTCTCGGGGCAGCCCATTGAGCGCATAGCCGTGCGGCTGATCAGCCGCAATTTGCGCGACGGCCGCAAGATTTGGGAGCCGCGCGGCATGATCGAGACTGACGAAGATGGCCACTTCCGCTTCGCCAACCTGATGCCGGCCGCCTATTACCTGTCCGTCGGGCCGGCGCAGTCGCACGATCGAATCCTGCCCGAGGGAGAGAAATCGACCACCGGCTTCCCTCACCTGTACTATCCCGGGGTTCCTGACCTCGGATCGGCTGCGCCCATTCAGCTTGCCGCCGGGCAGCAGTGGCAGGCCGATTTTTCGCTCGCCGCCGTGCCGGTCTACCACATCACGGGAAGCATCTCGGGACAGGGGTCCGAGCAGGGCGTCGCTCTGATGACGTTTACTTCCTCCGGCGATGACCTCATGCTGCCCGCCAAGGTCAATGCGGAACTTGGGACCTTCAGCCTCGATAATGTTCCTGCGGGGTCATACCTGCTGAAGGCAATATCGAACGGGGAGGGACAGGCGCTGCGCGCCCAACAAGGAATCACCGTGTCGGCAAATCTGGACAATGTGCATCTGGCCATGGCGCCCGCCATCTCGATTCCGGTTGTCGTCCACATGCAGTCGCGGGCGTCCTCCGGCGCAGCTTCCACATCGCCCGGCTCAAACCCTGGCCCTTGGAGCGAGAACCGTCCTCCGCTGAACGTGGCGCTGTTGCCAACTCAGCCCAACGCGAACGAGTCGTTCTCCACCTTTCAGCGTAACGCCGCGGGCAGGGTCATGGTTCTGCAGAACGTCGACCCTGGCACTTACACCGTGAACCTGATACCGCAACAGCCGTGGTACATACAGTCGGCCACTTACGGCCAGACCAACGCGCTTTACGACGACATCACGGTCGCTCCCGGCCAAAGCTATCCGCTGGAAGTAACGTTGCGTGACGACAGCGCAAGTCTGAGCATAGCGGTGAAAGGCCTGGACACGGCTGGTCGGCAAGACGCGAATATCGTCATTGTTCCTCAGCCGGTCTCCAAGCTTGCGCCGCACGTCGTAAGGAGCCGCAACGCGAACAGCAATTACATCGAGTGGGGGCTCGCTCCCGGCGACTATCTCGTCTTTGCCTTCGATCGCCTCGACGGGCTGGAGTACACCAATCCCGACGCCTTATCGAGTTATTCCTCGCAAGCCGCGCACGTGACGTTAAGCGCCAACCAGCAGGCCCAGGTGTCGCTGGACTTGATCCAAGTTGGCAAGGGAGAATGAGCACAGTGCTGGCGAGGATCATCTGTGCGATGTTGCTGGTTGCAAGCTTGCCGGCACAGCAAAATTCAGTGCAAACGCAGGCCTTGCCGCGTCCGCTTGCAAGCTCAGCGCCGTCGGCGCCGGCGCCCTCGCAGCAGGGTTTTCGCATTGCCGGAGTTGTGGTGAATGCGCTGACCGGTCAGCCGCTCGCCTCCGCTTCCGTCGCCATCGCGCCGGTCAATCAGGGCGCCGAGCGCGACATCTCGAAGTCCGTGGTGACGGGAGCCGATGGCCGGTTCTCATTTGCCGGCCTGAGCCGCGGCAAGTACTCGCTGGTGGGCCGGGCCCGTGGATTCGCCTTCCAGGCCTTCGACCAGCACGACCAGTACTCCTCGGCCATCGCCGTCGGCCCGGAGCTCGACAGCGAACACTTGATGTTTCATCTTCAGCCCGATGCCTCCATCGAAGGCGATGTGACCGATGAGAACAACGATCCCGTCCAATTTGCGATGGTGCGTCTTTTCCAGACGCGAATCACCGACGGCGTGCAGAACACCATGCCCATCGACCAGACGCAAACCGACGATCAGGGTCACTATCACATCGCACACCTGCAGCCGGGCGCGTACTACCTGGCCGTCTCGGCGCGGCCCTGGTATGCGCAAAATGTACGCGTGCCCCAGAGTTCCAAGCAGAATCTTCAGGTTTCTGCTTCGCCTTCGCAGCCTTCCCAGGAGACGCAGGACGACGCTGCCCTCGACGTCACCTATCCGCTGACCTTCTATCCCGATGCCACGGATTCGGCCGATGCCAGTCCGCTGCAGCTCGCCCCCGGCGCCAGAGAGACGGCGAATGTGGTCCTGCGCGCCGTACCCGCGCTGCATCTGCGCATCCACGCCGGTGGATCGGCGCAAAATCCTGCGCTGGGCCGCATGATCTTTCCCCGCGTCTCGCAACGCATCTTTACTGGATACCTCGACTCGGTGTACAACGCTCCCGATTCCTGGGCTGCTCCCGGAGTCATCGAGATTTCCGGTTTGGCGCCCGGTCATTATGTGATCGAGGTTCCACCCGCGACAGGTCCTGAGAAGGGCGCCGCCAGATCGTGGTATCGAGAGGTCGACCTGGCGGCTGACGCAGACATCAATGCGTCCGATGGCCCGGCTTTTGTCAATGTGAGCGGAACCGTTCTGTTCGAGAACGCTCCAGTGCCGAAGGGCGCGTCCCTACAGCTCTTGAACCCCGAAACCGGTGAAAGCTTCCGCAGTGACATCAACGCCAAAGGCGAATTCGATTTTCCCTCGGACAATGTCAGAGCAGGACGCTACCTGATCGTGTTGGGAAGCGGTCATGGCTTCTATCTGAAGAAGCTGGTGGCAACGGGGGCCAAAATTGTCGGCCGCGCGGTTGAGATCGGCCCCGGCAGCAACGTGCATCTGGCCGCCATCGCATCCGCCGGTCAGGCGCAAGTGGACGGCACCGCGCTGCACGACGACACGCCCTTTGCCAGTGCCATGATCGTGCTCGTTCCGCAGGATCCCGCCAATAACGCGCCGCTCTTTCGTCGCGATCAAAGCGACAGCGACGGTACTTTTACCCTCCCCGATGTGGTGCCCGGGCCGTATACGGTGATTGCCATCGCCAATGGCTGGGACTTGGACTGGAGCAATCCCGCGGTCCTCCAGCCGTATGTGAAGCGCGGCGCGGCGGTGCAAGTGCCGCCTAACGGCAAGCTGCAGGTGAAAGCACAGGTGCAGTAGCGCCAGCTTACGGCCCATCCGCCGTTTGCCAAATTGATTCGGGGTAGCTGGTTTGCTAAGGTCGTCGTCATGTCCGCGCGTTCCCCCGAGCCGATACGCGAATTGCTCGACTCCCTTTATCGCGTGGAGTCGGGACGAATCCTGGCAACCCTGATTCGCTTGCTCGGCGATTTCGATCTTGCCGAGGAGGCGATGCACGAAGCCTTTGCGGCTGCGCTGAGCCTGTGGCCGAGCACTGGAGTACCCGCCAACCCGCGACCCTGGTTGATTTCGACGGCCCGATTCAAAGCCATTGATACTCTGCGTCGACGGGCAAGATTTGATGCGTCGCAAGACGAGCTGGTGCGCTATCTCGAAACCCAATCGAGTTCGGCGCAAACGTCCAATGAAGAGGACAGCCTTGAAGATGATCGGCTGCGCCTGATTTTTACCTGCTGTCATCCATCACTAGCTCCGGAAGCGCACGTTGCGCTCACCTTGCGCGAAGTTTGCGGCCTGACAACCGAGGAGATAGCAAAGGCCTTTCTCACCACGCCGCGTACTCTGGCGCAGCGCATTGTGCGCGCCAAGGCAAAGATTCGAGAGGCACGGATTCCATACGAGGTGCCGACGCCTGAGGAATTGCCGCAGCGGCTGGGCGCGGTGCTTCAGGTCATCTATCTCGTCTTTAACGAGGGTTATTCGGCTGCGGCGGGAGCGGAGGTAACGCGGGCCGAGCTGACCGGCGAGGCGATTCGACTGGGCCGGTTGCTGACCGAACTCCAGCCGGAGCCGGAGGTAATTGGGCTGCTTGCCCTGATGTTGCTCCAGGAATCGCGTCGCGCCGCGAGAACCTCGCCGACCGGAGAGCTGGTTCTGCTGGAGAACCAGGACCGCTCGCTCTGGAACCGGGAGCAGATCGCGGAGGGAGTGGCCTTGCTGGAGAAAGCGGTGCAGTCCCGCCGCTTCGGCTCCTACACAGTTCAGGCTGCGATTGCGGCTGTTCATGCGGAGGCGGAATCGGTCGCTGCGACTGACTGGCGGCAGATTGTCGCGCTTTACGACCAATTGCTACGAATTCAGCCTTCGCCAGTTGTAGAGCTCAATCGTGCCGTGGCAATTGCCATGCGCGATGGTCCGGAGGCCGGCCTGACGCATATCGACGAGGCGTTGGAACATAGCGAATTGGCAAATTATTACCTCGCGCATTCCGCCCGTGCCGATATGTACCGCAGGCTCGGCAGGACGGCTGAGGCCCGGTCCGCTTATGAGAAAGCTCTGGCCCTGACCCAACAGGAACCGGAGCGGCAATTCCTGCAAGAGCGGATTCGGCAGTTGAAATAAAAAATGGAGCAGCTGTCGATTTTCAAGACACCGCGGACGGAACGATCCCCAATTTTCGACTAGTGCAAATTCGTGAACGTCTCGTCAATTCCGGCTTTCAAACCTGAACACTCAATTTGGGATCACGTTGCAATCCCTCCAGGCACCGATTTCGCGGCATGGGCCAGTCGAAGCCACAGCGACACCGAATGGCAATCCCTCATGACCTGCGGCCTTTCCCCGGCCGGCAACGCCAAGTCGCTGCGGGTCCAGCCCGACGGCAAGGTGCACGTCACCGACGGGCCGTACACCGAGACCAAGGAGCACATGGGCGGATTCTGGATACTGGAAGCCGCCGATCTGGACCAGGCGCTGGCGTGGGCGCGCAAGGGTGCCGTCGCCTGTCGTGCCTCGGGCGAGGTGCGCGAGATTCTTTTCAACCCGGACCCGAAGGGAGCAACGGAGCGGCAGTGACGACACTACAGGCGATGCCCGGGTTGCGACACAGTCTCTGAAGGCCCCGCTTTGCCTGGTTGCTTTGCGTCCGCTCTTCGCTTTAGTATCGCCCTGCGTGCCCTCGCCCGAAGAAAACCCTGATCGCATCGTCTCGGCGGTTCCGCTGGACGACGATTCGTCGTTCGAACTGAAGCTGCGTCCGCAGCGGCTGCGCGAGTTCATCGGCCAACAGAAGGTAAAAGATAATCTCGAGGTCGCGATCCAGGCCGCTAAATCGCGCGGCGAGGCGCTGGACCACGTGCTGCTTTACGGCCCGCCGGGACTGGGCAAGACGACGTTGGCCAATATTATCGCCAACGAGTTGGGCGTTGCGTTCCAGCAGACCTCGGGACCGACGCTACAGATCAAAGGCGATCTGACGGCAATCCTCACCAATCTGCGCGATCGGCAGGTGCTCTTCATCGACGAGGTGCATCGCCTGCAGCCCGCGCTGGAAGAACTGCTCTACTCCGCGCTGGAGGATTACAAGCTCGACATCATCATCGGGCAGGGACCATCGGCGCGCACGCATACCATCGAGGTCAGGCCGTTCACCTTCATCGGTGCGACCACGCGTGCGGGACTGCTGTCGGCGCCGTTGCGTTCACGCTTCGGGATCGTGCTGCGGCTGGAGTTTTACACGCATGACGATCTGAAGGTGATCATCGATCGCTCAGCCCAAATTCTTGGCGTCGCCATCGATGACGGAGGCGCAATCGAGATTGCCACCCGCTGCCGCGGCACACCTCGCATCGCCAATCGGCTGCTGCGGCGCGTGCGCGATTATGCGCAAGTGAAGGGCTCGGGAAATATCGACAAGGCCACTGCGCAACGCGCGCTGGAGATGCTGGAGGTCGATCGCTACGGCTTCGACGAGATCGATCGCAAACTGCTGCTGACCATCATCGAGAAATATCAGGGCGGGCCGGTGGGACTGAACACGCTGGCGGCGTCGCTCGCAGAAGAGCCGGATGCGATCGAAGAAATCTACGAGCCGTTTCTGATGCAGATTGGCTTTCTCGACCGCACGCCGCGCGGACGAGTCGCAACGCATCTGGCCTATGAGCACTTCAAAGTGCAGCGGCCACGTGTGGATCGAAGCGGGCAGGAAACATTGTTCTGAACGGCGATGGAACATACAGAGTGCCCCATGTCTGGCGTTTTCCAGACCTGGGTATTCGCGGTTACCCAGGTCTCGAACACCGCGAGACCTGGGGCACCCTCATCAGACTCCGCGACCAACTGGCACTCTGCCCCGTCTAACAGTAAGCTATATCCAGGAGAGTTCCCCAAAATGCCGCAACTGATGAGAACGTCGAATCCCGCCCTGAGTGGCGAAGCCTTCCGTGGCGAGGGAGTCGCCTACGGCGGCGAGAGCATGACCATTTCCGGCGCGGTCAACAAGACCGGCCTGCTGGTCATCCTGTGTGTCGCCACCGCCGCGTGGACGTGGAACCGTTTCTTCGCCGCGAGCTCGCCCGAAGAGGCGATGCAGTCCATCGGCCTGCCCATCATGGCCGGCGGCATCGGCGGGTTTATCGTTGCCATGGTGACCATCTTCAAGAAGGAATGGTCGGCGGTGACGGCGCCCATTTACGCGCTGCTCGAAGGCCTGGTCCTGGGCGGCGTCTCGGCCATGCTGGAGATGCGCTTCCACGGTATCGCTATTCAAGCTGTCGCGCTGACGCTCGGCGTACTCATCGCCATGCTGCTGGCGTATCGCTCCGGCCTCATCAAAGTTACGGACAAGCTGCGGCTGGGCATTGTGGCCGCGACCGGCGGCATCGCCGTGTTTTACTTCCTGCAATTTATCCTGGGCTTCTTCGGGATCCACTTCACCACGATCAATGGGGCAACACCGATCGGCATCGGCTTCAGCGTTCTAGTGGTGGCGATCGCGGCGCTGAACCTGGTGCTCGATTTCGACCTCATCGAAAACGCCGCGCGCTCCGGCGCACCCAAGTACATGGAGTGGTACAGTGCGTTCGCGCTGATGATCACGCTGGTGTGGCTGTACTTCGAGATTCTGCGGCTGCTGTCCAAAGTGCGCAGCAGGCAGTAGAAAAACAGTTGTCTGTTGCCGGTTGAGTTTCGCCGGAGTTCACAAGATCGATAACGTTGGGCGCTTGATTAATTCGAGCGCCCATTTTCTTCCACTATCTGCCTCGTAGTTCGCAACTTTCCCGCCCAAACTGGTTGACACGGACCCGCGCATGAAGCAGAATTCTTGCACTTGTTTTTCCGGGCCCGCATACCGCCTTGCTGCCGCTCCTCAGAAGAGTTCCCAGCATTGAGTTTTTGCGCCTGCTATTGGGAATCGCCGCGCTCGGAACGGGGTCAACATTACAGTTTCTAACAATTTGCGAATGCAGAAAGAAGAGGACTGCCTTGAAGAGACTTCTACTCGCTATCACCATGCTTCTGCTTGCGGCCTGCTGCGTGTCGCAGGCGCAGACACTCACCAACCTAACGCATTCCGCTCCCGACGGAGCGCAGGTACAGTTTCTCTTGACTGACGGGACCGTCCTGGTGCAAGGCTATCAGGGTCAGGACTGGTGGAAGCTGACCCCCGACATCACCGGCAGCTACGTGAACGGCACCTGGACGCAGGTGGCGAGCCTGGAATCCAACTACGATCCTGACGCTTTTGCGTCGCAGGTGTTGGCGGATGGCCGCGTGCTGATCGAAGGCGGCGAATATAACTTCGGAAATTTTGTCCTGACGAACCTGGGCGAGATCTACGATCCCGCCGCGAACACCTGGACGCCGCTGACGCCGCCTCCGGGATGGGATTACATCGGCGATTCGCCGTCGACCATGCTGCCTAACACTCACTTTCTAATCGGGCGCAAGCTGGACATGCAGGTTGCAGACCTCAATCCCACCACGATGACCTGGACTCTGCTCAGCTCTACCGGCAAGCACGACTGGAACGCTGAGGAAGGCTGGACGCTGATGCCGGGCCCCGACGGCGTAGTGCTCACCGCGGATGTGCTCGATAGCCCGTTGTCCGAGCATTACATTTACACCGAGCAGCGCTGGCAGACGGACGGCAGCACCATCGTCAACCTGATGGGTCCGCCGGAAGAAGGCTGCATTCCTTATGGCGGCGGCGAATATTGTCCTCCGGGTGAAATCGGCCCCGCCATTCTGCGGCCCAATGGCTCGGTGTTCGCGACCGGCGCGTATCCTCCAGGCGGACCAACCGGTCATACTTCGGTCTATGTCCCCGGAGCCACTCCGGATGTGTCGGGTACGTGGACGCCGGGCCCGGATTTTCCCAACGGCGACGACGCGGGCGACAACTTCGCCGTGCTGCTGCCTGACGGCAATGTGGTGGTGGAAGGCAACTCCGGCGAACTTTATGAATATAACGGGACGACCTTCACTCCTACCGTGAACGCGTTTGGCAATTGCCTGATCGTGCTGCCGACTGGGCAAGTCCTGGTTGGGGGATCGCAGGTCTATACTTCGGGGGGCAGCGGTCTGCAAATCTGGCAACCCATTGTTACCAACATTCCCACCACCAGCCTGACGCGCGGGCAGACCTACCGCGTGATGGGACGCCAGTTCAATGGGCAGTCGCAAGCCGCCTCGTTCGGCGACGAGTTTGAGACCGCCACCAGCTATCCGCTGGTTCGCATCGTCAATAACTCTACCCAACACGTTTTCTATGCCAAGACGCATAACCACAGCACCTTGGCCGTCAATACCAAGGCCGTCCCGACCTACACCTATTTCGACGTGCCGTCGGGAATGGAAACCGGAGCGAGCACGCTGTATGTGGTCGCCAACGGTATCCAGGGAAACCCGGTAAGCGTTACGGTAAATTAACGCCATTGGTGCCCAACGAAGACTCCTCCTGGACTTCGGTTCAGGAGGAGTTTTCTTTTGAGCATTGTTTTCGTACAGCGATTCAGCGATGCTAGACGACGATGGGTTATAACTCCGGCCTGGAAGCATGTTGATGGAGCCCCTAAGAAGACTCTTTGAGCGGTACTTCGGAGCTGCCGCACAGAGCGTGCAACCGTTACGCAGCCGGCTCGGCGCGTCGGACAGGAAACTGTTTCGCCTCAGCAACACCCAGCACCGCGCCATCGGCGTGTTGTATGGAGTGCGGGAAGAGAACGTCGCGTTTCTGAAATTCTCCAGGCATTTCCTCAAACATGGCCTGCCCGTGCCCGCGATCTACGGCGAGGACCTGGATTCCGGAGCTTACCTGGAGGAAGACCTCGGCGACACCACGCTCTATGAATTTCTCTCGAGCCATCGCTCGGGTGAGGACCTGGCTCCGCAGGCGATCGGGGCTTATCGTAAGGTCATTGCCGCGCTGCCGCGCTTTCAGGTCGACGCGGGGCGCGACTTCCCTTACAAATTTTGCTATCCGCGGCGCAGCTTCGATCGTCAGTCCATCGCCTGGGACCTGCACTACTTTAAATACTACTTTCTGCAGCTTTCGGGCACGCTTTTCCACGAGCAGGGTCTGGAAGATGACTTCCGGCGTCTGACTAGCTTCCTGTTGCAAGCGGAGCGAAAATATTTTATCTATCGCGATTTCCAGTCGCGCAATGTGATGCTGCGCGACGGCGAGCCCTCCTTCCTCGACTATCAGGGCGGACGCCGGGGAGCTTTGCAATACGATATCGCTTCCCTGCTCTATGACGGCAAGGCCGACCTGCCGCCGGCGTTGCGACAGCAGTTGCTGGATGAGTACCTCGAGCAGTTGTCGCATCATATCGACCTCGATCGCGACGCCTTCCTGCGTCACTACTACGCTTATGTTTACGTCAGAATCATGCAGGCGTTGGGCGCTTATGGTTTCCGCGGGTTCTACGAACGCAAATCGCATTTCCTGCAAAGCGTTCCCTTCGCGCTAAAGAATGTGCGCTGGCTGATGGAGAATGTGGAGCTGCCGATTGCGCTGCCGACGCTGCTCGAGACATTCAGGAAGATGGTCGCGTCAGAAAAGCTGCGCGGCGCGCGCCCGCCTGAAAAGTTGACTGTGCGCGTGATGAGCTTTTCGTTTCATCGCGGAATGCCGCAGGACGATAGCGGACACGGCGGCGGATTTGTTTTCGATGCGCGTGGCCTGCCGAATCCCGGACGCGAAGAGCGCTTTGAACACGTCACCGGAAGAGACGCAGCCGTGATCGAGTATCTCGGGCAACAGGAGAGCGTGCATCAGTTCCTGGCCAGCGCGGAGGCGCTGGTGGATGCCAGCGTCAACAACTATCAGCAGCGCGGCTTCAAAAACCTGATGGTCTCCTTCGGCTGCACCGGAGGCCAGCATCGCTCCGTGTATCTGGCCGAGGAGATGGCCACGCATTTGCGAGAGCGCAACGATATCGAGGTGATTGTGCAACATCGCGAGTGCGAGGCCTGAGCGAATGCGCGCCATGATCCTGGCGGCAGGGATGGGCACCCGCCTACGGCCGCTGACCGACGACCGCCCCAAGGCGCTGGTTGAGATCAACGGCCGAACCTTGCTGGAAATCGTGCTGACGCGCCTGCGCGGCTTCGGGATTCGCGAGGTCATCATCAACGCCCATCACTTCGCGGATAGGTTGACCGCCTACGTGAAAAGTCACGATTTCAGCATGCGGATCGAGATTTCCCGGGAAGAAGAACTGCTCGATACCGGCGGTGGATTGAAGAAGGCATCGCATTTTTTTCTGGAGCAGGGTGCGGACGAACCTTTCCTGGTGCACAACGTCAACGTCCTCAGCTCCATCGACATCCAGCGCATGACGCAGTTCCATCGCGACCGCGAGGCGCTCGCAACGTTGGCCGTGCAGCGGCGGGAGAGCTCGCGGCGATTGCTCTTCGACGATCAACTTCAGCTCTGCGGACGAAAGTCAGGCGACTCGCAGCCGGAGCTGGTGCGCCCGTGCGTTCATGCGCAGCCATTCGTGTTCTGTGGCATTCACGTGATATCGCCCCGAATCTTCCGGTTGATGAGCGAAGAGGGGGAATTTTCCATCATCGCGAGCTATCTGCGACTGGCGCAGCAAAGCGAAAAGGTCCTTGGCTTTCGCGCGGAGGAATACTATTGGCGGGATGTTGGCAAACCGGAGAGCATAACGCAGGCGGCTGACGAGTTGATGCGCGGCGCGTTATCGGAATAGATACTGCGGCGATAGAGTCTCCGGTTGACCACTGGGAACAGAATCACAGAGTCGATTGGCGAATAGCTTTCGCTGCGCAAGGAGACGATATGAGCGCAATCGGAAACGTCCCGCCCAACAATCCCATGTCCCACAGTATCGGACCTGAGGACATCATAAAATTCAAGGCCGATCTCGCATCCAAAAGTATGGAGGCTTCCAGCGCGCTGGTTGAGAAGGTTTATACCGCGCGCCAGTCCTTTTATGAGCGCCTGCTCGTGGTCGACAGCGCGACCCTCTCCCTCTTATTTACTGTTGTAGGCCTAATCGCGAATCTGTCGCAGCACCGCAGTTTTCGATCTTCGGATGCCACCTACCTAATCTGGGCATGCTGGCTGCTTATCGCGTCCGCCGTGGCCTGCTTGGCCCACAATTACTTCAATAAGGAGTATCTAAGCACCGCGGGCAGCAGTAAGGTACTCGCCGCCTGGAATGCTTCACGTGAACTAATCTCCAGCTACCAGACCGCAGCCGGCGAGGAGCCCGAGCCGTCTACGAATAAGCTTTCGGAAGAGTCAGAACGGCTTTGGAAGCAGGCGGAAGTTATTGAAAAAATCTGTGATTACGTGGGGTTGGCGGCTCAAGGTCTCACCATCATTGCCTATTCGCTTCTGGCTCTCACCATCGGACACTTTCTAACTAACCTGGCCGCCGCGTAGGTGCGGTCCTCTACTTGCTTCGCTGCGCACGCCGTCGCCAGACATAAATTAGGGCATCCGGTCTCCCGAATGCCCCGTGTTGGTGAGTCTAGTTGCAGTTGCTGAATTTCAGTGAAGCCACCCGGGTGCTCCAGTCGAATGTGGCGTTCACCAGGTAATACTCCTGGGCATACCAGAAGGTGCAACCATCGGCGGCATCGATGGCCATGCTGCTGTAATCGCCCCAACGATTGTCGGTGTCCGATTGCGACCCCGCGCCGCTAACGATGGACTGCTCGGCTTCCATGGTGCCAAGCGGATCGGTCTTTACGCGGCCGGTAAAGGCAACCGAGGGATACACCGTCGAGCTGCCGAGACTGTAGCCCAGGGCTATGTCGCCCGCCTTGTCGCGAGTTAGCGAACCCATCCAGCGATAATTCGCGTCAGGCGCGAATGTGCCCGACTGAAACAGCAGCAGCTGATTGATGGTGACAGGCCGGGTGTTGGACGTGATCTCATACCACCGCACGCCAGCCTGTCCGCCCGATGCGGTCACGACGTGATTCACAAACCAGTGCTGGGCATTGTTCGGCAGCGGCGGCGTAGCCGTAACACTAGGCAGGGGCCCATCATTCCAATACGCGAAGCGGTACATCACGCGGTCACCCAGTGACGCAACGCCCGAGCCGCCCGGCTCTGGAATACACGCCCCGCGTATCGGATTGCTGTCGCAGAACGGCGTGTAGACCGGCACCGTGAAGGGATCGGCCAATCCGCTGCCGGTAAAGGTAGACTGCGAGGGGTTGGGATAGTCCGGGTGCATCGAGTAAAGATAGAGGTGGTTGTTGGTGGAGTCCACATCGTAGCTGCCGATGATGAACTCATCCTGCGTGCTGGGCGGCGCGAGGGTGGAATCCTGATCGCCGGGTAGCAGGCTGTAGTCGTTGGCGGTGAGCTGGAAGCAAATCTGTTCGGCCGTCTGATCGCCGATGATCAGCTTGGCGCTGTTATAGGCGCAAACCTCCGCGCCGATAAAGTCGCTGCCGCTAGGACCGAAGTTATTCATGGTCTCGAAGTAGCCGGTAGGCCAGATTCCGTACTTCGGGTAATCGGGGAAGCCGGTGCCCAAGGAGAAGTGATAGAGGTAGTACGAGCCGAGCGCATCGTTGCTCTGCGAGACCGCGATACAAGCGGCGTACTCCCCTTCGACGAAGATGTTCTGGGCCAGCAGCCAGCGGTGATTGGTCCTGTCCCACTGCGCAATGATGTCGCCATCATTGTTGCTGGCGCAGGTCCCGCCGAGGCTTGACCACAACAGATTGCCTTCCACCGGCCCGGCGAGGAGACTCCCCGTGGTCTTGGAAAAAATCGCGTACGACACGTTCACCCATTCGACGACTTCCGTATCGCCAACTGCGGCGTTCGTGTCCGGAGGAGCATCGGGCACGCTGTAATTGGGAAAGCTGTATCCCACGCCGAGCAGGTTCAGCCCGAGATTGATACTGGCTGGCCCGCCGGGAGTGCTTTGCTCAACCGGATCTACGGCCGGGCCCAGTTGCCTTCCGGGATGAAAGTTGACCCAACGTACCGGGTTGGCTTCGTGAAGGCCATAATGGATTGCCGGGGGTTGGTTCGCAATCAGTTCCCGCAGTGGGGGCGAAACTGCGAAATGGTCTGCATGGCGAACCGTCATGGGTGGATTGGATTTTTCCTGAGCAGCCATTGGAACAAGCGCCAGCGCTAGCACGCTTAGGGCGACCAGGTAAATGCCGAGGATTTTCTTGAAGGTCATGGCCGATCCTTTCTCCGCTCCTTAGGACTTTGGGCTGGACTGCCGTCATGTTCGGCAGGATGGGGTGGTGGTTGCGCCTTAAATGTGGATCGAAACTATTGGTCTTGCTGTTCGCCCCGACAACAACAACCCGGAGAGACCGTGGCAGGTGGGTGGAATTACAGCACAGAAGTCGCACGTTTACAACGGCTAACTCCGTAGTTAACGGCATCTTAGTATTAAGTACGAGACGAAAAAGCCGATAGAGTGCGCTCGATTTCGTAGTTCGATTGCGAGGCCAAAAAAAGGAGGGCGACTGGTTAGTCGCCCTCCGGTGAAGCTTGCTTGTGGTTCCGCTTATGGTTCGGGAATCGCAGCGAAGAAAACGTTCTGCACATTGACGCCGTTGATCGCCACGCGGCCATCAGTCCACGTGGTGTAGGAGTTGTTATTCAAGGCCGTCGAGTAGTCATAATCGCCGGCGTAGCAGCTTTGGATCTCCGGATCATCCTGGGCGGGTTGCGGTTCAACCGGACTGACCGCGCTGTTCGAGCCCCAGGTGACGCCGTTGTCCTGCGACTGCACAGCGTAGCGCTGATACATGCAGCCGGGGTCGGTGACGTTGACGCAGGAGGTGGTGGCCTGACGGCGGTCATACCAGGTCGCGGTCACGACCTCGGGCGGAGTGAAGGCGGCCAGGTTGTAGTTGACGTTGAGCGACGGCATCCAGTGTTCCTGGTACTGGTTGGTCTCGGGATCGTTGAGCACGATCGGAGTCGACCAGGTGTTGCCCCCGTCGGTGGAGCGAGTGTACATGATGTCACCGTTCGAGAGGACCCCCTTGGCGGCGTAGTCATAGTGAACCACGTTGCCAGGACCGACGGCGGGCTGGCCCCAACCCATGTGCCGAATAATAGGATTGACCTTATAGAAGTAGGCGCCCGCCGAGCACAGAGCGTCACCCGGAGGATTGAAGCGTGAACCGACCATGACTTCAGTCCAGGTGTTGCCGCCATCTATCGAATGGAACATGATGTTCTGGCGCGTGTTGCCTCCGCCACCACCCTCGTCCATCGCGGCCAGGTAAACGTTGCTGGTGTAGGTGGTGTTGGGCGGAGGCGGTCCCGGAAGCTGGCCCGTGAGTTGTACGTTGCGGAGGAACGTGCCAGTGTTGAGCTGCGTGGGGGTGCTCCAGGTCTGGCCGTCGTCGGAATACGTGACAAACAGGCATCCGCCCACTCCGCAGCTAACGGCGTAGTTGTTCCAGGAGACGTACATGCGGCCGTATTTCCGGCTGAACGGATTATTGTCGACCCAAATCGAGGGGCGGTCATCGTCCGAGCCATTGTGGGGGCAAGAGGCAACCGTCCAGTTCATACCGTCAGGCGAGCTCCACAGGCCAATACCGAAGCTGCCGCAGCCGCTGGCCAAATCGCCGGCAAAGAACTTGCCCAGCTTGTTGTTATAAACCACCAGCGGATCGCCGTAGTTGGTTCCGTGCCCAGAGGCGAACGGCGCCGGCAGGATTTCCGTAAAGGTATTTCCGCCGTCCAGCGAATACGATGTGCCCGAGTAGTTCGAGCCGTTGCCGTTGGTATCGTCGTTGTAGTTAACGACAATCGTGTTGTTGCCTACCTGCGTGTTCTGCCACACCATGCTCTCGCTGTGGGTGCAGGAGCTTTGTGAGGTGCAGGTACGATTGCTGACGAGGACGTTGGGAGGCTGCGGTACATCCTCACCAAATTCACGACTGGGCTCCGGCTTGCCGCCCGGCACCACGCCGCATTGAACCAGGGTCATGCTGGCGCGCAGGTTGTCCTGCACCAGCACATGACGTGCCGCGATCTCCGAGCAAGGTATCCCCGTGGTGGTTTGCTGGGCTACAGCAAGCCCAGATCCTAAGACGCACACTGCCAGTAACAAAACTGGGAGCGCAAGATACCAACGTGTGCTGCCGTTCATTCTTTCTCCTCTCTCTCCGTGCTGGTCTTCGCTTGGCCCGAACTTTCAGGCGGGGTGTTGGGGGCTGGCGGCTGGGTTTTCGAGGCAAAGTACGTCTCGTCCATCCAGACACCGGTTTTTGATTTAAGGGCGGACAGCTTTTCTCGCATGTTTTCGCCCAGTACTTTCTTGGTTATTTCAGGGGTAGCGTCGTCCAGATCTTCGCGGGTGCGCGTGACCACCTTAAGGAAGAAGTATTCACCCGGTCCGTTATTGAACTCCGTCCATTCGCCTTGCTTCAGGTCGAAGACGGCCTTGTTCATGACGGCTGGCATCTCTCCGCGCCGGAACCTCAACGGCTGCTCGTCGGCCACAACATCTTCGGGCCCGTGCGGCGTGTCCCGCACGATCTTGTCGGCGTCGCCTCCGCTCTTGTAGGCCTGGCGAATTGCCTCAGCCATGGCCTTGGCCTTCTCCGGCGTGAGGCTATGATCTTTTGAGCCGGATTCGCTCGACCAGATGAAGATCCTCTTCACCAGCACGATATCGAAGTCTTCGCCGTGCGCGTTGTAGTAGGCCTTGATCTCCTCCGGCGTCGGAGCAGATTCCTTCTTCAGCTTGGCGAACTCGGCGTTCGACAGGATCTGCGTGCGGTCGATGGCCAACTGCCGCTGCACCTCAGGCGAGTTCTCCAAGTCGTCGGCCTGGGCTTGCTGCGAAAGCGCGAGCAAGGAAGCGTAGTTATCGCCCAACTTTTTCCAGGTCAGATTGGCTGGGCCTTGTTGGGCCTCTAAATCGGCGATGTATTGCTCGAACGATGCCTGCGTAATCTGCAGATTTCCCACCTTTAACACGACGCGTTGATCGGGAGGAACGGCATCCGTCTTGGAGGGAGAAGCAGGATTAGATTCTGCACCAGGTTGGGCTTGAGCCTGAGCGGCAACGGCGAAAACGAGAGTGATAACGGAATAGAGACAAACGAGTGTGCGAACTCGCAAAAAGTTCCTAAACAAAATGGTTGACCCCTTCCAACATTTCGCTGGGATTAGCTCTGCTTTGCGCGCACGGACGGCAGAGAGCAGCGTTCCCGGACGTAAGAAAAATTGTGAACCCGAAGTCTGCTCCGAACAGAAGCCAGGCGAGCGGCAAGTTGAAGCAGCGCAAACTAGCAGCGATAGTAGACGAGACTCTGCTTTCCGGCAACACAAATCGTCCGAAACATTGCAAATTATTGAAGAATTTTAGGTTAGAGGAAAGGCCTTAGCCGGGCCGGCTGAAACAGACTGCGCCAGTTCTCGCCACGCCAAAGTTCCATTGAGGGGTGGTTGGCCCTCTTGCCCTCCAGAGTCGTGGGGCATTGCCCTTCGGGCAAAATTCCCTCGCGCTCGAGTCTCCGCGCACTTAAGAGGACATGAAAAATCACCTTAGCCGCTCGACAACCCGGTCAGAGCTAGCAACCACATCCAAGCTGCTGGCCATCTACCCTGTCGTTAGTGATTGCTCAATCAAGGGGCTTCCATGTCTGGCCGTTCCGGATTTGCCGTAAGTCTGTTGCTCTCCACCGTCTTACTACTCTCAACCGTTTCCTGCGGCGGCGGCGCGAGCAATAATGGCAACTCAAGTGGCAGTTCAGGAACAACCCCGGCGGTCTCGATTACGATTGCCCCGACCACAGCAACCGTCAACGCCGGAGCCACGCAGCAGTTTCAGGCAACGGTGACCGGATCCACGAACACTGCCGTGACCTGGCAAGTGAATAACATCACCGCGGGCAGCGCCTCCACTGGGACGATCTCGAGCACGGGTCTCTATACGGCGCCGCAGGCGACTACTACTTTGCAGGTGACGATCACCGCGGTTGCCAGTGCGGACTCCACGAAAACCGCAAGCGCGGCGGTCACGGTCAATCCACTGCCGATTGGAACAGTCAGCATCTCGCCGACCACCGCAACGGTTGCGGTCGGAGGCACTCAGCAGTTCACGGCGACCGTGGTGGGAGAGACCAACAAAGCCATGACGTGGTCGGTAGACGGTGTGAATGGCGGCAACAGCACGGTGGGAACGGTAAGCAGCAGCGGATTGTACACGGCACCTTCGAGCCCGGATAAACATACCGTCACTGCGACCAGCGTAGCCGATCCCAGCAAGAGCGCCAGCGCTGCGGTCAGCGTCATCCTGCTGACGGTGATGCCGACCAGCGCCATGCTCGCACCTCTGGGCACCCAACAATTCACCGCATTGGTCACGGGAACGACCAACACATCGGTCACGTGGTCGGTTGACGGCGTTGCCGGCGGAAATAACACGGTGGGCACCATCAGCAGCGATGGACTTTACACTGCGCCCGCTACGCTGGGCACGTATACGGTTACGGCAACCAGCGCCGCGCTGCCCAGCTACAGCGTCAACGCCTCGGTGACGATCACGGAAGCGCCTCCGGGCGTGGTTTCCGTACTCACCTACCGCAATGACGACGTGCGCGATGGCGCCAATCTGAACGAAACCACACTGAACCTCACGAACGTCAACTCGGGGCAGTTCGGAAAGCTGTTCTCGTTGCCGGTGGATGGCCAGGTCTATGCGCAGCCGTTGTATCTGCCCAACCTGACCATTGGCGGCGCGCCGCACAACGTGGTATTCGTCGCGACCGAAAACGACACCGTGTACGCCTACGACGCGGATGGCGGTTCGCAGTCGCCGCTGTGGTCGAAGCATCTGGACACGCCGCTGCAGATCAACGACGAAGAAGGAATCAGCCCATTGCTGGGCATCACCTCAACTCCGGTCATCGATCCGACGACCGGGACGATCTACGTCCTGACCGACGGCCTGGAGAGCGGCCAGAAGAAGTATCGTCTGCACGCGCTGGACGTCACGACCGGGAACGAAAAGTTTGGCGGCCCCGTGATCGTGACCGGCACCGTCCTTGGCACGGGTTACGACAGCAACAACGGACAAATCACGCTGGAGGACAGTTGCTATCAGCGGAACGGTCTGGCGCTGGATCCCGCCAGCAACGGGATCTATATCTCCTTCGGACATTGCAGCCACGGTTGGATTCTGTCGTACGACAAAGCCAGCCTGCAGCCGACGGGAATTTTCAACGCGACTCCCGACGGCGGCGGAGGCGGCTTCTGGGGAGGCGCGCCGGCCATTGATGACAGCACCGGCGATCTGTACATCATCAGCGGCGTCGATCTCGACGATCCCCCGCCCGATTACAACGATTCCGCCTTGCGGCTGGGCAGCAATCTTGCGGAGCTCGATTACTTCGAACCGTCGAACGAGACGTACCTGAGCGACAACGACGTCGACTTTGGCGCTGGCGGCGCGATCATCATGCCGGAGAATCCGTCGCAGTATCCGCACGAGCTGATCGGCGGCGGCAAGGATGGCCGCATCTTTGTGATGAACCGCGATAATATGGGCGGCTTCGGGATGACGAATAACGTCATTCAGACGGTGCAGACCGGCACCCAGCAGAATGACAACATCTTTTCGACGCCGACCTTCTGGAACGGGACCATCTACTATCATTGCGCGCACGACGTGGTGAAAGCCTATTATTGGTACCCGAGCACTGGCCTGCTCTCGACTTCGCCGGTTTCACAGGGCACCATCACCTACGGCGGCCATGGCGCGAACTCCTCGCTTTCGGCCAACAGCACCTCCGACGCGGTCCTCTGGGAGATGGATACTACGAACGCGCAAAGTGGCGGGGCCGCAATCCTGCACGCCTACAACGCGGTAAACCTGTCGCAGGAGCTGTACAACAGCACGCAGGCAGGAAGCCGCGACACGGCGGGTCCTGCGGTGAAGTTCACTGTGCCGACAATTGCCGATGGGCACGTGTATATAGGAACGGCGACCGAAGTGGATGTGTATGGATTGCTGCCACAGTAGCTTCGGAGTGGCGCAAGCCCTCGCAGGCCGACCGCGCCGCTACGCCAGGTTCGCAGCGGACGGTCCGAGTGGGGTGGGTGGGAACCCACCCAGGTTTCCAACCGGACTGGGAGGGAGTCGCGGTTGGAATCCGGTAAGGGTTAGGCGGCGGGACGCATCTGGATGGGTTCGCGTGTGACTGTGGTTGCAGTGACGCGCCGCGCGACGCCAGTCGAGGCGCCACCCATCGCGGCCAGCCAGCCCAAGAAGAATGCGGCGAACAGACCCCACTGGCTACCCGCTGTCAGGTAGACGTTGTGGATGCCGCCGATCGGCGCTACGGACGCGATGGCAAGCAGAATAACTGCGCCTACCGAAGACAGCCCGAACATGATGATTCCATGCACCAGGCCATCATGCCGGTTGGCGACGCCGGCCAGCCGTCCCGTCTCCAGTCCAGCGACGTACATAGCGATAATCGTGAGGATCACGGTCCAGACCTGGAGCCCGACCCCCATGCCGAGGGTTTTGGGGAAGATGGCGAAGCCCAGGGTCTCGAACACTCCCCAGATCGCTGCGAAGGTGAACATGCCCGCCCAGATCGCTCCCCAGCGCGTACCCGGGCCGTAATAAGAGACATCGTGCATTCCTAAAGCTCTATCCGACATAAGCATCAACTCCTGTCTGACATTTTGTCCTAATCGTATGGATGTAAGAATATCGTATTGCGATGTATTTTATGCCTGCCGGATCGGCCCACGAGAGAGCTGCGCAATGGCACGGCTGACGGCTGAAACAGCTGGATGCTTGCTCCACACGCAAGCCGCTGAACAGCTCCGCTTGCCGCCTGGCGGACCGCTCAGGAGCCGGGCTGGATATCCGTGGCCTTGCCGTTGGTGAAGGTGATGCGCAGCGGATGCCCGTTGTTGGCGAAGTTAACGATTCTGGGATTCTCCATGCCGGTGCCTTCCGGAGCTCCCGTTCCGATGGCGAAGGTGGCCTGAATCTCGTTCATCCCGAGCTTCACCTGGTGGTCGTCGATGTCTTTCCACATCGCGGCCGGCCAGTGCTTGTAGAGTTCATGCGGGTCCTGGATGAACAGCATGTCGTCGCTGTAAATCTTGTAGTCGCCATTGTCGTCCACGCCGATGGAAAATGTGTAGCGCTTGCCATCTTTCTCGAACACCGCCATGACCTGCTTCTCGGTAGTGGAGCCGGGGGTGCGGTCGAGCACGACATCTTTGATGTCCAGCTTCTCCAGCGGGCCCAGAGTTCCGGCAGGATGATCGAAGTCAATATGTTTGGAGTCAGGATAGTAGGCGTAGCGATATCCATCGCGAACCCAGACGGGCTGCTGCTCCAGTTCCTTGGCATCCTTCAGGTCCTGAGGATGCAGCTTCTTCGGCGTAACGTAGTAATCGGGATCGAGCGCCACCTCGGGCTTCTTCTCTTCGACGATCGTGGTCTGGCGGTCACGAAAATAGAGGTAGAGACGGATACCCGCAGCAACGATGGCTACAAGTAAAACGAGCTGGATGATCCTGGCGGTCTTCGACATTGCCATGAGAGATGTTGGATGAATTCGCGGGCGCTCTGGATCGCTGGTGAGATGCGGATTTGCCCTCCTGGCGGAGGTGCACAGCTCACGCTTATTTTGGTGGGGTCAGTCCCAGGATTATGCGACTTTGGCGTGAGCGCGTTTTGCGTTGCCCTGTGCGGCAGCCGCATTCCACAGGTATACCGCGGCGTAGGCCCTCCACGGTCTCCACTTTGCCGCCCGCACTTCCAGTTCGCGAGGACTACTCAACTGCAAGGCCCGCATCAGTCCGATATCGGCGGACGGGAACGCGTCGGGCTCGCCCAGCGCTCGCATGGCAATGTATTGTGCCGTCCACTTACCGATGCCGGCAATTTCGCCCAGCCGACGCAAGAACGCCTCGGCGTCGGTTACGGCCTCGAAACGGAGTTCGCCGTCAGCGACGGCACGGGCCAGAGACCGGATGGCCTCTGCTCGCGCCGCGGTCAATCCGATGCTCGTGAGCTTGGCATCGGCGAGAACCTCGGGGCGCGGAAACGCATGCGTGAGCCCGTTGGGTGCGGACAGCGGCTGGCCGAAGGCCCGTACTAATCGTCCAGCCAGTGTCGTCGCACCTTTCACCGTTATCTGCTGGCCGAGGATGGCGCGCGTCGCCAGCTCGAAGCCGTCCCAGCATCCCGGCACGCGCAAGCCGGGCTTGGCCTCCAGTTGCCGGCGCAGCGCGGCGTCGGTCCGCAACCGATCCCCAATGCGTTGCCAGTCAGCATTCAAGTCGAACATGCGCCGTATGCGCTCGATGATGAGAAACAATGCGCGCGGATCGCCGAATTGGATTCGCAGGCTCAGCGTCTCGGGTTGCCGATCGAGTGAGACGTCGAAGTAACCCTCCTGATGGTTCAGATAAATGGAGCGGCGATAGCTGCTCCCTTCCACGATCTCAACTCCGGGCGTAGCGCGCGCCGCCAGAAAGGCCAGCATGCTTTCCCACTGATAGGGTGGGCGAAATCGCAGCCGAAACAGGTATTGGTTTTCCGGCAACGAGGCAGTTTGCCGCGCAATCCGCCGGATTTGCGTGGGTGTGCGGTGATAGGTGTTGCGGATGGCAGCATTGAAGCGGCGAATGCAGCCGAATCCGGAAGCTTGGGCGACGTGAGCCATCGGCAGCGCGGTTTCGTCGATGAGCTTTTTGGCGAAGTGCAGACGGCGGGTGTGCGCGACCGCACTGGGCGTCGCGCCGAGGTGCTTGAGGAACAGCCTCCGCAGATGACGCGAACCTACTCCCAGCTTCTCGGCGAGAGATTCTATACCGCCATCTTGCAGGCCACTGTCGCTGATGAGGCGCAGCGCGCGGGCAACGGTGTTCGAGGTTCCCAGCCAGGCCGGAGTTCCCGGCGAAGCCTCCGGACGGCAGCGCAGACATGGCCGATATCCTGCCTCAGCCGCCGCCGCGGCGGTAGGAAAGTAGCAACAGTTCTTTTCTTTGGCGGTAGGTGCGGGACAGATGGAGCGGCAATAGACGCCGCTGCCGCGCACGCCGATGAAAAACTTGCCGTCGAAGCGTGCGTCCCGCGACAGGCGGGCGCGCGAGCACACGCGCCAATCCAGAGTCATGTCGTCCATTGTGTCTAGCGTACTCGATTTCGGGACATGAATTGGACGTTTTCGGACCACGTTGCCCAAGCTCTCAATCGTTCATCTCGCAGGCGCAGCATCGAGGTCCGAAAACGTCCATGCGGGTGGGTATTCAAGTCCGCAAACGTCCACTTCCCTCGCCATGAGCAATCTATGTTCACTGCAACAGAGGTAAACGCGTCAGCTCAGCTTCCCTGCCTGAGCAACGTGAGTCTAGCGACCGGGGCGAAAGCGAAACCGAATCAACCACGACCGCAGCTATGAAGGAGAATCCATGAAGCTCACGAATTTGAATTGGCTTATCGCAATCGTCATGCTCGCCGGGCCGGCCGTTTCCCTGGTGCGGGCACAGGATCAACCTGCGCATGATCAAGCGCAGTATCGTGTCTTCAACCTGGGCGCGCCGCTGGGAGGAACGTTCAGCAGTGCCAATGCTGTAAACGATCTCGGCTGGGCAGCCGGCTATTCCAACCTGACTGGCGACAACACCCAACACGCCGTGCTCTGGGTCTATGGATTCCCGGTCGATATGGGCACGCTCGGAGGTCCGAACAGCGCCGTGGAGTGGCCGGGACTGAACAACGAAGGCGAAGCTGCCGGGATCTCCGACACTTCCACGACCGATCCGTTAGGCGAGACGTGGAGCTGTGG
Source organism: uncultured Acidobacteriaceae bacterium (assembly GCA_963713465.1). Classification (GTDB taxonomy): domain Bacteria; phylum Acidobacteriota; class Terriglobia; order Terriglobales; family Acidobacteriaceae; genus Bog-257. The sequence continues at coordinate 409,261 of CAVQLZ010000019.1, forward strand.
AGCGTTCTTGCCGCCCTCGCATAATGGGCACACCTGCGTTGGGTTCCGCTGGGACGGCAGGATGCACGCGTTGCCGACGCTCGGCGGCAACAACGGATTTGCGACTTATGTGAATGACCTCGGCCAGATCGCGGGATGGGCGGAGAACACGGTGCACGATACCACCTGCGTTTCTCCACAGGTGTTGCAGTTCGAGGCCGTAATCTGGGGGCCGCGCGACGGCCAGATTCAGCAACTGCCTCCCTATCCGGGCGACCCCGATGGTTCGGCGACGGGCATCAACAATCGGGGGCAGGCGATCGGCATCTCTGGGATTTGCCAGAACGCGGTCGGCAACCAGAGTGCGACACACGCATTGCTGTGGCAGAACGGCACGCCCACCAATTTAGGCAATCTGGGAGGCACGGCTTGGAATACTCCCATGGCCATCAACGAGCAGGGGCAGATCGTCGGATTCTCGGACTTGACCGGCGATCAGGGTGGTGCCAATCCCAACTTCCATGCGTTTCTGTGGGTGCGGCCCGGACCGATGCAGGACCTGGGCACGCTTCAGGGAGATGCCATCAGTGAAGCTCTGGGGATTAATGCCAGTGGGCAGATTGTGGGCGTTTCTTATGCCGCGGGTTTCACCAATCCCCGGGCATTCATCTATCAGAACGGCCGGATGACTGACCTCAACTCGCTGACCTTGCCACACTCGCCGCTGTATCTGCAGGTAGGCGGTTACATCAACGATGCCGGGGTGATCGCCGGCCAAGGCTGTGTTCCGGGAACATGTTCGCCCACGAGCCCGAGCGTGGCTTTCATCGCCGTACCCGCGGGCGATGGAAACTATCAGGTCTCGGCGTCGGCCGCCTCCGGTGCTCAGGGCGCGAACGCTACCGCCACCGGCCTACAGCAACTCCTGCAACGGACCGTCGCTTCGGGTGCACCGCGGTAACGGGCAGGCCAACGTCATTTCGCAATTTCGCAGGGGCGAGGATAAGAGATTACCCTCGCCTCATTTTTCTGCCGCGGACATCCAGGGCGAACCTCATTCAGTACCGGCTGGGGTCACTCCCCTGATTCCGTCCGCTTTCGGTGATTGGTCGTCCCCTCGCCGCAACCTATAATCGAAGTGCTCTGGACGAAAACCGTGCCCGTTTGCCTGCGGCGTTTCGCTGCGGCGAGCGGCTCGAACTATGCGCATGGCGATCCCCTTGTCAGCCAAGGAGCTTAGGCGCGGCCTTACGCATCGCCTTTGCGCGTTCGATGGTGGCTCCGAGTAGCCTCTTTTCCTCGCCAATTGATGCTGCGCACAGCGCTTGCTTGCGAACGGTCGCAGCGGTCCTGGTTCTTGCCGTGATCGCCAGCCTGCCCGGCGCCGCCGCGTCTTCGAATTCTGCCGAACGCAGGCAACAAGCTCGCGCGCAATTCGACAAAGCCGAGCAGATGCGCGAGGCGCTGAACGGGAGTCCCGCCGACCAGCGCACCCGCAAGGACTACCAGCGCGTCGCCGACGCTTATCGCAAGGTTTACTATGTCGCGCCGGCATCCAGTAAAGCCGATGCCAGCGTGATTGCCGTCGCCGAGGTCCTGGCCGACATGGGCCGGCAGTTCCAGCCCGGCGAGAAAGACCTGCGCGCGGCCATCGGCGAGTACGAATTTCTGCGCCGCGAATATCCCGGCAGCAAATACCGCTTCCAAGCACTGTTCACGATCGGGCAAATCTACAAGGAAGATTTGGGCGATCCCGATGCCGCGCGGCAGACCTTCGAAGAGTTTCTCCATCGCTATCCCCGCAATCCACTGGCGCGCGAGGCCAAGCAGGCACTGGCTGAACTGGATCAACCCGCTCCGGCCAAGAAGCCGGTGGAAGAAGCGCGCGCGCCGGAGAAGACGGCTCCCGAAAAAACGGTTTCGGAAAAGCCGGGTGCAGAGAAGCCGGCGCCAGAGACTTCAGTGGCGGAGAAGCCGCTTGCGCAAAAACTCAGTGAGCTGGCACATCCGTCCGGATCGTACGCACCTCCGGCGGACGAAGACTCCGCTTCCGTGGTGGCGAAGAAGAAGTCGCCGCTGGCGCTGGTGACCGGAATTCGGCACTGGTCAACGCCCGATTACACGCGCGTGGCTATCGATGTTGACGCGGAAGTGAAATACGAAGCCGGACGAGTGCCCGACCCGGACCGCATCTTCTTTGACCTGCCGAACACCAAGCTAGCGTCGGTGCTGGTCGGCAAGAGCTTCGAGGTGCGCGACGGATTCCTGAAGAAGATTCGGGTGGCCCAGTACCAGCCCGGTTACACCCGAGTGGTGCTGGAAGTTGCCGACGTCTCCGACTACTCGGCGTTCCTGCTGCCGAATCCTTATCGCCTCATCATCGACGTTCACGGCCGCCAGCCGCAGGCGCAAACGCAAGTCGCTCGCGCCAACACTGCGCCCAGCGCCAGCGAACAGGGATCGATCACCGCCGTGGAAAAAGAGAATTCCTACGGTACCTTCGAGAAGGCGAATGAGGCCAAGAACACGGCGCCCATTGGCGGGAAGAACAGTTCGACCGGGCAGAGCAATGTCGCATCGCCTGCGCGAAATTCAAAGGCGACGACTTCGAATGCCGCAACCGCAGCGCCCCATAAGACCATCGTCGACGATAACGACGACGATGACGATACGGCGGTTGCGGCTGATGTAAGCCATGACCGCCCCAGTTCGAGCAAATCTGGTGCAAACGGAGCGGCTCGATCGGCGTCCGCGGCGAGGGACTCTGCGGTAAGCGCGGGCAAGACGCCGGCGAAATCCGCGACCAAAGAAAGTGCAGCCGTTGCCGACAACGCCGGCGATCCGCTGTTCGACGAACCGCGCGACAGCAGCGGTCCGGAGCTGAAGGCCACTGCCGAGCCTACGTCCGCGCCCACTGCGATTGCGGTCGCTCCCCGCTCGAAAGACGCGAAGAAATCGGCCAAGAACATCGCCGCCAACGCCGCGCCGACACATGAGGCCGCTCCCACCTCGCTGGGCGACCGGAGCCTGACCCGCGCGCTTGGCCTGAAGATCGGCCGCATTGTCATCGATGCCGGGCATGGCGGCCATGACACCGGCACCATCGGCCCGAACGGGCTCATGGAGAAGGACCTGGTGCTGGACGTGGCGCTGCGCCTCGGCCGTTTGCTGGAGACGCGGCTGGGCGCCGACGTCATTTACACTCGCGACGACGATACTTTCATCCCGCTGGAGACGCGGACGGCCATCGCCAACCAGCACCAGGCCGATCTGTTCATCTCTATCCACGCCAATTCCAGCAGCGATCCCGACGCCCGCGGAGTGGAGACCTATTACCTGAACTTCACTTCCAATCCCGATGCGCTCGAGGTCGCCGCGCGCGAGAATGCCGTCTCGCAACGGTCGATTTTCCAACTGCAGGACCTGGTGAAGAAGATCACGCTAAAAGAGAAAATTGACGAGTCGCGCGAGCTGGCCACCGATGTCCAGCAATCGCTCTACAGCGGCTTGGCTGCGAAGCACTCCGCGCTGCGCGATCGTGGCGTGAAGAAGGCGCCGTTCGTGGTGTTGATCGGCGCCAACATGCCCAGCATCCTGGCGGAAATCTCGTTCGTCTCCAATCCCACCGACGAAGCCAAGCTGGAAACCCCTGAATATCGCGAGAAGATCGCCGATTCGCTCTACAAAGGCATTGCCAAGTACGCCGGCGGCCTGAGCGGCGTGAAAGTGGCGGCGAAGTTCAACAAAGAAGCGGGACAGTAAGCAGCCGCCAGTGACCGCTGGAGGGCGTGCTTTATCCCAATCCGCTTCGGGCGAACGTTGGATTTCAAGCCGGTGGGAAAGCACGGCGTACTTCCGCAAGTCCACGAAAGAATAGGGCGTGACAATCTCAACAACGTTTCGTCCAACTCCGCATATGGTGTGGGGTTATTGAAGTAGATTGCGGGATGCTTTCTTGAACGTGACGCCGATTACACTGCCGCTGATGGCGCTCCTATTGGGCGGCGCGATGATTCCCATCTGCGCGCAGCAGGCGGGAGAAATAAACGGGACGGGCACGATATCGGCGAACGCCGAGCTGGTGCTGGTGCCGGTGCAAGTGGAGGGGCCCGGAGGAAAGCCGCTGCGTGGGCTACACCAGGGTGATTTCGTGCTGCGCGGCGACGGCAAAGTGCAGCCCATCAAAATCTTCGAAGAGACCGGTGGACCGCCGGAAAGCACTCCGGCAGCAAAGCCCGCAACTCCAGCGGCAACTGCAGTCGGCGAGTTCTCCAATGTGCCCAACGGCGGCCTGCCGCAACACTTGCTGATTATTGCGATTGACCGGGTGAATACTCCCTACGGTGAACAGGGGTGGGCCCGGCAGGCGTTGCTGAAGTACTTCTCGAAAGGCGTACCTGAGCAGCCGTTCGCGCTGGTAGAGATCACGGAAGACGGACTCGTGCAAATCCACTCCTTCAGCTCCGACCCAAAAGCGTTGCTCGATGCCATAGGGAACGACCATGGCAAGATGAGTAAGGCGGAACAAAAGCATGAGGTGAAGGGTGAGATCGCGATGCCTTGCGGTCTTTGCCCATCGGACACGGCCCATTTCAAGGGTACCGTGGAAACGAAAGCAATCAACGCGACCGTTTTGAACTTTATGCAACTGGAACAGGCATACGGAGGAATCCCGGGCCGGAAGTCCCTGATCTGGCTGTCTGCTGACATGCCGGACGTGGAAGAAATCTCCGCGATATTAAATCGAGGTAACATCGGGCTCTACCCAGTGAATCTGCGCGGTATTCAGGCAGATACTCACCTTCTCGGCGAGGATGATGATACACACACAGGCAGCTCAGAGCCGCCAAGCGGAGACAACGGCATAAGGGAATTGGCCTCAAGAACTGGCGGAAGATATTGCAGCGCGATGACGGAATTGAAGAGCTGTATCGGGCAAGCTGTCGCGGACAGCACCAACTATTACCTGCTCGGCTTTTACGTGACGCAACAGGATCGCAAGCCCGGCTGGCACAAATTAGAAGTCAAACTGACATCAGGACGGGGAAGGATTTACTCACGGTCCGGGTATTATCTGGAGCCAAGGACCGCTTCTACTCAAGACGAAATTCTCGGCAGCCTCATAGTTGCGGCCAATACGCAAATCGCCTACACCGGCGTCGCGTTTTCGGTGCAGCGCCTGACTGAATCTACAGGTGTACAAAGCTCTACTGTCGGCTTCAGAATTCGCGTACCGGCAACCAGCGTGTTGCTGCAATCGGGTCAGCGAAACCTCAGTTACGAAATTGCAATGGTTGCGCTCTCGCAGAAAGGCGAACCGACCGCTGAGGCTCACACCATCCGCCTCGACCTGAATGCGGAGCAGACCGAGCACGCTCTAGCGCAGGGCTGGCGCTACGATGAGACCCTATCGCAGCCGGGTTCGGCGGCGATGAAGTTTATCGTTCGCGACAACGGTACGGGCAATATTGGCTCTGTAGTTGTGCCTCTTACGCCGGGGCCTAAGAATTAAGGCATTCGTTCGCGACAACCGGCAAATGCCCGCTAGAAACTTTGCTCCCCTCGCAGTAGTCTAATTACAAGGGTATTGTTTGGCTGTTCCATGAAGCGCCTCATTCTCATACTGCTCACCGTCCTCTGCCTCGGTGCCTTTGCGCTGGCCGCCGACAACGCTGCTGCCGTCTTGCCGCACTCCTTTGCCGGCTGGACGCAAACCGGCGCGGTGAAAACGACCAGCAATCCCGCCCAGGCCGATAGCGCCTATCCGGCGGTGCTGAAGGAATACGGTTTCAGCGACTCCGAAACGGCCACCTACACCCGCGACGACGGCCGCAAGCTGACCATCAAGGCCGCCCGCTTCCAGGATGCGACCGGAGCCTACGGCGCGTTTACCTTTTACCGCCAGCCGGACATGAAGACCGAGGAGATCGGCACTAAGGCCGCGTCGCTGAATGACCGCATTCTGTTCTTCCGCAGCAATGTGATGGTCGATGCGAACTTCGATCACGTGACCGAGATGTCGGGCGCCGAGCTGCGCGAGCTGGCGGCCATGCTGCCTTCCGCCAAGGGATCGGCGGACAATCTGCCCAACTTGCCCGAGTATCTGCCCAAGAAAGACGTGGTAGCCAACTCCGCCAAGTACGTTCTTGGGCCGCAGGCGCTGCTCACATCGCACGCCCCGCTGACTCCGGAGCAGGTCGACTTCAGCGTCGCTCCCGAGGTGCTCTACCAGGATTACACCTCGCATGACGGCGACTTGACGCTGACCATCATCAACTATCCCACGCCGCAGATTGCCGCCGAGCGACTGCGCAGCCTCCAAGGTGCGCATCAGGAGAACGGCGCGCCCTTGCTGGCGCGGCGCAGCGGACCATTGCTGGATGTTGTAACCGGTGCGGTCGGCAGCAGCGAAGCGCACGACCTGCTGAACTCCGTGAACTACGAAGCCGAGGTCACGTGGAACGAACAGACTTCGGTCACCCCACGCAACAACATCGGCAATCTCATCGTCGCCGTCTTCTCGCTCATCGGAATCATTCTGCTGATCTCGTTCATCTTCGGTGTTTTCTTCGGCGGAATTCGCATTCTAGCCAAGCGCATGTTCCCCGATAAGGTCTTCGACCGCCCCGAGTCGATGGAGATCATCCAGCTCCACCTGGGAGAGCGGACGGACCGCTAAGCTGTTCATCCGCAGTAACTTAACTTGAAAACCCGCAGAATCGAGCTTTTTCCGACCATTGTCTATGGTTTTTGAAATTATCAGCAACTCATTGAAAACACAGCAATTTAAGTCCTAGAAATTGCTTGACACGTACTTTCCGGAAACCTAGTATTTGTGCAGAAAGTTTTGACGGTCTAGCCTCCGTTGGAACTATTCTCCCTTGAAGAAGAGGCCGCCCTGTTGCCGGGTGGCCTTTTCGTTTGCGCGCGGACTGTGGGAAAGAAGATGCTGTTGTGGAAAATGAAGGGCGTGTTCACCACGGAGGCACGGAGAGCACGGAGTTTTAGATTTTCGGCCTTTCGGAGGCGACGCGACTTCAGCCCCCGAGCGGTACCGAGCAGATTGCAGTGATGAACAAGCCGAGCAACAGTGCGAGAAACGCCAGTACGCGCTCAGGATCTCTAAATATGCCGATGACAGCAATCACGACCGAAGTTAATCCCGCTATCACCAGGCAATTGATGACCCCGCCCAACCAGTGCCAATCGTGTGTGGGAAACGCAAAGGCAATGCCCACACTGCCCCACACAACCGCAAACTCAACCAAAGATATCGCCATCGACAGGCAAGCGAATCGCTGAGCTCGAATTCTCGTAACATTTATCGGCACAGGTTGTTGTCTCAGGATAAATGAGGTCCGACGCATGATGTCTATATGGTTTGCGGAACACTCAACTCAGGAAGTGAGTAAGAGCCAAGAAAACTCCGTGACCTCCGTGCCTCCGTGGTGAAAACCCGTTCCCGAGCCACTACTGCCCGGCGCTCAGCCCATAGAGTTTGATCGCGTTCTCGCGCATCACCTTGCGCGCGATGTCGCTGGCCTGTTCGCGGGTAATCTCTCCATCCTGCATCATGCCGGTCAGAGCGATCGCCAGAGCGGTGCGTCCCGCGGTCGCGGTCTGATAGCCCGTCTCTTCCCAGTTGACTTGCGGCGTCAGCGGATAAAGGTCGGTGCCGAACAACACCTTGTCGGGATAGAACTCCAGCATGGCGCGGATGCTCTGGGCGATGTGGCGCGGCGAAGTCATCCAGGTCTGCTCGGAGAAATCGGCATAGACGTTCGGTTTCATCAGCAGATAGGGCACAAACTGCTCGAAGCCGCCGGAGCCGCCGTGCAGCATCACGAAGTTGGTCTTGCGTAGTGAGGGATCGTTGAAGACCGATTCGAGCAGCAACGGATTGGCGCCTTCCATGTAGAAATATCCGCCGCATCCGCCGCCGGTGTGAAAGTGCACGGCCATGCCGAGCCGTCCCGCCTCGCGCGCGATGTAGCGGAAGAGGTAGTCCTGCAAGTGTCTTGTAGTCGGCGTCAGTGGGGACTCCCCCCTTCACGTAGCGCGCATAGATGCGGGCTGCATCGGCCTCTTTCGCCGGAGCGAAATCCAGCGAGCGCAGATACGCGGCTTCAAACTTGATGGCTACGGCGCCATTGTTGCGTTGCGATTCCAATATCGGGGTGACAATCTTGGCAGCGTACTCCGCCAAAGTCGGGGGCACGCCGTTACTCTGGAGCTCGTTCATGTAGCGGGCGAACAGCAGCTCCTCGCGGCCGTAGAAGATTTTGCGGTCGGGCGACTGCGCGGCCAGCAACGAGTTGTTCAGCGGAAACAGCAGCGTGTCGTCGAACGCCACCCAGCGAAAGTGAGGAGGATACTGTCCCGGCCCCATCGCGACCCGATTGGCCAGCTCGGTCTGGATGCCCAACTGGTCCAGCACCCAGTTGGGATAGTTGTCGCCCTCGCGCTTCTTGACCGCCTCTTTCGCTGCCAGCAACTCCTGCACATGCTCGGGCTTGAAGTCGTCGTACTTATAGCCGAACATGGTCTGCCAGGCCTTGATGTAGACCGGATTGTCCTCGCGGAACATCAGGCCGGCGTCGGTGGGCTCCAGCGGATCGCAGGGCAGCGCGTCGTAATCCTCGTCCGGCTCGCCGTGCGGGCCGTTTAGCGCCGGAGGGTGGGCGTGGTTGTCGACGGCCTTGATTTCGTTGATCTCCTTCAGCAGGCCGAGATCAGGGGCACCCGGCAAGACGCTGGTTTGGGCTTGTTGTGCGCGCGCGCCGGCCAGCAGGCGGACTTCAGGGCCGGTCACCGCTTGCTGGGCGAAAAGCGGAGAAGCAGCCAGCAACATAATGGCGAGCGTCTTCAGGAGAGTGTGTCGGCGTAGCATGGTGTTACATCAATATCTCGTGACCTTAACCACACAGCAAGAAAAATCGCGGCTCGCAACCACATGGCCGAACCCACTCATCCGGAAAGAACGGATGAGTGGGGCGCCCCGCGACCGGCGCCTACAGGAGCAGCGATGAGAAGTGACCTTACGGCCTCGGTTCCGAACCCAAGCGGCTTTTCCCGAGTTCGCGAGGTAAAGTCCGGCGGCGATCCGTCCAAAAGCGCGAAACCGAAAACCGAAATCTTCAAGGCGCTGCCGGAAATTTGGCAGCTCCTCCAGCCGCGTCGCGCCCTGCTGGCGCTGGGGCTCGCCTTGATGGTAATCAACCGCGTCTCCGGCCTGGTGCTGCCGGCGTCCACCAAGTATCTGGTGGACGACATCATTGGCAAGCGGCACTTCAAGCTGCTGTATCCGCTGGTGGGAATCGTGCTGCTGGCGACTGTCGTTCAGGGGCTGACTTCGTTCGCGCTGACGCAAACGCTGTCGAAAGCCGCGCAGAAGCTCATCGCAGAGCTACGCAGCCGGGTGCAGGAGCACGTCGGACGGCTCTCGGTTTCCTATTACGACGCCAACAAGACCGGCATGCTGGTGTCGCGCATCATGAGCGACGTGGAAGGCGTGCGCAACCTGATCGGCACCGGCCTGGTCGACTTTGTCGGCGGCCTGCTGACCGCAGTGATCGCGTTCGCCGTGCTCATTCGCATCAGCCCGCTGATGACTGCGATCGCGTTCACGTTTCTTCTCGTCTTCGGAATTGGACTGCGCAAAGCCTTCCGGGTCATTCGCCCCATCTTCCGCGAACGCGCCAAAATCACTGCCGAAGTGACCGGCCGGCTCACGGAATCGCTCGGCGGGGTGCGCGTGGTGAAGGGCTACCACGCCGAATCGCGCGAGCACGAGGTCTTCAGCTCGGGCGTCGAGCGCCTGTTGCAGAACGTCTTCCGCACCCTGACGGCGACGTCGGTGATGAGCCTCTCGTCGTCAATGCTGATGGGCATGATCGGTGCAATCGTCATGTTCATGGGCACGCGCGAGATCCTGGCCGGCAAGCTCACCTTGGGCGGCTTCTTCACCTACACCATGTTCCTCGGCTATCTTGCCGCGCCGCTGTTTCAGGTGGTCGGCATTGGGACGCAGATCAGCGAAGCCATCGCCGGGCTGGAGCGCACCCGCGAGGTCCTCGACGAGACTCCCGAAAACGAAGACCCGCAGCGCACGGTCACGCTCGGTCCCATTCGCGGCAATGTCGCTTTCCACGATGTCAGCTTCGCCTATGAGCAGCAGAAGACCGTGCTGCACGACATCTCCTTCCGCGCGTGGCCGGGCTCGGTGACGGCGCTGGTCGGGTCGTCGGGCTCGGGCAAGTCGACGATCATTGGATTGATCGCCGCTTTTCATAAACCGAGCGACGGCATGGTAACGGTCGACGGCGTCGACCTGGCGACCGTCAGGCTCGAGTCCTACCGCACCCAGCTTGGCATGGTGCTTCAGGATTCGTTTCTGTTCGACGGCTCGATCCGCGAGAACGTGGCCTTCTCCAAGCCGCATGCGACCGAAGAGGAAATTCTGAACGCTTGCCGCATCGCGCGCGTGGATGAGTTCGCGGAGAAGTACGAGCAAAAGTACGACACCATCATCGGCGAGCGCGGGGTGAAGCTGTCGGGCGGCCAGCGCCAGCGCGTTTCCATCGCGCGGGCGATTCTGGCCAATCCGCGCATCCTCATCCTGGACGAAGCGACCTCCAGTCTCGACTCCGAATCGGAGCAGATGATTCAGCAAGGCCTCGCCTACCTGATGCAGGGGCGGACAACATTCGTCATCGCTCACCGGCTATCGACGATTCGTCGCGCCGACCAGATTTTGGTTGTGGAGGAGGGACGCATTGTCGAGCGCGGCACCCATCAGGAACTGTTCGAGATCGGCGGCCGTTATCATGAGCTCTACACCAAGCAGCACGGCCTAGAGGAGAACCTGTTCCTCGCGCCCGGCGAGGGCGATACCGTCGAGGAACCGGAGAACGTGACCGCCAGTGCCGCGGGCGCCGCAGATCCCGATCCCACGGCGCTGCTGCGGTAAAGAGCCCAGGTTAGCGTCCAAAAGAAAAACGCGAACCTGGGCACCGAATCGCTCTACTGCTGGTTCTGATTACTGCTCGGCGGCTGTGGCTGGGATTGTTGTCCGAAACCCCCGGACTGTCCGTACCCGTTGTTCTGCTGCCCGAACCCGTTGTTTTGCTGGCCAAAGCCGTTGTTGTTTTGCTGACCGAAGGGATTGTTTTGCTGACCCTGCTGCCCGTTCAACTGCCCGGCCGGAGTGCCGATATTGGTGTTGCCGCCAATCGTGGTGGGTTGATAGGGGCCGCGCAGTAGCACATTCTGCTGGTCCATCACTGGGTTGTAGATGAACTGCCACTCGTCGTAGGTCTTCTTCTTGTTGTAAATGCGGATCGTCTTTTCTTTACTCGCGCTGGCCACGCCAACAATCGCCCCTCCGCCGAAAGTCGCGCCCGGGGCGGTGCTCTGCACACCGAAGGGCGAGCTACCCGGTTGAGCCGTGCCAAACGGACCGGACTGATTGCCGCCAGGCCCGCCTTGCGGACTGCTGCCGAAACCGCTTTGCTGGCTGTTCCCAGCGGACGAATCGCTACTTCCGCTGTTCGTCGGTGCGGCTTCCTGATTGCTCCCCTGGTCCGAGTTGCCGGCAAATCCGACCACCGCGCCCGGGCCCTGGAACTGTTGCTGCTGCTGCTGGATGGGCTGCGGAGAGTTCTGTTGTGAACCAAATCCTTGAGACCCAAACGGGGAGTTGCCTCCGCCAGGCGACGCACCACCGGGTACCACTGCGCCTCCTGGACTGAGAGTGCCGCCTTGCTGACCCAAGGCGCCCGCGGGAATTCCGGGAGCTGAGGTGTTCAGCAGCGTTTGGATGTCACCATAGTGCAGCAACTTCCATTTCCCGTCCTTGACTAGCGGGTCGGTGTAGCGTTTGCGCAGGAAACGAATCTGTCCCTTATCGAGATCGTCGAGGCTGGCGGGATAGCGCCCATTCTTCTTGTAGAACTTTTTGATGGCCCGCGCGTACTCGGTGCCGCGATGGATCATCTCCGCTTCGCGGTCGCGCTTCATCTGTTGCACCACACTCGGCCCCACAACATAAGCGAAGGTGATGACCAGAAAGGCCATCATCAGCATGATGGCGAGCAGCAGGTATCCCCCGTCGCGCTGGCGGCGGCTCGCCCCACCCTCTCGCCGGTGATGCGCGTGAAGCATGGGGTATCTACGACTTGTGGTCTTATGTTTCGACGAGGGCTGCTCCATCATGAGGCTTATCCCGCGCCAAGGGGAAGGGTTTCGGTGTGGTTGGTGAGCACGTCCTGCACCTCGACGGAAGTGTTCCCGACGCGCACGATTTTGTAGCGCCGGTCGACCACGTCGCCTTCCTTGGCCAGGAAGATGTCCTCACCCTTCAGCAGGAAAATCTTCTTGGCGCCGTTTCTGGGGCCCGCGAAGCCGTAAAACTTTAAGCCACTGGGCGGCGGAGGGGGTGGTGGCGGTGGCCGATTGTCTACAAGCGCCGGATCGGTAGCTGACGGGATTGGTTCCGGCGGCGGCGGCGCCTGCGAACTGAAGATGTTCCGGCCATTGCCCTTGTAGGTCATGTCCTCGCTGGACTTCAGCAGATCGAAGCGCAAGGTCGGGTCCAGGGAGTGGGCCATCAGTGCGTGTGCCTTATGCGCAGACTTTGCGGTGGTCGCGGCGGTCTGCGAAGGCGCATTCTCACCGCCGTTGCCGGAAAACTGGTACACCAGCAGCCCGACCGCCAGCACCACGAGCACGAGGGCCAAGATGGTCTTCTTCTTGTTTTCGGTGCCCAGCTTCACGACGCGCTCTCTCCTCGCATGTAGGTTTCCAGCTTCAATTGCAGCCGCACATTTCCTTGTTGCTCGCCCAAGGTGATCCCGTCGACCAGGAAAAACATCTTGCTGCGCTCCAGCGAGTTGATGAACTTCACCTCCTGCAGGTAGTCGCCGGAAATCGAGAGCTCCATGGTCAGCTTGCGCACGCCTTCGATGGCCGCATCCTTCTCATCATATTTGACGCCGCTGACGTGCACTCCGGTATCAGTCGCAATCTTGCCCAATTCTTCCGCCACCGAGGAATACTCAGTGGGAAAACGAGTGCCATAGAAGCCGGTTATGTCCTGCGAGGCCTGCTTCAGCTTCTGATCCATGCCGCGCGTAGGCAGCACCTCCTGTTGCTTGGCAACGAGTTGCTGCCGCAGCTTGACGTACTCACGCTGTCGCGCCTGTCGCGAGCGTCCCGCCGGCGAGAAAAGATAGCCCACGCAGGCCAGGTCGATCACGACCAGGGCGATCACCACCGGCATCAGCTTCTTGCGAGTTTCGCGAATGCTGGCCATCAGTGCGCCCCCGAGCTGCCCGGCGGAACCGGCCGGTTCTGGGCTGAGTTCAGGTTTCCTGGGCCGGACGGCGCATGAGAGGTACTCGCGTTGGCCGCATTGCCGCCTTTTGGATTTGCGCTACGATTCACCTTGGCAGCCGGAGGTTGCGGGGTTGCGGTCTTCGCCCCGGGTTCATCCGGCGTCGCAGTCGAGTCGTCGCTGTCCGCCCCGCCCGGCACATACACTGCAGCAATGTCGAACTGAATGTTGCCGCCGCCGGCAGCCTGATCGCTGCTGTTGGTGGTGACCGACTCCGCCACGATCTGCGCTTGGCGCAAGTGGCTGGATGTTTCCATGTGGCGCACCATCTCCAGTGCGCGATCGCGCGAGTCAGTGGCCACCACCACGTGGACCACGAGGTCACCCGTCTTGGTGTACTCGGGTTTCATCGAAACCACGTGCAACCCGGCGGGCACAATCCTCTCCATCTCGGTGAAGATGCGCGTCCAGGACAGCGACTTGCGCGCGAAGAGCTGGTTGAGGAAGTCCGACTGGTCGGCAATAACGCGGTTGGCGGGCTTGTTGAGGATGGCGCGCGCCTGCGCCTCTTCGGCTTCCAGGCTGCGAATCTGCTGCTGGGTTGCGGCCAGTTGCTGGTTGATCCCGCGCGAGTGCCGGCGCTGATAGACGATGTAGCCCACCAGCAGCGCGGCGATGAGACCGAGGGCCGCGATGATCCGCGTCATCCGCCGCCGGTAGGCCTGCGCGACCTCGTACGGCTGGCTGGCGAGATTGATGTTCAGACGCATCAGGACGCCAACGCCCCCATGACGCCTGCCAGCGCCGCGCGATTCACGCCCGCACCTGCGCCCATCGAGGTGGTGGAGACCAGCTCTTCGACCCGGAGATTGGAGGTCGTACCCAGCGCCTCCTGCAAGCCATGCGCGGCTTCCACGCCGGTCACGAGCATGCGATCGACGCCAACCCCATAGCGGTCTTCGAAGTACACCAACGACGTGTTCACGTCATCGATGAGCGATTCGCCACTCACCGACGTGCCGCCGTTTTCCAGGGCACGGTAAAGCAGAAGTTGCTCCTGATCGACGATGGCGAAAGTGGTGGTGCCGCGCTCGACCTTGATGACCATGGTCGGTCGCGAAGAGTCCACCAAGCCGAGCACTGCCAGCATCGACGGGACCACTGCGCCGGGATTGTAGCCGGCCTCGCGCACCACCGACTCGTATTCATCGAGGACCGCTCGCGGAGTGACGGCGGCAATCACTCGCACCGGAGTCGCCGGGCCTTGGCGGTCAAAGGAAACTGATGCCTGATCGACATCGAAGGGCAGCGACTTCTTGAGGCGAAAGCGCACCACCGCGTCGGCATCGACCGGCTTGTCGGGAAGGGTCTCGAAATCGAGCAGCATCACTCGGGTGCTGGCGTCGGGAATGACGATGCAGATATCGCGCGAGCGCCCGGCCACGGCAGCGAGAGACTCGCGCAAAACCGGCGCCAGCTTCGTTGCATCGCCGATGTTGGCTTGCTGCAGGCCAGGAGTCAGCAGGCCGGGCGGTAGTGTAGCCGCGGTTGCCGCTTCCAGGTTGCCGCGATTCTCCGCGGCGCGCGCCGCCACTACGCGATCGGCGCTAATCTCGCAGGCGACACGGGGACGGGCGATGGATGTTTGTGGCATCAGTTTCAATTGCGGGCTTTGGCACTTAGCACCTGGCACTTAGCATTTAGCCAAACCAGTTTGGTTACGGCTAAGGATCCGCTTTCACGTTAAAAATGAGGTTTCTCGGCTAAGTGCTAAATGCTAAGTGCTTGCTTTTCCTATCTCGTCGTCTCAATAAACGTAACCTTATTGATCTCTTTCAGCGTGGTGAGGCCACGTCTCACTCTATCAATTGCCGATTCGCGAAGGAAATGCATGCCCTCTTCTTTCGCGGTGCGGCGAATTTCGCTGCTGGGACGTTTGGCCAGAATCATCTCGCGCACGTTGTCGGTCAGCTCCAGCAGTTCGTGGATGGCGCTTCGGCCGCGGAACCCGGTACCGGCGCACTCGATGCAACCGTCGCCTTCGAAAAACGCAAAGGACGACCACTCCTTCGGGTCAAGCCCGCTGGCCTCCAGCTCCTCGGCCGAATAGTGAACTTCCTTCTTGCAGAAGTCGCAAATCAAACGCACCAGCCGTTGCGCCAGAATGCAATTCAGTGCCGAGACAAAGTTGTACGCCTCGACGCCCATGTTGAGGAAGCGGCCCAGCACATCGACCACGTTATTGGCGTGTACGGTGGTGAACACCAGGTGGCCGGTGAGCGCGGAGTTGATGGCGATCTGCGCCGTCTCGGTGTCGCGAATTTCGCCCACCATGATCTTGTCGGGATCGTGACGCAGGATGGAGCGCAGGCCACGGGCGAAGGTCAGGCCCTTTTTTTCGTTGACCGGAATCTGCGTGATGCCGCGGATCTGATACTCGACCGGATCTTCAATGGTGATGAGCTTATCTTCATCAGTCTTGATCTCATTCAGCGCAGCGTACAGGGTTGTGGTTTTGCCGGAGCCGGTGGGGCCGGTCACCAGCACCATCCCGTACGGCTCCTTGATGTAGCGGCGGAACTTGCGCAGGTCTTCGTCGCTGAAGCCCACGACGTCGAGCGTGAGCTTGTGAAACTTCTCGCTCATCGATTCTTTGTCGAGCACGCGGAGCACAGCATCTTCGCCGTGGATCGACGGCATGATGGAGACGCGGAAGTCGATGGAGCGCCCGGTATAGCGCACGCGGAAGCGGCCGTCCTGCGGCACGCGGCGCTCCGAGATATCGAGCTCGCTCATGACTTTGATACGCGAGATGATGGTGGAGTGATGTTCCTTGGCGATGGGCTGCATGGCCTGCTGCAGCACGCCGTCGATGCGGTACTTGATGACCACGGAATCGTCGCGCGTCTCGATGTGAATGTCGCTGGCGCGCCGCTGCAACGCGGTGAAGATCGTAGTATCGACCAGGCGGATGATCGGGCTCTGATCGGTCTCGCCGGTCAGCTTCTCGATCGAGATGGTTTCGTCGGTACTTTCGTCTTCGCTGATGACGTCGAGCGCGAAGTTTTCGCCGGCCTCTTCCAGGACGCGCTGCGACTGCTCGCTCTTCTTCAGAACGTCGTTGATCTGCGACAGGCTCGCGACCCGGGTGACGATGCGGCGGCCCAGCAGCAGGCCGATCTCGTCGATCATCATGAGCTGGCTGGGATCGGCCATGGCGATGACCAGGCGACCGTCGGGCTTCTCTTCCAGCGGCACGAAGTTGTAGCGGAACATCAGGTCCACTTTGATCTTGCGGAAGAGCTCGTGCTGGATGTGGAAGTTCTTCAGGTCCACGAACTCGCAGCGATAGCGCCGCGCCAGGTCCTTGCCATGCTCGATTTCGTCACTGACGGCGACGCCGCCGTTGCCGTTGACGAAGATTGCTTTAGGAACTTCTGCCATGAAAACCTCAGTCGCTAGCAATTAGCAGCTAGCAACTAGCAAAACATCTCAATCCGTCTCGCGCCCACAAAGTGCGCGCTCAAGGTCAACAGCTAGTTGCTAGTCGCTAGCTGCCAGTTGCTTTCTTCAATGTATGTTCGCTCCCAGGCTGAAGATGGGCAGATAGAGCGAAATCAACACAAACGCCACCACTACGCCCATCACGATCAGGATCACCGGCTCGATCAGCGCCATGGCCGTGGCCAACGCATTCTCCACGTCTTCCTGGTAGAACTCGGCAATCGAGTTCAGCATCGCGGGCAAGGCGCCGGTCGATTCCCCAACCTCAATCATCTCCACCGACATCTCGGGGAAGACCTCCGTCTCTTCCAGGCTGCGCGCCAGGGTCTGGCCTTCACGCACACTGCGGGTCGAGCTCTCGATACCATTCGCCATCAGCCGGCTCTGCATCGATTCGCCCGCAGTTTCCAGCGAGGGCACCAGCGACAATCCGCCGGAGAGCAGCGTCGACAACATGCGCGAAAACACCGCAACCTGATACTTCAGCCAGATGTCGCCCAACAGCGGCGTCTTCAACTTTACGCGGTCCATCTGGGTCGCACCGCTGTCGCTCTTCATCCAGCGCCACAGGAAGAATCCCACCACCGCCAGGACAACCAAAGCATAAGGTGCATATTGCCTCGCATTGAGGCCTATGGCCAGCATTAACGCCGTCATCGCCGGCAGGTTCGCTCCCAAAGCGTTATACAGATTGGCAAACTGCGGGACGACAAAGGTGATGAGGAAGGTCATCATCACGATCAGCACCACGACCAGCAGCGCGGGATATACCAACGACGAAATGAGCTTCTTGCGAAAGCTGACGGCCAGCCGCTGAAACGCAATATAGCGGCCGAGTACCTCTTCCAGGTTGCCGCTCTTCTCACCTGCCAGCAAGGTGGTGGTGTAGACCTTGGGGAAGACCTGCTGCGCCTCGAAGGCCTCGGACAGCAACTCGCCTCCGCGCACCCGGTCGCGCACATTCTGCAATACCGAGCGAAAGAACGGGTTGCGCTGCCGTTTAATCAGCAGCTCCAAGGACTGAATGATCGGCAGGCCGGCATGGATCAGGGTCACAAACTGCTGATTGAAGATGACAAACTGGTCCTGCCGGACCTTGCGGCGTTGCAGCCCGATCTCGGCCGAGAGCAGGCCCTTGGTCTTGATCGAATAGACAAAATAGCCCTGCTGCGCGAAGCGATCGCGGATCTCCGCTTCCGAGGCGCCGTTCTCGGTCTGCTCCAGAACGTGCCCCCGCTCGTCGGCCATTTTGATCGTGTATTCGGCCATTCTTAGGCTTAATCCTTAGAGGAGAGGTGTTGACTGTAGTCTAACATTGCGAGAGAACGCTTTTCGCTTTTCGCTCTTCGCCCACACGCCTTTCGCGTCGAGCCGGTCGCCTGCTCATTGCAACCGATCTTCAGGTTAAGGGCTCTAGAGACGGTGTCGCGAGTGGTGTCGCCACTGCCGCGGCTCGGTTCCTTTTCCCACTCACACCCGGCGCTTACGCGCCGGTCTAACACCATCCCGCCGCTGCGCGGCTGTTTCTGCTGCAATTCTGACTGTTCTTCCCACCGCGCAAATCGATTTCGGGTTGCGAAACAGTCTTGCCCGAGTGCCGATGGTCGGGGATAACGCTCCGGCGAAAGGCGAACGGCGAAAAGCGGCAGTTCAGCTATTCCATCATCTCCGTTCCCGCCACGATCTCAACCCCTGGAGGCGGCACAAAGCGAAACTGCTGGTCTGGTATTTGGACGTTTTCCTTCTGCTGAAGAAAGCGGAATTCGGTCACCGAGCCATCCAGTTCCTCAACGACAATACGAACGATCAGCCCGTCGGGAGCAACTTCCAGCAGAGTCTGGGAAACCCGGTCCTGCATTCCCTTGGGAACACCGCGCAGGACCACGTCGCCGGGCTCAACCGGTTTCTGATCAGGGGCCAACGAGAGCCCGTCCAGTTCTTTCTCCAGCTTGGTCTTGCCCAGCAGATATCGCAGGGGCGAGCGCAAGTCGTCGAGCTGCTTCACCGATGCGCGCCGCGCCTGCCGCTCCCCAGGAACGTAGAACCAGGCGGTACCTTCGTCGGTGATGAACAGCTTGGGACGGGGTTGCTCATAATCCCAACGCATACGGCCGGGCTTCTTCAGCAGCAGGGTCCCGGTCTCGGTGCGCGTCATGCCTGCGCCCGAGTAGGTCTCCGTAAATCGCGCTTGCAGACTGTGCAGATGGTCGTAACGCTGATCGACCTTTGCGGCTAGGGAGTGAACATCCTGGGCCGGCAGCCGCATCGCGCCAATGCTGAACATTGACGCTAGTAGAACGAGGTTTGTAATAGCGCACGACTTCAGTCGTGCCGAAAGAGGTCCCATAAACATGTGGGGCTTCAGCGCTCGCTCGCGACGAGCGAGCGCTGAAGCCCCACCCTCATCTCATCGGCTTCGGCATGGCCAAAAGCCATGCCCTTCTACGAAGCAGAAACGCCCGCCCTACTGCAATACCGGGCTGTTGACATCCGCTGGGCCGGCCGCATTGTAGTGGACCTCTCCCGACTCATCGGAGAAGAAGCGGCGTTCGCCCGTGGTTCCCACCTGGTCCGGAACCGCCGTGACCGTGTACGAGCGAATGGCTCCGTTCACCTTTTCCCCCGGAGTGTAGGTGAAGGTGTAGCCGGTCTTGCGGCCGCTGGACAGATTGTTGTCAATCGTCTGTTCGCCGCCGCTCTGGGCTGTCCCTCCCAACATCGCCAAATCGGGGGTGAAACCCACGTCGGGGTGGCTGCTGGTGTAGATCATCTCGGCTTCATTGATGGCCCGGATGCTGGCGACCGCCGAGGTTTCGTTCGCCGGTATCTTGGCCTTGGTAATCTTGGGAATGGTGAAGGCGGCGATGATCAGAATGATCGTGACGACGATCAAAAGCTCGATAAGGGTAAATCCGCGCTGCCGGTTACGTTTGCGCATAGGCACCTCTACTTTTCTCGTCAGCATGGTTGGCGAAACCGACGCCGCCGCAGGTTTCCAGATTGGCATGGGGCACAGAACAGGAGAAGCCGCGGTGAGCACAGGCTGACAAAGAGAATTATTCGTCAGTCACAAAGCAATGTCAAAGCATTGGACGCATCTGGACGGGAAAGGTGTTTTTTCGCTGTTCGCCTTTCGCTCTTCGCTTTTTGCCAGAATTGCCGAGGATCTCTAATCTTCGAGGGACATGAGTCAGGGCACGACTTTAGTCGTGCCGAAAAGCCATCTATTTCCCGCCCGAGCCGGCTTCAGCCGGCGCCACTTGCCCCTGCCGGGGCTCACGGGCTAAAGCACAACTTTTAAGACGGGTACTCTCGCGGCACGACCAAGGTCGTGCCCTGACTCATGTCCTCTCACCAAGGGAGATCTTAGTGGGTCGTGACGACGGAACTATCAGTCACACAAACAGCGAACAGCGGCACTCAACAGGCCAGCGAATCGCGTGTGATCTTCAGCCCGTTGAGGTTTCCCAGTATCGTCACCGCAATCAACTCCGGCCGGAAGAGCTCGTTGGCCGACTGCAGCAGATCTTCCTGCGTGACCGAATGAATGCGCTCGATGATCTCGTCCATGCTCACAAAGTGGTCATAGTACATTTCCTGGCGGGCCAGGTTGGACATCCGCGCCGTGCTCGATTCCAGGCTCAACATCAGGCTCCCTTTGAGCTGGTCCTTGGCACGCTTCAGCTCCTCGTCCGCAATCGGTTTCTCCTTGAGCTCGCGCAGCTCACCAACGATGGAGCGCACCACCTTGGGCGCCGATTCGCGCGAAGTGCCCGCGTATACCGACAGCATTCCCGCATCGCGAAACGGATTCAGCTCGGAAAATATCGAGTAGGCCAGTCCCTGCTTCTCGCGAATGTTCTGAAACAGCCGCGAGCTCATGCCCCCGCCCAGCAGCGTATTCAGCACGTACATCACGTAGCGGCGATGGTGGCTGATGGAGTACGAAGGAACGCCCACGCAGATCTGCACCTGCTCCAGCGATTTCTTGTTGCGCAGAATGATGCGAGAGTTGGTCTTGGGCGGGGTGTCATGCCATCCGTTGCCGCCCGCCGGCAGGGCGCCAAAACGCTCCCGCAACAGATCGACAAATTCCTTGTGGTCGATATTGCCCGCAGCCGAGATGATCATGTTCCCTGGCGAAAACTTTCCCCCGTAATAGGCCAGAATCGCGTTTTGATCGAAGCGCCGGACGGTCTCTTTCGTCCCCAGAATCGGCTTACCCAGCGGATGCCCCTTGAAGAAATTCTGCGTGAAAATCTCATGCACCAGGTAATCGGGATTGTCCTCGTCCATCTTGATCTCTTCCAGAATCACCCCGCGCTCGCGCACGATCTCGTTCGCATCGAAAACCGGGTGCAGAACCATGTCGCTGAGAACATCGACAGCTATGGGCAAATGTTCATCCAACACTTTAATGTTGAAGCAGATCGTCTCTTTGCCCGTGAAGGCGTCCATGTTGCCGCCAATGGAATCCACCTGCCGCGCAATCTGTTCTGCCGAGCGGTTGCTGGTGCCCTTGAATACCATGTGCTCCACGAAATGAGAAATGCCATTCACCTGGGCGTCTTCATGGCGGGAGCCGGACTTCACCCAGATCCCCATCGAGACGGAGCGGATGTGGTTCATCCGCTCGGTAAGAACGGTGAGCCCGTTGGGAAATACCTCGCGTCGAATATTGCGCGCTTCTTCTACCATGATGGCTGCTCCAAGCGAGATGAGCGCGGTCGCTCAGCTTGAAAAATATGAATGGCCGGCCAGGCTTCGCGTAAGCTGCGGCGTGGGAGCCCGCTGAAACGATTACGTACAATTTATCGATGACAAAAATGCCCCGAAGCGCGGTCGGGCGAACAGGAATCTAATTAGCATATTGGATGCATGAGCGAGCTGCAACATACCGAACTTTTAGGCCTTTCGCTGCAACAACTTAGCGAACTCGTCGATAGCTTGGGAGAGGCGCCCTACCGCGTCCGGCAGCTGTTTGACGGTTTGTACCGGCAAAGGTGGTCAGGGCTGGAGCAATTTACTCCCTTGCCTCTGGAGTTGCGCCAAAAGCTGCGCGATGCCGGCTATTCGGTGGGACGGCCTCGTGTGGAACAGAAGTTCGTCTCCTCCGATGGCACCGTTCGATATCTGCTCGCCTTCACCGACGGGCAGAGCGTAGAAACCGTGTGGATGCCGGAGGGCGACGGCGGCGAAGCCGGCGATGGCTCGCCCAGCGGCGACGAGGAACTGGAAGCCAGCAAGGGCTGGAAACGAGCGACCATCTGCGTGTCCAGCCAGGTGGGCTGTGCCGTCGATTGCAAGTTTTGCATGACTGCCCTGCTCGGGCTAGGACGGAACCTGAGCGCGGGAGAAATTGTTGGCCAGGTCCTCTCCGTGCTCGCCGATTGTGGCGTGGAACCGGAGCGCGACCGCATCAACCTTGTGTTCATGGGACAGGGTGAGCCTTTTCTCAACTACGACAATTTCATGCAGGCAGTGCGCTTGCTGGTGGAGGGAATTGGCATTCCCGAATCCCGCATGACGGTTTCCACTTCCGGGATCGTGCCGCGAATTGCCGATTTTGGCGCCGAGCCGGTGCGGCCCAAGCTGGCGGTCTCGCTCAACGCTCCCAATGAGGCATTGCGCACGCAGATCATGCCCATCACTAAAAAGTGGACCATCGAAAAGCTGATCGCCGCCGTTCGCGAGTTTCCTTTGCGCAATCGCGAGCGGCTGACCTTCGAATACGTTTTACTGGGAGGCGTCAACGACGACGTGCAGCATGCGCGTGAGATGGTCGACTTGCTGCGTGGCCTGCGCGCCAAGGTCAACCTGATCGCCTTGAATCCCGGCCCTGAAATCCCGTTCCGCACTCCGGACCAGGACCGTGTGCTGGCCTTTCAGCGCGTCCTTACTCAAGCCGGTATCCCGGCTTTCATTCGACGGCCGCGCGGACGAGACATTTACGCCGCCTGTGGCCAGCTCAAGCACACCACCGAACTGGTGCGAACTCCAGCCGTAGTCTCCGCAGCCCGGTTCATTCCGCGCCCTTTCTCGCCGCTTTGGCGCGATGTTTTGTCACCCGGGTATCCGGACCGGTCAAATCGAAGTCATGCGTCATATGAGGCACCGGGGTTGCGACATAAAATCGAACTGCCTCCCTGCACAGCCGGCAGGGGGGGAACTCTTCGCCGCAAATGGCTACCACTTCGTGCTGCGCACGATGCAATTCATGTACGGCGGTGTAGATGCCCGATGTGGGTACAATCTGCCCCGGCCGGTAAGCTTGTGGTTTGCCGTCGTTGGGAAGCTTCATGACTGAGATGCGCCGCTGATCTTGCGCCTTGCGCTCAAGAGGCCTCAAGGCCCACACACTACCGGGCACGCAATCCCGGCAGGTCTCTCGTTCTGGTCGGCGGTCGACCGACGGTTCGCCCCGTTGCCCCCGGTACTCTGATCCCATCCTGTGATGCAGGTATTTTGCAGGCGGGTTGTCATCGCGGCTGCCAAGAAAATACCACCGGAGGCGCGGTGGCACAGCAGCCAAGTCCATTGCCCGTCATGTTGCGGGGAGCTCTGGCGAGGAACAACATCGCTACGGCGGCTCGCATCTATTCTTCGCGATGACAATGAACGAAAGCACGAGCAAAGTCTCAATGATTAACCGCTACGTCCAGTTGTTGTGCGGAATGTACAGCCGAGTCGCACGCCAGCTCCATGTTGACCGCTCCTATGTGAGCCGGGTCGCGCGCGGAGAACGGCATTCGGAAGCCGTCGAGCATGCGCTGACGGCGGAGTTCGACCGCATCACGGATGAGGCGAGAGGTTAATCGCCTCCCTTCCTTGCCCGTACTCCACAATAAGGTTATTTGGACGCCACTGCGCTATTCGGCTTAGCCGCCGTATCGAGAATAAAAACCGTCTGGTCCGATGTGAGCACCAGCAGCCGTGTGCCGTCGGCGCTAAAGCCATTGAAGGCGACGCGGCTCTGGAAATCATAGGTTGCACGCTTCGTTACCTGGCTTAAGTCGTAGAGCTCTAATTCGCCGTTTTCCGTGTGCACGGTGACCAGGTCGGCGCTGGCCGAGACTTTCGGATTGTGTCCCGCAATCGTTCCCTTAAGCTGGCCATCGAAAGAGTAGACGAGAACCCGCTTTTGATCGTCAGCCATGACGACGCGGTCGGCAGTCGCGATCGCCTCGACCGCCTGGAATGAGTGCCTTCCCGTATCGAAGCCGAACTCCACGCGTAGCTTGCCCGTATCCAAGTCGAAAGCCTGCAGGAACAATGCGCTATCTTTGTCCTTGAATTGGCCAATTGAGCGGGCGGCGTTCGGATCCGCTTTGGCGATTGCCTTGGCCGATTGACTGTCAGACCTCCAATAAACCGCGAAACTGTTGGCCCGCGAGTCCACATAATATCCGGGACGCTCATGCGGGAAGTTCTTGGTCCAAACCACTTTCTGATCGACGACGTCCCATGATTCGAAGCTAACGTCTTCTCGCGAGCTGTTCTCCTTCGCCGGTGCCGCCGTCAGCAAATACCGGCCAACTTGGAAGGTGTGATTCTTCTCGTCAATCGTCCTTTCAGGGCGCATGTCGGCAGTATCCAGGGCAGCGCGCGCCAGCATGCGATCGGTGGACAGGTACTTGGGGAAATCCACATACAGCCCTTTCTCCGGGCCAAAGTAAGCGGCAGAGAAACCGCGCACGTGATACAGCCTCTGCCCGCTTTGCAGATTCCATACCGCGCCTCGCGTCCGTTGCGAGATTGCGAGCCAATCCAGGTCGGAGGACGTGGCGCCGGCGCGCACCCTGCCCAACGGGGCATCGGGAAGCTGCGCGTGTTCGACTGGTTTGAAACTGCTCATATCGAACATTTGAATGTCTCCGTCCAGCCGTTCAGCTATGTAAGTGTCATCCCAAACATCGATTGCACTCCGCTTGCTGGCTATAACAATCCTGTTCTTGTTCAAATCGAAGATGCCGACGGGATGGTCCTTGATCGGCCGCAGCAGAACGAGATCGCCGTGAGCGGCGGCCTCCAGGCGGGAGCCGCCGATGTTGAGGTCCTTATAAACCACCTTGCCGCTGGGAAATTCCACAACCCCAGACTTTTCTCCGTTGTTCCCGGCAACTCCAACCAAGCGGCCATTCGGTAAGAAGGCGAAGCTGTATTCGATCAGTGCCTTGACATTGCCAGGAGGATCGATGGATTGGTGTGCTAACAGGTCCATCGCCAGGAAATTCTGCCGTGTCCGGGCGACGAAGTAGTGGCCATCCGGCGAAAATGCCATTGGCGATAAAGCTTCGAGCAACTTCTGACCGGCGGCCAGGAACTCCGGCAACTCTTGCCAGCCGCCGAACCAGAACAGCTTTGCGATATCGATATCGACCCAGCCTTTTTTGTGGTAAAAGGACGTGGCCGCAGCCACATCGTATAGATCGAGATTGAATTTCATGAAGCCCGAGGAATCAAACTCTCGGGTGAGACAGGCGAGCGTCTTCCCATCAGGTGAAACTTTGCTCAGCAGGCATCCGCCTCGAATGTAGACTTCGTGTACGTCAACCCGCTTCTGGCTGGCGATGTCCCACCGCTCCACCCGCGGCGATCCCTTTACGTCATCGAATAACAAGACAATGCCCCGAGAATCGGGCGTGAACTGTCCCGGACTTGCGTCGAGAGCGTCAAAGTGAAACACCGATTTCAGCGGAGTGCGTTCGAGAACGAAGGCATTGCTGTCGTCCTGCGCCAGCACGTACTTACCATCGGGACTGATGCGGATGTACTGAATCTCCGGCCGCAACCGTTCCGTCAGTACGCGCTTGCTGACCAGACCGGGCAGGGACTCCTCGCGACTGAAATCGGCTGCGGAAGCCTCGACCACGGATTTCTTCCAGGCGTCGTAATCGGTCGCCAGCACAGGGTCTGACCCCATACACGATTTCGGCATGGCCGGAGTGTTCTTGATGATCTGTCCCAGGCGCTTGGCATCCGGCCTGGTCGTGCCGAAGAAATTGGACCAGAATCCGCCGGTATCACCCTTGGTTCCTGCCAGCCGGTCGAAGAATGTCTCGAAGGCCTGCGGCGAATATCCTGCTCGCGAGACCAGATAGAGCGCGATCATATCCGCTTGTCCCTGTTCGCGCTCTTCCAGCTCGAAAGCCTTGTCGTAACTGACCGATTTCTGCCGCCGGTAGTTGCTCACCAACTGGTTCCATTTCGCGAACACATCATCGCGATCGGTGACCTGGGTGACGCCCAAGGTTTTGCGAAATCGCTCGCTGGTTTCAATCGCGGCGTGGTGCGCGACGATGTGACCCATCTCATGCGCCAGCAATCCGGCCAGCTCGTCTTGGCTGCGCGTAAAGGCTACGATCTTGCGCGATACGTAAATGCGTCCGCCGGCGATACTGAAAGCGTCGGCGTTGGGCAAATCAACCAGCCGGACGCGAAACGGCACATGATCGGACGGTAGACTACGAGCAAGTTCGTCCACCGTGTTCTGCAGGTGATCCGTTAACGCTTTGTTCTGCAGCATGGCGATTGACTGTTCCAGCTCCGCAGCCTGAGCTTCTCCCAGCCACACTTCTTGTTGTGGGTTGAACATGTTCGCACCCGGGACTACCGGCACGACCTTGAGTTGCGGACAGTTCTCCTGCGAAAGCGTGTGCGCGCTCGCAAGCAGAAGCAGCAATAAACAGGTAAGGACGGCGCGTATCCGGTTCATCGGAGTCCTCGACGACTTACATCAGGTTTGGGGCTTCAGGAACGAAGCCCGATTCTATGTAGCTGGATTCTGGCTCAGATACGCTGATGTGGCAATGATTTTCAGCAGCGCACCGGAGTTAATTCCCAAAGCGGATCGGCCTGTTTTCGTCATGGTAGTATCGAAAGAAAAATACAATGTTCTCCCATGCAAATCCGGTCGACATCTTTTTCCAGGTGATCGTGTTGCTGTTCGCGATTTGCGTGCATGAGTCGGCGCATGCCTGGATGGCCAACCGGCTGGGCGATCCCACGGCGAAGATGCTGGGACGCGTGTCGTTGAATCCGCTGGTGCACATCGATCCCTTCGGCACCATCATCATGCCGCTGATCCTGATCGTGCTGGGTTTTCCGCCCTTCGGTTGGGCGAAACCAACCCCAGTGGACCCGCGCAACTTCAAGAACCAGGTGAAGGACGACATCCTCACCGCGGTCGCCGGGCCGGTCAGCAACTTCATCACCGCGTTTGTGTCGATCGTGATTCTCGCATTCATTGTTCACGGCTCAAGCGTGGTGATTGGCAGCCACATGCGCGGTGAAAGCACCGCCGAAGCGCTGGCGACCTTGTTCTACGATGCCATGTGGATCAACGTGATCCTGGCGGTATTTAACCTGATTCCGTTGCCGCCGCTGGATGGCAGCCATGTCATCCGCCATTTTCTTTCCTACAAAACCCTGCAGGTTTACGACCGCTTTGGCTACGGCGCTCTGATCGTCGTCTTGTTCCTTCTGCCGATGATCGGGTTTAACCTGATCGGTATCCTGATTACGCCCTTTATGGCCTTCTACCAGGCGCTCCTCAGCATGTTTCTGGGTTTCCGATGACCGACACCAAACCAACCAAGGGCCGCGTGCTGAGCGGCATGCGTCCAACCGGAAAGCTTCACCTCGGCAACTACGTGGGAGCGCTGCGAAACTGGGTGAAGTTGCAGGACGAGTACGACTGCTTCTTCTTCATCGCCGACTGGCACGCGCTGACGACCGACTACGCCGACACCAGCGCCGTGAAGCAAAATTCGCTGGAGGTCATCCTCGACTATCTTGCGGCCGGTCTCGATCCTGAGCGGAGCACGCTGTTCATCCAGTCGCACGTGCCGCAGCATGCCGAACTGCATCTGCTGTTCAGCATGATCACGCCGCTGGGATGGCTGGAGCGCGTGCCCAGCTATAAAGAGCAACGCGAAAACCTGAAGGAAAAGGACCTCGGAACCTATGGATTCCTGGGCTATCCGCTCCTGCAATCGGCGGACATCCTGATTTATCAAGGGAACTTCGTGCCCGTGGGCGAGGACCAGGTGCCGCACGTGGAGCTGACGCGTGAGGTGGCGCGGAGGTTCAACCAGTTCTATCCGCGAAAGCTGCGTGCTGGAGACCGCGACCCGCAGCGCGAATACGTTTTCCCCGAGCCGCAGCCGCTATTAACGCCGGCGGCCAAGCTTCCCGGCACCGATGGCCGCAAGATGTCGAAGTCGTACGGCAACACGATCCTGCTCAGCGAGCCGGAAGCCTCGATGCGGCAGAAGCTGAAGACCATGGTGACCGACCCGGCGCGCATACGGCGCACCGATCCCGGCGAACCCGACAAGTGCCCGGTCGGCGACCTGCACAAGATCTTCAGCACGCAAGAGACGATGGCGAAAGTTTACGAAGGCTGCCGGACCGCGGGGATCGGCTGCATCGAGTGCAAGAGTTGGGCCGCTGACGGCTTGTGGCAGGTGCTTGAGCCCATCCAGCAGCGGCGCGCCAGGTACGAAGCCGATCCCAAGCTGGCGTGGGAGGTTCTGGAGGCCGGGTCGAGAAAGGCGCGCGCCGTTGCCGAGGCGACCATGATCGAAGCGCGCGCCGCCGCGAACCTGTCGCATGACTACGAGCCGCCGGCGCAAAGCGCGAGCGAGGGGAAATAAGTTTGACCACAGAGGCACAGAGTTCACTGAGATTTTCTCTTATGTGTCATTCTGAGCGGAGGTAACGCGCTTGTTGCGTCACCGGAGTCGAAGGACCCCTACTTAGTCGAGATGGCCGAACTACGACAACCCGCTTCCAATATGGCGCAATCGACTCCCTTGTCCGCGCGCAAGGACGCGAACGACTCGCCCTTCTCCGTCATTGTGGGACAGGTCTACGAGGGCCCGCTCGATCTGCTGCTCGATCTCATCCGCAAGCAGGACATCGACATCTACGACATCCCCATCGCGAGGATCACCGAACAATATCTGCGCTACGTCGAAAACATGAAGCAGTTCGATGTCGATGTCGCCGCCGAGTTTATCTACATGGCGTCGCTGCTCATCCACATCAAGTCGAAGATGCTGCTGCCGCGCGACCCCGCCGGCCCCGCTGCCGATGACGATCCACGCCTGGAGCTGGTAAACCGGCTGCTCGAACACGAGCGCTTCAAAACTGCGGCACAGATGCTCCTGCAAAAGCAGCAGATTGAAGAAGCGGTGTGGTCGAATCCGGCGCTGAAGGATTTTCGTGGCGCCGAGGGCACCGAGCCGGAGCTGGCCGCCGACGTGGTCGACCTGGTCAAGACCTTTCAGCAGATTCTCGATCGCGCGCGCAAGCGGCCTTCGTTCGATGTGGACGAAGAGGGCGTCACCGTCTCGCAGATGATTGAATTCGTCCGCCGCCGTCTTGCGCTGGAGGACCGGCCGGTACGGCTCAAACAGTTGCTCCGAAGCCTGCGCTCGCGCGCCGCGCTGATATGCGCTTTTCTCGCTATATTGGAACTAATACGGTTGCAAGCCATACTGGCGCGCCAGGACAACGTCTTCGGCGAGATCGTGCTGAAGAAGCACACCAACTTCGACGCACTCATGGCGGAAGGCGAACCAGCAAGAGACGATTGGCGGTAACTGACAACGGACAACTGACCACTGCTTCATCATGAGCCTTAAAGCCAAACTCGAAGCCATCATTTATGCGACTGAAGAGCCGGTCACGCTCAACGAGCTCGCCGCGTTGCTGAAGGAAGCCGTCATCGCCGACCTGCGCGCTGAGGAAGAGGCTCGCCTCGCTTTGAACGAAACCCTCTCCGAAGGCGGCCAGGTTTCCGGGCAACAGGAACAGGCGCTCCTGGGCTCAGAATCTTCGCCGGAAAATCCGCCCGGCCCGACCGAAGACAAGGCGCAACTGAAAGCCGTCAAGGCGCGCCTCAGCAGCATCATTGACGAACTCATCGCCGAATACGCTTCGCCCGAGCGCGGCATGGAGATTCGCCAGATTGCCGGCGGCTACCGCATGGCCACCAAGCCCGAGCATCACGACGTGGTGGTCAGCTTCGCCAAGAGCCTCAAACCGCCGGTGCGGCTTTCGCTGCAGGCGCTGGAGACGCTCGCGGTCATCGCCTACAAGCAGCCCGTCACGGTGCCGGAGATCAGCGAAGTTCGCGGCGTCGATTCCGCCGGCGTGATCGCCACGCTGCTCGATCGCAAGCTGATCACGACTGCCGGCCGCAAGCAGGTCATCGGCCGGCCCATCCTCTATAAGACGACCAAGGAGTTTCTGGTGCGCTTCGGCCTGAAGGATGTCGGCGAACTACCTAGCATGGAGGAGTTTGAGAAGCTGGGCGATCCCCAGGCGGAGCTGTTCACACCAGCTTCCGAACCAACCGCGCCCGCACCAGTCGCCGCTTCCGAATCGCCGAGCACGCGAAGACGAACCAGTCACCGAGGCCGTCCCTGACCCCAGTCATCACCTCACCGGCGAAGCCACGGTCTCAACCGACGGCGCCTTCGCCACGGAGGCCGAACCGGAACGGGCCGAGGAGAAGTTCTAGCGATGCCCGCCGAGCGCCTGCAAAAGATCATCGCCGCCGCAGGTATCGCGTCGCGACGCAAAGCGGAAGAGCTCATCGCCGGCGGACTAGTGTCGGTGAATGGGCAAACCGTCACCGAACTCGGCACCAAGGCCGATCTCGAGTGCGACCGCATCAAGGTCAATGGCCAACCGATCGGCACGCCCGAGCGCCACGTCTATCTCCTGCTCAATAAGCCGAAGGGCTACGTGACGACGGTCACCGATCCCGAAAACCGCCCGACGGTGCTGGACTTGGTTCGCGGGATCAGAACCCGCATCTATCCGGTAGGGCGGCTCGATTATGCTAGCGAAGGATTGCTGCTGCTGACCAATGACGGCGAACTGGCGCAGAAGCTAACCCACGCGTCGTCGCATGTGCCGAAGACCTACCTGGTGAAGGTGAGCGGACAACCGGGCGCGGAGCAGATCGAGAAGCTTCGCCGGGGAGTTGCGCTGGGACCGGAACGGGCGCCGTTGAAAACGCCCATCGGCAAGGCATCGGGAGCGGAGCCACGCCGGCGATCGCAGGCGATGAAGACCGCCCCCGCGCGCATCCAACTGCTGCGCGAGGCCGCCAATCCCTGGTACGAAGTTTCATTGATTGAAGGACGCAACCGGCAAATCCGGCGGATGTTCGAGCAGATTGGACATCGGGTAGAGAAGATCAAGCGCGTTCGCTACGGGCCCCTGGAACTGGATGTCGAGCCGGGCAGGTTTCGGCATCTAACCGCGAAAGAAGTAGCACAATTGAGAGCAGCAGTGCGCAAAGCAGCAATTAGCGACTAGCAATTAGCCCTTGGCTGTTGGCCTCTATTCGCTCTTAGCTGCACGGTAAAAGGATTGGCTGCTAAGAATGAATGAAGATTGGCCACTTGTTGTTACCTGATCTGCTAACAGCCCACGGCAACAGCTAATTGCTAGTCGCTAGTTGCTAATTGCTCTTCCGGAGATTGAATGACAGATTTCAGCAAACTGGTTCCGGCGCACGTGCGCACGTTGACCAGCTATAAAGCAGGCAAGCATCGGCGGCAGGCGGAATTGGAGAGCGGTGTGCGTTGCATCAAGCTAGCTTCAAATGAAAATCCGTTTGGACCCTCGCCATTGGCCATCGAGGCAATCAAAGCCGCGATCTCCGAAATCAATTTCTATCCCGATACTTCCGCGGGAGAACTAACCGCGCGTCTGGCGGAAATTCACGAGGTTGATCCGAGCCAAATACTCGTCACCGCCGGCTCCACAACCTTTCTGGAGATCCTGGCGCGCACGCTGCTCGGCCCCGGACTTAACGCGGTCACCAGTAAGCAGTCGTTCATCGTCTATCCCATTGTGACGCAGGCCACAGGCGCACACTTGATCGAGGTGCCCACGCTCAATGACGGCTTCGATCTGGAAGGGATTCTCAGCGCAATCGATAGCAACACCCGCGTGGTGTACATCGCCAATCCCAACAATCCTACGGGGACGGTCGTGAGCGCTAACGCGATCGACAATTTTCTCGACCGCGTGCCGTCGCATGTCATCACCGTGCTGGATGAGGCTTATTACGAGTTCGCGGCCTACTTTGCTACCCAGCGCCAGTTTAACTACTCGCACAGCTTGGACTACGTCCGCGCCGGACGGTCAGTGGTCGTGCTCCGTACCTTCTCAAAAGCGCAAGGGCTCGCCGGTCTTCGCGTCGGATATGGGATAGGTCCGGCAGAACTGATTTCTTACCTGGCAAGAATGAAGCCGGCGTTCATGGTTTCGTCACTGGCAGAAGCAGGGGCTTTGGCTGCGCTTGCGGATAGCGATCACGTGCAGCTCGCAGTCGAAAACAATGCCGTAGGCGCAAAGCTGCTTGTGCCCAGCATCTCCGAGACAGGTATTCGCGTGGTGCCCACCTGGGCGAATTTTCTCTTCTGCGACACCGGCGAACCATCCGGGCCGCTCTGCCACGCGTTGCAACAGGAGGGAGTCATCGTCCGCCCCATGAGCGGCATTTGGGGCGCGCCCAACTGCTTCCGCGTGACCATTGGCACGCCCGAGCATAATGAGCAGTTTCTGGCAGCGCTACGACGCGTGCGCTCCAGAATTCCCGAGCTGAAGTAAGCACGGGGCGGCGGCCTCATTGGGATGCTTGTCCAGCAAAGTTGTAACCGCGGTTTTACGCTAAGGCTGGGTGGTGGGAACGGCACTCTGCTTAGGCACGTGCGAGGTCAACTTGCGCAGCACAAACTCCTGCAGAACGCCGGCAACGCTGCTTTCCGCGACCCTGACCAGCGACTCTTGCAGAAACATCCCCGTACTGCGGTCGCTAGCGGGTATGTAAGCATAGGAGACGGCACCGGAGGCGAAGCTGCCGATGATCCCGGAGTAGTTCGGCTCCCACTTCTTGGTTCGGTCGTTGCGGGCAATGACGGCATTCTCTACGGCGTGCGCCAATCGCTTCTTGGTGCTGTAATCCGGGCCCAGATAAAAATAGCGTGGGTCCTGATGCAGTATAGATGGCAGTATGGCGCTTCCAATGAACGTTCCCACGAGAACATCACCGTAGGCTCCGCCGAAACGCCTGCCATATCCCGCCGCGCCCTGGCCGTAGCCGCCGGGCACGTCTGCCGCTTGATAGACGCCCGCAAGAAATGCGACTCCCAGGATCGTTATCGGGTCCTGCACCGATTTCCAGGCCAAATAAAATTTCTGTTTGGCAAAAAGCGGAGCCGGGTCGGCGCTGTAGGTCACATAGAAATTCGGGATGAATCCCAGCACCCGTTGCTGCAATTCCTGCTTAACCTCAATTTGCGCGATCTCTTCCGGCGTACCGCCGACCTTCACCTCGGTGACGTTGCCGGTTACCGCCAACTTGATTGGCGGCACAAGCAGAGCCTGGCCGGGAGTGAGGCTTCCAGAGTACTTCTGGGTATCGAAGCCCGGCGCGCTAACCGTCAGATGAAAGGTGCCAGAAGGGACATTGTCGAAAGAAAACTCCCCGTTATCGCCCGACATGAGTTCGCGCGCCGCTGGTTGGTCGTCCACCGTAAGCGCGACTTTGGCGCCAACCGCCAGGGCGCCTTCCTTGTCCGTGACGGTCCCGGATATGACTCCGGAGGCCTGCTGGTCGGCCTGAGACGGCGCAGAACTTGCCGCATCCTGAGCGGCACTTGGGGCAGGGGGTTGCTGCTGGGAGCTCGACGGCGCCGGGGACTGGGCCGAAGCCGAAAATGGAGCTCCGCAAACAAAGACACCGAGCCCAAAGACAATAAGAGCTCCAGCGCTAAACGCCATCCGCCGAGCACTATGGCGAAAGGTCGCCAGCCTGAAGCTTTCGATCACAGAACCCAAAAACATCACCTTTTCTGACTGTCGACCAAGTTCTCTGGAATCGCACTGTTTCTAGAGTCGCACCGTTAATGTTAGCACGCTTCCAGCCGCGTCTTAGTCTGTGAGCAGCGTCCCATCAACGTATACGCGGCACAAGCCGGCCCGGGCCATTCAACGCCGGCGGGCCACAGAAACTGCCACTCAGGACAGATTTGCGGGTCTGATGAATTACCGACGGTCGTCCCAAGTTGTTATTCCCTCGAAGTACCGCGAGAGTTCCCTTTCTTGCTCGCTTCTACGGCTGCTGGGGAGCGGTCTTGTTCTCCACCTTCTGCGATCCCTCGTCGGTTTTCTCGGCGCCTTTATGTGCCACCTTCTTGGTGGTCTTCTTCGTCGCGTGGCCTACGTCCTTGGCGGCGTTGGCAGTCGAGTGCCCCGCGTCTTTCATGTCCTGCTTGGCCGTGGTCTGCGAGTTGGGGGTCGTGGTAGTCGTGGTGTCCTGAGCGGCGGCAACGCCCATCAGACACGCGCTGGCCAGCAACAGAATGGCTGTGAACTTCATTTTCCCTCCCGAAAAGAGTTCTCCAGTTAGATGCAAGTTCTGGCTAGGCTGCCGTGTCGCTGCCGGCGAGCAACTCTTCCCACGGCTCATTTATACTGCCCTCTTCATGCTGAAACAGGTCCTGGAAGAAGGCCGGCTTCTCACCGACAGCACTTTGGAGCGCCTGCTACCCGCGGCCACGCAGTATCCCGCGTCCATTCATCAGGCCATGCGGCACAGCGTCTTTGCCGGCGGCAAGCGCCTGCGACCAATTCTGTGCATGGAGGCCGCGCAAATCGTGCACGGCTGCGTCCCTCCTGGCGTGGAGGAGCTGGGCGCAGCGCTGGAGATGCTGCACACCTATTCGCTCATTCACGATGACCTGCCCGCGCTCGATAATGACGACCTGCGCCGCGGGCGTCCTACCTGCCACAAGGTCTTCGGCGAATCGACAGCCATCCTTGCCGGTGACGCGCTGCAAACGCTGGCCTACGAAGTTCTGGCCAAGATGCAGTGCTCAGCCGAGGCGCGCGTGGCCATCATCGCCGAGATCGCGCGGGCTACGGGCACGATCGATGGCATGATCGGCGGCCAGGTGATGGACCTCGAGGCCGAGCACACTCGGCCCGACGCGGCGACGCTGGAATATATACATCGCTCCAAGACCGGCGCGCTGCTGACCGCCAGCGTAGTGAGCGGCGGCATCTATGCCGAAGCGAGTCTCTCGCAGATCTTCAGCCTGCGCGACTTCGGACAGAATATCGGTTTGGCATTTCAGATCGTCGACGACGTTCTCGATGTCACCCAGAACGTCGGAGCAATTGGGCAAGACCGCCGGCAAAGACAAGGCCGAAGAAAAGGCGACCTATCCCGCGCTGTTCGGGATCGACGCCTCGGTGAAAAAAGCCGATGAGTTGGTGGAGAAAGCGTCCGCCGCCCTGGACAGCTTCGGCGAAGCTGCGGCCACCTTGCGCGAGATCGCGCAATTTCTGGTACAGCGCAAGAAATGAGCGACGCCGCCAGCCACGCTTTTCAGTTTTTGTCCTGGCTGGCCGTCTTGTTGGGCGTGGCCGCATCCGTTCTCATTGCTATCGATCTTTCCCGCCGCAAGCCTCAGCCCATGTTCGTCATGAATCTGGTCTGGCCCATCAACGCACTCTGGGCGGGACCGATCGGCTTATGGATGTACTGGACTCTGGGACGCACCGCGCCGAGTTCGAGCACTGCTCATCAGGGAATGGATATGGCGCCGCGGCCGTTCTGGAAAAAAGTTGTTGCCGGAACCCTGCACTGTGGCGCAGGCTGCACGCTGGCCGACCTGACCGGTCCGTTTATCTTCGCCGCGATGCCCTTCGCCGTGCTGAGCAGCCTCGTGTATGGCGAGTGGACGCTCGATTACATCCTCGCCCTCATCGTCGGCGTCAGCTTTCAATACATGGCGCTGGCTCCGATGCTGCAGCAGCACGGCGCAAGAATCTGGTGGCGCGCGCTCAAGGTGGATTTTCTTTCGCTCAGCGCGTGGCAAGTCGGCATGTACGGTTGGATGGCGTTAGTAATTTTCGTCTGGTTCGGCCACCTCCGCCCCGACCACATTGAGTTCTGGTTCATGATGCAGGCGGCTATGGCCTGCGGCTTCTTGACCTCCTATCCGATGAACTGGTGGCTGATCAGGGCCGGCATCAAGACAGCGATGTAGTCAGCAAATACGTTACGGTTTCTGCAGCGACGCTGCCCCGGCCGTAGCGCATTGCGCGTCGTGCTCGCTGGTGTCGCCGGACATGCCGATCGCGCCGATGACTTTGCCGTCCACAATCAACGGCACACCGCCTTCGACAGGCACAGCGCCCTCGAGTCCCAGCACACGCATTCCCAGGCCGCCGCCGGCGAGCGCGTCCTGAAACGCCTTGGTCGGCCGTTTGAAGAGAGCGGCGGAGCGCGCTTTGTTAATGGATATCTTCGCGCTGCCGAGCTGCGTGTTGTCCATTTTCTCGTAGTACACGAGATTGCCGCTGGGGTCGACCACGGCGACTGCCATAGTCCAGTTGTTCTTGGCGGTTTCGGCGAGCGCAGCGGCAGCAACTTTCTTGGCTGTCTCCAGGCTTACCGGATTGCCATACGGCATCTGCGATTGCGCTTGGACGATGGTCACACTGCTTACAACAGCAACGAGAACTGCAACGACAGAGATGCGATGCTTTGCCATTCGGCCCTCCTTGCACAACGTGCCAATGTACACGAATGTCACATCTTTGCCGAACGAAAAACCGTGCGAGTCCCTCCTGTGGTGTGAAGCGCGCCTCCAGTACAATCTTCCTTTGGGGATCATTCGTAATGCAACACGCGCGCACAACTCTCAAGAAGATATTCAGCGATGTCGTGCGCCGCGAAGGCGACGACGGCCCCGTGTTGGCATGGCCGCTTGCCTGCGGAGGGAAAATTGCCGCGCGAACCACTGCGCTGAGTTTTGCCGATGGCGTGCTGACCGTGGCCGTCCCTGACGAGGCGTGGCGACATCAATTGCAGAGCTTCATTCCGCAGTATTTGGCGGCGCTGAATCAAATGGTTGCGGAGCCGGTCGGCAAAATCGAATTCCGCATCGTCCACCGCCAACGCTGATCCGCCAGGAAAATTATGGTTTCGGAAAAAGATGTCGCCTATGTCGCCGAGCTTGCGCACCTCGAGTTGACCCCCGAGGAGCGCGCGCGCATGTTGAAGGACTTGAACTCGATCCTCGACTACATCGACCGGCTGAATGAACTCGACACCGCCAACGTTGAGCCGATGGCGCAAGTGGCGGCGCGTTACGGCGCAGGCGATGCAGAAGGCTTTGCCAGTGCCATGCGACTCGATGAGCCGCGTCCTTGCCTGCCGCACGATGAGGCTCTGCGGAATGCCCCCAAGTCCGACGGCGTCTTCTTCAAAGTCCCCAAGGTGATCGAGCGCTAGCCCATGAACGTCGACTTGCTCACAGTCGATTCCGCGCGCACGGCGGTGCTAGAGAAGCAGACCACCGCAACCGCCTTGGTCGATGCGTTTCTACGCCAAGATCGGAGCGGAAGACGCGGAGATCGGCGCATTCCTGACGTTGTCAAAAGACCGCGCCTATGGGCAGGCGGCGCGCATCGACGTGCTGGCCGATAAGGGCGACGCGCTGCCGCCGCTAGCCGGAGTGCCGATCGCGGTGAAGGACGTCTTCACCACCAAGGGCATTCGCACCA
The DNA here is from genome assembly GCA_963713465.1 of uncultured Acidobacteriaceae bacterium. Lineage (GTDB taxonomy): Bacteria > Acidobacteriota > Terriglobia > Terriglobales > Acidobacteriaceae > Bog-257. The sequence goes on from CAVQLZ010000019.1 coordinate 446,684, forward strand.
CCGCCGCGTCGAAGATCCTGGAAAACTTCATCGCGCCCTACGACGCGACCGTCGTCGCACGCCTGGAAGAGGCCGGCGCGATAATCCTGGGCAAAACCAATTGCGACGAGTTCGCCATGGGCTCGTCCAACGAGAACTCCGGTTTTCATCCCGTGCGCAACCCGCGCGACCACTCGCGCGTGCCCGGAGGCTCGTCGGGCGGCTCCGCGGCAGCAGTGGCTGCGGGAATGGCGGTTGCGTCGATCGGCTCCGATACCGGGGGCTCCATCCGGCAGCCGGCTGCGTTCTGCGGAGTCGTGGGACTGATGCCGACCTACGGCCGCGTATCGCGCTACGGGTTGATTGCCTTCGCATCGTCGCTTGACCACCCCGGCCCATTCGGCAAGACGGTGAAGGACACCGCGCTGCTGCTGCAGGTTTTGGCGGGACGTGATCCGATGGACTCCACCACGGCCGACGTCCCCGTTCCCGATTACAGCGCGCAGGTAGGCCAGCCTGTAACCGGACTGAAGATCGGAGTTCCCGCAGAATATTTTGGCGAGGGTCTCGATCCCGAAGTGCGAGCGGCAGTCGAGCACGGAATTCAGGAACTCGCGAAGGCCGGAGCGGAGATCGTCCCTATATCCCTGCCCCATACGGCGTACGCAATTCCGACCTATTACGTAATCGCGACCGCCGAGGCCTCATCCAACCTGGCGCGCTACGACGGCGTGCGCTATGGCCTGCGAACCGACGGCAAGACGCTCGCCGAAATGTACCGGCGCACTCGGGACGCCGGCTTCGGCGCCGAGGTGAAACGGCGCATCATGCTGGGGACGTATGTCCTGAGCGCGGGATATTACGACGCCTACTACCTCAAGGCGCAGCGCGTGCGCAGCCTGCTGGCACGCGACTTCGACGCGGCGTTCGTGAAGGTTGACGCCATCGTCACGCCCACAACGCCAACACCGGCGTTCAAGCTGGGCGAGAAAACCGACGACCCGCTGGCCATGTATCTCGCCGACATCTTCACCGTGACCGCTGATCTCGTGGGAATCCCAGGGATTTCAATTCCGTGTGGCAAGAGCAAAGAGGGGTTGCCGATCGGCATGCAGATTCTGGGGCGTCACTTCGACGAGGCAATGGTCTTGCGCGTAGCGCATGTCGCCGAGCACGCGCTGGCGACGCAATTGGCGTAGAAGGGATTTCCAACCAGGCTGCGACCATGAAAGTGGTCCGTAAGAGCATAGTTTAGGCGCGGGCTTACAGCCTGCAGGCAAAGCAATGCCGCCGTGCAGACTCGCCGAACGGATAGGCGCGATGTCTTTACGGATAGTCTCATTTATGCGGAAACGAATGAGCGGTTCATAGGAAGTCGGCTTCCCGCTTTATCCCATTGCAGATGCAAGAAAAGTCTATGTCCTGTTACCGGCTCCCCAATTTGGCACGTGACCTGCAATATCTTCTCGCGACGCTGCAAGCTCCCTAAAGGCAAGTAAGGTATTCGGAGTTTAGCAACAACGTAAAAGCACCGTAATCGTGTCACGCGGCGGTGCTCTCGCTGGCCCTTTCTGGCAGCGGGTTGTGCACAACAACAAGGAGGATTTCAGCATGTCGTTTATCGGTAACGGCGGGGGTAACATTTTCATCGGAAACGGTACGACGCAGGGCTGGACTTTCACCTGGAACAATGGAGGGTGGCAAGGCAATACGTTTAACGAACCGCAACCACTCAACACAGGTGCATCGATGTCCTACACGAATGAATCCGTTTCGCTGAACAATAACGGAACGTACTCGTTTTCGTTTTCGTTTACGAACCACGGCCCGAATTCAACCTTCTACAACATTCAGACCTCGAGCAACTAAACCAGGGCAAGACAGGAGAAAGCAACATGAAACTGGCAGTCAGTCACGACGAACAAGGTAACATCACCACTCTCTTTGACCCGGAAAAGCTGCACAGCGACAAGGGGTCGCTCAAATACGTGCCCGCCAAGGGCGAGAAGCATCATGTTCTCGAGGTTCCCAAGGAGCTTGAAGGCAAACCATTCGAGGAGCTTCCCAAGTTGCTTCGCGTGAACGCGAGCGGCCCCCATCCGCGGTTCGAGCGGAAGGCCTGACGGGTGCGATCCGGACAGATCGGCTCAGGAGATTTCTTCGTAATACCGCTCTCCAGCGCAGGCGCGGCACAGGGTCTTTCCGTCCCGCCGCACCTCGCGCTGGAAGTTGATGCCCTCGCCGCATTCGGCGCAGACGATGCGCTCGCCCTTGTAGCCCGGCAGCTCCTCCGGCGGCAGCGAGACCTTCACCCACTGCTCCGCGAAACAGCTCTTCATTCGACATCTCGCGATAGGCCAGCATCTGCTGCTGGTTCTTGTTCGCGATCTCGGGATGCATCTGCCGCGCCAGCGTTTTCGAGCTCTCTTTGGCGCACACCCGCACCGCGCGCCCAGATTCGAGATCGACGAAGGTCGCTGCCACCTTGCCCCAATCGCGAAACTTGAGGGCGCGCTTGCCTAGCCGGCAGCCGGTGACCACCGCGACCGCATCGGTGGCGCAGCGATCGATCTCGACGAACGTGATCAGCCGCTTGCGGTCCTTGCCGTGCGGGTCGTCGATGCCCAGCAGCTCCAGGCCGCGCATCGCCAGTCGCACCCCCAGCACCTGTCCTGCGCATAGGTGCCCATGAGCAATTTCGGCGTCATGCAGGTTTTCGTCGAGGCTCTTCAGGCATCCTCCTTCTCGCGGTTCGAGGCGAAATTCGAGGTTCACCCACGGAGAGCACGGAAATCACGGAGGAATTAGACAAATTCCCTGGTGATCGATTTAACATGGAGCATTTACCCGGCAAACCAAAAACTCTCAATGTCACCACCACAAGAAAAAATCTCTGTGTCTTTCCGTGCTTCCGTGGTCACTCACGGCTCGTCCGAATCCCGTTCCGCCGCCGCTTCATCCGCAAAGCGTCCGCTGACGCTCACGGTGAACTTCTCGCCGACCTTCGGCAGAAACGTGACCCGCGTCGGCTGCCGCTCCCAATGCGGCGACGAGCAGTTGCTGTCGGCCGCCTCGCCGTCGCTGTTCTTGCCCACGTCCTTGCGGAACAGCGGCTTGCCGCTTCCGATCTCCGCGACCACGGCAATCACCCGCTCGCCCGAGCTTGAGATGCCGCAATAGGCCGCATAGTCGCGATACCAGCTAACATCGGAGTAAAACGGGTCGAAGTCGGGCAGCTTGACCACAACGATTTTGCCGGAAACGCGGTTCACCAGCAGCCACGCTCCCTGCTGCCAAAGCCACTTGGGAACCTGGCGCTCATCGTCCGGCAAAGTGTCGTTGATGCGGTAGGCACGCCGGACCACGAATTCGCGATCGGTGACATCGTGGGCGCTGCCCGTGGTGAACTCTTTCACTGTGCCGTCGACGTAAAGCGAGCGTATGGAAATGTCCATCGTCTTGTCTTCAGAAGGCCCAATCAGGAGCTTGGCCTTGATCGGCTTGCCCAGGCTTACGGCATGTGTTTTCGAGGCTGCCGGGACGGACAGCGAGATGAGCAGCGCGATTAGAACCAGTCCGGCGAAACGCATGGGATACGAGCTGAGGCTAATCGCAGGCTGACGTTCTCCGCAAGTGGGGTTCGATGGCACCAGAAACTTTCGTTCCGCCGATGTTCACTAGGTGACAACTGACATACAATGAAAAGCGTCTAAGTGGCTGATGAACGATTTGAGCTACAGCATCATCATTCCGGCTTACAACGAGAGCGAGCGGCTCACGGTCTCTCTTCCCAAGGTCTTGGATTTTATCGACACGCAAGGATTGCAGGCTGAAATCGTCGTCGTCAACGATGGCTCCAGCGATGACACTGCCGACGTGGTGCGGCGCTTCGCCATGCTCCACCCCGAGATTCGGCTGGTGGAAAATCCCGGCAATCGCGGCAAGGGTTACAGCGTTCGCAACGGCATACTGCAAGCGCATGGCGATGTTTTGCTGTTCACCGACGCCGACCTGTCCTCTCCGATTTACGAAGCCAGCAAACTGTTCGCGGCCATTGCTAACGGCGCGGACGTTGCGATCGGCTCGCGCTGGCTGCGGGCGGAGCTGCAAACCGAACGCCAGCCCTGGCACCGGCAGCTCTACGGACGGCTGTTCAACCTGGCGCTGCGCATTGCGCTAGGCCTGAAATACCGCGACACGCAATGCGGCTTCAAGGCCTTTACGCGCTCCGCGGCGCAGACCATCTTCACCCGCCAGCGCGTAGAGCGCTGGGGCTTCGATCCCGAACTGTTGTTCCTGAGCGACAAGTTCAAGCTGCGCACGGTCGAGGTGCCGGTTGAGTGGGCGCACGATCATCGTTCCAAGATCAGCCCTCTGCGCGATGGCCTCAAGATGGGCGTGGAGATGTTAAGCGTGCGCTGGAACGACATCCAGGGACTCTATAAGGAGCCCTCAACGGTGATGCCGGAGGCGCCGGTGGCATCCCCTGCTCCGGTGCGAGCCGCCGAATAGGCGGTCACCCTCTATACGAAAATTTGTAGCTTTCTGGCAGACTGAGCATCTTTGTCTGAGTCGGAAGAGCGGTTGAGCCGATGCCATCGGCATGAGCGGCGCTTTCCGCATCTAAAGGCGTCTATGTCACAGACGGTCACGGCCGGCACTACGATATCGCGGGACAATCCGACCGCCCGCACGGGAGCGGGTCATCCGTCGCTGGTGCGCGATTTTCTCGCCGTCCGCGAGACCTCGTTGCGTCTCTGTGCGCCGCTCGCGGTCGAAGACCACAGCCTGCAGCCCATGGCTGACGCCAGTCCGGCCAAGTGGCATCTGGCGCACACCACCTGGTTCTTCGAGACGTTCGTATTGGCGCAGTACGCCGACCAATTCCGCCCTTATCATCCCGCCTTCCGCAATCTCTTCAACTCCTATTACAACGTCGTAGGCGACCGGCCGTTGCGCGCGCTGCGGCACATTCTGTCGCGGCCCAGCCTGGACGAAGTCCATGCCTATCGCAGCTACGTTGAGGATGCGATGGTGCGCCTGCTCGAGAGCGACTTGCCGGCCGATGCAATCAAGCTGATCACGCTGGGCATGCACCACGAGCAGCAGCACCAGGAGCTGATCGTCACCGATGTGAAGAACGGGCTGTGGGCGAATCCGCTGCGGCCTGCGTATCGCGCCGCAACACAAACTCGATACCGCGCAATCGCAGATACCCGCCTTGCACTGGCAGAGCTTCGCCGAGGGCGTTTACCCGGCCGGATTCGCGGGCGACGGCTTCGCTTTCGACAACGAAGGCCCGCGCCACAAGGTGTACCTCGAAGCGTTTCGGCTGGCATCGCGGCTGGTCACGAATGGCGAATATCTGGAGTTCATGCGCGATGGCGGTTACAGCACTCCCACGTTGTGGCTGTCCGACGGCTGGGATTGCGTTCGCAATAATTGGACGGCGCCGTTGTACTGGGAGCAGCGCGACGGCGAATGGTGGAACTACACGATCGCCGGCATGCAGCCGCTGCGGCTGAGCGAGCCGGTTGGTCACGTCAGCTTTTACGAGGCGGATGCCTTTGCGCGCTGGGCCGGCGCTCGATTGCCCACGGAGTTCGAGTGGGAGGTCGCGGCGCAGACCTGTCCGATCGGCGGCAATCTTCTGCATCCGGAGGTACTGCATCCGCAGCCCGCGTCCGGCGGCGAGCAACTGCAACAGATGTTCGGCGACCTCTGGGAGTGGACCGGCAGCGCCTACACGCCCTATCCCGGTTTTAAGCCTGCGGCCGGCGCCGTCGGCGAATACAACGGAAAATTCATGTGCAACCAGATGGTGCTGCGCGGGGGTTCCTGCGCCACGCCGCGGTCGCACATTCGCTCCACTTATCGCAATTTCTTCCCGCCCCATGTGCGCTGGCAATTCATGGGACTTCGGTTGGCCAATGGCGACTAGCAAACTGCAGCTCCTGACCAATGACGCGATAGCCTTCGATGTCTACGAAGGGCTTACCGCCGAGCCGAAACATCTTTCCTCGAAACTTTTGTATGACGAGACCGGCTCCCAGCTGTTCGAAAAAATAACCGAGCTGCCCGAGTATTACCTGACCCGCACCGAGCGCAGCATCCTTGAGCAATACGCCGCCGACATCTTGCACCAGGCCGGTCCGTCGCTGACGTTGGTGGAACTGGGCGCAGGAACGGCCACCAAAACGTGCATCCTCATCGAGGAACTGCTGCACCGCCAGGCCCGTACGCTGTTTTATCCCATCGATGTTTCGCCCTCGGCACTCGAGCTTGCCGTTCGCCAGTTGGCAAATGAATTTCCGGCGCTGCGCGTCAACCCCATCGTGGCGGATTACACCGGCGGCGTGCCGGCGCTAAGCCGCATCACTGGCCGCAAGCTCGTGCTCTACATAGGCTCCAGCATCGGAAACTTCGAGCCGCCGCATGCCATTCGCATCCTGCGCCGCATTCGCCAGACCCTGCGGCCAGGAGATGCGTTACTGCTGGGCGCCGATTACTCCAAGAGTTCGAAGATCCTACTCCCCGCCTACGACGACGCTCAGGGCGTGACCGCCTCGTTCAGCAAAAACGTTCTTGCCCGTCTTAATCGCGAGCTTGACGCCGATTTCAACCTGGACGCCTGGCAGCATATCGCTCTCTGGAACCGGCGCTGCTCGCGCATGGAGATCTACCTCCAGAGCTTGACCGAGCAGACCGCGTTTCTGCCCGCGCTCGATCTCGACGTGAAGTTCACCGCCGGGGAGCGCATCCACACCGAAAACAGCTACAAGTACACTGACGCGATGATCGCGTCCATTCTGCGCGAGAGCGGCTTCACGCTCGAAAACACCTGGTGCGACCGCAAGAAATGGTTTGGCGTGCATCTGGCGCGGCTGTAAAACTCGCAACTCAGCGTCAGGGTCCGGGCGTCTTCGGAAAAGTGGGGTGTCTTGAAATCGACAATCTGTCGCAAACAAGGGTCGCTGGTTGCTCGCAGCGACCCTCATGAGCTCTACTAAGGGAGAAGGATCCGCCTAACACCCTCCGCAGAACCTTACCCCATCTGACACGGTAAGTCCGCAAATGTTACACGCGGCCTGAGTCCTCGCAGCTCAGGTTCGAGAGCGGCCTGCGCCAAAACGGCCATGTCGTCTCCCAGGTTTCAAGACGCCACGCGAATGCGGCGTGACCTTCCAAAACACCCCAGTTCGTTTTTCTGTCCCATGAATTAGAGATGCGCGCGCGTGTACAATGCGGTCTCGAACCATAAACCAAGAGTCTTGCTGACTCTGCAATTCTCACATTTCGGAGAGTTAATCATCATGGCACAGACGAGTCACACAAGAAGTCCCGCGGGCGTTGATATCGCTGAGACCATCACGCGCATGGAGGAGCAATGGGCGACGGCCGCGAAGGAGAACGATCCCGACAAGGTCGCGCCGATGCTGTCTGAGGTTTTTATTGAGATGGACGGTGAAGGGGGCTTGTATAGCAAGGCCCAAATCCTCGACAGAATCAAGGGCGACAAGTGGCAGGTTTACGAACTGAGCGACGTGAAGGTGACCGTGCACGGTAACGTGGCTATCGCCACCGGCGCCTGGCACGGCAAAGGCACCTTGGCGAACGGCAAAATGGTTGACGAGCACGAGCGCTGGCTCGATACCTGGCTCAAGAATGGCAAGTGGCAATGCGTCGCCAGCGCCAGCGCACCGGCCAAGGCATAGCGATCAGGAGGGCATTTTGAAGGAGGTGCAGGGTAACCGATAAAGCAGGTCGCCGCCGGTTACCCGCACATTACTCGCACGTTACTTTCCGCTCTGGCACCAAAATGCTCTTGACATGTTGTTGCTTTCGTCTCAGTATTTCCCGGAACAAAGGTGAGGCACGTTTCCGACATTCGAAGATTTCGATGGCACGTTTGTCGTCGACATGTGAGCTGAATTCGCCTTTGGTTTGATTGCCACTACTTCCGTTTCTCAGACTAAAAAATACGCAGGCTCTTTGGAGTCCACCCAAGCACGGCTGCAACTGCCCCAGCTTGCCCCTGAGTGCTTCCAGTCGCCTGTTTCACCAGTAACAAGAGGAGAGTTCAATGAAGGATCCGCAAGAACGTTGCGAAGGCTCCACGCCTGTCCCGGGCGAGGAATCCGCACAGAACCAGAATACGAAGGACCAGGTTGCGGCTGCGCCGGCCGACAGCAGCCGCCGGTCCTTCATGGGTAAACTTGGCATCGGCAGCGCCGCCGCTGTTGCAATGGCCGCCGTTCCGCTGGAGCTTGGCGCCTCGGTCGTGCCCTATAGCTCCCGCTCCCGCGCCGCAGGCAGCTACGGTTATCGCTCGCAGACCGCCCAGAACGAGTACATCGACATTGGCGAACTGCCCGACAACGGCGACGCCGCACGTTTCACCGACTTCAGCGGCAGTTGGAGCAAGTGCCTGCCGCATCCATACCTGGGTATCGTCAACCGCCAAGCCTGGCTAAGCCTCACGTATGCACTTCAGACCGGGCGCTTCCAGGACTTCCAGAACATCATCGTAGGAAATCCCGGGGGGCCGGGTTTCACTGGCACCCTCAACGGCCCGTTGGGGTCATTGGCATATGACCTGGAAGGACGGGACTCCCACGCCACCAACATTCCGCCCGCGCCATCCATCACCAGCGCCCAGACCGCCGCTGAAATGGTCGAACACTATTGGGCTTCGCAGATCCGCGACGTACAGTTCACCCAATACGGAACCAGCTCGATCGTAGCCCAGGCCTGCGCCGACATGAATCGGTTGTCCTACGTCCGCAGCCCGGGCAGCCAGTACCCCTACCCGGTTACGCCGGCCAACCTCTTCCGTGGTCAATTTGTTCCCGGCGATGGTAACGTGCAGGGGCCTTATATGTCCCAGTTCCTCATTCAGCCGACCTTCATGGGCGTGCAACCCTTGACCCAGATGTTCCAGAGATTCCTCTCGGTCAGTGAAGGCGGGGCCGACTACGCAACCCAGCCGGCGGAGTATCTCGCCATAGAAAGCGGCTTCCAACCGAATGCCAGCCTGCGGTTCGACCCCACGTACCGCTTCGTCCGCATGGGCCGGGACATGACCGCTTACACCCACGTGGACGCGCTCCATCAGGAATACTTCGTCGCCGGGCTGGTGCTTGCGGGCATCAATTGCCCCGTCAATCCGGGCAACCCATATATCGGCTCGCTCAGCGAACACGGCTTCGAAACCTTTGGTAGCGCTAGCAGCCAAGCCGGTCCGGTGGACGCCGTAGGAACCATCCCCGAGATGGCCACGCGGGCGTTGAAAGCCGCCTGGTTCCACAAGTGGATTGTCAACCTGCGGCAGCGTCCGGAAGAAATGGGCGCCCTGCTGCAAGCACGCATGACCAATCAGCGTCCGATGCCGCAGTCGTCACAGTACCTCCACCCCGACCTGCTGAATTCCGCCGCCCTGCCCCTCATCTACTCGAAGTACGGCACCTACCTGCTGCCGCTGGCCTTCCCGGAGGGCGCGCCAACCCATCCCTGCTACCCGACAGGACACGGTACCGTGGGCGGGGCCTGCATCGCCGCGGTCAAGTTCTTCTTCGATTGCACCCAGCGCATCCGGCCGCTGCTGTTGGCTGCCGGCTCCGATGTCATGGTGCCCAGCTCCGACGGCTTGTCTTTGGTGCCTTACACCGGGGCCGATCGCGACGAGCTGACCATCAACGGTGAGCTGCAGAAGCTGGGGTACAACGTCACCTTCGGCCACGGCATCCACGCCGGCATTCACTTCCGCAGCTCCAGCTATTGGTCGCTGCTGCTGGGTGAAGCGCTCGGCATCAGCATCCTCACCGATCGCGCCAACTCCTACGCTGAGCCGTTCAACATCCAGATCACCAAGTTCGACGGAACGATAGCCCACCTCACCAACGAAGGCTAACCCGATCGAATCCTCCACTCCTGTCGTCAAACCAGGCGACAGGGGTGGGTTTTACCCAACCCGTCCGGAGCTGACATCGCTTACGTAGAGCGTTTACAGAGTCGCATAGCCTGTTTTGAAGGGGCACGCCCTTGACAGCCGGGATACAGTTGCTCTGGAACCGCCGTTGCTCGTGCATTTCGCGCTCTCCGCATTTACCCTCCTGATATCTCATTATGCGTGGGCATTCCAGTTCCAGGAGCGTTGTAGGTTTCTTCTCATGTCTCGGCCTGGCACTGGGCACGTTGTTCGCGCAGGCCGTCCAAAATAAGGACGCGCCGCGGAGCCTCCGCAATGCCGCCGATTATCCGGGTGCCTCCATCGTGGAGCGCATCCAGACGGCCATCCTCGACTGCGGAGCCAGCCCCTGCGAGGTGTATGTCCCTGCCGGAACCTACGCCGCCAGCCCGATCGCAGGCTGGCACAGTCGCGACAGCACCGGCAACCGGCTCGGTGTAATCCTTCCTTCGAACGTCGATCTCCGTGGCGCGGGCGTGGGACACACGATCATCAAAGTCCAGCGCGCGCGCGGCGATCCACCGGCCACGCTCTTCGCCAATGCTCCCGCGCTCGGCCGCAATATTCACCTGCACGACATGAGCATCGTGTGGGACGACTCGGCCTCGTCCTACGACTGGGTCTCGATCTTCATCTGCCACGCCTGCCACGACCTTGAGCTGGATCATCTCAGCCTCGAAGGCAATCCCAACAAGCTGGTCAACCTGCTGGACAGCACCGCTTCCAGCGTCCACGACAATACGTTCCTGCTGCGCCCTACGTCGTACGGCCACGGCGATAACGCTGTTTCTTTCAGTCGCTTCGACCCGTCTATTGAAGTAAACGATGAGGCTGGAGTAGTTCGCGACAATCGCTTTGTTGCGGTCGGCGACTCGCGCACCTTCTCCATGCTGATCGTCGCGCAATCAGGCCTCTACGTTCACGGCAATGTCTTCGAGGCGCATCTGCCCCCGCCGGGCAACGCCACCGGCATCGAATCCGGACAGGACAACCTGGGGCATTTGCCGAAGAATGTGAAGATCAGCGGCAACGTCCTGCACGGCGCCAGCATTGCCTACGGCGGACTCGATACTTCGGAGATCAGCGGCAATTTCCTCGATCACGGCGACATCTACATCGCCTTGCAATCGGGCTCGACCGACTCCGTCTCACAGCTCAGCATCGCCGACAACGAGCTGCACTTCGGCACCATCAACGTCACCGGACTGGAGCACACCTTCACCGGCCGGTCGATCATCACCCGCAATCGCGTCTTCGACGGCGGCATCAGCGCGGGCAATTCCCTCGTGATGCGCGATATGGAGGTCAGCTTTAACAGCGTGCGAGATACGGCCGGCCGCACCGGCATCGAGTGCGACGCCTGCTCCGTCATTCGCGGCAATCTGGTGCGCGAGGTGGGACAAAACGGTCCCGGCGATCGCGCCGCCGGCTATGTCGTCAGCGGCGCCGTGGCCGTCATGAGCGATAACATTTATCTCGATGAGCAGCACGAGTACGACGCCGGTACGGTGTGCAGCGTGGCCAAACCGTCATCGCCGCTTTGCCTGTCGTCGGGCAAGAGCCGTTGGGTGATGCTGCGCGGAGGCGAGTGGGGCTTCGGCTGGTCGAATCGCGTGCTGTTCACCGACCGCGGCAATCGCCTGATCCGGGCTTTCGTCAATAGCTCGCTTGTGGAGTTGGATGACGATGCCGACGCTCTGCCGCCGGGCACGCACTACCATCTCTATCGCACGACCTATGACGCTTTTCAGTTCAACAACGCGACTATCGACCGTTTCGCCAATAACACGGCCATCGCGACCACGGGCGTGTTTCGCAATGCGGCGATTGAAGAGACGGGCAAAATCACGATCCGCAGCTCGTCAGGAAATGTGTTTCGCCCTTACAAATGCGTAGGAACGTGCAGCGTGGATTATCGCGGGAGCGCAACTGCGCCCGATGGAAATTAAAGCCGGGTCCCAGGTTTGCGATCTGCAGTGTCCCAGGTTTGCGATCTCCAGTGCCCCAGGTTCGCCCTTCGGTTGGGCTAACCTGGGTCGCGGAATGATCTTACTTGCCGTCTTGGCTTTCCCGTGACGCGCTTCGTCCGGTGCCCCAGGTTCGCCCTTCGGTTGGGCTAACCTGGGTCGCGGAATGATCTTTACTTGCCGTCTTGGCTTTCCCGTGACCGCTTCACCCAGTGCCAAATGCCCCCGGTGACCTCGGCCGGCAGACGATGTCCCAATTGCCGCGCCAGCATCACGATCTGTCCCCGGTGATGGCCTTCGTGCGCGATGAAATATCCGAGAACGTGCCCAACGTCGAGCGGGAGGTTGCGCCACACATAAGCCGACGTGGCCGGAACGCTTCCCCCGTGGTCGCAACCGAGCTCGAGCAGGCTCAGAATGCCCGCGCCGCTGCGCTCCAGCGCCGCAACCAGGTCCTTAGGCTTGACTTTGAACCGATCGACATTGCGCGGCACCGCGATGCCGTTTTCTTTGCCCAGCGTCTTCAGCCACATGCACCGGGCATTGTGGATATGGCCGGCAAGCATCCGCACGCTGCGCCGCGAGGCCCCGGGCACGGTGGCGTCCCAGAGTTCGGCGGGCAGATTTTCCACCAGAAAGATGGTGACGCGGTTATTGGTCTTCCACGCGTTGAGGATCGTATCCCGCAGGTCAACCGGAGGCATGACCGCTCCTCACCAGTTCAATCGCTGAACGAGCCCACCGCCGGCTCGAACTCCTCGACTGCGGCCGGCTGGTAGGCCGCGCTCAACGCTTCCTGATACACCTGGAGCATCGCTTCCGCCATTTTTGCTGAACTGAATTGCTGCTCCACACGCGCGCGCGCCGCCGCCCCCATTTCCTCGCGCAGCTCGCGGTTCGCAAGTAGCCACCCGATGGCGCCTGCCAATGCGCCGGGATTGCGCGGCTCAACGCAGTATCCCGTGGTGCCGTGCTGATTCACCCACGGCACTCCCGTCGGCAGGTCGGTCGCGACCACCGGCTTGCGGCACGCCATCGCCTCCAGTTGCACCAGTCCAAACATCTCCTGGTTGGTGATCGAGGGCAACGCAAAGACGTCGCACGCATGATAGTACGCAATCAGATCTTCTTCCGGCACATGCCCCAGGAACTGCACACGATCGCCGACTCCGCGATCATGGGCCAGCTTCTTCAACGACTCTTCCAGCGGGCCCGTTCCCACAATCCACAGCCGCGCTTTCACGTTCTCCAACGCGCGAATCAGGTACTCCACGCCCTTATAGTGAACTAATCGTCCGACGAAAAGCACCGTCGGCAGGCCGTCCTTCAACTCGTCAACCTGCTTGCGGCGGCCGTCGTTCAGGTCGAACTTCGAGACCGGAATCCCGAACGGAACCACGCGACATTTCTCGCGATAGTAAGGCACAAAATTGGAGACTTCGATGTGCCGCGGCGTGGGCACCACAATGCAATTCACCCGCCGATAGAAGGCGTGCAGGAAGCGGTTGTACACCACCCGCAATGGCCCCGGCACCGGCCTCACCACATCGCTGTGGAAATGCGCCACGATAGGAATGTCGCGGCGGGCCAGCAGTCCCGACACTTCCGCCAGCGGGTTCGCCAGATGCACATGAATCACGTCGGCATCGATGCGGCGCGCCCACAGGGGATACGTCGGCGCGATCGAGCAGGAGAACATTTTGCCCGCGCTGGCCGCGCGCGTCACTGCAATTTGGCCGTCCTCATGTTCCGTTCGCAGACGAGTATTGGCCACCAACACCCGGAAATCCACCTGATCGGCCAGACTCTCGCATATGTCCTTGAGAACGGTCTCAATGCCGCCCACTACGGGGAAGTAAAACTTCCCCAATTGCAAAACCTTCATGCCACAGCCTCCTGGAGCTGGGAAGCGATAACACTGGCCAGAAGTTGATCGACTTCTCCCGCCAGCTTGCGTGCAACAAAATTCTCTTGCATCCAACTGTGGCCCAGTTTGCCCATGAAGCGGCGCAGAGACTCATCGCGTCCCAACGTCACCATGTGCTTGGCCAGGCCCGCTGCATCGAGCGGCGCGAACAGCAGGCCGGTCTCGCCGTGCCGCACCAACTCGCGTGGTCCCCACTTGTCCACCGCGATCACGGGTACGCCGCACGCCATAGCTTCCAGCACCGAGCGGCCGAGCCCTTCCGGACCGCGATTGGCTTGCACCAGCACGTCCAGTTGCGACAGGACGGCCGGCACATCATTGCGGAAGCCCAAAAATCTCACGCGATCTCCCAGCCGCTTTGCCGACTGGCGCTGCAAAAGCTCCTGGTAGCCGTGACCGGCTTCGGTGAAGTAGCTGTTGTTCCCCACAATCACAAACACCGCCTTCGGCAATTGCTCGACAACTTTTTCCGCGGCCTCGAGAAAAACGTCTTGCCCCTTCAACGCCGTAACCGGCCCTACCATGCCGAACCAGACCTCACCCGGCGCCTTGCGCAGATCGGCGGCGGGCAAGACCCCGGGATGAAACCGGTTCAGATCGACAATGTTGTAGATCGCTTGGGCGGGCAACGTAGGAGAAACATACTCCCGCAACTGCGACAACACATATTGCGATATGCAGATGGCCAGGTCGCAGCGGCGTGACAGCAGCCGCAACAACTTACGCGAGAGGATACGGTCTTCCAGTCCGTCTCGCATATACCAAATTAGTGGGATATCGTTGTGCCGCCGCGCCAGCGCGCCCACAATGTGCGCCTTCACCGCGTTGGTGATGAACGCCGCCGGGTCGATCTCCTCCAGCACTGCCGACAGCTCGCGCGTGAACGACCGCAGCATCATTGCCGCGCGCAGCAGTTGCACTGGACCCGCGCGCATGGCGGTTTCGCCCGTCCGGCAGATCGCCTCCGGCCACTGGAAGATCCACGTCTTCGCGCCCGCGCGTTCGGCAGCCTCCTGCAGCGGCCCTTCGGCCGGAATCAGCAAGTGGAATTCGTACCGGTCGCGCAGCCGCGCCACCAATTCCAGCAGGCTCAACTCCGCGCCGCCCATGCCGGCAATCGCGCACAGCACAGCTACCCTAGGCAACGGCACATTCCACCCCGGTTCTGGCGTGCCAATGCAGCAGCACAAACAATGACCAGACCTCCAGCCAGGACTGCGTGCGCTCGCCGCGCTCCAGCCCGGCCAGCAGCTTCCGTCCGTAGGCGGGATCAAGCGCCAGCGGCTCGTAAAGCTGCGGGTTGCCCAGGGTCTTGGCGATCTCGTCCTTTAACGTTGTCGGCAGCCACTGCTGCCAGGGGAAGGTGAAGCCCATCTTGCGGCGGCGCGCGCTTCCCTGCTTGGTAAGTTCGGCGAGAATTCTTTGCGTGATGCGCTTCCCGCTTCCACCTGCGAAGTGATGCTTCGGCGAAATTGCCAGCGCACTTTCCAGCAGATGCTGATCGAGGAATGGAACGCGCAGCTCCACCGAATTCGCCATGCTGAAGACGTCGGCATCGCGCAGGAGCTGGTTGCGCATGTAAACCTCGAGCTCCAGGACCGCCAGCTTCTGAAAGTCATTGAGCGCATCGATGCCGGACTGCAAGCGCGCGCCGCGGCTGCGCAACTCCTCCGGCGTCCAGCGAATGCTGCGCTGCAGCAGATAAGCTTCGGCCAGATTCGCCGGCCGTCCCGTGTCTGCGATCTTTCTCCACTGGATCGGATTCTTCTTCGCCAGCCTGGCAGCGGTTCGCGCCAGCGGACGCATCATTCCGCCGAAACGCAGCAGGCGCGGAACCTTGACGAATGTGGTGTAACCGCCAAACAGCTCATCGCCGCCAACGCCGCTCAGCAGCACCTTCAGTCCCAGCGACGCGCCCACGCGCGAAATCACATAGGTGTTGATCCCATCCACCGTCGGCTGGTCCATCGCGCTCAGCGCGTCGGGCAACAGCTCGCGCAACTGTTCCGCCGTGAGCGTGACCACTTCGTGATGGTGCGGAAGTTCGCGCGCGATCTGCTGCGCATATTGCAGCTCGGAGAATTCCTGCTCGGCGAAGGCGACCGTCAGCAGCGTGATCGGGCTCTTCGCGCGCTGGGACGCGAGCAGCGCCAGCAGGCTGGAATCGACGCCGCCGGAAAGAAACACGCCGACCGGAACATCGCTGACCAGGTGAGCATCGACGGCATTCGACAGCCGCTCGCGAACCTCGTCAACTGCTTCGTCGAAGTTCTGCTTGGGTTCGTGCCGCGTCCAGCCACAGTGCGGCTTAATGACCAGTACTCGTCGTTCTCAACTTCGTGCGGCCCCGCGACTCGCAGCAAGCGCCCCGGCTCCAGCTCGCGGATTTCGCGATAAATCGTATTCGGCCCAAGGACCGCGCCATAGGCGAGGAACGAATCGACCGCCTCGCGATCCAGCGTCAGCGGGCCAAGGTTGGCGCGCTCCAGCGCCTTCACTTCGGAAGCAAACGCAAACCCGCGCGGCCCGTTGTAGTAGTACAGCGGCTTGATGCCCATGCGATCGCGCGCCAACAGCAGCCTGCGCGCGCGCCCATCCCAGAAGGCGAAGGCAAACATGCCCTCCAGTCGGTCCAGCGCCGCTTCGCCCCAATGCATTAGCGCCGCCAGCAAGACCTCGGTGTCGCCCGTAGCAAAGCCGGGTTCGCGGGGACTGGCGTCTTCCGGCTGGCTGCGGTCTAACCCTGCGCCCAGCCACTCCAGTTCGCTTCGCAGTTGGCGGAAGTTATAGATCTCGCCGTTAAACACCAGCCACGATCCGGACTCCGCATCGCGCATGGGCTGCCGCGCGCCATCGCTCAGGTCGAGAATGGAAAGCCGCGTGTGCCCCAGCACCAGACAATCGCTCGCCGCATCCAGATCGGGCACCCCATCCTTTGCCGCTCCTTTGGGCAAAGGGTGGGAGACATCAACCCAACCCTCAGCCATCGGGCCCGCGATGGCGCGATGCGGCCATCATGTCGCGCACCGCCGCACGCACCTGCTCCGGACGGCCGTCGCTCCACACTCCCACAATGCCGCACATGCGCTAGCTCGCCGCCTTCCCGAGGCGCGACACTAGAAACGAGCCCCACTGACAGGTGTTAGTAAGAAAGCGACTGAATGAATTTGGAATGGAGGAGACGATGCGTTCTTTCAGCTTCCCCGCAGGCAAGGGCACCAGCTCAGTTTTCTTGCCGTAGACGCGAACTTCCTTGACGGAAAACAGATCGCCGGCTAACGCCCGCCACTCCGCTTGCTTGTAATAGCGGGCCATCGCTCCGTCGGTGCGCCTCTGAATGCTGGCGTGAACCGACCCTGGTTTTCCCGATAGCAGCGCGAGCAAAGCTCCCTGAATGTAGTACTCCCACAATGTGCGGTGATACACCATGACGAACGCTTCGCCGCCCGGCCTGAGCACGCGATGCATCTCTTCCAAGATTCTTCGGGTGTTCGCGGAGTGATGAATGACGCCCCAGCTCCAGATCACATCGAAGCTGCTGTCAGCAAACTGCATACGTTCGGCGTCCATCTGCTGCACTTTCCCGGGTAGTCCCAAGACCCGCAGGCGCGCTGAGGTGCTTTTCACCGCATATTCGGTCAGATCGATCCCGTTGAACGATCTGGCATGCGTCGCCAGCAATTGCGCGTGGCTGCCGTTCCCGACTCCAATCTCCAGCACGTCCTTGTCGCGCAGGGATTCGAAATCGATGAGCCAATCGAAGGGGATTTTCTTGCAGGGCGCGTATTGTTCGACCAGGCTGAAGAACCTCCGATCGATCTCGGCGAAGAATTCCGGGCTGAACTCTTCGCACGCAATGCCCTCTTTCCAGTCGTAGCGCATGGGGTGGCTTTCCCACCACTCGCGATTCGCGGCCTGCCAATGCTGCTCTTGTTGCGTGCTGGCGGGAAGCGCGGTCGGTTCGCAAAAACCGGCGGGCAGCTCTTCGACTTCCTTCATCAGCTTCATCATCGTTCGCCACTCGCATGCACCAACTGGGGCGAACCAGCCGGTTCCCATCCATAAGGCCGCAAAAGATACTGCAGCGTTTCCCTGAGCGTTTCCTGCGAGAACATCTGCCGCGCCCACTTCCTGCCGGCAGCGCCCATGGCCGCCGCGCGTTCGCGATCGGTGAATAGCGCGAGCACCGCCTCGGCGACATCGTCCACCGATGTGGGATGGACGAGAAATCCCGTCTTGCCATCCAGCACCGCCTCGGCCGCGCCGCCGGCGCAACTGGCGATGACCGGCTTCCCTGCCAGCGCCGCCTCCACATACACCCGGCCGAATCCCTCGCCGCCGATGGCGCCGTGCACCTGTTGTCCCCGGCTGGGCAGCACGAAGGCGTCGCAGCTCCGGTACAGCTCCACCAGCTCCGAATCCGTCACCTCGCCGACAAACTCGACGTTCGCCGCCACTCCCGCCTTCACCGCGAAACCCTCCAGCTTCGCCCTGATCTCGCCCTCGCCCACCACCACGTATTGCAAGTCGGGCACACTCTGCAAAACTCTGGGCAGCGCCTCAATCACCGTGTCGATGCCTTTGAACTCGTTGCCCCGCACCAGCGCGCAAACCGACAACAACATGGGAGCCGCGGGTGCCCCATCCACGCCGGGCCCCCGACCAGCGCCGGTTTTGTGCTCCTCGGGATGGAAGCGCCTCTTGCCTGGGTGGGGGTTTTCGTCGGGTGCCCCATCCAAGCGTCTTTTGCTTGGGTGGGGATCTCCGTGTCCCGCATCAACTCTTCCGTAAGCTCTTCGGGAATCGCGTTGTACACCACCTTCACCCGCCCGCGATCGATACCCTTCATGTGCTGGACAATGTCGGCGGTATAACGGCTGACGGGGAGAATCAAGTCGGCTCGCTTGAGTGCGGCTCGGCGCGCGTAGGTGGTGCCCCACCAGATCTCAATGCTGTGGCACGCAACCCAATACGGGGTTCCGAAGGCTAGCTTCACCAACGCCGCGACGGGCGCGAGCGCAACATGGTTGGCGATGACCAGGTCGTATCCGCTGGTTCCCGCATGCAAGGCCTTCGCCAGGTACTGCAGCCGCGACCCAACGCCCGCGCCCTGGCGGCTGCTGATCATCCCCAGCAGCCGAAAGTCGTTCGGCGACTCGTTCGCATTTCCCCAATCGAAGAAGCACAGGACATCCACGTTTTCCGGACCGAGCAGCTTGCCCAGCGAAGAAGCCAGGGTGGAGGTGTAGCGCGCAATGCCGCCGCGGGTAAAGATGTCAGTGGCCAGAATCAGCACTCTCATCGCGTCTATGAGCGCTCCAGACTCGGCCCTGCCCCCTCACGCCAACCGCGAGCGTCATGGGGGTCCCGAAGCGGCCGGGGCGAATACCGCGCCGGGTCCTCGCGCACCAGGGCGACCACCCCGGCCACAATCACGAACACCAGCAAGGTTTGAATGAAGGTCGCGATGGAGTTGTCGAAGTCGCGCTCCACCGACATGGCGCACTGCGTCATCACCATCACGACGACAGCGGCAGCGGCAAACGGCGGCAGGTGCGACTTCCAGCCGTCCACCAGTCCCAGCAATGCGCCCCAGATCATCGCTCCGAATATGATGTAGAGCAGTCCGCCGGCATCGTAAAGATCGCCGGGCATCGAGGGCGCAATCGACGCACCTCCGCCCTCGCGCATCGCCGGATCGTCATAAGCCCAAATACGCGAGCCGAAATTGATGCCCGCCATGGCGCCGCTCTTGCCGCTATAGACCGCGCGCGGCACCACCCCGCGCAGCAGCGCCGAGGTCAGCACGTGGCGACCCGAGTGCGGCTCCAGCGTCGGCACCAGCGCCACCGTCAGCAGGAACGAATCGAAGCCATGGAAGCGGTGCACCTGCTCGCCTGAGGCCACGCTGAGCCAACCGGTCAGCCCGTCCTGCTTGATCTCGGCCGTCACCTCATCGGGACGGACGTTCTCCCACTTGATACGCCGATACGACTGCACCACCACGCTCAGCAGCAGCAGGCACACCAGGCCCAGCGGAACAACCGTCCGCAGCCGCGGCCGCCGCCCGGCAAAGAGTGCGGCAATCAGCGGAATCAGGAAAAGCGGCACAAGAGTCTCGCGGTAGGGGCTGATGATGCCGTGCACCAGCGCCGGCAGCAGCGCGATGAGATGAATGCCGCCGACCTGCCACTTCGGGCCCGGACGCCGGAAATGGTCCCACCACACAATCACCGCCGGCACCATGTAGAGGTCGGCCAGCAACGACACCGGCGTGATAAGCACCAGCGGCAACTTCCCCGTCTCGGTCAAATAGAACGCGATCGAGGCCAACGCCGAGACCGGCAGGGCGGCCCGGTAAGCGAAGTCGGGAGTGATCCCGCGCGCCACCGTCAGCGGCCCCGCCCCACGGCGATGCGACGCCAGCGTATAAGTCAGCGCCACCACCACCCAGAACAGCCCGGAATAAAACAGGGTGGTGTTCACCACATCGACTGGCTGCGCCACCAGCCGCGGAGTGCCGTTGCCCCACTCCACCGCGTTGTAGGCCAGCATGGCAAAGCGCAGCACGATGTCCAGGCCGAAATCCAGCCACACCAGCCCGTAAACCGACTTCAGCAGCGCTGTCCAGCCGTCGCGCTTCCAGTTGGGCACCAGGCGCGCCGACGCCAGCCAGCACAGCGTCATCGCGCTCATGATCGCCCAGGTGGCGAAGTCCGTTCGTAGTCCAGCAAAACCCGGCATCAATAGGTTCTTTTGTGCGGAATTCTTGTCATCGAAGGCCGCGGCCCCCACCGCCGTCGGTCTTCGGGGCCAGTGGGCGCTGGCTGGCGAGACACGTGATCGTAGAGAAACTCAACTAAGGGGAGTCAATCCGGAACCTACAGGAATCCAGGCAGACGGCTAAGTCTAAATAGGCGTTTTTGCTACTGCCTATCCCACGAAAGTTGTAATGTGCAATTTGGGATTATACGCGAACGTGAGCGCTCGCAGTGGCCCCGGGCACTCGCGGAATAACCTGTGAGCTTCCCGTTTACCGGCGCGTCTGCGCTTCCGCTTGGGCCTCGCGCAAAGCTTCGGCCGAGACCTCGCGCAGCCGCAGCGCAATCTCAAACTTCGGAGTGGTGGTGCCGCGACCCCAGCGGGTGACCTCCCAATGGGCGCGCAAGAACTTCACCTCCGGCAGCGATGTCAGGTCGACCAGCATCGGGTACTCGCCGGGATAAAACTTCTGCGGCAGCGACGCGGTGGGTTTGGTCTCCCAGGCTGCGCCGTCGTTCGAGACGAACACGCTCAACTCGATGGACTCCTGCTCGATCACGGAGGTCACGGCGAGGGTGGCAAGAAAAATCCGGCTTTCGGCTGCGCTGATGTCAAGCGGCTGGCTATCGCCCTTGGCGGTGATGGTGGTCGCCGGCGGGACAAGGTAGGTATCGACCATGACAACTTTGATTTTACTCATGTGCCGTGATTAGGATTCGTGATGCCGGTCACAATCGCGGTCTGATGCTATCCTCTGTCTGAATCGGGAACTCTGGAAATCCCATATCATTTGCCGTCGAGGTTACTTCATGCGTTGTCTCGTCACGGGTGGTGCGGGTTTCATCGGATCGCATCTCTCGGAGCGTCTACTCCAGTCCGGCCATGAGGTCATGGCCATCGATGATCTCTCCACCGGTAGCGTGGAAAACGTCCTCTCGTTTCGCTCCCACCCCAGCTATGAATTCCATGGCGACTCGATCTTCAACCGCCGGCTCATGGCGGAACTGGTCGACCTGGCCGACATCGTCTTCCATCTGGCGGCGGCGGTGGGCGTCAAGCGTATCGTCGACTATCCGGTCCAGACCATCGAGACCAACGTCGGCGGCACCGAGATCGTGATGGAGCTGGCGGCCAAAAAGCAGCGCCGCCTCATCGTCGCCTCCACCTCGGAGGTTTACGGCAAGTCCAACAAGTTTCCCTTCTCGGAAGTCGACGATCTCGTCCTGGGCAGCACCTACAACCAGCGCTGGGCCTACGCCTGCTCCAAAGCCATCGACGAGTTCCTCGCCCTGGCTTATTTTCGCGAACGTAAATTGCCGGTGACCATCGTGCGCCTGTTCAATACTGTGGGTCCGCGCCAGACCGGCCAATACGGAATGGTCGTGCCCACCTTCGTCCGTCAGGCGCTGCTGGAGGAGCCCATCACCGTCTTCGGCGATGGCACCCAATCCCGCTGCTTCGGGCACGTCTCCGACGTCCTCGACGGTTTTCTGGCGGTGGCCGCCGACGACAGCACTGCCGGCGAAATTTTCAACCTGGGGAACACGGAAGAGATCAGCATCCGCGAGCTGGCGGAGCGGGTTATCGCCTTCACCGCTTCGTCAAGCCCCATCCGCTACGTCCCCTACACCGAGGCCTACGCTCCCGGCTTCGAAGACATGAACCGCCGCATCCCCGACATCTCCAAAGCCGCGCGCTGGCTTGGCTATCGCCCCAAGTACGGGTTGGACGACATTCTTCAGGACGTGGTCGCTTTCGTCCGTGACCAGATTGGCCGCAAAAAGGCCGTGTTCGTCGGCACTCCGGCGAAATAGCTTGCGGGCATCGCCTGCGCCGCCGGCACGTACAATGATCCGTGAACATGGACCGTGGCGAGCACACATCCGCGACCGAGCAGCACGCCACAACGGACACCGTCCCGGCCGTCCTCAGAGGCTCGGTGCTCGCCATCATCCTCCACGACATCTCCGAGGAGATCCGGCTGGAAGAGTTGCGCCAGATCCTGGGCGCGCGCCGCGTCGAGCCCAGCTTCAAGCACGCCACGCCGGAATATGTGCGCTTCGAAAAGCCACCCGTGGTCGAGCGCCTCGACCCCGTCACCCTCACCAGCGGTGAATGCATCGCCCCGCAACTCAAGTACTACGATTACGGCGTCATCAGCGTGCTGCTCGAATTCAGCTTCGTCGCCGATTGGGACGAACTGGTGCGGCTGGCGTCGCGCTGGGTCCCCAGCCCCGAAATGGAGCGCCAGGCGCAGCAGATCATTCGCGCGCGTCTGGACAAAATCTCACCCGCCATCGTGCGCCCCTATGCCGATTGGCTCAGCGAGGACTACTACATCTTTCTCCTGGGCGACGTTCCCGGCGATCCCCGCGGCCTGGATTTGCTGGCGCAGCACGGCCCCGAGATCGCGCAAATCCTCCGCGGCGAACAGACCGGCCTCTCGCGTACCGAGAACAACGACACGCTGCAATCCAGCCTCTCCTACTATCCCAACGATCTGGTTTCCGTCGGCTGGAACGCCGCGCTGGTGTACGACACGCCCGCCGGCGCGCAAACTGCCATCCAGATTCTGGAGTACGCCAACACCCAGCTCCTCGAGTTCCGCCACTACGACGAGCTGCTGACGCGCGAACTGGCCGGCGTCTACGCCGGACTCAAGTACCGCGCCGGCATCGTGCGCCGCTGGAAGATGCGCAGCGAGGCCATGCGCCTCAACGGCGTCACCGTGGAAGTCACCGAACTGGTCGAGCGCTCCGACACCGCCATCAAGTTCGTCAGCGACATGTTCTCCGCGCGTCTCTACCGCTTGGCTGCAGCCAAGGTCGGCGTCCCCGAGTACAAGAACCTGGTCAACGAAAAGCTGCGCATCGCTGAAGGCCTCTACCGCTTCCTCATCGACGAATTCCACCAGAGCCGCGGCTTCGTCCTCGAAGTGATGGTCGTCATCATCCTGGTGATCGAACTGGTCTACCTGTTCAAGGGCAAGGGATAACTTTCGACCAGTACGTTTGTGCTGTAATGTAGGGTTATGGCAAACGCACCGGTTAACGTTGACGACCTGTTGGCTCGAAAGTCCCTGTTGCAACAGCGCATCGAAGGCTACCAGGCAAGCTTGTCCACTGTCTCCGGGCCGTGCAGCAAGTCGTCGCTGCGCCGCCAGCTCGAGGAGTGCGAGATGGCGCTGGAGCAGGTCCGCTCGGAACTTGGAGAAATCTAGCCTGATTCGATAACTGTCGGCCCCGTGCGCCAAGCCGGGTGCCCCACTCATTCGCGGGTTTCGAATGAGTGGGTCATGGCACTGACAACCGGCAACTTCTTCCTACGGCGCGAAGTACCCGGACAAATCCAGAATCAACCACGTCGTGCCGTAAGCATAGGCGTCGATGGATCCGTTAATGCTCGGCACGATCGCCATGTTCGAGGTGATGAACCCGTCATAGGCATTCAGCGTCGCGACGACAGGCCTCTGCTCGCTGTCGGGCCACAGCGTCAGATATCCCAACGAACCAACCGGCACCACCGCCGCATTGACTACATATGCCTTCGCCGGCGGTGGCCCGCATGGGCTGTCCGGTGGGTTCACTGGCGGACTGAGGGTATAGGTGAACGGCGGCCCATTGTTATTCCGAGTATCCAGCACGCGGCAGGGCGCGGTCGGATAATACGAGTAGCCCGATCCCGGCGCCGCGAAGTAGCCGTTCGTGTCGATGATCACGTCGGTATGGTTGTAGGTGTAGACGCTGACATCACCGACTTCGCCGCTGGCAGTCGCCGCTTGCGCGATCGCCGCATTCGCCACGACCGTCGCGGTCGGATTGTTCAAGTTCGCAACGTACGGCTGCGGCTGATCGCTCGGCCATAGGGTCAGATAGTTCAACGGCTGTACCGGCGGATTGGGCACCACTGCCACATTGAACGAGTACGCCAGCGGCTGGTTGGGCAGATTCTCGAAACACGAGCTCGACAGAATGGGCAACCTACGCGACTCCCCGGTTCCGAACGACGGCGGCCCCAATCCTTGCGGCAGATTCAAATCACCTCGCGTGTCCACCACCCGGCAAGGCACTAACGGATAGAACTCCAGAGTCTGCGAACCGGCGGCCGTAAAATAGCCGTTGATGTCGAGAATGAGATGGGTAGTGTTAGTGGCGTAGACGCTTACCGCACCGTCGAAGCCGGCTTGAACGATCGCCGCATTACTTTTTATGCGGGCGTCGATGGAGTTCAGCGTGGCGACCAGCGGCTGGTCTTCTCCCACAGGCCAGATGCTCAGGAAACCCAGCGGTTCTAGCGGCACCACGGCCACATTCAGCGAGTACGCTGTCGCCGTGCTCGGAATATTGCACCCTCCAAGTTGCGGGACGGCGAAGTTTCGCGATGTGCCTCCGCGTATCGGGTCGTTGTTGCTGCGCGTATCCACCAGGCGGCATGGCGTTACGGGGACAAACTGTACCGGCGAGGTGAACTCACCAGTTACGGAATAATTCTGCGTCATGTTCACGTTACACGAGCCCGTGCCAGTGCAGGGGCCAATCCATCCACCGAAGAGCGAGCCCGAGGCCGGCGACGCCGTCAGACGTCACCTGAGCATTTTGCGGGAACAAATCGCTGCATATGCCCGGACAGTTGATGCCACCGTTGACGCCGCGTGGGCTACTGGTCACCGTTCCGCTGCCAGTTGCAGTCACGCTTAGATTTCTCGTAACCGTAAAAGTGGGAGAAGACCGGTGAAGCGACAGGTCCGCGCTCATGGTCAAAACACAATACCCCGTGCCGCCGCAAGCACCGCCCCAGGTGTAGAGATACTTCCCTGGCGGCGCGATAGCAATGAGCGTAACCAGACTGTTGGGCGCATAGTAGTGGCTGCACGCGCCCGGACAATCAATGAATCCGTCTCCACTGACGACGACACTGCCGTCACCATAGATATTGTTGTTGACAGTCAGCATGTAGCCGCCTTGCGTGGCTTGCCAGTTGAGCACTAAATTGGCCACATTGACACTGCCCAGCCCAGTCGCCGCGTTGTAGCCGAAGCTTTGAGGAAACGCCGTTTCAAATGTTGTGGTCGAGGTGGAGAGTAGCCCGTACCTGTCGCCCTGGGTGTTGGTATAGCAATCGGGAGTGCCAGTGACGCAAGGCTGGTCATTGTTGTCGATTAGGCAACCCGCGTTGTTGCCGTTCAAGCATTGTGATTGGGATCCAACCTGCTGGGTCCGGTTAACGTCTTGGAAGACACAATCTATGGAAAATCGAACGGTATTCATTAAACACGACTTGGTCGTTGGAGCCTTCGCAGGTGTACAGGCTTGGCACAGTCGTGGATATGTTCGGAGCGCTAGGCGGGCCGTACTCCAGCGTCGCGAGAGAGTACAACGTGTAGTTCGCCTGGCCTTGGCGGGATGATCGTCGCCTGGTTGACCAGCCCTAGAATGCCGGCAAGCTGTGGCGCGACAAACGAAGTGCCGCCCGCCGCCAGCGCAATAGCGTCCGAAGGGTCCGAGTACTCGCATGGCGCCACATCGGATTCACAGAACATCAGAAAATGGCGCCAAAGGCCGTCTCCGGCGAACAGCGAAACGTCTGGCAGGTTGCGCTTGCTGGTCGAGGTGAAATTGCCGTTCAGCCCCACCCCGTACACGCTTTGCCAGTTCGGCAAGCTGTAGAGCGTACTGATGCCCCCTGAGCCGCCATCCAGATACGGTGAACTCCTCCTCGATCTGCTGGCTCGAATCATTGCAAAGCCCTTCCGGACCGTTGCTGAAGTTGAGTTGATATTGATAGCTCAGGTAGTCTAAAAGTATCGTACTGCCGCAGGAGTCGTTCCAAGACATCTCCTGGACATAGGAAAGAACCGAACCATAACCCGAGATTGTTATCATCATTCCAGTAGAACACTTGAAGCCCCTGGTAGACATCGCTGAAATCGGTGCCACCGGCCGCGACATTGTATGGCGTCGATGCCATGCCGCTCACGGAGAGTCCGGTTTCGCCGATGTCCTGGCCGTGGGGTCCCCGGCCGTTCCCGCGATCACAAATGTCATCGCCGGTATCGCCGGCAGAGACCGACGGGTGTCTGGCCTTCCGCTACCGCTTGCTGCCACAGGTTGTAGTAAAACCCGGCTCCAGACCCCAACTGCGCCTCGCACGCGCCGTAGCTATAGCTGAACGCGGAAACCGCGGCGGCAAGATTGTTGACCACGTACATTGCCGCAAGATCCACTCCGAAGGTCGTGCTTGTGTCGGCGCAGGACACAAAACCGATGATCGCTGCCGGTGCGGCTGCTCCCATCCACTGCACATCGATGTCGGCTTCGCTCTCATTGCCTTCGATCTGGATGCCCGGGTCTTCGCAATAACCCTGAACGCCGTCAATGAAGCCCACTCCTCCCTGGGTATTGTTCGGCGTGGGAGGATATGCCGGCAGGCCAAATTGCGAGCGGAACGAGACGATATCCTCCGGGTTCACGTCGGAATCCTCCACCACCGCCAGTGTCTGTCCAGCTCCGTTGATCGGGGCGGGAGCAGTCAGCAGCGGGGTTTCGTTGTAAATAGTGTAGAAATCCTGCGGTCCTACCGCGTAATACACATTGCCTTCATAGAGATAGTTAAACGTCAGCAGGGGGCCTATGCCGTTATGTTCCGGTTGCGGCTGCTTTCCCGCGGTGTTCTGTTTCGTCACGCGCCATTTGCCGGTCGCGGAATCCCGCTGGACCGGCCCAACCACACGGCTGAGCGGCTTGGGAAAGAAATTGTTCAGCGAGCGGAAGCCGGCGATCACGGGCGCCAGCGCTGCCGGGACCTGCGGCTCCGTCATGTTGGCGATGTGCTGTTCGCCCCGAACCTCTAGTTGGTGAATCTCGGTCCGGAACGCAGCGCGCACTTGCCCCGCCGTGCCGCTGAAGATGATCGCGGTCTGGCCTGCGGGCGCTTGCTCGACATTGAAGCCGTGACTTTCCAGCCACGCGGTCACCTTGTCGACATCGGCTTGCGCAACGCCGTAGCATTGCCCGATCTGCTCCGCCGTGAGCCACTGGTGGAAATAGGGCGAATGCGGATCGTGCATCTGCTCGATACGCGCCGTGAGCGCCTGCTCCTGTTCGGAGCCGCGCTGCAGCATCATGATCATGTGCTCCATGGGCAGGCTGTCGCTCGCTCGCCCGAAATCGTATTGCGGCTGTGCCAGCGGATGAACGTTGCCGTGAAGCGTCGTGAGCACGCGCTCGTCCACCTCCGCCAATATCCGCGGAGCACTTAACGTCGAACATGGCAAGGCGGGTGTCGTCCCGCTTGCGGAGCTTGCGGCATCTTGTGGGGGCATCGCCTGCAGCGCGATTACGGACACGCCGACAACCAAGAAAACCGATAGGCCGCAAACCAACTTCCCCATAGCTTGGTCTCCCTTGAACCAGGATTTCCGTTTTGTCGTGATGACTGCCATTCACGCCGCGCTTGACGAGACACTCTGAAAGCGGATTATCGGAGAGGTCCTGACCTTCGTCAATCAGTCTTCTTTGCCTTACGAGACCGGATTCCTATTCCGGGAATGGAACTGAAGCCGTCCTCGCTTTTTCGTTGACTCCCACTTTGTGGGATTGGGACAATAGCCTGTTAGGGTAGGATTCGCCTCACTCCTGGCGCTCCTGCCCTATTTGTGTTTATGCGACACAGTTGTCAGTCATCGGCTCTCAATTGTCGGAGCGGCTGTTGTCGGTTGCCGGTTGTCGCTTGTCGGTCAACCGCGCGGCCGTCCCTCTCTGAGAACCGAAGGCTGACAACTGAGAACCCTTTTCCCATCCAACCAGTAACCACCTGCCACTCTTCTCTGCAAAGTATCCAAAACAGGGCATCTCCACCTACCTCGAAGTCCAGTAAATGGAATACTTTGCGCGACACCTTGCAAAGTATTCAGAACGCCGGACTTGGAATAAGAGCTAAGTCGTTTCAACTGGATACTTTGCAATCTAACGGTCGCAAGCTGCTGTATTGCAAGACTTTATTTTTAAGGGGGGTACCCTATGACGGTTCCTATCTGTGAGCACATCAAGCCTGGCGGCCAGCGTTGCGGGTCGCCGGCTCTCCAAGGTCAAACCTTCTGCTATTACCACACAGGCATGGAGCAATGCCTGCCCTACGGACGCAACATGTTCATCGCAGAAAAAGAAAAAGCCGCGCCCGGAGAGTGGCCGTGCCACGAATTCCGCGTGCCCATCCTGGAGGATGCGGCCGCTATCCAGATCGGCTTCCAGCAGGCGCTACATGGGGTCGCTAACGGTAACCTCACTCCGCGCAAGGCCAAGCTGGTTCTGTCGGCGTTGCACGGCGCCCGTGCCAACCTTAAGGAGATGGAGAAGTGTCTCGCCGCGCTGGCCGACGCCTCCGGCAAGAACAAGAAGAAGCTGCCGCTCCGAGTGAAAGCACCAGGCAAGCTTCGGCCGGCGAGCTGATGACGCTTGCAGCAGACGCGCCTGTTCGGCTAATCAACGGCAGAAGGAGAAGATTCATGAACCTGGACCGCTTCACTAAGACTATGCTGGTGCTCATCGCGGCTTTGCTTGCAGTTCTGGTGCTTCGCCCTGTCGTGCAGCCCGCACCGGTGCGCGCGCAGGCCGAAGAGGGTTATCCCTTTTATATCGAGCCGGGCTATACCATGCTGCGCAAACCCGACGGCACCGCGCAAATGTACGGCAAGATGGTCATCGACATGCGCAACGGCGACATCTGGGGATATCCCACATTGTCGCAGTCGCCGTACCCCATCGACTCGGCACAAACCAAGCCGCCAAAGTCCTCGCCCATGTATCTGGGCAAGTTCCTGTTCGATGCGGCCACGCGGTAATAGTTAGTGGATAGTGGTTTTGAAAGGGCACGGCTTCAGCCGTGCCGCAAGTGACTGAATAGCTGCAGTGGGACGGTGAACGGTGATGAGTTGGATGGTCGACAATGCATGGTAGATCGCGATCTACTCTATCCACTAAGCACTATCCACTATCCACTTCAGTTCTCTTCGGAGCGTACGGATTGTCGTCGACCACCTGCCAAACCGTGTCGAGCACCGTTCCGTCCACCCACTTGACGACCGCAACCGGATGGTCGAGCAGGCGCGGCTTGGTGGGTTTGCCGCCGCAAATCTTCTCCACTTCGGCTTTGATCGCCTCGAGAGAACGGATCGGCAACCCCTTGCCTTTGACCGCGTCGAGCAGGTCCTGCCGCCGGGGATTGATCGCGATGCCGCGCTCGGTGGCGACCACGTCGATCAACTCGCCCGGCCCGGTGACGGTCGTGACCTCGTCGACGATCACCGGAATGCGATCGCGGAACGATGGCACCGCCAGAATCGTGCATCCCGCAAACAGGCAGTTCTGCCATCCGCCAATGCCGTGCAGCAGCCGTCCGTCGGAGTGCGTGACCACATTCGCGTTGAACTTCAGGTCAACCTCGGTCGCGCCCAGCACGCAAGCGTCAATCATCGAAGCGAAGTTTCCCTTGCCGTGGAAGTTGTACGAGGTGAACGGGCTGGTCGCCACATGGCGCGGATCGCCGGCGATCGAGCGCACCGCGTCCAGGTCGAAGGTCTGGCCGTCGAGGATGTATCCGATGAGTCCTTCGTGCAGCAGATCGACCAGATACTTGGTCGAACCGCCGCGCACGAAGCTCGCCCGCACGTTGGCGGCTTTCATCATGCGCGCCAGATATTCGACAAACGCCAGCGCGATGCCGCCCGCGCCCGCCTGGAACGAGAAGCCGTTGCGCATGATGCCGCTGTCGCGCAGGAAGCGCGCGACCAGTTCTGAAATGCGCAGGCGGTCGGGACTCCGCGTGATCTGCGTCGTGCCGCTGACGATTTTTTCCGGGTCGCCGATCGACGCGACTTCGACGACGCAATCGACATTGTTGCCCTGGATTTGCCAGGGAACGCACGGGAAAGGAACCAGATTGTCGGTGACCACGATAACGCGATCGGCGTAGATGGAATCGGCGAGCGCGAAGCCCAGCGAACCGCAGGCGGAGGGACCGTGCGAGCCATCGGCGTTGCCGAAGCAATCGGCGGTGGGCGCGGCGATCACGGCGACGTCGATGTGGACTTCGCCGTCCTGCACCGCTTGCCAGCGTCCGCCGTGCGAGCGCAGCACGCCCAGGCCGCGCATGTGCCCGTGCGAGCAGTAATCGCCGAGCGGGCCGTTCATGCTGCCTTCGATGTGATGCACCGCGCCGGATTTCATCAGCTCGATCACCGGTTCGTGACATGGGAAGGAGGCGCTCGGGAACCAGACGAGGTCTTTCGCGCCCATGCGGGCCGCGGTTTCCAGCGCGGTCAGCGCGACGCGATCGCCGTTGCGAAGATGATGATGGCTGCTGATAGTCATGCCGTCGCGCAATCCGCAGAGCTGAAGCGCGGTCTCCAGGTCGGGCACGCGCTTGTCCCCGTTTGTGGGATAGTCGCTGTTGCTGCGGATCGGAGGGCCGGTTTTGCGGCCGCTTGGCCGGTAGCCATTGACGCCCTGATACGGCACGCTGTCGCGGCCGTTGATCAGCGTGGGCACGCGGCGGCCAATCGCATTGGTGATCAATCCCATGGCGATGGCGGCGCTCATGAGTGCCCTCCCGCAACCCCCATCCCCCTGGCGCGCGCCACCAGTTTCAGCGCCCGCTGCACCACTGGAGCGTCGATCATCTTCGAGCCGAGGCTGACCACGCCCAGGCCGTTGGCCTGCGCGTCTTCATACGCGGCAACGATTTCCGCCGCTTTTTCCAACTCTGACGTTGTGGGAGCAAAGGCGCGATGAATCGTCTCGATCTGAAGCGGGTGAATACAGCCCATGCCTTCGAATCCCATGGCGCGCGACGCCTCGCCCCAGCGCAGCAGGCCTTCGCTGTCGGCCACATCGCCGTACACCGAATCGATGGCCTGCACCTGCGCGGCGTGGGCGGCATTGACCACCCGCATGCGGGCGTAGAGCGACTCCGCCCCGCCCTGCGTTTTCGGCACCCCAAGATCGGCGGTGTAGTCCTCCAAACCAATGGTGAGAGCGGCAATGCGATCCGAAGATTTGGCAATGGCAAACGCATTCTCGATGCCGAGCGCCGACTCCAGAATCGGCATCAGCCAAATTGGCACGATCAACCTGATCTCGTTTTGCGATCGCTTCTAGGCATACCACAATGTCGGATATCTGCTGCGGCGTCTCCACCTTTGGAATCAGAATGAGATCGGGGGCTTGCGGCACAATTTCTTCGAGGTCGGCGAGTCCCAGCGGAAACGGATTAATGCGGACCATGCGCTCAGCCCCGCCAAAATCCACCGCCCGCAGAGCGTTGCGCACCAGCAGGCGCGCCGCGTCTTTTTCGGCGAAGTGGACAGAATCTTCCAGATCGAGAATCACCGCGTCCGGCGCGTGCAGTCCGGCATTAATGAAGTATTTCGGCTCATTGCCCGGAAGATACAGGCGCGAGCGCCGAAGCCGATCGCGCGTGGACGCCACCGGCGTCGCAACTGCCTCCGGCAAAGCCGACTTGCCCTCGCCGAGGCCGGCACGCCGCACCGCCGCTTCGAGGCGCGCGGCAATCACGAACGGCAACGCGCCTTCATCTACAATGGCGACGCGAGCATGCTCGACACCGAGCCCGCGCAGCACCTCGCGCACCTGGGTGCGGATCATCTCGCCGTAATAAAGTTCAACGCGCGAGCGCAGATCGATCTCGATCCCGCCGCCCGCGCGGGCTTCGAAGCTGACGTGCAGATCGGAGCGCACGTCGCCGCCGGCGCGTCCGGCCGCGCCCCGCCTTACGCTAGTCTCGACTGCTGCCGGCATAGGCCTTCTCCGCACCAACGCCAAGTTTATCCAGGATGGCGTCGGTCATCTCCGTGGTCGAAGCCGCGCCCAAGAACAACGACCTCGGGCCTCCAGCGATGCGCAGCATGTCGTAGGTGCGCACCTTGCCTTCGGCAACCACGGAGGCGATCGCGCCGCGAATCTTCTCCGCTTTCTCGCCCTCCCCAATATGGTCGAGCATCATCGCCGCCGAAAGAATCATGGCGATCGGGTTCACGATGGCGGGTGCAAGTTCCGCGTACTTGGGAGCGGAGCCATGAGTAGGCTCGAACACCGCAACCTCGTCCCCAATGTTGCCCGAGGCGGCAAACCCAAGGCCGCCCACCAGCCCCGCAAAGGCGTCGCTGATCACGTCGCCAAACAGGTTGCTGGCGACGATCACACCGTAATCTTCCGGATTCTTGGTCAGCCACATAGTTTGCGCGTCGATATTGGTGGACCACAGCGGAATCTCGGGATACCGCTTCTGCACTTCTCTCGCGACCTCTTCCATCAGTCCCGAAGTCTCGCGCAGATACGTTCGGCTTCTCGCAGACCGTCACCGATTTGTATCCGAACTTGCGCGCGTGCTGGAACGCGGCTTCGCAGATGCGCTGCGCTGCCGGGCGCGTAATGATGCGCACCGAGATCGCCAGCTCTTCGCCGGCCACAGCCTCGAACGGCTTAAACTTCGGGTGCGTCCGCAGCGCATCGCGCACCTGCTGCGGAGGATTGCTCCACTCGACTCCGGCGTAAAGCCCTTCCGTGTTCTGCCGGAAGACGACAACGTCAATCTTCGGCTCGTCGTACCCCCCGCCCGGCTTCTTGCGAATGAAGTTCAGCGGATTTCCGGGAAACGACAGGCACGGCCGCATGCAGATATCGAGGTTGAAAATCTGCCGCAGCGAAACAATCGGGCTGAAGTATTGATGGCCCTTTCCTTTCAGCGCGGGGCTCAGCTCGGCTTCAGCTTCCTTCTTCGGCTTGGACGTGATCGCGCCGAAGAGGCCGACCTTGTGCTCGCGCAGCAGGTCAATGGTGCGCTCGGGCAGCGCATTGCCCTCGTGAATCCAGCACTCCCAGCCAATGTCCGCGGGGATGTAGTCGGCCGCGAAGCCAACCGCATCGAGAACACGAATCGCTTCGGGCAGCACCTGGTTGCCGATGCCATCCCCCGGCATGATCACTATCTTGCGTTTTGCCATATTGCTCAATTCTCCGAGGCTGTGAAGTTCCTACCCACGCACAGCTATCATGGTCTTCTGCATTTTCTGTCTGACAAGCTCCTCGATTCCACCGGCGATCACCAGCGACTGCGGCACGCTGCCCAGCGGCGGAAAGGCAAATTCCTCGCCGGCATAGCGAATCGAGCTCGCGGCAAAATCGACTTCGATCGCGCTCGCCGCAGATGATCGTCTTTTCTTTGCGCGCAATCATGTCGGCGAATCTTGCGCGCAGCCGATTCGACCAACTCCGGCGACTTCAATGCACAGAAAACCGTTGTTGAACGCGTTGCGCAGATAGGTCTGCGAGAAGCTACCGGCAATGACGAGCGGAATTCCCTTGGCCTTCAGCGCGGTCACCGCCTGCTCGCGGCTGGAGCCGGTGCCGAAGTTGAAGCCGCCGGCCACGATGTCGCCCGCGGCAGTTCGCGCGGCAAACTGCGGATCGTAGTTTCCCATCACCACCCCCGCCATCATCTCGGGCGTCATGTCCTCGCGGTAGGTGTAGTCTTTGCCGTAAATGCCATCGGTGTTGAGGTTGTCCTGCGGCAGAAATACCAGGCGTCCGCGCAGGCTGGCGGGAAATCCGGGCAGAATCTCAACCCTTTCGGGCGCGCCGCAAGCTACGGCAAACTCTTCCCACCTGCGTGTCACATTGTGGGACTTCGATTCTCCCGGACCGCAGATATACCCCGCCACCGCCGACGCGGCGACGACCTCGGGACTCCCCAGATAGCACTGCGCGTCACGCGATCCCATGCGGCCTTTGAAGTTGCGATTGGTGGCGGAGATACCGACCTCGCCCGCCTCGAGCAATCCCGCGCCCAGGCCGATGCACGGCCCGCATCCCGAGGGCAACGGCTGCGCCCCCGCATCCAGAAACACCTGCCAGATGCCGCGCTGCTCAGCTTGTTGCTGGACTGCGTGACTGGCGGCCGCCACATAGAATTGCACACCATCGGCGACCCTCTTGCCGCGCAACACTTCCGCTGCGGCCGCAAGATCTTCCAGCCGCGAGTTTACGCACGAGACAAGATATGCCTTCTGAATCGCAATCTTCCTCTTGGTGATTTCGGCTACCGACTGCATCGCCTGTACCGTGTCCGGCCCGGAGACATGCGGCGTCACTTCGGCGAGATCGAGCTTTATACAAGCGGCGTAGACTGCATCCGGATCTGGCGCAGGAGGTTCCGCGCTCCAATCAGCAAACTTCTCCAGCGGAATGCGTCCGATGCCTTGCTTGCGCAGCTCCCGCCAGCGCTCTTCCAGGTACGCCAGCGTGACTTCATCAACCGGGAACCAGCCCACCAGCGCGCCCCATTCCGTCGTCATGTTCGCGATGGTCAGGCGCGCGTCCATGCTCAGCGAGGCCACGCCCGGTCCGTTGAATTCGACGGCCGCATTCAGCACCTCCTCCCGGTTGTAGAGCCCGCACAAGGTAATGATCACGTCCTTGCCGGTCACTCCGAACGCCAGCTTCCCTTCAAGCACAACCTGCACGGTGCGCGGGACCTGCCACCAGAATTCGCCCGTCGCCCAGATCGCCGCCGCGTCCGTGCGCACAACCGGCGTGCCGACGGCGCTCAGCGCGCCATACATATTGGAGTGCGAATCGGAGGCGACAACGAACGTTCCCGGCAGCACGTATCCCCGCTCCAGCATGATCTGGTGGCCAATGCCCGTTCCCGGCGGATAAAAGTCGATGCCCCGCTCGCGCGCGAACGCCTCCATGCTGCGATATTTGGCCAGGTTTGACTCGTCGGTGTTCTGGATGTCGTGGTCGGCGGTGAACACCGGCTGGGCCGGATCGTGGACGCGCGTCGCGCCAATCGACTCGAACTTCTTCATCACCGCCGCAGTATTATCGTGCGTCATGACATGGAACGGACGAATGGAGACGAAGTCGCCGGCTCGCAGTGGGCGATTCGGGCCCTCAGTCATATGCAACTGCGCGATCTTTTCAACGACGGTCTGTGGCATCGTCTAGTTCCTGTCGGCTTTGAACAGCTTCATCAAGTCGCTCACGCTTTGCTGCTTCTCCAAGGCCCAAATCGCGTGGACCGCGCGGCGGCACGCATCGTGCGACAGCACCGGCCCGGACAGCGCCTCAAACTTCTCTTCCAGTTCGCTATCGCTCAGCGGATTGCGCGGATCGCCCTTGGGATAGTCGAGTTGCTCAGTGAATTCACGCCCATCAATGGTGTGAATGCGCACGATCACGCGCTGCAGAGCGGGAAAGAGTTTTTCGATCTCTGCGTCGGCGGTGACCACGATCTTATTGAGTTGCGCGCGAATGGCCGGGTCCATGATCTTCGCCGGCGTAAACTGCAGCGGCGTGACCTGTCGCTCGGCAATCGCAGCGGCAATGACATAGGGCAGGGAATGATCGGCGGTCTCCTTCGTGTGCGGATCGTACTTGCTGGAATCGCTCAGGATGTCGGCGCCGCGGGCCGTCGTGCGGACGTGCACCCTGGCTATATCGTGAGGCATCAGCTCGTGGTCCCTCACCAGCGCCAGGACAGCCGAGATCGGCGTATGGGTCAGCGCCTCGGTGGGGTACGCCTTCATCCCACATTGTGTGATACGCCAGGAATCACCCAAGCCCTCGGTCAGCACCTCCAGGTTCCACTCCGGGCCGAGGCAGTGCGCCAGGCCCTCTTTGCCGTCAAGCACGTGCTCGGGACCGGTATAGCCTTTTTCCGCCAGCAGCGCGGCCAGCATCCCACTCTGTGTGGCCAGCGGATCGACCGTGTTCTTCATCATGGTGAGCTTGCCGGCGGTGACCGCACCGAGCGTGGCCCGCGCGCTGGCGCTGATGCCGATGGCGTGCTGAATTTGCTGCGGGGTAAGCCGGAGCATGCGGCCGGCGACAATTGGCGAAACGAACGCCGTCAGCGTGGCATGGTGCCAGCCGCGCTCGCGAATGCCGGGAAAGGCCGCTTCGCACAAGCGCATTTCGAATTCATGGCCGAGCACCAGGCCCACGATCAGTTCCCGGCCATCGCTGCCGGCGCGCTCGCAGGCGGCGATCGCGGCGGGAAAGATGTCCGAGGGATGCGACGGGTCCTGCTTCCAATAGATGTCGTTGTAGTCCATGCAGCGGATCATCAGCGCGTTGGCCAGCGACGCCGAAACCGGGTCCAGGCGCTTGCCGCTGCCGATGACCGTGGCTTTACCTGGACCGGCAATCTCGTCCAGGACTTCGAGCGCAATGGTGACGTCATGCTGCTGATAGCCGCCGAGCGCACAACCGATGCTATCGAGCAGGAAGCGCTTGGCGTGGTAAATCGCCTCGCGCGGAGAGGTGCTCGAAGCGCAAGCCTGCAGCCCACTCCGACATTGTGGCAGTTATCGCGGGCTGGTGGGCGGATTTTGTTGGGGCTGCGATGGTCGCCATAAATTCCCTCCTCACTTCGCCGGATTTTTGAACGGCAGGAACGCCATAAAGTCGGCGTGGTGCACGATGTAGGCTTCAGTGGTGCGCTTCACCAGGTCGCCTTCGGCGGCATGCGCGGCGATGATGTGACAGACTGCGTCCGGCACACCGCACTCCATGGCCAGCGCCACTCCGGTGAATGGGTGGCGCAGCAACTCGCCGCGCCGGCTCTGCCGCGTCTTGCCGTCCACGTTCTCGTACTCCAGCAACTTGCCCACATCGGCGAGGATGGCCCCTGCGATCACGGTGTCCATGTCGATGGGGAGCGCGCGTCCCATGAACTCGATCATGCTCTCCGCCGCCTTGCGCGCGATGTGCACCACGCAGCGCTTGTGCTCCATGAACGTCACGGGACAGTTCGGCACCAACAGCGTAAACGGAATGCGATTCAGGTCGTCAGGCGTGAGCGGGCTCAGCTCCAGCGCGCGCATCCAGGTGCGCGTTACCTGCTCGCGCAGCTCGGGCGAGCGGATCCACTCGATCTCCGGCCATAATTTGAGGACAGCTTCGCGCACCGATTCTCCGGTTCCGGCCAAACTCTCTATTGCAGCACTTTGCAGGACCTGAGGCTATGACGCGCGTCACATCTGCGAGGGCTTTACGACTACGCGCGATGAGGAAAAAAGGCAGGAATTGCCGCCTTCGCTTCACATTGTCCATGTGGCGTGCTCCACCTGATTCGTGATCTCGTCAGGCGGCGTCTCCGGCGGGAAGCGCATGGGCTTGCCGATGACAACCCTGAGCTGGCCCGGGCGCGCAATCTTTCGACCGGCGGTTTTCATTTCGAAGAGGCCGTCGATGCGCAATGGCAGAACCGGGACGTTCAACCGCGCGGCCAGCATTCCCAGTCCCGAGCGGAACGGGCTCGGCTGACCGTCCGGCGTGCGGACGCCTTCGGGATAGATGAGGACGCTGAAGCCGCGATCCACCGACTCCCCGGCGTAGGCGAAGCTGCCTCGCACTCCCGACTGTTGCGGCAGCGGGAAGACATCGAACAGAGCTACCACAAGGTAATATCCCACTTTGTAAGACAACCGCAGAAACGGATTCCAGTCCTGCGGCGGACGCCACATCTGCCACAGCAGCTCGCCCGACATGCCGACAGCCAGCTTCCGGCGATAGTGCGGCGGCAGCGCCCACAGCGCAAAGCCTACATCGATGTACGTCACATGGTTGCAACTGATGAGCAGCGGCCCATCGACCCCACGCAGGTTCTCACGGCCGACGACCTTCGGGTGCGCCATGATCAGCGTCGCCGGCCAGGTGAGCAGGTAATAGATCGCCTCGCGAATCCAGGTGATAGGCCAGCGCTGCGCCCAGCGCGGATACGGATATCCGGCGTGCGGCGCGGTCTGCGGCTGGTGCAACAGCCGCTCCAGATCGCCGACCGTTTCGACCTTGGTGAAGTCCGCTTGCTCAAGATCGACCTGATAGCGATCTTCGAGCGCGCTCATCAGCTCGACGCGATCCATCGAGTTCAGGTTGAGGTCGCCCTCCAGCTTGGCATCGGGCGCGAGCCTGCCGACATTGTGCCCCGTGATGCGCGCGATCAAGTCGCCCAAAGCACTCGGCGAAGCAGCCGCGCCGTCTCCGGAAGCGAAGTGCTGCTGGACCATTTGTTGAATGACGGCGGTTTTGGGCTTCTGCGTCGGTGTGCGCGGAAAATCCTCATCCGGCCAGACTAGCCATCGCCTGATCTGCTGGTAGTCGGCGAGGTGCTGGTTGGCGTGTCGGACGATGGTTGCCGGATCGGCCGAGTCGCGCAGCACGAGCACCGCACAAGGCTCGGCGTTGCCGCCCTGCTCCAGGCCAACGACCACGCAGTCGCGCACCTCGGGTTGCTGCCGCAGCGCCGCCTCCAGGTCTTCGGGATAGACATTCATGCCCTCGGGCGTGACGATGACGTTCTTCTTGCGGCCCTTGAAGTACAGGTTGCCCTCGGCGTCGAGCTCGCCGATGTCGCCGGTGCGGAACCAACCCTCCTCGTTGAGCACCGGCTTCAGTTCCCTGCCCTGCCAGTAGCCGGCGGCAACGTTGGCGCCGCGAACCAGGATTTCGCCGTGCTCATCGAGCTTGATCTCCCGGCCTTCCAGCACCTTGCCGATCGAGCGCCGGCCGGTGTGAAATG
The DNA here is from genome assembly GCA_963713465.1 of uncultured Acidobacteriaceae bacterium. Classification (GTDB taxonomy): domain Bacteria; phylum Acidobacteriota; class Terriglobia; order Terriglobales; family Acidobacteriaceae; genus Bog-257. The sequence continues at coordinate 485,886 of CAVQLZ010000019.1, forward strand.
GATGATTCAGCGAGATGAGCGAAGTCGTTTCGGTCAGCCCGTAGCCTTGAATGACGACGAAGCTGAGGCGCCGCCAGAACTCTTCCGTGTCTGCATCGAGCGCCGCACCGCCGGAGATGAACGCCCAGAACTTCCAGCCGAAGCGATTGTGAATGCGGCGAAAGCGCCACCAACGCTTGGCGAAGTGCTCATCTTTCGCCGCCGCGAATTGGCGCGCGAACCATGGCTGCTTCCCTTCGGCTTCCATATCGCGCACGATCTTGTCTTTCAGCGATTCCATCAGGCGCGGCACCGCGACGACCACCGACACGCGCTCTCGCTTGATGACCTGCAGCACCTCCGTAGGGTTCAGCGTGTCCTGGAAGATCACGGTTGCGGCGATCAGTTGCGGCAGGAAGATGCCGAGAAACTGCCCGAAAACGTGGCTGAGCGGCAACAGGTTCAGAAAGCGCAGGGGATGGAAGATGCGCTCATACCTGTGGTATTTCGCGATCTCGCGCTCCAGCGGCTCCAGGTTCGCCAGAATGTTGCCATGCGAAATGACGACGCCGCGCGGCTCAGCGGTAGTGCCAGAGGTGAAGACAATCTGGACGATGTCGTCGCGCGTAAGCGCAGGCGGCGCAACTGGAGCGTCCGAGCGGGCGGCGATTTCCTCACTCAGCGTTTCGAGATGAAGCGAGGACGTCCCCGCAAGCTGGTTCGCCGCGAAGCAAACGCAAAGCTTGGCGTTAACCTGCTGTGCGACCCGCTGCGCGAAGTCGAACGTGGCCATCTTGTCGATGGGAACGACGATGGCTCCGCGCAGCACGCAGCCGAAGAACACGGCAATCCATTCGGCGCAGTTCTCGCCCCAGATGAGGACTTTGTCGTCTTTACCGATGCCGCGCGCCTCCAGTTCGCGCGCGAAACGGTTGGCAGCACTCAGCACATCGCCGTAGGTCCAGCGCTGGGTGCGATAGCCGCGCCGCTGCACATACGCGACCTCGCGCGCGTGCCGGTGAAAGTTGTCCAGATACTCCAGGATCGTGCTGCGGGCCATCGTTCTCAGTGTAATCGGTTGCCCGCAACGCCCTGCGTCCGCAACCCTTACAATCGAAGCGTGGGCGACGTTTTCATCCTCGGCATCGAGAGCTCGTGTGACGAGACTGCGGCCGCGGTGGTGCGCTCGGGCGAAGAGGTAATTTCCAACGTAGTCTATTCGCAGATTGCAACGCACCAGCCTTACGGCGGCGTCGTACCCGAGCTGGCCTCGCGCGAACATCTGCGCGCGATCGTGCCCGTGGTTCGCAAGGCGATCGAGGACGCCGGCCAGACGTACCAGACCATCGACGCACTGGCCGTCACGCAAGGGCCGGGACTCGCCGGCGCGCTGCTGGTGGGGTTGAGCTATGCCAAGGCGCTGGCTTATGCGCTGAAGACGCCGCTTATCGCCGTCAACCATCTCGAGGGACATATTCACGCGGTGCTATTGGAGCAGCGGCAGAACGCCGGCGGTGAGCTCGAATTTCCTGTGCTCGCGTTGGTGGTCAGCGGAGGTCATACGCACCTGTTCCTGGCCGAGCGCCGGGCGGACGGCTGGGTGTATCACGATGTGGGACATACGCGCGACGATGCCGCGGGCGAGGCCTTCGACAAGGTGGCCAAGCTGCTGGAGCTGGGCTATCCCGGCGGGCCCATCATCGACTTTCTGGCGCGGCACGGCAATCCTCAAGCGGTGAAGTTCCCCTTTGCGCAGATCAAGCATCGCGACCGCAATCCGCAGAACCGGCACGGCGCGGACGAGCGGCGCGTGGACTTCTCCTACAGCGGCATCAAGACCGCCGTCCTGCGCTATGTGGAGACGCACGACATGCGTCCGGCAATCGAGCGATCGGCGGCGAGAGCTGATTCGATGGCGCAGCATCCGTCACAGGAAGAGGTGCTCGCCGCCTGCGATTCTCAAACGCTCGATCTCGTAGCCTCGTTTCAGCGCGCAATGGCCAACGATCTCGCCGGCAAAACGCTGTCTGCGGCGCAGGAGCACAGCGCCGCGACCCTGCTGGTCACGGGAGGGGTCGCGGCAAATTCGGAGTTGCGGCAGGTGTTCGAGCGCGAGGCGGCGCAGCAAGGACTGCCGGTGTACTTCCCCTCGCGCCAACTCTCAACCGACAATGCGGCGATGATCGCGGCCGCGGCGTATCCGCGATTCCTGGCGCGAGAGTTCGCCCCGGCGGAGTTGTCCGCCGAGGCAGGACTCCGCCTGCGGTGAGCAACGCGTACAGCGCTCGCCAATGTGGCAGCGGATTGCCTATTCTTCTTCGGCCGGGATCTTGGCTTCGATGTCCATGTCGCGGAATTCGCTGGATTCGAAGATTTCGCGGCACTCCAGGCACTCGACGTACTCCGCGTCTTCGTCTCGCGAAACCACCTGGACTCGGGGATGCCGACAGGGATTGTCCATAGCGTCACTCTGAGGATGGGCGTGGATCGTATTCACGGGCGGGGGCGACGTTCATCGTTCGGTTTCAAGGCCTTTTCGAGGCCGATTGTCGGGTATTTTAGACTGGGCTTCCGAGTTGTCAAGCATTTCTCACATTAATTTTCTTGATACGGTGATTCGAGTCCCAGGGCTTAGTGTCAGGCCGTGCGCCTCAATTCAGGGTTGCAGCTCAATCAAGCGCGCCCTATAGCGAAATGTTGCATCCTACTTATCGCGAACAAAAGGGGCTCGCCGGGCCGCTGAAGCACGAGGCAACAGCAGCTACTCTCAACCGCATCTAAGGGAGAGATTCCGGTACAGTCTATTGAATACAGCGAAGAAGATCCTGGCGAACGGCATATCGGAGCGAGAGGCCATCGATCGCGCGCAACGCGGCGATGCCGAATGTTTTGAAGCTCTCTACGGCCTGCACAAACGGCGCGTTTACTCGCTCTGCTTGCGCATGACCGGCAACACGGCTGAAGCGGAGGACCTGACGCAAGAGGCTTTCCTTCAGCTCTATCGCAAGATCGCGACCTTCCGGGGCGAGTCGGCGTTTTCTACCTGGTTGCACCGGCTGGCGGTCAACGTGGTGCTTATGCATCTGCGCAAGAAAGGCCTGCCAGAGGTCTCGCTGGAGGAATCCATGGAGCCGCAGCAGGAAGACGGCCCGCGGAAGGACGTGGGCACGCGCGACAACGTGCTGGCCGGATCGATCGACCGCGTGAACCTGGAGCGAGCGGTGGAAAGCTTGCCTCCGGGCTATCGCATCATTTTTGTATTACATGACGTCGAGGGTTACGAGCACAATGAAATTGCGGAGATGATGGGCTGCTCGATCGGCAACAGCAAATCGCAGCTCCACAAGGCCCGCATGAAACTGCGCGACCTGCTCAAACAGAGCAAGGCGGAGAAAGCCGCCAAGCGGCGCTAGAAGGGAGAAGCATTTCGCTAATGAGATGCGGGGAATTAGCCGCGGACAAGACCTTAAGAGATCCGCCGTCCATTCCCAGGGAGAAGCGAGCCATGACGTGTGCGGAATTTCAGAAGGTCCTGCCCTACATCATCGATGGCGGCGGCAGCGCGGAGGAGCAGGAGCACCTGCGGACTTGTCCGGTGTGCTCCGACCTGGTGGCGGACCTGCGCTATATCGCCGATGTTGCCAAGCTGTTGGTACCCATGGAGGATCCCAGTCCCCGGGTTTGGAACGGTATCGAGAAAGCGCTGGAGCGCGAAGGACTGGCCAAGCCGGCCCGCCGCAACATGTGACCGGGCGCATGGAGCGCTGTGACCGGGCGCGTTGAGCCACGACCGCCGGCGCGCCTATAATTCAGTTAAGCGGGTTGACGTCGGCATCCCGCTCCTAATCTACGGCTTTGGCGACTGCACGAATATGTCGAACCTGGCCACAACCTTCCGCGATACTTCCGTTGACATCACTCTTGAGCTGCTGGACACCGTCCTCGCCGACTATCCACGCCGCGACGTTGCCATCCGGCTATGGAACGGCGATACCTGGGGCTGCAGCGCAAGCCCGCGCTTCTCGCTGGTACTGAAGCATCCCGGGAGCTTGCGGCGAATGCTGCTGGGTGCGAACCAGCTCACTCTGGGTGAAGCCTACATCTACGACGACTTCGACATTGAGGGCGACATCGAAGCCGCCTTCGACTTCGGCGATTATCTAACGGTGCACGAACTGGAGCTAACGGAAAAACTTCGCCTGGCCGGGCTTCTGTTGCGGCTGCCGCATCCCAACGGGCACGGCGGCACAGCACGAGTTGGCGCCGGAGCTTCACGGCAGGCAGCATTCCAAACTTCGCGATCGCCAGGCTGTCACCTACCATTACGATCTGTCCAACGACTTCTATCAGCTCTGGCTCGACCGTCGCATGGTGTACTCTTGCGCCTACTTCGAGCGCGGCGACGAAGACCTCGACGCGGCGCAGGCCAATAAGCTCGATTACATCTGCCGCAAGCTGCGGCTGCGTCCGGGCGATCGGCTGCTGGACGTCGGTTGCGGCTGGGGAGGACTGGTGCTGCACGCCGCGCAACACTTCGGCGTGCACGCGCTGGGCGTGACGCTGAGCCAGGCGCAGGCGGAAGTGGGGCGGCAGCGCATCCGCGAAGCCGGCGTGGAGGAACGTTGCGATGTGCAGGTACGCGATTATCGCGACCTCGAGGAGCCGCAATCGTTCGACAAAATCGTGAGCGTTGGAATGTTCGAACACGTTGGCGAAGCGCGCCTGCCGGAGTACTTCGAGCAGGTCTGGAAGCTGCTGCGCGCCGGCGGAGTCTTCCTGAATCACGGCATCGCGACCTCGGCCGTGTTCCGCCGCAAAGGCCCATCTTTCATCGACAAGTACGTCTTTCCCGATGGCGGGCTGGTGCCGCTCGGCACCACGGTTCGCCTGGGCGAGGCCTGCGGCTTCGAGGTGCGCGACGTGGAGAGCCTGCGCGAACATTACGCGCGCACCTTGCGGCACTGGGTGCGCCGGCTGGACTCGCGCTATGAAGACGCCAAGCGCATCACCAGCGAAACCGTGTATCGCATCTGGCGCATTTACATGGCGGGCAGCGCCTGGGCGTTCGCCAAAGGACGCGTCAACCTCTACCAGGTGCTGTTCAGCAAGCCTGACCACGGCGAAAGCCGGCTGCCGCTGACTCGCGCAGAGTGGTACAAAACCAGTGGATAATGGTTAGTGGGTCGTGGATGTATCACAGACTTATGCGTCGAAGTCGGTTATTGTTGTCTGCCATGACATACGTCAAGCGGTCCATCGTCTTGAGAGCGGCAGTAGCATGCATGGTCTTTTGTGGGGCAGCGGGGATTGCCTCGCCTGCACAGAACACGCTCTTCCTTACTCTGGCGAGTTTTGACTACACTGACGGCGCGTATCCTTACGCTGGCCTGGTGCAAGGCAACGACGGCATCTTCTACGGCACAACACAGGACGGCGGAGGAACAGGATGCGGAGGCATTGGCTGCGGCACGATCTTCAAGATCACGCCTCAGGGCATGCTGACCTCACTGTATAGCTTTTGTTTGGGGGGTTACCCGTGCTCAGATGGGTATGGGCCTTCGGCCGCCTTAGTGCAAAGCAGTGACGGGAACTTCTACGGGACAACGGCATACGGGGGCGAATATAGTTATGGCACCATCTTCAAAATCTCCCCCGCCGGCGACCTGACCACGCTGTACGCCTTCAACCTACCTGATGGTGCTTATCCTTTTGCGAAGCTGGTGCAGGGCACCGACGGAAATCTTTACGGAACGACAACAGGCGGAGGCGCAGGAGGCGGTACGATCTTCAGAATCACCCCTGGAGGTGCATTCAGCGTAGTCCAGAGCGTCGTTAGCACCCCGTGGGGGGGAGTGGTGCAAGGCAGCGATGGGAACTTTTACGGCACGACTCTTTACGGCGGGAACAACAACTGTTACCTCGGCTGTGGCACAGTGTTCAAAATGACATCTTCAGGCGTGCTCACGTCTCTGTACAGTTTTTGCTCTCAACCGGACTGCGCAGATGGCGCGCAACCTTTTGCTGGGCTGGTGCAAGGCAGCGATGGGAACTTCTACGGCACCACCTCGGAGGGCGGGACACACGGCAATGGCACGGTCTTCAACGTCACGCCGAGTGGCGCGCTGACCACGCTATATCGCTTCGACGGCACGGATGGCCGCGACCCCTATGCAGGACTGATACAAGCCACCGACGACAACTTCTATGGAACTACATCGGCTGGCGGACCCAACAACGGCGGTACCGTGTTCAAGATCACAGCCGATGGGATGATGATGACGATTCTGCACAGCTTTTGTTTTAAGAATGGCTGCCCGGACGGAACTTCCCCCCTCGGAGCTTTGGTGCAAGGGACCGACGGGAACTTCTACGGCACGACCTCGACCGATGGACAAAGCCTTTATGGTACGGTCTTCAAACTATCCTTGATTCCCACGTGCGCACTGTGCCGTCCGTAAGGCGGAATGAGACTTGAGGCTCTGATTAAGCCTCGGTTTTGAAAGGGCGCGGCTTCAGCCGTGCCGCAACTGTGGCAAAATCAGTGCGGGCTTTAGCCCCTGAGGGTATCAGCGGCTTGTTCAGAGTCTCCTTAGCTACTTCGGCCAGGGTCGTTTACCTGCCGCCGTTAAGGGTGAAGTTGCCAAGGTTCGGGCCCGTTGCGGTAACCCATAGAATCAGGCGCGTCTTGCGCAAAGTCTCAGTATCTTTCCACCATCAAATGCCGGAAAAGGTAGCACGCTCAAGACGAACAAGATTAAGTTCCAGACGCTCACCAGAGGGCCGATGTGCGGAATGAACCAAAATGGGATTATCAGCATGAGGTTGGTCAGCATACCGGAGGTCAGTATCACGACCTGGTATAAGGTGTTGCTGGGTCTTTCATACCGAATATAGCCACCCCATAGGCAAAGTCCAACTTCGTGAATTGGGGTGCGATAGTATCTAGCGGCCATGGCGTGACCCAACTCATGAAGAATCAGAGACAGGACAAAAAATATTGATAATTCAATGCTCTTGCCTAAGGGATAAATGCGATAGATACTGAGGAAACAAATCACCAGGAAGGCCCATCCCCCATACTTTATTTTCATAAGAAACACGCTTCCGCCTACGATATGTTGCTGGGATTGTGATTGTGGCGCCTGGGGGCTGGCAAGAACTCGCTCACCTTCTTTTTGAGCAATCCTCATTCCAGAGCGTCGTCCACGGTCTAGTGTGTACTGTATGCAAGCAAACAATCTTGAGAATAGCCGCTCCGAAGCTGCTTTTCTTAAGCCAGCTTGATCCTCGGGCATTGCTAAATGCAAGTCGTAGCGGCACTTTGGCTTGACACAGTTTTGCGAGAGTTGAGTAGAGAGTCGGGTTCTGGGACATGGATAAAGTGCCTCGATTGTGTTTTGAGCATGCAAAATGGAATGCCAAGAAGAGTGCTTAATCGGGAAATGTGAACGGCATTGCAAAGAATAGGTAAGACTTTTCCCACCCGTTCAGAACACGCCGCTCGGAGCCATCACGAGCTGCCTCCTGTTACGTTACCCTCGTGCCAGTTGTCGCAGTTCGACTCTTGCCTTTCGCTATTCGCTGTTCGCTGTTCGCCAGAACTTGCCGGAATCCTGGTGAACGATTTGCTCTGGCGAAAAGCGAAGACCGAAGGGCGAATAGCGAAACGCGTTATGCTGTTTGCATGGATCGTGAAGCTGCCGACAAGTTCTCCTTCGACGTGGTCGTAATCGGCGCGGGTCCGACCGGACTTGCGTGCAGCATCGATGTCAAGCGTGCGGGTCTGAGCGTGGCCAACATCGACAAAGGCTGCCTGGTGAATTCGCTGTTCAACTATCCCAGCAACATGACGTTCTTCACCACGCCCGAGCTGCTGGAGATCGGCGACATTCCTTTCTCCAGTCCGAACCAGAAGCCGACGCGGCAGGAAGCGCTGGAGTATTACCGCAAGGTCGCCGAGCACTATCAGCTTGACGTGCGGCAATACGAGCCGGTCGCGAAGATCGAGGGCAGCGACAACAACTTCGTCGTCCATACCACCAACCTTCACGGCCACCAGCGTGAGTATCGCGCCCGCAAGCTGATCCTGGCGACCGGGTATTACGATCGTCCCAACCACATCAACATTCCCGGCGAGAACCTGCCGAAGGTGATGCACTATTACCGCGAGCCGCATCCCTTCTTCAACCTCAACGTGCTCGTGGTGGGCGCGAAGAACTCAGCGGCGATTGCCGCGCTCGAGCTGTGGCGGCACGGCGCGCGCGTCACGCTGGTGCATCGCGGACCGGGAATTTCGCCGTCGGTGAAGTACTGGATCAAGCCCGACATCGAGAACCGGATCAAGGCCGGGCAAGTTGCCGCGTACTTCAACAGCCGTGTGCGCGAGATCACGCTGGAGCACGTTGTGCTCGACACGCCCGAGGGCGAAGTGACGCTGGCGAACGACCACGTATTCGCGCTTACGGGCTATCATCCTGACTTCGAGTTCCTGTGCTCGCTGGGCATCAAGCTGAGCGAGGAAGCCGACAAGAAGCCGATTGTCGACCGGCAGACGCTGGAGAGCAATGTGGCGGGAATTTATCTGGCGGGCGTGCTGATCGCGGGCATGCGGACCAGCGAGATCTTCATCGAGAACGGGAGGTTTCACGGCCAGTTGATCGCCGCCGATTTGAAGCACAAGTTGCGGGAGCAGCAGGTGACGGTGTAGAGCCGGCCCAGGCCGGCGCTGTGATCGATCTTTGACAATTGGTGCCCCAGGTTCGGCCTTCGGTCGGCCTAACCTGGGTCTTCACCGGGGCCCAGGTTAGCGTCAAAGGATGACGCGAACCTGGGGCACCAAGGCTTAGTGCGTTCCCGCCTGGCTGGCGCTGCGAATGCGCGCGAACTCGTCGCCTTCCTGCCACTGCACCAACGCAGGCTGGTTCGCCGCTTCCCATCCCAAGGCGATGCCGAAGCGCGCCATCACCGCATCGCCGCGGAAATCCATCGACGGACGATACTCGTCGCTGGGCTGATGATAATGATGAGCGACGTAATCTTCCGCCTGTTGCGTTCCCCACTCGCGATCGTGGCCGCGATACTTGTCGCCCTCGTCGATCGAAAACGCAGGCACGCCCGCGCGCGCGAAGCTGAAGTGATCGGAGCGATAGTAATGCCCGGCTTCGGGACGCGCATCGGGCACAATCGTCAGCCCGAACTGACGCGCCGTGCGTTCGACTTCGGGATAGAAGGTGGTGCGCTCGGCGCCCGCGACGTTCACCTCCTCGGGCACACCCAGCGTCGGAACATCGTCATAGTTCAGCGCCAGGGAAATGTCGCGTGCAGGAACCGGCGGATGTTGGCCGAGATATTGCGAGCCGAGCAGCCCCTGCTCTTCCGCCGTCACCGAGATGAAGTACAGGGTGCGCTTCGGGGGCTGCTTTGCCGCCGCGCAGGCGCGAGCAATCTCCAGCACAATGCCGACGCCGGTCGCGTTGTCCTGCGCGCCGTTGTAGATGTTGTCGCCGGGCATGCCCGGAACGATGCCCAGATGATCGTAGTGCGCGCTGAAGAACACGGCCTCGTCCTTCAGCTTGGGATCTGCGCCGGGCAACTTGGCGATCACGTTGCTGGAATCGAAATCACGAACTTTGCTGACGATGGTCGCGTGCGCTCGCGCCGGAAGCGCAACCGGTTTGAAGCCACGTTGGCCCGCAGCGGCGATCATGTCATCCAGATTCATGCCGCACGCCCGCGCCAGCTTCTGGGCGTCGTCGAACTGGATCCACGCCGCCAGCGCCAGCTTGGGCGCCGGATCGTTGCGCAGCAACGAGCGCTCACCCGACCAGGAATTGCGCACTACGTTCCAGCCGTAACTGGCCATCTCGGTTTTGTGGATGAGGATGACGCCCGCAGCTCCCTTGCGCGCCGCCTCTTCGAACTTGTAGGTCCAGCGGCCGTAATAAGTGAGCGCCTTGCCGAAGGACTTCGGGTCGTCCGATGGCGGCTGGTTGACCAGCATCAGCAGCACTTTGCCGCGTACGTCGACGTCCTTGTAGTCGTTCCAGTTGAACTCGGGCGCGTCGATGCCGTAGCCCATCCAGATCAGGCCGGCGTTGATGTCATCGCGCGTCTTGCCGGTGTTATCCATAGCAACGAAATCGGTGCGGTAGTTCAAATCGATGGGCGGGCCGCTGGCCGGGAGCAGCGCGAGCGTGCTGCCCTCCTGCGTGGCGATGCCTTCCAGCGGAACCTTCTGCAGAAACGTGCCGTTATCGCCGGCGGGTTTCAATCCGTACAACGCGAATTGGGTGGCGATGTATTCGGCAGCGATGTCGCCGCCGCGCTGTCCGGTACCGCGGCCCTCGAGGAGATCGCTGGCGAGAAAGCGGACCTGCGCGCGAATGCGCTCGGGATCGACCGTGGCCATCGCCTGCTCAGCGGATGCGGGAAGCCCGGCGACCTGCGGAATCGCGGGATCGGCTGTCGCGCTGTGAGCAGCATTGGGTGAACGGTTGGTCTGCGATGCGACGAGACCTGCGGCAACGAGAACGAAAAGTGCGGTCCGAAAATGCCTGGATACCAAAGAGTCTCCTCGGAGTGCGGTTGGCAGCAGAGAGCCTCTTCGATTCTAACGCGAAGGTCCGCGCACGGCGGATCAGTTCTTGGAGGTTCAACCGGCGCGGAAATCCTGCACCGACTCGCCCTTGCGCCAGAGCACGGCAGGCGCTTGCCGGCGGCGCTCGGCCAGCTTCTGATTAATCGTCTCGACGTCGGCCTTCGACCAGCTCACCGACGAAATTTCGATGTCGCCACTCGGGTCGATGTAGAAGAGCGTGGGCACGTTGGTCAGGCCATAGGCGTTGGAGACGGCGTAGTTGGCGGGGTCGTCGAGCGCGACCGGGAAGGTCACGCCAAACTCTTTCATGAAGGCCTTGGTGTCCTTCGCATTGTCCTGGGAGATGCCGACGAAGCTGACGCCGGAGTTGCGGTTCGCCTGGTACATGCGCTCATAGAACGGAAAGGCATATTGGCAGACTGGGCAACCGACCTTGAAGAACGCCAGCAGCACCGGGCCTTTTTTCAGCTCATCAGTCAGCGACAGGGTTCCACCATTGACCGTAGGCAACGAAAACTCCGGCGCCCGAACGCCAGCTTCCAGTGCGGGCATAGATCTGGACCTCCTGAAGAAATGGATAAAAGTGCCCGGGGCACCAATGAATTTCATTCCGCTTTACTTAGATACGGCGACAGGGGTAGTCGATGCAAGTGCGCAGCGGCGGAGAATCTTGCGCGCCAGCCCGGTCAGCGGCAAGCGCGCGCATTGCGCGGCGGTAAACCACTTTGCGTCAGTTGCAGATTCCCGTAACTGTTCCGGCGCGGCGGCGAAGACCGCAACCCGATAATCCGTGTCGGTAATCGAGTGGCGCAGTCGCAGCAGCGGAGCGTCGCCGTTCACCTGCTCGGGCGAAAGTGCCGGCAGCTCCCACATGCCCGCCATGAGCGAGGCGTCGGCGTCACGCCGGACTAGCAGCACCGAGCCATTCTTGTGCGCCAAGGCGTAGAACAACTCTTTGCTCTTCCGGCGTGCGGCCGTGAGCGGCCCTGCGGCGCCGCGCGATTGACAGGACGAGTTCAGCGGACACAGCAAGCATTTTGGCGCGCGCGGCGTGCAGATGGTCGCGCCCAGTTCCATCATCGCCTGATTGAAGTCGCCGGGGCGCGCGCGGTCAAGCAGCACTTGCGCTTGTTGCCATGCGGCTTTCCGGCCATGCGGATTCGCCGCGGCTGAAGCCGGTCCATATGTCGATTCTTTTCGCCGGACTAAAGTCCGGCTCTTCCACCGGAAAAGGCGCTGCAGCACGCGTTCGACATTGCCATCAACGACTGCGACAGATTCTCCAAAAGCGATGCTGGCGATCGCGGCTGCGGTGTAGCGGCCAATGCCCGGCAGTTGCAACCACGCTTCGGCGCTTCGCGGGAATTCGCCCTGCCTCTGGCGCACGATGACCTTCGCGGCCTGATGCATTCGCCGCGCGCGATGGTAATAACCAAGCCCACTCCACACGGCGAGCACCGACGCTTCACGCGCTGCCGCCAGGGATTGCACGGTGGGGAATCTCCGCAGGAATCGCGCGTAGTGGTCCAGCACGGCCGCGACGCGCGTCTGCTGCAGCATGATCTCGGAGACCCAGACGCGATACGGATCGTGGTCGCGCCGCCACGGCAGCGCGCGACGATTCGCGTCATACCAGCGCAGCAGGGCGCGGCGAAAGGAACGAAGTTGAGATGGGCCCAGAGGCAGTATGCTGGCGGCCATGCATCGCGATTCTACAGGCGTGGGCGAAGTCGGGGGCGCCAGATTAACGCGTGGTCATCCAAATGGTACGCGTGCCCCACCCTGGCGGCGTTTGCCAGGGTGGGATTTTCGTCACACGGTAGCGCCTGCGTTACTACGCCACGGCTTCCCTGGGTCCGGCGGATACGTTCATCCTCGCCGCACCCAGGAAGTCGATCATGGCGCGATTGACCTCTTCGGCATGGGTCCAGATGACACAGTGCGGCCCATCCTTGATGCTCAGCAAACGGGCGCCCTTGATCAGCTTGGCCGTGCGCTGTCCGGCGGAGGCAAAGGGGACGATCCGGTCGGCCTCGCCGTGGATCACGAGCGTGGGCACGTTCATCTTGGCTACATCCTGGCGGAAGTCCTCGTACCACGTCGGCACACAGGCCAGGCTTGCGATTGGCGACGCCGTGGCCGCGACGTTCCAGCTTGCCTGGATAGCCTGCTCGCTGATGCGCTTGCCCAGCAATTGGTCGGTGTTGAAAAAGCTCTTGAAGAAATCGGTGAAGAACGCATAGCGGTCGGCGGCTACGGCTTTCTGAATGCCGTCGAAAACGCTCTTGTCCACACCGTCGGGATTGTCGGCGGTCTTCAGCAGATACGGCGGAACGCCCCCAATGATGACGGCGTTGGTCACGCCCTTCGAACCGTACTTGCCGATGTAACGCGCCACCTCGCCGCCACCCATGGAGAATCCGACCAGGGCGAAGTCGCGCAGATGCAGATGCGAGATGAGCCGGTGCAAATCTCCGGCGAAAGTGTCGTAGTTGTAGCCGGTGGTGGGCTGGCTCGATTTGCCGAAGCCGCGGCGATCATAGGTGATGACGCGGTGCCCGGCCGTCAGCAACTCCGGGACCTGCTTTTCCCAGGACGCGCCGTTCAGAGGATAGCCGTGAATGAGGATGACCGCTGGTCCCGAACCATGGTCTTCGTAGTAGAGATCGATGTCGGATGAGTTTTCTTTACCTACATTAACGTACGGCATGGCAGATCTCCTTTCGGAAAGAAACTGAGTGGAAAAATGGGTTGGAGTCACATCGAGGTTACGAGGCTAAAGTGTTAAGGATGAGCGACGGCAATGAGAGGGTTCATAAGTTCGGCAAGCTGCTCTCGAAATCTCGCCGGGCCTTTCGAAATCGAGCGCCAGCTTTGACCGACTGTTTACAACCCGGGAACAATCTGATGACAACTCGTAGCCCAGGCGACATAGACTGGCGCGGTAGTTCCGGCCCCTCATCGACAACCACGACGTCAGGAGGGAAGGCATATGCTCGCCAGACGACTCAGTTGCATTTCGTTGATCGTTTGCTCCGTGCTGCTCATGGTTTCGCAACAAGCTGCAGCGCAGGCTGGCCAGCTTGATCCCACGTTTGGCAGCGGGGGCATCGTCACCACCGACTTTGGCGATCAAACCCGGACCGGCAACGCCGCGAGCGGAAACGCCGCCGTGATCCAGCCGGATGGCAAGATCGTCGTTGTCGGAGCAGCCCCGGGCAGCAACGATTTCCCCATAGCCGCGGTGCTCCGCTACAACAGCAATGGCAGCTTGGATAGCAGCTTCGGAACAGGCGGCATTGTGACCATCTCGAGCATTGAGGACGAGCCGTTTACCTCAGTGGCCCTGCAGTCGGATGGAAAAATTGTAGCCGTTGCCGGCGGGTTCTCGGCGAATGTTGTCCGCTTCACCTCCGCCGGAGCACTCGATACGACGTTCGGAACCAACGGAATCGTAACGCTGAACGAGATCAATGGCTCGCCTGCCAGCGGCGTAGTTATTCTGGCTAATGGCGAAATCCTAATAGCCGACAGGAACCTTTTCCTATTGCTCAGCAACGGCCAGTTTGATACCAGCTTTGGCGCCAACGGCACGGCTTTCAACGCCGGCTATCCGGCGACCACGCTGGTGCTGCTGGCGAATGGAGAAATCCTGACTGCCTCCACAGGGAGCGCAAGCGGCATTATTTCGCTGTACCAGTCAAATGGCGCATTGATTACGACCTTCGGGGTCGCCGGCCAACTGTCGACGCCCGGAACCGCACCCGGCCTCGTGCTTCTCCAAACAGGTGAATTTCTGAGCGGCGGCACCCAGACTAACAACTCCGTGCACTCCGGCGAGGCCGTGCCCAACACGTTTGCAGTGGCTCGCTATCTTGCCGTGGGAATCGCCGATGCGGGCTTCGGAACCAATGGCGGTACGACAACGTCGGTTCCGAACTATCAGGCCGTCGCGACTTCGGGTCTGGCGGTGCAGCCGAGCGGCGACATTGTGATTCTGGGGACGGCGAGTCAGAGCACGTTAACGGCGTTCGCGCTGGCTCGATACAGTCCCAGCGGGCAGCTCGACACTACTTTCGGCAACAGCGGCACAGTGGTCACGACATTCGGAGGTGGGTTTGAGGCGCCTGAGGTAAGTGCCAACGGCATCACGATCCAGTCCGATGGGAAGATCGTCGTCGTGGGAAGCTACGTGGTCAGCGTACCGCGGAACGGCTTCGACACGGCGATCAAGGTGCTGCGTTATCTAGGGGAATAGAGGACTCTTGTTTATTAGCAGATTCGGATACGCTGGAAAGCTTTCCGTCGACGCTTTTTTGTATCAGGGTACGACTTCCGTCGTGCCGTAACGATCCCAAACAACGATTGGGCTTCAGCCCGAAAAATATGGGGGCTAAAGCCCGTTCGCGTTAATTGAGCTTTTCGGCACGACTGAAGTCGTGCCCTGATACAAACCGAGGTTAGCTCGGGCAGCGTATGCAGCTCCTGGCTAATCGACTACATCACCTGCGGTGGTTCGGGCGGTTCAGGCTGTTGAGCCTGCTCGGGCGCTTCCTCCGGCGCGCCGTGGCGGCGCAGTAACTGCGCCAGGTTCTGCGAAAACGCCGAGCGTGGCACCACCATGTCGCAGCCGGCTTCCTGCGCCTTCATCTTGAGCTCGCCCTGCACATGCGAGACGAAGCCGATGATATTGGTTCCCTTCTTCAGCTTCGACTTGAGTTTGGGGATGAGGGTGAGCGGCTTGGCGCTGGCGTTGTTCAGGTCGAAGATGATGAGCGACGGCTTGTCGGCGCCATTCTGGCCCATCTTCTCCTGCAGCTCTTTGTCGGTCTTGACGAACTCGACCTTCACGTTCATCTTGCGCGCCGTCTCCTGGATTTTGGCCAGGAAGAACAGGTCGTCGACGAAGGCGAAGATGCGCGCGGGGGTGGCGTCATTCATAGGCGGGAGCGGCTCCAGTTCGGGCTGCACAAACTGCCGGCCCGGGCCGCCGCGACCCGGCCGCCTCTGATTGCCGTTGTTGCCCCCCTGCAACGCGCGATAGCTGTGATCCATGGGGGCGGTGTAGATGCCACCGCCCATCTGGTTCTGGCCGCGTTGGCGGGGAGGGCCGGACTTGCGCCCGTTGCGGTTTCTGCCCGGCTGGTTGGGACGATTCTGTCCAGGTTGTTGCGGAGCTGCGCCCTGTACAACGGGGCCGCGGCGGCCGCGCCGCCGTCTGCGTCCCTTCCCGCCGGCATGCCCGGAGGGAGGATTCGGTCCTTGATTCATGTTTCTCTCTTGACTAACTTGACCCGCGGATTGCGGGATTCCCACATTTGTGAACCGCCGATCACGCCCGCACAATGTCTCGCTGGTGATTGGTGCGTGGCTGCGGTTGGATACTCGCTGTATTCGACTTAGTTACGTCCGTCTGGCGCCCGGAAAATTTGGCGCGAGGAACGCCTGCACGGGAGGTGCGGCGATTGGAGGACGTTCTCTATCCTAACCAGCTTTATGGCCTAAATGCAAGTGCAAAAGCTGCTCTTGTAGGATGCACCCGGTTGCGAAATAGGCTCTTGGTGACGCAAATTTGTTAAGACACATGTGACAAATTGCGCCAAAACTATTTCGCCGCGTCGATGACCGCCCGCAATGCGTCCACCGCAAGCTGCGCGGCATGGCCGGATGCGGGAGGCAAGCCGCCCACGGCACGCATGACATCTTCGCGTTGGATCGTGGCCGCCTCATCCAACGATTTGCCCCTGGCCACTTCGGTAATCGCCGAAGCGCAGGCCATGGCCGGGACGCAGCCCTTGGCGCGAAAGCGCAGTTCCGCGATACGGCCATCGATAAAATTGGCCGCCAACTCCAGGACGTTGCCGCATGCGGGATTCTCGATGCGTGCGCGCGCGGTCGCGCCGGGCAGCTCGCCGGAGTTGCGCGGATGTTCGAAGTGATCGAGGAGCTTGGCCGAATACATCAGTCCACAATATCCAGGTACGATGCTGCCCGGTGATTAATTGACCCGCAGCAAAATCAGATCGTTCGCTCGACCGCGGGCGCGATGATGCGCAACTGGTCCATCAGCTCGACGAACTGCCGCGGAAACAGCGACTGCGCCCCATCGGAGAGCGCATCGTCGGGCGAGGGATGCACCTCGATCAGCAGCGCATCGGCGCCGGCAGCAACGGCGGCGCGCGCCATGGGCGCGACCTTATCGCGCAGCCCGGTGCCATGCGATGGGTCGGCGGTGATCGGCAGGTGCGACAACTTGTGCACCACCGGAATGGCCGAGATGTCCATCGTGTTCCGGGTGTAGGTCTCGAAGGTGCGGATGCCGCGCTCACACAGAATGACGTTGTAGTTGCCGCCGGACATGATGTATTCGGCCGAGAGCAGCAGCTCTTCGATGGTGGCTGCGATGCCGCGCTTCAGCAGCACCGGCTTGCGCACCTTGCCGAGCTCACGCAGCAGGTTGAAGTTCTGCATGTTGCGCGCGCCCACCTGCAGGATGTCGACGTACGGCATCATCGGTTCGATCTGCGAAATCTCCATCACCTCGCTGATCACCAGCAGCCGATAACGATCACCGGCCTCGCGCAGCAGCTTGAGGGCCTCGAGTCCCAGCCCTTGGAAGGTGTACGGCGAGCTTCGCGGCTTGAATGCGCCGCCCCGCAGGACCTTTGCCCCAGCCTTGCTGACGACCTCGGCGGCGGCGAAGATCTGTTCGGGCGACTCGACCGAGCAGGGGCCGGCCATGACGATGACCTCTTTGCCGCCGATCTCGACGCCGTTGGCCAGCCGAACGATGGTGCCTTCCGAACGGAAGGTGCGTCCCACCAGCTTGTACGGCGCGCTGATGCGGTGGACTTTCTCGACGCCGGGCAGCACCTCCAGTTCGCGGGTATCGAAGTCGATACGCTTGCCGACCGCGGCCAGCACGCTCTGCCGCGCGCCGGTGGTGCGGTGCACGGCAAAACCCATCTTCAGCAGGTGATTGGTGACCTCCTGAATCTGGTCCTCGGACGCGGTTTCCCACATGGCAACGATCATGAATAGTCCCGAGCAACTAGCAACTAGCAGTTGGCAATTAGCCAAAACCTCAGCGTGTCATCCTGAGCGGAGGTGGCGCGCATTTTGCGTCACCGGAGTCGAAGGACCCCTATTATTATCCTCGCGGCCACTACTGCGTTCACTGACAACCGGCAACTGGCAACTGCTTCTAGTCCCTCGGCTCCAACTCGGTGGCGTCGGCCTGCGCTTGCTCCTCCGGCGCCATCTCATCGCGCTGGATCTGTCGCATGACGTCGATCAGCCGCTCGTACACCTGGCGCAATTGAATGTCGGACAGCGGTCCCGGATTATTGCGCGCGATGTTCTCATAGATGATCTTCTCGCGATCGGGCTCGTAAATCGGCATGGACGAGTTGCGCTTGAGCTTGCCAATCTCGCGCGCGCACTGCGCCCGCTCGTTGATCAGCACGACCAAACGGCGGTCCAACTCGTCGATTTTCTTGCGCCATTCGACAATGTCCATGGCCTTAGCTGCCGGATCCGGCGTATTGCGGTCTAGCGGTAAGCGATGACAAGAATTCTGCCACAGCCGCGGCCTCGCGACCGGGATTCTGTTCGACGCGCTGAACAATGGCGCTGCCGACGACCGCGGCATCGGCGAAGCTGCCGGCTTCGGCAAACTGCTCGGGCGTCGAAATGCCGAAGCCCAGAGCGATGGGCAATTTTGTGTGCCCCCGCAGCCGTTCGACCAGAGAACGGGCATCGTCCGCGAGTTCCTGCCGCGCGCCCGTGATTCCCGTGCGCGAGATGGCATAAACGAATCCGCGCGAGTGCCTGGCGATTGCGCGCAGCCGCTCGTCCGTGCTGGTGGGCGCGGCGAGAAACACTGGCGCGAGTTTGTGCGCCTTCATCGTCCGCAGGTAGTCGCCGGCTTCCTCTACGGGCAGGTCGGTGACGAGCGCTCCGTCGATGCCCGCCTCGGCTGCAGCCGCGGAGAACTTATCCAATCCAAATTGCAGAATTGGATTTAGGTAGGAGAAGATGATGAGTCCGGCGTCGGATTCGCGGCGAAGCTGCTTCGCGATTTCAAGCACGCCGGACAAGTCAGTTCCCTGCTTCAGCGCCCGCTCGCTGGCCCGCTGGATCACAGGCCCGTCCGCGACCGGATCGCTGAACGGCACGCCCAGCTCGATCACATCCGCGCCCGCACGAATCGCGGCCAACGCAACCTCGCGTGAGGTGGCGAGGTCGGGATCGCCGCAGGTGATGTAGGCGACGAGGCCGGGGCGTTTTGTGAAGCGAATCGGCATGAGACGTTCAACGGGAGCAGCCCGGTTTGCATCTAGCGAGCCCGAAGGGCGAAAGTGATTAGCCCAGCGCGGAAGCGCTGGGTACACGACAATAACATCCGATTCAGAGCCCCTTCACGGGCGACACCAACGGGAGCGCACAGATGCCGCCCCTAAAGGGGCTCCGGTCAATGAATGGTCTCCTACCCAGCGCTTCCGCGCTGGGCTAATCACTTTCGCGCCTGCGGCGCTCACGGAATTGTCCACGGGCATCTCGTATCCGGCAAAGGGACGCATGTGCCTGTGCCCTTTCTTGGCAGCATAGTGGATCACCAGGTTTGGACTCCAATACCGCTAGAACCCAAAATTCTCCCGCAAAATTCCAATATCTTTGTCGCCGCGCCCGGAAACGTTCACTATCACAATGTCAGACGCCGACATTGTGGGAGCTCGCTTGATGCACTCGGCGATGGCATGCGCCGACTCCAGCGCCGGAATGATGCCTTCGAGTTGCGCGAGCTTGCGGCAGGCATCGAGCGCTTCCGCATCGCCGGCCGATACATACTCGGCGCGACCCTGATCGTGGAGCAGCGCGTGCTCGGGGCCAATCGCCGGATAATCCAGTCCAGCAGAAACCGAATGGGTCAGCGCGATCTGGCCGGCGCGGTCCTGCAAGACATAAGAATAGGTGCCTTGCAGCACGCCCGGGGCGCCGCCGTCGAAGCGCGCGGCGTGCTCGCCCAGCGCGTGTCCGCGTCCGCCGGCCTCGACCCCGATCAGCTTCACATCCTTGTCCTTGATGAATTCATAAAACGCGCCGATGGCATTCGATCCGCCGCCAACGCAGGCGATAACTGCAGATGGCAGTCGCCCCTCGGCTTTCAGGATTTGCTTGCGCGCTTCCTGGCCGATCACGCGATGGAAGTCGCGCACCATGGTCGGGTAGGGATGCGCGCCCAGCACGCTGCCCAGCAGGTAATGCGTGGTGCGCACGTTGGTCACCCAGTCGCGCATGGCTTCGTTGATGGCGTCCTTCAGGGTGCGCGAGCCCGACTCCACGCCGCGCACCTCGGCGCCGAGCAGCCGCATGCGGAAGACGTTGAGCTCCTGGCGCCGCATATCTTCGGTGCCCATGTAGACCACGCACTCCATGCCGAAGAGCGCGCAGACAGTGGCCGTGGCCACGCCGTGCTGGCCCGCGCCGGTTTCTGCGATGATGCGCCGCTTGCCCATGCGCCGCGCCAGCAGCGCCTGCCCGATGCAGTTGTTGATCTTGTGCGCGCCGGTGTGCAGCAGGTCTTCGCGCTTCAGGTAGATCTTCGCGCCGCCGAGCTCGCGGGTGAGGCGCTCGGCCAGGAACAACGGCGTCGGCCGCCCAGCGTATTCGTGCAGGAGACTCTGGTACGCGTCGCGGAATGACTTGTCTTTGCGGGCTTCGGCATAGGCAGTTTCCAGCTCCTGCAAAGCTGCCATCAGCGTTTCGGGCACGTAACGTCCGCCGTAGGCGCCGAAGCGTCCGCGAACGACGCGACTTGGCCTTGGAGGAATGCTTCGCGTGGCGTTAGCGGCGACGTTGTGCATCGGTTCCCTCAAGCCCTTTGCCTTACGGATGCCGGCGTTCGGCGCACCGCAGCAATGAAATCGTGAATCCTGGCCTCGTCTTTTTCTCCAGGACGGTTTTCTACCCCGGAAACAACGTCCACGCCCCAGGGATCAAAGAGCTCGATCGCATGTGCCACATTGTCAGGGTTCAGACCACCGGCAACGATGAGCGGCATCGCTCTGCGAATTTCCTTCGCAATCGGCCAAGTGCGATTCCAGTCGTAGGCTGCGCCCGTACCGCCGCGCTGCTGCGCCGAGCCGGAGTCGAGCAGGATGGCATCAAGCCCATCGCGGGCGGACAAGTAGTCAACCAGTTTATCGCCGGTGTGCAGCAGCTCGCTAGCGTGCAGCGTCTTGATAATCTTGCGTTCGCCCAACGCGCGGCGGAATTCAGACATGCTGCCGGCCGGTTCGTCGCCATGCAACTGCACGCCGGTAAGGCCGGCCTGTTCCGCTATCTCTGCAACCCGGGCGGGAGTTTCGTTGACAAAGACGCCGATCATTTCAGCCTGCCCCGCGAGCACCGCGACGATGCCGGTCGCGGTCGCGATCTCAACCTTTCGCGGGCTGGGCGCGAAAATGAAGCCCAGCGCATCGGCGCCCGCAGCGAGACTGACTTGCGCGTCGCGCAGGTTGGTGGTGCCGCAAATCTTGATCCAGGTCATGGGCGAGAAACCGTCACACGAGGGTTCGTAACAGGGCACGACTTCAGAGGTCGCTGAAAAAGTCGAGAACGCAGATCCCTCGCGGCCTGAAGGCCGCTCGGGATGACAAAAATAAAGGCCTTAGACGCTGGCCTAAAGGCCAGCTCTACCCGAAATCTCACAGTACTCGCGAAATGCATCACCGCGTCGCCATCGCCTGCGCTAACAATCCGCGCAGCGCATCGTCCGGCGATGCTGCGCGCATCAGCGATTCGCCGACAAGGAATGCGTCGTAGCCGGCCTGGCGCAGGCGCGCGATGTCGTCGCCCGTCTCGATACCGCTCTCGGCAACCTTCACGACGTTCTTCGGAATAAGCTCTGCCAACTCGAACGAGGTATTGAGGTCGATCTGGAACGTATGCAGGTTGCGGTTGTTCACGCCGATCAGATCGCAGCCCGCGTCCAGTGCGCGCTGCAGTTCGCTTGCGTCGTGGACCTCGCAAAGAACATCGAGATCGAGCTGGGTCGCGCCACGCGACAGATTGGCCAACTCGGTGCCGCTCAGCGCAGCAACGATCAGCAGCACGGCATCCGCCCGGTTTGCCCGCGCTTCCAGCAATTGAAATTCGTCGACGATGAAGTCCTTGCGCAGGCACGGCAGGCCTGTCGCCTGCGAGGCCAGCTGCAGGTTCTGCAGCGAGCCCTGGAAATACCGCTCGTCCGTCAGGACGGATAACGCAGCGGCCCCCGCAGATTCCAGCTCGCGTGCGAGCTCAGCCACTGGAAAATCCGCGCGAATCAGTCCCTTCGAGGGTGACGCCTTCTTGAGTTCGGCAATGATTGCGACACCGGATTTTGCGTACTTCGCCAGGTTCCGGCGAAAACCTCTGGGCTGATGTCGTTCCGCGCCCAGGCCGTTCGACCGCAAGGTCGCTTTGCTAACAGCAACTCGTTCTCGGGCCGCGGCCACGATCTCGTCCAGTTTGCTGGGCATCGTGCATCGAGTATATCCGGTGCGCGGAAAGTTGTAGAAACTCAGGCGAAAGCACTATTCCCCCGGCCATGATTCATGGTCTACTCTGCTAATATTCCGTCCCTATAATCGAAGCGCCATGGAAGCGTCTGCGCGGCTAGCCGCGACAGAAGCTCGGATTTGAAATGAAGAGTGGTCGCCTACCGCTGGCCCTTAGTATTGCCCTTGCACTCGTCCTGCCAGCATTCTGTCAGCAGCAAACCGTCGCCCGGCTCAGCCGGGAAAGCCGCGCCGACATTCCCCGCACCGAAGCCGGAGCCAGTGGGCAAGCGAAGAGCACTTCGCTGGCATTGCGCGATTCCTCTCTGTCGCGAGCGGCGGCCGACGCGCTGTTTGTAAAGTCAGACACGCAGCGCGCGCGCGTGCTGGCGGAGCGCGCCCTACGCCACGATGCCCAGGATGCTGAGGCGCTCTTCGTTCGCATGGAACTGGCGGAGCTGGAGGCGGACTACTCCACGGCGCTCGACAACGCAGTGCGATTGTGCGAGGCGGGAGAGTATGCGCCCGACGATCCGCGGGTGCGGCTGGCGGCGGTGCGAGTGCGCGAGGCCGCCGGCAATACGCCTGAGTTTCGCCATGAGATCCCTGGCTTGCAGATGCTCGTGGAGAATACAGACCGAGCGCCGATCGATCTGAACCTGGCGCTGCTGAACGCGGCCATGGACGGCGCGCCCACACTCGACGCGTATGCGCTGGCGCGCGCCACGAGGCATATTGACCGACTGGCGCATCGTTGGGCCCATCGGCTCGCATCCTCTTCTTGACTTGGGTCCGCAACCGATCTCGCCCGCTGACGACCTGTCGCAAACTTTGTACGCGGGCCGAGCGGTGGAGAACTTCCAGTTTCCCGACGGTTGGATTCGCCTGCCGGATTATCTGCCACGGCACGGCGTCTTCTATGCCGCAGGCCGCTTCGCTTCCCTCACCTCGGGGATGCGGCAGGTGAGAGTTGAGACTGCGGGACTGCTTGAAATTTACGTCGATGGCCAACGGGTGCTGCGCACCGACGCCGCGCGCCGGCGTGACTCTGCCAGCTTTGAGGTGATGCCCGGACCGCACCGTGTGCTATTGAAGTTTGCCGCCTCCGCTGCGCCGCTGCGGGTGGCGGTTTCGCACGACACTCCCTTGCCGCGCGCTGCACTTCGCGCACGGCTCTCGTCGCAGGAAGCGGTTTACCTGCTGGCTGCGGAGCACTACGCCGATGGCGAGTTCGCGGCTGCGGCCAAGCAGATCGAAGCCGAGCCGGCCAGCGCGCACTCGCCGTCGCTGCAGTTGCTGCGCGCACAGGCATTGGCGAAATCCGATGCGCGATTCGCAGGAACTCCGCCGCGAGTTGGCAGCAGTTGCAATCGGAATTTCCGCAAGCCTGGGTTGCGGCCGAACCGGAGAGCTGGTGGGCGCGACGAGTGGCTGAACATCCCTCGTGCGACGTGCTGCGCGGAGCGCTCGCGTTCTACCAATCGCGCGGGCTGCAGGCGGAAAGAGACGCGACCCAGCAGAGGCTGGATGGCTGCGCTCCTGAATCGCTGGCGTACGCGCAGAGTCTGGCTCAGGATGGCAAGCACGAAGCAGCCGCGCAGGCGCTTCGGCGATTGCTGGCGGGCGCGCCGTTGAATCGCGAGGCGCGAGTGATGCTGATTCGCCAGCTGCAACTGGCCGGCGACGACGAGGCCGCGCAGCGCGCCGCGGCCGACTGGCTGCGGGTCGCGCCCAACGCGCCAAGTTATCACCGGCTGGCTGCGGCAGCAGACGTCTCGGACGGCGAACAGCCGGGCGCGAACGCGGAGTTCTACCTGCCCTATCGGCGCGACGCTGCGCCCCTGGCGCGCGAAGCGTCCGAAGAAAAATCGCCAGCCGGTTCCATCATGCTGCTCGATGAACAGGTGGCGATCGCGCGTCCGGATGGAAGCGTATCACTGTATGTGCACACCGCGCGACGGTTGGTTTCGGCGAACCCAGTCCAGGAAGTTGCTCTGGCGAGAGTCCCGGCGGGAGCGCAGGTCCTCAGGCTGCGCGTTCTTCATCCCGATGGCACGGCCAGCGAGATGGGAGCAGCGTTGCAGGCGAACGCGAGTTTCGCAGCGTCTCCGGGCGACACCATCGACGCAGAGTACGTATTGCACTTCACCGGTGATGGCGGAATTCCGGAGCACGCGGAGGCGTTCCAATTCGTGTTTGGCAATTTTGACGAACCGGTATTGAACGCGCGCTTCGTGGTGCTGACCCCCGCCGATCACGGCGACGGCGGCGTAGTGATCGCTACCGGCGGGCCGCCGGCGATGCGGGCACAGGTGCGCAACGGCATGTTGGAACGCGTGTGGGAAAAGAGTGCGCCGGAGGTTGAATCCCAAATCCAATCAGAGCATGATTCTCTGGGTGGCGGAGTTGGATTGGCGATCGTGCGTGTGGTGGAGCAGGACAATGGCTGGTCCGTGCCCAGCAAGGCGGAGCACCAAAAGCGAATCGAGACTATCCATCCCGGCCCGCGGCCGGAGGACTCTTAGCCAACTATCCCGAGAAGTTCACCACAGAGACACAGCGTCACAGAGGAAAAGAACGGGGAGGGGCTTTTCAGCTCTTTGCGCCCCGGATCTGAGCCACCTACTCGTTAGCGAACCAGTCCGAGAAGTTCATCACCGCTTTGCAGAGTAACATGAGAAAACCTCTGTGCCTCTGTGGTGAACAGACGGCTACGAGCCGTACTCACTCCGCATGCTGCGCCAGGCGCCCACGCCGCGGCGTTCGGCCTCTTCGGCAAAACCCTCGCCGAGCTTCTGCAGCGTGGAGAAGATCTGCACGCCCTTCTGCAGGTAGTCGGGAGCGTTCTCCCAAACCGCCTCAAATTTTTCCGGATACTCGGAGGCCAGCACCGCCAGCCCGGCGGCGGCGAACGCCATCCCGATTGGACGGCGGCCGGTAAAGATCAGGATTGCGCCCGTGCCGATGGTTCCCATCACGATAGCTTTCTTCCAGTTCTGCATAATCACCTCAAGCTGCTGCGTTCGGTCTCAGATCGCGCCCTTCGACTGCGCTCACGGCGAAGCTCCAGCGGCGCGAATCGCCGTCCGCTGCGAAATAGTTTAGAGGTATTCAGGAGCACCGCCGTTGCACGGCAGCGCTCCGGTTCCCCCGTTTTCGGCTAGCCGGGGGGATTGCGCTTCGTCCCAGGTTACCGTCCAGAAGAAGGACGCGAACCTGGGGCACCAGTTTCAATGCGCCAGTTTCAACGCGAACCTGGGGCGACATTTTCTCCCGGATTGACGACGAGTAGCCAGCCGCTGCCGCCGCGCACCTGCAACTCCTTACCCGTTGAAACCAGTGTAATCTGCCCTAGCGGTGCGGTCTGCCCGTCCTGAGCGATGGTCAGCTTCTTGTCGTATCCGTAGGCGCCGCACGCCGTGGTGGAAAAAACCCACAGCGCCTGCTCCTGCCCATTGCCTTCGTAGTCGGGACAATCCTCACCGGATGAAAGCCTGCCCACCACGCCGTTGCCGGTCCAAATGCCGACCTTGCCCTGATTGGACGAGACATAGCCGCGTCCGCGAAAGACGAAATCGCCGCCAACCTGCTGCGTGACCCATTCGTCCGACTGCTCCGCAGTTGAAGCATCGGCAGGAAGTCCGGCCTGGAAGACAGTTTCCGAGGCCGCCAGGGCGCGCAGGCTGGCGTTGAGCGGGATGGTTTGATGCTCCTCTTCAAGCTGCGTGAATTGCAGGGTAAGACGCGACGGCTTTTGTAGGGAGATCACCTGGCCGATGACGCGTGCTCCCTTCTTGATGACGATACCCGAGGGCAGTCGCACCTCCTGCATCAGCTTGCCTTCGATCTTCTTCCCAGCCTTGTCGGTTCTAGCGTTGATGGTCGTGCTAAGCATGATGGGCAACGCCGTGCCGGGGGGAAGATTGTGAGGTTTGACCGCGCTGGCGCAACCGCAGAGCAGGACAACAGCAAATATGAGGCGCAAGATCTTCATGATTGAAGCTGATGGAGCGGATAAGCCGCAGTATACAAGAGCGATGAGGGTGGCGTGGCATGTGGCCCTATGGTCGCGATGTGAGGTGGCCTAAAAGAAGGATTGACCTACGCACCAGGTGGTATTCCATTCTGCTACTCGCGGGTGTACTTTACGTAAATAGAGTATGAATCTGCAATCGTTTGTGCCGGAAGAGGTCGAAGCTGCTCTGGGTCGGCGGTATGCCGTGGGTCCCAACATCGCCAACGGTGGTCAGGGAGCAGTTTTTAGGGCGGTTCGAACTTCTAAGCCCGATGGCATGGCGACGAACGATCCTGTAGCCCTGAAGCTGCACTTCGATCCGCGGCAGGCCAATCGCGTACTGCGCGAAGTCACCGCGCTGGAGAACCTCTCGCATCCCAACCTGGCTCGGCTGATTGAGCATGGCTATTGTTATGTGGCCGGCCGAAAAACGCGTTACATCGCTTACGAATTCATAGAAGGACTATCGCTGAGGCAGCGGCTGAAAGCTGGAAAGTTGCTGGAATCCGAAATACTGCCGATCGCGCGCGATATCTCGGAGGCAATTGCGGCACTGTGGTCACACCGCATTGTGCATGGCGACATAAAACCGTCCAACATTATGCTGAGACAGTCGGGCGAGGCCGTTCTCATCGATCTGGGTATCCTGAGATTTTTCGAAGAACAGTCCACCGTTAAACCGCTTCGGCCCGTAGACGGCTTTTCGCCGGAGCAGATCAGGCCGTGGGGAACCGTAGGTTACTTATCTCCGGAGCAAGCCAGAGGGGAAAAGTTGACCTGCGCTTCGGACATTTTCTCGCTGGGCGTAGTGATGCTGGAAAGTCTGCAAGGATGGCATCCAACGAATAATGACCAGAACGCCATGGCAAATGGCATCCGGGCGAGCGGACGCAAGCTTGACGTGAGCCCAGCCTTGCTTAACATTCTGGACAAAATGCTATTGGCGGTTCCAAAATCTCGCGGCAGGCTGGCCAAGCTCAGCGGCTATTTCGAGATGCTCTACCAACGGATCGAACAGGATTTTGCCAAAGGCTCCGGCGCGCCGCACAAAATCGCAACCCTAGCTGCAATCCGATAGTTCCTGCCAAATTCCTTAATACATTCGGTTCTGACGAGAAACGAAGAGCTTACTCGGCAACGAGTAAACTCGTGCCCCGACTCATACCCTCCGAACCGGAGTTTTTCCGCGGCCTGTGAAGTCGTGCCCTTTCACAAATGAGGCTTAATTGGGTACCCCTGCCCCTGCATATTGCGCGTAATTCACTTGACATATCCCAGCCAAAAGAGGAAAAAGAATTACCTGTCAATCTGGCCAATCTGGTCGGCAATAAGCTTTTACAAAACATGTGTTGCAATGCGGCTCGTAGCTTTCGAGTTCCGGCTGGCAAGGCTTTGCGAGTCGTGTGACTTCCATCCTGTGACTTCCAGGCGAGGTGAGATCGTGCGCTCAGAAGGACAGTGGTTTTCGACAGCTATTTACCGTCACAGAGTAATTGTGGTCGCTGCTATAGTTATAAATTTGCTATTCGCGGCGACAATGCAGGCGCAAATATTGACCGTACTTCATCGCTTCCATAACCGTCCCGACGGCTCGGCGCCATGGTCGGGCCTGGTAAGGGATGCCGCGGGGAATCTTTATGGCACCACCACCATGGGCGGCGAGTTCGGCTTCGGAATGGTATTCAAGGTCACAAATCGGGGCGCAGGTTGGATCCTCGATCCGCTCTACAGCTTCCCCGATCCCAGCCAAGGCAACGATGGAGCGGAGCCGAACGCCCCGGTAGTAATTGGTCCCGCCAACAGCTTGTATGGAACGACCACTACGGGCGGAGGCAACCAGGGAATTGTGTTCAAGCTTTCGCCGCCGCCACGCGTTTGCCACGCCACGATCTGCTCGTGGACGGAAACCATCCTCTACCGCTTTACCGGAGGTGAATGACGGCGGCAATCCCTACAGCCCGGTGATTCTCGATGCCACGGGAAATGTCTATGGCACCACGCAATCGGGAGGAGCGGCAAACCTGGGCGCGGTGTTCGAGCTGTCGCCATCCGGCTCCGGGTGGACGGAGACGGTGCTGTACAGCTTCACGGGCATTCCCGATGGTTCGCAACCCGAAAGTGGATTGCTGCTGGATGCCGCCGGCAATCTCTATGGAACAACGGCGGACGGTGGCGCCAATGCGTCTGGGACCGTCTTCCAGCTCGTTCCATCCGGCGCGGGCTGGACGGAGAACATCCTGCACAACTTTAGCGGTTTCGACGGATATGCTCCCTATGGCGGATTAATCTTCGACAATGCGGGCGATCTTTACGGCACGACGGCCTATGGAGCGGTCGGCAACGGAACAGTCTTCGAGCTGTCCCCCTCCGGCGGCCAATGGAATTTCACCACGCTTTATGACTTGACCAGCGGCGCGCCCGGAGCTTCCGGACCCTTGGGGACGCTTCTTCTGGACGGTAGCGGCAATCTTTACGGCACAACCTTCGAGGGCGGCATAGCAGGCTGTGGCTTCGGGTTCGGATGCGGAACGGTGTTCGAACTGTCACCGGGTTCAGGTGGCTGGACCTACAACCTGCTCTACCAGTTCACGGGCGCATCCGATGGAGGCTTTCCGGTTGACGGCCTCGCTTCCGACTCACAGGGAAATCTGTATGGTGCAGGGTGGGGCGGCAACTCGGGCAACGGAGTAGTTTTCGAGTGGGCGCCGTAGAAATTGATCGCCCGATGCTGCGCAGACGACAGCAAGTCAGCCGCTAAGACGGCGTCGGCACGCCTGCTGATCGCTACACGAGCGCCAGGCGTTCCCGCACGTCCACGCCGGCGCTGCGCAGCAGCTTCTCCACCGCGCCTTCGTTCAGGCGAGTGGCGTCGTATTCGATGCGGATGGTGCGCTCGCCTTCGTTGAACCGCATGCGGCGAATGCCGTACACGTCATACATTTTGCCGAGCGCGCTCATCTCCTTCTCGCCCGGAGGCATTCCATAACGAAACATTACTTCCACAGGTGTCATGAATCCGCCCTCTCGCAAACGTGCAATGATAGGAATCGCGCAGCGCACAACCGGATCGAGCCGGTGCTGCGTCCGAGCACACTATAGAGCATCCATCAAAGAGTGCAAAGCAGAGTCTTACGAGCGGCGAGATGAGCGATCCCCAGACACCTCCGGAGAACCTGACGCTGGATTTTTCCGCGAAGGACCCGGTCTGCGGCATGATTGTCGATCCTCCGCAGGCGCGCGGCAAAGCGCGCTACCAGGGCGAAAACTACTTCTTCTGCTCACCGGGCTGCATGCACAAGTTCACGGCTGATCCCGCAAAATACGTGGCGGCGAATGGCGAGCCGGCGGCGGCAGATGGCGCGGCCATCCAGTTGGCGCGCCGCAAGCCGGACAAGGACCCGGTTTGCGGCATGACGGTCGATCCGGTCAAGGCCGCGTCCAGCGTGGAATACGAGGGCAAAGTCTATTACTTCTGCTCGCGCGGCTGCGCGGAGAAGTTCCAGCGCGATGCGAAGAAGTATCTGGATGCCGGCTACAAGCCCGCCGGGATGCCGGGGATGGTGCAGATTGGCGGGTCGCCGATGCAGATTGGCCCCGCGCGAAGAAGCGAGAAGGATGCGGCAGCGCCGGTTGCTGCGCCGGCTGCGACGGGAACCGCCTACGTCTGCCCCATGGATCCCGAAATTAGGCAGGAGCGGCCCGGCGCGTGTCCGAAGTGCGGCATGGCGCTGGAGCCCGAGCTTCCACGCGCGCCCACCAAGACGCAGTGGACCTGCCCCATGCATCCCGAGATTGTGCGCGACGCGCCCGGCACCTGCCCGATCTGCGGCATGGCCCTGGAGCCGATGACGGTCACCGCGGCCGCCGAAGACAATCCCGAACTGCGCGCCATGACGCGCCGCTTCTGGACCAGCGTTCTGCTCGGCATTCCACTGGTGGCATTCGCGATGCTGCGCATGTCGCCCTGGCTGCGCGCGGTGGCGCCGGGCTGGGGCAACTGGATCGAGTTCGCGCTGGCTACTCCCATTGTGCTGTGGTGCGGCTGGCCGTTCTTCCAGCGCGGCTGGGCATCGGTGAAATTCCGCAGCCCGAACATGTTCACGCTGATCGCCATGGGCGTCGGCGTCGCCTACGCCTACAGCGCGATCGCAACCATTGCGCCCGGCATCTTTCCACCGTCGTTCAGGCGCGGGATGGGCTCCTTGCCGGAGGTCTACTTCGAAGCCGCGGGCGCGATCATCGCGCTGGTGCTGCTGGGCCAGGTGCTGGAATTGCGCGCACGCAGCCGCACCTCCAGCGCTATTCGCGCGCTGCTCGACCTCTCGCCCAAGTTGGCGCGCGTGATGCGCGACGATGGCAGCGAATACGACATCCCGCTCGACCAGGTCATACGTCGGCGACAAGCTGCGCGTGCGTCCCGGCGAGAAAGTTCCGGTGGACGGCGCGGTGCTGGATGGCCTGAGCTCGGTGGACGAGTCGATGGTCACCGGCGAATCCATCCCCATTGAGAAGCACGCGGGCGACAAGGTCATTGGCGCAACCGTGAACGGCACGGGCTGGCTGCTGATGCGCGCCGAGCGCGTGGGCAGCGACACCATGCTGGCGCAAATCGTCAAAATGGTGAGCGCGGCACAGCGCAGTCGCGCGCCCATCCAGAAGCTGGCCGACAAAGTGGCCGCGTGGTTCGTGCCCGCGGTGCTGACGGTTGCGGTGGTCACGTTCCTCGCCTGGTTCTTCCGCGGGCCGGAGCCGCGCCTGGCCAATGCCCTTGTCAATGCGGTGGCGGTGCTCATCATCGCTTGCCCATGCGCGCTGGGACTGGCCACGCCGATGGCGATCATGGTGGGCACCGGCCGTGGCGCGCGCGCCGGCATCCTCATCCGCAACGCGGAAGCGCTGGAAACGTTGCAGAAGGTGGACACGCTCGCCCTCGACAAGACCGGAACGCTGACGCAGGGCAAGCCGGAGCTGATGTCGGTGATTGCGGTCGGCGGCGAGACCGAAGAGCGGGTGGTGCGACTGGTGGCCAGCCTGGAGCGCGGGAGCGAACATCCGCTGGCGTCGGCGGTGGTGGAAGCGGCGGAGGCGAACAATATCTCGCTGATTCCTGCCGACGAATTCCGCGCGCTTCCGGGGCGCGGCGTGGTCGGCCGGGTGGGCGGACATGAAGTTATCGGTTGGCAATGAGGAACTGCTCGAGCAACGAGGCTGCCGACTGACGCAAGAAATCGGCAGCACGGCCGAGGACTATGCGCCAGGATGGCGAGACTGTGGTTTATGCGGCAGTCGATCAAGAAGTTGTCGGCCTGCTGGGCATCGCCGATCCGGTGAAGCCGGAGGCGGCGCAGGCGATTCGCGAGCTGCGTGCCCAGGGCTTGCGCGTGGTGATGCTCACCGGCGACAACGCAACCACTGCGACCGCCGTTGCACGGCAGCTCGGCATCAGCGACTTCGAGGCCGGCGTTCTTCCCGAGCGCAAAGCCGACGCAATCAAGAAGCTTCAGGAGCAAGGAAAAGTAGTGGCGATGGCCGGCGATGGCATCAACGACGCGCCCGCTCTGGCGCAGGCGCAGGTCGGCATCGCGATGGGAACGGGCACGGACGTTGCGATGGAGAGCGCCGGCATCACGCTGTTGAAGGGCGATCTGGCCGCGCTGGTGCGCGCGCGACGGCTTAGCCGCGTGGTGATGCGCAATATCCGGCAGAACCTCTTCCTGGCGTTTGTCTACAACTCAGTCGGCGTGCCGATTGCGGCCGGGATTCTCTATCCCAGGTTCGGCATTCTGCTCAGCCCCATCTTCGCCGCCGCTGCCATGAGCCTCAGTTCGGTTTCGGTGATCAGCAATGCGCTGCGGCTGCGCAGCGCGAAGTTATAACGGCGCAAGTAAAAGGGCGCGGACCGAAGTCCGCGCCCGTATTGTCGCTGGTAATGCTTAGCGGCGGTTGAGGGGCTTCATACCAGCGGGCTTGGACGGCCCCGAAGGACCACCCGCGCCAGACTGATACTGGTATTGGTTGTAGTACCACTGACCGTTGATCAAGGTGTACAGAGTCGCGTAGACCTCCATACCGTCGTTCGGCATGTCATACACGGTTGTGGTCTGCGCGGTGCCCAGATTGCCCGACTGGTAGATATCGTTCCCGCCTACGGCGCTCCCGATATCCAGCCAGTAACCCGAAGCATTCGTGCCGGCGCTCCAGGTGAATGTCACCTGGGTGCCGTCGACTTCCATGTTGTTAGGCGGCAACGTCATCACCGCCAAACCGTTGGTCAAGCTGTACGCCGTGTAGGTGTAGGAGTTGGCGATCCACTGGCCACCGATCAGCGAATACAGGGTCGCGTAGACCGTGCTGCCATCGGATGGCAGACCGTTCACCGTGACCTGCTGCACGTTGCCCAGGTTGCCGGATTGGAAGTACTGATTGCCACCGGGCGTGCTGCCCAGATCGAGCCAGTACGCTGTGGACTGCGAACCCATACTCCAGTTGAAGGTTACAGTTGTGCCAGGCAGCGTAGAGCCAGGCATCGGGTTGGTGATTTGTCCCGCGCCTGAACTCAAGCTGTAGGCCGTGTAGGTGTACTCGTTGTAGACCCAGTTGCCGTTCAGCAGCGACCACAGCGTGATGTACACCGTGCTGCCGTCGGTCGGCAGGCCAGTAACCGTGTCGCTCAGCTGGCTGCCGAGGTTGCCGGACTGGAAGTACTGGTTGCCGCCCTGGGTGCTGCCGGCGTCGATCCAGTACGCGGTTGACTGCGTGCCCGCGTTCCAGGTGAAGAGCTGGCTGCTGCCGCTCAGGGTCGAGTTCGGAGCCGGCGACTGCATGGTTGCAATCAGGCTGGAGTTGCTGAACGCTGTGTACTGATACTCGTTGTACGTCCACGAGCCGTTCAAGTAGGACCACAGCGTGACATACACTGCGCTGCCGTCGGTGGGCAGATTGTTCACCGTGAGGGTAGTCGCGGTGCCCAGATTGCCCGACTGCTCGTAGGTGTTGCCGCCCGGTACGCTGCCTATGTCAAGCCAGTAAGCCGTCGACTGCGAACCCGGTACCCAGGTGAAGGTCACCGTGGATCCGCTGAACGTAGTGTTGGGCAGCGGGCTGATCATGACCGCGATGGGCGAGTTGGCTACATACAGCGCCGTGTCCTGCTGCGTGTAGTTGGTGCCGTCGGTCGAGCCGAGCAGCGTGGCGTAGATATAGCTGCCGTCGGTCGGCAGGCCGTTGAACGTGGCTGTCAGGGTCAACGTCGTCATGGTCCCAAGGTCGGAACCGCCGGGCGTCGAGCCCAGGTTCAGCATGTAGGACACCGCGTTGCTCTCCTGCGACCAGGTGAAGGTCGCCGAGCTGCTGCCCAGCATCGTGTTCTTCGGCGGCGCGGTAATTTGCGCCGTCGCAGCCGTGACCGTCAACGTCCCGTTCACGAAGGTGAACGCGTAGTTGGGATCGGCCAGCGTGCCCTGAGTCACGAAGATGTTGTAGCTGCCCTCTGGCGGATCCTGCGGAGCATCCGTGCTGAAGGCCGGCGAGCCAGTCAGACTGCCCTGGGTGTCGCCATTCACGAAGCCGTTGTAGCTGGCCGTGAACGTCGGCAGGTTGGTGTACGCGACGATGGTCATGTTGTTGGCCGTCACCGTCAGCGGCGCCTGTTGGACTGTCAGGACACCGTTCACGAAGGTGAAGGTGTAGTTGTTGTTGTTGGCTAAGAGAGTACCCTGCGAAATCGCGATCGGGTACGTCCCGGCCGCTCCCTGCGTTCCGGTGGTGGTTTCATTCGGAGCGCCGGTGGTTGCCGTGCCCTGATTCTGACCGAGAACAAATCCAGTGATGCCGTAAGTCAGCACCGGCGAGCAGTTGCAGCCGTAAACGATGGCTGTGTTGCCGGCCGTCACCGTCAGCAGCGCCGGACTCACGGTGAAGACGCCGTTGGCGAAGGTGAAGGTGTAGTTGGTTGACGCCAGCGTGCCCTGCGCGATGTTGATCGGGTAGGTGCCGACGTTGGAGTTGGCGGTCGCGGTGGTCGATTCGCTGGGCGCGCCCGTAGTGGAGTTGCCCTGGTTGTCGGAACCGACAAAACCGGTAATGGTGTAGGTCAGCGACGGTATCGGCCCGCCGTAGGTGTCGGACGCGCTCGTCGCGGTCACCGTCAGCGTGGCCTGGTTGACGACGATCGAGATCTGCTGCGACGACGACAGATAGTTGCTGTTACCGGGCTGGCTGGCGGTGATCAGGATCGTGCCCGCGCCGGTGGTGGTCAACTGGTTGCCGTTCACCGTGCCCGGTCCGGAGTTGACGGTGTAAGTAATCGACAAGTTACAGGCAGAGTCGGTTGCGGCCAGCGTGGTTTGGTTAGCGCTGTACGTCAGCGGACCCGGATTCGGGAAGGTGATCGGGCAGGGCTGTTGTGTCGGGCCCCACACGCTGGAATTCACCAGGTTATAAGCGTTGACGGAGCCGAGTCCGGTCGCCAGATCATAACCCGGTGCTGCGCCGTAGGCCGGCTGGTAGGTCTGCGCGGCCGTGCCAGGGGTGGTGTTAGCTACGGCAACTGCGCCGCTCCCTGGTCCACCCAATGTGATCGGAGTCTCCGGCTGATAGCCCGAGCCGGCGGTGCCGATCGTGATGCCGCTGACATAATTGGGGCCTTGGCCCTTTGTGCTGTTGGTGATCTGCACGTAGAACGCGTTAAAGAGCGTCGCCGTGCCGAACTCCGCAATGAAGTCGCCAGCGTAGCCCGTGTTCCTGGCCGTAATCGTTACCGTGGCGCCGGAGCTGGTTGCGGTTGCGAGTGAGCACCCGCTCCCGATCGACGTAACCAGGCCCGATGCCATGAGCGTCGTCGTCGTTCCAGCTAGGGTGTAGGGTCCGCAAGTAGTCGTCCCGGCAGGATTCGTCAGGATGATCTGGTCGCCTACGCCGTCAATGTTCAGCATCGCAATCGACCATACGGCCGTGGTTGAGGTGGCCGTGACCGTTGCCGTGCAGGTCGCCTGAGTGCCGCCCGCCCACAGAGTGGTGCCGGTCGGCGTCTTGTAGGGGTTGCTGTTGGTCGGTGCCGCAATGGCACAAGTCGGTGCGCTCGTGTAACCTGTGCCACCGTTGATAACGGTTGCGCCCGTGACATTGTCAGTACTGTCCACGCCGCGGGTGCCGCTAGGTTTGTAGCAGTGGTGCTCTGTGGTAGTGCCGTTGTTTTCGCATGCCAAGTCGATGTCGCCCTGGGTTATGTCGTTGAAGACGCATCCGCTGCCGGGGCCACCGCTACCGCTGGAGTTGCAGGACGTTCCAAGGAAGGTCCCTCCAGCCACGCCGTACTCGTTTTGTGCGGCCTGGTAATAGTAAGGGGCGGGATTGCCCCAGGTTTGTGCGGTTTTTTGATTGACCAGTGCCTGTACGGCCGCCATGGTTGGCGAGGCAACCGAAGTTCCGCCGAATCCTGACCAGGTGCTCGGCGCGCCCGAACATGACGCCGCACCATCCGCGGTGTAGTTCGGGTCCGACCAGCAGACGATTTCGTAGTGCCCCCACACGCCGTTGGCGGCGAACATGGAAACGTCAGGAATATCGCGGACGCCGTCGGCGGGCTGCCCATAAACAGCTTGGCCGCCACTCAGCGAGCTCCCCGACTGCCAGGAGGGTTTAGCCAACCCCTGGCAACCAGGCTGTGATACGCCGTAGCTGCTCGTATTGGCTCCGCCGGCCCCCGAGAAGCAGTTGCTCGCGCCTCCGCTGGCTGCGCCCGTGCTCAGGTAGCCGGTAGTGATATCGCCCGGACTCACGTTGCAAAAGCCGGTGCTGCCGTAGGTTGTGAAGTTGCCTTTGATGTAGTCGGTGATGAGAGTACTGGCGCAGGCATCGTTCCAGGGAATCTCAGGGATATACGACTTGGCTGAGCCGTAGTCCGAAGAGTTCGTGGAATTCCAATACGTGCTGAGCGGAACTGAATTCAGCTTCGCGTTATACACGTCCTCGAAATCGGTACCACCGACGGACACGTTGTAGGGCGTGCTCGTCCATCCGCTGATGCCCAGGCTGGTAACGTCGTACTCGGTGCCCACTGAGAAGTTAACCGAGCAACTGGACGGGCCTTCATCACCCGATGCTCCGAATACAGATATGCCCTGGGCAGCGGCCTGCTGATAGGTGTTGTAGAAGGCCTGATTGCCACCGTTGCCGTTAAAGGCTTCGCAGACGCCGTAGCTGACGCTGACAACGCCCGGATAGGGACCTGCTTCGTTAATCAGGTTTTGCAGCGCTATGAGGCCGCCGAAGGTGACGGTGCCCGACGGGCACGCGATGTTTTCGATGGCAGCACTGGGTGCAATCGCCGTGGCTATTTCCACGTCGATGGCCGCTTCGCCGTCATCCGCGTTCGTGCCGGGATCGGAGCAGCCGGGATGCACCTGGGTGTAAGTGCCGGAGTAGCCGGTTAACCCGAAGGCCGTGCGGTAGCTGTTCCAGTCGGCAGCACCGCCATAGGTGTCGGTGTCCTCGACTAGCGCGATTGTCTGCCCTTGCCCCGAGTAACCGGCGGCGTAGAGCGGATTCAAGTTGTAGATGGTCTGATTGTCCTGCGGCGTCATCGCGTAGCAGGTGCCGGGCTCAGTGGGAGCGTTCGTGCTGGTGGTGCAGCCGGCAAAGGTGTATTGCGTGACCGGCTTGTTCATCGCGTGCGGCGGGAAGTCGTTCAAGGAGCTAAAGCCTTTGATCACGGGCGCCAGTGCGATCGGAATCTCGGGATCGCCCATGTTGGCGATATGCGTCTGGCCGTTGATCTCGAGCTGGCCGATCTGAGTGTGGAAGGCCTGCGCGATCGCGCCGACGGTTCCCGAGATGTCGATCAGCATCTTGTTGGGATAGACCTTATTGATGACGAAGCCCTGCGACTCCAGCCAGTTGGTGACCTGCTGGATGTCTTCGTCCGCCACGCCATAGGTATCGCCAAGTTCCGCGGGCGTGAGCCACTTGTGGAAGTTGGGCGAGTTGCGGTCGTTCAGCGAATCAATGTATTGATCGAGCGCCCGCTCCTGTTCAGGAGAGCGTTGCAGGAAGAGAAAGATGTGTTCGATAGGCATGGCAGCCGAAGCCGGACCTTTGTAGCCGACCGCGCTTGCCGCCTCCGGGCGCGTGTTGCCGGGCAACGAGACATAGGCGCGGGGATCAATCGCTTGTGTGATGCGAGGTGTCGGCGTCACGCTGGAAACGCTTTGCAGGTTCGGCGAAGCCGCGTAAGAAGGGAGCGAGA
Source organism: uncultured Acidobacteriaceae bacterium (assembly GCA_963713465.1). GTDB lineage: Bacteria > Acidobacteriota > Terriglobia > Terriglobales > Acidobacteriaceae > Bog-257. The sequence goes on from CAVQLZ010000019.1 coordinate 523,265, forward strand.
AGCTTGCGATGAATGTCAGCAGTGTGAGACACCAGACGGCAAGCAGGGACTTTCTAGTCATGAGACTCCTTCAGCGCCTGTGCACGAGGCGCGAATTCATTTGTGGATCTAGTAGGGGACCTGGGGGCGCTGTGGAACTGTTGGCTGGCGCTAGTGCCAGAGAATCAAGACTTCAGTTGTGGCACGGCATAGAACGAAGTGGCGCCGGCCAGATCGCGCAATGTAAACCGCTGTTTGCTGCGCGTGCAAATGGTGCAAGCCAAGTTACCGGTAGAACGAAACGAATGGAGGGACCTGGCAGTAATTAGGAGACGGATCGTGCTGACTCTTTGTCCTGCTCGCTGGTGTCCACACTCACAGCCGATCGCGCCCATGCAGGCGGGAAACGACGCCAGAAAACGTACCCTGAAAAGCGCAAGTCTGAAATACAACTTTGGTGGTACGGGGACCCGGGCAATCAGGACCTCGGGCCGGATTGGCGCTCCCTGCCCGGCTGCTTCAGGCTGCCGAAAGCCGAGAACGCAGATCCGGTGCCTGAAGTGACTGTGTCGCGACCGGGTGTCGCCGCTCCGCGGCTCAGCATCTTTTCCACTTACACCCGGCGCTTACGCGCCGGGCTCAACCCATCCCGCCCCTGCGCGGCTGGTACAGTACGTTTTCGAACTGGGTGTCGCACCACAAAAATTTGATTGCCGCTCGCGAAAAACTCTCTGAAAGCCAGCTCTACCCGAACGGCAGGGCGCAGCGACTTTCCGCAACCTCTTCTTAACGTCGGTTAACCAAATCTGCTACACTACGATAAACCGGCAGCGCGAGGCCGCCGGCCGCCCCTGATCGACATGCCCGATTCCGCCAACGCGAACCTGCACCAGCGGCCCGGTGCCTGGGCCTCCGAAGCCGGCGGCAACGTTTCGCTCGAGGGCCTGCACAGCACCGTCGCGGTGCCGCATCAGCAGGCCGGATTTTGGGAGCAGTGGCGCGCCTTCGTCGGGCCGGCCATCCTGGTCAGCGTCGGCTACATGGACCCGGGCAACTGGGGTACCGACCTGCAAGGCGGCGCGCAGTACAAGTACGGGCTGCTGTGGGTGGTCGGTGTTGCCAGCCTGATGGCGATCTTCATGCAGGTGATCGCGGCGCGGCTGGGGGTGGTGACCGGCAAAGACCTGGCGCAGTGCTGCCGCGACTGGTATCCGCGCTGGACCCGCTGGCCGAACTGGGTGATGAGCGAGATCGCCATCGGCGCCTGCGACCTGGCCGAAGTGCTGGGCAGCGCGGTCGCGCTCAACCTGCTGTTTCACATTCCGCTGCTGTGGGCCGTTATCATCACCGGCCTCGATGTGCTGCTGCTGCTGGCCCTGCAACGCTTCGGGATGCGCACCATCGAAGCGGTCGTCCTGCTGCTGATCGCGACCATGGCGGTCTGCTACTTCATTGAAATTTTTGTGCTGCCGCAGACCCAGCCGAGTTTTCTGGAGATGGGCCGCGCGCTGGTGACGCCAACTCTGCGGCAGGTCGGGATGGTGTATATCGCCATCGGCATCATTGGCGCGACCGTGATGCCGCACAATCTGTATCTGCACTCGGCGCTGGTGCAGAGCCGCAGGTTGCAGAAAGATGACGCCTCGATTCGCCGTGCGGTCCAGTTCAACACGCTGGATTCGGTGGTGGCGCTGACCATCGCGTTCTTCGTGAACGCGGCCATCCTGGTGCTGGCGGCTACCGTGTTCTTCGGCAAGCAGAGCGTCGTGGTGCCCGGCGGCCACGTGGTGCACTTCACCGCCGATGCCGATTGGATTCGCGTCGCCTATCTCACGCTGGCGCCGCTGCTGGGGACGGCCGCCGCCAGTACGCTGTTCGCGATCGCGCTGCTGGCCAGCGGACAGAGCAGCACCATTACCGGCACGCTCGCCGGCCAGGTGGTGATGGAAGGCTTTATGCGCTGGCGCATCCAGCCGTGGGTGCGGCGGCTGATCACGCGCACCCTGGCGATTCTGCCGGCGGTGCTGGTCATCGGACTGCGCGGCGACAGCAGCGTCACCGATCTGCTGGTGCTCAGCCAGGTGGTGCTGGCGCTACAGCTTCCCTTCGCCATGTTCCCGTTGATGCACTTCACGACCTCTCGCAAGATCATGGGCCGCTGGCGCAATGGATGGTTTCTGCTGCTCGCCGGCTGGGGCAGCGCGCTGCTGATCACCGCCATGGACATCTATGGGCTGCCCGATTCTTTCAAGGCGGCATGGCAGGTAATTGCCGGCGGATGATAGCTTTGAGAATAGTCTTGCTGCAGGGTGAAAGGGCACGGCTTTAGCCGTGCCGAAAACCGCCTTTCAGAAATTGGGCTTCAGCCCCGGTCACCGCGGCCGAAGCCGCTACTGACGAGCGTGCGGATTCGTCGGGCTTAAAGCCCGCTTCCACCGCAGCACCCTTTTTCTAGACCCTGGGGTCTTAGCACGATGTACAACACCATCCTCGTCACCCTGGACGGTACCACCAGCGATCGCGCCATCATCGAGCACGTGAAACAGCTCGCCCGGCTGGCGGGCAGCCGCCTGGTGCTGCTGCATGTGGCCGATGGCTGGGCCGCGCGCACCTACGGTCGCGATGCCGTCAGTCCGGAAATCACGGAAGACACGGCGTACCTGGAGAAGGTGCGCTCGGAGTTCCAGGAGAGAGGCATTCCCGCCGAGGCCGAGCTGGCGTATGGCGATCCGGCCAGTGAGATTGTGAAATGGGTGCAGCAGAGGGGATGCGACCTGGTGGCCATGAGCACGCACGGCCATCGCTTCCTGGCCGACCTGTTTCTGGGCACGACCGCCAGTCGCGTGCAACACAGTATCAGCGTGCCGGTGCTGCTGCTGAGAGCGAAATGAAGGTAGAGCCAGCCTTTAGGCCGGCGTTCCCGGCTTCACCAATAATAGTTCGCCCTGATCATCGAAAGATGACCAGGGCGAACCAAGAATTCATGGGAAGGCTGCGGACGCGACGCTGAAGCATCGCACTACCGCTTAGATCAGTTGCTCAATCTTGTCGATCAGAACGTCGGGCGGATCGCCCTTGGTGATGAAGGCGTTGGCCAGTTCGAGGGCCGCCGGCGGAAGTGAAAAATAGGCCGAGAGAAAAACAATAGGCAGCTCGGGCTTGCGGCGGCGCAGTTCGGCCGCGACGTCGCCCCCGTTCATACCGGGCATGTAGTAGTCCAGCACCACCAGATCAACCTGGTGCTTGTCGATCATCGAGAGACCCTGTTCACCGCTGGTGGCGGTCAACACTTTGAAACCGTGGCCCTCCAGCATGATCTTGCGCACTCGCAGACCGATCTTTTCGTCATCAATGCACAGCACTGTTTTCGACGTTGCGTTCTTCATCCACCCCACCGTGGCTTCGAACTGCGGTTCAGCTTTCGAATGCAAACTGCTGCCTGCTGTCAATTGATCAAACATCGGATAAGTATGAATAACCGCCCGTTCCACGAAATGGCGCTCCTAAATTCTCACCGCAAAGTGGGCCGGATGCCATCCCGACAAAGTGGTAGACGGTAACGCCATTTACCGTCGCGTCACGATCTGCGCCTGCGGCCAGTACTTCAGTGGGAATTGGATGCCAAACCTCCGGCAGCTCTGGGCGAAATTTGTACCCCGCAGAGGGATGGGGCGAGCTGCTACGTTTCGGCCACAGAGTGCGCTGGCAATGGGGCGAGTACCCGGCAGCTTTCGCCGGCTGTATGCGCCGTGTTACCTTCAAAAACTTGATGTCGGTTCGGCCCCAGGCGCATTAGAAAAGCTCCTGCCTGTTGGAAGAGTGCGACCGGCGACAGGTTTTATTGCTCCCGAGGAACTATGATCCGCTCCTACAAAGGAATCAGCCCGACCATTCCCGCGTCGTGTTATGTGGATGAGTCGGCGCAACTGATCGGCGATGTGGTGCTGGGCGAGAACGCCAGCGTGTGGATGAACGCGGTGGTGCGCGGCGACGTGCACATGATCCGCATCGGGGCCAACAGCAATATTCAGGATTGCAGCGTGCTGCACGGCATGTTGGGCAAATGGCCGGTCATAGTGGGCGATTGGGTGACGGTTGGCCACTCGGTCACCCTTCACGGCTGCGTCGTCGAGGACCAGTGCCTGATCGGCATGGGCGTGGTCGTCCTGAATGGCGCGCGGATCGGGGCGGGATCGATCATCGCCGCGGGGACGCTGATACCCGAAGGAACCGTGGTGGAACCGCGTTCGCTATGGATGGGCGTGCCCGGCAAGTTCCGCAAGCAGCTTGGCGATGAGGACCAGGAGATGATCCTGCGATATGGCAGGAATTACCTCGGGTACAGGGAGCAGTATTTGGCGGAACGGAAGCAATCAGCAGTCAATCAATAACCCGGATGGCTGATTGTTGACCGGTGGTTGACACCCTCGGGACCAACTTTTACCTTTAAAACATGGATGTTCGTTTGAGCCCCGACCAGGAATCGTTCATTCGCCACGCAATTGATGCGGGTCGCTTGCAGAGCAGCGAAGAGGCTGTGCAGGAGGCGTTGCTGCTCTGGGAAGAGCGCGAGCGGCGACGGCTGGAGATCCTGGCAGCGGTCGATCAAGCTGAGGCTTCTCTGGCCGCGGGTGAGGGCGCGAGTATCAGCTCGCAAGCGGAACTCACGGACTTCGCTAACGGTATCCGGCAGCGTGGTTTCGAGAGGCTTGCCTCCGAGCAGAAGCGCCGCTAGTGGGCAAACTTCGTGTCTCGCGGGAAGCGCAAGCCGAGCTCGACAACATCTGGCTCTACACCGCGCGCGAGAGTGGAAGCAGCGACGTCGCTACCCGCATCACCGACAGCATCACTCGGCAATTTTGGCTCTTGAACCGGTACCCCAACGTCGGCCGCCGGCGCGACGACTTGCGTTCCGGCCTGCGCAGCTTTGCGGCTGGTGATTACGTCATCGTCTATCGTGTGGAGAAGGATGCGGTGCTCATTATGCACGTTTTTCACGGCAGTCGTGACATCGGCGGGATTCTAGGATGATCAAAGCCGTTCGCGGAACTCGTGACCTGCTGCCGCCCGACACCGACTTATGGAACCGGGTGGAGGCGAAGGTACGCGATCTCTTCGCGCGCTACAACTATCACGAGATTCGCACGCCAATCTTCGAAGACACGCAGCTCTTCTCGCGCAGCGTCGGGGAAGAGACCGACATCGTCTCCAAGGAAATGTTCACCTGGGAAGACCGCGCACGCGCGCAGAGCGAGAAGGCACAGTCGCTGACCTTGCGGCCGGAGAACACGGCCGGCGTGGTGCGCGCCTATATCGAGCACGGGCTGTACAAGACCGGCACGCTGCAAAAGCTCTACTATATCGGTCCGCAGTTTCGTCGCGAGCGTCCGCAGAAGGGGCGCTATCGCCAGTTCTATCAGATCGGCGCGGAGATCATCGGACCGCCCAGTGCGGGCAGCGAGTCCCCCGCGCGTGATGCCGAGGTGCTGGAGATGCTGGCCACGCTGCTGGACGAACTTGGCCTGCACGGTTGGCAGTTGCAGTTGAATTCCGTCGGATGCGCCGAAGACCGCGCGCGCTACAACAAGGCACTGCGCGAGGCGTTGCAGCCGGTCGTACACCAGATGTGCGCCGATTGCCAGCGCCGCGCCGAGACTAATCCGCTGCGCGTCCTCGACTGCAAAGTGCCCGAAGATCAGCCGATCATCGAGAAGCTGCCGAAGATCGGCGAGTATCTCGACGAGCCGTGCCGCGAGCATTTCGCGGCGGTGCGCGCGATGCTCGATGCAGTCGGAGTGCCGTATTCGATCAACGAGCGCATGGTCCGCGGGCTCGACTATTACACTCGTACGACGTTCGAATTCACGCATGGCGGCTTAGGCGCGCAGAGCGCGGTGCTCGGCGGCGGACGTTATGACGGATTATCCGAGTCGCTGGATGGCCCGAAGACGCCGGGAATCGGATTCGCCATCGGCGAGGACCGGCTGATTCTCGCGCTGCAATCCGAGGGCGAGCAGGCGACCGAGAAGCTCCAGGCATACATCGCCCCACTCGGCACGGGGATGAACGCGCACGCGCTGAAGCTCGCGCGCGAGCTGCGGCGGGCAGGCGTGAGCGCCGACCTGGGCGATGAGAGTTTTCGTCTCAAGAAATCCTTCGAGCTGGCCGAGAAGGTCGGTGCCAGACACATAGTCATCGTCGGTGAGAATGAAGTTGCTTCCGATCAGTTCGCGGTAAAGGAACTAGCCACTGGCCGGCAGATACAGGTACCACGTGCGAATCTGGCCTCTCATTTGAACCAATAAACCCATTCCTCGGAGGTATTAATGGAGCATCCAGAAGATTACGCCGAATTGCGCAAGGACTTTTACAATAATCAGTTTGGGGCGCTGCGCCAGGAAATTTTGTTTCACCTCGGGCAGGCTGGGCGCTCGGAAACTTCTGCCCCAGTCGCGGCGGCCGGAGTGTGGGCATGGCTGGCAAGTCAGCATCTCTCGGCAGCACTGGCCTGGTGCTGGTTCATTCCAGTTTTATTTCCCGTGTTCGGTGTGATTCGCGCCCGATCGACCGGCCGGAAGGTCCAACTAATCGGCGCGTACCTACGATACTTCGAACATGCAACCACGGCAGATCGCATTTGTGGTTGGGAAACCGCGACCAAGGCCTGGTTGGATTCGAAGATGGCTGGTTCGCGCCGACAGCGCCGTGGAGACGAGTGGTACAGCGAGCTTGAGCACTCCTGGCATACCGGGTTGGATCGCACCGCCTGGCTGTATTGGTCAACCCTCCTCGTTATTACAGCTGCCATCGGATTGTGCGGCTATATTTCTGCCGTGAAGTAGCAGATATGTCTAGAGCGCGGTTTCAGAGTTACTGTACCGCGGCTTTGAAAGGGCACGGCTTCGAGCCGTGCCCTTACCACACCGATGCAGGCCCCGCCTTTAGGCCCTGAGGGACCACTCCCGCAGCGGCTAAAGCCGGTTCATAAGTCGCTGTAGCGGCACGCCTCAAGGCGTGCCCTTTCAAGGCGGGCTACACCTACTCTGGAACCGCTGTAGCGGCACGATTTGGTTCTCTGGCCCTGTTCCCTGTACGCTCATGGAGGGTTCACGATACTAATGCTCGACTTCTTACGCGATCTGCAACGAACTCATATGTGCGGCGAGCTGCGCGCCTCCGACGCGGGCTCCAAAGTTGTGCTCATGGGATGGGTCAACAAGCGGCGCGATCTCGGCAACCTCATCTTTCTCGACCTGCGCGACCGCAGCGGAATTACGCAAGTCGTGGTCACCGCCGACGCCGCCGAAGCGCATGACAAAGCCACAACCGTGCGCTCGGAATTTGTGGTCGCCGTGATTGGCCACGTGAAGCTGCGCGATGCGGGCACGGTCAACAAGAACCTCCCGACAGGCGAGATTGAGGTTGTCGCCGACGAACTGCGCCTGCTCAACGACTGCAAGGCGCTCCCCTTCACGCCCGCCGACACCGTGCTGGCCAACGAAGAGGTGCGGCTGAAGTACCGCTATGTCGACCTGCGCCGGCCGGAGATGCAGCACAACATCCAACTGCGGCACAACGTCGCTATCGCCATCCGCGAATATCTGAATTCGCAGGGCTTTTATGAAATCGAGACGCCGTTCATGACGCGCTCCACGCCCGAGGGCGCGCGCGACTATCTGGTGCCCAGCCGCGTTTACCCCGGCGAGTTCTACGCGCTGCCGCAGTCGCCGCAACTGTTCAAGCAGATCCTCATGATCTCGGGTTTTGACCGGTACTTCCAGATCGTGCGCTGCTTCCGCGACGAAGACTTGCGCGCCGACCGTCAGCCGGAGTTCACGCAGATCGATCTGGAGATCAGCTTTGCGCGGCCCGAGATGGTCTTCCGGGTGGTCGAAGGTTTCCTGCGAGCGGCATTCGCGTGTATTGGTGTCGAACTGGAAGCGCCGTTTCCGCGAATGAGCTACGACGATGCCGATCCGGCTTTACGGCAGCGACAAACCCGACCTTCGCCTGCCAGCGATGACTGATGTGCGCAGCGCGTTTGCGTCCGGCAATCTCGAGACCTTGAACATCGATGCCGAGCTGCCGGTTTTGGCTATCGTCATCCCTAAGGTCGGCGAGCTCTCGCGCAAGGAACGCGACGAGATCAAGACGATGTTCGGCGACCGCAAGGAGCAGAAGGTCTTCGAGGACATCAAGCGGCTGGAGAAATCGTTCCCCGAAGCTGTCGCCAAGATTCGCGCCTTGGCAAAGCCGAACGCCGATGACTTGTTGGTGATGGTCGCGGGCGCGAAGCGCAGTGAGGCAGCGGGTGCGGTGAAAGCGCGTGCAGCAGGCGTACGCAGTCTATGCCGCGACGGGACAACTTCGACTCGCACTTGGACAGAAATATGCCGAGCGCCACGGCGCATTCAAGCACGGTAATTTCCGCTTGCTGTGGGTCACCGACTTCCCGATGTTCGAGTGGGACGAGACCGAGGGCCGCTGGAATGCGGCGCACCATCCCTTCACCTCGCCGCACGACGAGGACATGGACAAGCTGGAGAGCGATCCCGGCGCGGTGCGCGCGCTGGCCTACGACGTGGTGCTGAACGGCACCGAGCTCGGCTCGGGCTCGATCCGTATTCATCGCCAGGACATTCAGGCGAAGATCTTCAAGGCGCTGGGGATGTCGCCGGAGGAGCAGCAATCGCGCTTCGGCTTCTTCCTGGAGGCGCTGCAGTATGGCACGCCTCCGCACGGCGGCATCGCGCTTGGACTCGATCGCATCGTGATGATCCTCGCCGGCGCAGACAGCCTGCGCGAGGTCATTCCCTTCCCCAAGACGGCGAAGGCTGTAGACCTGATGGTCGATGCGCCGACGCCGGTGAGCGAGCGGCAACTGAAGGAGCTGGGGATTGCGGTGAGGAAAGCAGCAACTAGCAATTAGCAACTAGCGACGAGCAAGATTCGGAAATGAAAGAGAAAAATGTTCGCGTCACAATCGTGATCCCGGCGCCGCTCCACGAGCGATTAAAGGCCCTTGCCGCCGCCGAGGAAACCACGATGCGCCAGCTCGTTTTGCGAGGCGTCGAGAGGATATTGTCGCGACCCCGGCGCGCCGGCGGGAGTCGAGTGCATTTTCCGCTCATCCGCTCCAGCGGGCCCAAGGTGGATCTCACTAACGAACAGATCTACGGAGCCACTCAAATCCCTTTGCCCGGTAAGGCGCGAAGATCGAACGTAAAAGGAGCAAGGCAGCGTTGGAAGCCATTAGCATAGATACGGTAATTTTGGGAATGAGTCTGAGCTTGGACGGCTCTGATCTGGAGCTATCTTCCGGCCAGGGTCCGCTGATTGCGCCGGTTTCCTTGAGCGCGCGGATGCCGAACGCCTGCGCATGGAGATGGCCAAGGCACAACTCTGGGAGTGGAACCAGTTCGCGCAGCAGAAGGCGCGCGCGGAACTGCGCTACCGGCGCTATCTGGGCTCGTGGCTGGTGATGTGCCTGGCCGCTTTCAGCGTCTATGTGGGATTTCCGGATTTCTATTTGCCGATTTTCTTTTCGCTGATTTCGATTTTCTTGTGGTGGCGCGCCGGCCATGAAGAGCAGCGGGCCGAGCGCGAGGCGCAGGCGCAGCGCAACGCCTTCCGCGCGGAGTGGGAGTACATCAGTCAGCGGCTGGAAGAGGACGGAACTGGTGTTCAAAGCTAACGCGGCGCTCAAGCGCCGCACTACCCGTGCTCTGCTGGATTACCCTCTAATTCCCAAATCGCTCTAGTTGCTAATTGCTAGCTGCTGCTCTTAGCACAGCTTTCCATATTTCGACGTGTACTGCAGCCCGATCTCGCCGCAGCTGCCCTGCTCCACGGAATACACAATGCAGGAATCGAAGGGACGCGAGTACACGTGCAGGCTGACGGCGCGCTGGTTCCATTCGCGCGGATTGCGAACGTCGTGGACCGGGTTCAGCGGATCGACGGCCACGGGATTGTCGGCGGTGATGTTCACCACATCGGTGGGAACGATATTGCATGCATGTGCGCTCAGATCTTCGGAGACGACACGATAGTTGTGCACCGCGAGCTTGCCCATGGGCGCGGCCATCCAGCAGTTCTGCCCCTTGTGGTTGTGGATCGAACTCTTCATGCCAACCTCCCAGCAGATGGCAAGCAGCTCGTAGAGCTCGGTCTTGTCGATGAGGTTGCGGGTGTAGTGCTGCGGGTTCCAAAACAGATACGGCTGTAGCGATTCAGCATCGACGCGGCTCACGCGCAGATACTCCAGCGTCCCTTGAACGCCGGTGAAGTCCGGCTCGCGCAGCTTGCGCAGGCCCGCGACGAAGTCTTCAATCGTCATTAATTTGTGAGTTTGTTGTGACGAAACCCCACTAGCCATTACCCGACCTCCTTGGGACGAAGCGCTCATTCTAAACCAGTTTCCGCCAGTCGCGAGCTGCCAGCGACAGTTCTGCCCAGAAGCTCCTCTCCACAATCTTTCGCAGGCGGCAGAGTAGCGGAAATCCATTGTGCCGCATTGCGATTCCAAGCATATAATGTGCGCAGAAAGCACCCCCGGCAAGGTGCGGCGTTAGGCGCTGGAGTTTCCCATGAAATTGCCCGCTTGTGCAGTCGCGATCGCGGTGCTGCTGAGTGCCAATCCGTTTGTCCCGGCGATGGCACAGGACAACGCGCAGTCAGCCCCGGCTTCCGCTAATTCTTCTTCCCCACCGGCGAGCGCTCCCGACCAGTCGCAGACTGCGGCCAGCCCCAGCTCAACTTCATCGCCCGTGGATAGCGCAGCAGCAACGGCTCCTACTGCCGGCGCGCCCAAGGAAACCCACAACAAGGACAAGAACGACATTGAGGACATCGGCAATCGCAAGGTGGGCAGCACGGGCAAGAGCCTGGGCGACTGGTACTCGATCGACACCGACGTGAAGATGGGCAAACAGTACGCCATGATGGTGGAATCGAGCGCGCGCATGATCCAGGACCCGGTGATCACCGAATACGTGAACCGGGTGGGCCAGAACCTGGTGCGTAACTCCGATGCCAAGGTGCCCTTCACCATCAAGGTCATCGACTCCGACGACATCAATGCCTTCGCCTTGCCCGGCGGCTTCTTCTACGTTAACAGCGGCCTCATTCTGGCTGCCGACAACGAAGCCGAACTGGCCGGCGTAATGGCGCACGAGATTTCGCATGTCGTGCTTCGCCATGCCACGCGCGAAATGACCCGCGCTAATTACGTGAGCATGGCCACCATTCCGCTAATGTTTGTGATCAACAGTTGGGGATTATACGAAGCGACGAACCTCGCCCTGAGCCTGGCGCTTCCGGTCACCTTCATGAAGTTCTCGCGCGACTTTGAAGCGCAAGCTGACTACTTCGGCTTGCAGTACATGTACAAAGCAGGCTACGACCCGGAGGCGTTCATCGATTTCTTCGAGAAGATCAAAGCGCTGGAAAAGGAAAAGCCGGGAATCCTGGCCAAGGCCTTTGAGAGTCACCCGCCCACGCCAGACCGCATCCTGAAGAGCCAGGAAGAGATTCGCGAGGTGCTGCCACCACGGCCGGAATACATTGTGGATACTTCGGAGTTCGATCAGGTCAAGGCGCGGCTGGCGGCCTTCGAGAATCGCAAGAAGGGGATTCAGACCGACAATCCCAACAAGCCGACGTTGCGCAAAACGCAGACTGCCGACAAAGGCAACGGCAAGGATGGCGACGATCGTCCGACGCTGCAGCGCCGCGACGACGACTACGCTTCGGCCAGGCCCATACTCTGATTTCCAGCGTTCAGTGGCTAAGACCGGCGGCCTCGTGTCGCCGGTTTTGTTTTGTATCCAGGCAGCTATTGATTGCTGCCGAAGTAATGTCCTATGTACGGTGGAAGGGCACGGCTTTAGCCGTCCCGTAATTTGGCGAGATGAGTGGGCTTTAAGCCCTGGTTCACCGCGGCTAAAGCCGTAATTCGCGCCTCGCGATTCGCCGGGCTGAAGCCCGGCGCTTCCACCATCGAGCAGGACATTAATTTTGCAGCTCTCAATAGCCGGGTACGGGAGGCCGCCGTAATCGCTCCTGCTGAAAGAAACTGCGCGAGCGAATGCGATGCGGTGTATAGTGTTGGGCCTTAGCTACCAATGAAAAAGCCGGTTTCTGGCCAGGCGAGATACGGAAAATCTCGTGTACATAGAAGTAGGAAGGGTTGGCTCATTGGAGCAAGCTTAGGGGCGATAATTCGATGGGTTTTACCACGCAGCGGCAAGACGACCAACCATATCTTCGTGAACTTCGACTCTTTGTTGAAGAGATCTGCTGCAATTTGCTCCGCCTCCGCTACGCCAGTGAAAAGGGGATTGAGCCACAGGATGTGCGGATCCGGCAGGAATACTCGCTTGGCATTCCCGACGGGTTCGCGGACATCCGGATTGACATGGCAGGAAGTCCACCGCAGTATCTCGAGATCAACTACGGCTATTCGCCGGAGCAAAGCCTGGCGTCACTCATCAGGAAGTACGGCCCCGCCGTACCGCTGGAGGAGGGCTCAAGACTCGTCGTCATAATTGACGCCAAACAGGCTGAGAGCTGGAAGAACATCGAGCCGCAACTCCGGTCAAACCTCGCCCCGAAGCTTGCCATTGAGGTGTGGGACGAGGCGAAGCTGCTTTCGCTGCTGAAAGAGTCGTTTGGGGTTGAGGTGGACTGTATCTGTGAAGCGAGTATCGGCGATTTGCGCCACGCCATAGATAACGCCGAAGGACGACACGCCTTTGAGGAAACCTGGGCAGACGACAACCTGCAGAGTACCCTGACTTGGCATTATGGATTCTGGGAACTGAAACGACTGCGCCAGAAGTGCGGGATGACCTCCTCGACCATGTTGGCTCCCGGCAGGTATCCCAAGGTAGTCACGGTTATGGCGGACCTGTGCGGGTTTTCCGGCTACGTGAAGGAGACGAAAGAGGACGGAGTCATCCGACACTGCCTGACGACGTTCTATTCCAAAGCGCGCGCCGCAATCCTGAACACCGGCGGCATGATGTACCAATTCGTAGGCGACGAAGCCATTGGCCTCTTCGGGCTTCCGGAGCAGACGGACAATTACCTGGAGGCAGCCTTCGACTGCGCCCGAGCGTTGGTAGACATTGGGAACTCGGTGTCGCGGAAGTGGCAGCGGGAACTGGACAGCGTGCAAAAGACGCGCGGCGTCCATATCGGCATCTGCATGGGCGCGATGCAGGTGGTGTCGCTGCGTCCGTTCAGCCGCACCCATATCAGCGGTATCGGCGACGTGATTAACCTGGCAGCGCGGCTGCTCGCGGATGCCGGGCCGGGTCAGATCGTGGCCAGCAACGCCTACTATCAGGCCCTGGTCCCTGCGTATCAGGCCGCGTTTCGCGAATCGGCGCCCGTGGAGGCGAAGAATATAGGAACCGTCATGGCGTGGCGCGCCGATCTCGACAACCCGCTATCCACCGGCGCTCCCGCAAGTGCACAATCGGCGTGACGCGCTGCGCCAGCGGCGCTGGGCTCACATCATCTTCATTTTGGTGTAGCGCTGGATATCGCCGCGAAAATAAACCAGACCCAATACGGTGGCGGCAATCGTGCCCCACAATAAGATTTTGCCTTTCATCGCTTTCTCCTTTTTTCTTACCGGTAAGATTCTCGAAGTTTTCTTACCAGTAAGGATACAGAGCTGAATCTTACTGGTAAGAATTTCTGGTTACGCCGCCGCTGCGTGGCTGCGCACCTGCTCGATCAACTCTTCGACCATGCGCACCGCCTCATCCAGCGCCGCGGTGACCGGTGCGCTAAGGCCCATATTGCCTTCCGAATCGGGTTCCACGGTGGCCGGCTCGCAGCCCACAACCAACAGGCGTCCCACTTGTCCTCCCAGCGCACTGACCATTTGCAGCACGGCAACGGGATTCATGGTGTGGGCGTCGAGGTTCGGCGGCGCCTCGCCGCTCGCCGGCAGCTCAGGGGCGAGCGTGTAGAGCGTTCCCGGCTCGCCGCCGCGCGGCAGTGCATCCACCAGAATCACCAACTCCCAATCTTCCATCAGCGCGTAGGCCAGGTCGAAGCTACGGATTCCGAAATCCGCCACGCAGACGTTTCCCGGCAGCGAACGCTGGGCCAGTCGATTGACGACCTCCACGCCGAAGGCGTCATCGCCGAGAAAGATGTTGCCGATACCCGCTACCAAAACGTTACCGCTCATGCGACACCTCCCCATTCAAAGTTAAAGGCTCGACCTCTTCGGGAGAGAAAAAGAAACGGTGCCCAGGCTGGCGCATCATGCCGAAATCACGGCCGGGGTCATCTTCCAGCACCACCGCCAGATGCACCTGGTCGTCGTAGTCGCGCTCAATGGCCTCGACGATCGCGACCTTGCCCTTCATGGCCATATCCATAATGTCGGCGGTTTTCTGCGGCCACAGGCGTACCTTGTCGCCGGGCTTCACCTCCACGCCGAATACCGTGACACTCGCCAACGGTTGATTTTCCGGCGCGTCCGGGTTCCAGAAATCCGTCATGGCTCGTTTACCGATTTCATGCTGCGAATCGTGCCGTGGGTGCGCATCAGTTGCTCGCGCGCACTGGCCTCGGTGCGCTGCAGCAGGTTGCGCACGTGATCGTTGCCGCTTCGCATTTGATCTTTCTCTTCCTCGGTCAGCGTCATGACCCGCAGGGTGAGCATCTCGTCCATTTCGGTGCCGTCGAAAAAGTCGCCCGCGCTCTCGGGCGCGATCTGCGGGTAATCGTAGAGAACGATGGGCGAGCACAACATCATGTCGCGTTCGCCTTCATCGCCGACCAGCACGGGAAAGTTGCCGATGTTCTTGCACTCGCTGACGGCCTGGCGAAGATCCTCCGGCGGATCGAGCAGCGAGACGAACTCGCCGCCGGTGATGCTCAGGATGGTATGCGCCGACAACAGCGAAGTGAGCAAGCGCGGAGTCGCGATCATGCGCATCACCCGGCAGCGCACTCGTGTTCGAGATATCAATAGACAACTTGAGTACCTGTTCGCTCAATTTTGCCGCTGCAATCGAAATAGTTCCCGCGACTTCGTGCCACTGACGCCGGATCTCGCCGACAATCGCGCCGGTCGAGTCGCGCAGCGGTTCCGTTTCATTCGAAGGCGGGAAGCTGAACGGAAAACTTTGTCGGGCACCGTCGCGCAGTGCTAACTCAAACTCCACCGATCGCTCTACGCCTTCCTCCCAGCTCTCGATCGGTTTGCCATCAACTATCAGCGACGGAACGGGTTCAAAATTATCGCCCATTTCCTGGGACACTTCACGCGCCACGAGATGTAAGAAGCGCAGTTGAATGTGGAGGACAGTCGCGCCGGTCAGCTTCACGATGCATTCCGAATGCATTTGCGCGCGTTCGGTGCCCGCGACCACCTCTCCGTACGCCGGCGGATAGAGAATGCCGAAGCTCCAGCGCTGCCGGTTCTTGATCGCCGATGGCCGAT
Organism: uncultured Acidobacteriaceae bacterium; assembly: GCA_963713465.1. GTDB lineage: Bacteria > Acidobacteriota > Terriglobia > Terriglobales > Acidobacteriaceae > Bog-257. The sequence continues at coordinate 538,716 of CAVQLZ010000019.1, forward strand.
ACGGATACAGCATGTAGCCCTCGTAGAGCACGGCGTTGGCGACCTTCATGGCAAGCTCGCGGTTCATGCCTTGGCCTCCGCAGTCAGGGCCAGCGCCCGCTCCAGCGCCTGTTCCCAGCTCGCGATGTTGTGGCGCGCCTTGTACTCGGCGAGCCGGTCAAAAACATCGCGCTCCAGGCACAGCCACGCGGTGTTCGGGTAATGCAAGTCCATCATCTCTTTCCAAACGCGGACGGGCAGCTTGTAGCCGGCCTCGCGGTCCCACGGAATCTGCGCGATCTGCAGGCCCATGTGGCCGGCGTGAAAAACCATGCCGCTGAACAGGAAGCTCATCGGCAACTCGCCGCCTTCCAGCCCGTGAATATACTTGGTCACGGCGATATTAAAGTCGAAGGTGCACGGCACCGGCACTTCTATAACGGTGCTCCCGGTGAACGCGCCGACGTTGACGTTGGCGTTCGTCCACAGCAGCGGATGCACCGATTTGCTCCAGCGCTCGGGCTCGCCGAATAGCTCCTTCAATCGCGCCTGCTCTTGTGCGGTGTAGCGGCGGCGCACCGGCTCGATCTGCACCTGCACCCGCATGGCGATCGAGTGGACCGGCTCCGGCTCGGAGTTGGCGATCCGCACCTTGAACGTAAGCTGCGGCACCGCGGCGTTAGGCGTCGCGAAAGCGTCCTCGACCTGGAAGTGGAGATCAGGCAAGCGCGCCTCCAGACAGCTGATCGAGTTCGCGGAAAAACGCGTCGATCTCCTTCCAGACTTCCACGCCGCCGCTCAACCCGCGCCAGTGCGTGCGGATGATGCCCACCAGGCGAAAGCACTGATCGATGGGAGCGCGGTAATAACGCGGGGCGCGGCGCGTCTCATCAGGCGCAAACTCACCGGGCGATGGCGAGCCCGTGCCGATGCGGTTGACCAGCAGCGCCTCGACATCGGGCTCAAACTTCTTCAGAACCGGATTGCGTTCGACGATGGCGTTCCAGTATTCCAGGTCAAGCGAGGACTCCATCGCTCCGCCGGGACTGGGATATTGCGCAACGACGCGCCCGGCCTGGCTGCTGTGCACGAAGTAAGCGAGGTTAATGGGTATCAGCAGGCTCTCCCATTCCTGCTCGTCCATCGTGAAGTCATGCAGACGCGTTGTGTCGCGGGGAATGCGCTTGAAGCGCTGGAGCGAATTGCCTGGGAAGAGGATAGCGCAAGCGTCGCAGGCGCAGGTGACGCGGCGCTTTTCCACTTCCAGCAGATGCTGGTGAAACGGCGGCAGCGGCTTGGCGCAAAGCTCGCACGCTTCGAGCGCGCTCGCGCGGCTTGCGCACAAAGCGCTGCAGCGTGGCGAGAGAGCTGCGGCTGGGATTGTCGATGCTGGTGGCCATCAGGCTGATTGTGCCTCAGTAAGATCGTGGACCACATTGTTGTCATCCCGAGCGGAGGTCGCCGCGGCGACCGCAGCCGAGGGATCTGCGGTTCCGGCGAGATGGCACGCTGCGCGCGAACCGCAGATCCTTCGGCTCCGCGGACGCGAAACCCGCAAGCGCGCTTCGCGTCCGCTCCGCTCAGGATGACAAAATCATGAAACGGTGAGAGCGAAATGCACCGCTGAAGCGGGGCTCCACCCCCTCTTCCACCTATGCCGGCGGCATGTGCGGCATGCGCGGATCGATGGGCGCACGGTCATCCGCATTGATTCCCGTCGAATCTCGCGCGGTGCGGCCCTTGCCCTCACGTCCCGGCTCGCGCCTGCCTTCGTACGCCCACTCTTCTCCGCGCTTCGTTCCTGGGGTGTGCGCGTCAATATTGCGCGGTGGATTCTTCATATCGGTTCTCCTCTTTCAATGTTTAACGCTGTTCGTTGCCGGTCTGAACCTGGGTTGGGTTCACAAGTCATCAGCCGGCAGCTTTGAGCCGTCAGATTTCACCTGACGGCTGTGGGCGAAGGGATGATAGCTATTCGTTGGCAACGCCCTCAGCCCTCAGCTTTCATAGCGACGCTCACCGGCTGAATCATGTTCACCGGAATAAATCCCGCTGCCGACGAAGCCACACCTTCGGCGATGAAGTCGATCACCTCAGGTGCGGCTTCGCGGACGGCCTGCTCGACTGCAGTCTTAAGCGCGTCGGGTGACGAATGGCAGCCGTTTCCGGAGCTGCTGATCGACACACGAACCGAGCTATCGTTGACATCGAGCAGTTCTACCTTGCCGCCCTGCTTTTGCACCTGCGGGCGGACTTTGTCGATGGCGCGCCTCACGCGTTCTTCCAGGCTGAGCGGATGCACCCCGTACAGCACCATAAGCCCACAGAGCAGAGGATCGCTGCCCAGATTGGCCAGCGAATTCCGCCCGGCATCGCCCGCATCGCTCAGCACCTCAACGATGCGGGCCAGCGCCGCCCCGTGCAGGTCCATCAGCGACTGCATGAGGTCGAGCGCGGCGGTGCGTGAGTCTTCCTGCTGCAGCTCGGTAACCCGCTGCACCGCGCGCTCGATCTTTTCGGCGTGCGCCTGGAACTCGCCGTTGGTCATTTGTGCCCCATCACGCCAAACATCGGCGAGTGCCGTGTCTCCAGCACTTTGCCGTTGCCCAGATACATGTGGACGCCGCAAGGCAGGCAGGGGTCGAAGCTGCGCACCGCCCGCATAATGTCGATGCCCTTGAACTTGTCCGGGCCGTTCTCCTCGAAGATGGGCGTGTTCTGCACCGCATCTTCGTACGGTCCGGGCGTGCCGTAGACATCGCGTGGGTTTCCGTTCCAGCACGTCGGCGGATACGGGTGATAGTTGGCAATCTTGCCGTCGCGAATGACGACGTGGTGCGACAGCACTCCGCGCACCGCTTCGTGGAAGCCGCACGAGATGGCGTACTCCGGCACCTTGAACGGAGTCCACGTCTTGGAGTGTCCCGCCATCAGCTCTTCAAAGGCTTTTTCGCAGAAGAACAGCGCCGCAGCCGCGGCGTACGCCTGGAAGTAGGTGCGCGCGCGGTCGCGCTCGATGGCATTGCTCCATTTGGGGATCTTCCATTCGAAGGTGGTCTCCGGCAGCATCGCGCCTTTGGGCAGGTTGATAATCACGCTGTTGCCGGTGGCCTTGATGTAGCCGATGTCCACCAGGCCGGAGAGCGCGGTCGACCACAGGCGGGCGATCGGTCCGCCGCCGGTATCGAGCGCCAGGTGCTCGCCGGTTTTTTGGTGATACCAGCGCGGCGACATCACCCAGGTGTAGTTGCCGCCGAAGTCGCGCTTCTGCGGACGCGGCGTGGTGGTCTGGTTCCACGGATGGCGCTTGTCCACCGGATTGCCCAGCGGATCGTGCCTGACGAACGTCTCCTCGTTCTGCCAGTCGTCATAGTACGAGCTGCCCAGCAGAATGCGGATGCCGAGATTGATATCGACCAGGTCGTTGGTGACCAACTGGCCGTCAAGCACGATGCCCGGCGTGACGAACATGGCGCGGCCCCAATCCGACATGTGCTCGTAGCTGATAGTCGCAAACGTCGGGATCGTTGAACGATCCCCAGCAGCCCATCTCGATGCGGCGCTGTCCGACTTTTTCGTAGCCGGGCAGGGCCTCGTACCAGAAGTCGAACAGGTCGTCATGCAGCGGCACGCAACGCTTCATGAACTCCACATACTTCATCAGTCGCACCATGTAGTCGGTGAAGAGCTGCACCGTGGGCACGGTGCCGACGCCGCCGGGATACAAGGTGGAGGGATGCACGTGCCGGCCTTCCATCAGGCAGAACATCTCGCGCGTCATGCGGCTCATCTCCAGCGTCTGCCGGTAGAAGCTGCCGGTAAACGGGTTCAGCGCCGTCATGATGTCAGCGATGGTGCGGAAGCCGTGCTTGTCGGCATTGGGCGCCTGCTTGCGCTGCGCCTTGTCCCACAATGAAGGATTCGTCTCCTTCACCATCTGCTCGCAGAAGTCCACGCCGACCAGGTTGTCCTGGAAGATGTTGTGGTCAAACATGTACTCGGCGGCCTCGCCCAAGTTGAGGATCCACTCGCCCATGGGGGTGTTCTTGATCCCAAAGGCCATGTTCTGCGCGTAGGTCGCGCAGGTGGCGTGGTTGTCGCCGCAAATCCCGCAGATGCGGCTGGTGATGAAATGGGCGTCGCGCGGGTCTTTGCCCTTCATAAAGATGCTGTACCCGCGGAAGATGGAGGAGGTGGCATGGCACTCCGCCACTTGCTTGTTTTCGAAGTCGATTTTGGTGAAGATGCCCAGGCTGCCCACAATGCGGGTGATGGGGTCCCAGTTCATTTCCACCAGGTTCCGTTTCTTAGTCGGAGTTTCGACCAACGGTTCTGTCATGGTTCCCATTGCTACTATCCTCCTCGCCTACGCGACGCCGCGGCTGTAGCGCGACTTGTACGCGCCGGGTTTGGGGTGATAGCCGGTGATGAGCTCGCGGCCAGGACGCCGCCACTCCGGCTCGCCGTTCACGGTGCTGTTGGTGATGGCGCGCAAGGCGCGGATCATCTTGCCGTACAGGGTCAGCGCCGCAGTGGAGAAGCGCGCACCCGAGGGCTCGTCCATAAATGGCATGAACATGTCCGGGAAGCCTGGCATAGTGCAGCCGATGCAGATGCCGCCGACATTCGGGCAACCGCCAATGCCGCGCATCCAGCCGCGTTTGGTGACGTTGCAGTTCACCACCGGGCCCCAGCAGCCGATCTTGACCAGGCACTTCGGGGAGCCATACTCCAGGGCGAAGTCGTCCTGCTCGTAATAGGCGGCGCGGTCGCAGCCTTCGTGCACGGTCTTGCCGAAGAGCCACGTCGGGCGCAGTTGCTGGTCAAGCGGGATCATGGGCGCCAGCCCTGCTACCTGGTACAGCAGGTAAAGGACGGTTTCCATAAAGTTGTCGGGCTGCACGGGACAGCCCGGTACGTTCACCACCGGCAGTCCGGCCTTGGAGCGCCAGTTCTTGCCGAGATAGTCGGCCAGTCCCATTGCGCCGGTGGGATTGCCCGCCATGGCGTGAATGCCGCCGTAGGTCGCGCAAGTTCCGGCGGCCATGACGGCCAGTGCCTTGGGCGCCAGACGATCGATCCACTCGCAAGTGGTGATCGGCTGGCCGGTATCGGGATCGGTCCCCTGCGCCGCCCAGTAACCTTCGTCCTTGATCTTTTCGTTGGGTATGGAACCTTCCACCACCAGAACGAAAGGGTCGATCTCCCCGCGTTCGGCCTGGTAGAAGTACTTCATGAAGTCGTCGCCATTCTCGTAGGCCAGCACTGGATTGTGCAGGTAGACCTTGGGCAGGCCCGGAATGGCGCCGAGAATGACATCTTCAATGCTGGGCTGCTCTGCGGCAGTCACGGAAACTGAGTCGCCGTCGCAGCTAAGGCCGGCGGTCAGCCAGACAATGTGCACCTCTTGCACGGGCGAAGGCGCTTCACTTTTGCGCCTCTGAAATGGAATCGGCTCAACTGGCATTTACAACCTCCTTTCAGCCGGCCGGAGTTGCGATCGCGAAAAACAGCGGTCGTCGGGAAATTGTTGCTGGTTTTGACTAGAGATGATGAGCACAGATGTGGAGAAAAGCGGGCAGAGCACCCGTAGCGAGGTAGTAATCGGATTGCACCCCACGAGCAATCCAGCCTCCCGCAATACTTCGAGCGATTTGCACCCAGATGCGCGGTTCGGCCTTAGAAGTTGCCCAGTTTAGCAGATTCTTGGCAACTGTTCGCCGAACAGCGTATCCACAACTCGAGTCCCGCCGATTTCGGTTTCCATCAGCACCATGCCCGGGTGGTCAGCCACTACTTCCCCGATGATGCGTGCGTCGCGCCCCAACGGGTTCTGACGCATCGCCTCAACGATTGCGTCAGCCGCATCTGGCGGGACAATTGCGACCAACTTGCCTTCGTTGGCCACATACATGGGATCCAAACCCAGCAGCTCACATGCACCGCGAACCGTCTCCCGCACCGGGATCTCGGTTTCCCGCAGCAGCATTCCGGCTTTGGAGCGACCGGCGATTTCGTTCAGCACGGTGGCGACTCCGCCGCGCGTTGGATCGCGCAGGCAGCGGACATCGGAGCACACGTCCAGCATGTCGCTCACCAGCGAATGCAGAGCTGCACAATCGCTCTCGATTACGCCTTCGAACTCCAGGTTCTCGCGCTGCGACAGAATGGCCATGCCGTGATCGCCAATGTAGCCGCTGAGGATGATCTGGTCGCCTGCGCGCGCGCGATCTGCGGAGATGTTTACCGGCCGCTCGACCACGCCGATGCCGGTGGTCGAAATAAAAACTTTGTCGCCCTTCCCCTTGTTGACGACCTTGGTATCGCCGGTGACGAGTTGCACGCCGGCGTCTCTGGCGGCCTCGCTCATCGATTGCACAATGCGGCACAGCTCCTCGGTCGAGAGTCCTTCTTCCAGGATGAACGCCGCCGCCAGATACAGCGGGCGCGCGCCACTCATCGCGAGATCATTGACCGTGCCATTGATGGCCAGCCGGCCGATGTCGCCGCCGGGGAAAAAGATGGGCGTGACCACGAAGGAATCGGTGGTGAATGCCAGCCGCGCATTGCCAACCTGGAGCACGGCCTGATCGTCCAGCTTATCGAGCGTGGGATTACTGAATGCCGGCAGGAAGACCCGCTCCAGCAGCTCTGCGCTGAGTTTGCCGCCGCTGCCATGTCCGAGCACGATGTGGTCGTGATGCAGGATGGGCAGCGGACAAGTCGCGCCGGGCAGGCCGGTGGTCTCAGATTCGGGCACAGACATCGGAGCTTTGACGGCGGCTTCGCTCATCAGATGATGTCCTCCTCGCCCATGGCCACGTGCGTCAGGTCCCAAAGGATGTGCAGCAGCGCGACGTGCGACTCCTGAATGCGATGAATGCTGAAACTCGGGACGGTGAAGCAGTAGTCGGAGACTTCGGGGAGGCGCCCGCCGTCTTTGCCGGAAAATGAAATCGTCAGCAGGCCCTTGTTGCGCGCAGCTTCCATCGCATAAATCAGATTGGGCGATTGCCCGCTCGTCGAGATGGCCAGCGCCATGTCGTCCTTTTCGCCCCAGAGCTCGATCTGATCGATGAAGATGCGGGCGAAATCTTTGTCGTTGGAGATTGCGGTCACCACGGGAATCTGGCTGACGAGATCGAGCGCCGGCAGCGCCCGCCGCTTCTCGATGATGGGATGCACGAATTCCACTGCGACATGTTGCGCGTCGCAGGCACTGCCGCCGTTGCCCATCACCCATAAGCGCCGCCCGCGCGCGAAGCGCTCGGCCATCTTCTGGCTCAGCTCGCCTATGTCGTTGGCATAGCGCTCGAAGAACTTGTTCTTGATCTCGACCGATTCCTGGCACTTGCGCATGACTTTGTCATGCCATTCCTGCGGCGAAAGCGCCGGCGTGTCTACGGTGGTCGCGCTACTCATACAACCCTTCCCGCAGGTGCTCCCCGTCAAGAACTATGTTCACCACAGAAGCACGGAATGCACAGAATTTAATATTCTCTTTTCTTCCGTGTATTCCGTGCTTCCGTGGTGAAATCCCACTCGTTACGGCGCAGGTGCCGCGACTGCCGCTTCGGCTCTCTGCTTGTCGAGATGCCGTCCATACGCGTAGTACGCGGCGCATGCGCCCTCGGCCGATACCATCGTGGCGCCCAGCGGCGTCAGCGGCGTACACAATGTCCCGAAAGCCGGACAATCGTGCGGCTTCCTGATGCCCCGCAGGATCTGCCCGCTGATGCAGATCGCCGGCTCCTGGGTGTCGATCTCCTTCACTTCGAAAATCTTCTCGGCATCGTGGTCGCGGTACTCCCAACGCAGCTTGTAACCGCTCTTGGGAATCCAGCCCACACCGCGCCAGCGGCGGTCGCCCACTTCAAAGACGCTGTTCACCAGCTTGCGCGCCCCCACATTCCCCTCGCGGTCCAGAATGCGAGAGTACTGATTCTCCGTAGTGTGCGTTCCCGCCTCGAGCTGCCGCACCACCATCAGCGTGCCTTGCAGCAAGTCGAGCGGCTCGAATCCAGTGATCACGATCGGCACCTTGTAGCGCTCGCTGACCGGTTCGTACTCGCGATAGCCCATGATGGCGCAAACGTGTCCCGGGCCAAGAAATCCCTGCACGCGGTTCTGCGGCGATTGCAAAATGTAGGTGATCGCCGGCGGCACCAGCGAGTGCGAGACCAGGACGGAGACGTTCTTCACGCCCTCCTGCTTGGCGCGATGCACCAGCATTGCGTTCGCCGGAGCCGTGGTCTCAAAGCCGATGGCGAAGAACACAACCTGCTTGTCGGGATTAGCGGCAGCGATCTTGAGGCAATCCAGCGGCGAATAGACCACGCGGATGTCCGCGCCCTGCGACTTCAGCGTGAACAGATCGCCGTGCGAACCCGGCACGCGCAGCATGTCGCCAAAGGAGCAGAAGATCACGTCGGGCCGCGCGGCAATCGCATGCGCTTTGTCGATCATGTCCAGCGGCGTGACGCATACCGGGCAGCCGGGGCCGTGCACCAGCTCGATGCCTTCCGGCAGAAGCCGGTCGATGCCGTGCTTGACGATGGAGTGCGTCTGCCCGCCGCAGACTTCCATGATGACCCAGGGCTGCGTCTGAATGCGGCGAATCTCCTCGACCGTGGCTTTCGCCAGCCGCGGGTTGCGATATTCGTCGATATACTTCACTGCGGTTTCCTCGCAGAAATCTCGTCGACCACCGGAGCTTCGAGCTCGGTGAGTTGGTCCATCTCTTCCAGTAGCTGATACGTGCGGGCGGCTTCTTCAGCGTCGACGGTGCTGATGGCGAATCCCACGTGCACCAGCACGTAATCGCCAACCTTGGCCTCGGGCGTGTAGTCGAGCGACGCCTCGCGCACGATGCCGCCGAACTGCACCTTGGCCATGCGCATACCGCGCCGGTCAAACTCTTCGAGCACTTTGCCGGGAATTGCCAAGCACATGAGCTACGCTCCGATGGGCGACGTCTCAATCGCGGCCGCTGAGCGAAAACAATAGCCACAAGCGGCGTAGTGGCGGCACGGACAAATTGGCGACGCAGGAAAGCCCTTACGAGACAGTCGCCAGGAAATGCCAGCCCAGAAATTACCGAGATACAGCTTCACCGGATGCGGAAGCGGAGGAGAAGGCTGCCTGCCGAAACAAATTTCCCAGCCCATACCGGGCCTATGCGCTCCGGATTCGAAACCGCAATTAGCGTCTCCCACACCCGGACTCGATGTGAAGAATGTTACCGCAGAACCAGCCCATGGGCTTAGGAAATCGAGAGTTGCGGAAGGTTTCCCGTAGCGGTCATCAGGGTTCCCCTCTGTCAGGCTTTCGTTTTGCCGACTCAGTTCACGAATTTTATGCGCTCTGCAAGGAAGTAACAGCTGATCGCAAACGGTTCACGTGAGATTACTTCGCCAAAATCGGCAACGCCCACGCAGACTGAAAGATGGACATCGGATCTTCAGCGTGGCTGACATCCAGATCGATATAGCTGTCGGTGATGATCCAGTAGTAGGTCTTGACGGTCGCAAGCATCAGGTCGAGGGCGGCATCGAGCTCGCGATGCGCCGAGGCCAGCGCCGAGAGCGTCCGCTCATGATGTCCAGAGCGTGGCAGCGCCGCACGCTTCATGTTGATGACGGCCTGCTGCAGCGCGCCGCGATCCTGCACAAATTCCCGCTGGCTGAGCTTGCCGTCAAGCAGGCCGGAATATCCGGCGAGCTGCTCCAAAATTCTGGGGAAGAAAACGTCGGCATCATCGGGTTGAAGCAGGCGCAGGAGGCGCGCCGTCATGGCATCGACGTAGCATCCCCGAACCATATCGAGGAACGAGCTGCGGCCATCCTTGAGCAGCGGATTGTGCTCGATAATCTCGCGCTCCAGTTTCCAATAAACGTCACGATCCGTTGCCAGCCCCTTAAGCTGCTCGCCAATCTGGCGAAGCTCGGTGCGGGCGCGCTCGCGAAATTGTTTTTCGCTCAACATGCTTTCAGTGTAGGGCGCGCGGCAAACATGGGGCTGTGATCTGGATCACGAATACCAGCATTTAGCGGTCGGCAATTCGCGCTCAACCGCTGGGCGTGGGCACTTGACGATCACATCTGAAATGTCGAGTGTTTCCGCATCCTTTCGAGTCGGTCATGCGTGAGCGTCGCAGACGCGAAAGTAATTAGCCCAGCGCGGAAGCGCTGGGAACCGCGTCGCAATATAAACAGGAGCCCCTTCGGGGGCGGCACACCTTCTGCCGTCCCTACGGGACTTGGGGCTTCTTTATTGAACGTTTACCCAGCGCTCCCGCGCTGGGCTAATTTCTTTCGCCCTTCGGGCTTCAGCCGTGTAGACCTCGTAAAATAGATATTTCCACCCGAGGTCATCATCCATGTCGCAATACGAAGCCATCGTCGAACGCGAACGCCAATACCTGCTGAACACCTATTCCCGCTACCCGCTGGCGATTGCGCGCGGCAAAGGCGTGTACGTGTACGACGTTCGAGGGCAAGCGCTATCTCGACTTCCTCAGCGGTCTTGGCGTCAACGCGCTCGGCCACGCGCATCCGCGCATCGTGAAGGTCATTCGCGATCAGGCAGCCAAGGTCATCCACGTCTCCAACCTCTATTACAACGAGTACCAAGGCCTGCTGGCAGAGAAGCTTTGCAAGCTCTCGGGACTGGACCGCGCGTTCTTCTCCAACAGCGGCACCGAGGCGATTGAAGGCGCGCTGAAGCTGGTGCGCGCTGCGGGCCACGCGACCGACGGCCCGGGAAAATCGGTCGTGATCGCGCTGGAAAATTCCTTTCACGGACGCACCATGGGCGCGCTCGCACTCACCGGCCAGCCGAAATATCGCAAGGACTTCGATCCCATGCTCGAGGGCGTGCGTTTCGTTCCGCGCAACGATGCAGAAGCGCTACGCGCCGCGATGGACGAGCGCGTCTGCGCCATTGTGCTCGAACCGATTCAGGGCGAAGGCGGCATTCAGGAAACGACGCCGGAATTTTTGCGTGTGTGTCGCGAGCTTTGCGATCAGCATCAGGCTGCGCTCATCTTCGACGAAATCCAATGCGGCCTGGGACGCACCGGGCGGCTCTTCGCCTTCGAGCACTTTGGCGTCACCCCGGATGTGGTCTGCATAGCCAAGCCCATCGCCGCCGGCTTGCCGCTGGGCGCATTCCTGGCCAAAGAGCAATTTGCGCAGCACATCACGCCCGGCAAACACGGCACCACGTTTGGCGGCGGCCCGCTTACCTGCCGCGTCGCATTGGAGTATCTCGCAATTCTCGAGGACGAGAATTTGCTCGAGCGCGTGCGGCGCGTCGGCGGCTACTTCTCGCAGAAGCTGCGCGAACTGGTCGACAAGTTCGACATCGCGACAGAAGTGCGGGGCGTCGGCGCAATCCAGGCGCTCGACTTAAGCATCCCCGGCAAGCCGGTGCTGGAAGGCGCACTCGCGAACGGGCTACTCATCAACGTCACACAGGAGACGGTGCTACGGTTTCTGCCGCCGTTCCTGATTGAAGAAAAGCACGTGGACGCCGGCGTGCGCATTCTGAAGAAGCAACTTGCAGCCGCGCAGAAGCAAGCCAAAGCGGAGAAGAAAGCCGTAACGGGGACAGCGGCCGCATAGTTGCGCAAGGGCTGGAAATCTGAAGGGGCGTCCAATCAGTCCCGCTTCGCGGGACGAAATAAGATTGTTACGGATGCACTACACGCAATCCCAAATGAGATTCGAAGGCGTCGAAGTCACGGTCCCGGTGAAGTAGTTCGTGTTCCTCCGCGAGACATCCCCACGCTGCGGGTCATTCCTGCCTCGGCCCGTATTCGACCCCCCTCCGCAAACCATGGAATTGCTGGGTACACAAAAACCGGGGAACCCAGCTACTGGCTGGCCGATCCCTGATCGCCCTGCGATTTCCTAGGTGAGCGCTTCACGGTGATGGGAGTGCTCAGCCTGAAAGTAATCGCGGATTCGGCAGGAATCTGCAGGTCCTTGTTGCCGGTGAAGGCCGAGCCCGCCGCACCGGCGCCCGCGCCCAGCAGGCCGCCGATCAGTGCACCCTTACCGCCGCCGGCCAGGCCTCCAATCAAGGCTCCGCCGCCGGCTCCGCCGCCGGTCAGCGCGGCTGACCGCTTACCCTTGCCTTTAACCGTCTGGGTATAGGTTGAAGTTTGAATATCCACCGGGACTCCGTTCACGGCGATGGACGTCAACGCGACCGACAGAGTGCCTTCACCCTTAAACTTGCCGGGTGACTTGGAATTAACCACCGTGCCAGTCACGCTCGCTCCGGCCGGAATAGCGACCTCGCCGTGGACCGCGACCGAGTGCGCCAAGGTACCGGTGAAGGTATCGCCGGCATTTGCCGTCTTGGTGTCGATGGTATTACCCATGCGGACCACCAAGTGTGCGCCCACGGGTACGACGATGGGGGGCGGCGGCGGCGGTGGCGCCGGAGGTGGAGCTGGTGCCGGCGCCATCTGCTGCTGTGCGGCGCGGAATTGGCCATCTGCGACTGGCCCGCCGGCGGAGTGGCGCTCGCCGCCTGGTTCTGCGTGGCCGGCGCAGTGGGTGCCATTTGATTGGCCTGCGCCGACTGATTGGCCTGCGCCGACGTAGTATCGGTCGCCGGCTGGTTCTGGCTCTGCTGCTTGTGGCAAGCCGCAAACGCCAAGACGAAGATAAGGCTGACCACGAGCGCTGACATTCGGGAACGCATGTTGTTTCCTTTCGTAAGGGATGCCGGACCTGAAATGCGTCCAGCCAGCTACGGCTTCGTAACTTGCACCGCACGCCGGGATTTAACCGGGCGAGAAAACACTCTCTCAAAGATGCACGGGTGACGAAGACGGTCGCGGCTTCGAAGACGGTAAATTGTAACCCGTTTGCGGCTCTGGAAATGCAGAATCGCGTGCTGCCGAAACCGGATCACGCGTGAGTAGATGCCGTGGCCGCGCTCGCCTGCTCGATCGGCTTGGACTCGCGCAGGCTCTAAGTACCCCAGCACGCCAGCAAGCACGGAAGCTCCCAGTACCGCGGTCTTGGCTTCCATGAGATGCGCGGCATCGTCGAAGGCCAGCGAGCTGATGAAAATGGATACCGTGAACCCGATGCCGGCCAACATTCCCACCCCGGTAAGTTGCCGCCAGGTGACGCCACGCGGCAGTTGCGCCAGTCCGGCGCGCACCGCCGCGGCAGCGAAGCCAATGATGCCCAGCGGCTTGCCCACCACCAGTCCAAGAACAATTCCCCAGGCGATGCGGCTGGTCGCCAGCTCGCGCAATGCGCCGCTGGAAAACGTCACCCCCGCGTTGGACAGCGCAAATAGCGGCAGCACCAGGAACGAAACCCAATCGTTTAGCACCCGCGTCAGCCGCTCCGCCGCCGCTTCCGTGTTGTTGAGCAGCGCCTCGAAACCGCCCAGAAGGTTCTTCGCAGTTTGAACGTCGCCTTGCGCCATGGCGTCGCGGAACTTTCGCGACATGTCGGTTGCGATGTCCTGAAACTGTTCCAGCGAAAGCGGCGCCGTGGTGGGCACCATGAATCCCAGGATCACGCCGGCGATGGTGGCGTGAATACCGGAGCGCAGGATTGCCACCCAGAAGCCCACGCCGAATATGAAGTACAAGAATGGGCTGCGCGATACCGACCTTCAGGGTGGCAAAGATGATGGCCAGGATCACCAGCGCCGAAAGCAGCGCGCCTCGGTCCAGCGATTCGCTATAGAAGATCGCGATGACGATAATGGCGCCGATATCGTCGGCAATGGCCAGCGTCAGGAGAAATATTTTGAGGTCCGACGGTACCCCTTTGACCATGCCCAGTACGCCCAGCGAGAAGGCGATGTCCGTCGCCATGGGCACGCCCCAGCCATGCTGACCCGGCTGATGATAGTTCAGGGCGACGAACAGTAGCGCGGGAACCACCATGCCCCCCAGCGCGCCGAAGACCGGCAGCGCGGCGCGGCGCACGTCGGCCAATTCGCCATGCACGATCTCGTGCTTGATCTCCATGCCGACCAGGAAGAAGAAGATCGCCATCAGCGCATCGTTGATCCACTCATGTACCGGCAGACGCAGCCGCGAAAGCGACAGCTCCATTTCCCACGCGTGATGGTACGACTCGTGCCAGGGCGAGTTGGCCCAGAGCAGAGCAATCACCGCAGCCGCCAGCAGAGCAATGCTGCTGATCCCCTGAATATGAATGAAGCGCTGGACGGGCAGCACCAGCGCGCGCGTCACCAGCGATTCGCGCAGCCGGACCCGAAGCGCTCCGTAGGTGCGTGGCGGAATGGGCATGACTTAGCTGTAGGAAAGACTAAGGGCGCGGATCACCGCACCCCTAGCGTTATCGATCGTAATGCTGCCGCAGTGTTCCGTCATAGTTGCCGGTGGAGATGCAGCACTTCTTGAAATTTGCGGCCCGATCCACATGGACAAAGATCATTCCTGCCGAGCTTCTCGAATAACTCCTTGTTGCCATGCACGACGCGGAAGCCGCGCTTCACTTTGGTTTCAGATGGGAACCCTTTGCGCCGCTTGCTGCTGGGCTCGAAAAAAAAAGTCGTTGTTCACCGGAGTCTCTCCTTCCAGATGGATTTGCCCGTCACATCAAGAATGGAGGAGCCGCTGGCCAATGGTATCGCAACTTTCAGGTGAAGGCACCTCATACCTGATCGCAATTGGCAATTGAGCAGCGCTCGACTATGCTGAAACCCTCGCATGTACGCCGCCATCCGAAATGTGCTGCTGATCTTTGCTGCGCTGCTGCCCATCGTCAACCCGCTGGGCATGGCGCCGATTTTTGCCGAAATGACACTCGGCTACTCGGAATCCATTCGTCGCACCGTGGCCATGCGGGTCGCCGTCAACGGCGTCGCCTTGCTGATCGCCTCGTTATTTATCGGCGGCTACATTCTTCAGTTCTTCGGTATCACCTTGGAGGCGGTGCAAATTGGTGGAGGACTGCTGGTCACGGTTGCAGGATGGAAAATCCTGAACAAAACCAACGACCTTGCCGATAAGCAAATCGAGAGTCCGCCCAACAGTCAGGAGATTTTCTCGCAAGCTTTCTATCCGCTCACCATGCCCCTTACCGTGGGGCCCGGCTCCATCGCGGTGGCCCTCACTTTAGGGAGCAATCTGCACACCGAGACGCACCTGCAACTGATCTTCAGCGCGCTGACCGCGGTGATTGGCATTCTGTTGATCGGAGTCACAATTTTCCTGTGCTACTGGTTCTCTGAGGAACTGCAGCGGGTGCTTGGCCCCACGGGAACCAGCATCCTGATTCGTCTTTCAGCGTTCATCCTGGTCTGCATTGGAGTGCAGATCGTCTTTAACGGCCTCGAGGACTTCTATCGCGTGCTGCGCGGCATCGCCAGTTAGAGAATCAAGTTGTTGTGCTATTCGGCATCGAACATCGCCAGCCACGCAGGCGCCGCACCTGTCATAAAATCGTATCGTAAAATAGAAGATCGATGCGGTTAGCTTCGCGTATTTCTCTGTCCCTGCTCTCGTCGTTCGCACTTTTTCTCGCCGCCTGTTCTCATCAGCCGCCCGCGAAACACTATGAATTGAATGGCCGGGTCGTCGCGGTCGATCCTGCGGCACGGCAGCTCACCATCGCTCATCAGGCCATCCCAGGGTTTATGGAAGCCATGACCATGCCATACCTCGTCGGCAAGAACGACACCTGGGTCTTCCGCGCGATTGCGCCGGGCGATCAAGTGCACGCAACCCTGGTCGTCAGCGACCATCCTGAGCTCGAAGACATTAACTTCAGCAAGAGCAGCGACGGCGCCGGCATATCGCAGATGCACATCCCGGAACCAGGCGACACTGTGCCGAATTTTGAGCTCACCAACCAGAACGGCGCCCACATTCATTTCAAGCAGTTCCAGGGTAAGCCGCTGCTGGTCACCTTCATCTACACCCGCTGTCCGTTTCCCGATTACTGCCTGCGCATGAGCCACAACTTTTCGCAGGTGATGCAGGACCTGCAGAAGGACCCCAAAGCGTTTGCCGAGGCGCAGCTTCTCAGCATCAGCATCGATCCCGAGCACGACAAGCCCGCGGATTTGCGGAGCTATGGCGAGTCCTATGTCGGGCGCGTCGATCCCAAGTTCCAGCACTGGCAATTCGCTTCGGGATCTCCTGAGCAGGTGCGCCAAGCCGCCGATTTTTTCGGGCTGGCCTATAACACCAAAGATGGACAAATTGTGCACACCCTCAGCACCGTGCTGATCGGCGCCGATGGCAAGGTGCGCAAGGTGTACAGCGGGAACCAGTGGAAGCCGCAGGATGTGGCGGCAGACTTCACGGCGGCGACCGGCGGATAATGCCGCTACCTACCGGCAGCGCGCCACGATCAGCGTCATGTCGTCGGCCTGCTCGCCCTGGCTGAAGTCTTGCACTTTCGCAATGATTCCATCGAGCATCTCGCCGGCTGGTTTGCAGCAATAAGCTTTCATGGCAGCGATCAGCCGGTCTTCCCCAAACTCTTCGGCTTCTTCACTGGGCGCAGCCTCGGAAATTCCATCGGTGTAGATCAGCAGAACATCGCCGGGAGCGAGTTGCCGTTCGGCCACGGTGCAGTCCCACTGCTCGAACAATCCCAGGACGGTGGCCGTCGCCTCCAGGCGCTCGATTGCGCCCGTCGAGCGTAGCAGCATGGGCGGATTGTGGCCGCAGTTCACGTACTGCAAGGTGCGGCTGGCATCGTCGTAGATGGAGAAGAACATCGTCGCGTAATTGTTCGTCTCCGTGTTCTTGTAAAACAGGCCGTTCACCGAGCGCAGCAGACGGGGAATGTTTTCCAGCGCCAGCGCGTACTGGCCTCGCAAACTGGCCTGAAGATTCGCCATCAGCAGAGCGCCGGAAATTCCTTTGCCGGAAATGTCGGCCAGCACCAGGCCTAGCTTGTCCGAGCCGAAGTCGAGAAAATCGTAGTAGTCACCGCCCACCGCACGCGTTTGAATGCACTTGCCGGCGCATTGCAAGGTCGCCAACTGTGGCGCCTCCTGCGGCAGCAATCGGCTTTGCACCTGGCGCGCGATCTGCATCTCCTGCTCGCCGCGCCGCTCCGCCTCCATGCGCTCCGCCATTTTTTCTGCCAGCGAAATGCTGCGCATCGCGATTCCCGCCTGGCTGGCGACGGAAGCCAGCAGACGTTTGTCGCGCGCGGAGTACGGTTCCTCCGACAGCCGGGGACCAAGCACCTTCACGCCCTGCAACTCGCCATTGGCCGAGCCGCTGATGGGCACCAGGATCTCGGCGTGAAGTTGCTCGAGCAGCGGATTGCGCAAATTGTCATGATCCAGCTCCAGCGGCGCTCCCGCAGCGGCTAACCGTTGCACTACGGGATCCCTCATAGAAAGGGTCTGTGCCTGCCCGGCGGGATGTCCGGCATACGCCTGCAGCCCACCGTCGCGCGAGAGCAGGTAGATGACCAGCGGCATGGGGTGCAACGCGTCGCGGATCTGCTGGTGCAGTAGCGCGGCCAGTGCCGGGCGATCGCTCACCGTCAACGCGGTTTCGGCGAGGTTCTCCAAAATCTGTTGCGCGTCATAGGCGCTGCGAAAGAAAGCTCGGTCCAGACGCGTCCTCACCTGACGCTGCGCTTGTGTCGCACCTAAGATGAGCCCCACGCCCAGCGTCGCCCCGATGGGTATGGCCACCTTCGAGCCTGCGCTAAAGCGCCGCGCGAACGCCTGCCCGAACCAGAGTGTGATGCCCACAGAAATCAGCAGAATGAGGATCGTGAACCCGCGCTCCACCAGCAGATAGCGTGCGCTGCGCCGCAGCAGTACCGGGATGGCCATCACCCGGTGCTTCACTACCGCATAGGCAAACGATAACGGCAGGAGAAAAAGGACCGTACCTTTGACGAAACCAGCCCAAAACGGCGTATCGACGCGCAAAAGATCATAAGCCAGGCCAAACAAAACGGCCGGGGTGATTCCGACCAGCGTTCCCCAAAGCATTACTTTCAGCTTGCGCCGGTCTTCGATGTTGGGCGCCCCAACCACGTTCCAGATCAGCGAGGCCACGCCGAGAAGCACCGTCCCATAGCCCACAAAAATTCTCACCAGCCCAACGTGCGCCTGGGTCCCGAGCGCATTGATGAAAGGCAGCGCCACCCAGTCGCCATTCCGCACGCCGCCCCAATTCAGGCAGGCGCCGGCGGCCAGCAGCGCCCACTTCAACCAGGGCAGCTTGCGATCAATCGGCGAGCGCGTGGGAAACACCGCGAAGAAGAAGTAGAACAGCTCCGGAAGCACGCCGCGCATAATGACTGCAAAGCCGTATAAGAAATGCAGCAGCGCATTCGGCGCTAGCGCGAAGCCCAGCGGCAAATCGGCTGAGGTAATGAAGCCGGCAAACATCAGCGCCAGCAACCAGGCGTTGCTGTCCTCGAAGCGCAGGAAGAGGACCGCAACCCCCACGATGAGAAACAAAATGGGATAGAAGCCGATGATCTCTGCCGCGCCTCGGCGGGCCAGTGACTGCATGTCGCCGCTGCCTTCCGCTGCGCGAAATACAGGAGTGATAACGAGAGGCTGGGCTTCGCCGGGACGCCGAATCTTCAGCGTAACGGATTCCCCGGGGTGAGACGCGCGCCAAATCCGAAACAGAATTCGGTCGCATGCCACCGGCGCGGCCACGCTGCGGTCATTCATCGCAGCAATAGTGTCGTTCACCTTCAGGCCGGCGCTCTGTGCCGGGCTGTCGCGCCAGACCCTGGTTACGAGCATCCCTGCAGCCGTCGGGTGGCTGTCCATGCCTATTTCCACCGGAAGGTTCGAGAGGCGGATGTAGTACATCCAGGCGACGCTGTAAACCGCGGTGGCCGTAGCAAACAGAATGGCCAAAGCCAGCAACAGCGGACGGTACTTCGCAAGTCTGGATTCGTTTCCTGCCATGTAGGTATGACGGCCAGCGATTCTATAAGTGTAGTCCATCTCGCACCTTAGGTACTGCATCCTCATAAGCAAGGCGGAGCGAGCCCAAAGCGCTTCGTCACGCCAATCAGGAGGAGGCCACATGCCGGAAAAAGAAACGTTGGAGCGGGCGCACGAGGATGCGCGCGAGGGTAAATCACCGAGCACCCAGGCGGGCGAATTCGTCAAGGAAGAAATGGACCATATACGCGAGGGCAAGCATGGCGCGCGGTCGACCAAGCAGGCGATTGCGATTGGCCTGTCCAAGGCGAGGCGCGCGGGCGTCAAGCTGGCTCCGCCGAAGAAGGGCAAAACCTCAGAGGCGACGCGCCAAAAAGCCGAGCGTGATTTGAGCACAGGCCGGAAGCCGGCGAAGAAAAAGTCCGCTAAGCGTTCGCGGGCGGTCGAAAATGCATTGAAGCGGGAGGGTCATTCGGCGGCATCGCGCGCGTCGTTGTCGAAACAGGCACGGCAAGCGGCGCGCCAGCGTGGCAGTGCGGCCCGGAAGCAGGCAGCAAGAAAGGCGGCCCGCACCAAGGGCCCAGCCGAGCGCAGCCTCGCCGCACGTAAAGCCGCTCGCACCCGCGCGAGACGTGCCGCATAGTCCTTGACGCATGTGCCTGTACTCTTGCTGTGCAGCACGGAGGATCTGGCTATTTGGGCCCACCATTAGAGTGGCGCGTCTCAACGCGGTGCGGCTGTCTGCCGAAATCCCGGCATGTATAATTTCAAGGACCGCGCCCGTAGCTCAGCTGGATAGAGCGAATGCCTCCGGAGCATTAGGTCGGGAGTTCGAATCTCTCCGGGCGCGCCATGATCGACCTGTTCACCGCGTACGTTATTCGAAGCACCTCCACCGGCCACTTGTACACAGGATCTACCTCCGATCTTGAGACTCGGTTGAGACAACACAACGCGAATCTCAGCATTTCAACGAAAAACCATGGTCCGTGAGAGCTAGTGTACCGGGAGGATTTTCAAACCAGAGCGGAAGCAAGGGCGCGGGAGAAGTATTTCAAAACGACCATGTCTACAACATATTCGCGCGCAACTTAGGGGCCGCAAGCCGGGTTTACTCCATCGGATATTCTTCTGCGGGGAGAGCGTCATGGCCATTACACCAGCAACACACATCCGGCGGCTTGCGTCAGCACTAATCATAGTCATCGGGCTCACGGCGTCAGCCCTGGCACAAGCGTGGCCGCCTCCCCGGCCCGCCGCCCCAGAGCGAACGGCGCGCCTGCAGTACATCTCGGGCGAGGTGTCCATCGCTCCCAAAGCCACCAACACGTGGACGAATGCACGTGTGTATCAGGCCCTGATGCCGGCCGAGTACATTTGGACGGCCAAAGACTCACGCGCCGAGATCAGCGTCGGCTACGGATTCATCCGCATGAATTCGGAGGCCAGCGTCACTCTCATCGCCCTGAACCGCAGCACCGTACAGATCGGGGTGAATCAGGGAGAAGTAAGTCTGACCATCCTTCATCTTTTTCCCGGCGAGATTTACGAAATCGACACTCCCAACGCGACTCTCACGGCGACCAAGTCTGGTGTGTACCGGGTAGATGTCTACCCCAGTGAGGATCAGACGTTCGTCACCACACGAAAAGGCGAAATCGTGGCAACCGGCGGCGGCGGCGCGATTACGGTGAAATCTGACGAGCAGGTAATGTTCAGAGGGGGAAATTCTTTGCAGCATACGTCGGAGAAGGCCCCAGTGCGGGATGGCTTCGAAGATTGGGCGAGCGTTCGCGACCAGAGGTTGAAAGCCACCCGCCCACCGTTCGGAGTGGGCTTCGGCTTCGGCCCGTGGCCGTATGGAGCTGTAGCCGTTCCGCCCCCGCCGCCCCCACCGGGCTGGGTACGCTGACGGCAATCGGTGCGGGCCTGGCCGTAGACTCGGCGACTTCGCAGTCGCTCGATTGTTCGGTACCGAGTGCGTCACCGGTCCGCCGTAGCCGTATTCGAAGAAAAAGGTTCAGCCTCCCCTTATGGGAACTATCGATGCACTCTCTGACCACGCCTGCGATCCCCCTTAGGTGATAGGTTGACGCGCCTTTGCGCCGTCGGCGATCTCCGCTTCTAATAGGCCAATTCGCTCCGTTATGCACTTTTGGGGGGTTCCGGCAAGCTCTCTGTGCACTGTCCGCAGCGGACAAAGGTGACCCGCGTATTGGTCGTTAGTGGTCTTGCATATCGATAAATTGCGATTAAGACTTAACGGTATGAAGGCAGCGCATACCTCGTGGGGGTTCGTGTTCACGCTGATAGCAATAGGCGCGTTGGTTGGCATAGTTTTGGAAGCGGGTATTCAACAGACCTTGCATTCCGTCGATACTCTTATTCCCTTAGCGGTAGAGAACAAAACAGGGATATTCATTGCGCTTGCCCTTCTGCTGGTTATCGTAGGTATGCTGCGATCGCGCGAAGTAAGGAGTCGGTAGGCGTTCCGCGTTAAATCCTCTCTGCTCGCGTGCCTGAGCTGCTCCTGATTGTCTCTTGCTTTGAAGTCAGCCCCCTCGTCCCCATCTAATTGCAGCCGCTGCTCGCACACCAAGACCCCGCAGAAAATCTTACTAGTAAGACGATCTTACTGGTAAGAAATTCTTGATGCCCGGCAGAGATCCTGCCCATCCCTCCCGCGCTCCCTGTTCTTTTCCAGTGACCCGCATCACCGACTCCCCCGCGGCCTTTTCCTATGCTGGCGTTAGCCGATGTCCGAGAGCAACGCCAGCCACGTCAACCGGGGTCCCCACGATGGGGTGGGGGTGAATCCCTGGATCGTGACCGTTGCGGTCATGCTGGCCACGTTCATGGAGGTGCTCGACACCACCGTCGTCAACGTTGCCGTACCGCACATGGCGGGCAATCTGGGCGCCACCGTCGACGAAGGCACCTGGGTAGTCACCTCCTACCTGGTATCGAACGCCATCATCTTGCCCATGGCCGGCTGGCTGGCCACCCGATTTGGACGCCAACGCATGTTGATGCTCTGCGTCTCGGGTTTCACCTTGACTTCCCTCCTGTGCGGCATGGCGACCAGCCTTCCGCAGCTCATTTTCTTCCGCGTGCTGCAAGGCTTGTCGGGCGGCGGTTTGCAGCCGCTGTCGCAATCGGTGCTGCTGGAGACCTTCCCGCCCAAGAAGCATGGCACGGCAATGGCGGCCTTCGGACTCGGCATCATCTTTGCGCCCATCCTGGGGCCGACGCTGGGCGGCTGGATCACCGACAACTACACCTGGCGCTGGATCTTCTATATCAACCTGCCGGTGGGAATTCTGTCGTTGCTGATGATCAGCAAGTTCGTCATCGATCCCCACTATCTCCGCAAACACCGCTACGGAGGCGTCGATCTGTGGGGCATCGGCTTTCTCGCGCTGGGCTTCGGCATGTTGCAGATCGTGCTCGACAAGGGCCAGGAAAAGGACTGGTTCGGCAGCAATCAGATTCGCTGGGGGACGGTGCTGTGCGCAATCGGGCTGGTCGGCATGGTGATTCGCGAGCTCACTGCCAAACACCCCATCGTCGATCTGCGCGTGCTGAAGGACCGCACCTTCGCCGCCGGCACCTTGCTCATGACCATGCTGGGGTTTGTGCTGTATGCCTCGCTCATGCTGCTGCCCATTTACTTGCAGACGCTGCTGAACTATCCCGCATTTCAGTCGGGACTGGCGCTGTCGCCGCGCGGCATTGGCGCGCTGATCATGACACCCATCAGCGGCTACCTCACGAACCGTCTCGATCCGCGCAAGCTGCTTCTCATCGGCGTCTTTACCGGCGGTTTCAGCATGTTGAGCTTCTCGCACCTCAACCTGAACGCCGGCTACTGGGACATCTTCTGGCCGCAGATTTTTCAGGGCGCGGCGATGGCGTTTCTGTTCACGCCGTTGATGGCGACCAGCATGTCCGGGATCTCGAAAGAGAAGATGGGCAATGCCACCAGCATCTACAACCTGATGCGCAATATCGGCGGCAGCTTCGGCATCGCGGCCATGACCACGTTGCTGGCCCGCCGCCAGCAGGTGCACCAGAGCCAGCTCATCAGCCACATCACCCCGTCGAGCATCAGCACGCAGAACATGTTTCACGGCATGCAGGCGTGGTTCAGTCAACATCAGGCGCTGAGTGCCTACGATGCCGCGCACAAATCCTGGGGCGCAATCTACGTGATGGTGCAACAGCAGGCGGCCATGCTGTCATTCGTCGAGGCGTTTTGGGTGATGGCCATGATCTTCTGGGCGATGGCTCCGCTGTTGCTGCTGCTGAGGAACGCGCGCGACCTTCATCCGCATACCAAACCCGCCGCGAAGCCGCCCGTCATCGAAAGGCTGCCGCATCAGGGTTGAGGAACCGGAGCCCGAGCTGGTCGGGGCTGGAAGGGAGTATTGACCCGGGGTTTCTCACCACTGAACGCAGTGGTAAGCAAGCCGCGCAGCGGCGTAATTTGATTTAGCCGTGGGCGTCAGCCCGCGGAAAGGTCGTCCCCAAAAAGCGCTCCGAGCCGCGCAGCGGCGACACGCCCTTTTTACCGAGTGCCGTTGCTCATCAGTGGCAATTCGGAAACTTCCAACTGGAGATGTCCGTGCTCCAGTCGTCTGCGGCGGTGACCATGTAATACTCCGTCGTGTAGAAAAAGGTGCAGTTGTCCGACGCATCGATTTCCATGGTGCTGTACTCACCCCAAGCACTCGATGTCTGCGAGCCCGTTCCGTTCACTGCGAACTGCTCCCCCAAAAGCGTACCCTGAGGATCGCTGTATTTGCGTCCGGCGACCGCGATCGACGGAAACGTCATCGAGCTCGAGATGCTGTAGCCCAGCAGAATGTCCTGCACATTGTCGCGTGCGATCGAACCCATCCAGCGATAGTTGAAGTCCTCCGATGATCCCGCATAGGTGCCCTGCTGGAAAACGGACAGCGAAGTCACGGGGACGGTCCTGTGGCTGGCGATGAATTCGAACCAGCGCACTCCGATTTGTCCGGTCGAGGACTCCACATCGAAGTTGACCAGCCAGTGCTGCAAGGGTGGTGGTATGGGCGGCGCGGCGGTGACGGTAGGCGAGGGCTGATCGTTCCAGTAGGCGAAGCGATACATCAGCCGGTCGCCGAGCGATTGCAGTTTCGCGCTAGTGCCACTCCTGAGGGAACGCAGTTACCGCCATATTGTCCGCTGCAGGAGCCGGTGTACGGCGCAACCGCAATGAGCTGCGAATTGTTAAGGCCGGTCATGGTCGCGCTGCCGGTCTCCCAGTCGTTGATGTGCATCGAGTACAGCGAGAGGTGCGAGTTGTCGACAGCGGCCACGCTGCCGATGAAGAATTCGTCTTCGGTGGCGGGAGGCCCGACCGGGGAATCGCGGTCCGCCGGCAGCAAGCTACTTTCGTTCGTTGTGAGCTGGAAGCAAATTTGCTCCGCGCTACTGTCGCCCGCCAGCAGCTTGGCACGATCGTAGCCGCAAATTACGGGGCCCACGAACCCGCCACGAGGGTCGAAGTTGTTCCAGGTCTGATAGTAGCCATCGCTGGCCGCGCCGGTGGACCACACGCCCCACTTGGTGTAATCCGTGAGTCCGCTTTGCACCACGGGAAACTGGTAGGCGTACCAGAGATTGTCGGAAAAGGTCGCGGTCTGCGAGATGGCGAGGCAAACCGCGTAAGGCGAGGTGGAGGCGTTCCCGGTCACGATCCAGCGCTGCGCGGCGCGATCGAACTTCACCAGAACTTCATTGCTACTGTTGTTGTTTGCGCACAAGGTCCCGGGCAGAAGGGCTGCGAAAAATCGTATTCCCCGGAGTGAAATCCTCGCCGCTCAAAGGGATGATGCCGCCCGTGCTCTTATCGAAATCGGCATAGGCGCCGTTGGCCGACTGAATCACTTCTGTACCGCCAACAGCCAGCGTCGGATTCGGCGGGTCGCTGGAGACGGTGTAGCCCGGGAAGCCATTCCCCACGCCCAGCACTTGATAGACGAGGCTGAACTCGCTGCTCGGTGCATCCGCGCGCGGCTCTGCCACGCCGCCTACCCGCTGCTTAGGAACGGGGCGTACCTGCTCGGCAAACCGGAAGCCGTACTGCCCCCCGGCTTGCGATACTCGGCCCGCCGCGAATGCGCTGGCATGGGCCAGCTTCGGAGCCGGCGAATTGTCTCCTGCAAATAGAGGCATACCACAAAGTAAGACCACGCTCACGATGGGCATAAGGATGGCAGGGCGCTGATTTGTCGGCATGATTTTCCTCCTGTCGCTGGCCGAAAAGCATCATCGAATGTCTGTTTCGCCGCGCGTACGCTGGTGAAAACCCCGCCATTTTACCTCTGCCAGGGGACGGACAGCTTTAAATCCTCTGCAATAGGCAGGCGGTTACCGAGCCGCCCATGTGACCACGGTCACATGCGCCCGTGCGCTCACTCACTGCCCCTTGGTACATGGTTCGGCGATGTTGGAATGTTGGCCGGTGCGTTCTGCCCGGCATGTAAGAGGGGGTCTTGTGAGGCGTTACGCGCTGCTTTTCGTTGCCGCCCTTTTTATGGCGACGGCCACTCTAGCTCAACCACCCCAACCGGTCCCAAACCAGGGGCAAACGGGGACCCAGACACCGGCCAAGAAGCATTCGTCCAAGGCTGCGGCCAAAATGACGAACGACGTGTGCCTGGGCTGCCACAGCGACCCCAGCCTCACCACGGCGATCAATGGCAAGCAGGTCAGCCTGGGCGTGGACGGCGAAAAGTTCAAGGCTTCGATTCATAGCGCCTTCACCTGCGTCGATTGCCACGCCGACGTCAAGAATGCTCCGCACGATCCCGCGCCGGTACTGCCCAAGTGCTCCACCTGCCACGCCGATCAGCAGACCGCTTACGATCATGGCGTGCACGCCAAAGCCGCAGCCGCGGGCAACACCAACGTCGCCAAGTGCCAGGATTGCCACGGCAACGTACACGAAGTCCTGCCCGCGAGCGATCCGAAATCGAAAGTCGCGCGTACCAACATCCCGCAGACCTGCGGCGCCTGTCACGGACAGAAATTTGTAATGGCCTCCGGCGGCATCAGCTCCGCGCCGTTCACTTCCTATCAGGAGAGCGTACACGGCAAGGCCGTGGCTGCCGGCTCCGAGAAGGCCGCCGTCTGCACCGATTGCCACGGCGAGCACGACATCCTGGGCGCGGTCGATCCTAAGTCGCCGATCAACAAATTCAACGTGCCGGCCACCTGCGCTAAGTGTCACAACGATATTAAGCAGGCGTACGTGCAGAGCATTCACGGGCAGGCGATCGCGCGTGGCAACTGGCAAGCGCCGGTCTGCACCGATTGCCACGGTATTCACACCATCAAGGCGCCCAGCAATCCAAGTTCGTCGGTGGCCGCAGCCAATGTGAAGAACACCTGCGCGGCCTGCCATCAGAGCGTGCGCCTCTCGAATGAATTCGGCGTGCCCGGCGGGCGGGTGGATTCCTACCTGGCCAGCTATCACGGCATGGCGGAGACGATGGGTTCCAAGACGGTCGCCAACTGTGCCAGCTGCCACGGCGTGCACAACATCCTGCCCCCGAGCGATCCGCATTCGACAGTCAATCATGCCAATCTGGCCAAGACTTGCGGGCAATGCCATCCCGGCGCCAACGACAAGTTCATCAGCAGCAAAGTCCATCTGGATGGGGCGTCGAAGGCCGATGTCGGCAGCAAAGTCATCAATCTGATCCGGCGCTTCTACGTCTGGATGATCGTGTGCGTGATTGGCGGCATGGTGCTGCACAACCTGATCGTGTGGCGGAAGAAGCTGATCCTGCACCGCATCGGGCAACCGCGGATTTTGTTCCGCATGACACGGGGTCAGCGCGTGCAGCACCTCACCCTGCTGATCAGCTTCTTTACGCTGGTGTTGACCGGATTCGCCCTGAAGTATCCTTCGTCGTGGCTGGCGGCCATCTTCGTTAACGAGCTGGTGCGCAGCTACATTCACCGCATTGCCGGTGTGGTGCTGATCGCAACGAGCCTGTTCCACCTGTGGTACGTCATCCGCAGGGCCGACGGGCGTCAGCTCATCAAGGACATGCTGCCCGATTGGAAGGATGTCACCGACGCGCGTGACGCTCTCCGCTACTACCTGGGCTACAGCGATCAGCGGCCGATGTTCGGCCGTTTCACCTACGCCGAGAAGATGGAGTACTGGGCGTTGGTCTGGGGCATGTTCGTGATGGCCTCGACCGGGCTGATGGCGTGGTTCAAAGTTTTGGTCGGCAAGCACGTTCCCGGCTGGTGGATCGATGCTGCGATCACCGTGCATTTCTACGAGGCGGTGCTGGCGACGCTGGCGATTGTGGTTTGGCACCTGTACGGCGTCATGTTCGATCCTGATGCCTATCCCATGAACTGGTCGTGGCTCGACGGCAAGATGTCGATCGAACAATACGAGCACGAACATCCGCTCGACCATTTGGCATTGGAGAAGGCAAACGGCTCGATCGAGGAAGCTGAGCCGGCCAAAGAAGAGGAACCGGCGGAAACCACCGGCAGCCGAAATTGATAACGCAGTCTCGCACCCCGAAGGTGGGATTGCAATATAGAATTCTCCGCAAGAGCATTGAATTGCGGCATTTCTGCACCACCACGTGGGGTGGGGCACAGAAGGGACAATCCAGGTAATGGCTGAGGACACGCAAAAAGATCCTCTACGCGATCATCCGCCCGTTTCCAAGGGACTCATCAAGAACCCGATCAGCTTGATCGGCATAGCGTTTGCCTCGGTGGCGTTGGCCAACATCATCTTTCTGGTCATCATCGACCTGCTGGCGAACCAACCGTCTCCCTATGTCGGAATTCTCGCCTACATGGTGGCGCCGGCGTTCCTGGTTGTCGGCCTGATTCTGATTCCGTTGGGCATTATGTGGGAGCGGCGCCGGCGGCTGCGTGCCGTGGGCGTGCCCTTCCATTTCGCGCGCCTCGACTTGAACAACCCCGCGCAGCGCAGCACCGTAGCCTTTGTGCTCAGCTTCGTGGTGGCGTTCTCGCTCATCAGCGCGGTAGGCAGCTACAAGGCGTATGAGTTCACCGACTCAATCGATTTCTGCGGCCAGCTCTGCCACACCGTCATGCGCCCGGAGTTCGTCGCCTATCAGGCTTCGCCGCACGCGCGCGTAGCGTGTGTCGATTGCCATGTGGGCTCGGGCGCAAGCTGGTATGTGAAGTCGAAGCTGTCCGGCCTGCGCCAGGTGTACTACACCGCGATGGGAACCTATCCCCGCCCGATCCCCACCCCGGTGCAAAACCTGCGCCCCGCGCAGCAGACCTGTGAGCAGTGCCACTGGCCAAAGAAGTTCTGGGGCGCGCAGCTGAAAACATTTACCCACTATGGCGACGATGAGCAGAACACGCCGCGCGTCATTCGCCTGCTCATTAAAACCGGGGGCGGCGATCCCACCCTGGGACAGGCCGGTGAAGGCATCCACTGGCACATGAACATCGCCAATAAGATCACCTACTTCGCTACTGACGAGCAGCGGCAAACTATTCCCTGGGTGCGAATGGAAGACAGGTATGGCCACGTCACGGAATACATAACCAAGGACAATCCGCCGGCGCAGGCGCAGATCGATAAAGCTGCGAAACGTCGCATGGATTGCATCGACTGCCACAACCGCCCCACGCACATTTACGTCGCCCCTGACCTCTCCGTCGATCGCAGTCTCGCCGGCCATAGCATCGACGCCACGCTGCCGTACATCAGGAAGCAAGGCGTCGAGGTCCTAACGGCAGATTACAAAACCACTGACGAAGCGAAACAGAAAATTGCCGACAGCATCAACAAGTTCTATCAGGAAAAGTATCCGCAAATCGCTTCGGCGAAAGCGGACAGCGTCAAAGGCGCCATTGTTGAGCTGCAGCGCATCTACAGCACCACTTTCTTTCCTTATATGCGGGTAAACTGGCGCACCCATCCCAATAACATCGGACATCTGTACTTCCCCGGCTGCTTCCGCTGCCACGACGGCAACCACGTCAGCAAAGACGGCAAGGTCATCAGCAAGGACTGCAACTCCTGCCACACGGTGCTGGAGCAACAGGAGAGCGGAACCCAGGTCGCCGCCCTGCCGACGCAAATCTTCAAGCACCCGGTCGACATCGGAGACCTGACGCAGGTGAACTGCTCCGACTGCCACAATGGGGGAGTGGGGCCGTAATACAGTGGATAGTGGCTAGTGGTTAGTTAGTCGAGGCTCCGCCAGAGCAAACCGCTTTGGCGGAGTCTTGGTTAGCGGCTTAGAATACCTCCATGGCGACGACAACAGCAGCGCCGGTCAGCGTCGAGGAGTATCTGCGCAGCGTCTACGAGCCGGATGTCGAGTACGTGGACGGGTACCTCGAGGAGAGGAACGTGGGTGAGATCGAGCACTCCGATGTGATTGCCGCTATCATGGATTGGTTTCAGCGCCATGCCAAGGAATGGCAGATCCGGGTGCGACCCGATGTGCGCACGCAGGTCAGCCCGACCCGCTATCGCGTCCCCGATATCGTTATCTGCTCGCGTTCCAGCCAGGACAAGCGCATCGTGCGCGAAGCGCCGCTGGTCATCATCGAGGTGCTGTCTCCCGAAGATCGCATCAGCCGCTATCATCAGCGCATTGCCGATTACCGCGCCATGGGAGTGAAGGCCATCTGGATCGTCGATCCCGAGACGCGGCGGGGCTGGGATTGCTCAAGCGGCGGTAATTGGATTGAGACCAATGATTTTCAACTGTCCCCAATTTCCATGAATCTCGCGGCGGTCTTTGCGGAGTTGGAGGACTAAATCTACGGCCGATGAAGTTGTTTGCCGAGAAGTAGCCCAAATCATGGGCTTCAACTCACTTCTTCTTCACCGCGATCACGTTGTCGTCGGGGTTGCGGTCGATCAGTTTGTCCAATGGATCAATGCCGGCCTTCGCCGGAGCCTGATCGACGGTCACAGTTAGGTCCGTCTTCTCCTGATCAACCTTCTGCCGTTTCAGGTAGAGATACTTGCCGTTTTTGTCGAGCACACCGATGTCGATCCAGTCGTTGACCGGGATTTCGTGCTCCTGGCCGCGGTTATCGGCGCGAAATTTCTTCGAGTCCAGCACCAGGTTCACCTGATACTGGCCATCGGGCTCTTTCACGTAATCCGCGGAGAGAGCGCGGTTATCGTAAATCGTGATGTTCCGGAACAGGTCGGCGAACAGATACTGATATTGCGGCGGCGTTTCCTTCTGGAAGTCGGCCTCCAGATCGAGCGAGGTGGGATATGGCGGTCCCTTGAAGGCGTACTGCTTGAGAAACTCGCGGATTGCGGCGTTGACTTTGTCCTCGCCGATGTAGTCCTGCAGCGCGTACATCACCAGCGATCCCTTGCGATAGTGGATGTAGCCATGGCTGGGGTCGGGATCGACGCGGTACAGCGGGGTTTCTTCGTTGCGCTCGGTGGCGCGGCCGCTCAGGTAGCGGTCCAGCTCGAAGCGCAGGAATTGCTTCATCGCCTCCGGGCCGAAGTGGTGCTTCATCACCATGAGCGCGGTGTACTGCGCCATGGTTTCGTCGATCGAAGTCGCGCCTTGCACGTAGGCCGAGATCACCTGGTGCGCCCACCACTGATGGCCGGTCTCGTGCGCCGTGACATAGAACGGAATGTTGACGGCGTCTGGCTTGTTGCTGACCTTGGTGATGAAACCGATCGATTCGGAGAAGGGAATCGTGTTGGCAAAGGATTCGGCAAAGGTCCCATACCCGGGGAACTCGATGATGCGAAGCTGATGGAATTGGAAGGGGCTGAAGTTCGCGGAGCAATAGGCGAGCGCCTCCTTCATGCTCTCCATCATGGTATCGAGATCGAACTCGTGCCCCGGATGGTAGTAGATCTCCAGGTTAACGTCGTGCCACTTGTCGCGGCGAACCAGGTAGCGTCCTGATTGGATGGAATACAGATTCAGGATGGGCGCATCCATCTTGTAGTGAAAGTAGCGCCGGCCGTTCTCCGTCCATTCCTTTTGCAGATACCCCGGTGCGATGGCGATCTGATCGGGGCTGGTGCTCACGGTGGCGTCGAAGTCGATCCAGTCCGCGTCGAAGCTGCCGCTGTTGTACTGACGCGCGGCAACATCTTCGAGCGTAGGCAGCCGCCGCGGCTTATCGAGCCCGTGCTTATGGCGCGTGCTGTCGTCGGTCAATTCGATATTGGGCGAGTAGCCGATGTAGGGAAAATAGCTGTCGGTGATGAAGCTGCCGTTGTGGACGATGTCGGTGTTGGGGCGCGAGTTCTCGAAGCCGGGATTCTCATATTGCAAGGCGAAATCCAACGTGATGCGGGCCTGCGGCGCCAGCGGTGCCGGAAGCTTGTAGAGATAGAAACCGAGCTTCGGGTCTTCGACAATCGGGCTCTGTCCGCCAGAAAAGCTAAGGCGATTGATCTTGATGTGCGGGCGTGGCAGCGGGAACAGGTTCCCCGGCCAGATGGTGATCGCGACACGATCGATGGGCGCGTCGGTCTTGTTCTCGAGCGACATGGTTCCGCTGATGGCGACCGAGCGCCGGTCGGGATAGAAATCCACCTCAGTGGTCACGGCGGTGATGCGCGGTTGCGGCAGCGCCCAGTACTGCACGTATTTCTTCTCGTATTGCGCGCGCTCGTCATCGATCTGGAATGTGGTGCGGTACGGATTGACGATGTGCGTGTTGTAGAAGATGAATCCGCCGACGCCGAGCATCAGCACTGCGCAGATAGCGGCGCCAGCGAGCGATGTCCCGGAAAGCCGTTCGCGGACGAGTTTCATTCTTACCCGCCAACTGGTTTCCGTTCCGCGCGTCCACAGCAGGTTGGTCACAATCGCCAGCAGCACGGCGCCAATCCCCCAATACAAGCGAAACCAGATGAGCGGCTGAAGAAACGGGCCGTAGCCGTTCATGTCGGAGTAGGTGACCTGCGGGGTTTGGCCGAAGCGATAGAGATAATCCTGGAAGCCGGCCGGCGGCAATGCGATGGTTGCCACGATGTACAGCACCATTACGAAGTGGCCGAGATACTTGTTGTTGACCAGCGTCTGCGCGAAGATCGCGAGCACGCAGAGTATCCAAAGCCCGGTCAGGCGATTCAGGAAGAGCTCGCGGAAATACAAGCTGAATTCGAAGTGGTGATAGCCTTGCGCGATCTGCACCGTCAGCCCGGCCGCCATGATCGTGAGGACGACCAGCACCTGCACCATCATCAGCGCGAACAGCTTGGAGCTGAACAGCACCCAGCGCTGCATGGGCAACGCATCCATCACCTGATTGAGCTGCGCGTCGCGTTCGCGCCACACCAACTCACCCGAGTAGAAGATGATGATGGCGATCGCAAAAATGAAGAAGCCAGCGCCGGCCATGAGCACCATCAGGTGGGTAACCGGGTACGTTCGCCCTGCGGCGGGGCTCAGCAGGCCGGACGCGGAGACGGTGGCGAACAGGAAGCCTGCCAGCATCAGTACGACGAAAAAAACGTTCTTCGTGGTCTCGGTGAACTGGATCCAGGTGAGCGAAAACAACTGGCGAAAGGACGCTGCGGAGGAAAATGCGGGATGAGCGATGGGCAGCGCTTGCGGGGTTGAAATTGCGCCGTTTTCTTCCACCGCCTTGCGGGACTTGGCGCGCTCGGTGGGATAGGCGAAGGCGAACTTCACGTAGGCGACCATCCAGAAGATCGCGCCCACGGCGAGCCACAACGCGCGATTGGCCAGCAGGATTCCGCCTAGCGGGATCAGTTGCGTGTTGCGTTGGAAGGGCGTCCAGTAGCGGGTAACGACGTCAATGGCTGCGCCGCCCAGCGGATCGCCTAGCGCGGCGCGCATGCTGGTGGCCATGCCGCCGCCGATGGCTTGCACCACCGTGAAGTACCCGATCAGCACCAGCACGCCGGCCACGTAGACGGGCAACATCTTGCGCGTGAGCGCCGCCAGCGCGAAAAAGATGGCGGTAAGAAAAAGCAGGTTCGGCCAAACGTTGATGAGATACGGCTGAAAGTACGCGCCCACCATTTGCGGGCCAATCCGCGTCTTGTCAACCCACGGGGTAATGGTGCCGATCCACGCGCCCAGGCCGACACTGGCAAAGATGACGACTTGCACCGCGATGGCGCCGAGAAAACGTCCACCGAGATAGTCGAGCTTGCTGATGGGCGCGGTGTAGAAGAAGACAGCGGAGTTGTTGTCGATGTCCTGGTAGGTGGCCTGGCCGGCGATGGCCGCAGTGATGACGATGCCGAAGAAGCAGATGTAGGTGATGATGCCGTTCAGCGCGTAGGGCGAGTTGATCAGGATTTTGCCGCCGGTGCCGAAGTCCACGCTGGCGGTGGCGAAGGCGCCGCCCGACATCAATGCGAAGAGCAGCCCCAAGCCGAAGAGGACCGCGAAGTAAACGTAGGTCGAGATCCTGCGCAGGCGCTGCCGAAGTTCGAAGAGGAAGATGGTAAACAGGTGCGTCTTTCGTGCGCCGGCACGAATCGGCGCGCCCGCATCCGTCGCGTCGGTCGTCGCGGCGACCTCGGTCTGCGATGACACTTCACTCATTCAGTTCGCCGCCCCGGCTGTGAAGCCCTTGATGGTCGTAAAGTAGAGGTCCTCGAGGCCGGGCGCGACCGGCTCGAATCCCGGCTCCGGCAAGTCATCGCGCAAAACGTGCAGAACATTTCGGCCGCCGGAAAGGTGCATGGAGATGACCTGGAAGCGCTGCTGGTAATCGCCGACTTCGGTGCGGGCGATAGCTTTGCGCCACACCCGGCCGTTGAGCTGCGCGACCAGTGTTGTCGGGTCGCCGGCAGCGCATACGCGTCCCTGATGAATGATCGCCATCTGGCGGCAGAGGTCGCTTACGTCGGAGACAATGTGGGTGGATAGAATCACGACCACGTTTTCGCCGATGGCGCTGAGCAAATTGTGAAAGCGCACGCGCTCTTCGGGGTCAAGTCCAGCGGTGGGCTCGTCGACGATGATGAGCCGGGGATTGCCCAGCAGCGCCTGCGCGATGCCGAAGCGCTGCTTCATGCCTCCGGAGAAGCTGCCGAGCGGCTTGTTGCGATGCTCCCACAAATTCGTCTGCCGCAGCAGCGCGTGCACTACATCCAGCCGCTCCTTGGTATTCTCGATACCCTTGAGCTGCGCAAAATGCAGCAGCAGCGTCTCCGCCGCGACTTTGGGATACAGCCCGAACTCCTGCGGCAGATATCCGAGCAGCTTGCGTACTTCGTCCTTCTGCCGCAGCATGTCAATGCCGTCGAGCGTCGCGGCGCCGCTGTCGGCCTCTTGCAAGGTGGCGAGCGTGCGCATCAGTGTGGACTTGCCGGCGCCGTTGGGGCCGAGTAGGCCAAACATGCCCTGCGGGATAGAAAGAGACACGTCTTGCAGCGCCTGCGTTCCGCCAGGATAACGCTTGGAGAGGTTCTGAATTTGTAGTTGCATGGAGATTCTGACGTAATAGTACGGAATTCGTCGGTGGAAGGTTCCCGGCGAAAATGGTGTGCTTACCAGGCCAACTTCGAAGCCGTACCCTAATTTACAAAACTTATGTTTTCTTAACAGCGCGCACATTTACCTTAATACTTTGGAGTATGCCGACTCTCGTTGCATCACCGCTTCGATTTCTTGCCTGCCTGGCTTTCGTTCTGTTTGGCCTGATGGCGCCCATGCAGGCGCAGCAAAACGGTGCACCGCAAGGTTCGACTGCGCCGAAGAGGGCGCGCGTGGTCGGCGCCGTGAAGTCGATCGACGGCAACGTTGTCACGCTAACCACCGATGCCGGCTCCGAGGTCAAGGTCACCATCCAACCGGCGACTCGCCTTCTGCGCATGGAGCCCGGCCAAACCGATATCAAGAGCGCTGCGACGATTACGTTCAGCGACCTGCAGGTTGGCGACCGCCTGCTTGCGGGAGGAACGGCTTCCGACGACGGCAAGTCGGTCGCTGCGACCACGGCCGTCGTCATGAAAAAGTCTGACGTCGCCGAAAAACAGCAGCACGACCGCGAAGAGTGGCAGAAACACGGCGTCGGCGGAGTGGTGAAAGCAGTAGATCCTGCCGCGCGAACGATCACGCTCTCGACAGGCACCTTGGGAGCGCCCAGCAGCCTGCTTGTGCATGTCTCGAAAGACACGATTATTCGCCGCTACGCTCCCGATTCCATCAAGTTTGACGATGCGAAACCCGGCACGCTGGAGCAAATCAAGCCGGGCGATCAACTTCGCGCGCGCGGCACCAAGAGCGAAGACGGCAAGGAACTGGCAGCCGCGGAAGTGGTCTCCGGAACATTTCGCAGCATTGCGGGACTGGTGGTGGCAACGGATGCCGGCAACAACACCGTTACGGTAACCGACCTCGCGAGCAAACGACCGGTGACGCTGAAGCTCGGGCCGGACTCGCAGATGCATCAATTGCCGGCCATGTTTGCGCAGCGCATTGCCATGCGATTAAAGGGAGGCGGCGCGCCCGGTGCATCCGGACAAGGACCGCAAGCTGGCGGATCAGGCGCGCGTGCGCAAGGCGGTGAAGCCCGGCCCGGCGGCGCAGGTGCGGGCGGCGCTGGTGGCGCGCAGCGTGCGGGCGGCGCGCCAGATTTTCAGCAGATGCTCAATCGCATGCCGGCGGTCACCCTCGGCGAGCTGACCAAAGGCAGCGCTGTGATGATCGTCGCGACCGAAGGCACGGAGCAATCGCCTTCGACCGTCATCATTCTGCTCAGCGGGGTCGAGCCGATTCTCACCGCGGCCTCTCCCAGCCAGGCCAGCACCATTCTGTCACCCTGGAACCTATCCGCTGGAGCAAATGCTGGAACGGGCGACACGCCCTAGCCGAATACATTTAGTCTAGCTTTCATTTCGCTTTCATAAAGGTCTAAGAACCGTAAATGCGTTTGTGTGCCATCCTCTTGTTCCTCTCCTGTTTGAGCTCGCTAGGCGCGTTCGGCCAGACTTCCGGTGGCGGAACGCTGCGTGGACGCGTCACCGATCCCACGGGCGCGGTGATTCCGCAGGCGAAGATCACAGCCGCGGGTCCAGGCGGCAAATCGGTCAGCGTCCAAACCAATCAGCAAGGTACCTTCGAAATCCGCGGGCTCACGCCCGGCGACTACAGCGTGACCATCGACGCAAAAGGTTTCGCGGAGGACAACGAACCTGGAGTGCAAGTTGCGGCCGGCGTCACGCAGGACCTCGACATCAAGTTGCAGATCGAGGTCGAGCAACAGCACGTTGAAGTGCAGGAAGAAAGTCCGACGGTGGGCGTCAGTCCGGAGAGCAGCGCCGGAACGATTGTTCTGAAGGGCAAGGATCTCGACGCTTTGTCGGACGATCCGGATGAGCTGCAATCGGAGTTAGAAGCGCTTGCCGGTCCCTCGGCCGGGCCGAACGGCGGCCAGATCTATGTGGACGGTTTTACCGCCGGCCAGCTTCCGCCCAAGTCGGCGATTCGCGAGATTCGCATCAACCAGGATCCGTTCTCCGCCGAGTACGACAAGCTGGGTTATGGACGAATCGAAATCTTCACCAAGCCTGGTACCAACCAGTTCCATGGCCAGGCGCTGGTGAATGGCAACTCATCGGCCTTCAATACGCTGAATCCCTTTGTTACCTCGACGCCCGGCTATTTCTCGGAAATTTTCAACGGCAACCTGAGCGGGCCCATCGACAAGAAGGCGTCCTTCTTCGTCACCGTGCAGCAGCGCGATATCGACAATGTCAGCACGGTGGTGGCGACGGTCCTGGGGCCCGGCAACGTTCCCATGCCCTACACCGCCAACGTGAACAATCCCGCCAAGCGGCTCACCATCAGCCCGCGAGTGGATTTTCAACTCACACCCAGTAACACGCTCACCATTCGCTATCAATTCACTAGAAATACCCAGGACAACGAGGGCATTGGTGGGTTCTCGCTGCCGTCGACGGGCTTCAATTCTCATAGCACGGAAAACACGGTGCAGATCACGGACACGCAGATCATCAGTCCGACTATCGTGAATGAGACGCGATTCCAATACATCCGCGACAGCGATACGCAGCTTCCTCTCAGCACCGCGCCCACGCTTGTGGTGCAAGACACGTTTACCGATGGCGGCAGCTCAGCAGGAACCAGCATCAGCAATCAGGACCATTATGAACTGCAGAACTTTACCTCCATTGTGCGTGGGAAGCATTTCTTCAAGTTTGGCGGCAGGCTGCGCGGCACGCTGTACTCCAGCCAACAGGACTCCGGCTTCAACGGCTCATACAATTTCTCGTCGCTGAACGCCTATCAGATCACGGAGAACGGCATTGCGGCAGGACTGACGCCGGCACAGATTCGCGCCGCGGGCGGGGGCGCCGCCCAGTTCACGCTGGTTTCCGGGTTGCCGCTGTCGGATGTCTCGATGATTGACGTCGGCTTATACGCGCAGGACGAATGGAAGATCAAGCCGAACCTTACTTTCAGCTACGGCTTGCGCTACGAAACCCAGACCGGCATTCCTTACGAGGGCAACTGGGCGCCGCGCGTCAGCCTGGCCTATGGAGTGGGGCACAGCAAGCAGCCCAAAACCGTGCTGCGTGGCGGCTTTGGAATTTTCTACGACCGCTTCTCGTACGACAATCTGCTGCAGGCCGAGCGCTTCAACGGTGTCACCCAGCAGCAATACGTCGTGGCCAATCCGAACTTCTATCCGCTGATTCCGACGCCGGCGCAGTTGTCCACACTCGCCACCAATTCGCCCACCAGCTACCAGGTCGCCAATAACCTGCACGTCCCTTACACCCTGGAGTCAGCGTTCAGCGTGGAGCAACAGGTTACGAAGAACGCCACTGTGTCGGTGACATATCTTAACTCTCGGGGAATTCACCAACTCTTTTTGCGCAATGCTAACGCGCCTTTGCCGGGTACCTACAATCCCGCCGACCCTACCAGCGGCGTGCGACCCTTCGGGGGAACCGACAATATCTACCAGTACAACTCGGGCGGAGTCTATGAAGAGAACCAGCTCATAACCAATGTGCGCTATGCGCTCGGCAATAAGGTATCGCTGTTTGGGTTTTATGCGCTCACCTTTGCCAACAGCGACCTGGGCTCCGGCGGGCCGGTCTCGGTTGTCTCGTCGGGACCCGGAGGCGGCGGCTTTGGAGCGGCTTTCGGAAGCAATGGCGTGGGCGCATCGAATTTCGTATCAAACTCCTACGACCCCATGCAGGACTACGGCCGCGCCGCATTCGATGTGCGCAACCGCGCCTTCATTGGAGGCACCATTTCCCTGCCCTATGCGCTACGTTTGAGTCCGTTTATCCTGGCGAATTCCGGCACGCCCTTCAACATCTTCGTGGGACAGGACTTGAACGGCGATTCGATCTTTAACGACCGTCCTGCGCTGGCCACCACGGCGGGACCGGGCGGCAGAGTGATCGTGACCCCCTACGGCACATTCAACACGGTTCCCATTCCCGGCCAACCGCTGGCTCCCATCAACTATGGATACGGACCGGCGCTGTTCACCCTGAACCTGCGGCTGAGCAAGACCTTCGGATTAGGGCCGAAGACAGAAGGTCGAGCGGCATCAGCAGGAGGGCCGGGCGGTCACGGTGGTGGGGGTCATGGCGGCGGTTTGGGCGGACGCGGTTTGACCGGCCCAGGTGGCAGCCCCTTCATCTTCGGCAGCGAGACCAGCCACAAGTACAATCTGACGTTCAGCGTCAACGCGCGCAATTTGCTGAACATCGCCAACTACGGGCCGCCGATCGGGAACCTCGGTGCGGGCACGAATTTCAATTCGTCCTTCGGAACACCGAACTCGCTCGCGCCGGCGCCGTTCTCGTCAGGCGCCGCCCTCCGGCGCATCGATCTGCAGATGCTGTTTTCGTTCTGAGACAATCGAACCATGCGCTGGGCCCGTCATCTTTTGCCGGCGCTTGGCTCGCGCACAGCACGGCTAATGACTGTCTGTTTGAGTCCCTCAGCGGCTATCGATTGCTGCCTAAGTAATGTCCTATATACGGTGGAAGGGCACGGCTTTAGCCGTGCCGTAATTTGGCGAGATGAGCAGGCTTTAGCCCTGAGTCACCGCGGCTAAAGCCGTAATTCGCGCGTTGCGATTCACCGGGCTGATGCCCGGCGCTTCCACCGTCGAGCAGGACATTAATTCTGCAGCTCTCAATAAAGCCGCGATCGAAATGGCCGAATTTGCGGACGGTCTGAAGACCGTCCCTTTCAAAGCCAGGCTTAATCAGAGTTTCCCTAAGCGGCTTTCTGATTTCCCGTCTGTGAAACAATCACCCTCGTGAATGGCACAGCCATCCCGTGTTCGAGCGCGCACGGGCGAAGCTCCAATCGGCTTCGCAGCCCCAACGTCGCACAGGCGATCCTGCTGGGGAGCACCGTGGCGCAGCTCGGGCTGGCGCTGCTCGTTACTATCTATCTGGCGCGCGCGCTTTCGCCTGCAGCGTTCGGCTTCTTTGCTTTGGTCGGTACCATTTTCGCTTTGGCGCGCAAGTTTCTGGATCTCGGCTTAAGCAATGTTGCCACACGTGACATCGCGCGCCGACCAGATCGCGAACGGTCGATCCTGGAAGGCATGATGGCTTATCGACGCGTCACCGGCGTGGTTCTGTTGATCTCGGTGGGAGTCTTCGCGGTCGTACAGAAAGGCACACCAGAACGATCGGTGCTGTTTGGCGTGGCGCTCGTGTTGCTATTCACCGAACCTGCCGCACTCGATCCGGTTTTTCAGGTGCGGCAAGCGCAAGCCGGCCCTGCGCTGCTCAATATCTTCGGTGGACTGCTGGTCCTGGGCGGAAGCGTACTGTTCAAACGGGTGGGCATCGCCGGAGCCGCATTCGGCTGGTTGCTGGTGCTGCGTGAGGCGATAACTCTTCTCGTTACCAAATTTCTTGCGCAGCGCCTGCTGGGCTATCGTCCCATGCCGGGTTTTCGCGGTCGCAACCTGCGGGCTTTCGTGCGCCCAGCAATCGTCTTCGGATTAGCGAGCCTGGTCTACATCATCTATTTCCATTGCGACGTTTTCTTCGTGTACGCGCTGCGCGGCCAGAACGAACTGGGCGCGTATGCCGCCGCTTTCCGGCCAATCAATCCGCTCCTGCTTCTGCCGTGGTTGCTGATGGTGCCGCTGATTCCGGTGTTGAGCGCGACCGCAGCGCAAGACATGAATCGCTTTATTCGCCACGTTCGAGACGCCGGTGCCCTGGCGCTGGGGATTGGAAGCTGCGGGTTGGTTGCAGGAGTTCTGCTCGCGCCCGACCTGGTGCAATTGCTCTACAAAGGAAATTACCTGCGCGGACCGCTGTCCTGCGTGAATGCCTTTGCATGGCTGGCGATCGCGGTGGCAGAAGTATGCGTGACCTCCGTACTGACCGCATCGCTACTCGCAGCCGGCAAGGAGAAGTTGCTGCTGGCAATTGGAACCAGTGCGCTGGTGGTGAACGCCGGGATGAACCTTGTGCTCCTGCGTCGTTTTAATTTCACTGCGGCGGCAATTGCCACAGCCGTGACGGAGAGCATTTTCCTCAGCGCTGCATTGATTGGGTTTCGCATGGTTACCCGATGCAGTGCCCTGCGCTGGATCGACCTTGGCTACCTCGCTCCCGCGCTGGCGTTGGGCAGCATCCTGTCGGTGATTCACTACGCTCCCGCAGTGCGAGTAGCATGCGGTCTGGTACTGGGAGCGATATCGGTCGCCGCGCTGCTGTCCACCCCGCGCGCTCGCCGCTTGCGCCGCGAACTGGCGGAAGCTCACGCCCACCACGCCCCGCTGCCGAGCGTTGCGGAGACGGCGCGGGCATGAGCAGCAACGTGAACCTGGAACACTGGTCATTTAGCCGCCAGTAGATTCTTGATGTCCTGCTCAACCGTCGGCAGTTGCACTGCGCCAATGTACTTCGCGGCGATCTTTCCATCCCGCCCGATCAGGAAGGTCACCGGCAGACCGAGAACCCCGCCATACGACTGCGCCACCTTATCCGTGCCCACCGCGACCGGGTAGTTCATTTTGAATTGCTGATAGAACTCGCGCACCGGCTGGGGGCCATCGTCCATGGAGATGCCGAGGATTTGCAGTCCTTGCGGGCCGTAGCTGTCCTGAAACTGGACGAAGTTCGGTATCTCGGCGCGGCACGGGGTGCACCACGTCGCCCAGAAATTCAGCAGAACCACCTTGCCGCGATAGCTCGACAAATCCAAAGCATGACCATTCAGGTCCTGCAACGAAAAGTTCGCCGCGGCGCTATGGAGAGATCCCGGCGGTGCGCTGTGCGGTCCCGTAGAGCTATGACACCCGGCTAGCAACAGTATTAGTCCGCATCCAACGGCAATCGCACACCCAACGGCTTTGCTCATCAACAACCCTCCCTGGTTCCGGCCACCCTGACAACGCAACCGAGTCCCCTGTTCACAATAACGCAATCTTGGGGCGTGGTGCGCCTACGGCTCTGGAACTCGGGATTGGCGCCCGACGGGAGAACCTGGATTGCCATAGCTCCCAACCAGCCGCGCCCGGTCGCCGCAACCTCCAGCCCATCCCAACTCTCTCCCGCGTCGGCCAAGGGCCAAGCGGCGGCTCAACCTTAGTCAACGAGCCAGAAAGAATCTGCAGCTCCCTCCCGGAACAACTCCGGCGTGAACCGCTGAATCATAGGTTGTGGTTCGCTTCGTTCGGCGTCATGCAAGATCACAGAAACAAGGATGGGGTCTCAAGGATGCGAAGCGAATCTCCTGGGGTCGCAGAACATTAAGGTGGAGTGGCTATCTATGTCCCGGTTACGCAGTGCTGCAGCTTGTTTAGGTTTGTTGTCACTCTTGCTTGCCGCGGGATGCGGCGGTGGAACCAGCAATAACTCCGGGGGGAACAGCGGGAGCAGCGGGAGCGGCGGGAGCAGCGGCGGGAGCGGTAACTCGACCGCGCCTACCGTGACCAGCTTTGCGGTATCGCCCACCCTGGTAGCTCCCGGCGAATTTGTGAATTTTTCGTGGGGAACAACCAATGCCACGGGCTTCACGGTTGCGCCGTCGATCGCTAACGATGACGAGCAGACGCTGCCCTTAAGCTCTTCGGCGTACTCGTACAACACGCAAGGACTGACGCAGACTACAGCCTTTCAGGCGACGGCCACCTCCGCCACGGCCTCGTCCACCCCAGTCTCGGCAACCCTGACTATCGTGCCCGTCATGTTGAAGGCATCGGCCACCATGATACCCGCCGGCCAGACGGTTCAACTCAGCTTCAGCGGCCCCAACAACAGCAGTACCGCATGGCAGTTAACCGAGAGCACCAGCAACACGCCGATTACGCTGATGCCGACGAACTGTAACGGAAACACCTGCTCCGGGACTTATCAAGCGGGCCCGCTCAATACCAACACGACCTTTCAAGTTTCGATTAACGGCCCCGCTCCGACCGGAGGCCAGGCATTTTCGCCACAGGTGATGGTCGCCGTGCAAGCGCCTACGACCGTCACCCTGACCGCCTCGCCGATGACGGTACCACCGGGCGGATCGGTCATGCTGTCCTGGACCACGATGAACGCCGCATCGATCAGCATCAGCCCGGGCGTGGGGCCGGTCATGCCGGTGACCATGGGCACGGTTACGGTCAATCCCACGCAGACCACGACCTACACCGCGACCGCGACCTCAATTTATCCCAACACCCCGCCCGTGACCGCGACCGCAACCGTGACCGTGAGCACCGGCGGATTGTCCAACATCAACCACATCATCTACATGATCCAGGAGAACCGTGCGTTCGACAATTACTTTGGAGTACTGGCCGAGTATCGCGTGGATCACCAGCCCCCGATCCAGGGCGCGCAATTGAGCGACGTGAACGATCTGCACACCCTGCCCTCGAACTATCAGATCTGCAATCCGCAGGGACAGTGCTTCGGGCCGTTCCACGCCCGCACGGAGTGCATCGAGAACCTGTCGCCGTCGTGGGATGAAACCCACCACGACATGGACCTGGTGGGCAACAACTGGCTCGACCTGACGCAGGACTCGCAGTACAAGATGGACAAATTCCTCACCACGACCTTGTCCGGAGGCACCGGCGACCAATACGATCCTACGCATTCGCGACCGCTCGGTTATTACGACTCCACCGACCTGCCGTACTACTACGAACTGGCGACCCAGTTCGCCACCGACGACTACTTTTATTCGCCAGAGCCGGCGAACACCATACCGAACCGCATGTACCTGTTTGCCGCGACTTCGTACGGTCATGCCTTCCCGCCGAACAACCCAAACGATCCGGCGTGGCAACGGCCAACGTTCTTCCGCGCCCTGACGGAAGCCGGAATCACCTGGCGCTATTACTACCAGGACAACAGCGTCTTCCTGTCGCAATGGGCGGACTGGAACAATCCCCAGATCCAGTCCAACGTGCGCAACAT
The DNA here is from genome assembly GCA_963713465.1 of uncultured Acidobacteriaceae bacterium. Taxonomy (GTDB): domain Bacteria; phylum Acidobacteriota; class Terriglobia; order Terriglobales; family Acidobacteriaceae; genus Bog-257. The sequence continues at coordinate 582,016 of CAVQLZ010000019.1, forward strand.
TCAGGAGTACTACAACATTCTCGCCAGCCCCAACGCCGATCAGATGCTGCCGCAGGTGGTCTTCATCGAACGCGCCAGTGCGACGGGCTACGATGAACACCCCGGGAACAACGTGCAAACCGGCTCGGTGCGTGCCGAGAACGCCATCAATGCCCTGCTCGCCAGCACGGCGTGGCCCGACTCGGTGTTCATCCTCACCTGGGATGAAGGCGGAGGGCTGTTCGATCACGTTGGCCCGATCCTGGTGACCCCGCCGGGCGATTACCTGCAGCCGACCGATCTCCGTCCGGGCGACCAGACGGGCGAGTTCAACGTAACCGGCTTCCGCATCCCCATGGTCGTGGTTTCTCCCTGGGTGAAGCCGCAAACTGTCGTCCATCTGCAGGCCGATACCACGTCAATCCTGCATTTGATCGAGGAACGCTTCAATGTACCGGCGCTAACTCAGCGCGACGCGACGGCGGCGGACATGGCCGATCCCACGAACGGCTTCTTCGACTTCACCTCGCCGCACCTGTTGACGCCGCCGGCCCTGCCGACGCAGCCGACCAATGGGACCTGTAACTATCAGTTGGAGGGACATCCGTAGGCAGATTTGCGCGCTGCCACTGGCAGGGGTGAAGTCGGCTCTATGAAGAAAGGCCTCCGCAACCAGGGGTTGCGGAGGCCGCTTCGTTGCTCAAAAAAATTAGCGAGGCCCAATCGGCCTCGCGGTAGCTACTTCTTTTTCTTCGTTGCCTTCTTCGCGGCCTTCTTCTTGGTTGCCATCGGATTTCCTCCTTTAAGAGTTGGAACTTCCCTTGAATTTAGTGGCCCAAAACTTCACTTACCCAACATAATGGTTGGGGCGTGTAGCTACACAAGATATTGCGGTTACTTTTCGGGAATGTCAACAAAAATATGCAAGGGGCCCTTGTGTAAAATTCGGGTTTGTGGTTCACAAGGCAGTTTCAACTCGAAACTCGAAACTGCCGTAAGATAGCGGAAGCCCGTCGAACTCCCGGGGTAGAGTTCTTACATGCAGCAGTGCAACCTATGCGGTTCGGAGATCCAGCATTCGACCCCGTTCTGCCCACAGTGTGGGGGCCGAATTCAGCGGGCTTCAGACGGGGCGAGCGGATCCGATTCTCCTACCGTGGCTGCGACCGCCTTAACGGCGCCGCCGCCGCCGCCGCGCCGTCGCCCGATCTCGTCGAGTTCCTCGCAGGAGGAAGGCCGGTTCGTACCCGGCATGCTGGTAGCGGGCCGCTATCGCGTCATCTCGCTGCTGGGCCGCGGCGGCATGGGCGAAGTCTATCGCGCCGACGATCTCAGCCTGGGCCAGGCGGTCGCGCTCAAGTTCCTGCCCGAAGCTGCCACCGACGAGCAAACCCTGGAGCGTTTCCGCAACGAAGTCCGGATCGCCCGCCGCATCTCGCATCCCAACGTTTGTCGCGTCTACGATATTGGTCAGTCCGATAACCAGGTCTTCCTCTCCATGGAGTACGTCGATGGCGAAGACCTATCCTCGTTGCTGCGCCGCATCGGCCGGCTGCCTTCGGACAAGGCTCTAGAGATCGCGCGCAAGATTTGCGCCGGGCTGGCGGCTGCGCATGACAAGGGTGTTCTGCACCGCGACCTCAAACCCTCGAACATCATGCTCGACGGGCGCGGCGAGATCCTCATCATGGATTTCGGCCTGGCCGGCTTGGCCCACGAGATCGAAGACGTCCGGAGCGGTACCCCGGCGTACATGGCGCCCGAGCAACTCAGCGGCAAAGAGGTCACGCCGCGCAGCGACATCTATTCGCTCGGCCTGGTGCTGTACGAACTGTTTACCGGAAGGCCCGCGTACCAGGGCTATACCCGCGACGAGATCATGCGTGTGCGCCGCACCAGCACGGTACATCGCCCGTCAACCCTGGTGCGCGACATGGACCCCACGGTCGAACGCGCGATTATGCGTTGCCTGACCGAAGCGCCGGAAGAGCGCCCGTCATCGGCATTGATGGTTGCGGCAGCTTTACCCGGAGGCGATCCGCTGGCCGCCGCGCTGGCTGCGGGCGAGACACCGTCTCCGCAACTGGTCGCGGCTGCCGGCGAAACGACGGGCATGCCGGTACGCACGGCGCTGCTTGCCGTAGCGGCGGCGCTGGTGGGACTGATTGGGTTTTATTTTCTGGCCGCCCGCACCCATGCCACCGCTCGGATGGACCTTCCGTACTCGCCCGAGGTGCTTGCCCAACGCGCCGGCGACATAGTCCGCCAGCTTGGGTATACGTCTCCGCCGGTTGATACGGCCAGCGGCATGGACTATCGGGACGATTACCTTGAGTATCTCGATCATGCCGGCGGCGAGCATCCCAACTGGGACCTCGTCTTCAAGAGCCGCCCTGCACTGCTGAACTATTGGCGGCGCGAAAGTCCCGACTATCTGGTTGCCAACCAGTACAAGAGCAATCTGCTAACTCCTGGCCTGGTGGATCTCAGTGACCCTCCTCCTATTGTGTCGGGCATGACCGCGGTCACCCTCGATCCGCAAGCCAGGCTGGTGCGCTTTACTGCAGTCCCGCCACAAAAGGAAACCGCGGCGTCGACGGCCTCGCCGCAACCATATGACTGGGGACCGTTGTTTACTTTGGCGGGTCTTGAGATGTCGCAGTTCCACTCGGTGCAGCCCATCTGGAATTCGCTGGGAGCAGCGGACCAGCGCGCCGCCTGGACTGGCGTGTGGCCGGGAACCGCGACGCCCCTGCGGGTCGAGGCAGCGGCCTTTCAAGGCAAGCCGGTGTTCTTTCGATTAATCGGCGATTGGACCGAGCCGGATCGTATGCCGTCGGCCGACCACTCGGGATCCAAGGCGCCTGAGGTGCTGCTGGTCATCTTCCTGCTCGTTCTTTTCGCAGGAGCGATATGGCTTGCCCGCCGCAACTATGTGCAACAGCGGAGTGATCCGCAAGGCGCGTTGCGGCTCGGGTTACTGGTGCTCGCCTTACAAATGCTGGTCTGGGTGTTCAACGCCCACTTCGTGCCCAGCCTGGGAACGTTCGGGCTCTTCATCTTTGCAAGCAGCGGGGCCATCTTTCTCTCGGCCGTCTTCTTCATCGTGTACCTCGCCATTGAGCCTTTCGTGCGGCGGCACTGGCCACACGCGATTATCTCCTGGTCACGCCTGATGGCGGGCCGCGTTCGCGACCCGCTGGTGGGGCGCGACATCTTGTACGGCGTGATCCTGGGGGTCAGTTGGACGCTGATCTTCGAGATCATGTTTCTGGCGCTGAAGCACATCGGCGCCACTCCCGATTTAGGCTCCCCTGAGTTCTTTCTGGGGTTGCGGCGCGTGCTGGGCACATGCCTCACGCATGCCGCGAGCTCAATTCAAGGCACACTGATCTTCTTCTTCCTCATGTTTGCCTTTCGCGTGATCCTGCGTAAGCCCTGGTTGGCGGCGCTCGCATTCGTAGCTTTCTGGACTGCCCTCAAGGCCTATAGCGACCATCATTTCGTCTATACCGTGCCGGCGTACATTGCTGTCTATGCGATCGCCGCTTTTGTCGTGCTGCGCTTCGGCTTCGTCGCCCTTGCGGTGGGTCTCTTCACCGTCGAGTTGCTGGCGAATCTTCCCATCACCACGGATCTCTCCAGTTGGTACATTGGAAATTCGTTATTCGTGATTGCGCTGATCGCCGCTATGGCCGTATGGGGATGTTATTTGGCACTCGCCGGACAACGGTTGGTGAAAGAGAATCTCTTCGAGTAGGTCGATGAATTCAGTTCTGAGGACACGGGCTGTTGTCGACGCAAGATTGCGATAAACGTTTGACCTCACCTGCGATCGTTACCCGGTATGAGATGGTGAATCCGGTAGCGCCTTCTTTGCTTCATGCCGCATTACAGCTGTCGATTCGGCAGCGTCACCCTCACCCGGCATCCTCTCGCATCGGGACGGTTCGCCAGTTCGATCGAGCCGCCATGCGCCTCCGCAATCTGCTGTGAGAGCACAAGCCCGATTCCCGAGCCGCCTGGCTTCGTCGTATAAAACGGCACGAACGCGTTGCTGGGGTTCAGCAGCCCGATGCCGTTGTCTTCGACCGTCAGCGTAACCTTGCCGTTGGTCTGCTCCCAGCGCATGCGCACCGATGGAGCATCGCCGGCCTTGGCCGATTGTGCCTGTTCCAACGCAGCATCCACTGCATTACGGACGAGGTTGATCAGCATCTGCTCGATCAGGTCGGGATCGAGCATCACGCCGAGATCTGGACCGGGCGAAATCTCTACCTTTAGGCGCGTCTCCAACGCGGCTACGCGTTCGAACAGCGGCCGCAACTCGGTGAGCTGCAGTGTGGGCGATGGCATCTGGGCCAGCCTGCGATAGGACTGCAAAAAACGATGTAGCGAAGCGGTGCGCGATTCAATGATGCCCAGCCCGCGCTGAAAATCCGCATTCTGCGCCTCCGGCAGCTCGGGCAGCGGCAGACGAGACGAGAGGCTGCCGGCAATCGAGATGATCGGCGCCAGCGAATTATTCAACTCGTGGCCGAGCACGCGGATCAACCTCTGCCAGGCGCTGCGCTCTTCTTCGCGCAGCGCGCGGCTCACATCCGACAGCACGATCAGCGTATGCGGAACCCCGCTCTGCCGGAACGAACTCTTGCGCAACATCCAGCGTGCGTTGGGCGCCGAGTACGGCAAGGCGACCAGCGTCTCGTTCGCCGCTTCGAAGCAGACGTTTAACTCCAGCTCGCCCGCAGTCTTGCCCAGCAGGCGCGCCGCGTGCTGTTGCAGCAGGCGTTCGCCGGCCGCGTTTACCAGCCGCAGCACGTGATCGGGATCGAAGGCAAACAGCGGCGCATCGATTTCCTCGACGACGCGGCGCAGCAGCGCGGTGGCTTCGATCGTCTGTAGACGTTGCTCGGTAAGGATGTCGGCGAGGGCATTGATCTCCAGCGCGAGCTCGCCCATGGCATCGTTGGGAGCGGCCCCGCGCGCGCGAAACGAGTAGTCTTCTTCGCGCAGCGCGCCCACAACATTGGTCAACGTCTGCAGCGGACGGACGATCTGGTCGAGCAGCGCCAGCGTCAACACCAGCCACAGCAGTAGCTCCAGCACGGTGAGCGAGATCTTCGCGTCCTGCGACCAGGCGCTGGTCCAGATGAGTGCGGTGCCGAAGCCGATGCCGGGAAGCGCGGCCAGAATGGCGAACAGCGTAACCCGTTTCTCATAGAGCAGTTTGAGACGGCTTCGCGGGCGCGAACTTTTCTTCTCCGAATGCGGCTGCCGATCCAGAGTAGGGCTGGTGACCGATAACCGGATCAGCCCAGAGTCATCGTCGAACGTTGACGGCGCCCCGGAGCGGGACTCAACTCTTGGCTGTTGCATATGGGTCGCGACAATCGCAGCGAATGGGTTCACCACGAAAACACGGAAACCACGGAACTTCTTTTGTGAATGAAACTTTCCGTGACTTCCGTGTTTCCGTGGTGAACCGGTTTTCGCAAGCGCTAGATGCCATAGCGTTCCATCCGGCGGTAGAGAGCGCCGCGGCTCAAGCCCAGCGCTTCCGCCGCCTGGCTGACGTTGCCGTGAAAGCGCTGCAGCGCCTTGCGCACCAGGATGCCCTCGACTTCTTCGATGCTGAGCTCTTCCAGGTTCAGCCCCTGCGATCGCTGCTGCACATTCAGCCCGAGGTCCGACACCTGAATCTCTTCGCCCTGGCACATGAGCACTGCGCGCTCCAGAGTGTGCTCCAACTCGCGCACGTTGCCCGGCCAGCCATATTGCATCATCGCCTGTAGAGCCGGTGCTGCGAAGCCCGTTACCGGGGAACGATAGCGCGTCGCATAACGCTTGAGGAAATGCGCGGCCAGCGCCGGAATGTCCTCGCGCCTTTCGCGCAACGCCGGGACGTGAATCTCGACCGTATTCAGGCGGAACAGCAGGTCCTCGCGGAACTGGCCGGCAGCGATGGCCTCCTGAACGTTAATGTTGGTCGCCGAGATTACCCGGACATCGATGTGCTTGGTGCGCGACGAGCCTACGCGCTCGATCTCGCCGGTCTCCAGCACCCGCAGCAGCTTGGCCTGCTGGCGCATGGGCACGTTGCCGATCTCGTCGAGGAAGATGGTTCCGTTGTCGGCCAGTTCGAAACGTCCGATGCGGTCCATGCGCGCGTCGGTGAATGCGCCCTTCACATGGCCGAAGAGTTCGCTCTCGAAGGTACCCTCCGGCAGCGCGCCGGTGTTCACCGCAACCAGCGGCATGGAGGCGCGCGACGACAATGCGTGCAGCGTCTGCGCTACCACTTCCTTGCCGGTACCGTGTTCGCCGGTCACCAGCACGTTGGCATCGGAGGGACCGATGCGCGCGATGGTCTGCAGTACCGGCTGCATCGACGGCGACGCGGCGATGAAATCGGGACGGCCCTCGGCCCGGTGCAGCCGCGCTTCCGCCTCGAGCTGTTGCGTGCGCTGCAGCGCGCGATGCAGTTCCACCTGGGTGCGCAGAATCGCCAGCAGGCGCTCGTTTTCCCAAGGCTTCTGGATGAAATCGCGCGCCCCGCGCCGCATCGCTTCCACCGCTAACCCAACGTTGCCCCACGCCGTCATCACGATCACGGGTATGCTGCTGTCGAGGGCCACGATCTCTGAGAGCAGGTCGAGGCCTTCCTGGCCCGACGTCGTATCGCGGGTATAGTTCAGGTCGACCAGGACCGCGTCATAGAATTCGCTGGCCAGCGACTCGCGGACTGCCGCGGGGGACTTGGCCGTGTCCACGGCAAAGCCGGCCGGACGCAGCAACAGCTCCAGCGCTTCCAGGATGTGCGGCTGATCGTCGGCGGCAAGAATGCGACCGGTGCGCTGGCGCTCGCGCGCATCCGCCGCTCCGTCCTGTGGTCGGTCAGTTTGTGTGCGTGGCAACAGACTCTCCGTCAATGTGCAGTGCCGTCCACTGCGTCCTGTATCTGAATGTTGTTCTCCTCCAGCGTCGTACCGGTTGCGCGCTGTAACTCCAGCTTGGACTTCTGGTAGGCCGTGCTGGCGTTCACCAGGTCCAACGCCGCCAGCGCCAGATCGCGCTGCGCGGTCAGCGTCTGGAAGCTCGACCCCGCTCCCAGCTCCTGCTCCTTCTGCATGATGGTGAACGTCTTCTGCGCCAGGTCGCGCGCCTTGCGCGCCGCGTCCACCCGCGCCCGGCCCTGTTCCAGAGCATACTCGGCATTGCGCACTTCGATGCGGATCTGCTTCTTCAGTTGCTGCTCGCGCAGCTCGGCTTGGCGATACTCCAGCTCCGAGCGATATTGGTCGGCCTTGGCCACGCGGTTGCGAATCGGCACGTTCAGGTTCAATCCGACCAGGTAGTCGGGTGACGAGCCGCTCCAGGCATTCTCAAACGCCCCATACCAGTTGGTGGGAACCAACGGAGGATTGGGCCCGACGAACAACGGGTTCAGCGGTCCCCCGAGCCCGGTGCCGCTATAGAAACCCACCAACGCGAGCGTTGGCAGCAATGCATTGGCCGCGGCCTTGCGCGTGATCTCGCGGTTCTTCAGGTCGACGTCCGATTCCGACAGCTCCGGCCTCTCCAGTAACGCCGCTTCGATGAGCTCCTGGGTTGGCCGTTCCGGAATTTCCTGGATCGAGTCCAGCGTGTCGGTTGGAATCACCGGCATGGCTTCCAGCGCCGGGTCATCGAGGTTCTTGGTCAGCGCATTCTTGATCAACGACTCCTGCAGCTGAAGGGTGGTCTTGGCGACCGTCAGGTCCTGGTCGCGCCTGGAAACTTCAGCCTCGGCGCGCATCACGTCCATGGCCGGGATCGCCTGCAACTGAAGCTGCTTCTGCGCGTTTTCCAGGCTTTGTTGCGCGAAGTTGAAGGACTGCTCGGTTACCTTCTCCGCCTCGTAGGCGCTGACCAGGTCCCAGTAGATATCGGCGATCTGCGTCATGGTGGTGATCACCTGCGATTTGAAGGCGATGTCGGAGATCTTTTTGTCGTTCTTGGCGATGCGCAAATACCGCAGATTGGGGCCGGTCCCGAAGCCCGCCAGCAACTGCTGCTGAATCGTGATGCGATAGAACGAGTTCAGGTTCGGATTGATGCTGTTGAAGATGCTGTTGCTGGTCTGACGGTTGTTGTCGACCTCGACGCTCAAGCTAGTGCCAGTCGGGAATGCCTGACTGTAGTTAAGATTCACCAGGCCGGTGTTGGTCTGCAGCTCGGGCACGCCGTAAATCTGGATATTCGCCAGCGGCAACGTCTGGTGCTCGATGCTCATGACGCCGCTGAGGATGGGATCGTAGGACGATACGTTGGTGCCGATGCCCAGGGTGGATTGCACCAGGCCCGCGGCTCCCGCGCCCGCGCCGCCGGCGCCGCTGGTCGTACCTCCAGCGCCGGCTCCCGGCGCCCCTGCTCCGTAACCGCCAACGCCTCCCCCGGCCGTACCCTGAATCACGCCCGTATTAACGCCCCGGAAAATACCTCCCGCCTTGGTGCGCTGAATGTCGGTATCGGCAATGGCCAGGTTATAGCGCGCAATCGCCAGATCGAGATTGTTCTCCAGCGCCAGATCGATGGCATTCTGCAAGGAGATGTACAGCTTGCCGTCACGCATGAGTTCCTCGAGCCGGACCGAATTCGCCAGGTTGGGCTTAGGCACAATGCTCGGCGTATAGGCGTCGATAGGATTGTTCGAGTGCGGAATCGCCAGAGCCGCTGGGGTATGAATGTGCAGCGGGGGAGGCGCGGCCTCGTTCGAGGCATTCGTCGATTGCGGCGCCGGGGCGTTCGGCATCTCCTGTTGCGTCTGGGCAGTCACAAATGTCCCACAAAGTAGCAGTACCACAATGTGAGATAACACAGGACGGTCGGTCATGAGCGCGCAGCCTCCCCGCTCTCTTCCCCAGCGGACCCCGGCTGCGCCGGCACCGGATTGCCGGTGTCGCCTACCAGCCAGCCGTCTTTCATCTGAATGGTGCGCGAGCCGTAAGAGGCGTTTACTTCCGAGTGCGTGACCTGCACGATCGTCGTACCCTCGCGATTCAGCTTGGTGAACAGTTCCATGATCTCTTTGGCCTGGCTGGAGTGCAGATTGCCGGTGGGCTCATCGGCCAGCAATAGCGCCGGCTTGTGGATGACCGCGCGGGCCACGCCCACCAGTTGCTGCTGGCCGCCGGAAAGCTGATTGGGATACAAATCTTTCTTGGCTACGATCTGAAACTGATCCAGGCAATCGGCCACCATGCCCTGCCGTTGTCCGCGGGGAATATCTTTGTAGGACAGCGGCAGATCGATGTTCTCCTGCACCGTGAGGTCGTCGAGCAGATGATAGCTTTGGAAAACCATGCCGATTTTCCGCTTCGCCAGCTCGGCGCGCTCTTTCCGCTTCATCAGGTGGACGGGCTGCTCGCCAAACCAGTATTCGCCGGCCCATTGATCGTCCAGCAGCGCGAGAACATTCAGCAGCGATGACTTCCCTGCCCCGGATGGTCCCATGACGGTGATGAACTCGCCCTGCTCGATGGTAAGGTCGACGCGGCGCAACACCCAGGTCTGGCCGGCGCCGGTCTTGTAGCTGCGTTCGACGTTCTTCAGTGTGATCATGAATTCGGGTAGAGCAGGCCTTCAGGCCTGCGTTTCCTGCCTCCGATTTTCTGGCGTCGCGATGAGGTCAATCGACCTCATCGCGACGCGAATCTTTCCTGCGCCCCCGACGCAGGCCTGAAGGCCCGCTCTACCCTTATTCCCACCGCAGCGCCTTCATCGGATCGATGCGCGAGGCGCGGCGCGCCGGAATATAGCTGGCAAGCAAGCCGCACGCCAACAGCAGCAGCGACACGGCAAGGATGGTCGCGGCGTCATACGGCACCACCCCGTACAAGAAGCTGCGCAACGCGCTTCCCGCCGAGACCGCGGCTAAGACGCCGATCACCAGTCCGATCCCCAGCAGAAGGACGGCATGTTGCAGCACCAGGCCCACAACGTTGGAGCGCGTGGCGCCCAGCGCCATCCGCAGCCCGATGTCGCGCGTGCGCTGGCTCACGTTGTAGGCCAGCAGCCCGTAAATTCCGGCGATAGAAATCAGCAGCGCCGCGCCGGCAAACATCCACAACAGGCGCATGGCCAGCGTCTGGCTGCCCATGGAGGTGTCAACCACGTCTTGCATGGTGCGAATGTCCATCACCGCGAGGTCCGGATCGAACTCCCGCAATGTGGTACGGAAGCTCGGAATCACGGCCTCAGGCGCAACATTCGTGCGCAATAAAAGATTGGTGAACGACGCCAGAATGTAGGGCGTCAGCTCGTCATCGGGCGTCAGTTGCAGATACGACACGTCGATCTCGGGCTGCGCCGCATCGGACATCGCTGTCTGGTGCGTATTCTCGACGATACCCACAATGGTCACAGTGGCGTGTGGCCCCTTGTCACTGATCTTCAACTGCTGCTGGAGCGGATTCTGGCCGGCAAAATACTTCTTCACGAAAGCCTGGTTCACAATTGCAGCGGCTTCGCCGGACGGTCCATCGCTGTCGCTGAACAGCCGTCCCTGCAGCAGCCGGATGCCCAGCGTGGGATACAGGCTGGGGCTGACCGCGCGAATGCTCGCGGTGAGCTTGTTGGCGGGATCTCGGGGCCGGCCTACCACTTCGAACGAACCTCCGGCCTGGAAATTCGGCGACAGCGGCGGAATACTGGTCAGCGCAGCCGATTGAATTCCGGGAAGATGGCCAAGCCGGTCGAGCAATGGTTTGTAGAACACCTGCGCGATATCTTTGCCCGCGTATTTACCCGATTGCCCCACCATACCGCCGCTGGACTGCGGCAGGAAAATCATCGTCGTTACCACATTGTGGGGGACAAAGCCGAGCGGCAAACTACGCAGGACAAGCAGACTACGCAGCAGCAAGCCCGCGGCGATCAACAACAGCAACGAGAGGGCAATCTCACCCACCACCAGCGCATCGCGAAAATATTTCTGCCGGCGTCCCGTACCGGCGGCGGGCGTGCCCTCCCGCAAGGCCTCCTGCGCCGGAGCACGGGCAGCTTGCAGCGCCGGCAACAATCCAAAAAGCAACGCCGACAGGACGGAGAAACCTACCAGCGCGGCAGCCACGCGGGCATCAACATGAATATGGCTGGAGAGCGGCACATATAAATCGAGGTAGAAGCGCAGCAGACGGACGCAGCCGTAGGCTAGGGCAAGCCCGAGCGCGGCGCCGGTGAAGGCCAGGACCAGGCTTTCGGTAAGGAACTGGCGAATCAGGCGCGACCGGGCCGCGCCGATGGCGCTGCGTATGGCAATCTCCCGCCGCCGGCCGGTGGTGCGCGCCAGCAGCAGACTGGCGACATTCGCGCAGGCGATCAGCCACACCGCCAGCACCGCGAACTGTAATGCCACTAACGCCGGCCGCACATTGCCGGTCAGCACATCGCGATAGCTCTTGGCGATGACGCGCTTGTCGAGCTCCAGTGTCGGATAGGCCTTCGCGATGTTGGCTTGAATGCCGCTGAGTTCCGCCGCCGCCGCGCCAATTGCGACACCCTCCTTCAACCGTCCGACCGCAGTCAGCGTGCGTGAATCGCGAACATCAACGTCTTTCGTTGGCAACAGTGGAACCCACACCGCAGGACCATCGCCCACGGGAGGAAATTCGAAACCGTTCGGCATGACTCCAATGACCGTGTACAGCTTGTTGCCCAATTTCAGCGAGCTGCCAATCGCCTCCGGCTTCCTGGCGAAGAACTTCTCCCACGCCACCGAATTGAGCAGGACCACGTCACCCCCGCCCGGCTGATCGTCTGGCGTTGAGAAACCTCGTCCTAGCGTCGGCTCAACCTGCAACAGGCTTAGGAGATTGGCGCTGCTGTAGACCACCGGAATGAAATCGGAATATCCGGGAATGTCCACGCTGCGAATGCCGGTGGTGTACCAGCCGATGTCCTGGAAAGAATGGCTCTGGGTGCGCCAGTCGCGAATGTCAGGCAGCGCTGAAGAGGCGGGAGCAAAATCAGCCGGACTCGCCTCGCTCATCTGCACGATCTGATCTGGTTTGGGGAACGGTAACGCCCGCAGCAACACGCCATCGATGACGGCAAACATGGCGGCGTTGACGCCGATGCCCAAGGCGAGCGTCAGCACCGTCACGGCGCTGAAGCCGGGATTGTTGCGCAACTGGCGAAACGCGTAGCGCAGGTCTTGAAGGAGTCCAGTCATAAAGAAGCAACTAGCAATTAGCGACTAGCGACTAGTAATTAGTAATTCCATCAGCTCGTGCTTTCTACAACTTCGATTTAATACTGAGCCGCAAAATCGAGCCTGATGATTAGCACAGCGTCACACTTGCCTCACCGAGGCTTAACTAGTTGCTAGTTGCTAGTTGCTAGCTCCTAATTGCTAATTGCTAGTTGCTGCTTTACTGCGCCTCTTGCATCAGTCTATTCAGCTCTTCTTCCGCAACCACCTTGCCGTCGAACAGATGTACCTCGCGCTGGGCATGCGCGGCAAAGCGCGGATCGTGGGTCACCATACAGATGGTCGCGCCTTCGCGATGCAGTCTTTGCAAAAGCTCCATCACGGCTTCGCCATTGCGCGAATCGAGATTTCCCGTCGGCTCGTCGGCCAGCAGGATGGAGGGCGAGCCGGCCAACGCGCGCGCCACGGCCACGCGCTGCTGCTGACCACCGGAGAGTTGCGACGGATAGTGGCGCAGGCGATGGGCCATGCCCACGCGCTCCAGCGACTCCAGCACGCGACGCTTGCGCTCGGCGCCCGGCATGCCGTCGCGATAGGTCAACGGCAGCTCGACATTTTCGTAGACGGTGAGATCGCCGATGAGGTTAAAGCTCTGAAAGATGAAGCCGATCTCGCGGTTGCGAATGCGCGAGCGGTCGCTGAAATCCAGGTTCTCCACCGGACTGCCGTTCAGCTTGTAGTTGCCGGCAGTCGGCGTATCGAGCAGCCCGATGATGGACAGCAGCGTCGACTTGCCGCAGCCCGACGGGCCCGACATGGCGACGTATTCGCCCTTGCGAACCGTCAGGTGCACGCCGGAGAGCGCGTGCGTTTCGACCTCGTCGGTATAGAAGACCTTGGTCATGTTTTCGATTTCGATCAGCGGAATTGCGGCTTCGGTCATGTGGTTATCCATTCGTGTTAGCTTTTCGCTTTTCGCTCTTCGCTATTCGCCCGAGGCGTTGATGCACGTTTATACGGTGTCCGCAGCTATTCTGTTCTGTTCGCCTTTCGCGATTCGCTCGTTGCCGGAGCGCGGGAAATCTGCAGTGACTCTGTACAGCGAGAGCGTGAGAGCATGTGCTTTTTGCCAAACTTCCAGATCTTCAAAGTTCCGCATTCTATCCCTTCTCACTGACGTATCGGCTGTCGTCCTCTGGCGAAAAGCGAAGAGCGAACCGCGAACAGCGTCTTTATTCCAGCCTCACCCGGTCCGTGTTGTCCCAGCGCGACATGTCGGACAAAATCACGGTGTCGCCTTCCTTCAATCCCGAGTCGATCTGAATCTGGTTCACCGAAGCGCGGCCGGTCTTCACCTGCACGCGCGTGGCGGCATTGCCGCTGGGGTCAAGCTTGAACATCGAGATCGTGCTGTTCTCCTGCCCGAACGCCGGCCGGCCGACGTACAGCACGTCCTGCAACTTCTCCAGATCAATCGTCCCGTCGACGCTCAGGTCCGGCCGCGCTCCTTTGGGCAGCTCGCCGGTAAGCTTCACATCGACGGTGACGGTGCCGTTCTGCACTGCGGGATCGACGCGGCTCACTTCGCCCGCGATCAGCCCATTATGCGTGTCGATGGAAGCCGGCTCGCCAATCTGCACGTCGCGCGCTTGCGTCTCCGGAATCTTCAGCTCCGCCATCAGGTGGTTGGGCTGCACGATCTTCGCCAGCTCGGTTCCCGGCAACACGTGCTGCCCGACCTGCAGCGGCAGCTCCACCAGAACCCCATCAACTCCGGCCTGCACCCGCAGCCGCTGTAATTGTTTCTCCTTCAGGTCGGCGAGCGCGCGCATCTCCTCGATCTTGGACTGCTGCACCGCGAGCTGTGACTTGATGGCCTCCTGGTTGATCTTCAGCCGCTGATCTTCGATCTTGTCGCGCGTCACCATCTCTTGCGCTTTGCCCGCCGAGGCCTTCGCTTGCAACCCGGAGATCACGCCCAGATCGTACAGCGACTTATCGGTCTGCGCCTGCCGTTCCGCCTCGTTGTAGTCGGCGTTGACGGTGGCCGCGCCGGCTTTCTGCGTCATCAGGTCGCTGTCGAGCTTCACCTTCAGGCTCTCGTACTCGGCCTGCGCCGCCTTCACCTGCAACTGCGCGTCGAGCGCCTCCTGCTCCAGTTGCGGATTCACCATCTCGACCAGCACAGTGTTGGCCTCGACCTGCGAGCCGGGCAGCTTGTCGATGCGGATGACCGTGGCTTCGGTCTCAGCGGGAATCTGGCGAACGTCTTCGTGGTTCGGGATCAGCGAACCCAGGCCGCGCACCTGGCGCAGCATGGAGCCGCGCTTCACGGTGTCGGTCCAGATGGTGCTGCGATCGACGGTGGGGGCGGCCGGCTTGAGCCGCGAAATCCCGACCGTGACTCCCACCAGCACAACCACCGCGCACACCGACCAGATGATCCGCCGCCGGCGCTTCTGACGTTTAAGTTCGGGACGGGCGATATCCATTGCATTAACCTATCTGCACATGGCGAACCAATCGCAAAGCCATGTAACATCAATATTGACAATTGATTGCAGGGAGCGGAATACCTCTCTTCAAACTACATTTGTCCCTTTGCGATATAAAACTGTCCGAAATCGGACAACCTCTGATAATCGCATTTTACTCCCCTGAAAGCAGGATGGAACTCGTATCAGGGCACAACTTCAGTCGTGCCGAACGAAGCGCTCCAAGTGAAAAAAACTTTAGAGACTGTGTCGCAACTCGCGATAAATTTTCGCGGTGGAAAAAAACCGACTGACGCCAGAACGAGCCGCGCAGCGGCGGGATGATGGTAGGCGTGGGCGTGAGCCCGCGCTCAAAGTGGGACAAGAGCTGAGCCGCGCAGCGGCGGCACCAGGTCGCGACACAGTCTCTAAAGCCCGCTCATTACCCGGGTTGCGCGGCACGCCTGTAGGCGTGCCCTGTTGCGAACCCGCGAACCCTGGACCGCCCGCCCTCCTCTACGCAGCCGATTACGTCGCCGCTAGCCCCTCCCCGCGGCTTTCCGCTGCTGCCACTCACGCGTGGCGAAGATTCTTGGCCCGATTTCGATTAGCCGGGGCAACATCTGGAACACCGACACAGGAGTCCACCTGAATCCTTCACGGGTGCGGTAGCCGCGACGGTTCAGCTCATCGGCGATTGCCGAGTAGGGCCCATCCTGCACCGTCAGCTCCATCATCAGGAACAGAATCTCCTGCTCGGTGGGATTTTGTTCCAGGCGGGCGGCATCCTTCGCCACTTGCAAACCGAACGGAACCTCTTCCGCCGCAGCCGACGCTTCCGCCTCGGGCAACTCGCGCTCCCACTCGACGGCGACCAGCTTCCAGCCCTGCCCGGCTTGGCGGGCGATCTCGTCGGGCCCAAAGGACTCCGGATTTTCCTGGCGCATTCGTTCGAGCTTCGCCATCGCACGCCTCCTTGCCGAGGTAGTGCCGGCCTTTAAGCCGGCGTTTCCCAGCCAGTTCCTTTCGTCTGGGAGCGATCAGTCCCAGAAATTTCTCGCTGCCCTTCGATCGGCGGCGCTGATCACGAACCAAGCCTCGCAGAGGCGGAAGTAATTAGCCCAGCGCGGAAGCGCTGGGAAAACCGCACCTCTTTTTTCTTACAGCCCCTTCAGGGGCGGCACAATGCGCCGCAGCGACGCCCCTGAAGGGGCCTCGGGCATCTTAAGTTTTGTCGCTTCACCCAGCGCTTCCGCGCTGCGCCAATTACTTTCGCCCTTCAAGCCTCATTGCGAATGCCGGTCACTGCTCCCGCAGCGTCTGCATCGGGTCCAGCCGCGCCGCGCGATACGCCGGCACGCTGCTCGCAATCAGCGATACCAGCAACAGCACCGCGCTTACACCCGAAGAAGGTCAGCGGATCGAATCGCCCCACGCCGTAAAGCATCTCCTGCATGAATCGCGTCAGCACCAGCGAAACGACGATGCCGATCGCCAGCCCCGTCGCCGACAACATTAATCCCCGGCGCAGAATCAGGCCGAGCACGCTCTCGCGCTGCGCGCCCAACGCCAGTCGCAGCCCGATCTCCATGGTCCTCTGCGCCACCATGTACGACAGCACGGCATAGAGCCCGATTGCCGACAGCAGCAGCGCCAGCACCGCAAAACTCGTAATCAGCATGGTCTGGAAGCGCGGGCTGGCCGCGGCCAATGAGACGTAATCTTCCATCGTCCGCACCCGCGAGAGCGGGATGTTGCTATCGACCTGCGCCAATGCCGCGCGCACCGGCCCCACCAAACTCAGCGGGTCTCCCGTGGTGCGAATCAGCAGCGGCGGCGAAAAGATGATGGCCTGCTTGAACGGCATATAGTATTGCGCCGGCGCTTCGGCAGTAATCCCCCTGCGCTTCACATCGCCGGCTACGCCGACGATTTCCCGCATCTGCTCTTTGGTCACGTCGTCGCTCAAGCCCGGCTTGATGCGCTTGCCGATTGGATTCTCGCCGGGAAAATACTTGCGCGCGAAAGCCTGGTTAACGATGACGACGGCCGGCGCTTTCGAGTCGTCCGTCGCCAGAAATTCGCGACCGGAAAGCAACGGTATGCGCATCGTCGAAAAGAAGCCAGGGGTGACGAAGCTGACCGGCGCGTCGGGTTCGTCGCCGGGCGCGACCGGGCGTCCCTCGATGGTGAAGCCGATGCCGATGTTGTTGTGCGAAAGCGGAATGGGCGCTCCTGCGGCAACCGATTCAACCCCGGGCAACGCAGCAATCCGCGGCAACAGTTGGTCGTAGAACTGCGTCTTCTTCAAGCCGGGATATTGCGTGTCCGAGACATTCAGGCTGGCGGTCAGAACATGATGCGGATCGAAGCCGGGATCGACATTCAGAACCCGCACGAAGCTGTGAATGAGCAGTCCCGCGCCGATCAGCAGAATCAGGCCTATCGCCGTCTCGGCGACAACCAGCGCATTGTGCAGGCGATGCTGCCCGCGACCATGGGTAACGCTGCGCGTGCCTTCGCGCAACGCCAGGGCCGGATCCAGTCGCGACATGCGCCAGGCAGGAAGCACGCCAAACAGAACTCCGGTGACGATCGACGCAGCCGCGGCAAAGGCGAGCACCGCGCCATCCACCGATGCCTGGTCGAGACGCGGCAGATTCTCTGGCACGAAGCGCAGCATGGTTTCCAGCAGCAGCACCGACAGGGCAACCCCGGCCACACCGCCGCACACCGAAAGCGCAACCGATTCCACCAGCACCTGCCGCATGATCTCCCAACGGCTCGCGCCCAGCGCCGAGCGGACCGCAATCTCCGGGCGGCGTCGTGAGGCCCGCGCCAGCATCAGCCCGGCTACATTCGCGCACGCGATCAGCAACACGAAGAGCACCGCGGCAAACAACACGCGCAACGCCGGACGGCTTTTCCCCACCAGAGCATCCAGCTCCGGCGTGACCTGCGCAGCCGTGAACCTCTTGTTGGTATCCGGATATTGCGTCGCCAGGTTCTGCGCGATGAGGCTGAGATCGGCCCTCGCCTGCGCAATCGTTACTCCCGGTTTCAAGCGTCCGACTACCTCGACGATGTCAGCGCCTCGCTGCACGGTCAGCGGATGTGGATCTTTCGAGCCTGGATCGATCGCGTCGTCGGCCAGCGTGGTCCACAGCGCGGGCGCCACGTCATCCAGAGGAAACACGAAGCCCCTGGGCATGACGCCAACCACCGTGTAGCTGGTGTTGTCCAAAGTGATAGCGCTGCCGACGATGGCCGGGTTGCTGCCAAAGCTGGATTGCCACGTCTCATGGCTCAGAATCACGGCGTGGGTTCCGGGCTTCTCGTCATCGCGGATGAACCCTCGGCCGAGGATGGGATTCGTTCCGAGTACGCGCAGGAGATCCGACGAAACGATGTAAGTCTGGAGCTGCTGGGGAGTACCGTGGCCAGTGAGAGTAGCGTTGTTCCCGCGATATGACGCTATCGCTTCGAACGAATGATTGCGTACCCGCCAGTCGAAAAAATCGGGATAGCTGATGCTCGACGGGATGCCGGGCTTGCCCACCGACTGGTCGAGCGACGACAGCGCCATGACTCGGTCCGGCTCGGGAAACGGCAGCGGCCGCAGCAGGACGGCGTTGATCAGGCTGAAGATGGCCGTCGTCGCACCGATGCCCAGCGCGAGCGTCAAAACCGTCGTGAGCGCAAACCCGGGACTCTTGCGCAGTTGGCGAACGGCGAATCGTAAGTCTTGCAGCAGGCCTCGCATTCCTTCGTCCTCGATCGTGAATAGCTTCGAGTACACGCGGGGGGCCATTTGCCCCACGACTGAAGCTGTTGTAAACAGCCGACATTCACCGGCACCGTCGGCATGAAGCAAGCCGAAGGCGTCCGGCTGCGGCACTGCTCGTTCAAAATTGGACAGGGAACGCCACGAACCCAGGGGGTCATCGTGCTTGCTGAAGCGCACATGCATGGATAGCATGCTACGCATGCACGTCTCCGCCGTACTTCTCTTGTTTTGGCTGGGCTGCTTATGGCCACAAGGGCCAACACCTTCTGACACGACAACCTTAACCCAACTGGAAACAACCTGGAACAATGCTCATCTAAAAGGTGACACCGCGACGCTTGATGGTCTCTGGGCAGACGATCTCGAAGTCGTTGTTCCTAGAATGCAGCCAATGTCAAAAGCGCAGTCGCTTGCCTTCGCCAAGTCGGGACGGATGCACTTTCAACGATACGAGACCTCCGATATCCAGGTCCGTGTGTACGGCGATGCCGCCGTCGTCACCGGGAGACTCCAACGTACACGCACCATTAACGACCGGCAGTTGGACGACGACTGGCGCTTCGTAAAAGTGTATGCGCGGCAGGCGGGGAACTGGCGCGTTGTGCTGTTCCAGGCGTCGGAAGCGGCCGCGCCCTAAGCCAGGAAACTTAGGACCGCCTTAAGTGGTTTTTATCGACGTGGAAGCGGATGTATCTCCACGCGAGGTCCCACGCGGGGTACCCAGGGATGCGCGTACGACTGAACGTAGTAGCCCCGATTCAGCCAGACGCGATTCCATGGCGTTTTATCCAAGATGATCGCGTGTGCGCCCCATGCAAAATAGGGATGCGCCCATCCCCATGGGGAAAAACCCACAGTTATCACGACGGCCGGATTCCAGCCGATCGCGCCGGCGATTACAAAGCCGGGACGCGGTGGTGCAAATACGACAAGCGGATCGTAGACGGGAACGTAGATGTAAGCTGGATTGACGGGCAGGATTTCAACATAGCCGCCGGAATCGACGACGGTACAGTACGGATTCGTTCGCAAATAGCCGTATTTGCGTGCCTGTTTACGCAGCCGCTGAACAGCATCCATAATCTCGGGGCGCTGGTTTAGAACGGCATTACCCAGTTGCTCGGTCCAGCTGGGATCTTGGGCCATCATGTTCAGGACCGACGGGAATGGGAGCAGCGCCAATATGCACGGGTTCCATTGCAAATTGTCGGCGCGGATTGCATCTGCCAGGGCATCCCCCTTGAGATTACTGTGCTCGTTCGCCCAAGCCGCAGCCTCCGGAATTTCCTGCCAGAATGTGGATGCCGTGAGTATCTGTACCAACAGGGGATCGGGATAAAGCGCGATTCTGGAGACGAGGTTTTCGAGCTGTTTCGAGGTGAGCGTTTGCCCTGGCTCTGGAGTCGGCGCAGCAGTCGGAACCGCAGGCGGCGGTGGTGGCGGAGGCGGCGGCGGCGGAGTCTCCTGCGCCGTCGCTTGAAAAGCAAAGAGTGCGACGAACAAGATGAAAACTACGAACTTGGCGAATTGACGATTGGGAGTTGAAAAGCGGCGGAATCTCGGACACGGGCTGAGGGGCAGGAAATTGCCGGCCAGGTCATTCTTCAAATTGTGAAACACGGCCGCTGTCATCTTGTTCCTCCTTCTCATAGAAATGCCTAGGCGCTCTGGCGATGTGTACCAAGCGTGTGTCGCTCCAAACCTGTGAAGCCGGATACCCGCCATCGGCACCGTTGTGAAATGTGTGGAGTATTTTGAAGGTCTGGGCCTGGCCGCTACTGATCGCTAAGGCGGAGGCTAGCGCCATGACCATTACAAATCGTCTGCTGGTCTCGCGGATCGTGTTTCCTGGTCTGCCTAGGGAACCCATAAACCGGAGTTTCCCTTCTAGCTCCCAACAGTCGAACACTATATACCGTTTCGGGGATTCCAGCGCACAAGTATTCTCCGTGGCCGGGCCAACTCTCGCACCAGTAGCAGGCCACTATCCGGCGTTACTCGCGATCCTCGAAAATCTACCTTTAAAGAGCGGTTGAAAGAGAGCTGAAAAGGCTGGTTTTGTTGTTCACCCACTGGGTGCAAGCCTCCGGAGTGTCCTTTGCGCCGTTAAAACCGCATGGATACTGGCGCTGGCCGGCGGTAACAGCACCGATGTTTACGCCTTAAGTAACATTCTCATCCGCCGAACATAAGTGTTACTCTGATTCAGCGGGTCGAAGCCCGCCTGCACATGGAGCAGAGAGAAGGACTTTTCCGCGCCGCTCCCGTCGAGTTACGGGAACTTCTCGGGCGCTTTTCGGAACAATTTTTCCGCGAACGGATCGGGAACTAGGGCGTTCATTCGAGTGCGCGCTTGCGCCGCTTCTGTCATAAACTGTAAGCACTACTCCGTCATAGAAAGATTTTGCACGTAATGTCATCCAACGGTTTTCATGGCAATTCCTCGCGCTTCAGCAACATGCGGTCGCTGTTCAGTGTCTTCTCCAGCGACCTGGCTATCGATTTAGGCACCGCCAATACCTTGGTCTACGCGCGCGGCAAAGGCATCGTCGTCAACGAACCCTCCATCGTCGCGATCAACAAGAACAACGGTGAGGTCGAGGCCGTCGGCAAAGAAGCCAAAGAGATGCTGGGCCGCACGCCCGGCAACATTGTCGCCATCAAGCCCATGAAAGACGGCGTCATCGCCGATTTCAAAGTCACCGAGAAGATGCTGAACTACTTCATCCAGAAGGCGCATAACCGCAAGATGCTGGTGCATCCCCGCATCGTCATCGGCGTGCCTTCCGAGATCACGCAGGTGGAAAAGCGCGCGGTCATGGACTCGGCCTATCGCGCCAAGGCCAGCGAAGTGCACCTGGTCGAGCAGGCGATGGTCGCCGCTATCGGCGCGGGCCTGCCCATCACCGACCCCTGCGGCAACATGGTGGTCGATATCGGCGGCGGCACCACCGACATCGCCGTCATTTCGCTGAGCGGCATCGTTTATTCGCGCTCGGTGCGCATGGCGGGTAATCAGATGGACGAAGCCATCATGAATTACCTCAAGCGCAAGTACAACCTGCTGATCGGCGAGCGCACGGCCGAGCAGATCAAGATCGAAATCGGCTCGGCGTATCCGCTGGAGAAGCCGCTCACCATGGAAATCAAGGGTCGCAACCTGATCGAAGGCGTGCCCAAGACCATCACCATCGACGACAGCGAAATTCGCGAGTCGCTGAGCGAGTGCGTTTCGACCATCATGAACGCGATCCGCGTGGCGTTGGAGCGCACGCCTCCCGAGCTCTCGGCCGACATCAGCGACCGCGGCATTGTGCTCACCGGTGGCGGCGCATTGCTGAAGAACCTCGACAAGCGCATCCGCGAAGAAACCGGTTTGCCCGTCTCCATCGCCGACGACCCATTGTGCAGCGTGGTTCTGGGCACGGGAAAAATGTTGAGCGATTTCAAGCTGCTGCGCAAGATATCGATTGACTAGTGGTGGAAGATATCAATCGACTAATGTTGCAAGACATCCATCGACTAACGCTGCAAGATATCGGTTGATTCACGGTGGAAGAGCGGCGCTTTAGCGCCGCGTTCGCACGCGTTTTCCGTGGGCTTCAGCCCCGGCCCGGCGACGAGAGGCGGACATCAGTATGGACACCTTCCTCGGCCGCTATCGCAATCTGATCGTGCTGGCGGCGATTCTCTTCGCCCAGATCATCGCGCTCGCCGTGCAGGTGCGCCGCCCCACCGACCAAGGCGAAACCCGCCTCATACGCGTGTGGGCCATCTCCGCCGTCACCCCGCTCGAAAAAGCCGTCGTGCACAGCCAGCAGTGGGTAGAGAACCTCTTCACCAACTACGCTTACCTGCGTGGCGTGCGCCGCGAAAACCGCGAGCTGCGCGCCCAGATCGCACGCATGCAAATCGAAGACGCGCGCCTCAGTGAAGACGCGCGCATGGCCCGCCGCGTCCAGGCCCTGCTCGCCTTCAAGGAGCAGTATGTCGATTCCACCATCGCCGCGCAGATCATCGGCACCAGCGGCAGCGAACAATCGCGCATCCTCTACATCGATAAAGGCGCCAACGACGGCATCAAGCCCGACATGGCGGTCATCACCCCCACCGGCATCGTCGGCAAGATCGTGCAGACCGCGCCCGAGTGGTCGCAGGTGCTTCCCATCAACGATCAGTTCAGCGGCGTCGGCGCGGCGCTGAAAGATTCGCGCCTGCAAGGCATCCTCAAGGGCGCGCCCAATGGGGCGACCACGCTGCAATACATCATGAGCGACGAGAAGGTCGTGCCCGGCGAGCAGGTCATCACCAGCGGCGGCGATCGCATCTTCCCCAAAGGTCTGCCCGTCGGCACCGTCGCCGCCGTCGCCCCCGGCAAAGACCTGTTTCTGAATATCCGCGTCATCCCCGCCGCGCAGCTCGATCGCCTGGAAGACGTGCTGATCGTCACCAAAATCACCGAGAAGATGCCCGACGTGAAAGACCTCGGCCCGCTGCGCGCCTCTGACATTCTCGCCGAACGCTTGCCGACCGTTCCGACCAAGACCGCAGTGGACGCCGCGGGCAATGCCAAGCCGACGGCGCCAGGCGCTGCTCCCGCAAGCGCGACCGCAGCCACCGGCGCGGCCGGACACAATGCCACCACCGGCGCGCCAACCACTAGGCCTTCGAATCCCGCTGGCGTCACAACGACTGCGAATCCATCGACCGCGCCGGTCAAGACCACGCGCACAAGCGTTCCAGGCGCTGCTCCGGCAGCAAGCGGAGTTGTGAAACCGAAGCCCGCCAACGCCGCGACTACTCACCCTGCCGCCACGCACGAGCCGCAACCCGGCGCGACCAACTCCGCTGTCGAAGGAGGAAATCCGGACAACACCGATTCCGCTCCGCCCGCGCGAAAACCAACGCCTCCGGCTACGGATTCGGCGCCCACCGCGCCGCCCGAGCCCTCAACTACTCCGGCGCCCGGAGCGCAGACCCAGCCGTGATTGCGCGCGACATGCCCTTTCGCGGAAGCCTCACCTCACGCGAGCAGGTCTCGGTCTACGAGTTCAGTTGGCCGGTGATTGTCTTCGTCCCGCTGGTCGCGGTCCTGATCCAGGTCTTCATCCCGGTCCGGCTTCGGTTCATGCCGATCATCGACCTGCCCTTCCTGGTAACCATTTTTTTCGCCACCGCGCGGCGCAATCCCGTCACCGGCTGCCTGACCGGCTGCTTCATCGGCCTGCTCCAGGACCTGTTCGCCGGCTACAACCATTACCTCGGCATGTACGGCATCGCGCTGACGGTAGTCGGCTTTTTCGCTTCCTCGCTGGGCGTGAAGATCGATGTCGAGAACCCCGGCTCGCGTTTTTTCATCACGTTTTTCTTCTTCGGCATCGAGGAGGGCGTGTACTACGGTGTGGCACATGGGCTTCTGCGCCAACCTCAGCAGTGGAGCTGGCCCCACATCGCCATCTCCGCCCTGGCCAACGCCGTGATCGGGATTTTCGTCTTCCGCTTCCTGGATAGGTTCAAGCAGCGGTAAGATTCACCACGGAAACACAGAAAGCACGGAATTATTGGTGGATTTTTCCCGTGCCCTCCGTGCCTTCGTGGTGAACAAATGCCTTCACTCCACCAGCATGCAATCCCCGTACGAATAGAACCGATACCCCTCGCGCACCGCGTGCTCATAGGCGCGCAACACACGTTCGCGCCCGGCGAACGCCGCCACCAGCATCAGCAGCGTCGATTTCGGCAGATGAAAATTGGTCAGCATTGCCCCGACGACCTTGAACTCGAAACCGGGGTAGATGAAGATGTCGGCCTCGCCCCGTTGCGCGGTGATTCGGCTAGTCCCACTCTGTCGTACCATATACTCCAGCGTTCTCACCGTCGTCGTCCCCACCGCAACAATTCTTCTTCCCGCATCACGCGCCCTCTGAATCTTCTCCGCAGCCTCCGGCGATATGTCGAACCATTCCGTATGCAGCTTGTGTTGCTCGACAACTTCCGTGCGCACCGGTTGAAACGTTCCCAATCCGACATGCAGCGTGAGCTCGGCTGTCTCTATCCCACGTTGTCGGATACGCTCCAGGACCTCGGGCGTGAAGTGCAGCCCCGCCGTCGGCGCCGCCACTGAGCCCAGCGCCTTCGCGTAAACCGTCTGATATTGTTCGCGGTCTTCCGGCGTGTCGGGACGGTCGATATACGGCGGCAGCGGAATATGCCCCAGCCGGCTCAACACGCCAAAGAAATCGTCCACCGGCTGAAATCGCAGATGCCGTTCCCCGAACGTTCCCCGGCCCACAATTTCGGCCGCCAGCTCATGCGATGCTTCGCTGGCATCTCCGCCGAAGTAAATCCGCTCGCCCACTCCAAGTTTGCGGCCCGGATGCACCAGCGCCTCCCACTCCCAGGGCGAAGCCCCAAGCAGTTTGGTGAGCAGTACCTCAACCTGCCCGCGCAGGAAGTCTTTGGCGGCAGGATTCTGGTCAGACACTTTCTGCGCGCGCGAGCCGCTACGATGCCCATACAACCGCGCCGGAAATACCTTCGTGTTGTTGAAGACCAGCAGATCGTCCCCGCGCAACACCTCCGGCAGCTCGCGAAAGCTGCGGTCCTCGAGCACATCGCGCTTGCAATCGAGATGCAGCATGCGCGCCGCCGCCCGGTCGGCCAGTGGTTGCTTGGCGATCAGCTCTGCGGGAAGGTGGTAATCGAACTCGGAAACCAGCACGAAACCATTATTACTAATTTCGCTTTATAACCGTTTGTAGTGGACGTCCACGCATCGGAGTTTGAGGAATCGGCAACCAAGTCCCGCGCTGCGGGACGGAAGCACGATAGCCCAGCATGGAGCGGGGACCCCGATTCGTCCGCCGCAGCGGACGAATTGGGGAAGCGGAATGCTGGGTAGGCGTTTTATTTGACCCTGAGCCCCTTCAGGGGCGGCACGCCTTCTGTCGCCAGCCTGTCATCTTTCCCTTCCGGCTAGGCCAATAGCTGCGGTACGATACATTGAGACGCCGACCGGAGTCTTACTACGACGCATGAAGAGTGAGCAACAACATCGGGAAGAAATCGTCCGTTTCGGCAGGTTGCTGCATCAGACCGGCCTGGTCGCGGCCACCGACGGCAATCTGTCGGTGCGGCTGGCGGACGGCAACATTCTTTGCACGCCCACGCTCATGAGCAAAGGCCTGATGGAAGCCGACGATCTGGTGGTCGTCGACCCGCACGGGCACAAGCTGCACGGCGCGCGCAACGTCTCCAGCGAAATCGGGATGCATCTGCTTATTTACCGCCGCCGGCACGATGTGGGCGGGGTGGTGCATGCGCATCCTCCGACGGCCACCGGATTCGCCGCCGCCGGCATGGCGCTCGATCGCGCGCTCTGCGCTGAGCTCATCGTGACTCTGGGCTCGGTTCCGTTAGCCAGCTACGAAACTCCCGGGACGCCGGAGCTGGCTGAGGCGCTGGCGCCGCTGGTGGCCGAGCACGATGCGATTCTCATGGCCAACCACGGAGTCGTGACTTGCGGGGCCGACCTGCTCAACGCCTACATGAACATGGAAACCGTCGAGCACTTCGCCAAGATCGCACTCGTCACCCACCTGCTCGGCAAACAGCAAACGCTCAGCGATCATCACGTCGACAAGCTGCGCGAAATCCGCACCAAATACCTCGCCCACAATCACGCCGCGGCGCAAGGCAAAGACTAGAACCTCCTCAACTTTGAAAGGGCACGGCTTCAGCCGTGCCGATCATGGGACTCCGGATCTGGCTTTAGCCTCTGGGGGAACTTAGGTTAAGAGCGTTCCCCTCCGCGGCTAAAGCCGACTGCCGGCGGTGACCTGCGGCGCGCCTGCTTATTGCGAGCCCGAAAGCTCCCTAGCCTTCTGAAATTTGGCTTCGGCTTCGTCGTTTTTTCCCTGTGCCTGGAGCACGACACCCCAGTTGTTGTAAGCGTCCGCGAGTTTCGGATCGCGTTCGATGGCCCTCAGGTATTGGGCGATAGCTTCGTCATACTCCTTCTGTTCGTAAAGCGCGTTGCCCCAGCCGAGATACGCAGTCGCGAATTTCGGATCGAGTTCAACGGCCTTCTGGTATTTGGCGATGGCTTCGTCGTACTTCTTCTGCTCGTAGAGCGCAACGCCCCAGTTGTTGTAGGCAAGCGCGAATTTCGGATCGAGCTCGATCGCCTTCTGGTATTGGGCGTTGGCTTCATCATACTTTCCCTGTTCCTTCAGCGCGAGGCCCCAGTTGCTGTAAGCCGTCGCGTATTTCGGATCGAGCTCAATGGCCTTCTGGAATTTGGCGATGGCTTCGTCGTACTTTCCCTTTGCCCTGAGCGCGTTGCCCCAGTTGTTGTACGGAAACGCCAGTTTCGGATCGAATTCGATGGCCTCCTGGTATTTGGTGATGGCTTCGTCGTATTTCTTTTGGTCGTAGAGCACGTTGCCCCAGAGACAGCAAGCAGCACTCTTGTGAAGCGTATCCTCAGATGGGTCTTGGACGATCCTTTCCAGGACTTCAATCGTTTTCTCATACTCTCGGCGGTCGTAACGATAGGCGGCCAGTACATACGGATTGACCTGACCAAGCACAGCTTCCGCCGTGGTCTGCACCAGCAACTCAAGGTCATCGGCGGGAACTTCGAAGGGAACGCCCGCGCTTCGGCTCCGCCCTTGCGTAAGATAGACAGTCACCGTGGCCTGCGGCTGTGCTGGTGCCGCTCCAATCTTGGTGGGAGTATCCATGGGCACCGCGATGTCGCCGCTGATGTGCTTTGGATAGACAGCGAAAATAGCTCGTGTAATGTCAACAATCGTCGTCAAGCCCAATTTTGTCCCCGGGATTTGCACGTCAGGAACAGACCCTTCCTCGACAAGAGAGGTTAGATTGTCCTTCTTCATATGGGTCTGTGTTTGTATCTCAATTTGGCGAAGCCTGTCACCGATCCGGTTAGCCATCACCTCTGAAGTGAGCCCGGCTTCTTCGAAATGCTTCGGAACAGTGAAGGGATCAATGATCAGCACATCGCGCGTTACCTCCCTATAAACGTAGAAAAGTATGGGGAGGATGAGAGCGAGCGCCGTGGTTCTTAGCCACGCCGAACGAGGGATGGAAGCAAAGCGGTGAGACACCCGCGTTGCTTGTAGTCGCTGAAGTGTTGCTACGGATTTATCGCGAGTATTAGGAGGCTTACTCCCGGCGTCTGCCTCTGCCCTCAGACCGGCTTCGGCAAACTCTTGCTTGGTCTTACGCGCCCCCGGTTCCCGCGGCTCTTGCCGGAAGATGGCTGCGTTGGGGAACGCCGGCACGTGTGTGAGATCGCCTTCCGACTGATCGGGCTGGTGTAAGGCCGGACGCGGTGCACCTGCGCCTTGTTCGTTAAGCATCCGGTCCCAGACCGCTTCCCGCAGATCAGCGAACGACAGCATTGCAGAGTTATGGGATACCGATCCCTCCCCGAGGACCTCCAACAATGCGCCGGTGAACAGTGTCCTCTCCCCAGTTGCTGATCCAATCGAAACTCTGTTCCGCGGGCTTGAGCAGAGTAGTAGCGTGCCGCGCTCGGGCGACGGCGATTGTTCCAAATCCTTTCCGGCCGCTGCTGCAACCGCTTCTTCAAGAGTTCCCATGGCATCGAAATCCGCAGCTGCGGCCTCGGAGAAGCAGCAATCCAACACCACCAGTCTCCTTTGCTGCGGTGCCGCCACGCGAAGTACCCGGGCCAAGTCGTCCGTTCCAATGCTCGATTGCTCCTCGATTCCTTTGCGGGAGTCCCGCACTAGAAGATGAAGGTGACTGCCGCTCTCACATGTACCATGCCCGATGTAGTAGATCAGCACATCTCTCAGCGGTTGCCCGGTGTCGCGGGTGTCACGGACGAAACCTCCGATAGTATCGCTAATACGAATAAGTTGGGTGCTCGCGGACGAGGAATCATCGAAAAGGTTCAGTACAACATCCGGTTGAAGACCGAGGCCATCGGGAGGTTGCAGGAGCATGTATCTATAGCACCCTTCGGCTGAGCGCAGGAACGATAGGGCCTGCGGAGCCCAATCTGAGTCCAGTCGTGTGCACCCAGTATCACCGCGCAAGTGCTAACTGGGTCGAGGAGTCGGCGCATATCTCATTTTCCGAGCACAATTTCGGTGATGCGTAACGCAGCTTCGGGGTCAATACTATGAACCTCAGCCTTGATGCTCCCTGATGTGGGGTCTTTCTCTATTGTTAAGCTTGTTCCGCGGGTTCGCCGAATCCAATCAGCAATCCCTCGTGCGATGGCGAGTGTCGCACCCGACCAGGCGAGAACCGTGACGATGGCCCCCAGGTCCATCGTGGGCTGCGCTCCTTTTTGCCGTCCAACTTCCAACACGCCCGGCACGCCCCGAAGGTCGTCGGCAAGGCTGCGCACCCCTTGGCCAGCGGCGCGCGCGTCAGTCGCTTCGATATATAATTTGTAGGTTTCTTCAGCCAATTGACAGTTCCCCCTGGACAGTTAATTTCGACATTGTAGCTGCTTACTGACCGCCCCATGCTGGCCAACGGTAAGTGCGATGCCGCTCGGTCGGTGGTCGATTCTACTATTGCGATTCGTGAGATTCGAAAGAATGACCTTCCCCAGAAATGTGTGTGATAACACATACTTGACTTTGCGGTTCGGAAATCCCCCTCATTCGAAAACACGAATGAGTGGGGCACCCAAATCGCGCAGCTCTCCACCACCAAAGCTTTAATTCCAGCACACACTTTTAGCAGTTTTGTGTAAGCGGCAGCCGGCACTCCGGCTTATAATTCCTGCAAGTTTGAATTCCGTCCACCTGGGGTGAACCATGCCATCGAAAGCCAGCCTCACTGCCTGTGTCATTCTCCTGGTAAGCTTCGGCAGCCTCTGTTGCGCAGCCGCCAACTCCCCGAGCAGCAGCTCCACTGCTCCCGCACCTTCGCAACCGACAAATCCCAACCTCTCGATTCCCTATCCCACCGACGTTCTCACGTATCACTACAACATCTATCGCCAGGGTGTGACGGTGCAGGAAACCACGCTGACGCCTGGCAACGTCAACTCCACCGCCTTCGGCAAGATCGCCTTCTACACGGTGGACGCCAAGGTCGATGCGCAACCGCTCTATGTCAACGAGCAGTTCATCAACGGCAGTTTGAACAACACCGTCTATGTCGTGACCGAGAATGACAGCGTGTATGCGTTCAGCGCGAACACCGGGCGGCAATTCTGGATGGTGTCGGTGCTGCTCCCCGGCGAGACGCCGAGCGACGATCACGGTTGCAGCCAGATCTCGCCGACCATCGGCATCACCAACACGCCGGTGATCGACAAGATGGCGGGCGCGCATGGCGCGATTTATTTTGTGGCGATGACGAAGGACTCGTCCGGCAATTATCATCAGCGGCTGCATGCCCTGGACCTGGCGACGGGCGCCGAGCTGTTTGGCGGCCCGACCGAGATCGCGGCCATGTATCCCGGCGCCGGCGATGGCAGTCAGAACGGCTTCGTCATCTTCAATCCCGCACAATTCGCCGAGCGCGCCGGCCTTCTGGAGTTCGGCACCACGCTGTACCTCGCGTTCACCTCGCACTGCGATGAGCGTCCGTACACCGGATGGGTATGGCCTACAACGCGCGCACCTTGGCGCAATCGTCGGTGATTGACGTCACGCCCAACGGCAATGAAGGCGCGATCTGGATGGCGGGCGACGGACTGGCGGCGGACGAAAGCGGCAACATTTATTTCCTCGACGGCAACGGCACCTTCGACACGACACTGAACTCGAACGGCTTCCCCATCAACGGCGATTACGGCAACGCCTTCATCAAGCTGACGAATTCCAGCGGCACGCTGCAGGTGGCCGACTACTTCAACATGTACAACACGGTGCAAGAGTCGGGCGCGGATGAAGACCTCGGCTCCGGCGGCGTGCTGGTGTTGCCCGACCTATATGACAACAACGGGCAACTGCATCATCTCGCCGTCGGCGCGGGCAAGGACACCAACATCTATATCGTCAATCGCGACAACATGGGCAAGTGGAATCCGAGTAACAATAATCAGATTTATCAGGAGCTGCAAGGTGCGCTGCCGGGCGGCGAGTGGGCGATGCCAGCGTACTTCAACAACACGGTTTACTACGGCGATTCCGGCGACAACCTGAAGGCCTACGCGATTTCGAATGCGAAGCTGTCGACTTCGCCGACGTCGCAGACCGCGACTTCGTTCGAGTATCCGGGCACCACGCCCAGCGTCTCCGCCAATCAGAGCTCGAACGGAATTGTGTGGGCGGTGGAGAACAGCAGTCCGGCGGTGTTGCACGCTTACGACGCGACCAACCTGGCGCACGAGTTGTACAACAGCAATCAGGCGGGATCGCGCGATCAGTTCGGCCCGGGCAACAAGTTCATCACTCCAATCGTCGCGAATGGGAAAGTGTTTGTGGGAACGCAAACCGGAGTTGCGGTGTTCGGATTACTACAATGAAGGGCGAACCCGCCGCGGAAAATGGTTTCCAGTAAATGTTCTACGTAGAACATTTTCGTGCCAGAAAAATGTTCTGCGTAGAACAATTTTTGGGCTTGTAAGCTACTGATGAGCAATAGGTTAACGCCAACCACTTTGGTGTGGTAACTAGGGCCCATAGGCAAGGTAACCTATCACGGCATCATTTCACCAGCGCCAACACTCTCGTTGGACTACCAGAGCCATTCTCCAGCTTAAGCGGAGCGACCACCACCATCGCCCCGGCGGCCGGCACCAGTCCCAAGTTTGCCAGGTTCTCCAGGTGATACAGGCCTGCTCGCGACGTGAAGCAATGCACCGGGTAAGTGGTGGTGGCACCCTTCTCGACGCTCATGGTGTCGATGCCCAGCCCCACGACACCGCGGTTCTTGACCAGGAACTTTGCGGCGTCAAGCGAGAATCCGGGATAGTGCGTCAGTCCATCGCTCTGCTCATTACGATATTGC
This sequence comes from uncultured Acidobacteriaceae bacterium, assembly GCA_963713465.1. Taxonomy (GTDB): domain Bacteria; phylum Acidobacteriota; class Terriglobia; order Terriglobales; family Acidobacteriaceae; genus Bog-257. The sequence continues at coordinate 613,421 of CAVQLZ010000019.1, forward strand.
TGAGATGAATTCCAGCGCTGTTCCCATCCCGTGCAGGCGCAGACAACCGCGCCGCCCGGAATAGTTCCGTGCGCCTCCTCCCATGCGGCGATGTCCTGAGTGCTGACTTCGTAATCTGGATCGTTCTGCGTCCGATCGCGAACATCGAGTACCACCAGCGGCCGCACCAAACGCTCCGCGGGAATCTGGTCGACCGTCCAAACGCCGCTGGCGAAATGTGCGGGCGCGTCCAGATGAGTGCCGTAGTGCTCCTGCGTGGTGAAGACGCGTGAGTAGTATCCGTCGCGCTCAAGGTGGCCCAGCTCGGTTGCCTGGAACGGAGACTCGGCGGTGCCCTCCCAGTTCGGCGACCGGTCATTCAGGGTGTGCGTCAGATCGATGATGCGGAGATATGGGCTTTGCTCGGACATGGCAGGCCTAAAGCCTACAGCAAACGCCGTTCGCCATGCCACCACCCCCAAGGCTCGCCAGCGGAATCGGTGAGCGGTGCAAAATGCAGCTTTGCGGGACGAAGCGGTAACTTCTTGTACTCTGATGTATCAAAAAGTTGCGAGGCGGAAGTGCAGTGTGTGCGCGGGTTGGAGAACTGTTCAGTCGCGGATGGTCCGAAGTGAAATACTGCTGGAAGCCATTTCATAATGAACCGAAAACGTAAACGCTGCGTTCCCTCAGGGGCTAAAGCCCATGTGCTTTGCGGGTTTGAGCGGCACGGCTGAAGCCGTGCCCTTTCAAAACGGATTTAGGTTTGAGCGGCATGGCTGAAGCCGTGCCCGCTCAAAAATGATTTATGAGATGGCTTCCAGCGACGCCGGTAGAAATGTGACTGCGCAGCCCGACAGCACGAGCTCCATCGCCAGCCAATCGCCCGCTCACCGCGACGCGGAGCTGATCGCGCGCATTCTGGGCGGCGAGCGCGAGCTGTTTCATGAGTTGATCCGGCCTTACGAGAAGAGCGTTTACCTGGCCGCCTACTCGATTTTGCAGAATGAGCAGGATGCGGAGGACGCCGCGCAGGAGGCGGTGCTGAAGGCGCTGAAGCACCTGCCCAACTTCCGCGCCGAGTCGAAGTTCAGCACCTGGCTGATTTCGATTGCGATCAACGAAGCGCGCGGGCGATTGCGGCACGCGCGGGTATTGAAGTTCGAGTCGCTGGACGCGCCGCAGGGTGATGAGGACGGCACGCCGATGCCGGCGGTGATCAGCGACTGGCGCGAGGTGCCGCTCGCGGCGCTGGAACGCAAGGAGCTGCGGCAGATGCTGCAAGCGGCCATCGCCAGCCTGCCCGAGATATATCGTGAAACGATACTTCTCCGGGACGTGGAAGAGTTCAGCATTGCCGAAACCGCCGCCGCGATGGGTGTGAGCGAAGGAGTGGTGAAGACGCGACTGCTGCGTGCGCGGTTGATGATGCAGAAAATCCTGGCCCCGCAACTGGCTTCCAGGCGCAGTGGATTCTTCGGCTTGTTCCGCAACAAGGCAGGTGGATCATGGTTCTGAATTGCAGGCATGTGTGGGACCAAATCTCGGACTACATCGACGGCTCGGTCCCGGTGGAGCTGCGCGACGCCATCGAAGAACACCTGGCCCACTGCCGCCACTGTGCCGCGGTGCTGGATTCCACGCGCAACATCCTGGTGTTGATTGCCGACGAACGCACCTTCGAGATTCCCATCGGTTATAGCGAGCGCCTGCACGCGAGGTTGCAGGAGGCGATTGCGGGGGGAGATTAGGGGAGCGGAGTTGAGAGTGTCCGAAAAATGTAGTAGCGACTTACGAAGCTGGGCTTGTTTATGCTAACGCCTGTGGGTGTTGAAAAAGTCCCCTCGGCAGACATGATAGTTGTCGGCTTGTGTTTGGGTTCGTGGTGTTTGTTCTGTTTCCTCGTGGTCGATTAAGCCGTTGCAGCGGCGGGGGGCGGGCTCGGGGCTTTGCTGAGGAAGCGGACTAGTCGTTTGATGTTCTGGGCAGCCGCTGCCAGGAAGAACTGCTCCCTCACGAACTTCAGTCGGCGCAGGCGCAGGCGGCGTAGTCCGATCTGATTCTTGAGTTCCGCGAACAACGCTTCTACTTTTTTCCTCTGCCGTTGTGCCTTCGTGAACTCGGGCGTGTTGGCCAGCTCGCGTGCCCGTTGCCGAGCGGGTTCATGCATGTGAATGGCAAGACAGCGGAAGGCTGCGCTGGTGCATTGTGGCCTTTGCGAACATGCGCCACAACGTTTGCGGGTTCCGATGTAGACATAGGTGCGATTGCGATCACTCCGACCGCCATAGTTGAGTGGCTGGCCTGCGGGGCAGCGATAGCTGTTGCTTTCCGGCTGATAGGTAAACTGCTCCGGACCGTAGAACGGGCTGTTCTTTCTGTGGATACTGTCGCGAGTTCGCATGTAGGGAGTGATGTCCCGCTCCATTAGCCATTGCAGAAACTCGCCATTGCCGTAGGTGGCATCGGCAACCACGGAGGCGGGCTCTCGTCCGCGCCATTGGGCGAAGCGGGTGATCATCTGTTGTGCCGCCACGGTTTCCTGGCTCATCCGGGCCGCAGTCCCTTGCACCCCCACGATCACACAGCTGGCATTGTCCACCAGGTAGTTGTCGTAGTACCCCAGCCGAGCTGGAGTGCCGCCCTTGGTCGCGTAGGTCGAGTCCGGATCCGTAGTCGATACTTGTTCCTGCTGGTGCACCGGTTCTTCCACCGGGTTCTGTTCCTCTAGTTCCGACAGATACTGGCGCAGCGTATGCTTGACTTGGGCGGCTTCGGCCAACTGTTCGCGCGGAATCCGGCTCTCCTTGGCGGCATTGGCCTCGACGAAACTTCCGTCCACCGAGAGATTGTCCCCGCGCACCAGTCCTACCTCCAGGCACTGCTTCACGATCTGTTCGAACAACTGCTCGAACAGCTTCGACTCCTGAAACCGTCCGTGCCGGTTCTTGGAGAAGGTGGAGTGATGCGGAACTTCTTCATCGAATCCCAGGCCGGTGAACCAGCGCCATGCCAGGTGCATGCGCAGTTCTTCCACCAGCTTGCGCTCGCTGGTGATGCCATACAGGTAGCCAATCAGCAGGATGCGCAGCAGCAGTTCGGGATCGATGGAGGGCCGTCCCGTGTCACTGTAGCTATCCTTCAGCCGCTCGCGGACAAAGGCGAAGCTGACGTGCTCATTGATGAGCCGCAGCAGGTGGTTCTTAGGAATGTAATCGTCTAGTTTGAAGTAATAGAACAGCGATTCCGAACGGGCGTGTTGTCCCATCATGATCAGCAGGCCTCCGCGGATGAAGATCACGCAGTACATGGAACCAATGCTTCTTTGTACTGCGTTTTACCTGCTAATCAGAGTGACTTTTTCAACACCCACGCCTGATTGCAACAACGGTCTTGGTGGGACGTTAATCGTATGCTTGTAATGTGTTGGACCGTAATGCGGAATTAAATTGATCGGCGTTTGCGCTGAGTTTTTACTTGCCCCCGACCTGAGTTCAAACCAAAGGAAACCATCATGCGGAACCTGGCACAATCTTGCTCATCAATTCAGCAATGCGGTTTTGGCTTACCGGCTTTCGCGCTGGCGCTGTTCTACGTGCTCCCCGTCCTCATCGTAGCGCAACCGCTCCAGGCGCAGACGCTGAATATTCTGTACAGCTTCAGCTCGAGTGGCAACGTCGGAAACATGCCTTTCTCCGGATTGGTGATGGACAGGGCGGGAAGGCTGTACGGCACGAACAATGGAGGGGGAGAGCATCAATTGGGCACGGTGTATCGATTGACCCGTGCTGGGTCAGGCTGGACTGCGGCAGGACTGTACAGCTTCCAAGGAGGCGCGGATGGCGCTTATCCTGTGGCGAATGTCACTTTCGGCCCCGACGGGACCCTCTACGGCACAACAACCGCCGGTGGCGAAGGATTCGGAATCGTCTTTAACCTGCGCCCGCAGCCTACTTTCTGCAAGACCGTGCTGTGTCCCTGGACCGAAACAGTGCTTTATCGCTTTACCGGCGGCAGAGATGGAGGCTTCGCACTCGGCTTCTCCTTTGCAGACGCCCTGATCTTCGATCAAGCCGGCAATATCTACGGGACAGCGCCCGTCGGCGGAACTTCAGGAAATGGTGTGGTTTTTGAACTCACCCACACGCAGCAAGGCTGGAGTGAAAGCGTGCTGTGGAGCTTCACAGGAGGAAGTGACGGCGGATCTCCAGACAGTGGCGTGATCTTTGACAACGCCGGCAATCTTTACGGTACTGCCGACACCGGTGGAGCGAACCACCTCGGGGTAGTTTATGAGCTGTCGCCCTCGCCCTCCGGCTGGACGCAAAAGACGCTATACGCGTTTGATGTCACCGATGGGGGTGGCTTCCCAATTGGCGGCGTCATCATGGACGCGCAGGGCAACCTCTACGGCACAACCGGCCCATATGGACAGGGCGGCGAAGCCTACGAGCTCACGGCCTCTAACGGAAACTGGTCGGTTAGCAGACGACAACTTTTTTCTGGGCAAAGTGCTCCTTTCGACACCCCTATTCTTGACGCGCAGGGAAATCTGTACGGCACCAGCAGCGGAGCAGGCCGTAACCAGGCTGGTGAGGTGTTCAAGCTGACGCCGTCCGGTAATGGATGGATCTACACCCATCTGTACGAGTTCACCGGATCACCAAACAACGGGGATTTCCCCATTGGCGGAGTAATCTTTGACGCGGAAGGCGACCTGTATGGCACCACCTCCACTGGCGGTCAGGATCAAGAGGGCATCGTATGGGAAATCACGCCGTAGCGAAGGCTCTTCTCTTTGGGCATTAATGTGTTGCTGTAAGTAGTGATAAGTCGCCATTTCGCAAGTAATGGGCCGTGCCACAATCGCGAGACTTGGGGCACCTGGAGACCTGGACGAGGAACACACGGAATGAGAAGGAGGTCTCGGGTCTCGAACTCTGCGAGACCCGGGGCAACGGCACCCGGCTAACAATGTCACTAACCAGAATGAATCACGATTTTGACCGTTTTTGAATAATCGATTTCTGGCGATTCGAGTTATCATACTGCGCGCGTTCCAGGGCCTGTTCGCTAACAATAAGGAGCTTGCCATGCCCCAGACCACCCGCCGCATCCTTCTTTTCTTCTGCTTCACGCTTTCCCTTGCGGTTCTCTCCAATCTAGCCCAGGCGCAGACCGTCACCGCGCTGCACACCTTCACCGGCGGCAGGGACGGCGCTAATCCCATGGCGGGCTTAAGTACCGATGAGCGCGGCGACCTCTACGGCACTGCCGCAGAAGGCGGGAACGGCTACGGCACCGTCTTCAAACTGGGACGTCAAGGATCGGGGTGGGTCTTCAATCCCCTGTACGCCTTCGCCGGCCGCCCCTCGGACGGCGGCAATCCGATGGCTCGTGTAGTGTTCGGGCCGAACCAAACGCTTTACGGCACCACGCTCCACGGCGGTGGGGACTGTATTGACGGGGGCTGCGGCACGGTCTTCAATCTGCAGCCGCCACCGACGGTGTGCGTGACCGCTCTTTGTCCATGGCGGGAAACGGTTCTTCTCTCATTCGACGGCAATGGCGGGTCCTTGCCTTATAGCGAAGTCACCTTCGACAGCTCCGGCAACCTGTACGGAACCACCCAATATGGCAACGAGCTCGAAGCCGGCGGGGAACCTTGCGAACCCCCCGACTGCGGTGTCGTGTACGAGTTGTCGCCCTCCAATGGCGGGTGGATCGAAAGCACACCGTACGGCTTCACAGACGGTAATTTTGGACAACCGGGCGGCTATCCTGTAGCCGGCGTCACTTTCGACAGCGCTGGAAATCTCTACGGCATATCCGGCGGCTACTTCCAACCCGGCAACATTTACAAATTGACCCCGCCGGGCGACGACCTTCCCTGGACTTACCAAGACCTGTACGATTTTGACAACGGCGGCGGGGCGGGGCCGCTGGCCAACATGATTCTGGATCCCTCCGGAACCTTCTATGGCGACACCGCAGGACTCGCCCCTGGATACGGGGACGAATTCGGTTCGGTTTTTTCGTTCGCGCCCAATGGCGAGGGAGGGTGGACGTTCACGAACCTGCATACGTTTCCCACCTTGGGTGGAGGGCCATCAGCGCAGTTGTTGGAAGACAGCGCCGGCAATCTCTATGGCACGAGCGTCACCGGCGGCATCAATCCGAATGGGACCTGTGTCGCAGCCGGATGCGGCACCATTTTCGAGCTGAGTCCTTCCGGCGGCGGATGGACCTTCACCGTGCTTTGGGAGTTCAGCGGCGGCAACGACGGCGCAGCGCCGTATAGCAACCTGGTGATGGACCAGGAGGGCAATCTCTACGGCACGGCATCGGCGGGCGGCAGCACCAACTGTAGTGGTGGTTGTGGCGTGGTCTTCAAGTTCACGCCGTAGAACGGCTGCCACTGCGGGTGGTTCATTACACTCATTGACGGATGGCGGGAGTAACTTATGCTATCGCTGATTTCGCCAGCGATGTCACTAAGCAGAATGAATCACGATTTTTGACCGTTTTTGAATAATCGATTTCTGGCGATTCGAGTTATCATACTGCGCACGTTCCAGGGCCTGTTCGCTAAAAGAATAAGGAGCTTGCCATGAGCCAGACCACTCGCCGGATCTCTCTGCTCTTCTGCTTGACGCTTTCGTTTGCAGTTCTCTCCAACATAGCCCAGGCACAGACCCTCAGCGTGCCGTACAACTTTACCGGCGGCAATGGCGGAGCTATTCCCGCGGGTGGATTAACCATGGACCGGGCGGGAAACTTCTACGGCATAACGACGTATGACGGAGCGGGCGGATACGGAACGGTCTTCCGGCTGTCGCGCGCCGGTTCAGGCTGGGTCTTGACGCCGCTGTACAGCTTTACCAGCGCCGATGGCCACGGGAATCCCGGCGTTGTCATTGGGCCTGACGGGAACCTCTACGGCACAACTTCCGGCGGCTTGGGCAGTGTTTATCGCCTGCAGCGGCCGGCTACGGCTTGCCACTCGGTGATCTGTCCCTGGACAAAAACGGTGCTGTACACGTTTAACCAAGCCGACGGGGAGTATCCCAACAACAGCAATCTGATCTTCGACCAGGCCGGCAATCTCTATGGCACCACGATCAACGGCGGACCCAACGGTCTGGGCACGGTTTACAAACTCTCGCCCTCCAACGGCGGCTGGACGCCCACCGTTCTGTGGTCCTTCCTTCAGGAGACGGGATACCTGCCTCAGAGCGGCGTGACCTTCGACAACTCCGGCAATCTCTACGGCACAACCAGCCGGGGTGGAGCAAACGACGTGGGAGTGGTTTACGAACTGTCGCCCTCCGGTTCGGGATGGACCCAAACGGTTCTGTATACCAGCTCGAGTTCAAACCTCGATGCCGGCGTGGTCATGGATGGGCAGGGCAACCTGTACGGCGCCTCTTGTTGCGGTCATCACTATGACCAACCGGGCGTCGTCTTTGAGCTGACACCCTCAAACGGCAGTTGGACCTTCAACGTGCTATACGCCTTTGATTCAGCCGGTTCAGGACCCATTAACACCCCCACGCTGGACACGGCCGGTAACGTTTACGGCACGTCCCTCGGGACCGGCGCGAACAATCTCGGCGAGGTTTATAAGCTCACGCCTTCCAACGGGGGCTGGAGCTACAGTTCCGTCAGCTTCAATGGCAGCAACGGATTCGATCCCTACGGCAGCGTAATCCTCGACGCGGCAGGAAATATCTACGGCACCGCGGAGGACGGCGGAAATGGGCCGTGCAACATAGACGGGAGCATGGGCTGCGGTGTCGTGTGGGAGATCACGCCGTAGCTGCCGATTGGTGTTTAGATCTGATTTCGCCAACCATGTCACGGGTCCTAGGGCCTGTTCGCTGAGAATAAGGAGCTTGCCATGAGCCATAGCACTCGCCGGCTCGCTGTTGTCTTCTGCTTCACGCTTTCCCTTGCGGTTCTCTCCAATCTAGCTCAGGCGCAAACCTTCACCGTGCTGCATACCTTTACCGGAGGAGATGGCAAGTTCCCAGACGCGCCTCTAACCATGGACAGGGCCGGCAATCTCTACGGAACCGCCTCGGAAGGAGGATTGAACGACGGAGGCACAGCTTTCAAGCTGTCCCGGAGAAACGGCAGCTACACATTTTCCCTCCTCTATAACTTCTATCAATACCCAACCGATGCCGCCGTCCCCAACGCGGTAGTTCTTGCTCCTGATGGAACCCTCTACGGAAGCAGCAGTGCCGGCGGATCCGGGTTAGAGGGCACAGTATTCCGACTCAGACCTCCAGCATCGATTTGCGCTTCCATTTCCTGTCTCTGGACCGAGACTATTGTTTATTCATTTCAAGGGGACAGCGATGGTTGCTCCCCTCAAGATATTGTCTTCAATGCTGCGGGAGATATTGTCGGAGCTACCAACGACTTCAATAACTGCTTCCATTCGGGTACGGTTTACCAACTCACTGCTTCTGGAAGTGGCTGGACCTACAATCTGCTCTACACTTTTCCCGGCAACGATGGTGGTGGTGCCAGTCCCGATAGTGCATTGGTTATCGACAATGCCGGCAACCTGTACGGCACGACGGCACACACCAATCTCCAGCAGGGTTCTGGCACCGTATATCAGCTCGCGCCGTCGGGCTCCGGTTGGGTACACAACGCGCTCTATGTCTTCGACGGAACGACGGGCGCTTACCCCTATGGGGTCATTCTGGATAGTACGGGCGACCTTTTCGGGACTACTTCAGTGGGCGGCAGCAATAATGGGGGTACTGCTTTACGAACTGAGCCCCGTTTCGGGGGGATGGACGTTCAACAGCTTCTTATAACTTCTCGGGCTTGAACAGCTGGCCCTTGCCGCACCTTTAACCATGGATAGCCAGGGGAATCTGTACGGCGATAACCTACGGTCAGTGGTGCTTATGGATACGGTAACCGTATTCAAGCTGACACCGTCGGCGAAACGGCTGGACTCTACAGCGATCTGCATGATTTCACCAACTACAGCGATGGGAGCGGTCCAAATGGGCAGATCCTACTTGATGAGAACGGCAATCTGTATGGAACCGCCCAAGCGGGTGGGAATATTTACATTAATCAATGCCTGCCCGGCGGCTGTGGGACGGTCTGGGAGGTCACGCCGTAGCCTGACTGGCGAAGAATCGCCATTTCACAAGGAACTCCGCTGCGGCAACCCGTTTCGAAGTAACTTGTGCTTGAATAATCCGGTTCTGGCGATGCGAGTTATAATGTCGCGCGTGTTCTAGGACCCCGCTGAGAATAAGGAGCTTGCCATGAGCCAGACTACTCGCCGGCTCGCTGTTGTCTTCTGCTTCACGTTGTCCCTTGCGGTTCTCTCCAACGTAGCGCAGGCACAGACCTATACCGTGCTCTACACTTTCTCTGGTCCCTGCGGTGGCCTCTTCGCTATTGGAGGTGTCACCCTCGATCAGGCCGGCAGGATCTACGGCACCGTTGCCTACGGGGGCGCCAACGATGGGGGCGTAGTCTATCGTCTCGCCCGCGCAGGTGAAGGATGGGTCTGCTTGCCCCTCTACAGCTTTGGTTATCAGGACCAAGATGGAAGCAACCCGTACGCCGGGGTGGTTTTTGGGCCGGATGGCTTGCTTTACGGAACGACTAGCGACTACGGCGCCTCTGGCCACGGAACAGTTTTCCGCCTGCGACCTCCGCCTAACGCCTGTGCGGGTGCCATGTGCCCCTGGAACGAGACCATTCTTTACAACTTTACCGGTGGGGCGGACGGGGGATATCCCGGGTACGGTAAGCTGGCCTTCGACCAGGCCGGCAACATTTACGGAACCACCAACCTCGGCGGAAGCCGTGGTGACGGAGTCGTTTTCAAGCTGACCCCTTCCGGCAGTGGCTGGACAGAAAGCGTGATCTGGGATTTCGCTAACGGCGGCGGCTACAGCCCTCTCAGCGGTGTCATCTTCGACGGCGCCGGCAATCTCTATGGCACCACGCCGAGCACGGTATATGAGCTGTCGCCTACGCAATCGGGATGGACCGAGACGACGCTTTCCACCAGCGTTGGCGGGGCCGGCGGTCTCACTTGGGATGCGCACGGCAACCTCTTCGGAATGACGGGTGATGGTAGCCAGGGAGGCGATGCCTCCGTCTATGAGCTCACGCCGCACAATGGCAGCTGGACTTCAAGCGTGTTGTACGACTTCGGGATGTTGTACTTCGCGCCTGCTGCCGCACCAACCTTCGACTCACAGGGCAACCTCTACGGACCGCTGCCTTCCTACCCCAGCCCAGGACTCGGCGAGATTTTCAAGCTGACGCCCTCGGGTAATCAATGGGTCTATAGCCCGTACCACCAATTCACTGGGGGCAGCGGGGGCGCAGGGCCGGTCGGCGCGGTTGTCTTTGACGCCAACGGGAACATGTACGGCACCACGGCCGGGGTAGACGTCGGAGGAGGTAGCGCGGTGTGGGAGATCACGCCGTAGTACGCCTACAATTCGTGATGAAACCACGGATGTGTGATCAGCTCTGCAGCAACCAGCAGCAGTGTCAGGATCGCTAGTGCCAATTGCAGCCAACGGCGACGGCGCTGTTTGGGCGTCATGGGGCGGATGCGCCAGGTCGCCGCGGGATTGCGGCGCAGCTTTTCTTCGTTCCACAATAAGAGCAGACTGAGGAGCGCGCCGACGGCGCCGAGGGTCAGCAGCGGTATGCGTAGGGCCTCGCGATGCCAACCCGTGGCCGGACCGCTGGCGCCCGCAGCGAGCAGTGATGTGAAGCCGAGGGCGACACGCACTCCGCTTAATCCCACAGCGGCCACACAGAGGCTTTCCGCCGCAGCCAAGGCCAGCGATCCCCAGGTCAGCAGCAAGCGCGTGGGGCTGGTGCGCGGCGCCTCCAGATTGGTCGAACCGGGTTCTTGCAAATCCGTGGATGGCACTTGTTTCGTACTCATTTCGCTGATCACAATGCTATAACGAATGCCTGGCTGTTTTGGATGGCTTGTAACCTTAAAAAGCGTCGAGAGTCTAATTAGCTACGTGAAGTGGAGTAGACACATTCGGAGGAGATTGATGTCGCAACGGGTTTTGCGGATGAGTTTGGCCGGGCTTGTGGTGCTGCTGGTGGCGGGTTGCCTGATGCGCAGCAATGTGGCTGCCAGCGAAAAGGCGATGACGCTGCCCAAGCCTGCGGTTGATGAGCCGCTGGCCAGTTCGCCGGGGCAGGAGTCGGCAGTCATCGCGGGCGGCTGCTTCTGGGGCATCCAAGCGGTGTTTCAGCATGTGAAGGGCGTGATCAGCGCGACTTCGGGATATTCCGGTGGCTCCGCGAGCACCGCCGAATACGAGATTGTGAGCACCGGCACCACCGGCCACGCCGAGTCGGAAAAGATCGTTTACGACCCCTCGAAGATCACCTACGGAGAGTTACTGCAGGTCTTTTTTTCGGTGGCGACCGATCCCACGCAGCTCAACCGGCAGGATCCGGACGAGGGAACGCAGTATCGCTCGGTCATCTTTTATGCGAATGACGAGCAGAAGAAAATCGCTGACGCCTACATTGAGCAGTTGAACCAGGCCAAGGTTTTCAAGCATAAGATTGTGACCCAGGTGGTCCCGCTAAAGGCGTTCTATCCGGCGGAGGGATATCATCAAAACTACGCGGCGAAGCATCCGGATAATCCTTATATCGCGCGTTTCGATCTGCCCAAAGTGGCGGCGCTGCAGCAGATGTTTCCGCAGTTGTATCGGAACCAGTAAAGGCAGTGATTAGTGGATAGGGAGTGTCTGATTAAGTCCCTCAGCGGCTAAAGCCGCCATCGAAAGGGCCGAATTTGCGGACGGTCTGAAGACCGTCCCTTTCAAGACCAGGCTTAGTCAGGATTTCCATAGTGGTTAGTGGATAGAAGAAACAAAGCAGCCAAGGCTGCACGTGAGTCAAAGCTATGACCGATCGCAGAAGTTTTCTCAAGACGAGTTTTCTATCGCTCACAGGAGTTGCTTTCATGAGTGTATTCAAAGGTACGGAAGCGCTGGCCGCTTCCACCACGCCGACCTACGTCGAGGTCATCGAGTTCAAAGACGATGGCGACAAGATTGGCCCCAAGCGGGTGCCGAAAGTGGTGAAGACCGACGCGGAATGGAAGGCGCAACTGACGGCCGAGGAGTTCGACGTCACCCGCCATGCAGGGACGGAGCGCGCTTTCACCGGACAGTACTGGAACATGCACGACAAAGGCGTGTTTCGCTGCATCTGCTGCGGCAATGCGCTGTTCAGCTCGACGACCAAGTACGACTCGGGCACGGGCTGGCCGAGCTTCTGGCAACCGATCGCCAAGGAGAACGTGAAGACGGCGGGGGACATGAGCATCGGTATGATGCGCACGGAAGTACGCTGCACCGAGTGCGACGCGCACCTGGGGCATGTGTTTGACGATGGTCCGCGGCCCACCGGCCTGCGTTACTGCATGAACTCGGCCGCGCTGAAGTTTATGAAAGCCTAGCTATACTGGGGCCGCACGCCGGCCCCTCCAGCCTCTCATCCACCTAATTCCTATTCCAATTCTGCGCTGTGGCGATACAATTGCGTTAAACGCAATTGGGGAAGCAATGGAAATTCCTGTCGAGGCGAACTTCCGGGCCATCCTGGATGCGGCCCCGGATGCCATGCTGGTCGTGGATCAGCAAGGCCGAATTGTGCTCGCCAATGTTCCTAGCGAGCAGATGTTCGGTTACCCGCCGTCAGAGCTGGTAGGCCAGAAGGTCGAGGTGCTTGTCCCTTCGCGTTTTCGCTCCAAGCATCCCGGCCATCGTTCGGGATATTTTGCCGGCGACCCGCATGTGCGCCCCATGGGAGCTGGGCTGGAGTTGTACGGCCTGCGCAAGGACAGCACGGAATTTCCCGTCGAAATCAGTTTGAGTCCGCTGGAGACGCCGCAGGGCAAGATGGTCATCAGCGCGATTCGGGATGTGACCGCGCGCAAGGGAGCGGAGGACAAATTTCGCGCGTTGCTGGAATCCGCGCCGGACGCGATGGTGATTGTCGACCAGCGCGGAAAGATCGTGCTGGTAAATTCCCGCACGGAAGAGATGTTTGGCTACGCGCGGCACGAATTGCTGGGGTATTCTGTCGAAGTCCTCATTCCCGAGCGCTTTCACGGACAACATGTTCATCATCGGACAGGCTACGTCAAGGGCCCGCGACAGCGTCAAATGGGTGAGGAGCTGGAGCTATTTGGACTGCGCAAAGACGGCAGCGAATTTCCGGTAGAAGTCAGTCTCAGCCCGATCCGGACGCCGGAAGGCATGCTGGTAGCCAGCGCAGTGCGAGATATCACGGTGCGGAAGAAAGCGGAAAGCAAATTTCGCTCGCTGCTGGAGGCGGCGCCGGACGCGATGGTCATCGTGGACGAGCACGGGCTCATCACGCTGGTGAACGCGCAAACCGAAAAACTGTTCCGCTACGAGCGCGCGGAGTTGATTGGGCAGCCGGTTGAATGCCTCATTCCGGAGCGCTACCGCGACCTGCACCCCGGGCACCGCGCCGACTTCTTCGCCAGCCCGCATGTGCGGCCGATGGGCGTGGGATTGGAGCTGTTCGGGTTGCGCAAGGATGGCAGCGAATTTCCGGTCGAGATCAGCCTGAGCCCGTTGACGACCGAGACGGGCACGTATGTCACCAGCGCGATTCGCGACGTCACCGAGCGCAAGCTGGCGGAAAAGCAAATCGGCAAACTGAACGATGAGCTGGAGGAAGCGCTGCGGCGCTCGGAGAGACTGGCCGCGACCGGGCGAATGGTTGCCACCATTGCGCACGAACTCAATAATCCGCTGGACGCACTGACTAACCTGATGCATCTGCTGAAGAAGAGCTCTTCGCTCGATGCCGACGCCTCCGAACTGGTGGACTTGGCGGACCGGGAAGTTCGTCGCCTGGCGAACCTGAGCCGGCAAACGCTGGCGCCGCATCGCGAGACCAAGCTGCCGGTCGTCACCAAGGTATCGGAGCTGCTGGACGATGTTTCCGCCATGTACCGGCCAAGGCTGCAGGCGGCGAAGATCGAACTGGAGAAGCGCTACGAAGTTGAAGGCGAAGTGACCATCTATCCCAGCGAATTGCGGCAGGTGTTCACGAACCTGATCACGAATGCGATCGATGCCATCGGACAGAAGGGCCGTTTGTCGCTGGTCATCGAACGAGCGGCGGAACATCAAATCGTAGTGCGGGTGCGCGATACCGGCAGCGGCATTCCGCAGGAGAACCTGAAGCTCATCTTCGAGCCATTCTTCAGCACCAAGGGCGAGCAGGGCACCGGCATTGGGCTGTGGGTGATCAGGGGGATCGTCGATAAGCTGGGCGGGCACATTCAGGTCGAGACATCAACCGCGGGCGAGACGGGAACCACGTTCAGCATTTTTCTACCCGCGAACCGTCACGAGGAAGCGGAAACAACGGGCGCAGTTGTCCCGCCGCAGACCGCCTCGCAGGCGAGCTAAGGCATTGTGGCGGCTGCCGCGGCCTTGCTTTCTTGCTGCTGTTGTGTAGATTGAGCTGAATGCTCATATGGCGAGTCTACGCGCTCGTTCGTCAATTGGTGATAAATCGCCACTAATGTCCGGGGAAAAGTAGGATGACTTCACGCAGACAGCTGGTTAGCGGTCTCGACTTTACTCTTGCCCTCGAATTTTCGCGGTTCCTGGTTGCTCGAAGCCGCACCTAGCAATCGGAGAAAATCTATGAAACGGGAAATCATTCGCGTCGAGCCGCTGGCGACCTACCTGGAAAAATACAAGGCCCCCGCTTCAACCGTGACGAAGCACGGCGACACAATTTACGTCTCAGGTTCTCCGCCGTTCGACCCCAAAACAGGAGAAATCTTCAAGGGACCAATTGAGCGTCAGACGGAGATCGTATTGGATCAACTCAAGCTCTGTGTCGAAGCGGCAGGCTCTTCTCTGGAAAACATTCTCAAACTGAATGTCTACGTCACCTCAGTGGAGATGTTTCCTGCGGTGAATACCGTCTACCGGCGTTATTTCCCGGAGAACCCGCCGGCGCGCATTTTTATCAATGTTCCTGCTTGGAATGGCGGGTTTGATATTGAAGTGGATTGTATTGCCGCTGCTCTATAAGAATGTTCTTTAGCTTTCCGCTCTTTGCCGAGCGGCCACGAAGGCGCCTCGTGCGACAGCACGATGCGCCTTTCGCATTGCGCATAAGCTGCGTTAGAGGAATAGGGGCCAAAACCAGCGGAATTCGTCATCTTCGATGATCTAAACCGGTACGAGATAGACCTGCCAAGGCGGTTGGCAAAGTCGCCGAAAAAACCATGAACACTGAAACGTTCCCCGGCTGCTCTCGATTTCCAACCAACGCCCGAACGCGGCCTGCCATCCTACTAGCGAAACCCCAAACCTAGGAGGAAAGATGGCCCTGTTCTCTATGAAGCTGGAAAACCTGCAACAGTTATTTGTCAAGGAATTGCGCGATCTTTACGACGCCGAAAACCAGATCACGGACGCGCTACCTAAACTGATCGACGCAGCGCACAATACCGAACTGAAGAGCGCCTTGCGCGAACACCTGCACGTCACCAAACAGCAGATTTCGCGCCTGGACCAGATCTTCCACAAGCTGAACCAGAAGCCGACGGGCGAGACCTGCAAAGGGATGAAAGGAGTCATCAAGGAAGGCGACGAAATCGTCTCCGCGGGCGGCGATCCCAGCACGGTGGATGCCGGAATCATCAGCGCGGCGCAGCGCGTAGAACACTACGAGATGGCCGGCTATGGCACGGTGCGCACCTATGCCAAGTTGCTGGGTCACGAAGACATGTCCCGGCTGCTGCAGCAGACGCTGAACGAGGAAGAAGAGGCCGACCGGAAGCTGAGCGAGATCGCGAGCAGCGTGAACGTGGAAGCCAAGGCAGCCTAAACTCGATCTGGCTTGCTTGTATCTGGCCAGAGCGAATCTGCAATCGGGCACTGAGATCAGCCAGCCTCAGCGCCCGATTTTTTCCCCCGTTTTTAGCAGGAATTGTTGCTGTGGGCATGTAAAGCCCCCAAAGAAATGAACCCTGTCACGCCGTGGGCGATTATCCCCAAGGTGTACATATGCGTCAACCGTTTAGCGCCCTAGCTAGAAGTCCGTTCCTTTGAGGAAATTCTGCGTGGGCACGGTTTGGAAGCGGTTGGGGTCGGCCTTGACCAGGGCGTCGGCCGTCGAGTTGGAGACAGTACCGCGTGCGTTCCCATAATTGTCCTGCAGCTCGGTCTGGTCGAGTTGATAGTTCTGAAAGCTCTTGCTGAAGCGATCAATATTGTCCATATGGGCCTGAAAGGAGGCGCTCTGGGCAGCTTCCGCAGCGTGGGCGTTGTTGGCCTGGATCCGGGCATTGTTTCCAGCCGCGAGGCTTCTGCCGATGTCTGCCTGGTATTCGCTGCTCACGACTTGATTGTTGATGCTATAGCTATCCCAGATGGCTTTCAGCGTTGCTTGCTCCTGCGCGATGGACGACTGAGGAGCGCAAGTGCCGTTGAGGAACAGCGTACGACTCGCCAACGCACTCAGCGAGGTTAGGCTGAGGCCCAGTTCGCAGGACAGCACTCCCCTGCCGTCGTGAAAATCGATGTTGGCATCGATAAGGACCGCTTGCGCCACTCGACCCTGAGCCGGAAGCGGCGAGGAATTCTTCAGCTGAAAATTAGGCTGTCCAGCGGGGCCGCGCTGCACCACACAGAGGTAGGTGTGGACCGCGTCACTGCTGGGGCACAGAATGGGCCGGTTATTGGGATTGGCGTAGCGAAGCTGGGCTTGTACCCGTGGATTGTTGGGATCGTAGATTGGCCCGACCGAGTTGCCGAATAAAACCGCTTCTCCGCGAGGCCCTGCGATCTGGGCTGCACCATGGGAAGCAAAGGTGATGCGCCAGCCGGCGGGCAGATTGACCGCGCCGCTGTTATCGGGGAAACGGGTGGGCGTCAGCGGCGGAACCGCTCCCGAATCTGAGGTGCCAGTGGCCGCCGGGGGCGTGGAGGCAGCCTTCCATGCGGCGGTCAGTTTTTGCAGGAGGACGGGTTCGGTTTTGGCGAAGCGGCTGGAGATATCGTAGAGCACCGCGGCCGCGGCCTTGGTCCCGGGGGCCAGGGAGACGATAACGAGACCAGCGATGGGCTGATTGCCATCGGTCTTCGCGGTGATGGTGAAGAAGGCACCGAAGATCTGGCCGTCGCCAGACTTGAAGACCTTGCCCACTTGGGGACGGTCGCCGAAATGGGTGTGGACGTGGCGCAGGACGGTGGCCATTGCACCTTGGGGCGTGCTCTGGTCGACGGGCCCGTAGACGACCTGTCCTCCGTCGGGGTTATCGATGACTTTGAGCGACTCTTCCGCGTCTGCAGGGAGAAGCGATGTAACGATCCAAAGAATGACAGCGGCAATACTTACAAGACGGGTGGTGCGCGACTGGGGCATAGAGACTCCTAATGGAGCTTCCGAGGCTGGTTAGACGGAGACATGATACAGGAGAGGCGACAACCTGCAGGGTAAGCGGCCAGTTGCCACGTTCCCGGATTGAGCCCTGAGCCCAAATTGTCTTGAATTAGTTGCGAGAGGACGCCCACAGAGCGTGGCTACAATATCTGCAACCAAAAGGTCATGAACCTACGGCTATCATGGGATTGCCCCCGCTTCCCGCAAATGGCACGATGCTGACACGCAACGGTTGAAACCGAGGCCGAGGCCGGAAGTAATGGCGGCGAAGCCAGGCAGCGCATACTACTCCTCATGTGCGCGTGCGACACGGTTTCACATAGACACAGGCTGGGCCCAGCGATCTCCTCGCTGGGCCTTAATGTTTGCGGCCAATGGCAACCCCACTCACCACGGAAGCACGGAATGCACGGAAAAATTGGGTCAGGAATTCCGTGTCCTCTGTGCTGTAGCCTACCCTGAGCGAAGCCGAAGGGTGGTGAATCTCACGCCACAGACCTCACTGACTCCAGCTCCTCTATGGCCAACGGCCTCTGCTCCTGAATATCGCTGAATCCCTTGTCGCTGAACAATTGCGTGTAGAAGTGGTGCGCGCGCTCCCAGGCCTGGTCATCAGGCAATGCGCCAAACGTCTCGACATAACTTGGGCTGCCGGGAAACGGGAACATGGGCACCGGCTCGCTCACCCAGACGCCGTGCGCCTTAAGGTGCTTCTGCCAGCGGCGGATTTCTCCTTTGTCATCTTTGTCGGTGAGGATAAGGTTCGCTTGCACCCACGGAATTTTCGTCCGGGCGTAGATCAACAGCTCGCTGATGCGCTCCGTGGACATGCGGCAATTCTTGTTGAGCTCGTCGCGTCCCTCGTCGGTGATGGACTCGATGCCCACTTCCATCGAGATGGTTCCGGCCCGCCCCAACAGATCCAACGTCTCTTCCGTCCAGAGATCGATCCTGGTCTGGAAGCCGATCTTCACGTTGCGCTCAGCCAGAGCCTCCAGCAGCTTCAGCACGTTCTTGCCCACGCCGAAGATTTCGTCGATGAAGTAGACGTAATCCACGCCGCGGGCCAGCAGGCAATCGATCTCGGTGAGGACCGCATTCACATCGCGTTCGCGGAATTTATTGCGAAAGAGCGTCTTGTTGCAGAAGTTGCAGGACCACGGACACCCGCGGGCAAACTCCAACTCTGCGCCGCGGCCGTCGCCGGTGAAGACATGATGGCGATGAGAGTGCGCCTCCACGTTGTAGTTGTGGAAGTCGAGCGCGCCGAGGGCCTTCATGTCGGTGACGCCCAGCTCAGCGCTGATGTGGAAGCTGCCGTCGTGACGGCGAAAGCTGCAGCCGGGTATGTGCTCCCAAGATTCATTGGCTAACCGCGCGAGAGTCTGGTCAGGCTCACCGCGCATTGCAACGTCGCAGCCGGTCTTGCGCAGCGTGGCCGCGGGCGTGGCCGAGCTATGCGGCCCGATAGCTACTTTGATTGCTCCATCGCCCAGAGCGGCGAACCACTCCATCGGGACTCGCAGCTCCGGAGGCGGGCAGCGCCAGAACAGGTAAGAGGGCGCGGTCGGGATTACCAGAAAATCCGGAGCGAAGCAGTTCAGGATGCCGCGGACTTGGTCGAGGCTGAGGCTGTCGGTCTGGGCATCGATGAGCAGAACATCGTGGCCGGCAGCGACAATCTGGTCGTGAGCGAACAACAACTCGAGCGGGTAGTGCGGCTCACGACAGCCGAAGTAGGTAGAACCTGCAAACGTCCACGCTGGATTTACAAGGGCGAACTTCATTCCTTTGCTCATGCGGTGCGGATCAGGGCAGCATACTGTGAAGGTAAGTAGATGCGAGGAGGCAGATGAAGTTGGCCTGCGCGAGAGAAAATGAACTTGCTGGCCAGGGGAATTTGGCAATGCGAGAGCTCGCTGGAATTGGCCTTGGCCGTTCCGACCTCGGAACAGGGCTTTCCGAGTTCCTGCACATGGGCCATTTGCCCGAGGCAGAAAGCACCTAGCACAATCCTCTTGTAGGCGATAAATGGCGCCCCCTACCCCATCGTGTGGACGTGCTCCGGCGTGATCTTGTAGAGGACGCGCTGCTCGCCGGGCTGTGCGAACGGATACTTGTCCTTGTCCAGATATTTCTTGGCCATCTTGTCGATGTGCTGGGTCGCACCGTCCTGCGTAACCTCGCGGACCTTGCCGCGCACTTCCACGAAGCGGTAGGGATTGTCGGGATCGATGACCGCGACCGATACCCGCGGGTCGCGCTTCATGTTCTTGTCCTTGAGGCGGCCGGCGGCGGAGTTCACCCAGACTTCGCCGTTTTGGTAATCGACCCAGACCGGGTTAGTTTGCGGACTGCCGTCGGGCATGAGCGTGCTGAGACTGCCAAAGGCCTTCTTGTGAAACAGGTCGAGATAATTGTCGGGGATCTTAGCGGACATAAACATTCTCCTCTTCGGAAGTTTAAGGCAAGAAAGGCGACTTGAACCGGGAACCGCCGATTGGATTCCGGGACGACTGCGCCGGGTGCAATCGTGGCGAGATATTTTTTAGAGCTGGTGTTTTCAGAGCTGGCCCGGTGCGCCTCGTATGTTCACACGGATTCAGCTACAATCCCCACGAATTCCCAAGGAGCTTGGCCTGGTGGGACAAATCGAGGTCGAACACGACGGCGCGGTTTTGCGGATCGCTATCAACCGTCCGGAAAAGAAGAATGCGCTGACGGCCGACATGTACGACGCGCTCTCGGAGGCGGTGGAAGTGGCGGAGTCGGATCCCGCCGTAAGCGTGCTTCTGTTGTGCGGCAAGGGCGAGGCGTTTACTGCCGGCAACGATCTGGAAGACTTTATGCATAAGCCATGGCAGGGGCAGGCGGTGCCGCCGGCAGTGCGTTTCATCCGCGCGGTGGCGGGCGCGAAGAAGCCGATCGTGGCCGCGGTCCACGGACTGGCAGTGGGCGTGGGTACCACCATCTTGCTGCACTGCGACCTTATCTATGCCGCCGAAGACACCAAGTTTATGATGCCGTTTATTAATCTCGGCATTGTGCCCGAGGCTGCCTCGACGGTGCTGTTGCCGCTGCTGATCGGACCGCAGCGGGCGGCGGAGTTGTTTCTGCTCGGCGCTCCGCTTACTGCCCAACGCGCTTACGAGATGGGATTGGTGAATGCGGTGCTTGCGCGCGATGCCGTGCTGCCCACTGCGTTCGGTGCGGCGCAGCAGTTGGCAGAGAAACCAAAAGGCGCGGTGCTTGCCTGCAAGGAATTGATGAAGCGCGCCTATCGGGCGGAAGTGGACCGGGCTTTGCGCGAAGAAGTGGAGATCATCAGGAAGCGGCTCGATTCGCCCGAAACCCGCGAGGCGCTGAGCGCGTTTTTGGAAAAGCGCAAGCCCGATTTTTTAAGGTCCTAGACGAACATCCCTCTCGGATCAGGTCCGACGCAGGAAGCGGCTCGATAACTACACCCCCAACTCCTCGCTTGACGGCGGAGCCGCAAAGGATTACCTATGATGTATTCGAAGTACATGGGGTAAAGACACTTATAGAACAAGTGAGCGAGCCGGTCCTAGCCAGGGAGATTTTTGAGCGTCTGCGGCAATCGACTGTGAACCACCCAGAACGTCCTGGCCGAGTTGTGCCGCGACTATGTGGCCGAGGCCCGGGCTGCGATCGAGCAGATCCGAGAGGCTTTGGCCCAAGGCAATGCCGGGCAGTTACGCGACCGCGCACACTATTTGAAGGGCAGCAGCATGATGCTCGGCGCCCGCGATCTTGCGCGTTGTTGCGCCACGCTGGAAGAGATGGGGCGCAAATCCGAGTTGGGCGCTGCTGAGCCTGAGCTGGCGCGTGCGATCGCGGCGCTGAAGACATTGGAAGCTGAGCTGTCGCAACAGGTCGGGCCGGTGGTTCTCCCGGAAGAAGGTTCGGCGGCGTAGCGTGAAGAAAGAAGACCATCCCTCAGTGCGAGGAAACAAGATGGCGGCAACACCGATTCGAGTTCTCATCGCCGACGATCATCCCGTCGTCCGCATCGGCTTGCGCAACATGCTGCAGGCCGATCCCAATATCAAGCTGGTGGCCGAAGCCAAGGACGGAGTGGAGGCGCTGCACATGGTGCGGACCTTGCACCCGGACATTTTGCTTCTCGATCTGGCCATGCCCAAAATGCAGGGGTTGGAGGCGTTGCGCGAGTTGACCGGCGACAATGGCGACACGCGTACGATCGTTCTCACCGGCCAAATTGACAAGCGCCAAATCCTGGAAGCGCTGCAACTGGGGGCTCGTGGCGTGGTGTTGAAGGACGCCGTTGTGGCCCATCTGTCGGCCTGCATTCGCGCCGTGCTGCAGGGCCAGTATTGGCTTGAGGGACGCCCGGTGCAGAACCTGGTGCAGGTGCTACGCGACCTGACGGCGCAGACCGCGCCGCCGCCGCGCAAGACCTTTGGCCTCACCGCGCGCGAGCTCGAAGTCGTCGCCCTCATCACCGAAGGTTCAACTAACAAGCATATCGCCGAAACCTTCGGTATCAGTGAGGAGACGGTCAAGCGGCACCTCACCAACATCTTCAACAAAATCGGTGTGGGCAACCGGCTGGAGCTGGCATTGTTCGCGCTGAACCACAATCTGTTGCCGCCGGCGGAAAACCAGTAACCGTTACTCCTCCGGTTCCTGCACCATCGCGTAGTTCCAACTCCGCCCAAACCCCAGTAGGCTAATGGAAGAGCAAGCTATGGATGTCGGCCACAATCCCCAGCCGCGCCTGAATTCTGTCGCGCTGGAACATGCGGTCCTCTGCGCCGATTGCGAGATCATCAGCGACAGTGTCGGCGAGGTGTGCGCCGCCTGTGGCAGCCGTTCGCTCCTGAGCCTGGGCCGCGTGCTGGGCGGCGGCTTGGGTAGCGAGCGCGCCAGGATCGTAGATGCGCCCGAGCACAGCGGCTTCACCGTGCTGGTGAATGCCGGGGCCAGCATGTCCTTGCAACGCTGGCGTCGCCGCAAGAGCGGCACCTAGAAGACCGGCTCTGCCGGTTCACACCGAAAGAAACCGATCCTGCGGAACTGGGTTGCAGGAGGCGAATTTACATCCGCCTGCTTCTGGATCACATCGAAGGTACTGCTAGTTCGTCGCCCATTGAGGACTTATGGACTCCGAGAAGCAGCTTCGAGAGCAACTGGCGCAGTTCGTCGACTGGCATGAGGCGCATACTGATTTTGCTGCCGCGGTCGACGACTTTCCCGCCGAACTGCGTGGGCGTGTGCCCGCAGGCCTGCCTCACTCCGGCTGGCAGTTGCTGGAGCACATGCGCATTGCGCTGTGGGACATCGTCGAGTTTTGCCGCGACCGGGGACATAAGTCGCCACCCTGGCCGGAAGGCTATTGGCCAAAGCACGCGGCGCCGCCCAGCGACGAAGCGTGGGAAAAAAGCGTCAAATCCGTTCGCGACCATCTGGAGTCGCTGCGGAAGCTCATCAAGGATCCCAAGCAGGACCTGTTCGCGCCGCTTCCCGGCGGTTCCGGGCAGACGCTGCTGCGGGAAGCGCTGCTGGCCGCCGATCACAACGCCTATCACCTGGGACAGTTGCTGCTGGTTCGCAAGGCGCTGGACGCGTGGAAGGAATGACGCGGCGATCAGCTATTGCACGCATGCGCGACAGGATTGCTTCCACATCTGCGACTTAGCCGGTCTAGCGCAACTCTGTTTCTGCTTACATTCGCCACACGACCGTTCACGAAAAACCTTCACCATCGTTGGACAAGTCCCAAACTTAAATCGGTACGGCTTGGCCGGGAATATATCGGTATTCAGTCAGTAGTATACTAGTACTATGAAAGAGAAGACATCTATCACACTGTCGCGCGATGTACTTTTGCAACTCGACCGCTTGTCGGGTTCGAGATATTCTCGTTCGGCCTTTATCGAAAAGGTCCTTCGCGAGTACCTCAGCCAACGGGCGCGTGCGGTTGTGCAGGCTCGCGATTTGGAGCGAATCAATGCGGCGGCTGATCGGTTAAATGCTGAGGCTCTCGACGCTTTGGAATACCAGGCGTCCGACGAATAGGGTTGGTAAGAGTGCGAGCATGAGAAGAGGCGATCTTTATCGGGTCCACAAGCCCGGCGGTGGCGATCCGAAACGATACAGGATATTCGTTGTCGTCAGCCGGCAAGTCCTGATCGATTCCAAATTCGCTACCGTAATCTGTGCGCCTGTATTCAGCAGCGGGGAGGGCTTGGTCACACAGGTCGAGATTGGCGAAGTCGAGGGTCTCAAACATGTAAGTTGGATCGCCTGCGACAACCTTCTGAGCGTGCGCAAAACGGAATTGACGCAGTACATCGGCTCATTGTCAGCGGCGAAATGTCGGGACTTAGGCGAAGCTCTGAGCTGGGCCCTCGATCTGCACTAGGTCTGACGACTCACAAAAGAATCCCACCCAAGCTGGTTTGCCTGGGCGGGGAATTTAATGATCGCTGCGATTTATGCCGTCACCGTCTGCTTGGCTGGTGTGACGAAGCGAATCGCCTTCGCCAGCAAGATAGTTTCGATTCCGCGCAGCGCCTCCAGCACCTTCTCGGGAATGTCGCCATCCACCTGGACCACCGCAACGGCCTTCGCTTCCGGCCCGCCTTGCGCCCGGCCTAGCGAGAAGTTGGCGATGTTGACGTTGTGCTGTCCCAGCGCCGTCCCGACGCGGCCCACGACTCCGGGCACGTCGAGATTGCGCAGGTAAATCACGTTGCCCTGGAGTGGCGCTTCGACTTGAATGCCGTCGATTTCCAGCAGGCGAGGCTGGCCATCGGGCTGGACGCAGCCTGCGACCGTGTTTTCCTGCTGACCGCTCTTGAAGGTCATGCGCAGGACGTTCGCTGCCGCGCCGCCGTCGCGCTTCTGCTTGCGTTCGGTGATGCGGATCCCGCGCTCCTCGGCAGCCGACGCCGCGTTCACCAGGTTGGCACGTTCCTGCGCGTGGGCAAGCTGGTTGAGCGCGCCTGCGACCGCTGCGTTGCGGATGAGCGCCGTCTTCCACTCGGCGACCTCGCCGCTGTAGGTCAGGATCATCTCCTCCACGCCGCCTTCGCACGATTGCGCCAGGAAAGTTCCCAGCCGCTCGCCCAGCGCGATGTAGGGCAGCATGAGTTGGTACTCTTCCTCGCTGATCGACGGCACGTTGACGGCGTTCTGGATGACGCCCTTGGTCAGGTACTCGCGCACTTGTAGCGCGATCTGCACGCCCACGGCTTCCTGCGCCTCGTTAGTCGAGCCGGCGATGTGCGGTGTCAGCAAGACGTTGGGGAGCGTCATCAGCGGCGAGTCCTTCAGCGGCTCGCGGCTATAAACGTCAAGCGCCGCGCCACCGAGTTGTCCGGACTGCAACGCCTCGACGACATCAGCCTCATTCAGCAATTCGCCGCGCGCGCAGTTCACCAGCCGCACGCCCTTCTTCATCTTGCCGATGGTCTCGGCGTTGATCATGCCGTTGGTTTGCGGCGTGAGGCCGACGTGCAGCGTGATGTAATCCGACTGGGCGTACAGCTCGTCCAGCGGAGCCAGGGTGACGTTCAACTGCTGCGCGAAGCTGGGCGCGACATAGGGATCGTGCGCGACGACTTTCATGCCGAAGGCCAGCGCACGGCGCGAGACTTCGACGCCGACCCGCCCCAGTCCGACGATGCCCAGAGTTTTGCCGCGAAGCTCGCTGCCTTGCAGCGTCTTCTTCTCCCACTTGCCGGCGGTCATGGTGTGATGCGCGCGCGGGATGAAGCGCGCCATCGACAGCATGAGAGCGAAGGTATGCTCGGCGACGGCGACCGCATTGCCGCCGGGCGTGTTCATGACCACGATGCCGCGCTTGGTGGCGGCGTCGAGATCGACGTTGTCGACGCCCACACCGGCGCGTCCAATGACGCGCAGCTTGGGCGCCTTCTCCATCATGGGGCGCGTCCACGAAGGTCGCCGAGCGCACGACGATAGCGTCGGCATCGGCCAGTTCGCGCGTCAGCGATTCCTTGTCGGGCGAGACGATCGTCCAGTCCGGATGCTCGGCGAAGACTTTCAGCGCAGAGGGTGAGATTTTATCGGCGATGACGATTTTCATACTTTAGCCACCTCGGCGAATTGCCCTGCAAGAACCTCCTGCACAGCGCGCACGCCGGCGCCGATTTCGAAGTGATGATTGGGCGCCACCTTGAGCAGGACATGCTCCAGCGCACCGATGACGCCAATGGCGTCGAGGTAGTCGTAGTAGCCGAGATGGGCGATGCGGAAGAGCTTGCCCTTCATCTCGCCCTGGCCGTTGGCGACCACCATGGCGAAGCGCTCACGGAACTCCTTCACCATGGCGCTGGAGTCGACGCCCTTTGGCGCCAGAACCGCCGTGACCGCTGCGGCCGGACAGGTCGGCGCGAACAACCCAAGCCCGAGCGCCTGCACCCCGGCGCGAACCATCGCCGCGGAGGTCTCAGCGTTGTGGATAAGCGCGTCGCGACCATCGGCGAGATTGCCATTGCCGCCCTTGCGGATGAAATCGAGCGCGGCAGAGAGCCCGCAAATCAGCGCGACCGCCGGAGTGAAAGCCGACTCGCCCTTGGCCTGCGACTTGCGCTCTTTGCGCAGATCGAAGTAATAACGCGGCTGCTTGGCGGTTTCCATACGTTGCCAGGCGCGCTCGCTCACGCTCAAGTAGGCGAGGCCGGGAGGAATCATCACGGCTTTCTGCGAGCCGCCGATGAGGATGTCGATGCCCCAGTTGTCGACCTCGAAGTGCGTGGTGCCGAGGCCGGTGATACCGTCAACGACAAGGAGCGTGTCGGTGCCCTTCAGCAGCGCGGCGATGGCCTTCACGTCGTGGCGCGCCCCGGTCGAAGTCTCCGTCGCCTGCATGTAGAGCACGCGAGCGCCCTCGAGCTTCGATTTCACCTCGCGGAGATCAAACGTCTCGCCGTAAGGAACGGCAACCAGTTCGACCTGGCAATTGAAAGCCTTGACGAGATCGCGCCAGCGCTCGCCAAACTTGCCGGCGCTGAGGACGACGACCTTCTCGCCCGGCGAGGTCAGGTTCGCCACGGCAGCTTCCATTGCACCTGTGCCCGATGAGGCGAGGATGAGCACATCATTATTGGTGCCGATAAACGTCTTGAGGTCGGCCAGTGTGCGAGTGAAAACTTCCTTGAATTCCGCCGTGCGGTGATGCATATCCGCCGCCGCAATCGCATTTTGCGCGGCGGGAAGCAGCGGAGTAGGACCGGGAGTAAACAGGCGTGTCTTGCGTAGCATAGCGATACCCCTGCTGATAAATTGCCGGCCAATAAGCGCCGACAGTCCACTATAGAACGGGCGCGCCGGACAGGCTACTTCATGTTGGCAGGTTGTGTGTGGCGTGAGTCACGGCGGGATGTGATACGAGACGGCTGAACTGAGTCCCCATGACTTCGGATTTCTGCCTGGCACGAAATGCGTCATAATTAAGGCGATGTGAGGTAAGTGTCATCATGACTGAAAAAGCCGATGCCTTGCTGCGGGCGGCGCTGGCTCTACCGGCAGAGGATAGGGCCGAGCTGGCAACATCTTTAATCGATAGCCTCGATGCCGCCCCGGATGATGAGGTCGAAGCGGCATGGCAGGAGGAAATCACCCGGCGCCTCGACGACCTCAGGGCGGGCAGAGCAAAGCTGATTCCCTGGGAAGAGGTTCGGCGCAGCGCTCGCGCCATCCTGAATGAAAAAGCCGGTTGAATTTGTGTCGGAAGCCCAGGAGGAATACCTGGCCGCTCTTACGTGGTACTGGGAGCGAAGTCCGGCAGCGGCATCTCGCTTCGAAGCCGAAGTCGACGCCACGGTCGAAATGATACAGCGTGCGCCAACTCGATGGGCAGCCTACATGGGTTGTAAAAGGCTCCTCCTGCATCATTTTCCTTTCGCCATTATCTACCAGGAATTTGAATCTGTGATTCGAGTGCTGGCCGTTGCGCACTGCCATCGCAAGCCAGGATATTGGAAAGATGTGGCTGCCGGAATTACGTGAGAACAAAAAACAGGAATTACGTGAGAATCCCGGCCTCGTTTTCGATAGACACACGTATGCGGCAGCCCATCGGGATTGGGCCTGCCGCATTTCAGGAATGAAAAAACTCTCGCCGGCGCACCAGCTAACACTTTTTTTTAGCCGGGCGGCAGCGTGACAATCACCTACCGTTCTTCGCTTCGTACACTTTCGATCGCGCGCGCGACAGTGTTCCTCACAACGTGCAGTCCTCAGTAACTCCCCGGCGGCGTAGTGGGAATGCAGCGCCCTCGGGGCGGGCCTGGCATTCCTGCAGGTAAGCGGCAAAAGACGGCCGCGAGATTCTCCAGTTGCCTCCCACCTCCAGGCGGTAAGCCTCGAACCGGCCCTCTTCCACCAGTCGGCAAATAATGCGGCGGTCCACAACGCCCATGGCCGCCAGCGCTTCCACGGAACTCATCGTGTCACGCAGCCGGAATGGAAGCAGGTCCTCATCTTTGTGGCGGAATAGGGTCGAGGCGAGCGCCGGGCGCCGATCGGGGATCATGTAGTGGGCGCGCAGGTTGTCGCAGAAGTTCACGATCGACCGATAGCGGACTTTTCTGGAGCGGCTGGAGCGATATTCAACTACCTCGATCAGTCCCTTATTTATCAAGCGCGAGACAGTGCCCCAGCCGCAGCCCAGGATGCGCTGCGCTCGTTTTGAGTCAACGTACTCGCGCTCTGCGAAGGGGACAGGGATTTCCTGGCTCTTGTTCTCCAGCACGCAACCCCTCTCTCGATCGAACATCTGTTGCCGCGTTGTCATAGGCCCTTCTGCCTCAGCATCCGGACTTAGCGCCGGGAGCAGCTATCCGGCAACGTCAACTCGGGGTGCGCCTGGGCCGCCCGAGATAATGCCTCGCCGTAATTCAGGCTCTTCTTCCGCTGTAGTTCCTTCGCGGCTTTGTGCAATTTCTGAGAGTTGCTCAGCGGTAAGCTACGCATCACCGCCTCCGGGCTCAGCGGGCCGAAAGCGCTATCGGGTAGCAGCAGGAACGGATTGTCCTCCACCACTTCTGCGAGTGCCTCCGCGAAGCTGATGTTTCGTTCCTCTTGCCGTACCTTCGCTAGCTCGGTCAGTCGCTCGTTGTTTGTCTGAAAGCGACAGCCTGAGAGCGGGTGCTGCTCTCGGGAGCAAGAGCAAGCCGCGCCATCAGCCAGAGTCAGATCAGGACGCTCGCGGGCTGCAATGTCCAATGCTTCGCCGTAGCTGATGCTCTTCTCCTGTTGCCGTTCCTTGGCGAGCTTGTGCAGCTGAACGCTGTTGGCTTCCGGTGCCAACCGTTCCAGGGTTTCGTTGCTACTCTGAGGCCGAGCCGCGCCATCGGGCGTAGTCAGCGCTGGATTGTTGCGAGCAACAATCGTCAGCGCTTCACCATAGCTCACCTTCTCGGCGCCCCCGTGTCCCTCCTGGTATTCCAACGTCAGCTGGTGGAGCTTAGCGCTGTTTGTCTGCGGGGCATTATTTCGCCCATCCTTCTGCCGATGCGACGATGCAATCTCTGGAAACACGAGCTCCAGCCGGCCCGCGTCGCTAGCGTTGAATTGCAGACAGTCGCCCCCACGGTGCGCATCGAGAAGATCGTCGAGGGCAGCATCTGTGGATGGACCATCATGCCAAGAGCCGCCATAGAAAACGCGGGGAGGCATGAAACCAAACTCGGCAAGTGACTTTCCTTTTTCATCGTCGCGGTCGAAGGCGAGCGATCGTGCCGAACGGCCGCCAAGCTTCTGCGCGCCGTACAACTCGGCCGCCCTCGGATCAACATCGGCGAGTTTTCCGACCATCTTGTCGCCGTCGCGCTGCAACGCGGTGACTTTCGCAATAACCGGACCCCTGCCCTTCGCGCGCCCAAAGCGAACAGGAACTGGGCTGCTTCGGTCGAAGTTGGCGATCATCTCATCGATGTCAGAGTCGCTCAGGGGTGAACCGTGAAAACTTGCACCGTCTGCAGACGCTAGTGGAATGAGTTGGCCTTCGAGCCCTTGCTTCTTCGCGGCTCCCGTTACCTGCTTTAGTTGCTCTGGCGTCAACTGTGCACCCTCCCTCTGCTAAATTTGTGCTCAGCCCCTTTCCCGGACTAGAGCGGAAACCTGACGGCATTGGCCATGGAGCGCAGTAGTTTTTCGTCAGTCATGTCTTTCGCTCGACCGATCTGAACTGCGTCGATGAGCGCGCCCTCTTCCTTGTAGAGCAGGTAGGCGTCATCTTGGGCGCTATAGATCGGCTTGCCGTTCCAATCGCGAATGACGACCCGGGCCCTGACTGCGCTCGATGGTGTACATGGGAGAACCTCCTGTATTTGGTCCTAACTTAAAACTCGAAACTGCCTTTTAGCTGCCATTAGTCTTTGCCCGCGTAGCGCGATGCAAGCTGCCGGCATAAAAGTTCAGCGCCTCTCAATTCAAAGGGCGCAGTCTGCGAGAGCTTCGAAGGGGCTCGCGCAGACTGCGGGCCTGGTTTGGCGCGGAGCATCAGGAGGGCTGCTGCTCCCCCATCTCCGACTTCTCGCGCATAGCCTCGTTGCGAAAAGCGAAGAACTTTAAAAGAACCTTAGAACAGACTGCAGATCTCCTGACTGTTGCAAACCTAATTCGACGGTTCACAATGCTTCGCAGAACGCCTTGTGCTCACTGAGCACAGGCCATCACAGCTCGCGTCGCCGAAATCGCCTACCACAGAGCCTGCACTTCTTTTGGGCGCGCTCGGAGCGCCTTCGACGGCCGTACTCCCTGGCGCACTCATCGCTACAGGTGACCGCGCCTCTCCGCGCCCGATCTGCCGGAATGTCCACCTGGCACAAACCCTCGGCGATGCGTTCAGGCCGCGACAAGATGCAGCGAAGCGCCATCAGGCCGCTCGCTCGCCGGCGAGAGCGGCCTCAACTGCGCGTAAAGCATTTACAAATGGGCCACGTCCGACTTCGGCCGGGTTCTTCCTCAGCTGCTCCCTCCATTGCCGCGAGAGGACCGTGCTCACCCAGTCGCCGAGAATCGCTGCGACGAGGTCGCCTCGACGCCGCCCTATTCCCATGATTTCAGAGGCCTCTCGGCTGAAGCCGAGCTGGGCTACTCTGCTGGCTGCCGCGGAATCCGCCTGCCCCTGCCGTTCCAGTTCGCATTTGAGCTCTTCGGCGAGTTCGGCGATGCGGCTTGCCGAGCCTAGTTTCGCTAGCGGCTCCAAAAAGCTTTTCAGCGCCTCACGATCGAGTCGGCGCTGTTCGGCTGCAAGCAGAGCCCGATCAGCCGCCATGTCCTGCTTCAGCTTCTCGATCATGCGCCGATCATCCATGCTTCGCCGCCGAAGTTCGGCGCCCCTGGAGCTCAGCTCATTCACTTTGTCCTGGGCTTCCTTGTTGTTATTTCCGAAGGCCTCCAGAGCCAGATCACAGCGCTGATTTTCGAGGGTGCCGACCTCAGCCGCCCTCTCAGCGCTGATCTCCACCAGGCGCTGGATAGCTGCCTCGGCCTGCTGTATGCGACTTCCCAGGTTAGCAATTGATGCTGTTGCCATCTCTTTTTGCCTCCTTTGTGGCACCCTACGCTTCGTTGTCACTCAGCAACGGGAAGAGATTTTCCCTTTTCCAGAAATCTACGCGTCCAAGAATCTTGACCCAGGGCAGGAGGTCAACCTTGAGTGAAGGCTCCCCACACATGAATTCCTTTAGTTCACGAGCTGTGCTCATCTGCCACTCTGTCAGCTCCAGAGCTGGCGCGCTTCGGCAGATGCCTGGAACATCGGCGCCCTGCAGCTTGAGACGCCACGGCTCTGGTCTATCGGAATCACTCAGACTGTCCTTCCGGCCCGAGAGCAATAGGCGGCCCGGATCGTTGGGACGCTCGATCACCAGCCAGCCGAGGTTTATTCCCTGCAGGTCGAACTCTCCCTCGTGTCTGTCCGCAGAGATGATCTTCTCCGGATATTTCTCAAGGTGAACAGCGATGAGCTCCCCGAGAAGTAGGCGAACGGGCCAGCGTCCTTTTTCAAGATAGGCGATGTCGCCGTTAAGAAATGGAAACAGCCTCATCGGGGTGCGGACTCGCACAGCAACCATCTCGCTGCCGCTGCGCAGCCAAGCCTTCGGCACAACCTCGTTCAGCCAAGGGCCGCCCTCGGCATTGTCTGCGTCTAACAGCGGAACTTCGGCCATCGCTGTGTTGGCGCCGGCGCCCTCGGAGGGAGAGCCAAATACTGCGCGCATCTTTGATACATCAATGCGGAGCTGCCTGAAGAGCATCTCAGCGACGTGTTCAGAGGGAGCACTGTTAATCAGCTTGATTACGATCTCGGCTGAAGGCGGATACTTCCCCCTTTTATACCCACTTACGCTCTCCGGGCTGACCCCCAGAAAACCTGCAAGTTTCCCTTGGCTAAGAGGTTTTCCCGGTGCGCCCACCTCTTTGCAGTAGAGCTCCAGGGCAACGCGAAGTTGGGCCTTCCGGGTAGAGGCTTCGGCTTCATCAGCCGCGCCAGGATTGTTCTTTTTGTTCTGGCGTTTCATTTTTCGTTTGACTCCTGGAGCCCCTCGGATTACCCTTTAAATCAAGTTGCGCCTCATACAATGAGGTACAACCTCAGACTATGGCACAGAAGAGAGGCCAGTCAATGCCAATCCAAACGTCGATTTCTGGCGTGCAGCTTGCCAGGGATGATTTCCGGCGAGCCCTCTCCCGCTCGATGAGCGGAGGAAGGCTCGGTCGCGAACAACTCGCAGAAGCGATCGGGGAGGCCTTCGGCCTCAAGCGGCTGAGTGCTGAGGCACTTAACGACTACACATCGCTGGCCAAGCCAGACCGTCGCTTTCCCGCCGAGTGGCTTCCATTTCTCTGCGCGCTTACCGGCGATGAGTCCCCGATTTTCGTGCTGCTCTCGCCGCAGCAGCGTGCACTCCTTGAAGTCGGGAAGCATGCGAAGTCTGCATACGCCGAACTGATACGCGCTGCGGCGAATGCGTTTGGCAACTTGATTTGGCCCACCTGTGATCATTCCATTTGGCCCACCCTTTAGTGCCGTAAGTTAGCGATCCCGCTCCGGTAGCCGGGAAGGGGTGCCGGGGAAGGGGCGGCGTCTGAGCCCCTTCCCCGGCCCAGTGATTACGAAGCCTTCTTTTTCTTGCGTGCCTCCAGCGTGCGGCGGAAGCGAAACGAATCCGTTCCAGTCTCGATGATGTGAGCGCGGTCGGTGATGCGATCGAGCAACGCCTTGCACAAGCGCGGGTTGGGAAAAACCTGCGTCCACTCCGAGAAAGGCAGGTTGGTGGTGATGATCAGCGTCGCTCGCTCCGCTCGCTCGGCGATCACCTGAAACAAGAACTCCGCTCCAATGTCGGCCAGCGGTACATACCCGACCTCATCCAGAACGATGACGTCGAAACGCATCCATCGCGCCAGCACTCGGCGCACCGCATTCTGCTGCCGCGCTTCGACCAACTCGTTGACCAGGTTGGCGGCTGTGGTGAACCGCACCCGCCGTTTCTGCCGACAGGCAGCTACGCACAGACCGGTCGCCAGGTGCGTCTTGCCCGTTCCGCAATCGCCCAGCAATACTACCGGTTCAGCGCGTTCGATATAGCCGCCTTCGGCCAGCTCGCGAATCTTCGCTGCCGGAATGTGCGGTGCCTGGTTGAAGTCGAACTCCTCCAGCGTCTTCAGGCGTGGCAACCTGGCATCGTGCAGCCGGTTCTGCACGGCGTGCCGATCGCGCTCTTCACTCTCCATCGCCAGCAAGGCTTCCAGATACCCGATGTGGTTGCGGTTCTCCTTCACCGCCTGTTCTGCCAGTGCAATGAAGTTGGCGGCGATGACCGGCACCCGTAGTGACTTACAGTACTGCTGCACACTGGCATGCTCTAAGCTGTCCGTGGTGGGTTTCATCGCGCCACCTCCGCGTCCTTGAGCAGCAAGTCATACTCGCGCATCCCCGGCAAAGGTCGCTCGTACTGCTCCAGTCCCGCATGCAGTTCGCACTCTTGGCGTGGCGCACGCGCCAGCTCGCCGAAGTTCAGCAAATGGCGCACCGCCGCTGCATCGCTGCAACCCAGCTCCAGTGCCTGTTCGATTGCGTTCTTTAACCGTTCCCAGCCCTGCTGCCTGCCCCAGCTCAGCAACTCGATCATCGAGCGTGTGCCAGCGGCTCGACCCTGGCGTTGCTCCAGGCTGCGCCACAGCCGGTCGAAGCTCTCCGGCCAGCGACCACGCTCTCGCCACTGCTGCAAAGGCCGCGATCCGGCCAGCGCTCCGGGTTTGCGGTCCAGCACTTCCAGATAGTGCTCCAGATCCAGCACCTGTTGCTGCCGACTGTAGTTGCGTTCGTGCCGCGCCACGCACTGCCGCTCGTACCAAATCTCCACGTACGCAGGTAGCAGGCGAGCTTGGCAGCGCGTGCCCGGGTTCAGCGGCGTCGAGTAGCAGTTGGTGCGCACCTTGACACAGCCCTTACCATCCACGGTAGGAAAGCTAGTCTCGGCTAAATCGAACCCCTCGCTCGCCAGCGGCAACAGGTGTTCGCGCTCGATGCGCATGCCTTCGCCCACCAGCAGCGGCTTGCCCGCGATCCGCCGCTGTTCGTCATCGCGGCAGCAGCGCAACAGATGTGCGTTCAACTCGGCCAGGTCCTGCACGCCTGGGATCGGCACCAGGTGGTTGCGCCGGAAGTAGCCCGCCTCGCCTTCCACTCCGCCCTTCTCGTTGCCGCGTCCCGGATTGCAGAACTCGGTAGTGAAACCCCAGTGCGAGCGAAAGGCAATGAGCCGATTGGTCTCTTCCCGCTGGTAGCCGCGCAGGATCTTCTTCACCGCGCTCTTCAAGTTGTCGTAGCGCAGGCCGCGAAACACCCCGCCAAAGTAGCCAAAGCCCAGCTCATGCGCCTCTAAGAACGCCTGCTGGGTGGCGTGAAAGTAGGCCACATGAAACGCACCGCCGCTGGCCATCGAGCGCATAGCGAAAATGTGAACGGCTCGGCGCTCGCCCGCCACCTCGACCTGGGCGTCGTACCAATCGACCTGCGCTTCATCGCCCCACTCGTACACCTGTGGCACAAACGTCTCGCGAGCCACCTGCCCCAGCTCGGCCCGTCGTCGCCGCACATAGCGCCGTACCGTCGAGGCCGACACCGTCGCTCCCGGTCGCTCCCGGCCTATCCGTTGCCAGATGCGTTGTGCTGTGTGCCGCTGCTTGCGCGGCGCTTGCCGGTCCGCCTGCAGGATGGCGTCGATGAACGGCTTCACCGCTTCCAACTGTGGTCGCCGCCGCACCGCCGGCTTGCGCTCGGGCGGTACCGCACTGGCCAGCGCCTGGCGCACCATGCGTCGATGCACTCCTAACTTCCTGGCTGTGCCTGGGATCGTGCCCACGCCGTGGGTGTACTCCCGTCGGATCTGTTCAAACAGCTCCACCTTGCGTCTCCTGTCCATCGTCCTCCCCACCCGCTACGCGGACAGGGTAGGTCGATTCCTCCATGCAGGGTGGGCCAAATCAGATGCGCAAAGTGGGCCGAATCAAAGTAGCAAAATCAGCGAACGAGGAAAAAGTAACGCGATGACCAATTCGATCCAGCCTACACCTCCAGGGAAGCGCTCCGAAAGCCCTCGTCCGCGCACGGCCGTCGAGCGGCTTCTCGCTATCGCCCCTCTCTATGAGAGCCGACCTAAGGGGCATCCTCCGCTTCACCAGATCGTTGACCAAGTGGCGGCCCGGCATGGCGTCTGCAGGGGGACGATATGGAGGTGGTATCGGAAGGCCCGTTTCCACGGCCTGGCGGGCCTCGCGCACACCCGCTCCGATAAAGGACGCTCGCGGTTCATCGCGAAGCATCCGGAGATCGAGCGCATGATCTGTGACCGAATTTCGCGCGGCCGTTGTTCATTTTCAATTTGGAAGTCGTTGTGCCTGGTGCTCGGCAGCGAAGCGCCCAGCTATCCCGTCGTGCTTGCTTACGTGAGAGGACGCTATCGCATCGAGGGGAACCTGCAGCGCGCAGCATGAGCTGTTGCCGTTGAACTTTTTGGAGACTCAGTGAACGACTGGATCGATGGCGAGGCCATGGTGAAAGCTACCCGCAACATGCGGGGATGGTCATCTCGCGCCATCAATTGCAAGGCCAAACGTGGGCAGATAGCAACGGCCAACACCACTAACCCCGCTCCCGCAACCATCGATTCAGGAGATCGACCAATGAAAACTCTACACACATTTTTCTGGTTCGCATTTTTCTGTTTGCTGTGGGCGCGCATCGGTGTCTCGATCGACCGCAGTGCGAGCGACCCTTTGGTCGCGCTCATCGTGGGCGGAATCTGCTCGGCACTCTTTACCGCTGCCGCCATGCTTCTTGTCAGTGCATTCCTTGCCGATCGGCTCCAGCACCGTGAGTTCCGCAAAGTTCTAGTGCGCCGCATGAACGAAGTCACGGCGGCTGCCGGCGCGAGGCGGAACAGTCAGCAGCAAGTTTCCGGCATCGCCTTTCCAGTCTCGGCCGCGAGCGGACGCAGAAGGCCGAGCGGATAGCCTGAAAGGCAGTTGCCGGTTGCCAGTTCAGAAGCGAGGAACACGCGATGAGAAGGAGTCACCCGATTTCATGATTGACTGGATCGATGGCGAGGCCATGGGGAAAGCTACCCGCAACATGCGGGGCTGGTCGTCGCGCGCGATCGATCGCAAAGCCAAACATGGGCAGATCGTGTGGCGTCCTTCGAGGCAGTGTGGACAGGGCGGCCGTCCCCCACGGGAGTACTTTGTGCCATCGCTGCCCGACAACGTTCAACAACTAATCCGCGATCTGCAGCCAGCAGCGGAGGCCGCGTTGGCGTGCCGCCCCTCCGAGCCGTCATCGCTTGAGCCCGCATCGCAGCAAGTCCGCCTGCCTGTCGATTCAGCTGCCCGCACGCAGGGCGAAGAGCGATACGGGATCATCAGGTCCTTCCTCGATTTTTGCCAGCATCCGCAAAACCAGAAGCCGGAACCCATCGAGGTTGACGGGCGCATGATTCGGACTCATGACGACATGGCGATCGCCGTCGCGAAGCGGTGGAACATAAGCCCTAAGACTGTTTGGCGCTGGGCACGCCTATATAAGAAGCAGGGGCTGCCGGGGCTGTTGGACAAAGCCTGTCGCAGCGATCGTGGCAAATCGCGTTTCTTCAACAAGTATCCGAAGGCCGCAGCAGTGGCAGCGACGCTCTATCTCGACCAGCGGAGGTTGGGTGTCAGGAGCATCCACCGCATCTTGTTGGAGAACCGCACTGCCCTCGACATCCCCGTTGAAGAGCTGCCCTCTTACGAAACCGCGCGGGCGTGGCTGAATGACAAAGATCGCGAGATGAACATCGGCGAGTTCGTCATCACGCCTGCTATGCGCATCATGGCGCGCGAGGGCTTGCGGCAGTACGAGAACCGCGTCGCGCCTTTCGTGAAGCGTGCCTATTTGGATGTAGTGGCCAACCAGACCTGGTGCTCGGACGGAAAAATTTGCGATGTGGAAGTTTGGAATGACTGCTTTCCTGAGGTCCAGTTCGGCGCACCGTTGCGGCTGCGCTTCACTGGCATCGAGTGTTTCCGCTCGCGCAAGCTGGTGGGCTGGTCGTTTTCACCGGTGGAAAGCTCAGTGTCGATCGCCACAGCCATGCGCAGGCCGCTGCTGCAATTCGGTCCGTGCGAAATCTTCTACGTCGATAACGGGAAGGCGTATCGCAAGATCGGCGCTGGGGCGGAGCCGGCCAATCCACGCGAAGAGCAAGAGGGTGATCTGCCCACATTCTCTGAAGCCGAACTGGGGCTGCTCGCGCGCCTGGGCATCCGAGTGCAGTACTGCCAGCCATATCACGGGCAGTCGAAACCGATCGAGCGGTTGTGGAAGACGATGAAGGAGCAGTTCGAGATCCACTTCCCCACATACACCGGTGGAAAACCCGAGCTGCGTCCCGACGAAACCTCAGTGGAGATGGCGCGGCATCGCAAGTTGCTCCGCATGGGGCCGGCGTACTTGCGACATTCAAACCATCCGCCAGCAACCACCTTCATGGCGATGTGCGCGGCGTGGATCGAGCAATACAACAACACGCCGCACTCGGGCGAAGGCATGAACGGCCGCACTCCCAACGAGGTGTTTGCAGCCGAGATGAATCCCGCGCAGCGTCTGCCCCTGACACTACCGGAGATAGCACTCTCGCTGGCCGAACGCAAGCCGCGCAAGGTGCATGAATGCGCCATCGACTTGGGGCGCCGTCGCTACATCGGCGTTGACAATACTGCAGCCACCGTCCTGCACGACCTGGCTGAGCAGGACGTGGTGATTGCATACGACCCCAACGACCCGAGTGGAATTGCGGTGCTGGATCTTTACGGCAAGCTGCTGTGCTGGGCAAAGCCGGAAGAGAAGCTGCCGCAGTCGCCGGCCGCCGCTAAAGCCGTGGCAGCCAGCGTCAGCCAGCGCAAGCGGCTGAAGAAAAACACGCTCGACCAGATTGCAACGATGAAGCGGTTGGCGGCGCAGACGGGCGTACAGTCGCCACTTGAAGCCCTGGCCGAAAAGGCACGCGTGCGGCCCATCGCTGTGGGCGAGTTCATGACGCATCGCGCGCCGCGCATGCGTCCCGACGACACCGCCGTGGCGCCGCCGTCGCCGGCAGAATCGGCGCGGATACTCGCCGCCATGGAAGAGGAAGAGTCGCTCGGTGTTTTGAAGCTTGGAGCTTCTATATGACCCAGACTGAAGACCACTTGAAAACGATTCACGAAACCACGGGCGAGCGTGCGCGGGTGCTGCCCATCATGCAGGACTATCTGGAGCGCACCGGCCTGACACTGGGCGACTTTGGCCGGCGCATCAATTACTCGCCTAAGACGCTGGAGCAGTTTCGCAGCGATGCGTATCACCGGGTTGCGGGCACGCACCGGCTGCTGTGCGCGGCCATCGAGCAGTATATCCACTCCAATCCCATCGAACCGCCGCAGGAAGTCCTGGGCCAATTGTACGAGACGGAGAATGCGCGCCTGATCCGGCGCACCATCCAGAAGCTGCTGAAGCGTCCCGTGGCCTGCATGGTCTATGGGCCTCCGGGCTCGCAGAAGAGCTTCACCCTGGAGTACGAGATTGCGCGGTTGAACCGCGAAGAGATGCCGCGCAACGGCCAGGGCCGGCGCGCCTACTACGTGTATTGCGTGCCCGGCATGAAGCCCACACAACTGATGAAGGAGATTGCCATCGCCTGCGGCTCGTCGAGCGCGGGCGATAAGTGCCGCATCCAGCGCAACCTGAGCTGGGACTTTCGCAACCGCCGGGTGATGCTGGCGCTGGATGAGACGCAGAACCTGGGCATCACCGAAGGCGAGTGGGTGACGTGCCTGGAGACGGTGCGCGCGCTGCTGGACCGGCCACCGTATTTCTCGCTCCTACTCTGTGGGATGCACACGCTGCTGACGAAGTTCAACCGCATGTCGGCGCGGCTAGGCCAGTGGCATGACCGCCTGGTCGATAAGGTCCTGCTGCCGGGGCTGACGGAAGAAGAGGCGCGCGAGATCGCCGGGCGCGAGGCTCCGGACATGAGCGCGGCCGGCATCGCCAAGGCAATCAAGCTGGCCACGCGCACCGATGCCTACAACCGCGATCAGCAGTACATCAACATCCGCTCGCTGACGGGGACGCTGCGCGAGCGGCAGATCATGCGTCAGTGCGCGAGTTGAAAGCGAGGGATACATGTCTCCCGGAATCAAGCAGGCGTCGCGTGACCAAATAGTGGCATTGCAGACCCTCTTTGCTGCATGGCACTCTCGACTGTTGACCGATGAGGTTGACGTGCGCCGCGCCCGCCTCGAATGGGCCTCAGAACAGCTTGCCCACAAGATCTGTTCGTTCTCAGACCTCACCGCCGATGAAGCCCGGCAGTTGATTGACAAATTGAAGAGCTCATTAGGTCAGGAGCTAGGACAGCAGCCTCAGCCTTGGCGCCGGGTGCCTGAAAGAGACGCGGCCCGCCGGGCTGGCACTGCGGGCCGCAAGAGTGTTCGTTCAGACGTGATTCAGCTCGCTGGCGTTGATGACCTTGCGCGGATCGATGAGGGGCTGCAGCGCATTGGATGGACGCGCGAGCGGTTCGATGCATGGCTGAAGTCAGACAGCTCGCCGATCAGTAAGCGGGAAGATGGCGCGATCCGCACTTTAGCCG
The DNA here is from genome assembly GCA_963713465.1 of uncultured Acidobacteriaceae bacterium. Classification (GTDB taxonomy): domain Bacteria; phylum Acidobacteriota; class Terriglobia; order Terriglobales; family Acidobacteriaceae; genus Bog-257. The sequence continues at coordinate 653,089 of CAVQLZ010000019.1, forward strand.
ACGCGAATAAGGTCTGGTGGGCTTTGAAAGCCATGCTGATACGAGCCGGGGCATGGAAGCAGCAAAAGGTGAGCTGAAGTAGCCAGTAAGCGCGAGACTATAGCAAGAGGGACCCTCAGGCAGCGACCGGATGTCAGACGTGCAACGGCCCGCTGTTCGAATTTCACCCCAATGGAGCGTCTCCGTGTAGGCGGACAGCCTCTGCATTAAACAAGGAGATTCTCCCATGCCAAAGCCATCTTCAGCGCGCCCCATGCCAGCGGGCCGCTCACATCCACATCGTCCTCAACCGGAGAAGCAGATCGGCTTCATCGATCGCATCATGTTCGAGCATCTTCGGAGGGTATCTGAGTGCATCCACGAGGATCAGAACAGGGAAACCATTTTGCCACTAGAGCTGACTAACTACCTGTCGATCGCAGGAGCGATCGCGTGGCTCGGCCCTGCCGCGCTGAATGCACACAGGCTTTTCGGGGTGCCGGCGAGCTTCCTGATCGCTGCAAACCTCTACGAGCACGGAGCCGCTGAGTACGTACCCTCCCAGATGGGCGATCGGTTCCCTAGTGAACAACATCTCGTGGAAGAAGCCAAGCACCTGGCGACACACCGTAAGTTTCGGTCAGCCCTGAAAGTTGCAGAGAGCCCTGTACGGTATGCGCAACGATTGATGGAGTTGGGGTACTTCGACCTTGACGAGCTCCACAACGTCGCCTCACATATTGCCAGAAACCACCTGTTCGAATGCGATTGGCGCTACGCCGAAGTTCCCTCCGAGGTGAGGATTGAAGATGCGGCGCAGGTGTTATCCCTTTCGTCGGGAGCTGTAGCTTCCCTCCTTCGTGCCGGCAGGCTGCAGGGTTTTCTGGGCAACAAGGATCGGCATGGCTATGTCAGCTATAGTTCGCTGAAAGCATACGAGCAGTGCCAGCTCCTGGCTGAGATCGAAGCTGATCGTTCCGAAAAACGACGCCCTGCACGCTCAGCCCGGAAGCGAAACAATAAGTGCTCGCAATCGCCCCGCGTGCTCACGTTCCCTGTGCTGCCTTCTATGGCGGTGCAGGATTGCGCGCTGGCTGGGGAATCAAACTAGGCAGCACCGGGCGCGCAGGCTGGCATGCTTCGTGCATGGCACCGGTCGCGCCCGGTGAAATGATGGCGGTAAACTCAATCGGTAAGCCCTCTCTCGTCCCCGCAACTCGCTGATACTGCGTTGCCGTACCGCGTCCGAAATGGCGGAAAACCCCCACTTATTCTCACGCAATTCCGGTTTTCTTGTGCCACGCACAGCATTTGCGGTTGGTCCTCGACGTGGGCGCAAGTAGCTGAAAAGTCTGGTCGCTGGACCATGATGCGCCGTCACCCACCATCATCCGCCATCATTCTCACGTAACTTCTGTTTCCACAAAAGATCGCCGCTGATTCCTGTGGGATAGTCCCCTATAATTGCCGCATGAGCCTGACCCAACGCGTACAGAAAGAGATGGTCGACGCTATGCGCAGCAAAGAAGAGCTGCGGCTCTCGACGCTGCGCATGATGAAAGCGGCGCTGCAGAACAAGCGCATCGAAAAGCGCGCCGATCTCGACGAAAAAGAAGAGCTCCAGGTGTTCAGCACCATGATCAAGCAGCGCAAGGACTCGATTGAGCAGTTCGAGAAGGGCAACCGCCCGGAACTGGCGCAGAAAGAGGCGCAGGAGATTGTGATCATCGAAGCCTACATGCCGAAGGCGGTCGGCGAAGAAGAGATTGTGGCCACGGTGCGCGCCGTCATCGCCGAAATGGGCTCTCCCACGATGAAGGACATGGGGACGGTGATGAAGAACGTCAAAGCCAAGTTCGGTGACGCGCGAGTGGATGGCAAGCTGGTAAGCGAGGCGGTGAAGAAGCAACTATCACTGAGTCGTTGACCTTTCCGGTGCTAGACTGGCGCGTGACTAAGAAAACCTCACCCTCGTCCGACGAGCGAAACGGCGATCAGCCGACGCCCGGAACCCTCTACCTCGTCGGCACCCCCATTGGCAATCTGGAAGACATCACGCTGCGCGCGCTGCGGGTGCTGAAGCAGGTGGACCTCATCGCCTGCGAGGACACGCGGCATACGGCCACTCTGCTCAACCACTACGGCATCGATAAACCGACCGTCAGCTACCACGATCACAACGAGTTGACGCGCGCCGCCGAGCTGATCGTGCACCTGGAACGCGGCGACAATATCGCCGTGGTGAGCGACGCGGGCATGCCCGGCGTCAGCGATCCCGGATACAGGCTGGTGGCATTGGCGGTGCGGCATCACATTCGTGTGGTGCCAGTCCCGGGCGCATCGGCGTTTCTATCGGCGCTGGTCGCCAGTGGCTTGGCAACTGACTCGTTCCACTTTGCGGCCTTTCTGCCTGCAAAAGCGGGAGCGCGGCGAACCGCGCTGGAGGCGATTCGCAACTCTCCGCGAACCGAGGTGTTTTACGAGGCGCCGCATCGCATCCTGGAAACTCTGCGCGATGTTGTCGGGGTGCTCGGGGGCGACCGCCACGTCGTCGTCGCGCGTGAGGTGACGAAGATTCACGAGGAGTTCCTTCGAGGGCGTGCCGATGAAGTGCTCGGGCAACTGGAGCAGCGCGGCGAGGTCCGTGGCGAGATCACGCTATTGATCGGCAAAGTCGAGGAGTCGGCCCACGCGCCGGCTTCGGCGAAGACGATTGCACAACGTGTGAAGGAGATCGTGCGTGATGACAAGCTCGAGGAGAAAGCCGCGCTGAAACAGGCAGCAAAGGAGTTTGGGTTGTCGAGGAGCGAGGCCTACCGTGAGTTGCAAAGAGCCAAGCTCTAAGCGGCAGGCCACGAGCCGTCGGCGTGCGAGCTGGAACCAGCCAGTTCGCGAAGGTTGACATTCAGGACACGGTGCTCAACAATAGCGGGCAAGTTAGAAATGGCTGGGCCGCAGCCCGTCCCCCGCCAGGCGGCGGGAGCCGAGCGTTCGCCGTCCACGGAAAATCGTATGGCTAAAATCCTTTGTGTGGATGACGAACCCAACATCGTGACCCTGAAGTGCGCCATTCTGGAGGCGGCCGGCCACGAGGTCACGCCTTCGACCTCCGCGCACGATGCTATCGATAAGCTCTCCAGCAATACCTATGACGCGGTGGTCACCGATTGGCGGTTGGGCGATGCCAATGGCCGTTCGATCGTGCAGGCCGCCAAGACCCACTCCACCATGCCGGTGGTGGTGGTATCCGGATATGTGGCGGAGGCCTTTCAGGCGGCTGAGCCGCTGGCCGATTTGTATCTGGAGAAGCCAGTGAATCCCGAAGAACTGGTCACGATCGTCAACGAATTGCTGAAGACCAGCGATCACCCGGCGCACTGAAGCGCGCCGACAAGCCCAAAACCAAGCGGATCAGTTGATGGCAGAGGACGTACCGTTCCCCGCCTTTGCCGCCATTGCCGAAGGGCGCGGACGGGCCGGGTGCAGGGCGACGGATGCCGTCGCCTGCGCCAGGATGCGGTGATGCACCACGAACAGCGCTAATTCCAGCCGGTCCGAAACGCCGATTTTGTCGAAGATGGTGCGCAACGCGTTCTTGACGACCTGTTCGGTGGTCGAGAGCTGATCGGCAATCTCGCGGTTCTTGTAGCCCTGCACGATAGCGGCGATGATGCGTAGTTCGCGACCGGTGAGCCGCTTTTGCACCCGCGCACCAACCATGTCTTCGTCCACCTCGTCCTCGCCGGCGTTGGGCCCTTGCAAGAACGACTGCCCGCGGGCAAGCCGCCGGATCGCTTCTATCACCACGTTGCTGCTGGCGGAGCGGTAGATCACGCCTTGCACGCCCAGTCGCATGAAGTCGGAGGCACTTTCGGTGTTGTCGCACAGCATCAGCACCGAAATCGCATGCCGACGTGCGATCTCCTGAGCTTGCGGCAGACAAGATTGGAAGCTGGAGGCGAGAACCACAACGCGTGGACGCAGCCGTTCCATGGCATGCAGCAGCGGATCCGGAAACTGCGGTTGACCTACGATGCGGATGTCTTCTTCCACCGCCAGCACCTTCGCCATGCCGGCGCAATAAATAGCTTGGTGGTCAGCGAGGATCACATTGATCATTTTGAGCCCGTCCTTCCCTTGCAGTAATCTCACTGGTGTTGCGACACCAATCGGGATGTACAAATGGCCCATTAGTATTACGACTAGCTCTTTAGTACTGATTTCAAGGCAAAGTTATACCACATACGTTCCATTTTGCAATACCATTTTAGTAGAAAAGTGCTAAGGCATTAAGCTTTCCGCCGTAACCCGCGCCGAAATGTTGCAAAATCGCAAACCTGCCGCTATAAGCCCCCAGAGCGTCAGAGCCCCGCAGTTCGGTGCCGCCTGCCGCCATCAGGGCTGTAAGTGGATGAAAAAAGGCAGGCAAAGTGTCTGACGAGAAAGGTCCTCGTGTCAAGCTGTTTATAGGAATGGTATTAACTAAAGGATGATCAGACGAAGGTTCTCAAACCCTCGGAGCGCGACCCCAAACGGTTTCAGAATGGGAATCGTGGTGCGCTGCGGCAATCCAGCCTTGCTTAAGCGGAACGTCGCGCAAACATCCCCGCGAACCCGTGACCGGCCATCAGTGCGACGACCGATGCGCCTACAGCCAATTGCCACATGTGCTTTCGCGCGAATCGATTGACGTCGAGGCGCTCGCGCACGTTCTCCTCAACCGAATCCTTCAGGCCGGTGAGTGAGGACCGGAGCTCGCTGACCGAGTTGTGCAAACGGCGACGCTGGTCGGCGGCGCGATGCTCCAATACCTCTGCGGGAAAATGGCTTTTAAGTTCAGTGCTCATATTGTGTCTTGGCCTCCGTTTGCAGCCAGATGCGATCTTGCTCCAGCACGTGAATGGTGCGCGTCGGTTTCAGGCCGGTAGCGCGCAGTTGCTGCCATCCCAGATAAGCTGCGGCGCCGCCCACGATGGCGTACAGTACAGCCACCAAAATGAACGAGAAGCTGTACGCCCAGGGACTGGGCATAAAGACCTGCGCGATTATGCAGACCAGGAAACCCGTGAATAGCAGCCATGCTGTAATCAGCAGCAAAATGCCGATCAGGACAACCGGCGCAGCCATCCTGATCATGCGTAGCTTCTCTCCCATCTCGGAGCGGAACATTGCCACGCGCGTGCTGATGAAGTCCTGTAGTTCGTTCTTAAGCTCAGCGACGACATCGCCAAGCGTCTTGGCGTGCTCCGTCACAGCAGTTCGAGTTTCAGGCGTAGTCTTGACGTTCATGTTAGACACGTTTGTTTGACCTCCAGATGCGCAGCGCCACACCGGCGACGAAGGCTGCGGCGGCGCAGCTCCCGATCACCCGCAGCGGCTGCTCCGACTCCCAATGGCGCGCGATCACGAGCCACTGGCGCGCCGTGCGGCGCAGCGCCACGATGCGCCACTCGGTCCGGCGCCGCAGCTCTTCCAGGCTTCGGTTCGTGCGGTCGGCAACTTGGTAGCTGTAGCTCTCCGCTCGATCTTTAAACTCCCCGAGAGTGTCCTCGGCAGCGTTGCGCCAATCAGCAGCAGTTTCCAAAGCGGAATCTTTAATGTCCGCCATCGCGCCAGCGGCACTCTCGCGTCCCGGAACCAGGTGAATGCGCGACCGCAGCTTGTCGAGTTGCTGCGGCAGGCGACGAACTCCGGCCACGGCGGTGCCTACGCCCCGGCCTACCGCTTCGGCGGAACGGTTCAGAGCAGGATTGCTTGCGGGAGTAGCCCGTTCCGGGAGTTCCGGCGGGTCGAGACGTGTTCCAGGTAGCACCTCGGGGTCGCGTGCTCCTGCGGGATTGTGCATATTGCGCCCAGCAACATTGGGCCGCGAAGCCTCGGCCATGGCGCCTCCTCAACTCCAGATTTCGTTGCTACTTATCACTAGAGTTTAGGCGACGTTGACGGGTTGCCAGTGAGATACAGCTGGTCTCGCCAGTAGCTCTGCCGGGAACGGCAGGAACCGTGCCAGTAACTCCCCACAGGGCAGGTCCAAGCTGCTGGGTGCAGCGTGAGATCCCGCTACGCGGTATCATCGAAATCTTGGCGACTACCCTCACCCCCTCGCGCATCGAGAGCCGGCCGAACTGGGCCGAGGTCTCGCTTTCCGCTCTGCGCCACAATTTTCGCGCAGTGCAGCAGCATGTGGGTCCGCAGGTCACGATCTGCGCCGTGGTGAAGTGCAACGCTTACGGCCACGGCGTGGAGGAGTGCGCGCCCGCGCTCGAGCAAGCCGGTGCGAGCTGGTTCGGCGTCACCTCAACCGACGAGGGCGTTGTCCTGCGCGAGTGTGGCATCACCGCGCGCATCCTGGTGATGTGCGGCCTCTATCCCGGCGAGGAAGAAGAGGCATTGCGGTATTCGCTGACGCCGGCCGTGTTCCGCCTGGAGCAGGCGGAGGCGTTGGCAACCGCGGCCACGCGTCTCCAGCTCAATCGCCGCGCTGCCATCCATCTGAAGGTCGATACCGGCATGGCGCGCCTGGGCTTGCCGCTGGCCGAGGTGCCCGCGTTTGCGGAAGGCGTACGGCGGCTCCCGCAAATTGATTTGGAGGGCGTGTTCAGCCATCTGGCGTCGTCGGAGGTGCTGGATGACGAGAACACGGCGGCGCAGATTCAGCGCTACGAGCGCGCGCTGCAAACGCTGGCCGCTCATGGGCTGCAGCCGCGATTGCGGCATCTCGCCAATAGCGGCGCGATCAGTGCGCGTCCCAACACCTGGCACAACTTCGTGCGTCCGGGACTTTTACTGTATGGATACGAGTATCCCGTCTCGCGGCATGACGGCTCGCCCGTCGCAGAGCTGCCGCCTCTGCCGCTAAAGCCGGTGCTGTCGTGGAAGACGCATGTCTTGGGCCTGCGCGATGTGCCGGCCGGGCAGGCTCTGGGATACGGCGGCGCTTATGTTGCGCGTGCTCCAGCGCGGATTGCGGTGGTCTCTGTCGGATATGGTGACGGCTTGTCGCGAAAAATCTCGATCCATGCCGGTCAGCCGGTCGGGCCTTGTGAAATCGATCCTGCGGTCGGACGCGGCGAGGTGCTGCTGCGCGGCCAACGGGCACCCATGGTGGGGCGCGTCTCGATGGATTTGACGCTGCTGGACGTGACCCACATTCCCGGCGCTGCCATCGGCGACGAAGTGATGCTGATCGGCCGCAGTGGCAGCGAACACATTAGTGCTTGGGATCTGGCGCGCAGCTCTGATACCGTGGTCTATGAAACCCTCTGCAATCTCTCCAAGCGCGTCCCACGACGGCATGCAGAGTGAAGAGAGCAATTAGCAACTAGTCGTCTACAAACAGTCGTCGCCCGCTAAGCGCCCGAGCAAGCGACTCGACAGGGCCACGCAAGAAGACACACCACTTTCAAGTCAGATCGGAGAATAACCATGAAGAAGAGCGTCGTATCAGTCCTGGTTGTGTTCATCGCATTGTTCGTGTGCAGCGTATCCGTAATGGGTCAGCAGGCTGCGCAAAGTGCGCCGGGGTCGGCCGCGCAAGCGGGCCCCATCAACGACCAGGATGTCGAGCTGCTTCGGTCGAACCTGCGCGCCCAGCGCAAGCAGATCATGGCGGAGAACATGACCCTCACCGCCGACGAAGCCACCAAGTTTTGGCCTATCTTTGACCAGTATCGAAAGGAAGCCATCAAACCTAACGACGACCGCTGGGCGGTGATTAAAGAGTACGCCGCGAACTACAACACCATGACCGATGCGCAGGCGCAGGATTACATGAAGCGAGCGAACGCCGTTGACGAGCAACTCCTCGCCTTGCGCATGAGGTACGTTCCCGTTTTTGAGAAGGTCATCTCGGCGAAGAAGACTGCGTTGTGGTACCAGATCGATCGGCGCATCGACCTGCTGATTAACCTGCAATTGTCCTCGCAGATTCCCATGGTCAATACGAGTACGAAGTAGGCACGAGCGAAAGTTATTGTTGGGCGTCCGCTCATTCGCGCTTGCGAATGGGTGGGCCGCGAGTTATTTCAGGGGCGGCTCACGGTAGCCGCCCGAGATTGGTTACGCTAACGCCTGTTCGCGCCAGCTATCCTTCGGCCCTACAGCAGACCTCACGTAGAATTGGTGCGACATTGCTCCCACATGCAAACCTCGTCGCGCCTACTGTCATAGCGGCGGCAGCGGTCGGTAGCCTGAAGGAGAAAAAGGAATGCACTCCCAGACAATAGCTGTAAAGTTGACATTGGCTGCCCTTGCCATCTCAGGTATGTTCGGGGCAACTCGGGCCTTAGCCGCCGACATAACGGGCCAAGTGATGGGCGGAGGGACGCCTATCGCTCAATCCACGGTCACACTTTGGGCTGCAAGCTCTGACGCACCCAAGCAGCTCGCGCAAACCAAGACCGACAACGAGGGCCGATTTGAAGTAAGCACGGTGGGAGCGCCGGACGATTCGAGCCTGTACCTCACGGCGGGCGGAGGCATTCCTGCGAGAGACAAGGCGGATGGCAACAATCCGGCGATCTTGCTGCTGGCTGTGGTGGGCGGCAAGCCGCCGGCACGCGTGGTCGTCAACGAGTTCACCACCATCGCGTCCGTCTGGACGCACGCACAACTTATCGACGGCGTAACGATCAAAGGTGCCCCGCTGCAGTTGCGCATCGCCGCAGGCAACGTGCCCAACTTCGTGGACTTCGAGACCGGCGGATGGGGTGGCGCCATTCAAGACCCGCTCAACAGCAGCCAGACGCCGACGATGGCCAACTTCGCCACGCTGGCCGACTTGCTCTCCGCATGCGTCAATCGGGTTAAGCCGGATGCCTGCAGCAGTCTATTCGAAGCGGCTACACCGCCGGGTTGGGGCGCTCCAACAAACACCCTAAATGCCGCCGAGGATATCGCACTTTTTCCCTGGCATCAGCCCGACAAACTTTTCGCCCTGCTTCGCCAATTCTATTCAGTGTCGCCGAGCAATCACATGCTCGAAGTTCCGTACATGCCGTACCTTAACTGGCCACCGAGCGCATGGGTGCTTCCGCTCAAGTTCACCGGCGGCGGGTATGTCGCGGGTGGCAAGTGCATGTTCGATAGCGAGGGCAATCTCTGGGTCGGCGACAACTTTAGCGTCGGCTGGCAAGGGCAGGACTCGCTGTGGCAGGGACACGCGACCAAGTTCGCGCCGAACGGCCAGACCGCTTTCGCCGATCACCACGGGATTTACTGGCGGCGGCATGGAAGGTGGCACCTTCGGCGCTGCGGTCGATTCCCACGACAACGCGTGGTTCACCACCTATGGCAGCAAGACCATTTCCGTATTCGACAAGAACGGGAAACCCCTGACGCCGCCGGAGGGAATCAACTTCGGCGGTCGCCTTGGCCTGATGCAGGGTGTGATCGTTACACCCAGCGGCGACGTCTGGGTGCTTGGTATCGAGAAAAGACAGTTGGTCTATTTCCCCAAAGGCGATATCAGCAAAGGCCAGATCGTCTGCGAGGGCGACAACGCTGAGCCATGCAAGTCATTCATGGCTCCGTTTCACCTCGCTATCGACCAACAGGACCGGATATGGGTTTCCAACAGCGGCCTTCCGCACGTTACCCGCTTTCCCGCCTCCGACCCGACCAAAGCCCAGAACTTCGATACCGGAATCAACAACAGCGGTCTCAACATCGACAGCCAGGGCAACGTGTGGGTCACCAACCGGTTCGGCACCGGCGTGCTGGGAATGGCCCACCTGGTTGACATGGGGGTGCGTCTGAAGGCTGAAGGAGTTGAGGCGGCCTCTGACTACCTGACGAAGACCATGTCCGAGCAGAAAGGAGGCACCGTGAACGGCGGCAGCGTCACGCTGCTGCGCCCTGACGGTACGCCATATCCCGGCTCGCCTTTCAAGAGCGGCGGACTTCCTGGTCCTTGGGCGGTAGTGCTGGACGGCAACGACAATGCCTGGATATCAAACTTCGCGATGCCGAGCAGCCCGATCGTGGAGCTATGCGGCGTGCAGACCGAGCACTGCCCGCCGGGCGTTCATACGGGTGAACAGATTTCGCCGCCCGGTGGCTATGTCGGTGGCGGCTTGCAGATGCAGACCGACCTCGCCATCGACCCAGTGGGCAACGTCTGGGTGATGAACAATTGGCAGGATATCGACAGTTGTATCGGCACCCCCAAAGAGGCGCTATCGACGCGCTGCGGCGGGCAAGGCGTCGTGATCTTTTACGGTATGGCGAAGCCGGTGCGCGCTCCACAGATCGGAACGGCGAAGCCGTATTAGTACACTCACCGTACAACCTGCTCCTCGGATAGTTAGCGTGGAATCACCATTTCGCAAGTGATCCAGATTGGTGCCGCGTTCTACCACTTGAGCTCAGATCAATTTCAGAATGAGATGAGCTATTCGTCCATCTCGTACGCCCCCTTCATCCAGCGCCGGGCCTCGTCGTCGAACTCCCACAGCTTGCTGATTTCGATCCGGTGCGTGATGCGGTCTTTCTTGGCGAAGCCTCCAGTATTGATGAGGCGCTTTGGCGTTTTGGTGTCGCCGAGTGCCAGGCCAAGATCGATGCGCGTGCGCGTGGTCGGCTTGATCTGCGCGATGACGTGATTGCGGTAGATGGGGACGAAGGTCTTGCAAGGTGACACGCGAATGTCGGGCCCGAGCGTTTTGGCGAAGGTCACGATCTCGTCGTAGATCGGGTGCAGGTGCTCCTTCGGCCCGGCGAACATCTTCTCCACATAGTCCTCGGCCTGCTTGTGATACTCATCGGGATTCTCGGCGGCATCCGTCTTGCCCAGCGAGCGTCCGGCGATCCAGCCAGCATGATTCGTGCCCAGGCCATGCTCGCGCTTGAGCCAGGCCGTACGCTCTTTCTCGTCGGCGGGACCGTGTTGCTTCACGTGCCGCACCCATTCCTCCATCGAGCGGCCGGTTTTTTCCTTCATTCCAGCAATGACCGAATGGGCCATCGCCACGCTGGGATGCAAATCATACTTCCATCGCTTGTGAGGGCCCGATTGCGGCATAGAAGACTCCTTTGACGCGAGCCGATGGGTGCAGCATTTTATGCGAGCTTGTAAAAGCTCAACGACGCGTCGCCTTGATCGAGGCGGCGGTATCGTACCACAGCTCCGAAGCGTTCGCCCGGATCAAACTTTTTTTCATGTTCGGCGATGACGATGCTGGACGGCTCGAGCAAGCGCGATTGCGACAAGTAGCCCAGCGTCTGCTCGTAGGCGCCGCGCCGCTGATAAGGCGGATCGAGGAAACAAAAATCGCAGACCACACCCGTCGTCTCCAGCAGCGGCAACGCCTTCGCGACCTCGCGCTCGTGAAGTTCATATCCTGACGCGATGTCGAGGGCCGCGAGATTGTCGCGAAGCAGGCGCGCATGTCTCTTTACCGACTCGACAAAGTAGACCTGGCGCGCTCCCCGGCTCAGCGCCTCGATGCCGACCGCGCCCGTTCCGGCAAATAAATCCAGCCAGACGGTGTCGGAGAGCTCGCGCACCGCCGCGAGCACATCGAACAGCGTCTCGCGCAGACGATCGCTGGTGGGCCGAAGCTCAAGCCCCGGCAGCGATTGCAATGGCCGGCCCCGAAATTGACCTGCGATCACGCGCATGGAAACAGCAATGCTAAGTGTTCCAAGTGTATAAAATGTGAGCTGAGGAATCTTGGTCGCTCAATGAGAAGCTGGTCCATCCCGGCGGGACGTTTGTTTGGCGTGGACATCCGCATTCATCTTACGTTTGTGGCGCTGCTGATCTTCGTCTGGTTCACGCAGCCGGGGGACATGGCCACAAGTGGTGCGGCGCGCGGCCTGGTGTTGGTGGCGATCATTTTCGCATCGGTGGTGCTGCATGAACTGGGACACACGCTGGTGGCGCAGAGCAGCGGTGTGGCTGTCCGCTCCATTATCCTGCTGCCCATCGGCGGCGTGACCATGATGGAAGACACGGGCCAGCCCAACGCCAATCTCGCGCGCGACATTCGCATTGCCATGGCGGGGCCGCTGGTGAGCCTCGTGATCGCCGCCGTCTCCGGCGTGTGCATTTCGCTGTTCTATCCGCAGGCCAGGCTCTGGGCGCATCCATTGGTTTATACCGGCAATTTGCCTCGCGCGTTGTTCTGGGGGAACGTCTTTCTGTGTGCCTTCAATCTACTGCCCGCGTATCCCACGGATGGCGGGCGAGTGTTGCGCGCCTATTTCGCCGAGCGCATGGAATACGTGCGCGCCACCCGGCTGGCCGTCACCGTGGGCCAGGGCTTCGCCATGCTGTTCATCTTCCTGGGCGTGTGGAATACCTGGCTGATGCTAATCGGCTTCTTCCTGTTTGTGGGCGCGCAGCTCGAAGACCGCTCGGTCGTCTTCCAGTCGGTGCTGGAGAGCGTGCGCATGGAAGACGTGATGCTCACCGGCTTCTCGACCCTCTCCCCTGCCGACACCCTGGAAGACGCGCTGCACAAGGCGGTGCACACCTTGCAGGACGACTTCCCGGTGGTGCGCGGCACTGACATGGTGGGCGTGATCAGCAAGCAGCGGATTGTGGAGGCGCTGCGCCGCGGCGGTAACGGCTATGTGCAGTCGGCAATGGTACGCGTCTTCGAGATCGCGCAACGCACCGACTCGCTGGGCTCGGCATTTCGCAAGCTCGGCGGACGTGGCCTGGGCATGATTCCCGTGGTCGATCAGGAACGGCTGGTGGGAATCGTCACCATGCAGAACCTGATGCACAGCATGGCCCTGCTGGCCGAAACTCGACGGCTGCGAAGGGCGCAGGAGAGCGCTGACGGTTGACGACTCACGTCTGACGACTCACGGCTGACAACTATCTAATCCCAATGCCTGATTCTCTCAAGCTGATTGAATGCCCGCGCGATGCCTGGCAGGGCTTGCCGGGGCAGATTCCGACCGAGCTCAAGGTCGAGTATCTGAAGGCGCTCATCGCGTCCGGGTTCAAACACATTGACGCGGTGTCGTTCGTCTCGCCGAAGGCGGTGCCGCAGATGGCTGACTCGGAAAACGTGCTGAACGAACTCGATCCGCCTGACGATGTAGCGATCATCGGGATCGTCGTGAACGAGCGCGGCGCCGAGCGCGCGATCGCTACCGATGCGGTACGCACCTTGGGATTTCCGTATTCGCTCTCGCCGACATTCCTGAAAAACAACCAGAACCAGACGCTGGAGGAGAACCTCGACACGCTGGAAAAGGTGAAACAGAAGGCGGATGCGGCCGGGCTAGACACCATCGCCTATATCTCCATGGCGTTCGGCAACCCGTATGGCGACCTGTGGAACGTCGACGAACTAATGGAGGGGGTGGGATTGCTGGCTGACATGGACTTGCAGGCCATCTCGCTGGCCGACACTGTGGGAGTCGCCACACCGCAGCAAATTGCCGACGTTCTGGGTCCAGTGTTGGAGCGCTTCGATGGCGTGGAAATCGGGGTACACCTGCATAGCCGTCCCGACGATGCGGCGTTCAAGGTGCTGGCGTCCTACGATGTGGGATGCCGGAGATTTGATTCGGCCATCGGCGGTTTGGGCGGATGTCCGTTTGCCCAGGACGTGCTGGTGGGGAACATCCCAACCGAAATCTTGCTGGAGGCCCTGAAAAGCCGTGGCGCAGAGTTGCCGGTGAAGAAGCCGCTGACTGAAGTGCTGCGTATGTCGGCTGATATCGGCACGCGCTTCAGCGGGCCGAAGATGTAAGAGCAGTTGTCAGTTGTCAGTTGTTATTCTGACCACAGTCGCGTTTCAGTGAACTCCTCGTGGCGATTCTGTTCCAGTGAACGTATATGGACCAAGCAGAAGAATCCTTCACGACCCTCACCCTCGACTATGACGGCCCATTGGCCATCATGACGCTGAACCGTCCCGACAAGCGCAATGCCATCAGCTACGACCTGATCGACGAAATGCTGCGCGCGCTGAGTGAGGTTGAGTCGTCGCCTGCGCAAATCCTCATTTTGACGGGTACCGGCAAGGCGTTTTGCTCCGGCATGGACCTCGACAACCTGCGCGCGATCACCAGGCGCACGACCGAGGAAAACCAGGCCGACTCCGCCAGAATGGCGCGTCTGTTCCGCACGCTCTACGGGTTCCCCAAGGTGACCATCGCAGCGGTCAACGGTCCTGCCATCGCCGGGGGTTGTGGCCTGGCTACGCTGTGCGACTTCACGCTCGCATCGACCGAGGCGAAGTTCGGCTATACCGAGGTGCGCATCGGCTTCGTTCCGGCAATTGTCTCGATGTTTCTGCTGCGCCAGATCGGCGAGAAGCACGCCCGCGACCTACTGCTGACCGGACGGATCATTGGCGCCGACGAGGCATTTCGGCTGGGGCTCGCCAACGAGGTCGTCGCGCCAGAGAAGTTAATGGGCCGCGCGCGCGAGCTGGCATCGAGTCTTCTTGAGAACAGCCCAATGTCACTGTTCGCGACCAAACGGCTGTTGACGGCTTACTCGGCGGAGGAACTGGACCGCGAGACCTTGTCAGCCGTGGAAGAAAACGCTCACATCCGCACCACCGCCGACTTTCATGAAGGTGTCAGTTCGTTTCTGGAGAAGCGCAAGCCGCGCTGGACAGGCAAGTAGCTCTACCCTGTCTTACTTGCGCAGATCCTTCGCAATTTCACGCGCTGCATTGGCTCCGGAGATGCCGTTCAGTCCGGTGCCGGGATGCGTGCCCGAACCGCACAGGTACAGGTTCCTGATGGGCGTGCGGTACTGCGCCCAATCGAGCAGCGGGCGCATAGTGAATAACTGATCGAGCGCCAGCTCGCCGTGAAAAATGTGGCCGCCGGTCAGCCCGAAGATTTCCTCGAGATCCTTCGGCGTGATCACCTCACGGCCTTCGATCAGCGAGGGCAGATCGGGAGCGAATTCGGCAAGCGCGTTGACGACCGTGTCGCCTAGCGCGTTCCGCTGGGACTTCCAATCGGTATGACGCAGCTTGTATGGCGCGTATTGCATGTAGATGGACATCACGTGTTTCCCGGGCGGCGCGAGCGAGCTATCCCACAATGTGGGCATCGTCGCCTCAAGGAAAGGACGCTGCGAGAACTCGCCATACTTCGCTGCGTCGAAAGCGTGCTCCAAGTAGTCGATCTCAGGCGAAACCTGGATCTTGCCCGACAAGCGGGCGATGACATCGCCGTCTACGCCTTTGAAGGTCGGCAAGCCGCCGAGTGCGAGATTAATTTTGGCTACAGTACCGTTCATGCGGTAATGCTGGAGCTTTTGCAGAAAACTGGGCTGCAAATGCTGTGGCTCGACGAGCCCCAGCAGAGTTCGCTTGGGATCGGCGTTGGAAACCACAACCCGCGCCTTGACCTCGTCACCATTGGTGAGTGCAACGCCGGTGGCGGCCCCATCAACAATATTGATTCTTGCGACCTCGCAGGAGGTACGAATCTCTGCCCCCGCGGCTTGCGCTGCTGCCGCCATCGCCGCCGTGAGTGCGCCCGTGCCTCCCACAACGTAGGATGCAGCTCCGGCGAGGTTGCTGTCCGATGCGGCCCGCAACAACAGCGCAGCGCTTGACCCAGCGGACCAGGGTCCGAGAAACGTTCCGAAGATCCCCTGCGCCGCGATGGTTCCGCGCAGCAGCTCCGTATCAAACCACTCCGCGACAAGGTCGGCGACCGCCATCGGCGCCCAGCGCAGCACGCGGTACAGGTCTTTCTCGCCGAGGCCGCGAATTTTCCGGCCGGTCTTCAGCAGCTCCCACAGATTATTCGCCCCCGGTTCGTCGATATCGGGCGGCGTAATGTTCATGAGCAAGGCCGCAACCTCGGCAATACGCGTCACCGCCTGCTGAAACTCGGCATAGTTCGCCGCGTCTTTCTGAGATAGCTTTGCGATCTCCTGTTGCGAACGCGCCGTATCGCCATAAAGAGTGAGATCGCCACCGTGTGCCAATGACAATACGCGGACGGTTGGCGTGTAGGTCTTGAGACCGTGCTTCGGCAGCTCCATGTCTGCCACAATGTCAGACCTGATGGGCGCGGTGTTGTGCGCGAGGCGAGAGCATCGGAAGTCGGGATGGAATTCTTCTGTAATCGCGCAGCCGCCGACCACGGGACGGCGTTCGAGTACAAGCGGCTTGAATCCGGCTTGGGCCAGATAAAAGGCCGTGATCAGGCCATTGTGGCCGCCGCCGAGAATAATGACGTCGCGAGTTTCGGCCATCCTTAACTGTTGCCCTTTGCGTGCTTCAGGATTTCCATCGCGGCCAACCGTCCGGGCGCACCCATGATCCCCCCGCCGGGATGCGTGGCCGAGCCGCACATCCACAGGTTCTTGATCGGCGTCTTGTATTGGGCCCAGCCCGGCACTGGTCGCAAGAAGAACAACTGCTCCAGCGAGAGTTCGCCCTGAAAGATATTGCCCTCGGTGAGGCCCCATTCGCGTTCGAGATCAAGGGGCGTGACCACCTGCCGGCCGACGATGATTTGCTTGAGATTGGGAGCGTACTCGGCGATGGTGTCGATCACGTTATCGCCGAAGGCATCGCGCTTCTCGTCCCAGTTGCCGGTCTTCAGCTTGTAAGGGGCGTATTGCACGAAACACGACATTACGTGTTTGCCGGGAGGCGCGAGCGACGGATCGGTCAAGCTGGGAATCACGATATCGATGTAGGGCCGGCGCGAGTAGTCGCCATATTTCGCGTCGTCATAAGCACGCTCCATGTAATCGACGCTGGGCGAAATCGAAACCGCGCCGCGCAGATGATGGCCCGCGCCGGGCAGGCAAGTGAAGTCCGGCAAACCGTCGAGCGCCAGGTTCACCTTGCCCGACGATCCGCGGTATTTGTAACGCTTCACCTCGTCGCGGAAGTCGTCGCTCAGATGCTTCGGCTCGAGCATCTTCAGGAAAGTCAGATTGGGATCGACGCTGGACGAGATGATGGGCGCGCGATACTCGTCGCCCGCGCTGGTGACCACGCCAACCGCTTTGGCACCCTCGACGATGATTTGCGCGATCGCGGTTTGCATCTTGATCTCGACTCCAGCCTCGCGCGCCGCGTCGGCGATAGCGTTCGAGATCGCACCGGTGCCGCCGCGCGCGAATCCCCAGGCGCGAAATGCGCCGTCGATCTCACCCATATAGTGGTGCAACAGCACATAGGCGGTGCCGGGCGAGCGCACGCCGAGAAACGTGCCGATGATTCCCGAAGCCGACATGGTGGCCTTAAGCACATCGGTCTCGAACCACTGATCGAGAAAATCGATGGCGCTCATGGTCATGAGCTGCACCTGGTTGTACTTGTCCTCGCCGCTCAGGCCTTGGAAGCGACGGCCAAGGAACAGCAGCTTAAACAGGTCTTTGGGATTCAGCGTGGTGGGATCGGGCGGCACCATGGCCAGGATGGGCTTCACGAAGCGGCACATCTGCAGCATCGCCTTGCCGAACTCTTCATAGGCTTCGGCATCGACACGCGAGTGCCGCCGCAACTCGCGAACGGTCTTGCCGTGATCGTTGACGCGCCACAAATAGTCGCCGCTGGGCATGGGCGTGAAGGTGCCGTCGAGAGGCAGAATTTCCAGGCCGTGGCGAGGAAGATCGAGGTCGCGAATGATCTCCGGACGCAGCAGCGAGACAACATAGGAGCACACGGAAAATTTGAAGCCGGGAATGATCTCTTCCGTGCAAGCGGCGCCGCCGAGAACGTGACGGCGCTCCAGCACGAGCACCTTCTTGCCCGCGCGCGCCAGGTAGGCAGCGTTGACGAGCCCGTTATGACCGCCACCAATGACGATGGCGTCGTATTGACGGGAATCCGTTGGCATGAGCGAAGTTCACATTGTAAAGGGCAAGCTGCTCGAAAAACCAACGCCCCACGGAAGCACCCTTCGGCTCCGCTCAGGGCAGGCTCCATACGCGGAATTGTTTGAAGATGAAATTCCTCCGTGATTTCCGTGCTTCCGTGGTGGACTTTTCTTCCCGTGCGCGATCCGGCGGATCATTCGTCTCGAGCTTGGAGCCGTGTGTGCATTTATAATTCGCATTTCAACGCGAGGGAACTGTGCCCGTCGGAACAGCGGTCCATGAAAGGACGTTGGCCCTTTGCCAGAGCCTCAACTACCGGGAGTGGTCGGGCTTTTACGCGGTCAGTGTGTACGAAACGAATCACGAACACGAGTACAACGCGATCCGCAACGCTGCTGCGCTCATCGATGTGACTCCACTCTACAAGTACATGGTCACCGGCCGGGACGCGACCCGCTTCGTCAATCGCGTGATCGCGCGCGAGATCAACAAGGTCGCTGTCGATCAGGTGATTTATTGCTGTTGGTGCGACGAAGACGGCAAGATCATCGACGACGGCACCATTACGCGACTGGAGGAAAATCGCTATCGCTGGACGGCCGCCGATCCCAACCTGCGCTGGTTCCGGCAGAACGCCATCGGCCTCGAGGTACAGATCGACGACATCACCGAGCAGGTTGCCGCACTCGCGGTGCAAGGGCCAACCTCGGGCAAGCTGCTGCAGAGCGTTGCCGAAGCCGACATCGAACACCTGAAGTATTTCCGCAAAACCAGCGGCAGTATTGCGGGGGTTGCGGTGGACATTTCTCGCACCGGCTACACCGGAGATTTGGGTTACGAAATCTGGATCCCGTGGAACGACGCGGTGAAGGTCTGGGACACACTGATGCAGGCCGGCCGGGCTTTTGACATCCATCCCACCGGGATGCTCGCACTGGATGTGGCGCGAATTGAAGCCGGACTGATTCTCGCTGATGTGGATTACGTCAGCAGCAAGAAAGCGCTGATCCCGTCGCAGAAATACAGCCCGGCCGAAGTCGGCTTGGGCAAACTCGTCCATTACGAGAAGGAAAACTTCATTGGCCGCCAGGCACTCCTCGAGGAGAAGAAACTCGGGCCAAAGCGGACGCTCGTCGGGCTGGAGATCGACTGGAACGAGGTCGAAAGGCTATATGAGCGCAAGGGGCTCGCGCCGCAGACTCCATCGACGGCATCACGGGTTGCGGTGCCGGTATACAAAGGGCGGGAGCAAATAGGGAAAGCAACGTCAACCACGTGGTCGCCGCTACTGAAACAGTTGATCGCGTTGGCCAGCTTGGAATCGCAGTACGCGCAACCGGGGACGAGGCTGCAAATCGAGATGACGGTCGAAGCTGTCCGTCACAAATGCAGTGCGACCGTGAGGCCGCTCCCGTTTTTCAATCCGCCGCGTAAAACCAAAACCCCCGTGTAGAGGCGGTTCGGTAGCGGGCCCGCAGAATGCAAAACCCGCCAGGCGCGGCGGGTTGGCTGACACGAAGACGCCACCGGCTATCCATGTCCCGTGGAGACTTTGACCTTGGCTTCCTCCGGAGGATAGAGCAGGCGCTCGACGGTGCGATCCATGGTGTCCAGGAGACTGTCTGCCCCAATTGGCACCCGGGCATCTTGCAGGGCCGAATTCCAATCTTGAGAGCGAAGCAAGCTGCCTTCCGCAACCTTACTTCGCGAGGGAGCCGCAGCCGCCGTATAAGCCAACCAGGTCACCACAGCGATCAGATACGCAGCGCTGTTGATTTCGCTCAGCACGGTATTTTTCAGGATCCCACGATGGGAGACTCCCGTGAATACGAGCATGTTTACTGAGGCGAAGAAGCCGAATCCGAGAGAGATACCAAAAAGCAAGCTACGTCGTGGAATACCCAGATATTCACTGAACAACAGCAGGAAGAACACCAATCCGCATTGCATCAGGCGAACGCTGCGATCAGCCAACTGAATGGTTTCCTCGACGAAACCTTTATTCGATTTGCCGGCATTGATGGCCCACATGACAGCCACCAATAACACCACTAATGCTGACCACCGGAAGAGGATGACGCTTAGATCCCGCAGGGCCTCGTAAGGACGAAACGCGTCTCTAAAGATTTCCTGCAAGACAGCAAAGGAAATGATGACGCTGAGCCCGAGGTTCACCCAATACGCGTAATAGTAGCCGGTGTACGACGTCAAACTGAGCACGTACAGCAGGGGTTCGGCGACTACACCGATGATGGTGTAGTTGAAGAAGAACGGATAGTCGCGGTGCAGGCCGCGCCTCAGCATCGCGATGACCACGCCGACCTGTAAAGCCGGCGAGGCAAACCACAGAACATAATCCAT
Organism: uncultured Acidobacteriaceae bacterium; assembly: GCA_963713465.1. Classification (GTDB taxonomy): domain Bacteria; phylum Acidobacteriota; class Terriglobia; order Terriglobales; family Acidobacteriaceae; genus Bog-257. Next base: position 673,202 of record CAVQLZ010000019.1, read on the forward strand.
GGGACGCAGGTGCATGACTGCTCAAAGCATAGCTATGAAGTCAGCACAATACAAGACACTTTTGCGCCAATAAATGGTAACACCTTCGGCGTTACTTTCCGGCCAAGCAGTGTTCCGAATTGGAAATCGCTTATGACCCTAGCTCGTGCACCTCGCCCTTCCAGTCGCTCCGGTGATTGTCTAAACCGTGCGGTCGATCGATGAGGCCTCACCTACGAACTGCTGCAAATATCCGCTGAACGGGGCCGCAACCAGCCGCAGCTCATCAACGCAATCCTGGTGGGGCGGGCACCAGGGGATGGGCGCGCCTTCGCCGGCAATGATACGGACCTCATCCTGGCAGTTGCCGGGGGGCGGGCACCAGGGGATGGGTGCGCCTTCGCCGGCGATGATACGGACCTCATCCTGGCAGTTACCGGGGGGCGGGCACCAGGGGATGGGCGCGCCTTCGCCGGCGATCACACGGATTTTATCCTCGCAATTCCCAGGCGGCGGGCACCACGGGATGGGTGCGCCTTCGCCAGCGATGATACGGACCTCATCCTGGCAGTTACCGGGGGGCGGGCACCAGGGGATGGGCGCGCCTTCACCGGCCATGAGACGGACCTGATCCTGGCAGTTGCCGGGGGGCGGGCACCAGGGGATGGGTGCGCCTTCGCCGGCGATGATACGGATCTTATCCTGGCAGTTGCCAGGCGGCGGGCACCACGGGATGGGTGCGCCTTCGCCGGCGATGATACGGACCTCATCCTGGCAGTTACCGGGGGGCGGGCACCAGGGGATGGGCGCGCCTTCACCGGCCATGAGACGGACCTGATCCTGGCAGTTGCCGGGGGGCGGGCACCAGGGGATGGGTGCGCCTTCACCGGCGATGATACGGATCTCATCCTGGCAGTTGCCGGGGGGCGGGCACCAGGGGATGGGTGCGCCTTCACCGGGAGCAATGGAGGCATGCACAGGCACAACCGGGCTTTGCGTCTTGGACAAATAGTTGAATTGCACCGCGCCTGCCGGAGCTGCAGGGGAAGAAGCGGTGTTGGCGGCGATCGAGAGAGTGGCCAAAACTACAACAACAGCCACAGTAAGTAGCGAGTTCTTCATGGGAAATTCTCCTTGGGGTTCTCCAAAAGCCCAGAAATTGCTGGTTACTGGTTGAGGATTGGACCGACATCGCTGCGCGACTTATCGCAAGGCGGCGACACCGGCAAAGGAGATGGGCCCTCGCCGACAATCGCGACATTGTTGGGTGTATCAATCGGAGTTGCGCCGGAAATTGCGCTGAGACCTCCAGCGATCATGAGAGCGGCGAGGATGGCGGTCAAAAACTTGTTCACGGATAGACCTCGAAAATAAAAGTTCGATAAGCTTTGGTCGGACTGGTTTAGTTTTGCCGAAGAAGTGGCGGCGCTGAGAGAGTCCGGATTCTCGAGTAGCGCCTCAGTGCTATCTTCGGTCTCCGTCTTGGTCAAAAGATGGGCGTAGGTTAATCGACAGAAATACAAAAATCTACTACTCGGAAGTGCCCCTATTTCCCATCTGGAGTCTCAGTTTGGGCATTTGTACTGAGCTTGAATAAACTACTCCATTTCGAATTATAGAGGTGAGTTCCCGCCTGTCTACAAAAATCGCATGCATAATTTTTCAAGAAAAGCAAATGATCTAAGGTACTGTATTCATAACGGGAAACTAAGTACGTTAGTTTCATTGGTTGTTACCACTTTTGATGGTTACCACTTTCGAGTTAGTGTCTCAATTTTAGAAATCTAAGAACCACCTTCGTGGTTGGATCGGTAATCTTGATTCCGCATGGGTTCTACCAAAAAAGCATTCCGATTCGACCGCAGCCAAGGTCAATCATTAAGAGTCAAAGGAAAACAACCATCAGCGAAAGGGGACGCAAGATTGGAAGGGTCTGCTGCTCGGTTATCCGGTACTTCGTGTAATGTGGAAGAGATGCAGTGATCATTCTGAGGAGGAGATATGCAACGAACAGCCAGCGCTCATTGGTCGGGTGGTCTCAAAGACGGCAAGGGCACGGTATCCACACAAAGCGGCGTTCTCAGTCAGACGCAATACTCTTTCAGTACGCGTTTCGAAAACGGCGTCGGAACCAATCCGGAAGAACTGATTGCTGCGGCACACGCCGGTTGCTTCTCCATGGCGCTGTCCGCGCAATTGGGAAATGCCGGCATGACGCCGGAAAGCATCGATACCAAGGCCACGCTCACCCTGGACAAGACCGATGCCGGTTTCACGATCACCGCAGTTCATCTGGACGTGAAGGTCAAAATTCCCGGCGCCGATAAGGCCAAGTTCGACGAAGCGGCGCAGAGTGCCGAGAAGGGCTGCCCGGTTTCGCGAGTGCTCAAGGCGGACATCACCATGAGCGCCGAACTGGTCTCTTAAGTTTGTTCCCGCGTTTGTTCCCGCGTTTGCTCCTCTGGCGGTCGCGATGCAGTGAGGCCGTTCGGGGCAGCCAACGCTAATCGCCCGCGCTCCATCGAAAGGTAAGTACGTTTGGGCCTGTGATGGCCTTAGCGAATGTCGGTCCTTGCGATGGTGCGCGGGTGAAAATAACAATTTTTGGATTGGCGTTGTCGTCGTCCTGGGGCAACGGACACGCGACGCCATATCGCGCCATTTTGCGCGCGCTCCATCGGCGAGGAGCGCGTTCGATCTTCTACGAGCAAGACGTACCCTACTATGCCGCGCACCGCGATTTCCATGAGTCTCCCGATTGCGACCTGAAGCTCTATTCCTGTTGGGATAGTGTCCGGATCGAGGCGTTGAGCGATATCGCCGAATCGGATATTGTCATCAACGCAAGCTATTGTCCCGATGGGGCCCGTATCAACGACGAGGTTCTCGATACCGAGGGGCCGCTGCATGTCTTCTACGACCTGGACACTCCCATCACGCTGAACGCTCTCGCGTCGCAAGGCTCGGATTATCTGCGACGCGATCAGATCCCACGATTCGACCTGTATCTCTCGTTCACCGGCGGCAGAGTGCTGCAAGAACTCGAGTGCCAATATGGCGCGCAACTTGCCCGGCCTTTGTACGGATGCGTCGATCCTGAAGCCTACCAACGAGTCGCGGCGCACCATGCCTTTCGTTGTTGGTTTAGCTACCTTGGGACTTACGCACCCGACCGCCAGCAGAAATTGAACGAGCTCTTTCTGGAGCCTGCCCGCCGCCGGCCAGGCTTGCAATTGGTATTGGCGGGATCGCTTTATCCTCGCGAGTGGATCTGGCCGGGCAACGTGAAGCGCTTCGAACATGTGGCTCCAAACCAGCATGCCGCGCTCTACTCCTCGTCGCGGGCAACGCTCAACATCACGCGCCGAGAAATGGCGGACTCCGGTTATTGCCCGTCGGGTAGGTTCTTCGAAGCAGCGGCTTGCGGAACTCCTATTCTGACCGATTGGTGGGAAGGATTGGACGCGTTCTTTGATCCTGAGCATGAATTGTGTGTGGTGCGAACGGCGGACGACGTGCTGGCCTGCTTGAGCCTGAGCGATGGCGAGCTGCGCGCCAAGGCCGAACGGACACGCAGTCGCACGCTTGCGGAGCACACCGGTGATTGCCGGGCGGCACAATTGCTCGCGCACTGCGAAGAGGCCTATCGGCACAAGAAATCAAGCCGGGAGGTGATGGCGTGATCGGAATCATTCCCGCTGCCGGGGCGGGCCAGCGGATTCAGCCGTTGGGATGCTCGAAAGAACTGTTGCCCGTCGGCTCGCGCTATGTTGACGGCGTCGAGCGCCCGAAAGCGATTTCAGAGTATCTGGTAGAGCGCATGATCGCCGCCGGCGCCACCCAAATTTGCATGGTGATCTCCGCCGAGAAGAGCGATATTGTGCGTTACTACGCCGAGCGCAGCTACGCGGCGGAAATTTTTTATGTGGTGCAGCAGCGCCCGCAGGGGCTGTGCGATGCGCTGTTCCGTGCCGAACCGTTTGCGCGCTCCCACGAACAAGTGCTGATTGGGCTGCCGGACACCGTGTGGTTTCCAGAGAACGCCTATCGCCGCGCAGTCGCTTGCCGGTATGCGGAGGTGAACCTGGTGCTGTTCCCCGTCGACAATCCGTCGGTTTTCGACGCCGTGATTTGCGACCAACAGAATTTCGTGACCCAGGTCGAGGGGAAAGTCCGCGATCCCCACTCCCATTGGATATGGGGCGCGATCACAACCTCAGGACAGGCTTTGCAGGAGCTGAAACTTCTATGGGAGTCGCGTCACCGGCAGGACGAATATCTCGGCACGCTCCTCAACGCGTATATTGGGGCCGGCCATATGGTGTGCGGGCACCATGTGGGCGAAACCTACATCGATGTGGGAACCATGCAGGGCTATCAGCGGGCACAGGACTTTTTGCGCGCGCAAACCCGCTCTTCGATCATGCACGACACAGCGGCATGATCCGGGACGAAGGCCCGCCACCGCTAGCAACGTTAGCGAAAAGCGCTTGCCGATTCTGTGCTGAGGGCGGTCAACTCTGGGCGCGCAGGATCTCGCGAATCTCGCGGTTGACCCGGGCCGCATCCTGGGCTGCCTTGTCGACCATGTCCAGCCACTTCTTGTTGTTGTCGTCGAGTTTCGCCTGCGCCAGGAGGTAAGAAGCCTGCATGATGGTTTCGATGTAATTGCTGAGGTCGTGCGATAAAGCGCGCAGCTTCGTAACTGTATCGTTTTCCAATTTCTTGCTCTCTTCCCTCGCGGCATTCGCCACTTCAGTCACCCCGCTCTCCCAACTTCCTTCGGCATGGTATACCCATTCGAACCTTAGACGCAGAAGCAGCTCCTCTGGTTGCCTGCGTTAGAGTTGAAATCCGACATTCCAAGAATCCGCGGAAGTACGGTTGATTCCCGCTCCTGCAGCAAGGCTGCTATGATGCCGCCAATAGTCCTTCATCGGATTTTCCACAATGGGCCACATGCGCTTAAAGACAAAACTGGTGCTGGCCATCAGCGGCATGGTGTTCGCGCTGGTGGCTGTCTTCTGTTATGTGTACATGTCGCATTTGGTGCGGCAGCGCATGGCCGAGGCCTACGACAGCGCCGATTTTGTGGCCAAGGAAATCCGGGAGAGCGCGCGTGAAGCCAGCCAGATCGACCTGAGCGGCGCGTTTGTCGATCAGAACAATCCTCAGCAGGTGGAAGCCGTACTGGACGAGGCGCTGCGCACCGATCCCGGACTCAACACCTTACTGCAGTCGGTGGTGGGCTATTCTCCCACCATCTTTCGACGCCGCCATCGCCGGCGTGAACGGCCGGGCCATCGTTGATACCGATCCTACCGCGATCGGCACCCAGGTACCGCAGCGCGAGGACTTCGCGCGCGTTCGCCACGGCAGCTTCCTGCAACAGCTCGAAGTTGTGTTCGGCACGCCGCGGGTTTACGACCTGTATCTGCCGATTCAGCGCGAGGGGCAGCCATTCGGGGACATTCGCGTCGGCATCTCCACCGTCTTTCTCAAGAGCGAAGTGCAACCGCAACTGCGGCACGCCTTGATCTTCTCCATCATTGCCGTGCTGGTTTCGATGGCGCTGGCGGCGAGCGTGTCCAACATCGCACTGCGACCGTTGGAGGCGATTGGCCGCCGTCTGGACCAGATGACTGCGGGAGTGCCCGACACCACGCCCGACCCGGACCCGCGCGGGGTTGATGAGTACGGACTGGTGAGCACCAAGATCGATCGCCTGGGCCGGCAGATTCGCGACGTGAAGGAAGTCTTCACTGCGCTCAAAGAAAACCTCGACCAGATCATGGGCACCTTGCAGGACGGCCTGGTGCTGTTCACTCGCGACACCCGCGTGGTACTGGTCAGCGCCTCGGCGGAACGCTTCATTGGCCGCCCGCGCGGAGAAATCCTGGGCAATTCGGTGGAGAGCGTCTTCAACGATGCCAATAAGCTGGGCCGCATTGTTCTTGATGCTTTCGCGTTGCATCGCCCGATTCCGCAGCGTGAGATCGAGCTGGAGAACGGGCGGCGGATCCAAATTGCGCTGGATTTTATCGCCGAGCGCGGGGAGCGCATTGGCGCACTGCTGACCATGCGCGATGCCGAATCGGTTCACCGCATCGAAAACGAAATTGAACTTTCGCGGCGCCTGGCGGCGATTGGGCGGCTGACCTCCGGGGTGGCGCATGAAGTAAAAAACCCCATCAACGCCATCGTGGTGCATCTGGAACTGCTGCGCGAGAAGATGCGGGAGATCGATCCCGATACCCGGCGCCACATGGATATCATTGGCCGGGAAATCCATCGCCTGGACCGCGTGGTGCAGATGCTGGTGGACTTTAATCGCCCCGTGGAGTTGCGGCTGACGGATTTCGACCTGCGGCGGCTGATTGAAGACGTCGCGTTGCTGGCTACACCCGAGGCAGCCCGGCAGGGGGTCAAACTGGAGACGCAGTTGACCAACGAGCCGCTGCCGGTGCGAGCGGACAACGATCTGATCAAACAGGCATTGCTCAACGTTGTGTTGAACGGCGTTCAGGCCATGAGCAATGGCGGAATCCTCAACATCACCGCGCGGCAGTATGACATGGCCGCAGCGATTGAGGTCCGTGACCAGGGAGGAGGGATCCCTCCCGAAGTGCAGGACAAGGTGTTCAATCTTTATTTCACCACCAAGAAAACAGGCAGCGGCATTGGCCTGGCCATGAGCTACCGGGTACTGCAACTGCATAATGGCGCCATCGATTTTGTGACCGAAGTGGGCCGAGGCACGACGTTTCGCCTCGTTTTGCCAATGACAGCCGAGCAAGAGCGCATCGGCGCAGAGGCCTCGGCAAGAACTTAGAGCGTTTCCGGATTTGGTGTGTTCTGGTAGAGCGGCGCTTCAGCGCCGCGTTAGGGCCGCCCGCTGATCCTCGGTTTTGCATTCCGCTGCGAAGGCAGCGGAATGCAAAACCTATCTCAGGCCATCCACGAACGCGAGCCTAAAGGCTCGCTCTACCCCGATACAGCAATCCTGAAACTGCTCCAGGCTGCGATAATGGTCCTAACTGCGCATTTCATACGCTGCCTGAATTTGTGATGGCAGTGTTCAACGTCGCATCTCGCTGCTGAGGGCTGGTGCGACGACTATCGTTTAGCGCGCTCGCTTGTACATGAAGACTTGCCGCCAATTCGTCATGGTGTTCCTGGGAGTGGTGTTGCTTGCCACCGCGGGTTGCCAGAAGAAGCAGCCGCAACTCCCCATCCAGGCGACGGCGCCAGCGGAACCCATTCCTACGCCACTGCCGGCCGAAATCACGGAAGCGACACCGGCTCCGCCCCCGCCTGCCGCGCCTCCGCCGGCAGCGCCCAAGGTGGAGGAGCCGAAGCCGCAGCCGGCGAAGCACCACAAACGAAAAACGCCCCCGCCCCCGACCCAGAGCAGCGAGAACAACGCGCAGCCCTCGGGCAATAGCACCGTCGCGGCGGCCCGTCCGCCCGCCAATCCGGCGAATGAGGCCCCGCCGGATATGGCCATCGCTGCCGACGTAAGCAGCGCCCAACTGCTGCAACAGAAGCAGACGACCACGCAATTGCTCGAGGCGACCGAGAAGACCCTGAACGGCTTGCCCCACGACTTGTCACATGATGAAGAGGAGATGGTGGCGCAGATAAAGTCCTATCTCGCACAATCGCGCAAGGCAACCACCGACGGCGACTTCGAACGGGCGTACAACCTGGCGACCAAGGCGCACCTGCTCTCCGACGCTCTGGTGAAAAAATAACCACAGAGACACAGAGGGAACTCTGATCGAAGAGCCCTCTGTGTCTCTGTGGTGAAAACACTACTTCCGTCCCGCGCGCTTCTGCGCCATCACCAGCCCGCGCGGCGTCGGCAGCAGCACAACCGAGATCAGGCCTTCGCGCTCCAGCTTCAGCGCAGCCTCACGTACATCCTTCATGTGTGAGCTGGCGTCATGCATCAGGATGATGCCAAACGGCGAGATTTGCGGCAGGTAGCGCCGTACCTCCTGCTCGCGAACCGGGATATCGCTGTCGCTGAAGAACAGATCGATTGTGCCGTCGACTTTCATTTCCAAACTGGATTGGTTGCGCAGATCGATCAGATCGCGAAATTCCGACTTCTCGATCTTCTGCCGCGCCACCTCGAAGACCTTCGCGTCATATTCGCAACTGACGATCCGGCCGAAGCCGTTGAGGCGCAAAGCCTCGGCGATCCACAACGTGCTGACGCCCATGAATGTTCCGGTCTCGACCACAAGATTGGGTTTGATGGTCGTGACCAGGGTGCGCAGGAACTCAAGCACTTCGACCTCGGCGGTCATCGAGTCGTACATGCTCCAGCGCTCGGGGTGGGGACACTCCGGAGTCGGACGGTGATATTCGGGCACAAGTTCGCCCGGCCGCTGGACGGCCTCGCGCAGGATGCGGTGCTCTTGCTTCTCTTTGCGGAAGAGTCGGCGTAGGCCCATCTAGGCGCTCTTCTTGTTGCGGGATTGGCTGGCGGCGGTCATTGCAAGTCGCACGAGAGTGAGCCCGAAGGGCGAAATTTTGTGTTAGCCGCGGGCGTGAGCCCGCGGTGAACTGCATATTATCTCGCATGAGCCGCGGAGCGGCGAGGCAGACTCGGGTTACGATGGAATTATGCGCGAGATGTGGCGGCACCGCGGGATGAGGCTGATCTTCACCGCCAATCTTATCTCCATGATCGGCAGCGGCATGAACTCCGCCGCGGTGATCTGGTACATCCTGCAGGCCACGCACTCGGAAGTCTCGCTGGGCATGCTGATTGCGCTGCAGACCATTCCTTCGCTCCTCCTGCTGCCCTTCACCGGCGTGCTCATCGACCGCGAAGATCGCCGCCACCTGATGATGTGGCTGGACGGGGCGCGCGGCGTCATCATCTTCAGCGTCGCCATGCTGGTATTCACGCATCACGTTCGCCTCTGGCACGTCTACCTGATGAACGTGCTCGTCGCCATCGGCTTCTGGATGTTTTTTCCGACGGTCAACGCGCTCATCCAGGAACTGACGCCCGACGACAAAATGCTCGACTCAAATTCACTGCTTCTGGCCGCGCTGCAGGGCGGATGGCTGATGGCGGGCGCGATTGTCGGCTTCGTCTACAACCACATCGGACTTGGCGGCGTGCTGCTGATCGATTCCATCACTTATGCGGTTTCGATTGCCTGCGTCTTTTACGTTCGCAAGGGACGAGTCACGGTGGCGCGGCCCGAAGCCAGCGTGGCATTCGCCGGTGGCGGGGAGGCGGCGCGCTACCTGCATGAACTGGCGGAGGGCTATCGCCACGTGCGCGAGAACCGGCGCGTGTTGCTAATCGGCATCGCTTGGGCGCTGTTTGTGGCGGCCATGATGACGCAGGGCGTGCTCTCGGCGCCGCTGAGTGAGCGCACCCTGCACGGCGGTGCGGTCGGTTACGGCTGGCTCAACGCAGGATGGGCGGTGGGCGCGTTCGTTGCGGTCTTCTACGCCGCCAACTTCATTCGAGGTCGCGGCGCGAATCGCTCGGTTTCGCTGACCATGAGCGTGATTGCGGCGTGTTTGTTCTTGCTGCCGATTTCGCGCTGGCTCGCGGTCGCGGTGGTTATCTACTTCGTCATGGGCTCCAGTCGTGGCGTGGGCGGGATCGCGCTCTCCAGCGAGATGATGCAGCTCGTGCCCCGCCACTTCATGGGACGGGTGCAGAATACGTTTTCGTTCTTAGCTAGCGCCCTGCAGATTTGCACGGCGTTGCTGGTGGGTGAAGCTGCGCATCGCGATGGACTGCGCTACGGCTTCTGGATCGTGGGCGCTATGTATCTCGGGGCCGCAGTCGCGGCATGGCTCCCGGTGCATACCCTCGCGCCAGTTGTGCTCGAATCGAGCGACACGGCCGCGGATTGATCGCTTCTTCCGATCACGGCTTCTCCGACTATCAACCGTACGGCATGCCGGTTGCGACAGAGCAGCGGTTTACAAATCTTCACGGCCTCTACCGCCTTCACTGAATCTAAAGTAGCGAAAGGCGAGAAGGGTGAATACCATCAACTCACATTCAGTGCAAAAGCCCGAGGATGGCGTGCATCCCACTCGTATGAGGCACGACAATTGTTGCGAAGTCGTGTTCTAGTGATTATGAAAGCGGCAACAGCGGTTTTCGTTCTTCTGCTCGGATTGCTGGTCGCGCCGATGCGGTGCGTGGCGCAATACGCTCAGTCCGCGCCACCTCCGGGTGCAGCGCCTCCGGCGCAATACGATCAGCAGTCTGCACCAGCTCCGGGTGAAGCGCCCCCGGTGCAGGCAACGCCAATGACTCCCGACCAGTTACAGCAACTGGTGGCGCCGATCGCGCTCTATCCCGATTCGCTGGTCGCGCAAATTCTCGCGGCCTCGACGTATCCGACGCAAATCGTCGAAGCGGAGCGCTGGCTCGAGGCCAATCCCAACCTGCAAGGGCAGGCCCTGGCCGACGCGGTGAACCAGCAGCCTTGGGACCCTAGCGTCAAAGCGCTTACGCAATTCCCTTCGGTGCTGGGCAACATGAACCAGAACCTGTCGTGGACGCAGTCCTTGGGCGACGCCTACTACAACCAGCCGCAGGACGTGATGAATGCCATCCAGGTGATGCGGCAGAAGGCAGAAGCGGCGGGAAATCTCAGGACGACCCAACAACAAACGGTCACGACCAACGGGCCGGATATTGAGATTCAGCCGGCAAACCCCACTTACGTTTACGTGCCCATCTACGATCCCTGGCTGATCTACGGGCCGCCGATTCCGATCTGGCCGGGATTCATCTTCGGCCCCGTTTGGGTCGGGCATCCTTATTTCGGCTTCGGCTTCGGCATCAATATCGGCTTCTTCGGCGGTTTCGGCTGGGGATGGCCGGCATGGGGATTGAATTGGCGCGCCCACGGCCTCTACTACGGTGGCCGACCCTGGGTGTCGCACGGGCCGGCATTCTTCAATCATCGCTACTACGCACCTATGTACCACGCTGGTGTAGGAGCGCCCTATCGCGGGGAAGTCGGACGAGGTGCCGAGCCCTACCACGGAGAAGTCGCACGCGGCGCCGAGCCTTACCGCGGTGCAGCCGGACAAGTCGGACGAGGCGCCGAGCCTTATCACGGTGCAGCGCCTGGGTATCGTGCCCCCACGCCTCGTGTAGAGCCGCCGGTGGGCCGCGGATTCGGATCGCCGCAAGGCAATAGCGGCATGCGCTCCGGCGCCTTCAGCGGCTACTCCCATGGCGGTGTGACCAATGGATACGCCATGCGCGGCGAGCACAGCATGGGAGGAGGAGGATTTCACGGCGGCGGTGGTGGCCATGGTGGCGGCCGGCGGTAATAGCCCTCGCCTGACCCGGACAGAATCTTCACGACCTGAGAAAGAAAAAGATGAGAGACGTGCTACATCAATCTCGAAAGCTACCGTTCGTTCTACTGTTGACGTTGGCGCTGTGCGGACTGCCATGCCTCGCGCAGGCGCAACCGGAGCAGCAGCAAAGTTTTGCTTCGCCCTGGCAAGCCCTGCACGCTCTGGTTGCAGCGGTCAAGTCCGACGACCAGGCGGAACTTTTGAAGATCTTCGGGCCGGAAGGCAACACCCTGGTCTCCTCGGGCGATCCCGAACAGGACGCGCATGATCGCCAGCAGTTTCTGCAAAAATACGCCCAGTCACATCGGCTGGTTAAGGAGTTGAGCGGCAACGTGGTGTTGTACACCGGCGCGGAGAACTGGCCGTTTCCTATCCCTCTCACCGAAAGCAATGGCCGCTGGACCTTCGACACCGGTGTCGGCAAACAGCAAATCCTGCTGCGCCGCATCGGCAAGAATGAGCTCTCGGCCATCGAGGTCTGCCACGAGCTGGTCGCCGCGGAAAAAGAGCACTACGCGGGAGCGCATCCCGGTGAAGCCGGCCAGTATGCCCCCAATTTCACTGCTACAGCAGGCGAGCACAACGGCCTCTATCATCCTGTAACCAGCGGCCAGCCGGAAATCGGCCCACTGCTGGCGCGGGCTGCAGCCGAGGGTTCGGGTGAACATACTCCATTTCATGGATACTTCTACCGCATGTTGGACAAGCAAGGGCCAGGCGCGCCGGGCGGCGCGAAAGACTACATCGTGAATGGCAAGATGACGGGCGGCTTCGCGTTTGTTGCGTATCCTGCCGAGTACCAGTCCACCGGAGTGATGAGCTTTATCGTGAACCAGGACGGGACGGTGTACGAAAAAGACTTAGGACCTAACAGTTCTCAGCTCGCCAGAGACATGAAGGAGTTCAACCCCGACTCCAGTTGGCTAAAGGTAGACGAGTAGGCAATCGACAACTGCATCGCATCCGATATTCTTGCGTGCGATGCCTCCCGGAACGTCGATCGGCCCGCGCGCCTCGTGGCGGGCCGTCCAGCACTATTGGATAGGTGGAGCGAGCCTTCAGGATCGAAGTCAAAGAGCCCGGAACAGGCTTTCGATCCTAGAGCGTCTGTGCGCAACACATGTCCCTACAGCGCCGACGGCGGCGGGGGTGGGCAATTGTTCTCCGCCAACTGCCTCTCGGCATCGCGCAGCGCTTGCTGCGGGTCGCGCCCGGTCACGGCCTTGTACCACGCCGGGTGATGCGTCCAGCTCCAGGCTTCGCTCACCGTGCCGCGGGTCATCGCCTGGATGGTTCCCGGCTCTCCAAAGGTGCTCAGATAGATGTGGAAGAAGATGCCGAACAACATGATCAGCGCCGAGATGTCGTGAAGCACGTAGGCGATGGACACGAGCCAGCGTCCGAAATACTGCGGGAACCACATCATGAAGCCCGTGATCACGTACAAGATGCAGCCGATGACGATCTCCCAGAACATCAGCTTCTGGCCGCCGTTAAAGAAGCCGGTCTCAGGCGATTCCGTCGAATCGCTGCGAATAACGTATCGCCTGATGTGTTTCATCCAGCGCGAGTCGGCGGGAGTCCAGCGCATGACGCCGAGCCAGTTAATGGCCTGCAGCGCGAAGAAGAACACGAAGCCCAAGCCGAACCAGGGATGCAGGAGGCGCGTCATTGCCCCGCCGCCGAACAGCGGCGTGAAGAAGCGGAAAATCCACGGCAGGTAGATGCCAAAGCCCGACAGCAGCGCCAGGAAGAAGAAGATGCCGACCATCCAGTGCAGGAAGCGCGTGTACACCGGGTGCCGCAGCAGTTCGCCTTCATACACCACGGTCTGGCCGAGACGGTCGATGGCGTTCGTACGATGCTGGAAGCTGTTCGCGGAGGTCGCCATCTAGTTCTCCTTTCCGGCCGTGGTGTCGGGCGGCGGTTGAATCGTTTTGATGGGCGGCTGCGGCTGCGTTCGCAACGGTCCTTCGAAGACGTAGTGCATCACTACGCCGACGAAGCCCAGCATGGCGCCAAACAAACCGATCGGCTTGAAGATGTCCTTCCAGATTGTGAACGCCGGCGAGATGCGCGGTTCCTTCGGCAAATTGCCGTAGGCTTCCGGCTTGTTGATGTTGTGCAGGACGTAGATCACGCTGGTGCCGCCGATGGTGTCGGGATCGTAGACGCCGGCTTCCTTGAAGCCGGAAACGTCGCGAAGCTGCGTGGCGCGTTTCTCGGCCAGGAACTTCATGTCGTCCTTGGTGCCGAAGTGCAGGCAGCCGGTGGGGCACGCCTTGATGCACGCTGGCTCGAGGCCGGCTCCTACTCTGTCAGAGCACAGCGTGCACTTATAAACCTTCTTCGTGTTCGGGTTGAACTTGGGAATATTGAACGGGCAGCCGGAGACGCAGAATTGGCAGCCGATGCAGTTTTCCTGCTGAAAATCGACGATGCCGTTTTCGTATTGCACGATGGCGCCGTCGGCGGGACAGGCGCGCAGGCAGCCGGGATCGGCGCAATGCATGCATTGGTGCTTGCGCATCAGCCAGGCGAAGCTGCCGTCGGAATGCTCATCTTCGTTGAACTTGATGAGGTTCCAGTAATTCCAGTCGGTGTCGGGCATGGTCTGGTAGGTGTTGTCGAAGTAGGTCTCCTGGAACGGCATATCGTTCCACTCGACGCACGCGACTTCACAGGCCTTGCAGCCGATGCAGGTGGTGGTGTCGATCAGCTTGCAGACCTTGTCCTGCCGCTGCATGCCCTCGCCAGGGATGGGCCCGGGGTGGGCCGAGATTTGCTGGATTCGTAATGTGCCGCGATCGCTCATCGCATGCCTCTTGTCGTCGAACCTTTCATCACATGCTCTGAAGGGCCACGCCTTAAGGCGTGCCTTTTGGGTCGCACTTCTTAGTTGTCATCGGCTCCGCTCGGGATGACAAACAAACATGAACCATGCGGCACGGCTGAAGCCGTGCCCTTTCAAACCTCACACTTTCTCCAGCTTCACCAGGAAGCCCTTGAATTCCGGCGTATACGCATTGGGATCGATCACCGTCGGGGTCAGCCGATTCGCCGGCATCAGCGACGTGCGGCCCTCACTCTCGGAAATTCCGCGATACCCCCAATGAATCGGAATGCCGATCTGATACGTCTTCTTGCCGTCGACCATCATCGGCTTGATGCGCTTGGTCACCATCGCCTTGGCAATGTAATCCGTGCGTGCACTGGTGACCTTCACCTTTTCGCCGCCGCGCAGCCCCATCTGGTCGGCCAGTTCGGCAGGAATTTCCACGAACGGCTCGGGCACGAGCTGCACGTTCATCGGATTGTTCTTCGTCCAGTAGTGATAATGCTCGGTGAGCCGGTAAGTCGTGCAGACGATGTTGTAGCCTTCCTGCGTTGTGCCGTACTTGTCCATCGGCGTCTTGAATTTCTTCACTACCGGATTGTTCGATTGCTGCGGATGCAGCGGATTCGCAATCGGGCCTTCGATGGGCTCATAGTGCTCGGGGAACGGACCGTCGGCCATCGCGCCCAGCGGGACGAAGATTCGCCCGACGCCCTCGGGATTCATGATGAACGGCCCCATGTGATCGGACGGTTTCGAGTCCGGCTTGAAGTCGGGAACATCGTTGCCCACCCACTTCTGCGCGGTTTCGTTCCACCACACCTGCCTGCGTAGGGATCGTATGGTTTGCCTGTGAGATCGCATGACGCGCGGTTGTAGAGCACGCGACGGTTCATGGGCCACGACCATGCCCAGTTGGGGTAGATTCCCAGGCCGGAAGGATCGTCCGTGCCGCGCCGCTGTGTCATGCGCGCCCGCTTCCGTCCACGAACCGCAATAGAGCCAATTGCCCGATAGGTGGTGCCGTCATCCCGCAACGCGTGCGAATCCTGGCAGTTGCTGTCCCGCCTTCAGCGAGACATTGAGTCTTTTCATCGCTGACATCGGCCAGCGCCTTGCCGTTGATCTCCTTCGCCACTTCGGCCAGCGACGGACTGTCGGAATGCGTGTACGACCACGAGGCGTTGAGGATCGGGTCGGGGAACTTGCCGCCCTCCTTCTTGTACAGCTCGCGAACTTTGAGGAAGATTTGCGCCAGGATGTCCTGGTCGAGGCGGCAATCTCCCGGCGGCGGCAGCGCCACGTGCTTCCATTGCAGCCAGCGCGCCGAGTTGACGAAGGTACCGTCCTTCTCGGCGAAGCCCGCGCCCGGCAGCCGATACACCGTAGTCTGGATTTGCTTCATCTCCTCCGGCGTCGTGCCCGGCGCCTCCCAGAACGCGCTGGTCTCGTCGGGATAGATCTCGCAGACCACCAGGAAATCGGCTTTCTTCAGCGCTTCAATGTTCTTCTGCGAATCCGGGCCGATCATCACCCCATTCATGCCGAAGGCGAAGACGCCCTTCACCTGCCCGTTGTACATGTCGTTCCAGTTCTCGACCCAGGAGTACTTGCGGTCGATTTTGGGCAGGTAATTGAAGGCGAAATCGTTGTCCTTGGTGGCGGCGTTGCCGTACATGGCCTTGAGGAACGAGACCATGAACTTCGGCGTATTCGACCAGTAATTGAACGACTCCCACTCGCCCGGCTTCGCCGGCTTCGGCGTAACCCGTTCGAGAAAGTCTTCAGGTCTTTGTCGGCGGGCGTGGGCATCTTCAGATAGCCCGGCAGGATGTCGAAGATGCCGGCCATGTCGGTCGCGCCCTGAATGTTGGAGTGCCCGCGCAGTGCGTTGACGCCGCCACCCGCGCGTCCCACATTGCCCATCAGCAACTGCAACATGGCTGCGGTGCGAATGATCTGCGTGCCGAAGCTGTGCTGCGTCCAGCCGACCGCGTAGATGATGGTCGCGACCTGCTTCATGTCTCCGTCTTTGCGGACGGACGTGTACATGTCGGCAGGCCTTCAGGAGTTGATCTTTCGGGAATGCCGGTGATGCGCTCCACCATCTCCGGCGTGTAGCGCGAGTATTGCTGCTTGAGCAGTTGATAGACGCAGCGCGGATGCTGGAGCGAAGTATCGTAGGCGACCTTCTCCGGCATGGACGGAGGCGGGATCGGGCCGCCGCCCATGGCCTTCGCGCCTGCCGGTCCCTGCGCCTGGTAGCCCTGGCCTTCGGGACCGTGATGCGTGACCGTGCCTTCCTTCGCTGCCGCGCGTGGCCTTGCGGCTCGTTACCTTGCGGCGCGCCTTGCGTCGCCGGCATGGTCATCGAGGCGGCGACAAACTTGCCCGTCAGGTTGCCGCCCTCTTCGTAATTCCAGGTGCTACTTGTCGTAGGTCTTGGTCTCGGTCGTTGAAGCCGGAGAACAGGCCATCTTCCGGCAGCTTGAATCCGTCTCTGATGATGAAGGCGGCGTTGGTGTAGTTGACCAGATACTCGTGCGCCACGCGGTTGTTCTGGATGGCGTAGCTGATGAGCGCCGCCGAGGAAGGCGATGTCGCTGCCGGCGCGAATCTGGCAGAAAAGGTCGGCCTGCGAAGCGGTGCGCGTGAAGCGTGGATCGACGACGATGACGCGGGCGTTGCGATTGCGCTTGGCTTCGACCACCCACTTGAATCCGCAGGGATGGTTCTCGGCCGGATTGCCGCCCATGATCAACATCATGTCGGCATTCTTGATGTCGATCCAGCCGTTGGTCATCGCCCCGCGTCCGAAAGTTGGTCCCAAACTTGAGACCGTGGGGCCGTGTCAAACCCGCGCCTGGTTTTCCAGGCGCACCACCCCCATAGCCCGCATCGTCTTCACGACCAGGTAATTGAACTCATTGGTATCGGTGCAGCCGCCGCTGAAGAACAGCGGCTCGCAGCGATTCACCGTGTTGCCCTTGGCGTCGGTTTCGGTGAAGCCGGCATCGCGGACCGTTTTCGTCTTCTGCGCGATCTCGGTGATCGCCTGGTCCCACGAGATGTCCTCCCAGTGGTCCGAGCCCGGACGCCGCACTTTCGGCGCGAGAATGCGCCGCTCGTTCTGAATGTCCTGCTGCAGCGACGAGCCCTTCGGGCAGAGTGTGCCGCGGTTGATC
Source organism: uncultured Acidobacteriaceae bacterium (assembly GCA_963713465.1). Classification (GTDB taxonomy): domain Bacteria; phylum Acidobacteriota; class Terriglobia; order Terriglobales; family Acidobacteriaceae; genus Bog-257. The sequence goes on from CAVQLZ010000019.1 coordinate 690,569, forward strand.
GGATGATCGGGATCGCCTTCGACGTGCACCACCTGCGGCGTGACGTTCTTGGCCTTATCGCCAATCGTGTGGATGATGACGCCGCAGCTCACCGAGCAGTACGGACAGGTGCTGCGCGTCTCGGTGGTGCGCGAGATCTTCAGCGCCGCAGCCTGCGCGTGCAACGGTGTCAGATCGAAACCGAGCACCGAAAGTCCAACCGCGCCGGTGATGCCGGTCTTCAGGAATGTTCGACGGGATACATCCATCAGGTAGTCCTCCATGGATGCGGGACGAGAGAGTTGTTGTATAGGGATGCAGCGATAAGGATGCGAGATCGCCGAATTGGAAAGGCACTCGATGGCATTGTCTGGCTCCCTGGCCCTCGGAACCGCTACAACGCATGCCTACTGAAAAAACCCCAATGGGATGGGAGATTACACCTCCGTCACCAGTAGAGTCAACCGAATAGAGCAACAAACGGCTTCAAAGCGGAAGGGTCGTATTTCGAAACGGAATTGGTTTTTCAGGTTCCCAGCCCCGCACCACCACTGACAACCTTTCGCCTTTTCTTCCACGGCCCCGCCGCCATACAATGGCCATGCAACTCTGGGGCTTTCCATGACTCTATTCGCGGTTGTGCTTGCTGGCGCAGTTGGCTTCCTGGTTGGAGCTGCACTTTCGCTCTTGATTTGCCGCGCGCGGGCCGCTGCCGTCGAGGCCCGGAGGGTCGCGTTGGCGCTGGAATTGGCCGCGGCACGTTTAGCAGCCGACCGCCAAAGTGCGGAGATTCGCGCCCTCACCGAGGCGCGCGCGGCACTGGAGGCGACCCTCACTGCCGAGCGGCGCAATGCCGAAGAAAAGCTGCAGCTAGTGCAAGATGCCAGCGAACAGCTCAAGTCACAGTTCAAGGTGCTGGCGAGCGCCGCCCTGGAGAACAATAACGCCAGTTTTCTCCAGCTGGCGAAAAGCGTCTTGCAGAATTCGCAGACGCAAGCCGCCGGCGACCTTGCGCAGAAAGAGCAGGCGGTCAGGAACCTGGTCGAGCCCATCGCACAATCGCTCACCGGCATGAACCAGCAGATCCAGGCCCTGGAGCAGGCGCGCAGCCAGGCATATGGCACACTCACCAACCAGGTGCAGTCATTGCTGGAGACACAAAAAGCGCTGCAAGTCGAAACCGGCAATTTGGTGAAGGCGCTACGCGAGCCGCAGGCGCGCGGCCGCTGGGGCGAGCTGCAATTGCGTCGCGTGCTGGAGCTCTCCGGCATGCTCGACTATTGCGACTTCAAGGAGCAGCTCTCGTTCAACGATGACGAGCGGCGTTTTCGTCCCGATGTGATCGTCGATTTGCCGGGCGGCAAGCAGGTGGTGGTCGATGCCAAAGTTCCGCTGACAGCTTATCTGCTGGCGCTTGAGGCACAGGATGACGCCACGCGCAATGCGCGGCTCTGCGATCACGCCCGCCAGGTGCGGCAGCACATCGACGGCCTTGCCGGCAAGACGTATTGGGCGCACCTGCCGTGCACGCCGGAGTTCGTCGTGCTCTTCCTGCCCGGCGAGGTCTTCTTCCGCGCGGCGCTGGACGCCGATCCGGAACTGATCGATTACGGCGTCAGTCAGAAGGTCATCCTGACTTCACCGACCACGCTCATCGCGCTCTTGAAGGCGGTCGCGTACGGCTGGAACCAGAAGAACCTTGCCGAGAGCGCAAAGCAAATCAGTGAGGCCGGAAAGACGCTGTACGAACGGCTCTGCAAGATGACCGACCACTTCGAGGCTTTGGGCAGAAAGCTCGGCGGCGCAGTGGAGTCGTACAACGACATGGTGGCGTCGGTCGAACGCCGCGTGCTGCCGATAGCCCGCAAATTCCCCGATCTCGACCGCTCGCTGGCCGCGAGTTCCATGGCCGAGCCGCCGCAGCTGGACAAGACCGTGCGCGAATTGCAAGCCCAGGACTGGCAGGAGACGATCGAACATCCCGAGCTGCCGCTGCAGGAAGAGAAAGCCGATACGGCAAAGGCGTAGCGGGCAACGCGGCGACGAGCAAAATCAGATTGGAGCGCCTCGGGCGCGGGAGATGATAGCCCAACGTTTCAACGGTGGGCAGGCGCAGGGTAATCCTGAGTCCCGTCGGGGACGGCAGACAACCAGTCGATGGCACGGTGTGTGCCCTGCCCGAGGCACTCGGCTTTTATGATTCACACCCACCGCTGAAGCGGTGGGCTATCTTATGCCGTCCCGCAGCGCGGGACTTGTTGTTGCGTCGCGTCCGTTCCGACAACCGTCGATGTTCGCATTTGATCATGTAAGACTTTTACTTTCTCATGCAGCACCGCGCCGAGCTGTTTGCGATCGCCGCTCGCCTGCATCGCCTCGCCGAACACAATCTGCGCGCGAATCGTTTTCTTGCCTAACAAGTTCCAGAGGTGCGGCAGAAACGTCATATCGCCCCACCAGCAGACCTCGAGCGAAGGATCGCCGTCCTCCAGTTCATATCGAATCGCGCATGGAGTGATGGGCGCGGCCGCATCAATGGCTGGCTGGAGCATGGTCGAGTGAAACCGCAGGACGCGCTGACCATCGGTAGTAGTACCTTCCGGAAACAAGACAACCGGCACGCCTTCCGGCAGCGCATCGCGAATGGCGTCGTTGGCGCGCGCGGCATCTCCGCGGTCGTGCCGCTGCACAAACACCGCTCCCGACCAACGCGCATAGCGCCCAAAGATGAGCCACTGTTCCACCTCCGCCTTGGAAACGAAGACACAGGGGAGCGTGGCGCTGAGGGCGACAATGTCGAGGTAGCTCAGGTGATTGCTGACGATCAACCCGCGCGTGGGGATTTGGCCCTCGATCTCCCAACGCACGTCGATAGCGCGCAAGGTGCTGGAGCAGCTTTCGTGCAGCCATTCGGCGCATTGCGCCCGGGTCGCGTCGCGCGGTAAATAACGATGCCGCCACAGGCCGCCCAGCGCTCCAGTCAAGAGTAGAGTCCCTCTTCGCAGCTTGCGCTGATGATTCGCCAGGAATCCATTCATTCCGTTCAACTCTTTATTCCGGTATTCGATGCCGGCATCGCACGCCTCCAAGTTCAGCTTTCAGCCTATGGAGAGCTTATCCATTGCAGGTGTGAATAGCCACGTCCGCCCGAAAAAGCTTTGGGCATGAGCTTCTGTCGAACTCGACAGAGACTCATGCCCTTCGCAACCCTGGCTGTTGTTCGGCACGGCTGAATCCGTGCCTTGCTACAAAGCGTGGCGGGGTTAAGACCCCGTGCTACGTTTCGAGCGCGCCCACCGCGACTTGCGATTCCTGCTGACGATGACCTCATTCAATTCCTTCGTCCCATATTCAAAGCCGCGATCGAAGGCCTTGAGGTTGAGCTCGCGGAAGGCGCCCGGAACCGAGGCCGCAACTGCCTTGCGCAGCGCCTCGCGATCCACCGTTTGCGATACCGCGGCGAAGAAGCCCACCATCACGATGTTCAGCACCATCTTCTTGCCCAGCTCTTCCGCAATGCGTGTCGCTGGGATGCTGTACACGCGCACCCCGACCGGCAGCTCACTGATCCGTACCAGGTCTTCCTCGATGATCAACATCCCGGTGTCTTTGATCTGCGGACTGAACAGGGTGTACGCCTCCTGCGACATGACCACCAGAATGTCCGGCCGGGTCACGTAGGGGTACAGCACCGGCGAGTCCGAGAGAATGACTTGCGCGCTGCAGGCGCCGCCACGCGCCTCCGGCCCGAAGCTCTGCGTCATGGTGGAATAGCCGTCCTGGTATATGCAGCCGGCCTTGCCGATGACCACGGCCGACAGGATCACACCCTGCCCGCCAAATCCCGCGATGCGGATCTCTGTTACTGGCATGTGCACGCCTCCGTCTCTACGTAATCGTCACCCAAAGCGTCGGCCAAAGTGTCGTGCATCAGGTCGCCGTAGTCGGCGCGCTCGCGATCCACGAACTTCCCGACCACGATCTCGCCGCTGCGGCTCAGCGCCACTTCATTCGTGGGTGCGCCATTGCGCACCTTGCTTACCTGCTTGTAGAACTTCATGGTGTCCAGCCCGTCGCCCATCTTATTGCGCCGCTGATACAGCGTCGGACACGGCGATAGCACCTCGATGAAGCTGAAGCCTTTCTTAGCGAACATCTCCTGCATCGCCCGGGCCAGCTGCTTCACGTGGAACGCCGTCCACCGCGCCACGTAAACCGCGCCCGCAGCCTCGACCAGATACGGCAGGTTGAACGACGGATCGTAAGTGCCGTAGGGATTGGTCGAAGTGATGACCGAACCCGGTGTCGTCGGCGCCGTCTGCCCGCCGGTCATGGCATAGATCAGGTTGTTAATGCAGATGACTTTGATGTCGACGTTGCGGCGCGCCGCGTGAATCAGGTGATTGCCGCCGATCGCGAACAAGTCGCCGTCGCCCGAGTACACCACAACGTTCAGCTTGGGATTGGCCAGCTTCAGCCCGGTAGCAAACGGGATCGCGCGGCCATGCGTGGTGTGGAACGAGTCGAGCTTGGTATAACCGGCGACGCGTCCCGTGCACCCGATGCCGGAGACGATCGCCGTATTCTTGACGTCGATCCCGGCATCGATCAGCGCATGGGCGAAGGAGTTGACGCTGGTACCGATGCCGCAGCCCGGACACCAGATATGCGGAATGCGGTCCATGCGCAGGAACTGCTCGACCGGGTTCGTTGTAAGTTGAACCGTCGCTTCACTCATCGCGCCACCTCCATGATGGCCTGCAAAATATCTTCGGGTTTGTGAACGCTGCCGCCCGCGTGGTCCACCAGCCGGACTACTGCTTTGCCTGCAGCAGCACGCTCGACCTCGCGCACCATCTGACCCAGGTTCAGCTCGGGCACGACCAGCGCCTTCACCTTGCCGGCGATTGCGGCAATCTGCTTCTCCGGGAACGGCCACGCCGTGATCAGCCGGAATTTACCGACCTTGATACCCTTCGCGCGCGCCATGTCAATGGCACGTTGCGCTACGCGGGAAGTGATGCCATACGAGACCACGACAACATCGGCACCGTCGATCTGGTCTTCCTCATAGAGGGTTATCTTGTCAACGTTCTTGTTGATCTTGTCGACCAGCCGCCTGACCAGCCGGTCCTGCACCACCGGCGTCATGTCGGGATAGCCGCGCTCATCGTGCGTCAATCCCGTCACGTGCACGTTGTAGCCTTGGCCCACGTGCGGCATGTCGGGCACAAGGTCCTCGCCCGGCTCGAACGCTAGAAATTCCTCGGGCGGAAGTGTGGTGTAACGGCGCGGTTCAACTTCAATTTGCTCCGGCGGCGGAATCACGACCTTCTCCGTCATGTGCCCAACCACTTCGTCGAGCATGACGAACACCGGGCAGCGATACTTCTCGGCCATGTTGAAGGCCGTAATGGTCAGGTCGAAGCACTCCTGCGGCGAGTTCGGGCAGAGCGCGATAATCGCATAGTCTCCATGCGATCCCCAGCGCACCTGCATCATGTCGGCCTGCGCGGGGAGCGTGGGCAGGCCCGTCGATGGTCCGCCGCGCTGCACATCGATGAAGACGCACGGCGTCTCCGTCATAGCGGCGTACCCGATGTGTTCCATCATCAGCGAGAAACCTGGCCCGGAGGTTACCGTGAAAGCTTTGGCCCCGCCCCACACCGCGCCTTGCAGCGTGATGGACGCAGCCAGTTCGTCTTCCATCTGAATGAAGGTTCCGCCCACGGTCGGGATGCGCTGCGCAAAACGCTCGACCACCTCGGTGGAAGGCGTGATGGGATAGCCGGACGAAAACCGTGCGCCTGCGGCCAGCGCGCCCTCGCAACAGGCGTGGTCGCCGTCCAGGAAGTGCGTGCCCGTCATGACTCCTGCGGGATCAGCGTGCATCTTGCTCCTCCTTGGCTTCGGGCGCCGAAGCGGCGGGTGCCCCATCCAAGCTTTCTTTGCTCGGGTGGGAACTTTTCGCATCCGGTTGTTTGAAGCCGTAGATTGCGAAGTCCGGACAGTACATGCCGCACAAATCGCAGCCGCTGCACTTCTCCGGATTCGTCATATACGGCGTGTGATAACCCTTGGCGTTGAAGGCGGAGGAAAGCGCCAAAACGTGCGTGGGACAAAACTCAACGCAGAAACCGCAGGCCTTGCACCGCTCGACCACGATCTGCACCGAACCTTTGGCCATGGCTGCCCTTTCTGTTGCGGGCGCATCGCAGGCAACTGCTCTTACGATTTGCTAACCCACCTGGAATTACGTTGCGGTAGAGAGGCTCACCCGTCACCGAACGATGGGTCGATTGTTGTCCACGCATGGGCCAAGGGGAAGTGATGTGGGTCACATGGCGATGTGAGGTTCGGCACGCCGGGAGAAGCAGGCAGCAATCAGCCGACAGCAATCGGCCCGTAACGGATTCGTGTCGCTCCGGGTACGATGTTCGGTACTGGGCTAATTCTGTGTTGGCAGAGTGGGCGTCAACAGCCTTTTAGCCCACTACCCGATGTTCATGCTTCACAGTAGTAACGCGTTGCGGTAGTATGATCGGTGATCAAGACGTTTCGCGATGCAGACACGGAGCGGTTGTGGAGAGAGGAACGCAGCCGCCGCATCCCGGCAACTCTTCTCCGCGCCGCGTTCAAAAAGCTGCAGATGCTGAACGCCGCTGGCGTGTTGAGCGACTTATTGATACCGCCCGGCAATCGACTGGAGCGGCTTCAAGGCGACCGAGAGGGGCAACACTCTATTTGCATTAACGTCCAATACCGTGTCTGCTTCGTGTGGCGCGATGGAAACGCGTACAACGTTGAGATCACGGACTACCATTAAGGAGAAGTAAAGAATGGCCCAGCGGAAACACAAAACGATTGCGGCTCATCCCGGCGAGATTTTGCGCACCGAATTTCTCGAACCGATGGGGATCTCCACCTATCAACTGGCGAAGGCGCTGCACTTCCCCGGAGCTTATGAGCTCGTGCGCGAGCAGCGGGCCATCAGCGCCAACGTCGCTCTCCGCCTTGCCAAGTATTTTGGGATGACGCCGCAGTTCTGGATGAACCTTCAAACTGACTACGACCTGCGCCGCGCAGCCGCCAGCGCACCGCTAAGCAAGATCAAGCCGCGCTCGGCGGCATAGCAGCGCCGTCCACGGACATCTATTTCCTCGTAACGCAGCTCACGCCTTCCAGGGATCAATCAGGGTGATGCCCGCGTCTTGAAAGTGCGCGGTGTTGCGCGTGGCCAGAGTGGCGTGGTGGGCGAGGGCGATCCCCGCGATCATGGCGTCTCGCAGCTCGCGAGGACGGCCTTGCTTTCGCAACCTTGCCATCAATTCGGCAGCCCTTTGCGCAGCATCGTGATCGAGGGGCGCGACTCGGTGATCGAGTTTGTCAAGCAGGCGTTCGAAAGCTTGCAGCAGCGCGGTTCGCCGTTTGCCGGGGGACATGATCTCCAACCCAAAATGCACCTCAAACACCGTGATGGAGGTCAGCCAGATTGAGGTTCGTGGTTGCCGGTTGAGCCAGTTCGAAACTTTCTCTTCGGGGGGCTCGAGCATCAGGGCCGAGAGAACGTTGGTGTCGAGAACGATCATTCGTCGAACCGGAGCGGCTCAATGGTGAATCCCCGTAGTTCCGGGATCTCTTCCCCTTCCTTCAGGCCGATTCCTTTAAACAAGGCAGCGATCTCCGTGCCCAGGCCGGTGGCTGGCGGCGGCTCCTCTCTGGCGGCGTTGCGGAGAATCTCTCTGACCTCTTCTTCCATGCTGCGGCCGTTGCGCGCGGCACGCCGCTTGAGCCGCTGCTTCACGGAACGTTCGAGATTGCGGACGATGAGTTGCTCCATATCGACCTCGTTGATATCACGATATCATACCGAGCGATGAATCCAGTGCCGACGCGCTGGGCCTTCCCAGGGCAAAGGCCGGCGCAATCGGGGACGGCTGCGCCCCTGCGAAGAATGGCCAGGTATAGCGGTCCTTCGACTCCGCGACCGGGCAGCTACTCCGCCAGGCGCAAACGGCGCGCCTGTCAGAGTAGTTGCGCAGTCGCTGCGCTCAGGATGACACCCCAAAATCAGGGAGAGTTCTATTAATCTCGGGACCGTCAGTACTTGCGCATGTGGATTTCGGCGCCGTTCCTCTCGAACTTTACCTCGTCCATCAATTGGTTGATCAGGTAGATGCCGCGGCCGTGGTGGGAATAGACGTTCTCGCCGTTGCAGGGGTCGGGAACCTCGAAGGGATCGAAGCCGGCGCCGGGATCGCGCACGATGATGAGCATGCCGCGCTCTTCATCGCATCCTACGCAGCACTGGACTTTTTTGGTGGGGTCTTTCTTGCAGCCATGGACGATGGCGTTGGCCAGCGCCTCGCGCAGCGCGGTCTCAATCTCAAACTCCTTGCCGGCAACGCATTCCAGTCCACGCGCCATCTCCATAATGCCTTCCACCACGGGACTGATCGCCGTGGGATCGGCGTTGAGCGTGACCTCAATGCGTATCATCAGCTTGGAGCGAGCAAGTTTCTCTCGGGGACACGGAATGGCCAGTTCCCCGCAGAGCGCCGCGTCAGGCTACTCTGGCAGAAAAGCCCCTCCGGGTCAAGCGGGAAAAGCACAAAACGAGAACCGCTTATAGCTCATTAGTGCTTAAGAGTAGACCTTTACGCGAAAAGAAAGTCACGCCATTCCTGGTTTGCGATCGATCAGGCACGAGCTTTTGTCGTCATCGGACGAAGCGCCAGAATGCCGACGTATAAGATTGCTAGATGAGGGGCGGCCATCTCCGTACAGGAAAGCCTCGCGAATCCACATAAAATCGACGTATTGACTCGGTTTTGGGTAGACTGATTCTGCTCCACAAACCTGGCCGGCCCAGAAATATGAGACGAATCCTGCTCTTCCTGCTTTTCCTGTCCTGCCTGATGCCGGCGGGCGCCCAAGAAATCAAAATCGCGGCGGCCGCCGACCTGAACTACGCGATGAAAGAGTTGTCAGCCCGCTTCGAGCAGAAAACCGGAGACAAGGTTTCGCTCTCCTTCGGCGCGTCCGGCAACTTCTACGCGCAGATCCAGAACGGCGCCCCCTACGATCTGTTCTTTTCCGCTGACGCCGAATATCCTAAGAAGCTGGCGGCTGCGGGCCTGATGGAAAGCTCTTCGCTCCGCACCTACGCTGTGGGACATCTGGTGTTATGGGTGCCGAAACCGTTCGCCGCTCGATCCGCAAAAGCTCAAGATGAATCTGCTGCTCGAACCTGCGGTGCAGAAGATCGCGATCGCCAATCCCGAACATGCGCCCTATGGACGCGCGGCCATGGCTGCGCTGGAGCATTTCGGACTGAAAGATAAGGTTGCCGGTAAATTGGTGTTGGGCGAAAACATCAGCCAGGCGGCGCAATTTGTACAATCCGGCAACACCCAGGCCGGCCTGATCGCGCTGTCGCTGGCGTCGTCGCCGGCAATGAAAGACGCGGGCAGCTATTGGGAGTTGCCTTCCGACGCATACCCGGCAATGCTGCAAGTCGTCGGCATTCTTTCCTCATCGAAGAACCAGCGAGCGGCTCAGGATTTCCTCGACTTCGTTCGCTCGCCGCAAGGCGCATCCATCTTGCAGCAGTACGGCTTCAGCCTCCCGCAGAAATGATTCTCCAGGCACTCACGCTAACGCTGCGCTTGGCCGTGACCGTCTCGCTCATTCTGCTCGTCATCGGCATTCCTCTGGCGTATTGGCTGGCGTTTTCGGCACGGCGCTGGAAGTTCTTTGTCGAGGCGCTGGTCTCGCTGCCGATTGTGCTTCCTCCCACGGTGCTCGGTTTTTATGTTCTGGTGGCACTTGGCCCGCTTAGCCCCGTCGGCCGCTGGTATCAAGCGATCACCGGACATACTCTGGCTTTCACCTTCGCCGGTCTGGTGATCGGCTCGGTGTTATACAGCCTGCCGTTTGCGGTGCAGCCGATGGCGACTTCGTTCGCATCCGTCGATCGCAAACTGCTGCAGGCCTCGGCCCTGCTCGGCGCCACGCGCTGGCGCACCTTCTGGCGCATTCTTTTGCCGCTGGGACTTCCGGGCGTGCTCACCGGTTTTGTCCTCAGCTTCGCGCACACCCTGGGCGAGTTCGGCGTGGTGCTTATGATCGGCGGCAACATCCCCGGAGTAACGCGCACCATTTCCATCCTCGTCTTCGATCAGGTCGAGGCGCTCGATTACGCTGCCGCCAATCGCACGGCGTTGCTGCTGCTGGCCCTCTGCTTCGCGGTGCTGGCCGCGCTTTATGGTCTGCGACGAAAGGCCGCGTGGAACCTGTGGGAGTGGCGATGACCGCGGCAAATGCGTCCCGGCCCGGCGAACCATTGAGCGTCCGCATTCGCAAGAGCTTCGCCGCGACCGGCGGCGCCGGTTCGTCATTCGCATTAGACGTGGAGTTCACCGTATCGCCGGGATTCACCATCCTCTTCGGACCGTCGGGCGCGGGAAAGACCACGCTGCTCGACTGTATCGCCGGACTGCAAACTCCCGAGGCAGGCCGAATCGCCATCGCAGGCGACGCGCTGTTCGACAAAGCTGCGGGCGTCAACCTGCCGCCCAACCGCCGCTCCGTCGGATATCTGCTGCAATCCCTCGCGCTGTTCCCGCATATGACCGTGCGCCAAAACGTGCAGTACGGATTGCATGGCGTCGCCGGCGCCGAGCGTGAGGCCCGCAGTCGTGAGGTGCTCGAATCGTTTCGCATTGCGGCACTCGCGGCACGCCGTCCCGCGGAAATCTCCGGCGGCGAACGCCAGCGGGTCGCGTTGGCGCGGACCCTGGTTTTGCAGCCGCGTGCGCTCTTGCTGGACGAACCGCTCGCCGCGCTCGATGCCCCGGTGAAGTCGCTAATCATCGCCGATCTTCGCGCCTGGAACGACCGGCATGGGATTCCCATCCTGTACGTCACCCACCAGCGTGAGGAAGTTTTCTCGCTGGGAGAGCGCGTGCTCGTGCTGGAGTCCGGAAGCATCGTCGCCCAGGGCTCGCCGCACGACGTTCTCGAACGCGCGCAATCGGAGACGGTGGCGCAACTGGCGGGATTCGAAAACATCCTGGAGTGTGGATTCGTTGCCGGCCATCGCGAGCAAGGGACCATGACCTGCCGTGTTGTCGGCTTTACTGTCGATTTGGAAGTGCCACTCTCGCGCGTGGACAAATCGCGGCTGCTACGCGTGGGGATTCGCGCCGGCGATATCCTTTTGGCATCGTCCGCCCCGCAAGGGCTAAGCGCGCGCAATGTTTTTTGCGGCACCATCGAGCGTTTACAGCAGCGGGATGTGATGGTGATCGCCCACGTGAAGTGCGGCCCTCGATTCGAAGTGCACATCACGCCCGCCGCCCGCGAATCTTTGCGACTGCAAGAGGGCAGTGCAGTCTGGCTGGTAGTGAAAACGTATTCGTGCCAGGTGTGGCAAGGCAGTGGTTAGTGGTTAGTGGTTAGCGAATAGTGGATAGCGGTTAGTGGATAGTCAGGGAGACTCTGATTAAGCCTCAGTTTTGAAAGGGCACGGCTTCAGCCGTGCCGCACGCGCAGCAAAGTCCGTACGGGCTTTTGCCCCTGAGGGCGATTGGTAGCTTTGTCCAGAGTCTCCTTAGTGGTTAGCGGTTACGATTGGGACGCGAGAAGCCTAATGAGGTCAGAAGTGTAGCTGCGCAGCGGTTGCGTCTTGATCATAGGAAGCCTTCGTTCGTGGCTCACTATCCACTATCCACTGTCCACTAACCACTGACGACTGACGACTGACGTTCCTCACATCGCCCCGTGACCGCGCTCACTGCGCCTTGGTTCACAAAGGCCATACTGGAGATGTGCGCGGCTGCCCTCTGCCGTATGCGGGGAATACGCCCGGCAGCAGCGGGAGTAGAATCCCCGCGGTAAGCGATCGGGCAGCACGTCGCCGCGAGAGGTGATATTATGGCGACCGTCACGGAACCCACCACGAACCAGGAAGAACCCAAACCGCAAGCCGAAGCACCCGCACCCGTAGAACGCGAGCTTTTCGCGGCCGAAATCGAGATGGAGCAGAGAAGCTCCAACTTCTTTCCCATCCTGCTGATCGCCGGGTTGGTGATCGTCGTCGGCGGCACGATCTACTACTTCGTTAAGGGCGCCAAAGACGTCCTGACCCTCCCCGTCGCGACCGCGACCATCACCCAGGTTCTGAACGCGCAAGGTCCGGCGACCGTCCAGTTCACTACCGGAAGCGTCAACAAGCCGCTCGACCCGCAGTACACGCTGCTGTCGAAGGCAGGCATTGTCAACGTCGTTAATCCGGCGAAAGCCACCATGGCCGCGGTCAGCGTGACTGGCGCGGGAGAGGCTGTGCTGGGCCGCATCGACGGCGTTCAAAAGGAGAAGACGGTGACGGGAGCGTCCAAGTATTCCGTGCCGCTGGCGGAGCGCAAGTTGGTGTCGGTTGACAAGGTGACCATGTTGAAGCCACACTTGGCGCAGGTGGAGTACACCTGGCAGTGGAAGCCGAACCGGCTGGGCCAGGAGTTCGACGCTTCCGGGCCGCTGGTGAAGGGCTTCGCGACTTGGGACCGAGCGACCTTGATCAAGTCCTACGGCGTTGATTTCTACAGCGCGGCGCCGGCCAAGGCTGGCATCGTTCTGAGGGAAGCGAACGACGGCAGCTGGAAGCCGTACACGGAGTAGTTGCTGCTGGCGGCATAGGAGCAGGATGTGCCTGCCAAGTCGTACCGAAGGAAGCACATGACAATCTCGGACTGGCTAAAAGCACCCATCCCACGATACACGCTCCTGGTAAACACGGTAACAGCGTTCATCGTGGGGGCAAACTGGAGAAACCTCGTCCATCAATCGTGGCCCACACTCGCCGGCGCAGCCGCAATTCTAGCGTTCGTCGCCATGCTCATGGCTGCGGCTAGGATCTTCAAACACTACTGCAAAACACCCTGAGTCCTTTTCCGGTTTCCGACTGAGTGAAACCGGGCAACCTGCCTTAAAAGAGAAGCGGCCAGAACTGTCACGCGCACTAGCCCACAAATCGCAGCCACAACAACCCCAAGACCAGCGTTAACACTGTCACCGGGACGCCGATCTTCATGTACTCCACGAAGCCGATGTGCGCTTCGCCGCGCGCTTTCTCCACCACAATGATGTTGGCGACCGAGCCGGTGATCGTCAGGTTTCCCGCGAGCGTGCTGCTCATCGCGAGCACGAGCCACGCGGCGTGAGGGTCGCGGAATTGCGGAACCAGCCCCTTCAGCAGCATCACCGCAGGAACGTTGCTGACGATGTTCGACAGCACGGCAACCACCGTGGTGAAGATCGCGGTGTTGTGCAGGTTCAGTCGCTCCGCCGCGCCCAGCAACTCGTGGCTGATGCCCGCCTGTTCTGCGCCGCCGATAATCAAAAATAGTCCGAGAAAGAGCACCAGCAGCGACCAGTCAACATCGCGGTAGATGATTTTGGGCGAGCGCTGGCGGTGCACCAGCACCAGCGCGCCTCCCGCTGCGGCGACGAGGGCGGGAGGAAATCCCGCCAGGAATCCGATCAGCACACCAACGCTCACAGCGACAGGCCACGCGGGATGCATCTCCGGTGCTCGCGCCGTGGCCGTTGTTTGCGCCTCCATTTCGCTTACCACTTCGTGGCCATTCCGCACGTGAATCCAATGCAACACGGCCCAGTCGAGGAACAGGCCTATCAGCGCAACCGGACCGAGGTGCGCGAGAAACTCGCGGTAGGGAATGCCCGAGACCGAGCCAATCAGAATGTTCTGCGGATTGCCGGTGATGGTCGCGGTGCTGCCGATGTTCGACGCCGTCGCCAGCGCCAGCAAGAATGGCAGCGGCCGCAGCCGCATGCGCTTGCACAGCCCGAGAACGAGCGGCGCCATCACCAGACAAACAATGTCGTTCACCAAAAACGCCGACAAAATCCCGCTGACAAAGATCACTCCGGGAAGCAGCCGCCGCGGGCCGAGGTGCTCAATGGCCAGCCGGGTGATCCACTCGAAGAAGCCTGACAGGTGCAGGCTGGCGGCAATCAGCATCATCGAAAACAGCAGCACCAGCGTCGTGAAATCGATGCTGGCAATAGCTTTTTTTGGGCTGAGTATGCCAAAGACGAACATCAGCACCGCGCCGATGACCGCCATTGCGGGACGATCGATCTTCGTGCCCGGCAACCTGCCGATGGCGAATACCAGGTAGCTCGCCAGGAAAATCGCCCAGGCAACCGCGATCTGCCAATGCGAAAGCGTGTGGTGGAGGGCGGAGTTTAGCATTTAGCATTCAGTGTGATCTTTGAATACGCCTTTTCATAAGAAAGCTGTCGTCCCTACGGGACTCGGAACGTCTTTTCGCCCACCCAGCGCGGAAGCGCTGGGCTAACCTCTTTCGCGCCTACGGCGTTCTTTTTTGCCAATTCAAGTCGGTGCTAATTGCTAATTGCTAGTTGCTAGTTGCTGCTTCTCCAGATGCGCTTAATTCGATTCTGCATTAGCATTACTGGTTACTTCACGCGAGGTTCTTTCATGCGACGACTCTCTCCCCTAGCTTGCCTGTTGGTTGTCACCGCCCTGGCGGCAGTTGGCCAAAGCCAGAACAGTGCTCCTGCGGCCGACCAGCCGAAACCGATGGTCAGCTTCGATGTCAACGCGATGGACAAGTCCGTCGATCCCTGCAACGACTTCTACCAGTACGCTTGCGGCAACTGGATCAAGAACAATCCCATTCCCGCCGACCAGCCTTCCTGGGGACGTTTTAACGAACTGCACGAGCACAACCAGATCGTGCTCCGCAGCATACTGGAGAAGTACTCGCCCGACGATGCCAAGCGCAGCGCCAACGAGCAGAAGATCGGCGACTATTACGTCTCCTGCATGGACGAAGCCGGCATCAACGCCAAGGGCCTGTCGACGTTGAAGCCTGTGCTGGATCGCATCGACGCGCTGCAAGACAAGTCGCAGTTGCCGGCGCTGATGGGATACCTGCACAGCAACGGCGTTCATGCGCTGTTCGATTTCGGCTCCGAGCCTGACGCCAAAGACTCGCGCACGGAAATTGCCGGCACCGATCAGGGCGGATTGGGCTTGCCCGATCGCGACTACTACCTGAAGGACGACGCCAAGTCGGTCGAGCTGCGCAATCAGTATGTCGGTCATATGACCAAGATGTTCGCCCTGCTCGGCGAACCGCCTGACAAAGCCGCAGCCGACGCGAAGACTGTCCTGAATCTTGAGACCGAGCTCGCAAAGGCTTCCATGGACCGCGTGGAGCGCCGCGATCCCACCAAGGTTTATCACAAGATGACAACGGCGCAGCTTCAGGAGCTGAGTCCGGCGTTCACCTGGAAAGAGTACTTCGCCAACATCGACACCCCGAGCTTCAGCAGCCTCAACGTCTCCGTGCCCGACTTCGTGAAGGGCATGAACCAGACGGTCCAGACCGCGAGCCTCGACGACATCAAGACCTATCTGCGCTGGCACGCGGTGCACAGCGGCGCGCAACTGCTGCCCACTCCGTTTGTGGAAGAGAACTTCGCCTTCTTCGGCAAGACGCTAACCGGAGCCAAACAGCTGCGTCCGCGCTGGAAGCGCTGCGTGCAGTTCACCAACGCCGATCTCGGCGAAGCGCTGGGACAGTCCTACGTGGCCGAGGAGTTTCCGCCGGAGAGCAAGGCCGCGGCGCTCAAGATGGTGCACGAGCTGGAAGCCGCGCTCAAGGCCGACATTACCGAGCTGTCGTGGATGACGCCCGAGACCAAAAAGCAGGCGCTCGAAAAGCTCGCGAAAGTTGAGAACAAGATCGGCTATCCCGACAAGTGGCGTGACTATAGCAAGCTCAACATCATTCGCGGCGATGCGCTGGGCAATTCGCTGCGCGCCAACGAATTCGAGTTCAATCGCCAGTTGCAGAAGATCGGTAATCCGGTCGACCGCCAGGAATGGGGCATGACGCCGCCGACCGTCAACGCCTACTACAGCGACCTGGAGAACAACATCAACTTCCCGGCGGGTATTTTGCAGCCGCCGTTCTACGATCCCAAGATCGACCCTGCCGTAAACCTGGGAGCGATCGGTGCGGTGATCGGACACGAGCTGACGCATGGCTTTGACGACGCGGGCAGCCAATTCGACGCCGACGGCAATCTGCACAACTGGTGGACGCCTAAAGATCGCGAGCAGTTCGACAGCCTCGAGTCGTGCTTCGTCAACGAGTACGACAAGTTCGTCGCGGTCGATGATGTGCACGAGCGCGGCAAGCTCGAGTTGGGCGAGAACACCGCCGACAATGGCGGGTTACGCATTTCGCATATGGCGCTGCTGGATGTGCTGGCCAATAGCCCGGAAAAACCGACCGACGGCTTTACTCCGGAGCAGAGGTTCTTCGTCGGCTGGGGACAGATCTGGTGCGAGAGCGAGCGTCCGGAATTCGCCCGCCTCATCGCCCAGACCAACGAGCACGCGTTAGGCAGGTTCCGGGTGAACGGCGTAGTGGGCAACATGCCGGAATTCCAGAAGGCCTTCAGTTGCAAGGCCGACGCACCCATGGTGCGCAATCCGCCGTGCCGAACGTGGTGAAAGGCAGTTGCCGGTGTAGTGCGCCGGAAATCTGTTGACGTAAGGTTTCAAGGTTTGTATCAGGCACGGCTTCAGCCGTGCCGAAAAGCATCATTTTTCCTCGGGCTTTATTGAGAGCTGCAAAATTAATGTCCCGCTTGACGGTGGAAGCGCCGGGCTTCAGCCCGGCGAATCGGGAGTTCGAGACTTACGGCTTTAGCCGCGGTGAACCGGGCTAGAGCCTACTCATCTCGCCAAATTACGGCACGGCTTAAGCCGTGCCCTTCCACCGCACATAGGACAAAGTCGTGCCCTGATACAAAGCGTGCTTCGGATAAGTCACGGTCTTAATGGCGCACTACGCCAGTGTCCAGTGGTCCCCTATGCACGGCACTTCAGCAGCATCAGCGTCACGTCATCGTGCTGGGGCGCGTCGCCGGTGAAGCGGTCGAGATCGGCCATGATGGTATTGAGCAGCATCGTGGGCGTCAGCGCCACGCCCGAGTGCAGCATCACCAGCAGGCGCTCCTCGCCATATTCCTGCTGCGCGTTGTTCTCCGCCTCCACTACGCCGTCGGTAAAGATCACCAACCAGTCACCGCTCCCCAGCGTCACGCTCGCCGATTCATACACCGCGTCCTCCAGGATGCCTAGCGGCACGCCTCCGGTTTCGAGACGCTCGATGGCCCCCGTCGGCCGCCGCAGTATCGGGGTGTTATGGCCGGCGTTGACGTAGGTCAGGGTGCGAGTCGCCGGCGAGTATTCGGCAATGAACGCGGTGGTGAAGCGGCGTCCGTTCTGGCTGTTGCTGCAGGCGTAGCGATTCATGCGGCTGATCAGCTCGGTCAAGGACCCGGGTGTCGCCGACAGCGTCTTCAGGCTCGCCTGGAAGGTGGCCATCAGCATGGCAGCGGGCACGCTCTTACCGGCAACGTCGGCAATGGCGATCAGGAACGTCTCGCCGGCGGCGCCCGATGCCGGACGCGCAAACACATCGTAATAGTCGCCGGCAACGGTGTTCGCCGGACGCGTGGTGAATGCGATTTCCAGCCCCGGAACCTGTGGCGGATTCGCGGGCAGCAGCCACGCCTGAATTTCTTTCGCGATCTGCAGGTCGCGCTTCATCACGACCCGGTCGCCGACCTCCAGGATCAGCAGCGCAAACATCAGCAGCCCGCCGAGGAAATGAAAGTCCAGAACGAAGGCCTTGATCTCGCCGGAGCTGGTCCTCCACGTCCACTCCCCGCCGGGAAAAACGATCAGCACCAGCGCCACCAGCAGCAGCACCCGCCGCGCCGGCGTGAGTTTCTCGATGATCGCCCAGAAGTATTGGCCGACAACGTTGAAAGCGTGACGCCCGCGTGGAACACCGGTCGTCCGGGTCGAATCAACCTCTTTCGAGTAGAGCCGATAGCTGGAGCGGGCGTCGGTACGAAACTGCGACCAAAGCTGGTTGACCGCCATGCCCTCGGTCACGCGTTGCCAGAAGCGGTCGAGGCGCTCCATAAAGGTCTCCACGCCGCCTTCGAGCCCCCGCTTGCGCCGGCGCGTGCCTACAGGTTGAGGGTTGGTGGACATGTCTAGAAGCAGTGGATAGCGATTAGTGGCTAGTGGATAGAAGTACGAGGAAACGACGATCAGGTGTTTCTATCCACTATCCACTTCCTTTACTGCACGCGTTGCGGCTGCACCTGCTCATCGAGAAACGCAACCGACTGCACCCCGGAGACCTCGAAGCGCTTGCGGCAGCGCGGGTTCTTGCAGCCGACCAGGTCATCGCGTCGGACCATGTAGGAGCGCGCCTTGGCGAACTTCGCGCGGTCGCGCTCGTCGGCGCGGCCGGGTAGCTGGCGCACCTTGGTACGCACCAGCCAGCTTAAATCGTATTCGGCTGACTGATGACAATGCGGACAGGTCAATGTGGTTTTCCTGGTTTCCGGCCGCTCGTTGTAAAATTCACGCTCTTCCATAGCTGACCCTCCTCTTGGCATTAAAGCACAAGTGAGAATAGCAGGCCGCCTTTTGTCCGGCTCCCAGTGTGGGCACGGGAAGCCGGGTCCTTGCGAAAAACAGGTTGAGCCTTTTGGGGTTTGACGATCTTCTGCTGCGCACCACGGTTCCTCACTCCGAGGCTTTCTGAACCTAAGTTGGGTAGAGCACGCCTCCGGGAGTGCATATCGCAACTCTGATGCTTGGTCCGCGCTTCAACGCCTGAGGTAATCGGTGTTTCCTCAGCGGCTGAACAGGTCACTCAAAAAGTCGCTGCGCCGTGCTTTCGGGTAGAGCTGGCCTTGAGAGACTGTGCCCCGAGCGGCAATCAAATTTTGTGGTGGGACAAACAGTTTCGAAAACGTAACGCGCCAGCCGCGCAGCGGCGCGATGAGGTTAGGCGGTGGGGTTAGCCCCGAACAAGATGGGATAAAAGCTGGGCCGCAGAACGGCGACACCCAGTCGCGACACAGTCCCTTCCGGCCGTCCGTAAGTACCGCAAATGCTTTGCGGTTTTATAGGCCGTCTGAGTGGCCCTTCCGTTTGCTTGATCAAAATCTCCTTAGTAATGAAACCGCCAGCGGAATTCGCCGTAGATTTCGCGCGGATCGTTCCAATGAAATCCGCCGAAGGTCAGGCTGTTGTCCAACTGCACGCGCCGGTTGGCCACATTCAGCGCCGTAACGGAAACCGCGTATTTGCTCTCGACGAAGCTCTTCCCTAGCGAAAGATCGACCGTGGTATGGCTGGGCAGGTAGGGCCCGGGATATTGCGACAGTGGCGTCCCATACAAACCATTCGTGAATCCCGAACCGTAGTACACGTTCGCCGAGGCGTAGCTCTGCCACGGAAGGCTGGTGTTGCCGCCCCAATTCAACGTATTTCTTTGGTCATGATCGACAGGCGCGTAACCCGGCGGGATATCCAGCGGACATGACGAATTTACCGGTAGGGGGCAGATCAACCCTCCGGTGATGGGCGAAGTGGCCCGTGCGATCTGGTTGGCGTAAACGAGGTGAAGCTGAGCGCGATGCGCGATCAGCGGCGACCGCAGCGTAAGGTCCCATCCCTGAATGATGGCTCCTGCCCAAGTGATGGGCCAGAACAAGTTCGATTCGCCGATATTGTTGTGGTCCAGCCAATTGGTTGCGGTAGTTTGATAGTTGTCGACTTCCGCATTCCATCCGCGATAAGGAATGATTACGCTGCCGATCCATTGTTTGTCGCGCTCGCCCCGCAACGGGGAGAAGGTGAAGTTCTGGCTGTTGGCAAAGCCCAACAGCGCACCAGTGGCTGTCACCAGCGGCGGCGCCTGATAAAAATGCCCGTAGAACCCGCGTAAGACCCAATTCAGACGCGGGATTCGTATCGACGCTCCCAGGCGCGGGTCTGCCTCGTGCTCTGAGACGGTGGCGTTGAACTGCGTTACTCGTACCCCCAGGAAGAGGGTCAGCCAGTGGTTTACATTGAAACGGTCGTTAAGGAATTCGGCGGCAACACCGCCATTAACGCTGATGGAAGAAGCAGGAAAATTCGGCGTACCATCGGTGTACTGGTTGTCGAAGTAGTTGTGCTGGTGCTGGAAGAATCCGTAAATTCCAGCTTCCAAATTGTTCTTCCAGAAAGTTCGGTCAAGAATCGCCTGCGTTCCCACGTAGTTCGCAACCTGGTTGACGGTCGAGATCACCGGATAGTCGTTCGTACCGCCTTCGTAGTTTGCAGCGTTGTAGTGATAAAAGGGCGAAACCGTCAGCAGCGTGTTGGGATCGAAGGTGTGAATCCACGAAAACGTCACGTAGCCGTCAGGCTCACGTTCGGCATCGTGCAGACCGGAGCTCGGAACCTCGCCCGACGCTATCAGTATCTGATTGCCGACTGAGTTGGGGTTCGGATCGACCGGAATCTGGTAGTAATCCTGGCGCAAAGATGTCACCACGCGGAACTGGTTTTCTGAATCGTGGTTGTAGATGAATGAGGCAAACCCACCGTAACCGTTCTGCGCATCGTGAACAATCTGCGGGATGGGCGGCTGTAGTCCCAGGGCGCTGCGGTTTCCGTTCAGGCTCGCGTACCAGGCGAACCGTTGGGTGTGTCCTCCGCAACTGATCTGGTCGTCGGTAGAGTAGAAGTTGCCGAAAGTCGTAACCAGATCGCACTGACGGTCGCGCTCGAAGCCGGTTCTTGGAGCGATATTGAACATGCCGTAAGTACGATCGCCGTAGGTCGAATCGTAGCCGCCTGACAGCACTTCCAGGTAGTCAATGTCCTTGGGATCGATCTGCGGCCCCAGGTTGGTGGCGATATTGGTGTTAGGGATGGGAACCCCATCGATCAGCCACTGCACCTGATGACCTCCCATCATATGGAGCTGGTCGTGGGTCACGTAGGTCGCCGGCACGTAGTCGGTGATCATTTCCAGGCTGTTGGTGAGAGCTGCACCGGGAGTTTGCTGAATGTCTTCTCGGTTGAGCAACGTGGTCGGCGTCACAGTGTCCATCGTCGCCTGGACGGGAGTTCCCGAGACAACGACGTTTTCTTTCGCACCGGCGATTGCCAACTGGAAGTGCAGTACCGGACTCGTGTCCGACTCGACGATGACGTCCTGCTCGCTTTCCTGAAATCCCTTCGACGATACCGTAACCGTGTACGCGCCAATGGGCACAGAGCGAAATTCGAATTCGCCGTTGTCGTTGGATTCTTCTGACTGTGTCCAATCTGAAGTTTGCGCCTTCAACGTTACGCGGGCTCCGCGGATGGGACGGTGTTGCGGATCATGCACCACGCCGCGAACCGAGCCGAAAATGGTGGCGGCCGACAACGGCGTTACACAAAGCAGCGCAAAGGACACAAGCACAAGCGCGGCTCCCCAGAACGGCGGCGTTCGACGAAGCGACCTCATATGTGTTCCCCTCCCCGGTTAAGCAACGGAAACTGGATTCACGCATACGGTCGAAGCGCGGCAGTCGCTGCGCTTCACGATGGCGAAATGCATTTGGCTTTAGTGCAACGACACGTCAGGCCGAGACCAGCCGCATGCAAGTCTGAAGGGTAAGGTCAGGCGAGAGGAGGACCGCGTTTTTGGATATCGCCGGCGCGGAAATGGCTGATGTGGAGCGGAAGCAGGCCCGGCGAGGCCTGCCCGCGCAAGACGGCAATGGCGAATCGCGACTGCTCGCCCAACGCGCTTGCGAAAGGTAAGGTCAGCGCTGTGGAATGCTGCGGGTAAAGCGAACAGGGCGCAGCGTGGAAGCCATCGCCCGCAGAATGCATCGCGCAGTGGTGCTTGCCATCAGCGCGACAGCATGCTGGAACGCTGGACTGCGCTTGCAGCAAAGGCGCACAAGCGCTTGCCATCCAAAGCGCAAGCAACAGGCTGGCGAGCGTTCGTCGCATAAGGCAGGAGGGATTGTACTACATCACAGAGGCCTGTGATGTGGTTGCCAGCAGCGGTTTCGGCGATTGTCCGCAATAGGCAAATCCGGCCATGGCGCCAATCCCGGCCACGCAGAGGTGAGTTGCGGCTCCCCGCGCGATTACAATTAGAGTTCAGTCCAGAAGGTTCGTGGAGTCAGCGTGCGAATTGCGATCATCGTGTTTGCCATCCTCGGAGTCATCGTTTCATCCCTCGCCCTGAAGGTGCACTATGACGACGCGGGCAAAGAGCCGTGCAGCATCAACGACAAATGGGATTGCGGCGTCGTCAACCACAGTCCCTACGCCACGATCGGTCCCATGCCGGTGGCGGCAATCGGCATCGCAGGCTATCTGCTGATCGCGTTGCTGGCCCTGCTTCGCCGGCGAGAACTGCTGGTCATTGCGGTGGTGATCGGACTCGGCTTCGCGCTTTACCTGACGCGCATCGAAGCCCGCGTGCTCGAGGTCTACTGCGTGTATTGCGTGATCTCGCAAGGCATCATCGCAATACTGACGCTACTGTCGCTGGTGTGGCTGGGCTGGTCCAAGCGACGACCAGCCACAGCCTAGAGCCAATTCTGCCCCGCTCTGTCATCCCGAACGGAGCGTGGTGCCCCAGGTTCGCGGCCATCTTTTGGACGCTGACCTGGGCCGCAACTAGAGTAGGCCCAAGTTAGCCCAACGGGACGGGCAAACCTGAGGCACCGCAGTTCCCTGCACCTAGGCACCGCGCCGCGGATGGGTGACGATGTCCCGCACCTGCGCCAGCACGCTCGACAGTTGCATCGCGTTCAGCTTCGGCGTGAACTCCATGAGCTCCACGATGAACGGATCGGCCAGCAACTGGCAAACATCGTCCTCGCGCGACGGCCCGCACTCGCGCAGCAGATCGGGCACACTGACCTCGAGCGCCAGCGCCAGCCGCGCCAGCGACGACAACGTCGGCGTCGCTTTCTCGTTCTCGATCTTCGAGACGTAGGTGCGCGGAACGCCCATGCGCAGCGCCAGTTGCCGCTGGCTCAGTCCGCCGCGCAGCCGCAGATTGCGAATCGCCTTCGCCACCTGAATCTCCGAGCGATCGCCTTCGTCCGCCGCAGCGGATGGCACTGCGGGTGTGAGGATTGGCTCCGGTTCGTCCTCATCCAGGGAAGCACGGCACCGGCGGCAAAGATTGTTGACGGTTTTGAACTGGACAAGATGGCAATCGTCGCATCTCACCACGTCCCGGTTCTCCACGGGAGCGAGAGTCGTAGCCATGTCAGGTTGGGAGTGCCAGAGCGGGCACCACAACTGCTTAAGCGTACTCTGCTCGATTCCTCTGCTACAGTCAAGAGGTGCTCCGGTGGAAAACACGGCAATAATTCCCGCAATTCCTGCTCGATCCGCGCCTGTTGTCCGTCAGAACCCGCATAGTTACAGGAGAAACGCGCCATGAATCGCGCCGACGCGTGGTGTTTACTAACTGTATTCGGGACGGCGTTTTTTCTAAAGGACTTGCTGTGTTTTCAATCGGCTAGATTCACCAGAAATGAGGCACCCCAACATCGGTAGCACAAATTAGCACAAAAATTTCTCTGCCTGGCTCCCCCAAAAAGTGAGGTCAACCGGGGTCCGACCGAACCCGGCAATGGAGATTACTAAAATTGCCTCTGTACGACAATGTGGGACGTGGGCCGCTCTGCACAAAAGCGACGAACGTGATATGCTACTGGCCTTCAATGGCAAACTTACACAAGTATGAACAACCGGGGGCCGGCATTGTCTGGAAGTGTGAAGATTGCGGTTGGGAAGAGCCTTTTGACCTCGTAGAAGGGCAGGACCAACCTGAGCACGAGTGCCCGCCTTGCACGACATGCAACGGAACGGGCCGAATGAGCGCGGCTTCCGTCAAAACCGACCCATGCCCCGATTGCCAAGGGACTGGCAAAAAGCACATCTAGCTTACAGCGAGCCGCCGCAAGACCCGCTCATACACGTGCCGGGGAATCTTGATCGTCCTGTAGCGTCTCTTTTTGTAGAGCACGTTGTCGGACTCGTAGACGATCACGCCCCGCTCATTCTCAAACAGCTTCGTGACGGTGCGGGCTGACAGGCCGGTTAGTGCGGCAACTTCGCCCACGGTGTAGGGTGTGCTAACTTCGGTGATCATTCAGGTCCCCCAGGCAGAGTAGAATCGTTGTATGGCTCAGCAGACTAGCGAAACCAAGAGCGCCGCATTGGGTGATCTTTACGGGCGCATCACCCGCGCTGCCGAAGAAATGGGCGGTACAGCGTCCCCACTGATGTCGCAGATAGGCTTTCCAGCCGCCACAGTGCCGAGTCCGCGAAGTGAAGATGCCCCGGCTTTGCGTGCGCTGATACCGGGCCGGTTTTCAGGTGGACTTCGCCCCGCTTCAGCCCCTGAGCGTCGGCAATGCTTTGTCCGTGCGAGCGACGCGTACCACGCCTCAAGGACGTTTGAGCGATTGGTCCTGCAACCGTGGGCTGGATGGCAGTTGGCAAGGGGCTAGCGGTCCGCTGACGGATGCCGAAATCCGCGAATGCCTTACGCCAAAGGGACCTCCGCCTCGTTAGCATGGCGCGCCTAATTCCTTTTGCTTCAGCGATATGAAAAATGGAAGATTTGGCGTTCATGTAGAAAAATGGGCGTCGGAGGGCTATTCAGGCATCAAGGTCAAGATTTGACCCCGCCCCCGTCCGTTAATGCGGCGCTTGGTGCTGCGCTTCCCGTCAGCGCATCCGCAATGCGCTCGAACGCGCTAGCGATACGCTCACCCACGGCCAGCATGTCCCGTGTTGTTTCGCTGCCAGGGTCAAGCGCAATCAGGACCGGGTAATAGCCCGCGCCCTCTTCGCCGGTGAACACCGCCAGCTTGTTCTCACCATCCGCCGCGTTGTGTGCATACGAGCGCACCGCACTTGCAAGCTCATCTAGCGCAACTTCAATGCCCGCAAGACCGGCGTTCGCGTCCAGGTTGACAACAATGGGCGGGACGGGCTGCTCTTTCGTGGGCTGCTTGCTCTTCTTGCCCCGCTTGCCGTTGCCGCTCACTTCGCCTTGCTTCAGGTATCCCATCACTTTCCTCCGTTCTGACCCGGCACGCGAATCGACACGCGACACGGGTTATTACTAGCTTTTTCTTACATAGGCCGCTGTCACACGGGACGGGGCCTATCTATAAAAAGATCTGAAAGAGGCGTGTCGTGCGTGTCGATGTGTCATGGGTCAATTAGTCTCCGCCCCAACAGACCACGGCGGCGCACACCGTCACCGGCAACGCGGGTTAGCTGCTTCACGCCGGGCAGTTCCTTTAGCCGCTTGGCGAGCGCCTTGGGGTCAATTACAGCCTCGTAGTCGTTATCATTCAAGAAACGACTGTACGCAGAGCACAGCTCTTCCGTGGACAGGAACGCTTCCGGGTCCGCTGTGAGCCGCTCTGCCGCGAATCGCCCTATCGGGTCCAGCTCTTCGAACAGTTGCCGTGTGGCGCGGGTGACGCGCTCGGGCGGGGCCAATCCCATCTCTTGCCATTCAAGACACGATTCGACCATCAGAGCCATGATGCCCGGCGCTTCCCGCTTGAGAGCCTCTTCCAATCCCTTGTCTTCCTTCGCGCCGGTAAACTCCGCATCGAACGGGACAAGGTGAACGCGCCGCCGTGCCGCCGCATCAACCTCCAGCTCCGGCTTGTGATTGGTCGCAATGATGAGTTTGTGAGATGGCGCGAACGAAAATTCCCGTTCGTACAGATGTGCTCCGGCGAGCAAGTCACTGCTGGCGAGACTCTTTAGAAGAGCCATGTCCAGCTTGACGTGCGCGTTGCCCTCGTTCGCGGTTGCCAACCGTGCCCCGCACAGCTTTGCAACAATGCGGCGTTGTCCGTCATCCTCGTTTTTCTTAGCAACAAGGTTGGACATGCGGAGCGTGGTGCCGTACTCCCATCCCATGATGTTTTGCAGAACATTGATGAGCGTGCCCTTGCCGTTCGCGCCGTGCCCATACCAGAACGGCAGGCAATGCTCCCGTGTGTGGCCGGTGAGCACGTAACCGCAGTAACGCATCAGATAGCCGCGAAGGGCATCATCATCAAGGGTTATCTCGCGCATGAATTGCTCAAAGCGGACGGCCTTACAATTCGGGTCCGGCGCTACGTTCGTGCGCTTGGTTACGCGGTCATCACGCGAGATGGGGCGGACGGTGCCCGTTCGCAGATCAAGCACTTGATTGCCGGGCACGCCAAGCAAGAGCGGGTCACGGTCAAACTCTTCGGCAAACTTCCAGGCGGGCAAGAGCGGCTTTACTTGGTCCATCACGCCTTGACGGAAGCGCGAATCCAACAACGCTTTCTTGGTGGAAGCAGGCAAGTCGTATTGCGGGAACAATCCGCCCAAGTAGCTGTTGACCGCTCGCTTGAGCAGCAAGTCTCCGGGGTCCCCGATGCTCCAGCGCGTCCCCACCCAAGCGGCGAACGTGCCACGGTCATACAGGAAGGCAAAGTCCTTGGTCTGTTCTGCGAATGCTTCTGCTAGCGGGCCTTGCGCGAGGTAAGGTAATTCGCTCATAGCTTGCTTTCAAAACGCCCGGCTCTGATGCTCCCCAACACCGGAGCCGGGCTATCTAGGAGCTGTCAGACCCGCCCGCGATGAAATGAACCACCGCGCGAAGGTGGCTGCGGGAATCGCGAGCGGCCCGCTGACAGACGGGTGAAGCTATCTCCCGCAGAGACGGGTTAGCTCTGTGAGCCGCTAGGCAGCACACAGTAATAAAGTGGCTGCCAAGTAGGCGGTTGTGCCGCGCTCACTAGCTCCGCAAGGAAGTGATTGTCACCCCAAGCGGTAGCCAGGAAGCCGATCTCGGAATTTAACCAATACAGCTCTTGCAGAATGCGGGTGATGATTGGAGTGCGGCGCAACCAAGCACCCCGGTTCCAATTGCCGTAGGCGACGAAGCCCGAGCCACAGATGGAATCAAAGTATTCATTGGTCACGTACCGCCGCCCAAGGATGGTGTCATTGTCCGGGTCGAACATTACAACGCCGGATGTACTCGCGCGCGTGTTGCGGATGATCGCCAGCGTATTGCGGGAAAGCATCCAACAGCACTCCGGCCCCTCGAAACCTTCAACGAGCGCGTGACGGAGTGCCGTCATAAGCCCGTAGTTGTCGTTTTCGACTCCCGAGCCGCTGATTTGCAGCGTGCTTGAGGCCCCGCTCAGTGCCGCATACATTTGGGTGGTGGCGGCTGAAGTCAGCCCGTTTGCGATTGCGGCCAAAAGCTCGTCAACGATCATCGGCTGAAGCGGAATCTCCGTGCTCTGAAGAGATTCCCAACTTGCGATGACTTGGCGGCTCAGTTTGTTCGCACCCATCTGAAAGCCGCTCATGCCGAACGGCTGAGAGCCGGACGGTCCCTGAGCCGGGCCTTGCCCTTCGGGGTACTGCGTGGGCAAAGCGCCAGCAGCAACAACCGGGACGTTGATTTCCCTCATGTGGTCTGTGCTGATAACGCTCGCACCCGCTTGTTCAAACGGCGCGAAGCCGAAGTACGACCGCAAAAAAGGGAGAACCTGAAAGGGCGTTATAAAACTCATGCTGTCCAGGCCCGTGCCCGACCCTTCGCTGATTACGACGCCGGATGGACTGCTGGCTTCCATCCCCGGTTGCTGCTCAGTGAGATTCGGCAAGCCGGTGAGGCTGCCAACCGCGCGGCGCGCCCATGTGCCGAAGTTGCGCTTCAGGGCAAGCGCCATTGGATGCTCTTTTGGCGTGATGAGGCCGGAGGGCCGGTCTTCATCGTGCGCGTCCGGCTCGCCGGGTTTGACAAGCCGTCCGCTCAGCATTGCTACAGGGTCAAAGCCAAGGAGGGTATTCCGGCTTTCAATTGACTCGATCTTCGGGTTAAGGGCCTTGACACGCGCCAGGCGCTCGTCAATGAGCGTTTTTTCCTGAGCGGACACGTCCCGTTTTTCTTGTTCGGCGCGTTGGAGGACGGCTTCCGCCGCCTTCAGCTCTTCTGCGCGTTCGGCGCGCATTTCAAACAATCGGGTTGACATAGCAAATCCTCGTTTCGATGAATTGCCGTTCGCACTCCCCATCGAACGGATGCTGCCGTCTCACGCCTCCCGTCCCCGTATCGTGGGCAGCTAGCGCGAAGACCCGGCCCTTTTTAACCGGGTAGCACTTCAAACTTTGGGCGGCGTGGCACCGCGCGACGCGGCGCGCTACTTCGCGGCGCTTGGGTAAACTCAACTCGTGTCGGGTCATCTCGTCTCTTCCATCAACCGGAGAAGGCCGGACCCCAAGCAACTCGGCGGCGGATTCCGCGCTGTGGAGCCTATCCATTGCCGTTTTGCGCGTCATCTTTTCCATTCCCGTTCCCGTTGAAGACTTGCGCGGCACGTTAGCGACTTGTCTTACACCGCACATATAACACGCCTTTTTAGCGAGTAAGAACATGGGAGTTCCGTGGGACTCCGGCAAGTTTCAGCAAGTAGTAGTGTGCGGAATAACTTAGTAATGGCGAGTTACTACAGAATCGGGGCAAATGGACAACTCAAAAGGCTCAAAAAAGTTCTTGACATAGGTTTTGCGGCAGAAATAAGAGCAATTGATAGGTTCGTGCTACTGCCGGATGACTCGCATGTGAAGATGTTCTTTGTGGTTTCTATGAGTTGGGCTGCGTTACCGTGTATTTTTGAGTTGTCCGCAATTTGTGCTTTTGCCTCTTTGAGATATTGCGATAGAAGGACCTTTTCCGCGCATTAGAGGCAATCTAGGGACGCTCGGACCTGGAGGGTAGGTGAGGGTTAGGGAAAACGGAATCAAGCTGCGCTAGTCCTTGACGCTGCGTCCCCACGCCCGTCCGCGTTCCCGGTAATCTCTCGCGTCACTGACTCCCGCTTGCGACATCACGGTAGAATCGGAGCGATGCCCCAAGCGACGATTAGCCACGCGCGGCCATCCGCGCTCATTGACACCCGCGTCATCTACTGCGGGGACAACCTGGAACAGCTCAAGAAGCTGCCGGATGCTTGCGTTGATCTCATCTACATTGACCCCCCCTTCAACTCCAACCGCAATTACGAGGTGTTTTGGGGCGAGACAAAGGAAATGCGGGCGTTTGAGGACCGCCACGAATCGACGCAAGCGTACATAGACTTCATGCGCCCGCGATGTGTGGAATTGGCCCGCGTGCTCAAGAAAACCGGCAGCTTCTACTATCACTGCGATTGGCACGCCTCCCACTACGTCAAGGTGATGCTTGACCAAATCTTCGGGGAGAACAACTTTCAGAACGAGATTGTCTGGAAACGCACGTTCGCGCACAGTAGTGCGGAGCGGTACGGGCCTGTGCATGACACGATTTTCTTCTACTCAGGCTCCGATACTTATACGTGGAACAAGCAATATCAGCCCTATGACCCGGACTACCTTGAGACTTTCTTCGATCATCAGGACGCCGATGGGCGCAGATGGATGCGGATGGACTTAACCGGCGACGGCATCCGGCATGGCGACAGCGGAGAGCCGTGGCGCGGCATCAACGTGACCGCGAAGGGACGACACTGGGCAATTCCGATAGAAGCGGTGGAGCAGTACAAGCTCCCGGCTGACGCCACATCTCAGCAGAAGCTAGACGCACTGGACGCGGCGGGCGCTATTCATTGGCCGAAAAAAGCAGGCGGTGTGCCGCGCCTCAAGAGATACGCAGATAAAAGCCTTGGCGTCCCGTTGCAAACGGTGTGGAACGATATCCGACCGCTTCACAATCTCTCTAGAGAGCGCCTTGGATATCCGACTCAGAAACCGCTGCCGCTTCTTGAGCGCATCGTGAAGGCATCTTCAAACGAAAACGACATTGTGCTAGATGCGTTTTGCGGCTGCGGCACGGCTCTCGTTGCCGCTCAGCAGCTAGGCCGCCAGTGGATAGGCATTGATATCTCGCCGACAGCTTGCCGGGTAATGGCAAAGCGCCTAAGAGATGTTTGCAAGCTGCGGGAAGATGAGAAGCTGTGGCTCGCCGGGCGCGGCTTCATTGTGCGTGATCTGCCGTGGACGGAAAAGCAACTCCGCAATATCCCGCCGTTTGAGTTTGAGAATTGGGCAGTGATTGCTCTTGGCGGAATCCCGAACAAGACGCAAGTCGGAGACATGGGTATTGACGGGCGAATCTACCCGGTAGGCGCAACGCCGAAGGCCGCCGTGACGCACACGCCGGAGCTGGACTTCATGGATAAGTGGTATCCAATCCAGGTCAAGCAAGTGGACCGCGTGGGGCGTCCCGACATAGACAAATTTGAGGCCGCTATGATGCGCACGCGGCGCGAGAAAGGCTTTTTCGTGGGCTTCGATTTTTCGCGCGATGCGCTCACGGAGATTGACGCATTCTTCCGGCGTGAGCACACCGTCATAATCCCGCTCACGGTGCGGGAGATTTTGGATGAGCAAATCGCGCAGAAACTAGCATAGGCGCTAGCTTTCCACAGTCTTGCACAATAAAACGCAAGATTTGCACAGAAGATTTGCGCTAGCTTCGCTTTTTATTCTCTGCCCTAAGAATGATGCACTATACTCGCGCTATGACTACTTCCAAGAGGACAGCTTCACAGGCGGGAAAAGACTTGCGCAATCCCAACACCCCTAAGCGGGACCGTGGGCCAATTGCGTCAGACCTTGCCCAAGCGAAAAAGAAAAACAAGTAAACAGCACGGGCAGTAATGGTTTGTTGCTGCCCGTTCTCTTGTGTGCGTGTAGAATGCGCTTTCTCTTATAACGAACGGAGAACTATGACAGCAGAGAAGCTGTACGGAATACTTAGGCTGCTTGAAAGTCTTGACGTGAGGCTTGGACTGCAAAGCAGCTTGGAGGCGGTTGGCACGGCCCTGGCGAATTTGGCCGCCAATCCAGCACAGGCGCAACATCAGACCTCACTTGCACAGGCCATCAGTGAGTTGGAAACGGCTGCTGAGGAACTCAGGGGCGAGATTTCGCCTTCCGAGGCGGTCACAATTAATGCAATGGGAGGTGGGGAGTTCTTTAACCCCGGCATCGCGGATAAGGTAAAGGATGCCATCCAGAAAAACCCTATGACCCCCTCCGTTGCTCGTGATTTTGTTCAGGACCTTGTACGCAGGCGTTCAGGGTTTCTTAAAACCGTGCGAAATGCGAAAGAGAGTTTAGAACAACTCGGGATAGAAGAATCGAAACTACAGCCGGGGTCTGCGGACTTGGCTTTTCTGATACCCCGTGACATGTTTGATAATCAGCTCGGGCCGTTCGCAAAAGAACTTACGTTCATCAACCGCTTGATGCAGGACTATAGCGAAGCCATCACGGGCAGCGCGGAACAACCCGAGCTAGAACAACTGTCATCCTCCATACCCACTATTGCACTGCTTGCGAAAGCCCAAGTTATACAGGCAATTGCTGAGGTGGTGAACAAATTCCTGACGGCCTGGGAGAAAATTGAGAAAATCCGAAAGGCACGGGCTGACCTGAAAGAAATGGGGCTGTCACGTAAAGCTCTCGACGAATTAAACGAAAGCATAGAGACGACTGTGGAAGAGGTCATAGAAGAGTCAACACAACTTGTCATCGTTCACTATGGCGGGGACCGCAAGAACGAGCTTGCTAACGCGGTTCGTCAGGACACTCGGCGACTGTTCGGACAAATAGAAAGGGGCCTGAGCATTGAATTTCGTGCGAACAAAGACGACGAGGGCGAAGGCGAAGCACAGCAAGCCCTAGCAGGGATAGACAGTCTCGCCAAAGTTCTGAGATTTCCGCAAGTCACGAAGGACCCGATGCTCTTGGAGGCGGGGGAAGTTATTGAGGGCGAGTTGCGAACATCGAAGCATACAAAAAAGACAACGACGGCTCAGAAGACGACTGCGAGCAAAGCATCCCCAAGTGAATAAGGGGCACCTATGCGCGGCTAGTTCTTCCACGTTGCCGAAACAAGGGAATCCAGGCGGTCCTGCCGCCCCTTGACCCATTTCGCATAGTGGCGCTCGGTAGTGGTCACGCTGCGATGCCCTAGCAATTTGGAAACGTGCTCCAGCGGGACACCTTTTGTTAGCAGGTCCACCGCAAACGTGGCGCGGAGCCGGTGACTAATCATGTGGCCTCTGCTCTTCACACCCGCCGCGTCAAAAGCCGCCGCTATGCACTCGCCCATGTAGCTGGCTTGCCGGTATTCGGCCTTGTCTTCCGTGCTCTCTTGCCGATTCCAGAAGACATACACCGGGTTGCCGTTGAGCGTGGCTGTCACGTCCTCTGCTACGTCCTTCGGGATGGGGATGTACAGCGGCTCGCCCGTCTTCGTGCGTTCGCGGATGATTCGGTAGATGCTCTTGCCCTTGTCAAAGCTGAGGTCATCACGCTTGAGCGTGGACGCGTCCCGGATGGCAAGGCCGCTCCAGCGCATCAGCTTTATCAGCGTGCGCGTCTTGCCCGTCGCCTTTGCGAGAACCTTGTTGTACTCCGCGTCTGTGAGCGGCTCCGTTTCCGGCTCATCAATCTTGATGGGGGACAGCTTGGGGATGCGATCTATCCATGCGGCGTTATAGCAGAAGCGGAGGAAGTGATTGAGGTGCTTCTGCACTGTGGCGCGGCTGTAAGATGATTTGTACACCGGCGTCCAGGTAGCGCGCAGCGCAACGAGGTTGTCAATCGTCAGTGCTTGCTTCACTGTGAGCAGCCCGCGACGTTCGGAAAAATCCAGCAGGCGCTTTAGCTCACGCTTGTACATATTGAGCACGCGGACCTTGATGCCTTGCGCTTCCTTGTTGGCCTCAAAAGTTTCAATGGCGACACAGAGCAGCAAGCCCTCTGCGGATTTTTCGGGGACACGGCCCGCAAGCTGTTCCTCCAGCTCCCGCTTTTTCTCTTCGGCTCCGGCCCATGAACGGCACCCGGTCTTCCTGCGATACTGTTTGCCGTGCTGACTCCAGCGGAGGTGCTTCTTGCACTGGCAGCGTTTGCCGAATTCATCCCCGACATACTTGCAGTCCGGGTTGTGCCGGACGAATATCGTAATGAGTGGCGCTTCCATGAAAGCTCCTTTTCGACAAAAACGCTATCACATTTCTAGCACAAAAAGCTGTGATATTTTTTAAGTGATTGAAAATAATGACGAGAAATGATGCTTGGAGTTTGCTAACTGAGTTCACGCAGTCAGAAAGTTTGCGCAAGCACGCGCTGGCGGTCGAGGCCTGCATGCGTGCCTACGCCCGCAAGCTCGGCGGCGACGAGGACGAGTGGGCGCTCGTCGGCCTGCTGCACGACTTCGACTACGAGCGCTATCCCACGGCCGAAGAGCATCCCTTCAAGGGCAGCGAGATCCTGAAGGAGCGCGGCTGGCCCGACGAGCTGCGCCGCGCCATCCTCTCGCACGCCGACTACTCCGGCGTGAAGCGCGAGTCGCCGATGGAGAAGGCGCTGTTCGCCTGCGACGAGCTCGCCGGATTTATCACCGCAACCGCGCTGGTGAAGCCCAACAAGTCGCTGGCCGAAGTCGACGCCAAGTCGGTGCGCAAGCGGATGAAGGACAAAGCCTTCGCGCGCTCGGTCAGCCGCGACGACATCGTCAACGGCGCCGCCGATCTCGGCATCGACCTCGACGAGCACATCACCTTCTGCATCGAGGCGATGAAGACCATCGCCGACCAGCTCGGACTCGAAGGAAGATGAAACAGTTTCCAGTTTCCAGTTTCCAGTTTCCAGTCGCGCCAGTCCGTGCAGATAACGCGGGTGCCCCATCCTAGCCTTCTTTTGGCTATGGTGGGAGACGGCGCTTGGCCCTTGGCGCTGGCTGCTCCCTCCTAAAATTGTCATCCCGACCGGAGCGCCGGCGTGTTTTTCCGACTCGGCCGCCGCAAGCGGACCGAGTCGGCGGGCGCGGACTGGAGGGACCTGCTTTGGCTCGCCCCAAGCCGATGCTGCGTGCCGTTCTTCGGAAAAAATTTCTAAAATTTTGTCGCTGATTCTAAGGCAGTTAAACCATAGTATTCAAAACAAAGGACTTACGTTGCAAGCTAAGTGCCTGCATTGCAGCAGCTTACGAACTTTGCGGCAAGATACTGCGAACAAATAACTTAGCTGCAAACCTTTGCGCGACAGATACTTAGCGGGCTCGTGAGACGAATCAGCAGGCAGCCCTGATGACAGCGAAAACCGGCTACCGACAGCGCCAACAATTTTTCAAAGAACGTCAACCACCGGACTACTCCGGAGCCATTGGACACACCAAGCCCAACCTATCAGCGTACCGTGTACCCGGTTTTCGTCAAGATTACGAGAGTAGGGGGTGGGGTAATTGGTCTTTGGTAACCAGGAAAGGCAGTTGTCAGTTGTCGGTTGTCAGTCGTCAGTTGTCAGTTGCTCAGTTGTAGCCGTTTACTAAACCTGATTCTCATCGCAGACCATCGCCGAGAACCGACAACTGACAACTGTTTTTCAGCGCCGTAGGCGCGAAAGAGGAGAACCCAGCGTTTCAGCGCTGGGTAGGCGGGATAAAAAGAACCCGAGTCCCTTCAGGGACGGCAGCAGGGCGTCCCTTATGGTATAACAGTTATACCAATGCGTGTTAGCTTCGACGCTCGCAAGAGCCGCGCTTTGCGGCAAAACCGGAAACGCGGTATCGGCTTCGAGGAGGCGCAGGAGATCTTCGAGCATCCGTACTATCTCGATCAGCGCTCGGACCTGCCGTCGCAGTACCGCGCGATTGGATGGGTTGGAGACGAGTTATACACGCTCATCTTCGAAATCAGGAGCGATGAAGCCGGCGAGTACTACCGCCTGGTGACTCTCTGGAAAGCGACGCGCGAGGAGCAGCAGCTTTATGAAGAAAACTCGTGATACTCGGAAGCCCGTTTCTGCCGAGGCCATCGCCCGGCTTGCTGACAAAGGGGAGAACGTCTCCCGCTTTTTCACCAATGCGGGACGCATGATGCCGCCCATCCAGCGAGTGAATGTGGATTTCACGGCGCCGATGCTCTCTGAACTCGACACCGCAGCCACGGAGCTGAACATCAGCCGCCAGGCGGTCATCAAGACGCTGTTGCGACAGGCGCTCGATCAGCATTATCTCGCGCGTAGCGCCGCGCCACGGGCGAAGCGGGCCTAGCGGTTCGCCCGCTATAGTTGACCGCTGCGAAGTCCGCCGCGGCGGATCGGTTGTCCGTTGTCGGATGCGGATAGTCGCAATGCTCGTCAGGCCTCGCGTGGACACAGTGCCGAAGGCACGACAGATGATAGCCCAGCGTTTCAACAAGGGCGCAGCAGCTTACGAACTTTGCGGCAAGATACTGCGAACAAATAACTTAGCTGCAAACCTTTGCGCGACAGATACTTAGCGGGCTCGTGAGACGAATCAGCAGGCAGCCCTGATGACAGCGAAAACCGGCTACCGACCGCGCCAACAATTTTTCAAAGAACGTCAACCACCGGACTACTCCGGAGCCATTGGACACACCAAGCCCAACCTATCAGCGTACCGTGTACCCGGTTTTCGTCAAGATTACGAGAGTAGGGGGTGGGGTAATTGGTCTTTGGTAACCAGGAAAGGCAGTTGTCAGTTGTCGGTTGTCAGTGCTCAGTTGTCAGTGCTCAGTAGCCGTTTACCAAACCTGATTCTCATCGCAGACCATCACCGAGAACTGACAACTGTTTTTCAGCGCCGTAGGCGCGAAAGAGGAGAACCCAGCGTTTCAGCGCTGGGTAGGCGGGATAAAAAGAACCCGAGTCCCTTCAGGGACGGCACATGTCGTCCCTTATGGTATAACAGTTATACCAATGCGTGTTAGCTTCGACGCTCGCAAGAGCCGCGCTTTGCGGCAAAACCGGAAGCGAGGCGTCGGCTTTGAAGAGGCGCAGGAGATCTTCGAACATCCGTACTATCTCGATCAGCGCTCGGACCTGCCGTCGCAGTACCGCGCGATTGGATGGGTTGGAGATCGGCTGTACACGCTCATCTTCGAAAGCAGGAGTGATGAAGCCGGTGAGTACTACCGCCTGGTGACTCTCTGGAAAGCGACGCGCGAGGAGCAGCAACTTTATGAAGAAAATTCGTGATACTCGGAAGCCCGTTTCTGCCGAGGCCATCGCCCGGCTTGCTGACAAAGGGGAGAACGTCTCCCGCTTTTTCACCAATGCCGGACGCATGATGCCGCCCATCCAGCGAGTGAATGTGGACTTCACGGCGCCGATGCTCTCTGAGCTCGACAACGCAGCCACGGAGCTGAACATCAGCCGCCAGGCGGTAATCAAGACGCTGTTGCGACAGGCGCTCGATCAGCATTATCTCGCGCGCAGCGCCGCGCCGCGAGCGAAGCGAGCCTAACGGTTCGCCCGCTATAGTTGACCGCTGCGAAGTCCGCCGCGGCGGATCGGTTGTCCGTTGTCGGATGCGGATAGTCGCAATGCTCGTCAGGCCTCGCGTGGACACAGTGCCGAAGGCACGACAGATGATAGCCCAGCGTTTCAACGCTGGGTACGCGTGATAAAAGAAGCCGAGTCCCTTCAGGGACGGCACAGCCCTTTATCGTTCGCCTCGATCGAGATTCAATTGCGTTGGATCCTCCATTACCTCTTTGACCTTGGTGATGGTGTTCTTCGCGACGAGTTTCTTGCTCTTGTTCGGCGTAACATGCCAGCTTAGGATAACTCTCAGTTGGTCACCCTCTCCGAATGTAACTTTGTGCTGGTGAACCTTAGACCAGAATTCTTCGTCCTCTATTTTTGCGACGACTGTGGCTCCTCTTTCAAAGAAAGTCCAAGTCGTACCCTCGACGAACGAGAGCTTGGATACAATCAGTACAGTCTCCCGTGTCCCCTCCGTCGGCGACTCGCCCGATTCCAGTTGCAGCGGTTCTGGTTCGAAATACTCTGCTTCAGCTTTGTCGAACGCTGCCTGCTCGGCGCCATCCTGCCGAATGGAGATGCGATTGATTCCAGCTTCCCGCAGGGAACCTGTGACCCGCCCCAGGGCGCTCCTTATTGCGGAATCTCCATACAGGTTAAGAACGACTTTCGAAACAGTTTTCTTACTCTGGCCTAGAGTCAATTCAACATTGTTGCCGACCTGGACGACTTTATCGGGTTTGCCGCCCTTTAACCACTTGTAAAGTCCGATGAGCGACTCCTGAACCAATTCCCGGTTCTTCAGCACGAAGCCTATGACGCCAGCTAAGGCCGTGGCATCGAGGAAAGGGTGTGCCGTTATCAGATGTTTCGCTTCCTCGATAATGTTTTGAATCAACTCCAGATCCGTGATGAAAGAGCCGCGCCTGAAATTCGATTTGACAAGAACCGCTGTAGCGCTGGCTTCTCCGTTTACGAGGAAGTTGGCGCGATTGAATAGTTCGCTATAACCCAACAACGATTCCCCCAGTAGATGGGCATCCATGCTACCGGCTTGTAGGGCGGGTCCCTCAAAAACAACTTCAAGATCGCTCGAACTCATATGCGACTCCATTCACGACCGGATTGTAATACCCATTGGGGTACCGGAGTACCGCAATTTCTTGTCGGAGAACCTACTTTTGCACAAATATCTCAATCGTTTTCAACAGCGCATTTGTTGACATTCGCCTTTCATTTGCCGACCATATAGCTTGGTCGGTAGCTGTTCGGGTAGACCGGCTGAGGAGGAAGCGCATGGCTCAGCAGAGGATCAAGGACGATGCACCGATTAGGATACCGGTCAGTTGTTTAGCTGATTTTGTGAGTTCCGGCGGGCGCTCTGCGGAGGCTCTGATCCTACCGTATAAGTACAACAGGCGTGGTGAAGGCTTCGCCAGGAGCAGCTATTACAAATACGCGGTCGCGGTCATACGGAGATTTCACGGATGTGGCAACGATCCCGCCGTAGTTTCGGACGCGCTAGCTGAATTGCGCACGAAGGCCGAACGTCAGCGATAAGAAGTGGGAGCAGACAAAGCTCGACAAGAACATCGCAGCTCTCAGCGCGTATCAACAGATTTATGGAAAAAGAAGATTCCGGATTCTGCCGAATCATCGTATCGCGTACCAAGTGGGCAGAGTCATTTTCACGGCACAACCGGATCTCTGGGTCGAGGAAAACGGCACGGAGATTCTTCTGAAGATCGGAATTGCTAGAAAGAAGTCTTCGTATGTGGACGTGCTCCTCACTGTCATTCGCAAAGCGGCGGTCAGCAGCGGCTATCGGCGTGTTCGAGCCAAGAATGTCGTTTATCTGAATGTTACGACCGGACGTGAAGTCATTTGTTCCAGCGCTCTCACTAGATTCAACAGAACCTTCAGGGCGATCGCACAAGAAATTGCAAAGGCTTGGGTCAGGGCGGCGCCAATTAGACAAGGCCAGTACGGCAGCGGCGCGCAACCGTCTGCTTAAAAGCGCCGTGCCGCCGGCTGAAGCCGGCTCGGCATTTCTATTTCTGCCTACCCAGGACTGAAGTCCTGGGCTAAGCTGATTCCGTCCCGCAGTGCGGGACTGGTGTGTCGACCGGCACGCCGCATCCGCTGCAAGCGAGGTCACGCGGCAATGGCGAACCCTGAACATCTCGCAATCCTCAAGCAAGGGGTCGAGCAATGGAATGAGTGGAGGAGACCAACCCGACGCGCACCTTTGGTGACGATGTCATTCTCGAGTTCGCGGAAGTGATCCGCACTACGGGGCTGGGCAGCCGATTCAGAGATAGCCAAGCGCAGACTTCAGTGGGGCGGATCTGCGCAGACGATCTCGCCGAGCGAAGCTGAGGGGGCCAACTTCGACGGGCGAACCTCAGTGAGGCGAACTTCGCTCAGGCTGACCTAGTGGGGCCGCTTCACTGACGGCAACCTCAGCTTGACGGATTTCAGCGAGGCCAACCTGGAGAGGGCGAGGCTCGGCGGGGCGAAGCTGCATGCGGCGAACCTCACCGGGCGAACCTATTTTGCGCGAACCTCTACGGGGCGGAGCTCATGCGGCGAACCTCAGCGGGGCCGAACCTCGCCGAGGCGAACCTCTCATCGCGACCTTAGCGAAACTCCCTTCGCGGGACGGCTCTCCGGGGCAGACCTGTGCGGGGCTGATTTCACCAAGGCAACCATCGTTCGAAACCAATTTCGCCGACGTCGATCTGAGCACCGCCAAAGGCTGGAAACCGTCTGTGCACCGCGGGCCCTCCACGATCGGCATCGACACGATCTACAAATCCCACGGCAAGATTCCCGAAGTCTTCCTGCGCGGCTGCGGCGTTCCGGAGGAGTTCATTCGCTACATCGGGTCAATGGTGGGGCGGCCCATCGAGTTCTACTCCTGCTTCATCAGCTATTCGACCAAAGACCAGGAGTTTGCCGACAGGCTATACGCCGATCTGCAAAACAAGGGCGTGCGCTGCTGGTTTGCGCCGCACGACATCCAGGGCGGGCGCAAGCTGCACGAGCAGATTGACGAGGCCATCCGCCTGCATGACAAGCTGCTGCTCATCCTCTCCGAGCACAGCATGAACAGCGAGTGGGTGAAGAACCGAAAGGCGCGCAAACGCGAGGCGAGGAAACGCGGAAAAGTCCCACTGAACCGAACCGACGGTGAGTGGGGCATCAAGAAACCGATGTTGTTTCCTGTATACTCTGGTGCCGTACGATCCGGTGGTCAAGGACTGGGAGTGCTTCGATCGGATACGGGTAAGGATTCCGCGCGGGAAATTCGGGAGTACTACATCCCCGATTTCAGCAGTTGGAAGGAGCACGATTCGTATCAGAAGGCGTTCGAGCGGCTGGTGGGGGACTTGAAAGCGGAAACCAAGAGTCGCCGCCGGCTGGAAGCCGGCTCGCATTTCTGATTAAATCGCGGACGAACCGCAGGGCTCTCGGCTGCGCTCGGGATGACAAGCAAGAAAAACGCTCGCGATGACAAGCAAGAAAGCACGAGCTGACAACCGGAGCTCGGTGCGCAATCGAAAAGGGCGAAAACCCCGCTCAAGCGTTCGCTGTCGAGCGCCGGGCGAACAGCAGGTCCCTCCACTCCGTCCGCCGCGGCGGACTCCGGTCGGGATGACAATCTTCGAGTTCGCGCGGCGTTTGGGAGCAGGCCAGCATCGGCTTGCTGCGGGCGAACCGCAGATCCCTCCACTCCGCGCCCGCCGACTCGTCCGCCGCGGCGGACGAGTCGGAAAAGCACGCGCGGGCGCTCCGGTCGGGATGACAATCAAGAAAAAACGGGATGACAACCAAGACAGGCGCGAAAATCCCCGCTCAAGCTTCGCTTGAACGGGGCACCCGGCACCCGGACATCTCACATGCCCGGACTATCTCACGTCACCCCGGACAACTTCACATGGTCAGGACGACGCGAAATTCGGCTTTGCCGCTCATCATTCGGGCGTAGGCCTCGGCTGCTTTTTCCAAGGGATAGGTTTCGATCATGGGACGCACGCCGCTCAGTTCGGCGAAGCGCAGCGTGTCCTCGGAATCGGCCGGCGTGCCCGAGGCCCAGCCTTGAATGGTGCGCATGTTGCTAATGAGCTGTAGCGGCGTGACCTCGATGGGATCAAAGGTTGCGCCGACCACC
This sequence comes from uncultured Acidobacteriaceae bacterium, assembly GCA_963713465.1. Lineage (GTDB taxonomy): Bacteria > Acidobacteriota > Terriglobia > Terriglobales > Acidobacteriaceae > Bog-257. The sequence continues at coordinate 731,041 of CAVQLZ010000019.1, forward strand.
ATGAGCTTGCCATTGGCGGCCAGGCCGTCGATCAGCTCGGACATGGCTTTCGAACTGGGAGCGGTCGCCAGGACTACCTTTGCGCCGCCCAGCTTTTGCAATTCCTCGGCCGGCTTGGTGGCCTGGCTATCGATGTACACGCTGGCGCCGAGTTTCCTGGCCAGCGCCGCGTTTTCGGGGCCGCGCCCGATCGCCGCAACCTTGTAACCGAACTTGTTGGCGAATTGAATTCCGAGATGGCCGAGGCCGCCGACGCCCAGCACCGCAACCAGGTCGCCGGGCATCGCGCCACTGTGGCGCAGCGCGTTGTAGGTGGTGATTCCGGCGCAGAGCAGCGGCGCCGCTTCGGCGTCTTTCAGGCTGTCGGGGATCGCCGCCAGCGCCTCGACGGGCGCGATCATGTATTGCTGGTATCCGCCGTCATAGCTGATGCCGGAAATCTTCAGGTTCTCGCAATTGATGAAATCTCCGCGGCGGCACTGGCGACACGTGTTGTCCTGGCCGCCATGCCAGCCGACGCCGACACGCTGGCCTTTCTTCCACACGGAAACACCGGCGCCCACTTCGTCGATGATGCCTGCGACTTCATGGCCGGGAATGCGGGGATACTGAATTCCGGGCCACGCGCCTTCGACCGTCAGCACGTCACTGTGGCAGACGCCGCAGGCCTGCACCTTGATGCGGACTTGTCCGGCGCCGGGCTCGGGAATCTGGCGCTCGACGATCTCGAAGCCTGCTCCCGGCTTGGAAATCTGCGCCACTGTCATTTGTCGTTTTGTCTTCGGTACTGCTGCGAGTGGTCTGGTTGCCATAAATCCTCCTATGAATTTTCAGCCGTGGTTGAAATGGAATCGTGTAAGTAGCTGGTCCGAGAGGCAGCGCCAAGAAGACGCTTGGCCGGGAAGATGCCGCAGGGTGAGGACAGGATTCGTCAAAAGCAGTGGGCCGGAAATCGACAACATGAGGCAGGACGGCCCGCTCTACTTGAGAAGGCCGACCCGAAACATCACTTCGCTGGGGCGTAGAAGTAGTAGTCGGCGGTGTAAGGGCTCTTGACTTCGACGTTCAGTTTGGCGGCGGTGCAATCGGCGGCGGGCGGCGCGACTCCGCCCGCGGTGTGAATGCGCTGGATGGTGGTGACGCGGCTGAGCGCGCCGTTGCCGCTATGAGCGGTGACCGCCACGAGAACCCAGGGAACAGCGTCTGGGGTGGGTGCATCGACGCGGGCCCCAGGTTTGCCCGTGACTTCACTGCCGTCGTTGAGCTTCCATGCAGGACCGGCAAAGTGCCTGCCGATGACCGCTCCCTGCGCGTCGTGCAGTTCGGCGTCCGGGGCCTTCAGTGTCCAGGCCGGCTGACCGTCCGTTCCGGCCTGGCAGACGTAAATTTGCGAACCTGAGGCGTGCGTCACCAGGACAACTTCCTCGCCGGCGGGCGCCTTGATTTTGTCGGGGACGTCGGGACGCGGGATGGCTTGTCCGGCGGCGGAGGTGACGGTTGCGAGCAGAAGGGCGATGGGCAGCAGTTTGGTAATCACGGGCAGAAGTTTAGCACCTGGTGAGAGCAGTCATTCGAAAGCCACGATGAGTGGGACACCCGTCGAGACCGGATTCGTCTCCCATCCTAGCCAAAAGAAAGCTAGGATGGGGCACCCACGTCGTAGCCGCAGACCCACTCATCCCAAACGATGGGATGGGTGGGGCACCCGCACCATCCCAGGTTAGCCCAAAAGATGGGCGAACCTGGGGCACCCATTACTTAATGTTCAGGGTGATGATCTGCGAACCGGTGACTACGTAATCCACCGGGGTCGCGGCTTCGTCCACGGCCGATTCGCCGACGACGACCATGTCCTGGGTGCCGCGCATGCCGTCCATCACGTTCATGACCGAGAGCGGCAGCGTCGGCATCACCTTGTCTTCGACCATGGCCTGGGGATTGTTCTCCAGGAGCGAGACGTAGACTTCGGAGTTGCTATGCTCCTTGTTGAGAAGGGCGATGGTTGAGCCGAGGTCGAGGTGATGGCTCATGGGGCCGGTGACGCGATGGGTCTTGTCGAGGGTCTCGCCGTCGCTGACCAAGATGCGCAGCGTGCCACGCGGCGTTGAGGTTGGAATCTTGACCGGAATGTTGCGCACGATGCTCTCGCCACGATAGGGCTTGAGCAGCGTCTCAATGGTGATCTGGTCGCCGGGACGGGCTTCGGTGACGTCGGTGCGCGCGGTCTCCAGGCGCGCCGAGCGGCGGTCAGGCACGAGATTGAAGTTCAACTCCACGCCTTCGATCTTCGGCGTCTCGTAGGGATTTTCGAAGATGCGGCTGAAGTGTTCACCGATAGCGAGCGCGATCTCATACGCTGTGGGAGTTGAGCCGTCGGCGGGCGCATACATGTTCTTCACGCTGAGCTTGGGATAGCCGAGCACGGAGATGTCGCCCTGCAGGCGGTACGTCGTGTCCTCACCGTATTCGTTGATTCCCTGGATGGCGTTGAAGACGGTGGCCATCATGGCCGGGGGCGTGAGCTTGGCGTTATTCAGCACCTCGTAATGGAACTGCTTGGGATGGGAGATGCCGCTGAAGGTGAGGGTCACGGGGATCATGTGCGGCTGACGATCGAAGCGGCCCATGATGCCGGCGCGGCGGTCCTGCACGAACGCGCCCACGGTCTCGGTGCTGTTGACGATCTTGAACGAGCTTTGCTCGGAAGGCAGCGTGGCCAGCACGGTGGCCTTCGTCATCGGCATATCGACATTGCCGGATTGCATCAGCGGATGGCCGCAAGCCAGCAGGTGCGAGTCGTCAAGATAGGTGACGGTGCAGGTGCCAGCGATGTTCATGTCGCCGCGGACAAGGATGGCGCTGACGGCGGAGCCGGGCACGAGCGGCTCCGGCTGCTTGTCGTCGCTGACCGAGCCCGCGCCCATCACCGGCATGATGCCGGCGGAGGCGAAATCCTTGCCGAAGAGGCGAAGCGTGTCGGGCCTAAAACCGGTGAAGACCAGTGGCGTGTCGATGGGGTGCAGCAGGTTCGCGTACGGCGATTCTGACGCCGCGTCGGGCGGCGCGATGCCGGGGCCGGAGGTCTGCGATACCGGCTGCTTGTCAGGCACGCCACGCTGCGAAACATCCGACGAGACGGACTTCTCAATGCTGTTGATCTCGAGCATCTGCGCGGCGGGCGTGATGCCGCAGATGGGCTCCTTGGAGAACTCGCCGATGCGATAGGCGATGGCGCCCACCAGTTTGCCGTCAATGTAAACCGGGCTGCCGCTCATGCCGGCGACGACGCCGGTGTACTCCACGTGCTTGCCGTGCAGGCGCGCCAGGATAACGTCCGCCTTGGGGCCGGCCATGTCGCGCAGCACACCCAGAATCTCGACATCCATGGCCTCGGGCTGAGTGCCTTCGAAGACGGTGTAGGCCACGCCGTGCATGCCGGTTTTGACGTCATCTTCGGGCATGAGGGCGGCTTTGGGCTGAACGGCGAATGACGCAAGACTAACCAGGCAGACGGCGAGCGCGGCGATGGCGCGATAGAGCATTTCCCTGTCCTTGGCCCGGCTCGGCAACCGGGAACTTCAGCCTTGCTATCCCAACCGGGGTAGACGCACGTCTAACGTGTAGCCGGCCCACATCGATCAGAGAAGCTGAAATTGCATTTATACTAGCAGACAGTCCGGCCTAAGAGGCACCCGATGTATCGTGACAATCACTTAAAGTCTCCCAGTAAATCACCTGTGATCTCTAGTCCCTTTGGTGTTGCGCTCGCGACGTTAGTGGCGTTGCTGGTTCTGAGCTCGATTCCGGCGTTGGCCCAGTCGGATAGCGGGACCGGGGCGCAGAACCAGTCGCAGCAGGACCAGGTCCCGGCCGCCGCGGGCGGTCCCACCGGCGAATCGGGTCCGATCGCCGTACCCAAGAAAAATGGCGATGAGGCTCCGCCGCCGCCGCCGAAGCCCAAGGCGCCCCCTGACCAGCCGGAGTATTCGCTGCATGTGAACGTCCCGGTGGTCACCCTTGACGCACACGTCATGGGCAAAGACGGACGCCCGCTCGCGCTGCCGCTCGATGTGGTGCAGGAGCACTTCAAAGTGTGGGAGGACGGCGTCCCGCAGAAGATCCAGAGCGTGACCATCAGCAAAGCGCCGATCACTGCGTTGCTGCTGGTGGAGTTCGCCGCCACGAATTACAACTTCATGTACGACGCGCTGAACTCCTCCTACGTCTTCGCCAGCCAATTGCAACCGCAGGATTGGGTAGCGGTGGCGTCGTTCGACATCAAGCCGCACATCATTGTCGATTTCACCCAGGACAAGCAGGCGATCTTCGGCGCGCTGAATACCTTGCGCATTCCGGGATTCAAAGAGACGGACATCTTCGACGCGATGTATGACATGCTCGACCGCCTGGATCGCGTTCCCGGGCACAAGGAACTGGTGGTGGTCGCCAGCGGACGCGATACCTTCAGCAAGCTGAACCTGGACGAGATCCTCAAGAAAATCAAGTCCACGCCGAATGTGACGATTTACACGATCTGTACCGGCGAAGCTTTCCTGGAGATGGCGTCGACTGGCAATAACACGTCATGGCAGCTGGATTATCTGCAGGCCAAGAACCAGATGAACGCCTTCGCCAAGATGACGGGCGGCCGCTCGTATTCGCCGCGTCTGCTGGGCGAGCTGCCGGACATCTTTCGCGAAGTGGCGGGCGCCATTCGCGACCAGTACACGATTAGCTACAAGCCGACCAATACCAAGCAGGACGGTACCTATCGCAAGCTGAAAGTGGAACTGGTGGGGCCGGACGACAAGCCGCTGATCATCAAGGACCAGAAGAACAAAGACATCAAGTACACCATCGTCGCGCGCGATGGCTATACGGCGAAGCACGAGGTGGAGTAGCCGCCCCGATGGCCGTGAGAATCAGGGTTGCTCCTGGGCGGCGCTATCCGGCTTCGTCTCGCCTTTCTTCTCGGTAGGCGCCAACCCGACGGCGGGTGCGATTTTCTCCGCTTCCTTAAATTCCTTTTGTAGAGCGGGCAGATTCTTATTCGCCCAGTCGATCATGGCCTGGTTGTTCCCGGTCTTGGCTTCTTTCTTGATCTGCTCGAGGCTGGTCCGCTGGCTACTCAGCATCAGCTGCATGTAGGCCTTATCGAAGGCTTCACCGTGCAACTGCAAGAGCGATTCCAGGGTGGCCTGATATTTCGGATCGATCTCTGTGGGCAGGCCGACGAACTGCTGGTTGGCAATGTCGGTCAAGGAAGAAGTCGCGTTGTAGTAGTCGAACAGGATCTGCCGGGCGAATGCCTTCACCTGTTCGCTGTGCGCGTTTTGCAGCGCCACGGTGGCGAGATGCATGGCCTCGAGACCTTCCTGCGAGGCCTTACCCATGAATTCCCGGTCCGCGGTCTGCACGCCTCCGTTGCCATTGGCGTAAAACTCGGCCGACTGGCTTTGGGCAAACGCGATTCCGGATAACAGCAGGGCCGCAGTCAATAGCAAAAAGCCACGTCTCAAAGCTCCCATGTTCAGTAGTCCTTTCGTGCTAGGTGCAGAGTATGACTTTAGTCCTGTCCGGGTCAACAGGTTTGTCGCCGAACGAGAGACAATGGTTACATAGATCCCATTACCTCAAGTAATCGTATTCAGCCCGGATCTAACGCTGTTCACAACATTTACTCGGGCCAAAAGCGCTCATCAGCGTAAAGTGTAGACACTGCATCTGACGCATATGGCAGCGAGGGCGAAGCCTATTCGACAGGCAGCCTGCCCCAAGAGGCGCCCGGATGTATGGTGACAATCGCTTGATCTTCCCCAGAAAACTACTTGTGTGCTGTCGCTCGGTTGCTATCGCGCTCGCCAGCTTAGCGGTAGTACTGCTTTCCTTGTCGCTCCCGGTATTCGCGCAATCGGAGAGCGGGAACGGCGCTCAGAACCAGTCGCAGCAGGACCAGGTCCCGGCCGCGGCCGGAGGTCCCACCGGCGAATCGGGACCGATCGCGGTGCCCAGGAAGAATGGAGATGAGGCTCCGCCTGCGCCGCCGAAGCCCAAGGCGCCCCCTGACCAGCCGGAGTATTCATTGCACGTCAACGTTCCAGTGGTCACTATCGACACGCATGTAATGGGCCAGGACGGCCGCCCGCTCGCGCTGCCGCTGGATGTGGTGCAGGAGCACTTCAAAGTATGGGAGGATGGGGTTCCGCAGAAGATCCAGAGCGTCAGCATCAGCAAAGCGCCGATCACCGCCGTGCTGCTAGTGGAGTTCGCTGCCACCAACTACAACTTCATGTACGACGCGCTGAACGCATCGTATGTGTTCGCCAGCAACCTGCAGCCGCAGGACTGGGTGGCGGTGGCGTCGTTCGACCTGAAGCCGCACATCATCGTCGACTTCACCCAGGACAAGCAGGCGATCGTCGGGGCGCTGAATACGCTGCGCATTCCGGCATTCCAGGAAGTCGACCTCTTCGACGCGATGTATGACATGCTCGACCGCCTGGACCGCGTTCCCGGGCGTAAAGAGCTGGTGGTAGTCGCCAGCGGACTCGACACCTTCAGCAAGGTGAATCTCGATCAAACCTACAAGAAAATCAAGGCGACACCCAACGTGACCATCTACACCATCTGTACGGGGGAAGCATTGCTGGAGATGGGCGTTCCCAGCATCACGATGACGCAGGCGCAAAGCCAGATGAAATTTTTCGCGAAGATGACGGGCGGGCGTTCCTACGTGCCGCGCCTGTTGGGCGAACTGCCGGACATTTTTCGCGAAGTGACTGGCGCCATTCGCGACCAGTACACCATTACCTACAAGCCGACCAACACCAGGCAGGACGGCACCTATCGCAAGCTGAAAGTGGAATTGGTGGGGCCGGATGACAAGCCGCTGGTCATCAAGGACCAGAAGAACAAGGACATCAAGTACACCATCATCGCGCGCGATGGCTACACCGCAAAACACGAAGTGGAGTAGCGGCCGCAGTCGTCGGCGGCGCGCTTAATCCCGCAACGGTCGAGTGCTAAAGCAGTTTCAGAATTGGTGTATCCAGGTAGAGCGAGCCTTTAGGCTCGCGTTCGGTGGACCGCCGGAGATAGGTTTTGCATTCCGCTGCCTTCGCAGCGGAATGCAAAACCGAGAATCAGAGGCGGCCTTAACGCGGCGCTGAAGCGCCGCTCTACCAGGACACACGAAATCCGGAACGGCTAACCCTTACGACTTTAGTATCCTGCGACCCTGCCCCTTGTGACTTTTATCACAGCTAGCAGATTGAGGTTATGGCTAAGGTTATTAAATGTGTCTAAGGAGCGGCATGGCCCGGACCGTAGAAGAAGTCAACCTCTCGCCCAGCGATCACGATCCATCTCTGGATAGGCTGGCGGAAAACGAAGAACGATTTCGGCAACTGTTGGAGGCGCTGCCGGAAGCCGTTCTGGTGAACAGCAACAACAAAATAGTCTTTGTCAATCCCTTCTGCGTTCGACTATTCGGTGCGCGGGAACCGGAGCAGCTTCTTGGCAGAGGCGTTTCCGATTTCGTAGGCGCCTCTTACCTGCCGCTGGTAAGGAGTCGCATGCAGGCGTGCTACTCGAGCGGACTGGCCGCTCCTCCCATGGAATTGACGGCGATCGCCTGCGATGGCTCGCGCGTGGCTATCGAAGCTGCTGCCACTGCAATCTCCTGGAACGGAGCGCCAGCCATCGCGGTGGTTCTGCGTAACGTCAGGGAACGCAAGCGGGCGCAGGCGGCGGCCCGAGAATGGCAGAAACGCCTGGAACTGGCGCAGAAGGCCGGCCTGCGGATCGGATTGTGGGACTGGGACGTCGGCGCCCACACGGTGACTTGGTCCAACGAAAGCTACCGCCAGTTCGGATTCGAACCCGATACCTTTTCCGGCCGGGTAGAGGATGTTGCTCCAAGACTTCATCCCGAGGACCGGGCCCGAGTCGAAGAGGCAATCGGGAAAGTCGTGGCGGGCGGCGGAGAGTACGCAGCCCAGTATCGAGTGGTGCGCCCGGATGGAACGACGTGCTGGATCGATGCCCACGGCGTATTGGTGGGCGATGGTTCGCCGCACATGATCGGCGTTGGGGTCGATATCACCGATTCCAAGCGGGCGGAGCAGTCACTGCACGACAGCGAGGCAAAGTATCTGCTGTTGTTGAATTCGACCGCGGAAGCCATTTACGGAATCGATCTAAAGGGGAACTGCACATTTTGCAATGCAGCGTGCGTAAACCTGTTGGGCTACTCCGCTCCGGAAGACCTGCTTGGGAAAAATGTGCATGCCCTGATACACCACACGCGACCCCACGGCGGTTATTACCCCGAGTCAGAATGCGAAATCTATGCAGCCGTACGTAAAGGCAGGCCTGGTCACGTGGCCTGTGAAGTACTGTGGCGAGCGGATGGTACCAGCTTTCCGGCGGAGTACTGGTCTTATCCGATGTACAAGGCCGGTGAACTCGTCGGCGGGGTGGTCACTTTTCTCGATATCTCGGAGCGCAAGCAGGCGGAAGAATCGCTGCGCACATCGGAAGAGAAATACCGCAAGCTGTTCGAGAACGCCACCTACGGCATCTTTCGATCGGAGCGGGACGGAACTTTGCTGGACGTGAACCCGGCCCTGGTGAGCATGCTGGGTTACCGTTCAAGAGAGGAGTTGCTGGCGCGCAATTTAAGCCGCGACATCTATGAAGACCCAGCCGCGCGTCAGTCGATTCTGGAGCGGTACGGTCCCAGCGGGCGCGTGGACGGTGCCGAAGTCAATTGGAAATGCAAAGATGGCAAGCTCATCGTTGTTCGGATAAGCGGAGGGGCGGTCCGCCTGGCGAACGGCACAATCAGCCATTTCGAAGTCATCGTCGAGGACGTGACGGAACGGCGGAGGCTGGAGGAGCAATTCCGCCAAACGCAGAGGATGGAGGCGATCGGGCTTTTGGCGGGAGGAATCTCGCACGAATTCAATAACCTTCTGGCCGTCATTCTTGGCAATTCCGAACTTCTGCTCGACACCCCACAATCCGGAGCCCAGCAACGCTATGCGGAGGAGATCAGGAAAGCCAGCGACCGCGCGGCCCTATTGACCCGACAGTTGTTGGCCTTTAGCCGGAAACAAGTGCTCCACCCGATTGTCCTCGACCTGAATACAGTGGTGCGCGAGATGGCAAAAGTCCTGCAACGCATGCTGGGCGAGGACGTGCGGGTTGTGACTACTTTGCAGAAGCGACCAGGGTCGGTCAGGGCAGATCGCGGACAAATCGAGCAGATACTAATGAACCTGGCTACGAACGCGCGCGATGCCATGCCCGATGGCGGCAAATTTTCCATCTGCACCGAAAATGCCGCAGTGAGCGAGGCCGACGCGGCTCGACATCCTGACCTCAAGCCCGGACGTTACGTTCGACTCTCGGTGAGCGACACGGGCGTGGGAATGAGCGAGGAGGTGCGCTGCCGCGTTCTGGAACCTTTCTTCAGCACGAAACCCATCGGGCAGGGCACCGGGCTGGGCCTGTCAACGGTATACGGAATGGTTAAACAGAGCGGTGGTTGTATTTCGATTACGAGCGCACTCGGAGCTGGGGCCACTTTCGACATCTATCTTCCCCGCACGGAGGAGAAGCCCGTCATACTATCTACCGACGTATTCGAGGTGCGAAGCGAATACCCGGGAGGAACGGAGACCATTCTGTTGCTAGAAGACGAGGACGCCGTACGGCAAGTTACCTACGAATTTCTTGTCGCCAGTGGCTATAACGTCCTGCAAGCCCGGCGCGGGGACCATGCCTTTGAGCTGGCCGGACTGTACCCCGGTTGCATTTCTCTGATCATCAGCGACGTGGTGCTGCCTGACATGAATGGACCCGCAGCGGTGAAGAGAGTGCAGGCATTACACCCCGGAGCCAAAGCCTTATATGTCTCCGGACATGTCGAAGCCGCGGTGGCGCAACAACTGATTGCGGAGAAAGCAATGCTCATGCAGAAGCCGGTGTCGCGAAGAGACCTGCTGGGGAAAGTTGACGAAATCCTTCATCCGGCCGCGTCGCTCGGCTATCAGTAAGCTTCCATTTGCCGCGGCCGATTGCTCAGCGTGCGTCCCGTTGTCGGGTACGCGTCGAAGAAACCGGCGATGTGTCGGCAATGACACACGGTCTCTAGAATTCCTGCGCGTGCCTCGTTGAGTTGGTGCCGTACGCGCCAAGTCGCGCCGCTCGACGCATTTCTTAGTGAAACTCACGAATTATCACCAGCGCCTGTGTCGTTCGTCACCGACCGCCTTTTGGCAAGTGTTCTATTGGTGTCTCCATCAGCAGTTTCCGCAATCAATCTCACTCCCGGGAAGGGCAAAGAGGAAACCGCCATGAACCCACCTTTCGAGAATCCGTTTGCCAGCATCGAAGACGCGCATGAATACCTCACGCTATTAGCCGAGACCATTTTCGAGACCAAACTCGAAATCGAAGCCGACGTCGCAAGAGAATCCGACGGGAACTTCCCCCGCCGCACGGAAGCCTTGAAGCTTGCGTTGTACACGCTGACCAGGCTGGAATTCCACATGCTCAGGAGCCGAAGAATTCTGAACGACCTGCGCACGCTGCGGCGGCTGCTGTTTGAAGAGCGGACGCTTACGGCCATGACGCAGAGGCCGCAGGCCGACGGCCAGGCGCGAGCCGAGACCCTCTATTCCGCCGCGACCTATCGGTCGCTGCACCCGGTGAACGGTCCCGTCGCCAGCGCGTGAACAAGGTTCGCGTTCACCCCAGGTATCGCAGGAAATGCCCCGGCGAGTTGTCGAAGCCGGGGAACACGGCGTTGAGCTGCGTATTGCCGAGGTGATGCGCGACGGCCTCGCCCAGCACGCGACGGAAATCGGTGGTGAGCGCGAGATCGCGGCCCTCGTTGAGCTGGGAGGGATCGAGGCCGGGCCAGCGTCCGTAGACGCGGCCGCCGCGCACCCGGCCGCCGAGGACGAACATCACGTTGGCGTGACCGTGGTCGGTGCCGCGATTGCCATTCTCGCGCGCCGTGCGCCCGAACTCCGACATGGTGACGATTACCGTGTCCTCGCCCAGAGGACCGAGGTCGGTCCAGAAGGCGGCGATGGATTGCGAGAAGTCGCGCAGGACGTTCGACAGTTGCCCCTCGACAGCGCCTTCGTTCACGTGGTGGTCCCAGCCGCCGATGTCGGTAAAGGCGATCTGTACGCCGAGGTTCGCTTTGATGAGTTGCGCCGTCTGCCGCAGCGCATCCCCAAATCGGCCCTTGGGATAATTGGCGCCGGGCGCGGGCGTGTAGTGTTGCGGGTCGGCTGACTTCAGCATCTTGACGGCGTCGAAGGTTTCCTGGCCGGTGCCGTGCAGCACCGTGTCGACCGATTGCGCGTACATGGCTTCGAACGTATTGCCGAGCGGTGCGGCTGCGGCATTGCCGCCGGCGATTCCAAACGAGTTGACGTTGCTTACCGCGACGGCCGAAGCCTTACCGGAGAGAATGCGCGGCAGCGACGGCCCGAGAGCCACGGCCTGAAACGGAGAATCAACGGGCTCGTGTTCCGTTTGCAATGTGCGATTCAGCCATCCGTCCTGCGTGCTCTTCACGCCCGGCGTGCCCGATTCCATGTAGTCTTGCGCGTCAAAGTGAGAGCGCGTAGTGTCCGGCGAGCCGGCGGCGTGCACGATCGCGAGATGCCCCTCGTCCCACAGCGGCTTGAATGACGCGAGCGAGGGATGCAGCCCGAAGAAGCCGTTAAGGTCGATGACCTGCGCGCGCGGGATGTTGATGCTAGGCCGCATGGCGTAGTACGACGGCTCGGCGTGCGGGACGACGATGTTCAATCCGTCGGCTGCGCCGCGTTGGAAGATGACCACCAGCCGCTTGTTGGCCGGTGAGCTGACGGCGCCCCAAGCAGCGCGAGTAAGAAAGGATGGAACGGCCGCCGTGCCGACAACCGCCATGGCGCCGTGTTTGAGAAATGCGCGTCGAGTAAGCATAAGCAATCAGCAACCAGCAAAGATCAGCAAATTCAGCAACTAGCGACTAGCGGCGAAAGCGAAAACCATGGCTTGCTTTCAAAGACAGCAACGACTGCGTGATACAAGAAACCAGTTGCTAGTTGCTAGTTGCTAATTGCTGGTTTCACTTCCTTTGAAACTCTGGCGAGCCCAGCAGCAGGCCCGCAATCACGTTGATGTTCGGCGGGTGATTCCCTGGCTGCGCTTCGGCCGCCGTTTCCGGTGCGACAATCTGCCGCTCAATGGTGTCGTGTGTCTGCTGCGAGATGTTGCCCGCCAGCAACGCCTGCTCCAACTGAAGCTGCGCCTCATAAGGGTCAGAGTCCGCCACGGGTAGCGTCGCCGGAGCGCTCATCAGTTGCGCAACATCGAAACTGGTCCCCTGCAGCTTGTTGGCGGTCAGCGCCAGGCCGAAGTTCATGCGATCAAGCAGCGCCGCCGAGTTCACCCACACCCCCGATTTCGTGGAATAGCCGGTGGGAGGCTGACATCCATAAAGCGGCTCGCCCATCCTGTTCAGGGTGCCAAGCAGCGGCTGCGGGTCGGTGACCTCGGCCTCGGTGGCGCGCAATGACGACGCAACAAATTCGAACGGCGTCTTCACACGCGCGCGATACACATCCGGCGTCCAGAATTCCGGCGATCGAAACATGGTGCGCAGTACCTCGCGGATGTCGCCGTCGCTCTTCAGGAATGTCTTTGCCATAGCGTTGACCAGCGACTGCGGCGGATTGTCGGAGACGAAGCGCTGCGCCAGTTCGGTCGAGATGAACCGTGCCGTGGCCGGCTGATGCGCGAGCATGTTCAGCACCTGCAAGCCCTCGTCCTCGCCATCTTCTTTTATGCGGTGGCCGAGGACGGTCTTGGGGCCGGGCTCATGCAATCGCGGACGGAAGATGAAGCCGCCGCCGCGCTGCGGCTCATCGATGGTCCAGCCGGTAAAGACGCGCGCGACTTCGGTAACGTCTTTCTGGGTGTAGCCGCCGTTGACGCCTAGCGTGTGCAGCTCCATCAGCTCGCGCGCGTAGTTCTCGTTCAATCCGCTGCGGCGGCGCGGACCCGGGTTAGCGCCCGATGGACGCGAACCTGCGGCACCAGGCTGCGGGTAGAGCCAGGGACGTCGTGCGCGGTTCGGTATGGCCGGATGCGCGGGACGACCCAGCGCCGCATCGGAGTTGGGACCCTCGCTTTGCCAGTTGTCCAAGTAGAACAGCATGGCCGGGCTCTGCGCGGTCGCAATCAGCAGGTCCTTGAACTTGCCCAGCACTCGCGGACGAATCACGTCGCGCTCGTAGGCCGTCACCAGGTAACGGTCCGCGCCCTTGCCGATGAAGATATTGAAGTGATTGAACCAGAAATCGGTGAGCACTTCCTCCAACTGCCGCTGGCTGTACACCGCGCGCAATAGCTTCGCCGACTGCACTTCCTGATCGACCACCGCCTCGGGATGGTTCAGCGCGATCACCGTTTCGCGCTGCTCGGGCGAAAGCCCAGCCAGCAGCGCCTGCCGCTTGGGATACGGAATGGCTTGCAGCAGGTCGTGCTGCTCAGCCACCGGCAGGTTGAGGATGCGTTGCATCCGCGCTTCGGGCGGCAGCGCGATCAGCTCGTCAACTACGCTGCGCGCCTCGCGGCGGGCGAGTTGCCTATGGGCAAGATCAGCCGCCGGGACATGGCTCGCAGAGGCATTCATTGCCATTGCGGAATCGTTGGTACTCGCAGCGGCAGGCGACACGGCGCCCGTGACCGCATTCTGTTTTTTATCTTGCTTCTCCTCAACCCGGTCGATGGCAGCCGCGTAGATCGCGTGCTCGTAAACACCTTGCGGCATCGCGAGCTTGCCATCCATCACGGCTTTAGCTACAGGATTGGGAGGAAAGGCGAAGACCATCTGCCGCGTGCTCATCTGCAGCGTGCGATAACCCGCGATCCGCGCCTGCATCGCACTGTCGTCGATTCTCTCGGGATGAAGCTGCTGATCGATCCATTTATCCACGCCCATCGCCATCACGGCATCGACGTCGCCGGGACGTGGTCCGAAGGTGAGACGGTCGAGAGCATGTAACGCGCGCTGCCGCTGCTCGGCCGCGGAGGTAGGCTTCTGCTTCTTGGCATAAACGAGAACGCACAGGCGCGCACAACACCATCAGCAGAGCGAGGCAGAAGCTTTTCCGGCGCGCCATAGCAGTTCCCTTCCGCGTTCCCTCTTTATAAACCTGAATATCAGCAAAAGTTTCAGCAGAACGCACAGGCTTGTCGGCAAGCGTCCCCACAAAGCAGCCTCAAAGGGTAGATGTCGCGGACCGGGCGACCATATCGAGCGCTTGCACCACGTCGCACTAGCCAGTCTTGCGGCTCCACAGTGCATCAAACAGCAATGGCGCGATGCAAAGCTATCATCTGATCCTGAAGACTGCGGCCGTTGCTTTCGTGGTGATGGTCACCAATGTATTCGGCAATTATGCGTTGAAGCTTGGCCTGAGCAACGGCGCCGGCGTCGGCGCAAGCTGGGCGCCCATGCCCTACATCCGCGCGCTCGCCCATCCCTGGGTCATCGCCGGCGTACTCCTGATGCTGGCGTGGTTCATTTCGCGGCTCATGCTGCTCAGTTGGGCGGACCTGAGTTACGTCCTTCCCGTTACCGCCTTCTCTTATGTGCTGAGTGCCCTCGCAGGCGCTATTTTGCTGCATGAAACCGTGTCGCCGGTTCATTGGGTGGGCATTGGCCTGATCACGCTGGGGACCGGCTTCACCATCTTCACCCGTCCCGGAACTACGCCCCCCGGTGGCGTCGACTTATGAAATGGATGCTGGTTGCGCTGGTCGTCGTTCCCGGCACCATCGGCGATGTGTTGAACAGCGCCGGCATGAAGCGGCAGGGCGAGCTCACGGACTGGAGCCTGCACGGCCTGCTGTGCTTCGCGCGCGACGTTGCGCAGAACTGGTACATCCTCCTGGGCATGCCGGCGATGGCGCTTTCCTTCTTCGCGCTGATGGCACTGCTCTCCACCACAACGCTGGCCTTCGCCGTGCCCGCCACCGCCAGCAGCTACATCATCGAGACTGGCCTGGCCGAGTACCTGCTGAAAGAAAAAGTCGATTGGCATCGCTGGGCAGGCACAATCCTGGTCGCCATCGGCATCAGTCTACTGGCGCTTTGAATGCACGACCTACTCTCCATCGCCAAGAACGGCATCCTCATCGCCATTGTCGCCGACGGGCTGATTGGCATTTCGCTCGTCTGGGACAAGGTGCTGTTGAAGCGCAAAGGTACCAGGAACCTGTTCAGCTATGTCTTCTGGCTGGGAGCGATCAGCATCTTCGGGTTGGCGCTCATCCCGTTCGGCTACAACTCCCCCTCACTGTCTGCGATTGTGCTTGCCTTCGTCGCCGGTGTGGTCGACTTGATCGCTTCGTTCTTCTACTACGCGGCCTTGAAGTCGGGCGAGGCCTCGGAAACGCTGGCCGTCATGGGCGGCTTCTCGCCGGTGGCCACGGCGGTCTTCAGCTACGCACTGCTGAGCAAGCAGATGTCCGGAATGCAGCTAATCGGCTTCCTGATTATGTGTACGGGCGGGTTCGTGATGTTCTTCTCCGAGAAGCTGCCGCTGAAGCAGTTGCTGCCTCCGGTGATTTTGGCGGCGGGCTTTTTCGGGCTGGCCAATGTGCTGGAGAAGATGGCTTACGATCGTACGAATTTCGTCAGCGGTTATGTGTGGTTCACCATCGGAACCTTCCTGGCGTCGGTCGCGCTACTGGTACCGCCGTCGTGGCGAAAACAGATTTTCGCCGAGTCAGGGGGCGACGAGCCGCGCAACCGCTTCTGGTATTTCGTGAATCGCTTTGTGGCGGGAGTTGGGTCCTTCCTGGTGGTCTACGCCATCAGCCGCACTCATCCGGCGATCGTGTCGGCCATTTCGGGCGTGCGCTACGCCATCATCTTTGTCGGGGCGTTGATGCTGACGAAGCTAAGGCCAAGCTGGCTGAAAGAGGATTTCCGCACGCCGCAGCTCATAACCAAAGCTGTGGCGACAGGGTTGGTGGTCGCAGGGGTAGCCATCGCCGGACTGGGCGGCGGCAAGACCGGCGGCGGAGGACCGGCGGCGATGGTGATACCGCGCTCCATCCTCGTGAGAACGGGATCAGGTCCGGTCGGTGCGGTCGGCTTTCAGAACTCCACCGCGGGCGTAATTCTCGCGCGGCACCTCGATGAGTGTGATGGACACCGCCTCGGGCTTAACTTCAAGCTCCTCGCACAAAGTCTCGGTGATGCGGCTGACCACTCGCCGCTTCTGCTCCACCGTGCGGCCCGTCAGCATCGTGATCTGCACATGCGGCATTGAGAGTTCTAAAGCAACCACAGAGACACAGAGGCACAGGGTAAGGCAATCACAATTTCTGGTCACTTCTGAAACGTGCGTTGAAGCCGACGACTAAGACCAGAGTTTTACCTCTGTGTCTCTGTGGTTAAGCCTTCCTTACTTCGCGAGTTCGTATCCGGCGAAGAAGTAGCTGATTTCGAAGCGCGCGGTGTCTTCGGCATCGGAGCCATGCACCGCGTTCTTCTCGATGCTCGACGCCCACTTCTTACGGATAGTGCCCTCGTCGGCCTTCGCCGGATCGGTCGCGCCCATCAACTTGCGGTAGTCGGCGATGGCATCTTCCTTCTCCAACGCCATGACGATGATCGGACCGCTCGACATGAAGTCGGTCAGCGACTCGAAGAATGGCCGGTGTATGTGCACCGCGTAGAAGCCTTCGGCCTGGTGCTTGTTGATGTGCAGCATCTTCATGCCGACGATGCGAAACTTGTTTTCGAGTAAGGTGTTGATAATGTCGCCCGCCGCGCCGCGTTCGAAGGCGTCGGGCTTGATGATGGAAAGAGTGCGTTGCAGGGTCTTCATTCGTAGTTAGGTCCTCGTGTTGTCGCTATTCGCTCTTCGCTCTTCGCCAGAAAGCGGACCAGGGAATTCTCTGGCGAAAAGCGAAGAGCGAACCGCGAATAGCGTCCTTACTTCATCACCGCGGCTTGCGCCTTCACCAGCGTCTCGCCGATCTCGGCGGGCGACTTCGCAACGTGTATCCCTGCCGCCTGCATCGCCTTGATCTTCTCCGCCGCCGTTCCCTTCCCGCCGGAGATGATCGCGCCCGCGTGGCCCATGCGGCGTCCCGGAGGCGCGGTCTGCCCGGCGATGAAACCCACTACCGGCTTGCGCACGTTTTGCCGGATGAACTCTGCCGCGACTTCTTCGGCGTTGCCGCCGATTTCGCCGATCATCACGATGGCTTCCGTTTCGGGATCGTCGTTGAATAACCGAATCGCATCGACGAAGTTCGTGCCGATGATGGGATCCCCGCCAATGCCGATGGCCGTCGATTGCCCGATGCCGCGCGTCGTCAACTGATAAACGGCCTCGTACGTCAGTGTGCCCGAGCGCGAGACGATGCCGACGTTCCCTTCCTTATGTATATGTCCTGGCATGATGCCGATTTTGCACCTGCCGGGCGAGATGATGCCCGGACAATTCGGCCCGATCAGCCGCGAGTTCTTCGACTTCAGGAACTCCCACGCGTTCACCATGTCGAGCGCCGGAATGCCTTCCGTGATGCAGACGATCAGCGCCACGCCGGCATCGGCAGCTTCCATGATGGCGTCGGCCGCGCCCGGCGGCGGAACGAAGATCACGGTCGCGTTGGCGCCGGTCTTGGCGACTGCTTCGCTTACTGTGTTGAAGATGGGCCAGCCCTCGTGCGTCGTGCCGCCCTTGCCGGGAGTCACGCCGCCGACAACGTTCGTTCCATAGGCGACAGCGTTCTTGGCGTGAAACGTTCCTTCACGTCCGGTCAGTCCCTGCACCAGCAGGCGTGTCGATTTATCAACCAGAATGCTCATAGTTTTTCCCACTCTCCTTCGCAGTCGGCCGCACACGTGAGGACAACGCGAGTCCCGTGGCAGGTGCCATGGCAGTCCTGTTGGAAGTTCGTTGTCCGGACGCTGTTTTCACAACTGAGTTCCAGACAGGTGAGAACCCAGGCCTCGTCGCCCAGATTCGATGTCATCGGGCTGGGCTTGTGAGATGGTTTGTCGAAGGTAATCGTCGTAACGCCCATTACTGCCCCTTCGCGGCGGCAACAACTTTCTCGGCCGCGTCTTTCATGGTCTCTGCCACGATGAATTTCAGCCCGCTGTCTTTGAGGATTCTACGGCCCTCTTCGACGTTGGTTCCTTCCAACCGCAGCACAATCGGCAACTGAATGTTGGTCGCGTGCGCGGCGGTGACGATGCCGTTGGCCAGCGTGTCCACGCGCAGGATGCCGCCGAAGATATTAATGAGCACCGCCTTCACATTCTTGTCGCTCAGCAGGATTTCGAAGGCGTGCGTCACCTGCTCGGCATTAGCGCCGCCACCGACGTCGAGGAAATTCGCGGGCATGCCGCCCGCGTACTGAATGATGTCCATGGTGGCCATCGCCAGGCCGGCGCCGTTGACCATGCAGCCCACGCTGCCGTCGAGCTTGATGTAGTTCAGGTTGTACTTGCTGGCCTCGACCTCCAGCGGATCTTCTTCGCTGATGTCGCGCAGCTCCAGGATTTCGGGATGGCGATAGAGCGCGTTGTCGTCGAAGTTCATCTTGGCGTCGAGCGCGAACAGCCGGCCATCGGTCGTGGTGATGAACGGATTGATCTCGACCAAGGACGCGTCGGTCGCTTCCGCAGCGCGTGCCAGCGCCATCATGAACTTCATCGCGCCAGTGATGTACTTGGCGTCCAGTCCCAGGCGGAAAGCGATGTGGCGCGCCTGAAACGCGCGCAGCCCGAAGCCGGGAATGAGGTGCTCCTTGACGATCGCCTCAGGATTTTTGGCCGCGACCTCTTCGATCTCCATGCCGCCCGCTGCCGACGCCATGAAGACGTTGCGTCCGACGGTGCGATCGAGCACGATACCGAGGTAGAGTTCGCGTGCAATGGGCAGCGTCTCTTCAATCAGCAAACGCTGCACGACTTTGCCTTCGGGACCGGTTTGGTGTGTGACCAGCTTCATCCCGAGCATCTTGGTGGCGAACTCGCCGGCTTCCTCGGGCGACTTGGCAATCTTGACGCCGCCGCCCTTGCCACGTCCGCCGGCGTGAATCTGCGCTTTAACGACGACGCCTGTCGCGCCGTCATTCATCAGCGCCCGCGCCGCATCCAGCGCCTGTTCTCTGCTCTCGACCATGTGGCCGCGCGGTACGGCCACGCCATACTTCGAGAGAATGGCCTTTCCCTGGTATTCGTGAATTTTCATGTTGGTATGACGACTGGGACAACTTGGTCCCGCCCGCATGTTCAACCGCGAACAACAAAAGCAGGTCCCTCGACTCCGCTTCATTACGCTCGCGATGACAAACCGGGCAGTCCGGCCGGCTCGGCCGGATTTTGTCTGCTCCTTAAGGATGGCGTACAGCCGGGAAACTAGCGATTGTATAGGACGGAGCGAAGGTGAGGCTAGTGAACTGTCGCAAAGTAACCATTACTAGCTGTTAAGCTTCTAAGTTGGTATGGCGATAGACAGCGGAGTCTTCCTCACCAGTGACCAACATTCCGAACTCAGCAGCATTGCGCAATCGCGTTCTTTGCCTGCCGGGTACGTCTTTCGCGCCAAGCTCATCCTGATGCTGGCCGAAGGCGCTTCCTTCAACACCATCAAACGATGCCTGCAAACCAGTGCGCCTACTATCATTCGCTGGAAACAGCGGTTCCTCCAGTCCGGGATCGATGGACTCGACACCTATCATCCCGGCCAGAAGGCCACGGTTCTGACGGCTAGCTTGCGCGCCCGGATCCTTTCCGCCACGCGCAAGAAACCCGGCGACGGCTCCACGCATTGGAGTTGCCGCAAACTGGCGGTCGCTCTGGGCGTCAGCAAAGATGCCGTGCATCGGGTCTGGAAGGAAGCGGGTCTCAAACCTCACCGTCTGCAGCGCTACATGGCCAGCGACGACCCCGAGTTCGAACGCAAAGCCGCCGACATCATCGGCCTGTACCTGAATCCGCCGCAGCACGCAGCCGTCTTCTGTGTCGACGAAAAAACCGCCATTCAAGCCCTCGATCGACTCGACCCGGTCCTGCCGCTCTCGCCGGGACGTGCTGAGCGTCATGGCTTCGAGTATTACCGACATGGCACGCTTTCTCTGTATGCGGCGCTCGACACCAAGACCGGACGCGTGCACGGAAAAACTGCCGCCCGCCATACCAGCCGCGACTTCGTCGCCTTCCTGGAAGAAGTCGTGTCTTTGTGTCCGCCTCGCCAGCACATCCATATCATCCTCGACAATCTCGCCGCCCATAAGACTCGACTGGTTCGCGATTTCCTCCAATTGCATCCCCGCATACAGTTTCACTTCACCCCGACCTACTCTTCCTGGCTCAACCAAGTCGAAATCTGGTTCGCTAAAATTGAGCGCGAGGTCATTGCCCGCGGCATCTTCTCTTCCGTCCCCGATCTGGCCCGCAAACTCCGGCGCTACATCAACGCCTACTCAGCCAACGCCCGCCCGATCCGGTGGAAATACTCCGATCCTTCTCGCCGCCTACGTACTAACGAATTCACTGCGACAGTCACTAGTGCGCTGCGTCACAGAACCTCTGTGTACGTGAACTGAATCCCGGACAACCAAGCACGCACGGTAAGCTGCCGTCTCTCGCGCTTTAGTATCAACGCGAATTTTTTTCTGCGATTTGACACCTCCCATCAGTGCGGAATTGTATGGTGTAGGCTATGCAACGCCGTCCCAAAGCGAGCTCTCAGATGACACGAACATTAGCTGTCGTTTTCCTCTGCTTTTCATTCAGCACGTTGACTCTCGCCCAACATACGCGCATCGAGTGGGACCACGATACCGACTTTGCCGGCCTACGCACCTACGGTTGGCAACCGAGCCCGAGTCCGGCAAAGGGCGTCTGGGACCAGCGCATCGTCGACGACATTGACAAGCAACTGCAAGCCAAAGGCCTGGCGAAAGTCGACTCCAATCCGGACGTTTGGGTCGTGTACACCAGAACCATTAAGAAGGACCGGAGCGACGTCAGCGGCGGGTACGTTGTTGGGCCCTGGGGTGACCCCGGCGTGCCCGCTATCCCCGAGACGTTCGAAGAAGGAACGTTAGTGGTTCAGATCGCCGCTACCAAGACGAAGCAGGTGGTCTGGCGCGGGTCGGCGAGCAAGACCCTCAGCGACAAGAGCAAGAAGAATCTCAAGAGCCTCGACAAGGCCATTGCTAAGCTGTTCGAGGACTATCCGCCGAAAGACAAGAAGTAGAGCCCGGCATGCAGTGCCCGTGCAGGAAGCGCTCGCACCTTTCTCCGTGTGATCTAAATCCTATCCGTCGGAGATTCGGGCATGGATCCAGGATTGAAAGACAAAGTGGTTCTCGTCACTGCAGCGAGCCAGGGAATTGGCCGGGCGATCGCGGAAGCGTTTGCTGCCGAGAAATCGAAAGTTGCCATCACGGCGCGTGGTGGCGATCACATCAAGAAAGCAGCACAGGAAATCGGCCAGAGCAGCGGCACGGAAGTGATCGGCCTAGCTGCCGATGCGTCGAAGGCAGAGGACAACATCCGCATGGTGGACGAAGTAGTGAGACGCTTCGGAACGGTTCATGTGCTGGTGAACAATGCCGGTGGCGTGGGTGCTTTCGCCAGCTTCGATCAACTCGCCGACGAGAATTGGCTCGACGTTCTCAACCTGAACGTGATGTCCGCGGTCCGCGCTACGCGCGCGGCTCTGCCTTACATGCAGCGGCAGAAATGGGGACGCGTCATCAACATTTCGAGCGAATCCGGCACGCAGCCCGATGCCGCCATGCCGCACTACAATGCCTCGAAGGCGGCAATCAATAACCTGACGAAGAGCCTGTCAAAGGCTTACGCCAAGGACGGGATTCTGGTGAACACAGTTTCGCCAGCGTTCATCATGACACCACTGCTTCAGGACATGCTGCAGAAGATGGCGCAGGAGCAGGGCGTCAGCTTCCAACAGGCCGTAGATGGCTTCCTTGCGACGAACCGGCCGCACATTGAGTTGAAGCGCCCGGGCGAGCCCGAGGAAGTCGCGTCAGCGGTGGTTTTTCTCGCCTCCGAACGGGCGTCTTTCATTACGGGCGCAAATCTGCGGCTGGACGGCGGCTCCGTGGCAGTGTGTAGTGCAGAGAAATATCTCAGTGCCGGCGAGCCAGAGCGGCGCCATTTGTCTTCACTCCATTGCGACCGCTCCCGGCGCCGTCACGACGGCTCGACGAGAGATTGCCGGCCGCGCCCCCCAGCACCAGGCGGCAGACTTCCTCGATGTAGCGCTCGCTCAGTTCGTCGTGGCGGATGAGGAAGCGCATGTAAATCGCGCCGTAAAGAATGTCGAGCACCAGGTCGAGGTCAAGCGAGCGCGGCAGCTCGCCGCGCTCGCTTCCGCGGCGCAAGGTCTGATACGCCTCCTGGCGGCGGGGCCGAAGCAGGCGTTTGCGGAACTCCTCCAGCAGCTCGGGATCGGATTGTCCGGCGGCGACAATGGCGCGCACGATACAACCGCGGGGCGAGCGCAACACGCCAAGAAATTTGCTCATCTGGCGGGCCATGTCGCGGTAGACCGAGCCGCTGTCCGGGAAGTGCAGTTCGTCCTCGGTGCTGGAGGCAAAGGCGTCGACCACCAGCGCGCCCTTGTTCGGCCACCAGCGATAGACCGTGGCTTTGCCCACCCGGGCATCGGCGGCGATGGCTTCGATGGACAAATCGGCAAAGCTGCGCCGGCGCAGCAGCTTGATGGTGCTGCGCAGGATCGATTGCCGTGCGTTTTCCGAGCGCGGCCGTCCCGGCGGGCGCTTACCGTTATTTGCGACGTATTGTCGAGAAGCGGGCATGAAGCAAAGAGTTGTCAGTTGTCGGTTGTCGGTCACAAACCACAGCATGACCGAGTTGTGGTCACCAGAGCCGCCGCAGTGTCCGCAACTGACAACTGACAACCGGCAACTGACAACTGTTTCTTGAATCCGATACGTTCCGTATCGTATCATATCCTGTGTCCCTGCTTCTAACGCCAGCGCTCCGCGCGGCATTGCGGGAGTTACACCGAATCCATGTGGATTGTTGCCCTAGCGCTCCGGCGCCCGTATACGTTTGTGGTGATGGCGCTGGTCATCATCCTGCTCATGCCGCTGGCCGTTCTGCGCACGCCGGTTGACATCTTCCCCGACATCAACATCCCCGTGGTCAGCGTGCTGTGGAACTTCACCGGCTTCGCCCCGCAGGAGATGGCCGACCGTATTGTCAGCAACTCGGAGCGCATCGCCACCGTCACGGTCAACAACATTGAGCACATGGAGTCGCAGTCGGTCTACGGCTTCGGTGTGGTCAAGATTTACTTCCAGCCGGGCGTCAACATCCAAACCGCCTTGGCGCAGACCACGGCGGCGATGCAGACCATCCTGCGCAGCCTGCCTCCAGGCACGACTCCCCCCCTAATCATCCAGTACACGGCATCCACCACGCCGATCGTTCAACTCGGTCTGAGCAGCAAGACGCTGCCTGACCAGGTGCTGTTCGACCTCGGCCAGAATTTCCTGCGCACGCAACTGGCGACGGTGCAAGGCGCGGCCACGCCTTACCCCTATGGCGGCAAGATTCGCCAGGTGCAGGTGGATTTGGACATGCCGCGCTTGCAGGCGCAGGGGCTGTCGCCGAGCGACGTCGTCAACGCCGTCAACGCGCAGAACGTCATCACGCCGTCGGGCACGGCGAAAATCGGCTCCATCGAGTACCAGGTGGAGATGAACAGCGCTCCCAGGACCATCGCCGAACTGAACGATCTGCCGGTGAAGCAGGTGAATGGGGCGACAATCTACCTGCGCGACGTGGCCCATGTGCGCGACGGCTTTGCGCCGCAGACCAACATCGTTCGTCAGGACGGGGTGCACGGCGTGCTGATGTCGATGTACAAGGTCGGTGCGGGATCCACCATCACCATCGTCAACGCGATCAAGGGCATCGTTCCCATTGCCCTGCAGGCGCTGCCCAAAGGAATCACAGTCAAGCCGCTCTTCGATCAGTCGCTTTTTGTTCGCGCGTCGATCAACGGCGTACTGCGCGAGGGCCTGATCGCCGCCGCGCTGACCGCGTGCATGATCCTGCTGTTCCTGGGCGACTGGCGCCCGACCATTGTCATCTCGATTTCCATTCCGCTGTCGATCTTCGTCTCCGTGCTGTTGCTCAGCGCGCTGGGCGAGACCATCAACATCATGACCCTCGGCGGTCTGGCGCTGGCCGTCGGAATTCTGGTCGATGACGCCACGGTCGAAATCGAAAACATTGAGCGCAACCTTGCCCAGGGCAAGGAAATGAAGCAGGCGATTCTCGACGGCGCCGCGCAGATTGCCGTTCCGGCATTCGTCTCCACGCTGTCGATCTGCATCGTGTTTGTGCCCATGTTTTTCCTGACGGGCGTCGCACGATACCTCTTTGTACCGCTGGCCGAAGCCGTGGTCTTCGCCATGCTCGCGTCCTACTTCCTGTCGCGAACCCTGATTCCGACGCTGGTGATGTACATCATGCGCGGCCACGAGCACCGCGAGGAAAGCGGCAAGACCTTCTTCGGGCGTTATCAGCGGCGGTTTGAGCGGGGTTTCGACAAGTTTCGCGCCGGCTACTATCAACTGCTGGAAACCACGATGGAGCACCGCGCGGTCTTCGCCATCTGCTTCGTCGCTTTCTGCGTGCTGTCCATGGGCCTGGTGTTTTTTCTGGGCGAGGACTTCTTCCCCAGCGTCGATGCCGGACAGATGCGCCTGCACGTTCGCGGGCCGGTCGGGCTGCGCGTAGAAGAAACAGCGCGCCTGTGCGACGAGGTCGAGAGCTATCTCCGGACGCAGATTCCCAAAGACGAGCTGGTTACGATTCTGGACAATATCGGGCTGCCGAATTCCAGCATTAATCTTTCGTACAGCAACTCCGGAGTGATTGGCACCAGCGATGCAGAGATTCTGCTCGGCTTGAACCAGGAGCACCATCATCCTACGGCGGATTACATTCGCAAGCTGCGGCAAGGGCTGCCGCGAGAGTTTCCCGGGGTTGAGTTCTTCTTCCAGCCGGCCGACATCGTGACGCAGATCCTGAACTTCGGCCTGCCCGCGCCGATTGACATCCAACTGATCGGCCCCGACATGCAGACCAACTACGATATCGCCGAGCAGATTTCCAATCGGGTGCGACTGGTTCCCGGCACGGCCGACGTGCACGTACAGCAGTTGCTCGATTTGCCCACACTACACCTGGATATCCAGCGCACGCGTATCGCGCAGGTCGGAATGCAGGCGCGCGATGTCGCGCAAAGCGTACTGGTTTCGCTGAGCGGAAGCTTCCAGACGACGCCGAACTTCTGGCTCAATCCCGCGAACGGCGTCAGCTACCAGGTCGCGGTGCAGTCGCCGCAGTATCGGGTTACCTCGCTGCAAGACCTGATGTACACGCCGGTCAACACGCCGAATAATCCCAATCAACAGGTGCTGGCCAACCTGGTGCAGTTGAGCCCGGTGGAGCGCGCCGCGGTGGTGTCGCATTACAATGTGCAGCCGGTGATCGACGTGTACGTCAGCACCCAAGGGCGCGACCTGGGCGGCGTCATCAGCGATGTCAATCGCGTATTGCAACCCTTCCGGCAACACCTGCCGCGCGGCACGCAGATGATTGTCCGCGGCCAGGTGCAGACCATGCGGTCGTCATTTATCGGACTGGGCGTCGGACTGCTTGCCGCGATTGTGCTGGTGTACTTCCTCATCGTCGTCAACTTCCAGTCGTGGCTCGATCCCTTCATCATCATCACTGCATTGCCGGGCGCGTTGGCAGGCATCTGCTGGATGCTGCTGCTGACGCATACCACGCTTAATGTCCCGTCGCTGACCGGAGCCGTGATGTGCATGGGCGTGGCGACAGCCAACTCGATTCTGATGATTTCTTTCGCGCGCGACCGCATCAGCGCCGGTATTCCGGCTGCCCAGGCGGCGCTGGAAGCGGGTTACACGCGTATCCGTCCGGTGCTGATGACGGCGCTGGCCATGATCATCGGCATGTTGCCGATGTCACTGGGACTGGGCGAGGGCGGCGAGCAGAATGCGCCGCTGGGCCGCGCGGTGATCGGAGGATTACTGTTTGCCACGGTGGCGACGCTGTTTTTTGTGCCTACAGTTTTTGCCATGATTCACGGCCACCGGGAAAAGAAAGCGCAGCAGAGGTCATAGAATAGTGGATACGTTTACGGAAATGGACAGGCCGGAAAAACCAGTTGCGGAGCATGAGGCAAAGCGCGGGGCCACCGGCGCAGACGGCGGCGATCCCTGGCGCGATCCCGATCAGCGGGTGACCGAAAAACCCGCTCCGCAACCCGACGGCCATGCTGCGCCGGAGATCACTCCGCCACCAAAACTACCGCCAGCGAAGCCGCGCAAGGCGCTGATGCTGGTTGGTGCGGCGGTGCTGGTGCTGGTTCTCGGAGGCGCGCTTTCCATGCTGCTGCGCATTCACGACAGTCACGTGCTGGCGGATGAGACGCAGCAGGAGGCGATTCCCATCGTCGCCGTCATCCATCCCACTCCCGAGAAGCCCACCGAAGAGCTGGTGCTGCCCGGCACGCTACAGGCGTTTGTGGAGTCGCCCATCTACGCGCGCACCAACGGCTATCTGCTGCGCTGGTATAAGGACATCGGGAGCCGGGTGAAGAAGGGCGACCTGCTGGCCGACATCGACACCCCCGAAGTCGATCAGGAGTTGATGCAGGCGCGCGCCGCGCGGCAGCAGGTGGTCGCCGCGATGGACCTGGCGAAGATCAACTCCGACCGTTATCAGTCGCTGCGCAAAACCGATTCGGTCTCGCAGGAAGAAGCGGACACCCAGAGCAGCGGCTACGAACAAGCCCAGGCCAATCTTGCCGCCGCCGATGCGAATGTCAAGCGACTGGAGGAGCTGGAAGGTTTCAAGCGTGTTTATGCGCCCTTCAACGGGGTTATCACGCGCCGGCTGGTTGATCCCGGCGCGCTAATCAATGCCGGCATTTCCGGCGCCGCCGGCAAGGAGCTGTTCGACATCGCCACCACCGACCCGCTGCGCGTGTACGTTTCGGTGCCGCAGGCCTACGCCCCGGCGATTCACACCGGGGTCGACGCGACGGTTACGCTGCAGGAGTTTCCCGGGCAGAAGTTCCACGCCGCGGTTGCGCGCACCGCCGACTCAATCGACGTTGCGTCACGCTCACTGCTGACGGAAGTGGATGTACCGAATGCTGACGGCAAGCTGCTTCCCGGCTCCTTCGGAGAGGTGCACTTCCGGCCCAATATCAATGCGCATAAGGTCACGATTCCGCAGAATGCCATGCTGTTCCGGAAAGAAGGTGCGCAGGTCGCCATCGTAGGGCCCGACAATAAAGTGGAGTTGCGGCACATCAGCATCGGCCGTGACTTCGGCAACACGCTGGAGATCGTCGGCGGCGTCGACGAAAACGATCGCGTGATCGTCAATCCGTCTGACGCGATCGAGAACGGAGAGAAGGTCAACGTCGCGCCCGAGGGCCAAGCCGGTCAGAAGTCATGAACAGAGGAATTGTGCCCCAGGTTCGCCTCGACAGGGTGCCCCAGGTTCACGCCCATCTTTCGGGCGCTAACCTGTGCCGTACTGCAACTATCGCGATAATTTGCGGGCTTATGACAGCCTGCACCGTCGGGCCGAACTATCAGCGTCCGCCTGCGCCCGCGCCCGAGGCGTACAAGACGCAAGCCCCGTGGCGCGTGGCTGCTCCCAAGGATTCTTTGCCCAAAGGCGCGTGGTGGGAGGTCTTCAACGACACCGAGCTGAACGCCTATGAGCAGCAGTTGCTCGCGGCGAACCAGTCGCTGCTCGCTGCCAAAGACCGGCTGGAAGAGGCGCGATCGCTCGCGCGCGTGGCCACCGCGGCATTTTTTCCGCAGGCCAACGTCGATCCCAGCGCATCCCGCAACCGATACTCTGCCAATCGCCCGGAAGTGATCACACTGAACACCGGATCGCTCACGCAGAGCACCTACGAGGTTCCGTTCATCATGAACTGGGAGCCGGACCTGTTTGGCCGCTATCGCCGCAATCTGGAGGCGTCGAATGCAAACCTGCAAGGCACTGCCGCCGACCTGTACAACGTTAATCTGGTTTTGACCGCGGAGCTTGCCGCCGACTACTTCAGTCTTCGTGAGCTCGATGCCGAGACGCAAGTCGTAAAGGAGTCGGTCGAGATTCAGCAGAGAGGATTGCAGCTCGTCGAGTATCGGCACAACGGGGGCGTGGCTTCGGGATTGGACCTCGCGCAGCAGCAAACGCTGCTCGACTCAACTACGGCGCAGCTCTATCTGGTGCAGCAGCAGCGCGACCAGTTTGAGCATGCCATCGCGGTGCTGACGGGCAATCCGGCTTCGACCTTTAGTGTGCCGGTGCGGCCGTTGACGCTGACGCCGGTTCCGGTGCCGCTTGGGGTGCCTTCGGATTTGCTGGAGCGGCGTCCCGACATCGCTACCGCCGAGCGGCAGATGGCTTACGAAAACGCACTGGTGGGAGTGGCCAAATCTGCTTTCTATCCCCAGCTAACGCTCTCCGGAGCGGGCGGCTTTCAGAGCACCGACATCAATAATCTGATCAGCGCGCCGACCGCGATATGGTCGCTGGGCGCCGACTTGCTCGAACCTGTCGTCAACGGCGGCCGCAACCGTGCCAACCTGGCTTACACGAGACACGTGTACGACGAGAGTGTGGCCAACTACCGCGAAGCGGTACTGACGGCGTTTCAGCAAGTGGAAGACGGCCTTTCCGGTCTGAACGAGCTATCGCAGGCGCAGACCACGCAAAACGCCGCCGTATCCGATGCGCGCCGCGCACTGGAGATCGCCAACAATCGCTATGTCGGCGGCGTGACCAGCTTCCTCGATGTGGTCACCGCCCAAAGCGTCTTGCTGACGAATCAACGTCTGGCCACGCAACTGATGGGACAGCAAATGGTGACCGAAGTCGCGCTCATCAAGGCCCTCGGTGGAGGCTGGGACGCGTCGCAGATCCAGAACCAGCAAGTGCATCCGCGCGCGATCCAGGCGGTGCAGCAGTAGCGGCAATTAGCAGTTAGCCTGTAGCACGTAGCTGCACCCCAGCGACAAGCTACGGTTCGTATCAGGACACGGCTTCAGCCCCTGCGTACCGCAAGCCGGGGCTGAAGCCCAATTATTTTGGTAGGCTGTTCGGCACGACTGAAGTCATGCCCTGATACAAAGCGCACTGACCAAGGATTGCTATACGAATAAATGCTTTGGCTGAGCGCTAGCCGCTGAATGCTAAATGCTAACTGCAGACATCCTCGTCATCGGTCTGGGCGCGGTCGGCAGCGCTGCGCTGTATCAAGCCACCAAGCTGAAGGCCCGCGCCATCGGCATCGACCGCTTCGCTCCGCCGCACGATCAGGGTTCTTCTCATGGCGAAACGCGCATCACGCGGCAGGCGATTGGCGAAGGGCGCGAGTTCGTGCCACTGGTGCTGCGCTCCAATCAGATTTGGGAGGAGCTCGAGGCCGCGACCGGGCAGAGTCTGATGACGCGCTGCGGCTGTTTGGTGTTGGCCTCGCCCGGCGCGCCCGGGCACCATCACGGCTCAACCTCTTTCCTCCAGGACACCATCGATGCAGCGTGTGAATTCGGTATCGCGCATGAAATCCTGACTGCGGTCGAAGTGCAGCATCGTTATCCGCAGTTTCGTTTGCGTGGTGACGAGCTCGGATACTTCGAACCCGGCGCCGGCTTCCTTCGCCCCGAAGCTTGCATCGAAGCGCAACTGGACTTAGCGCGGCAAACCGGCGCGGAGATATTGCTCAACGAAACCGTCACCGAAATCTCGCCTGATGGTGAGACGGTCCGGGTGCGAACCGATCGCGCGACCTACTCGGCCGCTCACGTCATCGTGGCTGCCGGCGCCTGGATCCCGAAGCTGCTCGGCGATGAATACGCGCGCCTGTTTCGTATCTACCGCCAGACGCTATGCTGGTTCGCTCTGGCCTCAAACCGCGATCGCTACAGCCCGAAGAACCTTCCCGTGTTCATCTGGATCACGGGCAATCGGCCGCGCGACATGATGTATGGCTTCCCCGCCATCGATGGACCGGATGGAGGAGTGAAGATCGGCACCGAGCAATACGATGCGACCGTCGATCCGGATGCGGTGCCACGAGACGTAGCGGAGTCGGATATTGCCGTATTGTACGGCGACTATATCGCGCCGCGATTTCCCGATGTCTCCTCGAAGTGCCTGCGCAGCACCACCTGCCTGTACACCGTCACGCCCGACGCGAAGTTCATCATTGATCGGGCCCACAACCGCGACACTGTGTGGTTCGCATCGGCATGCTCCGGCCACGGCTTTAAGCACTCGGCCGCCATCGGCGAGGCACTGGCCAGCCAAGCGCTGGGCGAGCGCGCTTCGATTGACTTATCGATTTTCAGTTTGCAGCGGCTTCTGACCCCGCCAGCTGAAATCGCACCACGGACATGAAAGCCTGGGGACTCAACCCTTCACGGATTGGGCGACGCCGACGCGCTCAGGTTTCCGTGCTCGGCAAGCGCCGCCGCTTGCGCCAGGCTGATGTTGGCGGGCACCGGCTGGAACTCCGTCTTCACCTCCGTCTGGTTCTCGCTGATGGTGTGGAAGAACAGCGCCCGGCCGTGAATGTGCACATCGAGCGTTGTCACCTCCCAATCATTGGGAGCGAGCCGCGTCTGCCGGACTTTGAAGGTGCCGCCTTTATAGAGCTTGCCCAGAATGCCCCAGCCGAAATCGACGTTTTGGATCAACGTCCCGTTTATGCCGGCCAGCCGCTTCTCCGGCTGCTTGATCAATAAGTAGCCTTGCATATTATGGAAGACCTTGGCCGCGTTGGTGGGCGG
Source organism: uncultured Acidobacteriaceae bacterium (assembly GCA_963713465.1). Taxonomy (GTDB): domain Bacteria; phylum Acidobacteriota; class Terriglobia; order Terriglobales; family Acidobacteriaceae; genus Bog-257. Next base: position 762,010 of record CAVQLZ010000019.1, read on the forward strand.
CTGGAACTGCGGATTGGGCGTGAACTTCAGCCGCACATTGCCGTCCTGCTCGCCGTCATAGGTGTAGAGGAATGCGTTGGGCAGCATCTTCATCAGGTTCTCGGCCTTCTGCCCATCGTGCTCGACTGCGGCGTGAGCTTTCTGGCGGGCTGCTTCATCGTTAATCAGCTTTTCGGTCTTCGCTTGCTGCTGTTTCTCTTCCGCCGGGGTGGGCGGCTGCCCATCGATGGAGAGCAGCCAGCTAAGCCAACACTGGGGAGTCTCGACCACGCGTGACACCTTGGTCTTGCCGTGCTCGGTATCGCTGTCGCGATACATCCAGTAGTTCTGCTGGTTATTGGCGTTCAGCTCGTTGTCGATCGTGTCTTTTACGAGCTGCTGCGGATCTTCCTGCGCCGCCAAAGCGGCGGAAGCCGCAGCCAGAAATATGACGCAAATGACGGCACGAAGCAGCGGTCGGCTTCGGGTATTCGGTCCCATATTTACTTAGACGGGAAAGCGAGCCAGGAAGTTGACAGGTGGGAGTCTCTGCTGGCCCGGTGCTCGCGTTTGGTGGGATCGAAGCTGCTGGGCTAACATGATTCGGGCGCTCCAAGCCGCAGCTTTGTTCGATTCGCTTCAAGAAAATTGAGAGAGATTGATGACCGACTTCCAGAACATCCGATTCGAAAAGAAGAACCAGATTGCCTACGTGACCGTCGACCGTCCCAAGGTGCTGAATGCGCTCAACATGGCCACCATGCAGGAGCTGAAGCACGCCTTCGCGTCCATCAAGGACGACGATGACGTTCGTGTCGTGATCCTCACCGGTGCGGGCGAAAAGGCGTTCGTGGCGGGCGCCGACATCGGCGAGCTCTCGCAACATTCGCCGGTCTCCGCCAAGGAATACACCCACAAAGGACAAGCGGTCGTCGATGCGATCGAGAACCTGGGCAAGCCCGTCATCGCCTGTGTCAACGGCTTTGCCCTCGGCGGCGGCTGCGAGCTCGCGATGGCCTGCACCATGCGCCTAGCCAGTGACAACGCCAAGCTCGGACAGCCCGAAGTGAAGCTCGGCCTCATCCCTGGCTACGGCGGAACGCAGCGGCTGCCACGGCTGGTCGGCAAAGGTATCGCGATGCAACTGGTGCTGACGGGTGAGATGATCAGCGCGCAGGAGGCGCATCGCATCGGGTTGGTGAATGAAGTGGTTCCCGCCGGCGAGCTCATTGCGCGCGCCGAGGCGATCGCGGCCAAGATCATCGCCAACGCACCGCTGGCAATTCAATACGCGATGGAAGCGGTGAATCACGGCCTCGATCTGCCGCTGGCCGATGGACTGTTTCTGGAGGCGACGCTGTTCGGCGTCTGCTGTGCCACCGAAGACAAGAACGAAGGCACCAAGGCCTTCCTGGAGAAAAGACAGGCGCAGTTCAAGGGGAAATAATTAGCGCGTGCCAACTCGAGCAAGTGGTGCCCCAGAGCCTGCCTGAGCTTGTCGAAGGGTTCGCCTCAGGACTCTGGAGGCTAACCTGGGCAGCCGATGCGGTAACGAATGCAAGAACCCCAGGTTCGCCCAACCGAAAGGGGCGAACTTGGGGCACGAAGCGGATTTGTAACCAGCCTGACAGATCGCTACCAGGAGGTTAGCTTCATCTTGTCTACCCAAACGTGATAGGGATCTTGATTGCTGTCACCGTCGAGTTGAACGGCCGCATTCATCTCGGAAGAGTTCACGCCTTCGGCGGCATAGGTGCGATTGACGTAATGCAGATTGCCGTTCATTGACACCGAGACGAACTTGGTCGATCCGTCATTGTTACGCAGGAACTGCAGCACCACATGGTTCCACGAGTAAGCGTGCATCACGCAGGACAATCCAGTGTGTTGCCACTGGTCGTGAACGGCATCGGAAACCTGCCAGGTGTTCTGGTATTGACCGCGCCCATCGCATTCCGTCAGGAAATAGTTCTTCTTGCCGGCGTGGGAATAGAACACATCCATCTCCAGCCCTTGTATAACGCCGGGATCAGTCACGTACACGTAGAAGTCCAGGGTGAAATTTTTGGCCGTGGTGTTGGGCGTGAGAGCCTTGAAGAAGAGCACGTTGGAATAGTTATGATTGCCGTCGGTGGTCTTGCCCAAGTAAAACTCTCCCGTCTTCGCATCCATTGACGGATTCGATTCGTGCTGGTGCATCCAATGCTGATCAGGATGGCCGTGACCTCCCGGTCCGGCGCAGGTATCGCAACTGGTCCATCCGGACATGTTCTGAATGTCGGTAGCTACTTGCTGGTCATTGGCGGCGAAGCTGAGCGTTGAGAGAAAAAGTGCGAAGCCGATAATGGAAAAGAGTCGTTGCAAAGTTCACTCCAGGGAAAAAATTTGGAGGGCCATGCCAGGCAGCAGTTTTGCCCTCGAAAGTGACTCTAGAGAGCCATCTACTCTGGCTCAATGAGGGATAAGGCTTAGTTGCGAAGATTTGCGGTACTCTGCAGATTCAATGGGTTGAGAGACTACATAGTTCCATATCGCCTGCTATCAACCGGTTAGAGCACCTGGTGAGAGACTTCTTCTTGCCTCCTGAATTTCACTTAGTACTTCTTACTGACTAGCTTCTAAGGAAACAAGGAATTTCATCGTTGGCACCGCGGAAAGATCAGCCACAGCAACCCTGTATCGCTGTCCAATTCAAGATAGCTTTGAACCTTGCCGAGTCGAGACCCTGCGGTCCGGAGACGCAACGCCGCGAACCGTTACAATAAACTCATGATTCGCTCGATTGTGTTTCCTCGCGTCCTCGGACGATCGCTGGACGACTTACAGCCTGCGCTGGAGTTGTTTCGCGCCCTGGGATTCGCGCCGGGCAACGAGTGGCATGAGGGCGGTAATCACGGGGTCGAGATGCTTGCGCCCGCCGGTGGTATTGAGTTTATCGCCGCCCCCGACGCGCCCAGCGTGGACGCGATGGTGGAAGTTTCCGATGCGGATGCGGCCTACGAGATCGTGAAGAAGCTGGATCCAAGGCCGCCGCCAAAATCAGGCGACAGGGATGGGGCAATCGACAACCCACTCATCACAAAACCGCGGATGAGTGGGGCACCCGGAGTCAAGATTACCAAGGAGATTGCTGATACTCCGTATGGTGCGCGGCTGTTTGAAGTTGAGGCCGGCGGACTGCGTATCGGCTTTCTCACCTATGCAAAAGAATCCGACGCTGGCGGCCTGGAAGGAAAACTTGATGCCAGCGGGAAGAGGTTCGCATTGGTCGTGAGCCGCTTTAATTCCTTCATCACCGAGCGCCTGCTGGATGGCGCGTTGCGGGCGCTGCGGCAGTGCGGAGCAAAAGCCGACGACATTGAGGTTGCCCACGTGCCGGGAGCGTTCGAAATTCCTGCCGCCGCTCGGCAGCTCGCCGCAACCGGAAGCTACGACGCGATCGTCTGCATCGGATGCCTGCTGCGCGGCGACACCTTGCATTACGAAGTCATTGCCAACGAAGTCACGCGCGGCGTGGGACAGTCGGCGCAGGAGACCGGAGTACCGCACGCCTTTGGCGTTCTCACCTGCGACACGCTGGAACAGGCGATTGATCGCGCCGGGCTGAAGGCCGGCAACAAAGGATACGAGGCCGGATTGGCGGCGGTGGAGATGGCGTCGCTGCGAAAGGCACTTCTGAAAAAGAAGCGTTCGAGCAGGACGAGGCGAACCGCAGATCCCTCGGCTCCGTCCGCCAAGGCGAACTCCGCTCGGGATGACAAATCGCCTGACGCAACGCCAACGGCGCACGCGACGGATGGCAGCCGATGACGAAGATCGGCACTCGTCGCAAGTCGCGCGAACTCACTCTGCAAATGCTATTTCAACTGGACCTGGGGCGGCAGGAGCGCGATCAGGTGCGGCAAACCTTTTGGAGTGAGCGCAAGGACCTCGACGAGAAGATTCGCGGCTTCTCCGACGACCTGTTTCGCGTTGCCTGCGAGCGGCGCGAGGAGATCGATAAGCTGATCGAGCACCACGCCGAGCATTGGCGCATGGAACGCATGGCTGCCGTCGATCGCAACCTGCTCCGCACCAGCGTCGCCGAGTTCCTGGGATTTCCCAAGACGCCCAAAGCGGTGGTGATCAACGAGGCGCTGGAAATCGCGCGTCGCTATTCGACGCCCGAGTCCGTCAACTTCATCAATGGCGTGCTCGACAGCGTGGCGCGAGAGCTGAAGAAAAGTGGTTAGTGGATAGTGATTAACGGATAGTGGTGGTAGATACAGAAGCGGGCTTAACCGACATCGCTGGTAATGGCCAGGGCATTATCCATTATTCGTTATTCACTGCTTCTATGCAGCTTCTTCAAGTGCAACTCCGAACCGTTGTGCCGATAGCCGACCTCATCCATCAGACTCCGCATCAGCAGAATGCCGCGGCCGTGTTGAGTGAGGTTGGTGCCGTCCTCGGCTTCATCGGCCGCGCTGGAGGTGTCAAAACCCTCGCCGGGATCGCGAACGATGAACGCGATTGCCGAAGGGCTGATCTCCACCCAGCAGTGGACGAACTTGCCGGCATCGTTTTTGCAGCCGTGCAGAATGGCATTCGCCAGCGCCTCTTGCAACGCCAGTTGGATATCGATCTCCTGTTGCTCGTCAGCGCAGTGCTCGTGGACGAAGTCCATGATGGCGTTGCGACCGGGCATCAGCGCGTCCAGATTGCCCTTGAGCACAAAGTCGCGGGAGAGCGTCTGCTGCTCCACCGATCGCCGGGCTTCCTGCACAGGCCTCCTTGCTCAAGCCGTCATGGACTGCCATTCGAGCGAGCTGCAATCGGCAGCGCCCTCGGCGCCGCACAGATGCAGCACCCGATCCAGGCTGGTCAGCGCGATCAGCTTGTATGCCGGCGGCGATGGGTTCGCAATCGTCAATGTAGCAGACCGCTGCTGCGCCCACCGATGCAAGGTTACCAGCACGCCGAGGCCTGCGGCGTCGATGCAAGAGACGCGGCTCAACTCCAGCAGGAGATGCCGCTCGCTGCGTGCTGTCGCCATGCAGCGCAGCGTCTCCGCTTCCACTCCCAGGACAATGCGGCCGGAGCAGACGAGGGTCACGACGGGGGGCGCGCTCTGGATATCGACTTTCAGCATAAGTTTCCACAAGCTCCCTTACCCATGGATACGTCAGGGCAGAGCCAGTTGTTTCAATTAGATTAGCCTTTCAGTGCCAGTATGACGAAGTTGGATTGCAGGAAGATGAATATTGGGTACGAGCTGTAGAGAACAGGGGCGGAGGTGGTCATCTGGCATTGACCACTTCCGCCCTTGACCACTTCCACCCTGGCTCTAGCAATGGGTTCGGCCGTGACGCCCGCCTGAAGGCCGCGGCTCGCGAATCACCGCTGAGAGGGGGAGCCGAACTCTTCACTGTGCACCCGCGGGTTTGTGCGCAGCTCCCGCGGTGTGTCCGGGCTCGATGATCTTAATGTGCGTGATCTTCGGGGGATCATACGGGCGATCGTTACGCGGGTCGCGCGCCAGACGGGCAATCTGCTTCACCACATCGACGTTCTGACATTGTCCGAAGATGGTGTACTTGCCATCGAGGTACTGTGCCGGGCCCTCGGTGATAAAGAATTGCGAACCGTTGGTGTCAGGCCCGGCATTGGCATAAGCCAGGCGTCCAGCCTGATCGAAGGTGAGATCGGAGCTGACCTCATTCTTGAATTGGAATCCCACATCCCCGCTTCCGCTGCCGGCGGGATCGCCGCCCTGAATCATGAAATTCGGGATCACGCGATGAAAGATGGTGCCATCGTACAGCGGCACGCCTTTCATCATCTTGCCCGTCTTAGGGTCTTTCCACTGCTTTGTGCCGGTGGCAAGCCCAATGAAATTGGCGACGCCGATGGGAGCCTTGTTAGGGAACAGCGTGCAAGTAATGTTGCCGGCTGTAGTCTGAATGATGGCGGTGGGCTCCGGTTTTGGCGCGGTGGCTTTCTCGGTGGCGCTGTGCTGCTCCGAGCCCGATGTCTGCGCGGCAACGAACCCGGTCAAACAAAGAATTGCGATGACTAGTTTGTGCATAGCTCCTCTTAAAGAAGTGGAAAGTGGTTAGTGGATTGTGGATAGTAAAGGCAAGCTTACGGACATCGCGGCTAGTGGCGCAAGCAACTATCCACTATCTGCTATCTCTGCATTTGCTGCGAAACCTTCTCCACTTCGGCAAAGACCCGCAGCAGATTGCCGCCAAGAATCTTATCAAGATCGGCGGCGGAATAACCGCGTTCGTACAAAGCCTGCGTGATCTTTGGCAGATCGGCGGCTGAGTCCAGCCCCTGCGGCGAGCAGTCGATGCCGTCGAAGTCCGAGCCTAGCCCAACGTGGTCCACGCCCGCCACCTTGACCATGTGGTCGATGTGGTCGATCAAGTCGCTGAGCGGCGGTCGCGGCAGCTTGGGCGCAAGCCGCGCCTCGGCCTCGGTCAGTTCCTTCACCACCTCCGGCGTTTGCGGCTTCACGAACAGTTCCTGCACCTTCATGTAATCGGGATCGTGCTGCGCCCGCAGTTGGTTTGCGGTATCCAGATACTTCTGCGAGACAAACGCGCAATAAAAATTCGCCTGCGCGACGCCGTTCTTGGCGGCGAGTGCGCGCAGCATGTCGTCGGTCATATTGCGTGGGGCGTTCGTCAACGCGCGCGACGAGGAATGCGACGCGATCACCGGCGCGCGACTCAACTCCAGCGCCTGATAGAACGTGGAGTCGGCCACGTGCGAGATGTCGACCATCATTCCCTCGCGATTCATTTCAGCCACGACCTGCTTGCCGAAATCCGTCAGCCCGCCATGATGTTGAACGCTTTTGTCGCTGATGTCGCCGCTGGAATCGCCAATGTCGTTGGTGTTCGACCACGTCAGCGTCATGTAGCGCACGCCCAGGCGGTAGTAGTCGCGCAGAATGCGGATATCGCCTTCGATAGCGTGTCCGCCTTCGACGCCCAACAGCGCCGCCAGCTTGTGCTCGCGATGCGCGGTCAGGATGTCTTGCGTGCTGAAGGCCATCATCATTTGGCCGGGATGACGGCGCGCCTGCTCATAGACGGAATCGATCATGTCCAGCGCGCGCTTGGCCTCGTGGCCCTGGTTGCCCTTGGGCTCGACCCAGATGGAGAAGAACTCCGCGCCCAGGTTGCCCGCCTTGATCTTGCTGAAATCCAGATAGCCGGTGCCGGCGTCCTGCGCCAGGTCAAAGTTCTCGTCGACGAAGCGGCCCGGCGTGTCGGCGTGCGTGTCGATGATGATGGCGGAATCGTGAATCGCGCGCCAGCCATCAGGCGTCTGGGCGGCAGCGGCGGGCGATGGGTTGCGCGTCTGGGAGGAAGCAACGCTCACCGAAAGGAGCAGAAGGGCAATAAATTGAAATGAAATTCGCATGAGGCAATGGCAGCCGGCACGAGAACATGCTGCGCTTGGATTGTAAACGACACGACGGCCACTCCCCTTCAGCGGGGCAGTTGCGGGGCCTTGCCGGAGGCACGGCGGCCGCACTTGATCCACGCTGTTCGATGTTATTACAATGTAATCACTGAGGAAGTTCTGAATAGACAGTCATGGTTAAGTTCGCGGGCAAAGGGCCTGGGCTATTGAGAGCTGCAAAATTAATGTCCTGCTTGACGGTGGAAGCGCCGGGCTTTAGCCCGGCGAATCGCGAGACGCGAATTACGGCTTTAGCCGCGGTGAACCAAGGCTAAAGCCTACTCATCTCGCCCAATTACGGCACGGCTAAAGCCGTGCCCTTCCACCGTACATAGGACATTACCTAGGCAGCAATCAATAAAGTCCTGGTCGCGCACGAGCTGGGACGCTGGCCTAAAGGCCAGCTCTTCCACCGAAGAGCTTAATCAGAGTGTCACTAAGACTTGAATTCTATGAAAACCGACCTGGTACGCATAGGCAATTCGCGTGGTATTCGCATCCCCAAGCCCATCATTGAACAATGCCGCCTTGGGCCTTCGGTCGAGCTGCGGGTGGAAGAGGATCGCTTGATCGTATCCTCGCAACCCATGTTGCGGGAGGGCTGGGAGGAAGCTTTTCGTGCTGCTGGGCCGGCAGACAAAGACCAGATGCTCCTGGCATCGGTTCCTCCCAACCAATTTGATCGCGAGGAATGGAAGTGGTGAGCGCCTGCCCGCGGCTGGACGAGGTGTGGCTGGTCGCGCTCGATCCTGCCGCTGGCGCGGAAATCCAAAAGACGCGGCCTTGTCTCGTGATCTCGCCGAATGAAATGAATCTGCACCTGCGAACAGCGATTGTCGCTCCCATGACAACGACGCAACGGCCCTATCCGACACGGGTCGCGGTGACGTTCCAGGGCAAGCATGGACAGGTGGCCCTGGACCAGCTTCGTGCCGTGGACCGCCAACGCCTGGTGCGCAAACTCGGCAGGGTGTCGAAGACGACGGCCTCGCTCGTATCTGCAACCCTGATCGAAATGTTCGCGCGTCCTTAACCGGGAACAGCCGCACTTGTAACAATTCCGTGGAGGAAGTTGATCTGCTTTGCCACGCTACTCCGAAGTCAGCACCAGATAGCTCAGCATCCCCGCGCGCTCTACTTGCACCACGATGCTGTCGCCCGGCTTGATCTTGCGGAGCTCTTGCTTGAGCTGTTGCACGTCTGCAATCTGCGTGGTGTTGAGCGCATGAATGATGTCGCCGGGCTGCGGCCCCTCGCCCAACAACGTGCTGCTGGGAGTACGCGCGGCCACCAGCACGCCGGTGGAAATGCGCAAGTCGCCCAAGGCCTGGCGCAAATCTTTGTTGAGCGTGACCCCGACGATGCCCAGCCGGTTGACCAGATTATCCGGACCGGTGACCAGGTCGGCGAAGCGCTGGGGATCGTCGTGGCGCTCAACCACCCGAACGGCTACGGTCTGCACCTCACCGCCGCGCAGCAAGCCGAGCTCGGCGTCCTGGCCGACTTTGTATTCGAACATATCCAGGGCAAAGTGCCGAATATCATCTACCGGCTTGCCGGCCACGTTGACCACGATGTCGCCCACCTTCAATCCGGCTTTGTCGGCGGAAGAGTCGGGAATCACGTCCTCCAGCAAAACGCCGTGGTTGGTCGGCAGATGCAGCCCTTCGACAAGATCAGGCGTGATGGTGCGCGGGTAGACCCCGATCTGTCCGCGATGCACGTGACCCTCGGTACGGATCTGGTCGTAAATGCTGCGCACCACGTCGCTCGGAATGGCGAAACCCAGGCCTTCATTGCCGCCCGACTGCGACAGGATGAAGGTGTTGATGCCCACCACGTGGCCGTCAACGTCAACCAGCGGGCCGCCGCTGTTGCCGGGATTGATGGGAGCGTCGGTCTGGACGTAGATGTCGGGCTTGTCGGGATCGATCTGCCGCGCGGTCGCGCTGACCACGCCCATGCTGACCGAGTTCTCCAGTCCCAGCGGGCTGCCGAACGCGAACACCACTTGCCCCTGCTTCAGGTCGTGGGAATTCGCCAATTGCAGCGCGGGCAGTCCGGTCATGTCGATCTTAATGATCGCCAGATCGGTGAGCGGATCGGAGCCCACCAGCTTGGCCTCGATCGGCCCATGCGGTGAGGCGTTGATTTGCGCCGCTTCCTGCTTGTCCAGTCCCTGCAGCCGCACTCGAATCCGGCGCGCGCCTTGCACAACGTGATAGTTGGTGACGATGTATCCGTCCGGCGAGAGGATGACACCCGCGCCGATGCCGCGCTCCGCTTCCAGGTAGGCGGTGTCGGTCTTCTCACCGCTCGAGGTCAGGCCGAAGCCCACAGTCAGCACCTGCACGACAGATTTCGTGACGGTGCCCGACAACTGCTGCACCGACTCGCTGAACACGTGCAAGGGATCGCTCTTGAGCAGCTTGGCGGATTCCGCCGAGCGCGTGGGCTGCTCAGTCTGCGCCAGGCCGCGGCCGGGCACGACCAGAACGAGCGAAAGGAAAAACGTAGTGCATAGGTGAGGACGCATTACCATCCTTATGATTTTCGCAACCTTCGTGCCGCGAGTCTGCTGCCTTCAACTCCAAAATGGAGGGGGGTATCCCCCGGTGACCAACATCGCGAAGTCGAGGTACTGCTATTAAGATGGATTTCCCGCATGAAAGAACCGCGGTTCCGAGTAATTTTGGAGGTTGCTATCCACTAACCACTATCCACGAACCACTATCTTCTACTGTGCCAGCGGAAACCACCACGCACCAGAATTGGCTGGCCGATGTTCGGGGTAGGCGTCTTCGCGATGAAGTACTGGTCGTTGGTCAGGTTCTCGCCCTGGAAGAAAATATCGAAGCCCTTGGGCAGCGGGTGCGAGACCGTTGCGCTCAGCACAAATGCCGCTCCCAGCGGAAACATGTTCTGATCGTCGTCGAACTCATTACTCTCGGCGCGCCCCTGAATCGCGACGGTGAAGCGCTGCGGCGCCAGCCATGTTCCCTGAAAGGTGAAGATGCTTCGCGGCACCAGCGGAATCAGGTTGCCGACCAGCGCCGGATTTCCCGGATAGCTGGCGACAATGGAATTGGTGAACTGATATCCCGCATTGAGGCTGATGCGGTTGGTGAAGCGAATGTCCGTGCCGAGCTGAAACCCGATCGACTGGGTCTCGCCCAGGTTCTGGCGCACGCGCGTGATCAGCGTCGGCGTGGAGCTAAGCGTCACGTTCTCCACCGGATTGTTGACGATGCCGCCGAAGACGCTGCCGCGAATGGACACGCGATTGTTCAGCATGGTGGCGCGCGTCCCGGCCTCGCCGCCGCTGAAGCGCTCCGCCCGCAGAAACGCATTCGCGTCGGTCACGACATCACCCACGCGAAACGAGCGATAGAGTTCATTCAATGTCGGCGCACGAAATGAGCGGTATCCCGACGCATACAGCACCACGTGATCGCTCACTCGATACGAAGTGGTCACGCGCGGATCGAAGGCGTTCTGCCCGCGTGCGGGATAGTCGGTCGTCGTCTCCGCTCCGTGCACCGGAATGCGGATGGAGCTGCCATCGTAGTTGCTCCACAGGTCTTCCCTGCCCGCCAGGGTCACTGACCAGCGCGGCGTGATCTGCACGATGCCTTCAAGAAATGCGCCCAGCGACTCCTGCGTGCCTCCGTTCGAGAGATCGGCGGTCGGCTTGCTGTTGGAAAACGTGGTTTCCAAACTCACGCCCTGAACGTAGGTGCCATCGAGCCCGGCCAGCATAGTAAAGCGCGAAACAATCTGCTTCGACCATTGCCCAATCAATCCCATTTGCTGCACCGGCACATTCTGCACGTCCGTCAGGGACTCGCTGTCGCGGTTCAGTGGAACGGAAGAAAATGTCTGATGGTAGTTCTGGGTTCCGCCATAGAGGCGCAAGGTGAACAGGCCTGCCGAAGCACTGTTATAGTCGGTGCCGAATGCGAGTTGGCGAATGGTCGTGTCATTGATTTGCATCGGCGTGCCGTTCTGCCGGTCTTCACCGTAGAGCTCGCCGTCGAGAAACGCGCGGCCGCGATCGCCGAACAGCCGCTCCAGCCGCAAATTTCCGCTGCCGTATTGCACGTTGACCGGCGTATCCACGGTGCCGCGCACGTCCTGCGGCACGTCAACGTAACCATCCGTGCGAAAGCCCTCGCCGGCGGCTGAGAGGGACCACTGTCCGAAACGCATGGCTCCCCACCCCGAGCCGAAAGGCGAATTCTCGTTGCCGTACGAAACCTGGAGGTCGCCTGCGGTCTGGATGGCGCTGCGCGTCTCCAAATTGACCACTCCGCCCAACGCATCATTGCCATACAGCGCCGAGACGCCGCCGGGCACGATCTGCACCTCGTCGAGCGAAGCCTGCGGCACGCGCGCCCAGTAGATCCAGCCGCCAAAAGGATCGTTGATGGGAATGCCGTCGACCAGCACCAGCGCGCGACTGGCGCCGCTCGCGCCCAGTCCGCGCAACGAAACGCCCTGGGAGGTCGGGTTCGCCGTCTGGCTGCCGGAGCGTCGCAGCAATGAGAATCCCGGTACCAGCCGCAGCTTGTCGTCGGTGGTCTGCGGTCCCCATTGCTCCAGTTGCGTGTCGCTGACGATGGCGGCATCGGGCTGCGATTCGACGTCATCGACGCCGGTGGGAAGGATCGAGGTTCGCGTCGCGGTGACGTCCAGGCTCTGCTGCACCGTGGCCGGCGCGAGCGTGATAGTGAGCGGCCCCTCAGTCGCGCGCCAGTTGACGGCAGTTGTCGCGAACCCCGGCGCAGTAACTTGTATGGTGGCGGTCTCCGCCGTCACATCGCTGAAGACGAACGTCCCATCCGGCTGGGTGGCGGCGCCAAAGTTTTGCCCTGCGATCCGGAGCGTCACCTGCGCCCGCGCAACCACGGCGCCGCTGCGGTCTTTGACCACGCCGCGTACATCCTGCGATGCAGTCGCCCAAAGCAGCGAGGTAACGAACCCCGACAGAGCCACAAGCACACAGAGTCGCGAGGTGTTGGCGGCCAAAGCACGGATCAACTGCGGGACGGCGGTGGCGTGATCCTTTTTCCAGCTCGGCCGCATGGCGAACGATTGTACTCGAACGCGATCGTTACTGGTGCTGACGCTCCGCGTCATTTAAAGCCACCCGGCAGGCGAGGAACCAGTCGGGCATCCAGTTCGCCAATTGACCGTGGTGCGCCGTTGCCACATAATCTTTGTGCCTGACGATTTTCCGCTACTCACAAGGTGGCTTGCAGTGAACGAACAGAACAGGAACGCCCGCCGTCCTTTCCAGACGGCCGGGGAGCGGCTCGACGACATGTTGGGCGACGCCTCGGCGCGCATCGAAGACGAGGCGCAGTCGCTGATCAAGTACATCAACGACGAGTTGGTGCCGGCCATTCGCCAGCACTCGACCACGGCGCTGCGCATTGCCAGCGAGAAGCTGGCCGAGGCCGCCAACCACATGGAGTCGAATCAGCAGAAAAAGCGCTAGATCCGGTTGCAGGTTTCGAGTTTCAAGTTTCAAGTCAGAAGTGCCGGACCGCCAACTCGAAACTGGAAATTAGAAACTTGAAACTGTCTCTCCCGCTGGTCGGCGTTTTCGCTACGGCGTTGCTGCTGACGGGATGCGGCGGACGCAAGACCGCGCGCAGCCAGCCCATTCCTCCTCCTCCCACCGTTGCCACCGAAGAACCGACGCCAAACCCGACGCCGGAGAGTCCCAGCACTTCATCGGAACCGGCGGTCTCCCGCAGCAAGAAGCCGATCTACGTCGAGACCGGCATGGCGAGCTGGTATGGGCCGCCGTACAACCATCGCCGGAGCGCCGATGGCAAGGTCTACAACCAGAACGCGATGACGGCGGCGCACCGCACCCTGCCGCTGAACTCGGTGGTGCGGGTGACCAACCTGAGCACCGGGCGCGCCGCGGTGGTGCGCATCACCGACCGTGGGCCGTTTGTGGAAGACCGCATCGTCGATCTTTCGCTGGCGGCCGCGAAGGCCGTGGACGTTTGGCGGCCGGGCACAGCCGAGGTCAAGCTCGAAGTGCTCGCCACGCCCGCTCCGATTACGCAAGGCGGACGCTGGTGCGTGCAGATTGGCGCCTTCCACAGCGAGCGCGACGCCCGCCAACTCAAAGAGAAGCTGCAGGACCGCTATGAGAACGCCGACGTCATCGAGTTCACCGGTCCGACCGGGCAGTGGGTGCGCATCCGCCCCGAAGGCGACGACAAACGCAAGGCCGAAGAGGTCGCCAGCAAGACGCACGTGAAAGAAGGCGGAGTATTTCTGGTCAGGCTGGATTGAAGCAGCGACCGGCAACTAGCAAAGCGTGGGTTACCGCACGTTATCAGCTGACAATTTGACATGGCCATGCGTCGACCTGCCATACATTGTCGTGTTTGGTCAGCACGACTGGCCCTCCAAACCCACAAGTAATTCCGCAGGTGTACATAAAGAGGACGACAGCCCTGTCATGTGCCTGATTGAATCCGACGGCTGACAACTGCCAGTAGCCTATGAAATCGGGATCCGAGCCAGCCGGAGATTCCGACTTGCCATTCACAAGCCCCTCAAGTCCTACCCGCGAATAGTCGATTTCCTGCATGAGTTCATATTTGCGCGGTATCGGGAGCTGCGGCAGCAATCGCCAAGGATGCGAGTTCTGCCTCTTCATATCTGCGAATGCATCCATGGGGAGTTTGCTGATGTCCTTATGCGCACACACATCGATGGGGATCGAATCCATCGGCATGGTGTCAGCCGCAATTGCCAGTTCTCTGCCGTGCAGATGGTTCTGCTCGCCCAAATAGCGAAAGAGTGCATCGAATACCCTGTACGCTTCCGGACTGTCGTATGACGGCGTGTTGTCAGGCGGGCCGGGTTGGGCGAGAGCTGAGCATGTCATGGCCGCGACCACAGCAACAACGCAAAGCAGCCTGCACATGCAATTCCCCCGAATCTGATTAACCCAAATGCGGAATTCTCGGGCTGTTTCAAACCCACCGTATCGGATCAGTGGCTCTCAGCATGGGCCACCACACCACGCTATACCTTCTTCACTCACGAATACATAACATATGCGGCTGTCAAGGACATCCTCGGTTACGAAAGTCCAATCGCTTCCCATTCTGGACTTGGTCTTTCGTGTAGCCCTCCGTCACAGACCACAACCGGCCAGCTTTTTCAAGATGAAAGCATGGCCCACGGTGACAGCACGTTCCCAATCCGAACCGTTCCCGGTATGGTGCGCACCCACGCTTACTCCGCAGCCCTCCGGATTTGCGTCGTGCTCGTTCTCGCTCTCATCCTTCCGCAGCGGTTCCATGCGCAAGACGGCTCGACTTCGTTGCAAGGAACGGTCGAGGACGCAAGCGGCGCGCGAATCGCCTCCGCTGCCGTGGTCGTAACCGATGCTTCGCGAGGGTTTCGGTTGCAGGACAGGACCGACGCTCTAGGAAATTTCAGCTTCGGCATGCTTCCACCGGGCCGTTACGATGTCACCGCCTCAGCCCCCGGCATGGCGGCCAGGACCAGCCGCGGAGTCGAGCTGCTGGTGGGCGGAGTCTCCTCGGTACAACTGCGTCTCGCGCCCGCCGCAGTGGCGCAGACGGTTACGGTTACGGCAAGTCCTGTCGTCATCGAAACGCAGACGGGCGAAGTCTCGCATGTGGTGACGCAGACCGCGATCGAAGGCCTGCCGCTGAATGGGCGGCGCTTCACGGATCTCGCGTTGCTGTCGTCGGACGTGGTGCAGGACCCGCGCGGACTCACGTCCGATTCCAACGGCGATCTGGCGGTGGGAGGAGTGCGCGGCTTTCAGAACAGCTTTTTGGTGGACGGCGCCGACGACAACAATTCCTTCTACGCCCAGGCACGCGGCCGCTACAGCGCGCCCTACCAGTTCAGCAACGAGGTCATCCAGGAGTTTCGCGTCTCGAAGAATTCCTACAGCGCCGAGCTGGGACGGTCGGGGGGCGCGGTTTTTAACGTGGTCACCAAGTCGGGCACCAATCAGTGGCATGGCGGCGCATTTTATTATCTGCGCAACAGCGAGTTCGACGCGCAACAGCCCTTTACCGACACCAAGCCCGACGACCGCCAGCAGCAATTTGGCGGCACCATTGGGGGGCCGATACGCAAAGACCGCATTTTTCTTTACGCCGGCTTTGATCAGCATCTGCTGACGGTCCCCTCCATTGTCCAGTTCGGCAGCGGCGCGCCCACGGTGACGCCACAGCCGACCGACTACGACTACACCGATCAGCAACTGGTGTTCGCGGCGGCGCAGAAGCTGAACAACATGGGTGGGACGTATCCCACCAACATGCAGGGTAATGCGGGATTCGCGAAAGTCGACTTCCATCTTTCCTCCAAACAAATGGCCTTCGTGCGTCTCAGCACCTCGATGCTGACCGGCACCAATAACGTGTTCTTCGACCCGTCCAGCCCGCTCACGGGCTATGCCGCCACCGCCAACGGAAGCCAGGATGTTCACACCGAAAGCCTCGCCGGTTCGCTGTTCAGCTCCTGGAGCACCAATCTCGCCACCAATCTCCGGCTGCAGTGGTCGCGCGACTTGCAGCAGTTGACCAGCAACTCCGACCAGCCGTGGACGAAGATCTACGACCTGATGGATGGGTTCGGCGGCTCGAGCACGCTGCCGCGCGACACCAACGAAAAGAAACTGAACCTGGCGGAAACGGTGAGCTACGAACATGGCCGCATGCACTGGAAGTTCGGCGGCGACGTCATCCAGGCCTGGACCTACAACTATTATCCCTACTTGTTTGGCGGCGAATACTACTTCGACGACATCAAGGTCAACCCGTTTACTTTTGCTCCCCAGGAATATGGCGAGCCGTTGTCGCCACTGGCCGCGTACGCCCACGATGTTCCGCGGTATTACATGCAGGACTTCGGCGATCCGGTGTCGCACCCGAACTCGCGCGTCTATGCCGCGTTCGTGCAGAACACCTTTCGGATGACGGAAAACTTTACGCTGAATCTGGGGGTGCGCTACGACCTGCAGACCTTCGAGCCGGGAGCGCTGGTGAGCGATCCGCTGTATGCTCCGTCAGGCAAGGTGCCGACCAACCTCACGAATTTTTCGCCGCGGTTGGGATTCGCTTACGGCACTCACGGCGATCATCCCTTCGTGGTCCGCGGCGGCGCCGGCTTGTTCTATATGCCGATTCCGTCGATGTACATCTCGCAGGTGGCTACCGACAATGGGCAGTCGTCGCAACTGTTTCTCAACCTGATGCAGCCGGCGCAGGCTGCCCTGTTTCCAACTTATCCCGCTGCGCTGGTGAAGTGTCCGCAGGGACCGCAGGTGTGTACACCATCGGCGGCACTGGCCCCTTATTTGACTACGACAGTTTCGGCGTTTGCGCCCAACTTCCAGACGCCGCACAGCGAGCAGGCGAATGTTGGCGTGCAGCGCGAGCTCGGTCGGCACATCGTAGCCAGCGTCAGCTACGAATATGTGCACGGCATTCACGAGATCCGATCGCTCAACGTCAACCTTCCCCCGCCTACTATGACGGAGTATCCCGTGTACAACGACACCGGCTCGGTGTACCTGGGCACCTACGATGTCGCTTCGTTTGCGAGCTGGCAAACCACGCCAACGGCGGCCTGCCCGTATCCACCGTGCATCAACCCGGTGCAGCGTCCCATCCCGCAGCTCGGAACCATCAATTCGTTTCAGAGCGAATCCAGCAGCCTCTACAACGGCATGACCGCCTCGGTGAAACGCACCATGAGCAATGGCATGTACTTCATGGTCGGTTATACGTTGTCCAAGGCCATGGACAACGGCCCCGACGCGCTGGTAGTCGGTCGCCCCGGCAATGTTCAGAACTCTTATGACACGACGGCGGAATGGGGACCGAGTACGACTGACCAGCGCAATCGATTCGTGGCGGCCTGGGTCACCGATCCCAAATTCAATTTGCAGAATGGGACCCTGAACGCACTGGCGAACCACTGGAAGTTTTCCAGCATCGTGACCTCAGGCTCGGGACGACCCGTCAACGCGACCATTGCCGGCGATCCCAACGAGGATGGCAACATCTACAACGATCGCCTGCCGGGCTATGTTCGCAATGCCTTTATCGGTCCCGACTACTTCAGCACCGACCTGCGTATATCGCGAACCATTAAGTGCGGCGAACGCGTCACCTGGCATATCCTGGCGGAATCGTTCAATCTCTTTAACCGAACGAATGCGCGTGTGCAGATCAGCGACGACGGCTTCTATAACTCGGCGGGACAATTTATCGCGTATACCACCACCGCCTACGGGAAAATCTATCCCGGCGAGTTCTTAGTGAATTCGAATTTCCTCACTCCCACTAATTCCTATGCACCCAGGCAGGTGCAGTTCGCATTGAGAATGAGCTTCTGATCTTCATCTGGCACTAAAGTCTTATAGCAGTAAACCTTACGTCCCGCCGCTGACGTAAGTCTTCGCTTGACTTCCGGCAGCAACAAAGGGATAACTACTAACGTCCATTTGGGACGAGGGTGGGGTGTTCGCTGTTTGGCGGGGAAGTGCGCATTCAGGAGGGTGAAGCGTTAGACAACGCCCTGCGACGTTTCAAACGCAAGATCCAGCGAGAGGACATGATCAAGGAAGTCGAGGGTCACTCCTTCTACCTCAAGCCGGATGAGAAAAAAACGAGTGAAGCAAGCGATGGCGCGCAAGCGTAGCCGAAGGAAGGCTCGTAAAGAGCAGGACTGATCCACAACCGGGCCGCCGTCACTATGGCGGCCCTTGCTGTTGCATAGGGGAACAACCGTTTCATCCAGCCGGAACGCAGTTTTATTAGTAGTGCCATGCCTTTAAGCATGGGGGCCGAACCCAGGGAGATGTACCTGAGCAGCGGAATTTGCGATTGTCGGCCGAGAACCATGGTTCTTCGTCGGCCGCAAATTGACCCCGTCCGTTTGCTCGGCAGTCAGGGGCTAAAGGGAGTAAGTCTCCATGGAATATCAAGACAGGATTCTGAAGTGTATCGACTGCGGCACCGACTTTGTCTTTACCGCGGGAGAACAGTTGTTCTTCCATGACAAGCAGTTCAAGAACGAGCCCAAACGTTGCAAACCCTGCAAGGCGAAACGCGCCTCGACCCTGGGCGCCACTACTCCGGGAAACTACCCCCGAGTGGAGACCAGAACGAATTGCTCCGGCTGCGGGAAGGAGACGACCGTTCCCTTCAAGCCCACGCAAGGTCGGCCTGTCTTCTGCCGGGAGTGCTTCCAGCAGCGACGAACCAGCGCTGCCACTGCCTGATTGCAGAATTCCACCGTTTCCGTAGCGCCGTCGCTGTAATTTGGACGTGCGGGGAGTGGTGTGTTCAGCTCCCCTACCGCAGAAGTTCCCGGAAACCCCGATCGCAGATGCTCGCTAAGTGCAATGTGCTCCTCTCGGTCTTATTGTTCCTTGGAACCTCCTATGCTGCGAGCACAGTTGCCGGTTTTCGCGACATCTCCTGGAGTCCCGCGAAGATCACGCCGGGTTCGCCCTGCCTGTTTCGTGTCGAGATGTCGGTCGTCCCCGCATCGCTGATCGGAACCTGGCAGGGACATGACGTGACCTTCGCCCCTTCAACCAATCGCGATGTATGGTATGCGCTGGCGGGTGTCGATCTTGAAGTAGTGCCAGGCAACTATCCCCTCGAACTCCGGGCCACGCTTCCCAATGGCGCGGTGCTGCGCGAGCAGCGGACGGTTGTGGTCGCGCGCGCGAAGTTCCCGACGGAAACCCTGCACGTACCGCCGCGTTTCGTTGAGCCGGGTCCCGAAGACCGCCAGCACATCGAGGCCGACCGGCAGCTTAAGCATGCCGCTTTTGCGCACCAGGCCCCCGCGGCCGAGTGGTCGGGAAACTTTCGCCCTCCGGTCAACACTGCCGTCTCGGAAGGATTCGGCACGCGCCGCACCTTCAACGGCAAGCTGGCCAGCGTTCATCGCGGGCTCGATTATCATGCGGCCCCGGGCACGCCGGTCCGGGCGGCAAATTCGGGCGAAGTGGTCCTGGCGCACGAATTGTTCTATGAAGGCAACTGCGTGATCATCGACCATGGCCTGGGTTTCGCGACCATCTACATGCATCTTTCGCAGCTTGAGGTGAGCGTGGGACAGCGGGTGGAAAAAGGTCAGGAGATCGGGCTCTCCGGGGCTACCGGCCGCGCCACGGGACCGCATCTGCATGTCGCCGCGCGCTGGCAGGGGGCGTATCTCGATCCGGCGCAATTGTGGACGTTACGCATGCCCGATCTGCGGTAAAGGCACTTTCGAGTTTCGAGTTTCCAGTTTCAAGTTGCGACCTACAAGTCACGATCTGGATTTCTCCACGCTCCTTCGCTTGACGCTGGAACGCAAACTTACAGCGACGTTCTGCTCAAATAGCATGGGCCGGAATAGTCGCAATGACCATCCGGCCTGATCCTCGCTTAAAACTCGAAACTGTTTTAATGCGCTTGCTCGAAACTTGAAACTCGAAACTTGAAACTGCTTTAATGCGCCCGTTTCGCTGCGGCAGGACGCTCGCTCTTGCCGGCACCCGCAATGGCGGCTTTCTTTTCCCGATCGTACGCAAGCATTTTGTGGTCCTGGTGGGTGATGAGCAGCGCCTCCAACTGGCGCAGCAGTTCGTTGGTGTTCACAGGTTTGACCAGCAGAGAATGCACCCCTTTGCTCTTCCACTCGTTCCCCAGCGAGGGATAGGCGGTCAGCAGGGCGGTGGCGGGATCGTAGGGCTGCTGGCGGGCGGCGCGGATAACGTCGTAACCGGCGGTTTCGGTTTCCATGCGCATGTCGGTGATGACCATCTCATAGACGCCGCTCTTCAACTTGTGCTGCGCTTCCTTCGACGAGGCCGCGGTGTCCACTTCAAAACCGTTCATCTCCAAAATTGCGCGGAGCGTGAGAAGAATTGCCAGCTCATCATCAACTAACAAAATGCGACGTTTCATGGGAACTCCAGGGGACAGCCCTCGCCAGCGGTGAGGAATTTCGACTTCAACACCCCACAGCCAATTGCTGCATGCTTGCTGTCAACGACTACTGCTTTAGTGTGATTCTAACCTGTCCCGCGCAAGCGCGCAAAATGGCCGCAAGTGGTCGGTATAATCGTCGTTGTGGCGACCTACCATGTTCAAAACTTCGGATGCCGCGCGACCCAGGCCGACGGTGCGGCCATCGAGCGCCAGTTGCTCGAGCGCGGATTGCTGCGCGCCGAGGGCGCCAGCCAAGCCGAAGTCGTCGTCCTCAACACCTGCACGGTAACGGCTTCGGCCGATCAGGACGCGCGGGCCGCAATACGCCGTATTCACCGCGAAAATCCTGGGGCGCAGATACTGGTAACGGGCTGCTACGCGCAGCGCGCGCCGGAAGAATTGTCGGCAATTCCGGGTGTGAGCCTGGTAATCGGAAACTCTCACAAGCATCGCTTGGCGGACTATGTTGGGCCTTTCGCGGAGAAATCCGCGCGCCCTACTCATCCCCAGTCCTGGGTCGGGTGCCCCACTCATCCGCGGGTTTCGGATGAGTGGGAGATCGTTATCAGTCCAGAAACTCCAGGTAATAATTTTGTTCCGCTGGCGCAACTTGGCGCACCTACGGAGTCGAAAGTCATCGTCGGTGACATCTTCGCCCACACCGAACTCACCGCTGCGCCGGTCTTCGACGGCGACTCGTTGGAGAAGACGCGACCCAATCTGAAGGTGCAGGATGGCTGCAATAATCGTTGCTCGTTCTGCATCATCCCGTACGTGCGCGGGCGTAGCCGCTCGCTCAAGCTGGACGAAGTAATTCGCGAAGTGGGCGCGCTGGTCGCAAGCGGCTACCGCGAGATCGTGCTGTCGGGAATAAATCTTGGCCGCTGGGGACGCGAGCTACAGCCGCAGATGCGGTTTGCCGATATGCTGCGCGCCATCCTAGAGCGCACGGCGATCGAGAAGCTGCGCATCAGCTCGGTCGAGCCCATGGACTGGTCGAACGAACTGATCGAGTTGGTGGCGTCGTCGCCGCGAATCTGCAAGCACGCGCACGTGCCGCTGCAATCGGGCAGCGACCGCATTTTGCGCAAGATGCACCGCAAGTATCGCCCGTGGCACTACGCCGATCGCATCGAGCGCATCCGCCGCGCCATGCCGGACGCGGCGATTGGCGCAGATGTGATGGTCGGTTTCCCCGGCGAGACCGACGACGACTTCGACGAGACGCGCGCCCTGATCGAACGCCTGCCATTCACGTATCTGCACGTCTTCACATATTCGTCGCGTCCGGGCACGCCGTCAGCGGCGATGCCCGACCAAGTGCCAGTGCAAGTCGCGCGCGAACGCAATCGCATCCTCCGCGAGTTGGCGTCGCAGAAGAAGCGCGCGTTCATGGAATCGTTCGTCGGGCGCGAAGTGGAAGCCATCACGTTGACGCACTTCGACGGCGAGTACACCGAAGCACTGACGGACAACTACCTGAAGTTGCGCGTGCGCGGGGAGCGCGCGGCAAATCACTCGTTCCGAAGCAGCGTTCATGCGGTTGCAGGCGACGCTCTGATCGGCGCTGCACGAGGTTTGTTGTAGCTTTGGCTACCGTAGGTTTCGGCAATCCCATGCTATA
Organism: uncultured Acidobacteriaceae bacterium; assembly: GCA_963713465.1. GTDB lineage: Bacteria > Acidobacteriota > Terriglobia > Terriglobales > Acidobacteriaceae > Bog-257. The sequence continues at coordinate 784,087 of CAVQLZ010000019.1, forward strand.
CTTTTCGCAGACTAGCAGTTAGCAGCGGAGGACTGTATCGATAAACGTTTTATCCGCACGAATGAGCGTATTCGTGCCCGCGAAATTCGCGTCATCGACGACGAAGGCAACCAGCTTGGCATCATGCCGCCCTTCGAAGCGCTCAAAAAAGCCCGCGAAAAAAGCCTCGACCTGGTAGAAGTTTCTCCCACCGCGCAGCCGCCGGTTTGCCGCATCATGGATTACGGCAAATACCTGTACCAGGCGGAAAAGCGCGAGCGCGAAGCCAAGAAGCACCAGCACCAGATCACGGTCAAGGAAGTGAAGTTCCGCATCAACGTGGACGATCACGACTACGAGACCAAGAAGAACCACGTGCTGCGCTTCCTCGACGAAGGCGACAAGGTGAAGGCCACCATCTTCTTCCGCGGCCGCGAAATGACGCGCCAGGGGCTGGGCCGCGAGATCCTCGACCGGCTGATCAAAGACCTGGGCGACAAGGCGATCGTGGAGTTCCGTCCGCGGCAGGAAGGCAATACGCTGCACCTGATCCTGGCGCCTCCGAAGGCGCAGACGCCAGCCAAGCCGCCAAAGCCGCCGCAGCAGGGCACGCCGCAAGCGCAGCCACAGCGTCCGCCCGCGCCACAACAGCAACAGTAACGCCGCCATTCGCTGTTCGCTTTTCGCGTGAACCGTTGTCGTACCGCGCTGGCCGAATTCCGGCGTTGTATGTTGTAATGGATAGATCACTATGCCAAAGCTGAAGACTCATAGCGGAGCGGCCAAGCGCTTTCACAAGACAGGAACCGGCAAGATCAAACGCGGTCACGCGTTCAAGCGCCACATCCTGACTTCGAAGGGCACCAAGCGCAAGCGCCAGCTCGACCGGGATACGATTCTGGACAAAGCCGACCAGAAGAAGATCGCAAGAATGATTCCGTACTAAAGCGGGATCCCGCCGCATGGTGCGGCAACCGGCGCGTGTTTTTCACCACGGGAGCACGGAATTCACGGAATTTTGAGATCTGAATTTTTCCGTGTGCTCCGTGATTCCGTGGTGAACTTAGATCGTGACGGTTAACAGCGTGTGAAGAGGCTATCCGGCCCCTCGGCCACCGGGCGCGGTCAACATCCTGCCTCCAGCCGCTTGAACGAAGTGAAAAGGAGAAGCCATGCCTCGCGTAAAACGTGGTACCAAGCGCCGCGCGCGCCGCAAAAAGATTCTTGACCGTGCCAGCGGTTATTACCTCACAAAATCCAAGCTCTACCGGTCGGCAAAAGAATCCGTCGAGCGCGGCCTGAAGTTCGCCTACAGCGGCCGCAAGCAGAAGAAGCGTCAGTTTCGCTCCATCTGGATTGTGCGCATCGGCGCCGCTGCCAAGTTGAACGGCATAAGCTATAGCAAGTTCATCAGCGGCTTGAAGAAGGGCGGCATCGAACTGGATCGCAAGATCCTGGCCGACCTGGCGGTAAATGATCCCTCGGGGTTTGCGGCCCTGTGCAAACAGGCGCAAAGCGCGACAGCCTAAGCCCGGCGCACGAGCATAAGAACAGTTCCGCATCTGCCGGGATCATTGGGTGGAGTACGCCTTCAGGCGTGCATTCGAAGCATTCTCTTCCTGAAATGGCTTTAGCCACTGCGGTAAAACCGACGGCCAGGTTTACCTCAGTGGCTAAAGCCGATAATCTGTCAGCTTGTTCCCATGCACCGCTGCAGCGGTGCGCCACCCGGATGCAAAAGACTGACTGTAGTCAAGCTCACCATCGTTCCATGCGACTTCCCTTCCGATCCGCGCTGATCACCGCCCTGCTCGTGCTGCCGGCTGTTTGCGTCAGCGCCCAAACCGGTCCCCGGTTTGAAGTTGTCGTCCCCGCATCGGCACACGCGCAGCCAATCACCGGACGGGTGTTTATCGTCATCAGCCGAAAGCAAAGCACGTCTCTACTTGAGCAGATTGGTTCCTGGCAGCAGGAAACGCCCTTTTTCGGCGCGGACATCAGCCAGCTTCCAGCAGGGCAGACCGCTGCCATCGACGCGAGTACACCCGGCTATCCGCTTGCCAGTCTCAAGGACATTCCCCCAGGTGACTACTACGTGCAGGCGCTGGTCAACGTGTACACGGAATTCCATCGCGCCGATGGTCACACCATCTGGGCGCACATGGACCAGTGGGAAGGCCAGCAGTTCAACAAGTCGCCCGGCAATCTCTATAGCCAGGTGCAGAAGGTCCACCTCGATCCTGCGAAGGGATATGACGTGCGCCTGGAAGCCAACAAAGTCATCCCGCCAGTCGAGGCGCCCCCCGACACGCAATGGGTCAAGCACGTCAAGTTCGAAAGCAAGCTGCTGAGCCAGTTCTGGGGACAGGCCGATGTACATCGGCGCGACCGTGCTGCTGCCCAAGGACTACGACCAGCACCCGAACGTGCATTATCCAGTGATCTACGAGCAGGGGCACTTCGGGCTGCGTCCGCCACTGTTCATGCAGATGGAGCCGCCCGAGCCGGGCTCGCGAGTAGGCCAATTTCGCTACAGCACCTTCCAGGCGTGGAGCGGTGACAACTTCCCTCGCCTGATCGGCGTCACCTTTCAGCACCCGACACCGTTCTTCGACGATTCCTATGCGGTGAACTCCGCCAACGACGGCCCGTATGGCGACGCCATCATGCAGGAGCTGATCCCTTATCTCGAGGAGCACTTCCGCATGATTCGCGAGCCATGGGCGCGCGTGCTGATGGGCGGCTCAACCGGCGGATGGGAGTCGCTGGCGTTGCAGCTTTATCATCCAGAATTCTTCGGTGGCACCTGGACGGGCTTCCCCGACCCGATTGATTTCCGTCACGATCAGCTGGTGAACATCTATGAGGACAAGAACGCCTTTGAAGTTCCCGGCTATGAGTGGGTGCAACGCGAGCGTCCCATGATGCGCACGGCCGAGGGGCAGGTAGTGGAAACCATGCGGCAGATGAGCCAACTCGAAGACGTGCTCGGCTCCCATGGACGCTCCGGTCAGCAGTTTGAAGCCTGGGAGGCGGTGTACGGTCCGGTCGGCGCGGACGGCTATCCTAAGCCGCTGTGGAACAAACGCACGGGAGCGATTGATCGCTCGGTGGCCGACTACATGCGCGACCACGGGTATGACCTGCGGTATTACCTGGAGAAGAATTGGGCGCAGCATCGGGCCGCAGATCACGGACAAGATCTTCATCTGGGTCGGCGACATGGACAACTTTTATTTGAATCTGGCGGTGTATGACATGGAGGATTTCTTCAAATCGCATCCCGAAGCGCACGCTACGTTTCAATATGGACGTCCGGAGAAGGGCCACGGCTGGTTTCCGTGGCAGCCGGCCGAGTTCATCAAGATGATGGCAGACCACATGGCGGCGCACGCGCCCGCCGGGACTGATGTGAAGAGTTGGCATTATTAGCCATGTACACCGTTCCTAAACTCGATGACTACTCGCCGGAGGCACTCGATCGCGCCGTCGCCGAACTGTTGCCGCGCTCTCGAAACCGAATCCGCCGCGCTCCACAGCGAATCCGAGTGGAAGAATTTTCGCGATCGCTGGCTGGCGCGCAAGAACGGCATCCTCACGCAGGTCAACGACACCTGGCTGAAGGCCGCGCCCGGGCCTGCGAAGCGCGATGTCGGACAGCGCGTCAACGCGCTGAAGGCTCGCGTCGAAGGCGCAATCGAAGACGCGCAAGGAAAAATCCACGCGTCATCCGGCGACGCCAAGCTCGCCTCCGAGCGCCTCGACATCACCCTCCCCGGCATCCAGCGCCCCATCGGCGTGAAGCATCCCGTGCTGCGCGTGATGGACGAAATCGTCGCGGTGTTCAAGGCGATGGGCTACTCCATCGGCGAAGGCCCGGAGGTCGAGACCGACTACTACAACTTCGAGTCGCTGAACTTCCCGCCCAACCATCCGGCGCGCGATACGCAGGACACGCTGTTCATCGCCGGCCAGGAGAGCAAGCCCGCACGCGACCGCCTGCTGCTGCGCACCCACACTTCGCCGGTGCAGATTCGCACTATGGAGAAGCAGCCGCCGCCGGTGCGCATCGTCATCCCCGGCAAGGTGCATCGCAACGATCCGCTCGACGCGACGCACTCGCCCGTCTTCCATCAGGTCGAGGGTCTGGCGGTCGACACCAACATCACGTTTTGCGACCTGAAGGGCACGCTCGACCACGCCATGAAGGCGCTGTTCGGCTCGTCGGTGAAGACGCGCTTCTATCCGTCGTTCTTCCCCTTTACCGAACCCAGCGCCGACATGCAGGTGAGCTGCATCTTCTGCGGCGGCAAAGGCTGTCGCAAATGCAAATTCAGCGGCTGGATCGAGCTGCTGGGCTGCGGCATGGTCGATCCCAACGTCTTCGAGTTTCGTGAAAGCACAACGGCTACGACTCGTCGAAGATCTCGGGCTTCGCCTTCGGCATGGGCGTAGAGCGCATCGCGATCTTGAAGTATGAGGTGGAGGAGATCCAGTTGTTCTACGAAGGCGACGTGCGCTTTCTGGAGCAGTTCGCGTGAGAGGCTGAACCTGATCGTTGAGCGAGATTGTTAAGAGAAGTAAGCTTTCTGTTCGCAACGTCGCGCTCGATGTGGTTCATAGTTTGGGCAATTCGGCGTCAGACTGAGGTGGACGAGGAGCTCGATGGACCAGGCTTGGTGCTGCGCATGGAGCGTCGTAGTAATTGCCTACTTGGTTGCCGCGCTTCCGATTCAACGGCATCCGGGTGCGACTGCAGATTCTGGACGTTTATCGAATGGGCCTAAACTTTTTGTGCGGCCCGAATTTCGCTTGATCGGATCGGCGGTCCTGTATTGGCGGGACGGTGAAGCTGCTGCTAGGCACCTCAATAGTTCGGATTTTGAGCGGTGTGACAGCGCCATAGGCGCGAAAGAGGATAGCCCAGCGCTTCAGCGCTGGGTAAGTGTTGCAATAAATGATTCCGAGTCCCTTTAAGGGACGGCACAAAAGCAGGTCCCTCCGCTCGGACTGAAGTCCTCGGTCGGGATGACAAATAAGTGAATGCGGATTTCGGCGCAGCTTAAAGCTGCGCCCCTCGAACAGAGAATGAGAATCATCCCTTCATGGCTGCGCGAATTCGTCGATGTTCCCGCTGACGACCGTCAGCTCGCCGAAGCTCTGACTTCGGCCGGGATTGCCGTGGAATCTGTCCAGGAAGAAAACGGCGAGACCATTTACGAGATGGACCTGACGACGAACCGCGTGGACGCGATGAATCACTACGGCGTCGCGCGCGAAGCCTCGGCCATTTACGACCTTGAGCTGAAAACAATCGGACCTTCCACTGATAGGGGTCCTTCGACTCCGGCGCGCGGCGCGCCTGCGCTCAGGATGACACCCGGTGATTTTCCCATCGTCATCGAAGACCCGCAGGGCTGCGCGCGATACACCGCGCGCATCGTTCGCGATGTGAAGATTGGCGCTTCGCCGGCGCTCGTCGTCAAGCGCCTGGAGCTGCTGGGATCGCGCTCGATCAACAATGTAGCCGACGCGACCAATTATGAACTGAACGAGCTTGGCCATCCCACCCACGCCTTCGATCTCGACCTGCTGGAGGGCGGGACGATCATCGTACGCCGGGCGCGTGCCAAGGCGAAGTTCTGAAGACGCTCGACGGCGTTGATCGCAAGCTCACCACCGACGATCTCGTCATCGCAGACGCGAACAAACCTGTGGCTCTCGCCGGCGTGATGGGCGGCTTCGATACCATGATCACCGAGCGGACGAAGAACGTACTGATTGAATCGGCATGGTTCGATCCGGCAACAGTGCGCAGCATGGCCAAACGCCACGGCCTGCACACCGACGCCTCACACCGTTTTGAGCGCGGCACCGACTATGGCATCACTCCGGTGGCCTGCGATCGCGTCGCCGAACTAATCCTGCAAAGCGCGGGCGGAGAACTGGACGGCGATCGCATCGATGCGATCGCGCGCGAGTTGAAACGTGAGCCCATCACGCTGCGCAGCTCGGAAGTGAGGCGCAATCTCGGGATCGATGTCGCCGGACATGAGACGGAGCGCATCCTCGGCCGGCTCGGGTTCGGGACAAAGGCGGCGGGCAACGATTTTCTTACTAGTAAGATTGCGCCCACCAATCCTACTGGTAAGAATTTCTTGGACGCTAACGAGGACCTGACGAGCGCCATGCCCGCCAGTTCGGCAATGGCGGCGAATGCCTCGTCAAACCCGCAGACCTGGACGGTGCACGTTCCCACCTGGAGGTTGGATGTGGAACGCGAGATCGACTTGCTGGAAGAGCTGGCGCGCATATACGGCTACAACAAGTTCCCCAACACGCTGCCGGCCTTCTCCGGTGCGGTGGTCGAGCTCCCCGACGAAGCCAGGAACGCGAAAGTCCGGGCAACCATGCTCGCCCTCGGCTACAACGAGGCAATCTCAATCACCTTCATCTCCGAGCGGGACGCGAAAACATTCGGCACCTCCATCGTGACAACGATCGGGGAAATCATTCAGCCAGCGAAGGCGGGATTGGGTGCGGCGCCCGCCCCCGATCCGCTGCTGCTGGCCAATCCTCTCAGCGAAGAGGCGCGCTGCATGCGCACGTCGCTGCTGCCTGGTTTGCTGAACCTGGTGGGCTACAACCTGAATCGCGGCACGACAAGCGTCCGCCTGTTCGAGGCAGGCGAGGTCTTCGAGAAAATTGACGACCATCATGACGAGCGCCGTCACCTCGGATTCATCGCAACGGGCAACGCGCAGCCCGCGACGGTACATGCTCCCGCGCAGCCGTACACGTTTTTTCACCTGAAGGGCGGCCTCGAAGAATTGCTCGTGGCTTTCGAGCACAACTCGCTCGAGTTCGACGCGAACGCACCGGCGTATCTGCATCCCGGCCGCTCGGCGCGTGCAGTCATGGATGGCGAGACTATCGCGGTCTTCGGCCAACTACATCCCGAGCAGGCGGCCACGCGCAAACTGCGGCAGGACGTTTACGTTGCCGAAGTGATGCTCGACCGCCTCTACCGGCACGCTCTACGCGAACCGCGTTATCGGCCTATCTCGAAGTTCCCTGCCGTCCAGCGCGATTTTTCGTTTGTCTTCGACGATGCGGTTACCTGGGAGAAGATCGAGTCCGCCATCGAAGAGTTATGCATTGGCGAGCTGATCCGTGTGCAGCCGGCCGAAATCTATCGCGGCGAAAAGGTGGGCGCCGGCAAATACTCCCTGCTCCTCCGCACGGAGTTCCAGTCGCAGGAGCGAACCCTGCGCGACGACGAAGTAGCGCAATGGTCGGCGCAGATCATCGGCAAGCTGGAATCGCTGGGCGGTGTGCTCAGAGCGCACTGAAGTCACCGCTTCTACTGTGTGCTCCCTTGTGCCCAGTAGCTGCTGCGCGCGAGTACCGTCGCGTTTGCCGGCTCCTTCACTTTCACTGTCAACTGATGCAGTCCGGGATGCGGCTTCGCGGGCTGGAAGCTCAGCAAATAGCGGCTGTGCAGGTGGTTCGAGAAGCCGTTCATCTCCGCGTCAAAGCCCTTCGCGGAATCGAACATCTGATACTCTCCGCCGCTGAGCGAGGCAATCTCCTTCGCCGTGTTCTTGCGCATGGCCTGCGCCGTCAGAACAAACGGCGCTAGCAAGTCGGGCCCTTCATGTACCTCGGTCTGCTCGGGATGCAGGTCAGGGTTATTGGCGCCACGCAGGGTGTCCAGCACATTCGACTTCGCCGGCGAGAACGCCAACGTATAGACCACGGTATTGCTGTTACCAATGGCCTTGACCACATCCTCAACGGTCGCGTCGCGGCTGCCATGATCGCGGGTTTCGCTGATCAGCAGTAGCACGCGCTTGCGGTTCCGGGGGACGCCGTCAAGCATCTTCACCGATTCGTTGACCGCATCAAGGATTGCGGCACCGCCATCTCCGGGCTGCAGCGTGGCTAGTTCTCGGGAGATTGTGTCGTCGTCGCCAGTGAAGTTCTGCAGCGGGTGCACCTGGCTGTCGAAGGCGATCAGGGCAATCTTGCTCTCCGGTTGCTCCATAAGCGGATCCAGCATAGCGCTGAGTCCGCGCATGCGCGGGAGCTCAAAATCGGCGCGCCGTCCCACTTGCACGGCGACCACCAGCGACACCGGCTCCATCTCGGCAGCTTCGTCCAGGCGCGCCGTCTGCGGGACGCCGTCGTCCATGACCACAAAGTCTGTGCTCTTGAGCCCATAGATGATGTTGCCGGATTTGTCCCGGACCAGCGCCGGAACCAGCACAACGTTGGACTGCGTGCGAAACGTCGGTTCCTCTTGCGCCGGCGTTATGCCGCAAAAGAGGACAAGTTGAAGAGCAAGAGCTGTGACGCTCAGCCGATTTTGCTTTCTTGCCGCTCGAATCATTTCGCGCTCACCAACAGAAACACCTCGCCAAGCTTTAGTTGCTCCACAACAGTACACGTTGCATATTCAGGTTCATCCCGCCGGAATCGTCTTGCAATCATGAACTGCCCGGTTTTGCACACGAAAATCTGCGATATACTGCGCTCGGAACGTCACTACGTCTCGGAAGGTCATCCGTTATTATGCCGGCCAATGCAGTTGAAGTCGCTCCCACCACCACCGCGGATTTCAAGTCTCTCGAAGAAAAGATTCTGCGCACCATTGAGCTGCTGAAATCAGCCCGCGAGGGCAGAGCGGTTGCCGAGCGCAACGTCACACGCCTGCGCGAGCAGTTGAACGAGCGCGAAGAAGAAGTGGAGTCCATGCACCAGGAACTGGTCTCCTTGCGGCGCGAGCGCGAAGAAGTGCGTGGCCGGGTGGAGAAGATGCTGGAGCAGATCGAGGCCCTCGCAGGGGAAGAGTAGAAGCGAGTGGGTGTTGTAACTATCCTCTATCATAACCACTGACTCAGGAGGTTGCAGTTGAGCTCATCCAACGGAAACGGCGGCGGCAACGTCCGCGTGGAAATTTACGACCAGAGCTATCATCTGCGCGGCTCCGACGCGGAGTACATCGGCCAGTTGGCGGACTACGTCAACACCAAGATGCGGCTGATTGCGCAGCAGGCAGCCACCGTGGACTCGCTGCGGCTGGCCGTCTTGGCCGCCTTGAATATCGCCGACGAACTGCACGTCCTGAAGCGCAAGTACGACAATATCGCCAGCGACTATAACCAGCGCGCCGAACATTTGGCGGGAGCGCTGGACGAAGTTCTGCAGGACGCACGCCGCACCGGATAGCAGGTTCGCGCCGTTGGTTCCCATCCCGGAGCCGCAAACTGTCGCTCGGAATCTGAGGTAGTCTCGCGAAGCGAGACGCCAGAGCTTAGCCCAGCCTTTCAAGGCTGGGTTCGCGTTTTTTGGAATCAGAGTCCCGTAGGGACGGCAGGATGTCTACACTAGCTATCCGCCTTCTCGCTACTGATCCTGCGCACCTGCGTTGCTGCCTTTCGGCAGCTTTGTTCGCTCCGGAGAGCCATAGGCGCAGGAACCCCGTCGTCCCAATGGGATTCACAGCCATCAGCGACCCTACCCAGCCTTGCGAGGCTGGGCTAAACTTTCTTGGCACGGAACTGGCGCGATCGCCGCGCCCGCGTTACAAATCGTTACACGATCCACGAGACGAATGCGGCCACGCGCTCGTATACCTCACTGTGGCGCGCTTGCGCCCGTTCTCCACATGCCCGCATCGAATGCATTGACAATGAATCCAGCCTCAACTGTTCCTGCCGTTCAAACCGAGAACGTGTGCCGGTACTATCCCATGGGAAGCAACGTCATTCGCGCCGTCGACGGCATCTCGCTCACCGTCGATCGCGGCGACTTCATCGCGTTGCTGGGACAATCCGGGTCGGGCAAATCGACCTTGCTGAATTTGCTCGCCGGACTCGACCGCCCCACGTCCGGTTCGGTGCTGGTACAGGGCCGCGATCTTTCGCAGATGTCGTCGCAGGAGCTGGCGCAATACCGCCGCAACGATGTCGGCATGGTTTTCCAGGCGTTCCATCTCCTCTCCAGCATGACCATCATGGAAAATGTCGAGCTGCCGATGCGCTTCGCCGAGGTAGAACGCGCCGAGCGGGCGCAGCGGGTGCGCGAGTCGTTGGAACGCGTCGGGCTGGGCAAACGTCTCGAGCATCGGCCATCGGAGCTTTCCGGGGGCGAGCAGCAACGTGTCTCCATCGCGCGCGCGCTGGTGAACCGTCCCTCGTTGCTGCTGGCCGACGAGCCCACCGGCAACCTCGACAGCCGCACCGGCGAGGACATACTCGGGCTCATTCGCGATCTCAGCCGGTCACTAGGCATGACGGTGGTGATGGTGACGCACGAGCGGGCATTGGCCGAGCGCTTCGCGCAACGACTGATCTTCTTAGCCGACGGAAAGCTGATTTCTTCCACCCCGGCAAGCCCAAGCCACGTGCTCAGCGGCGACTCCGGACCTGAGGAGGCGCGGGCATGAAGAGCTATGACATGCTGGAGCTCGCGGTGCGCAACCTGCGGCAATCGAAGCTGCGCAATGGCTTGACCACGATCGGCATCTCTGTAGGCGTCGCTTCGCTGGTCGCGATGTTGTCCCTCGGGGTGGGACTGCAGCAACTGGCGACCAAACGTCTGGCCGGCTCGGGAATGTTCGACACCGTCTTCGTCACGTCGAAGCAGGATTTTCGCGGCTTCGATCGCAATGGCGACGAGAAGGACGAGCATCCCGAGAAGGCGCCGGCGCTCGATGAGTCGGCGCGCGACAAGATGGCGCGATTGCAATATGTGACCGAGGTCGAGCCGGAGATTCGCGTCATGGGCGAAATTCTCTATGGCGGACAGACTCATTTCGGCTTCGTCACCGGTCTGCCCATGTCGGCACGCGAGAACGAGGCCTTCGACAACCTGCAGGGCAAGTTCTTCTCCCGCTCCGATGCCGACGAGGTGATCCTGCTCAACGACTTCGCCAAGGAACTTGATCCGAAAGATCCGAAGGCACTCATCGGCAAAGAGGTCACGCTGCGCTACGGCGAACATCAGCCGTTGGCCGCGGATTCGGAAAGCTCAGGACGGCCGCAGGAAGCGAGTGACCAGAGCGGCGGCAGCACGAATGGCGGCGATGATTATGGTTTCTCGGTAGTGCGCAAAACGCAGCCGTTGAAGGTCGTCGGCATCATCGACGAGGAGCCCTACGGCGGCATGCGAACGGTGTCGCGCGGCCGCATCTTCCTGCCCATCGATCTCACCGAAAACCTGAACATGGCGCAGTTCGGCGACATGCGCAGCTCGCTGCGCGGAAGCGGCAAGACCTTCATGACGCTAACCGTGCGCGTGAAAGATCCGGCCAAAGTTGCGCAGGTGCAGGACGCGATCAAGCAGATGGGCTTTCGCACCTTCTCCGTGCTGGACGCCACCAAAGGCCTGCGCCGGTTCTTCACCGTGCTCGACCTGTTCCTGGGTATCTTCGGCTCGCTCGCGCTGGCGGTCGCGACGCTGGCCATCATCAACACGCTGGTCATGGCGGTGCTGGAGCGGCGCCGCGAGATCGGTGTGATGAAAGCCATTGGTGCGAGCGATGGCGACGTGAAGAAGCTGTTCTTTGCCGAAGCCGGCGCCATGGGTTTCTTCGGCGGCGTGCTCGGCATCGCGCTGGGCTTCGCCATCGGCAAGGCCATCAACATCGGCACCGGCATTTATCTACATAACCACCAACTGCCCGCCGAGCCGGTATGGATTCTGCCGCCCTGGCTTATCGGGGCTGCCATCGTCTTCTCGATTCTGGTGAGCTTGCTCGCCGGCCTATATCCGGCGAGCCGGGCAGCGCGGCTCGATCCGGTGCAGACGCTGAAATACGAATGAACCCAATTCGCCGGTTGTTACTCCCTGCGGCGGTTCTGCTGGTCTGTCTGCCAGCTTTTCTTCACGCCCAGGGACGCGCCGAGTGCTCGGTCATCCACTCGCAAATTCTCGCCCGTCCCGTGCGCTATTGCGCGTTCCTGCCCCCGAGCTTCGATCAGGACAAAACGCGGCGTTATCCCGTTCTGTATTTCCTGCACGGATTGGGCGACAACGAGCAGTCGCTGCTGAATTCGGGCGGGTGGGACCTGGTCTCGGAGCTGCGCAGCGAGCACAAGATCGGCGACTTTGTCATTCTGGCGCCCAGCGGCGGACACACGTTCTTCATCAACTCCGAAAACGGCAAGGTGCGTTACGAAGACTTTTTCATGAAGGAGTTCATGCCGCAGATGGAGAAGAAATATCGCGCCGAAGGCACGCGCGCCACGCGCGGTATCACCGGCGTCTCCATGGGCGGCTATGGAGCCTTACGCTTGGCGTTTAAGTATCCCAACGACTTTGCCGCGGTCAGCGCGCAGATGCCGGCGCTCATCGCCGAGCTGCCCAAGAACATCGGCAGCGGCCCCGGTTCACTCGGCGATCTGCTGAGCGATGTTTTCGGTCCGCCCTTCAATCGCGCTTACTTCGACCGCAACAATGTTTTCTATTTTGCGCGCACCGACAGCGCTGCCAGCCTTCGGCGAATGAAAATCTACTTCGATGTCGGCAACAACGATGATTACGGCTTTGAGCAGGGCGCGGAAGAGTTGGACCGCCTGCTGAAATCGCGCGACATTCCGCACGAGTTCCACATCTATCCCGGGCGCCACAGCATCGAGTTCGTGGTGCAACACTTCCCGCAAGTAATCGAGTTCCAGTGGGACGTCGATCGGCGCGGGGAAAGTAGGTGCCCCACGTTCGCCCATCCTTTGGACTAACGTGGGCCTAGGTTAGTCCCCCGCAGACGAACCTGGGCACCATGCACCATGCTGGTGCCTTAAATAATCTGCAGTATTCACATGGTGTCATCCTGAGCGCAGCGACCGCGCAAGTATCCTGACAAGCGCGTCTTTTGCGCTTGGCGGGATACTTGCCCGGTTGCGGAGTCGAAGGACCCCTATAATTGCCAATCAAGCTTCTGTATCACCGCCGGGTCGAACCATCCCCTGCTTAGGTCCTTCCACTGCGGGTTTTCCTTCTCAATCAGCCCGATCTTCTTCTCGCGTCGCCATCTCTTCAGCTGCTTCTCGCGGGCGATCGCACTACTTACCTCGCGAAAGCTTTCGTAGTACAGCAAACGATTCACCTCGTACTTAGCCGTGAACCCTCCAAAGCTGTGGTTCCTGTGCTGTCGCACTCGCGTGCGAAGATCGCTCGTGATCCCGATATAGAGTGTGCCGCTGATGCTGCCGAGGATGTAGACGGTGTAGCAATGCTGACGTTGGGAGGACATTGATCCTTCCGGTTATAGGGGTCCTTCGACTCCGCGACCCGAGCAACTATCCCGCCAACGCAAGAAGCGCGTTGGCAGGCTAGTTGCGCGGTCGCTCCGCTCAGGATGACACCGATCAAGAGGGCGCGACGGTGATGGACAACCAGAGCAGTGGTGACCCCGTTGGCGACGGTCTACTCGTCGGCAATGGCTCTGAGCGTATTAGGCACGACACGAGGGGAACCGCAACGATGCTCGCGATCATGCCATCGCAAACGAGTTACAATAGTCTTGAGCAGTTACCATGCAGTTAACAGCCCTGCAGCCCGAAGTTCACGAGGCCCGCTGGTGGGAGACGATGGCCGATGGCCGCCTCCACTGCTACCTCTGCCCACGCCATTGCCACATCGGAGAAGGCCAGCACGGCTTCTGCTACATCCGCAAGAATGAAGCCGGGCGGCTCATCCAGCTTGGCTATGGACGCCCCGCCGCGCTGGCCATGGATCCGGTCGAGAAGAAGCCGCTGAACCATTTCTTCCCCGGCACGAAGATCCTCTCCATGGGCACGGCCGGCTGCAACATGGGCTGTTTCTTCTGCCAGAACTGGGACATCTCGAAGGCCAAGTCCGACCAGGGGAATTCGCTCGCGCTCAACCCCGAGCATGTGGTCGATCTCGCGCTCGAGCATCGCGCACCGCATCTCGCCTTCACCTACAACGAGCCCACCATCTGGGGCGAGTACGTCATCGACATCGCGCGCGAGGCGCATGCGGCAGGCATTAACACCGTGATGGTCTCCAACGGCTACATCACGCGCGAGGCGTTCCTCGACATCTACCCGTACATCGATGCCGCCAATATCGACCTGAAGGCGTTCACGGAAGATTTCTACGGCAAGATCACGCTCACCCATCTGCAGCCCGTGCTCGATACGCTAAAGTGGCTGCGGCACGAAACCGGCGTGTGGTTCGAGATCACCAACCTCATCATCCCCACGCTGAACGACGGCGACTCCGAATTCAAGGAGCTCTGCGACTGGGTCCTCAACAATTTGGGCGACGATGTTCCGCTGCACTTCACCGCCTTCCATCCCGACTTCAAGCTGCAGGACAAGCCGCCCACACCGCCCGAGACGCTGCATCGCGCGCGGCAGATCGCCATGCAGATGGGATTGAAGTATGTCTACGAGGGCAACATCTACTCCGATGGCGCGAACACGATCTGTCCCGGATGCAAGCAGACTGGTCATCACGCGCTCGTGGCACTCGGTGATGTCGAACAAGCTGAAAGATGGCTGCTGCAAGAATTGCGGCACGCGCATCGCCGGCGTGTTCACGCAAGCCGAAGCGGAGAAGCGGCGGGAGTGGGTAGCGCATTCCGTATAATGCTCGGACGCTTGCGCCGTTGGCGTAAGCTTATGACTTTGACCCTCCGGACTTGATCGTGCAAAGGCGGACTCATGAGCATCTATGGCGTCGCGTTTGAGCCCTATGTTGGACCGTGGGTTGGTGACGGTCCCGTTCTCTTCAACGTTTACACGCTCGACCAGGTGAAGCAGCTCTTGAAGCCGGTCGCCGAACATTTTCCGCTCATCGCTACCTACGGCCAGGGAACTTTCGTCTGGCAGGGTGTGCCCAAGGTGCAAGATGCCAACATGCTGAACATCCAGGCGGCGAGCGCCGCCGGCATCAAAGTCTCAGCGGGCTGTTTCCAGCAGGGCGCCGACCAGAACACCGACACCATCAACGTCGCGTGGACGAAGACCGAGATTGATTACGCGATTGCTCAGGCCAAGCAGTACAACAACGTTGTGGATCTGGTGATCGGCAACGAGTGCATCTGGGGACCGAACTCCGCGCAGGCGATCATCGACCTGATCAATTACGCCAAAAGTAAGCGCGCGCCGCTCACCGCGGCAAACCTGCCTATCACGACGCGGCAGCAGTGGGGCGTGCTCGGCGGCGTTGACAATACCTCGCCAGGCTACGCCGCCATGCGCCAGAAGCTGCTGACGCTTATGGCAGCTTGTGAAGACCACGTTTACGGCAACATGTATGCCTATTTCGATTCCGGAATCGCCGGGAAGATCGGACAGAATCCAACCCAAGCCTCGTTCACCCAGGCGGTGACGGCGAGTATGACCAACCAGCTATCCGGGCTGCAAAAAGCATTCTCCAACCAGAAGATCGGCCTCGAAATTCGCATCGGCGAGACCGGTTGGCCGACGCAAGGCGCGCAGAAGGACCAGCCCAACGGTTTTCTCGCGAACGTGACCAACGCGCAGTGGTATTACGCCGCGATGGTCGATTGGGCGAATTCGAATGGCGTGAAGACGGTCATCTTCGCCGCTTACGATGAGCCGTGGAAGGGACCGGCCGACGGCTCCAACAGCGAGGCGTTCTTTGGCATCTGGAAAGCTAACGGGACTGCCAGCGACCGCGGCCATTACACGCTGAACGGCGTGACCCCGAAATACAATCTCTGACGTCGCATGCAACGCAGCTCCGACGGCGCGAACACGATCTGTGCTGGATGCAAGCAACTGCCCATCACGGGTAGAGTGGGCCTTCAGGCCCGCGTCCAAGCCTCCGCTCTTGGAGTCGAGTCGGCTTTTAGCCGACGGCAGAGTGCCGCCCGCCTAAAGAGGCCGTTACGAAACTCACCCAGGAGGAATGTGGGTGGAAAAGAATGCACCAGATTAGCGAGCAAACCAGCCGCAACGCGGCGGGATGATGTTAGGCGGGGGCGTCAGCCCCCGCTCTAGTGGGAAAGATGGCGAGCGCGTGAGCGGCGACAGGAGTTCCGTAACAGCCTCTAAAGCGCCGCTCTACCCTCACGGCAAAACCTAATTCGCTCTAAGGAACGCGCCGCTCGCAACTGGACAAAACCGAAACTCCGCAATTATGTTCAAAAGAACACCGCAGATCCTCCTATGCCGGTAACTCAAGCCGTACGCAAGCCCAAGCGAACCGCGCCCGCGAAGGCCCCGCAGAATCGAGTCCCTCCGCTCGCCTTGGCGCTGGCGCTCACGGTGCTGCTCGGCGGCTACATTCTGCTCCCCGCGGTGCGCGCGAACACAAGGCTGGTTTGGTCTTTCGGCGGAGCTACGGCCGCGTTGTTGATATTCCTGTTCTTCCTTCGCCGTCAGGTAATCAATACCGGACGTAAACTGCATTACGAATTCCAGGCGCGAGGCCAGTGCATTACGTGCAGATGGTGATGCACTCCTCCATCTATGCCTATTGGGGATGGTACTGGCGCGAGGTCTACCACGAAATTCCGCTGATCGTCGCGCAAATCCTATTCGTTTATGTCCTGGACATGCTGGTCTGCTGGTCGCGCCGCGATAAGTGGATCCTGGGCTTCGGTCCCATTCCCATTGTTCTGAGCGCCAACCTGTTTCTGTGGTTCAAGCCGGATTGGTTCTTCCTGCAGTTCCTCATGATCGCCACCGGCGTGCTGTGCAAGGAGTTCATCACCTGGCAGAAAGACGGGCGGCGCGCTCACATCTTTAATCCCTCCGGCATCGCGCTTTTTCTGTTTTCACTGGGCCTGATTTTCGCTCACGCTACGCACATCAGTTGGGGAGAGGAAATTGCCGTCAGCCAGCAACTGCCACCCTATATCTATCTCGAAATCTTTGCCCTTGGTCTGGTGGTGCAAGCGCTGTTTTCGGTGACGCTGGTCACGCTTTCGGCAGCGGCCACGCTGTACGCCATGAACCTCATCTACACCCACGCCACCGGCCTCTACTTCTTTGTCGATAGCAGTATTCCGGCAGCGGTATTCCTTGGCCTGCACCTGCTGATCACCGATCCGGCGACCTCACCCAAGAAAAATTTCGGCAAAATCATATTCGGCGGCGCGTATGGCGCGATGGTCTTCGGCCTGTATTGGCTGCTGGGCCTGCTGGGTGTCCCGACGTTCTACGACAAGCTGCTCTGCGTTCCGCCGCTCAATCTAACCATCCAGGCGCTCGACCGCGCCAGCACCGCTCTCGGCCGGCATTTGCGTCTGCCCGATTGGACTCCGCGACGCACCAACTTCGCTTACATGGGAGTGTGGATAGCTTTGTTCGGGACCATGTATGCCACCGGCTTTCTCGGGACCCATCATCCCGGAGCCGACCCCGAGTTCTGGAGCAACAAATGCATGGCCGGCAACGCGACTGCCTGCCGCGAATGGGTGCGGTCCATGGATATATCGTGCTCGCATGGCACTGGCCCGGCGTGCCTGGCGCTGGGCACCGCTCAGAATGAAGGTCGCATGATCCCGCGCGATCCGGCTGCGGCCGGCAAGAACTTCGCCCACGCTTGCGAGTTGGGATTGCGCGATGGCTGCGCCGGCATCCTAAGTGTGGCGAGCGAAAACGCAGGGAGTGCCTTGCAGAATGCCTGCGACAAGGGCGATGCCGAAAGCTGCTTCCTGCTGGGATCGCTGTATTACGCCGGACAAGGCGTTCCCAAGGATCCCTCGCGCGCCTTCCAGTTGCTGCAGCGCTCCTGCTCCTCCGGTTGGGCGCGAGGCTGCGCTGGGCTGGCCGAGTGTTATCGCGCCGGAGCAGGCACCCCAGTTGACCGTAATCGCGCCATCGAGGAGTTCGAAAAGGCGTGCCAGGGCGGCGTCTCCTCCAGTTGTTTCTCCGCCTACGCGATGTATCGGGAGATGAAGGATTCCGCTAAGGCGAACAAGGCCCTGAAGCAGGGATGCGAGCTCAGACAAGGCTTCGCAGAATCCAGCGCAGCCTTCCTCAACGGACCTGAATCGAATCGGCTTGCGGTTCCAGCAATCTGTTCGTCGCCTCCTGAGTGAGACCTAATGCGCCGGCGGTTCCGAACCGGTGTCCGGTACCAGGTCCCGCACCGACTCCTCTTCGAACAAGCTGGCGCGCTTGCTGTCCCCGAGAGCGCGCCATGCGGCGGCGCGTCCCACCGCGATCTGATACTTCAAGCTGCGCTCTCCACTGGCGGCGCGCAGGTCCGGGGGCGCGTGGCGCTCCAGTTCGTCGAACGCCTGCAATGCGGCCCTCGGTTGCTTCGCCTCAAGATAGAACTGCGCCAGCCTCAGTAACTGGTCCGGCTGCGCGCCGGACAACACGTCGACCCCCTTCCGCTGGGCCGTGATGGCCTCCTGCAGCCGGCCCTCCTGTTGGTACAAGGACGCGAGCGAGAACCAACCCGCCGGCGCGTCGGGAGCAAGGGCGAGGGCTTGGCGAAATTCGCGCTCGGCCTCAGGGTTCTTCCCGACTGCCAGAAAGATGCTTCCCTCCAGCCCCACGGGGAAGAAACTGTCGGGTGCCATATGGCTGGCATGGTCGGCGGCTATGAGCGCATCGGAGTAGCGGCCCAAAGCGTACAGGATGGTGGCCGCATTCGCCCACTGGTTGTAGGCGTCTTCGCGCGCAGTTGCAATAGGACCGACCGGCAACGGCGCCGTGGAACAGTCCACGTGCGTCCGCGCAATCAGGTCTTCCGTTTGCGGCATGCGGCGCACAAACACCGCGGAGACCTCATCCAGATAAACCGGCCGCCAGTCGCTGCTGGCGCAAAAGGCCTTCAGCGTCGGGCCCAGCCCTTCATAGCGCAGCACCGGCAGCAGAATGGTGTTGATGTGGAAGCGATCGCTTTCGTGCTGCCACACTTCGGAGTCGAGCGAGTTCTCCATCAGCTCGGATTCGTGGCGGAAGATTCCGCCTCCGAAGGGGATAGCACGGCCATCGACGTAATCGCGGCGCGCGGGGCCAAGCTGCCAGACGACATAACCGCCGTCATCGTAGGTGTTGAAGATCTCTCCCGGAAGATTATTTCGCTCGATGAACTCCGCCGCCCGCTGCGGCAGCCACCAGCTCAGCCCCGTGCCGAACTGCGAGGTCCCGTGATTGCGATGGCTGGTCACCACGTCGGCACAGCGCAAGCCAACCAGAAGAATGCAAGCGGTTGCGGCGGCCGCGGCCAGCTCCGAACGCCATCGCGCATTCGCCAGCGACGAAAAGACAGGACCCGCAAGCGCCTGTAACGACGCTCCGCCCACCACAACCACAACGGCAGCCGCCAGAGCGTCCATGCGAAGGTGTCGCACCCCGAGATACAGCGACGCCAGCAGCAGCAGGGCCGGCCCCAGGCGACGCTGCACCATCGCGGCGATTGCCGCCACCACCGCAATGGCGCCCACCCAGTAGAACGTACCTCGTGGACTGCGCAGGGAAAGAGCGATGGCCACCGAAGCCCAGTTCAGCCGTACGCTGCCCCACTCGGCAATCCAACTGGAGTGCAATGCCATGGCGCGATTCTGGCGAACGATTGCCGAATAAATTCCCCATCCCCAGGGATTGGCCAGAGTGGCCAAGGCTGTCGCCACATACCAGGGCCACGCACGCTTGAGCCGGTCCCGGGCTTGCCGGCTGAGGGTGCCCCAGGTTCGCCCTTCTGTTGGGCTAACCTGGGCCGGCACACATCATCTCCAACAGGTCAAGTGCGATGAAGCCGAGAATCAGTGCCAGGCCGGCAATAAATCCCGAGATGCAGATTGACCCACGCCACCATCAGCAGCGGCAGGATCCACAGGCGCGCGCGTCCGCTTTCATACTGCTGCCAGAGGATGGAGAGATATGCGGCGAAGAGCACAACCGTAAACATCTCCGCGCGCGGCTCGCATCGCGTGGCGATCAGCGGCACGGAAACGATGGCGACCACCGCGCTTACCACCGAGCCACGGCGAAGCAGCAACGCGACCGTGCCGGCGGAGGCCACGGCACCTATGCACGACAGCAGAGCGTAGCCGCCGATCAGGTAAACCGCGTAGAGGATCAGTCCCCCGCCGACGGGATAGATCCAGGGCTGGCCCGGCGCGGTGTAGGAGAAGACGTCGGTTGAGAACACGTGGTGATGCTGCGACCACCCAGCGGCCCGTAGCCAGTTGCCAGAACACGTCGGCATCGGCAACCGTGCGCAAGCCCGCGACGAACGCGTAAACGACCGCCAGCGCAGCCAGAAGCAGAAACCCGTCACGCCGGGCCTGCGGCACGCCGTTCATGCGAACTGCCAGCGCGTCACTGCTTTGGGGAACTGCTTTTCCGGCATGGCAAACACAACCCGCGGACGCACCACGATGACATGCTTTCGATCAAGTTGCCAACCGTATTTTGCCTCGTATTTGGTGAACGCTTGCGGGGGAATCTGCTTAGCGGCCAGCCGCCGCGCCACACCTTCGACAATCACAGCTTCTTCTGCGTTTTCCGTACTGACTACACAGTTCGGATTGCGCTTCAGGTTGCGCGCCTTGCGGCTGGTATCCGCGGTGCTGAAGTAGAAAGCGTCTTCCAGCCAGACGCCCCATACCGGCATCATGTGCGGCGCGCCGTTGGGGCGCACGCTCACCATGAAATAGTTATGCGACGCTACCAGACGGTGGCGCGCCCATTCCCATGGCAATGCCCCCTTCAGCGACTTGGGTACACCGTAGCCACGCATGAAGGGGCGGGAAGCCTTGGGCCGTGTGCTTGATGTTCGAGTGCTCATATCAGAAAAGCTTAGCGATTGTAAGACGCTTTGCCCGGGCAGTACAGATGCGATATTCGCCGCAGGCAGGAACAATGCGCTCAGTTGCACGAACCCGGCGTTACCGGACCTGCAACCCGGTTACAGAGATCACACCCGCTTGTGATGCATGTACTTGTTCCGTGTGCGCCCCGGATGTTCCGCTGGAGTGTATCTGGAGCGAAGCCTGGAATGCCTGAAGTAGGCGAGCTAGCGCGCGAGGCCTTTGTTTATGCGGCCTCGGCGCGAAATCGGAGGATCACCGGCAGCGGTGACCTTCGGCACTCGCCAACGTGCGCAGACCAGAAAGCGGCGCGACACTGACGTTCTTGGCCCCTCGGGACGGCTCGCATCCGTCCCGGCCGCAAACCGCGGGGATACGATGGAATGTTTCAGGGGGGTGGTCGTGCTTACACCATACGGTTTGGACATCATAGAAAGCTGCCTGGCCTGCAAGATGCGGGCAGAACATATCTTTTGCGATCTTCCACCAGCCGCTTTGCAAGGCTTTGAAACCATGAAATACGCCACCGCCTATCCGCGGGGCGCGGTCCTCTTTGTGGAAGGCCAAACGCCGCGGGGCATCTTCGTTTTGTGCAAGGGGCGGGTAAAGCTCTCCATTTGTTCGACGGACGGCAAGACGCTGATCTTGAAGATCGCCGAACCCGGCGAGGTGCTGGGCCTGAGCGCCACCGTAAGCGGCAAGCCTTACGAACTTACGGCCGAGACGGTGGATCCTTGCCAGGTCAACTTCGTGAAACGCGATGACTTTCTGCGCTTCTTGCGCGAACACAGCGAAGCCTGCCTGCGGGTGGCCGAGCAACTCAGCGACAAATACAACTCCGCGTGCCGCGAAATACGGGCGCTGGGGCTGTCTCACTCCGCCGCCGAGAAATTGGCGAAGCTGCTGCTGGAATGGAGCGTGCGCTGTGGCGAAGCCACCAAGATGGAGCCGCGAGTGAAGCTGGCGCTAACCCATGAGGAGATTGCACAGATGATCGGCACCTCGCGCGAGACCGTAACCCGGCTCTTTGCCGACCTCAAGAAGCGGCAAATCGTGCAGACCAAGGGCTCGACTCTGCTGATCCGCAATAAAGCCGCGTTAAAGGCGATGGCGATCACGCAGTAGCGCGGCGCCAGGCTGCTCCTCGCAGCCGCAGGCGGAGCTTTCTTTGTGTGATGACTGCTCCGAATCAGTGCAGCTTCGGCGAACGCCCGAGCGCCATGGGCGCGGAAGAGGGTAGCCCAGCGTTTTCAACGCTGGGTGGGCGTCATAAAATGATTCCCGAGCCCTTTAAGGACGGCACGCAGTCCCCATTAACGGTCGGCGTGCCCGTCGGCGCTAACCTGGGTCTCGATTTCTCTCGATAAACTTGCGGGTTCTATGGGAAATACCGTCCGAACCCGCCACGCCTTCGAGATCGTTCACAAGGGCGCGACTGTCCCGGCTGTCTAACCGGCTTATGTATTCGAGCTGCCCGACAAGTCCGTCAATAAACCTCATCTGCGCTTCGCTACTCACAAGCCCTAGTTTCAACTTGTGTATGCCGGAACGAACGCGAGACAGCTTTTCCCGAGATGCCCTTATGGAGTTTCCGCCCAATCGTGTTCCGGTCAGGAGCTTGATTTGTCGTGGGCCCATAATTCTTACCTTGCCCCTCGAGATCTTCAATCCGTGAGCCTGCAAACTTGCTGCGCTAATGGAGATCAGCTCGCGCGCACGGGTGCCGGAAAAAGCTAAGTCATCGATCCATGTCGAGTAGACGATGGACCTGACATGACACGCCTCTCTGATCGTCGCGTCAATAGACCAAATAAACAAGTTGGCTAGCAATGGACTTGTGGCGGCGCCTTGTGGCAAATGTCTGTCGTAAGTGGTTAGCAACGTTAGTGTCCTCGCAACTTCCGTCGAGCATCCCAAGAATGTCCGCCACACGTCGTACACATGTTTGTTCGTGATACTCGGGAAGCAGGACTTCACGTCTATTGTGACCAGCAGCGAAGAGTTAAGGTGCAGTTCGGCATTCTCTATCACGCTTCGCTTCGGTACGGCACCGAGTATGTTTTTGGGGAAACAAATGGGACGCAGAAGCGTACGGTTGATACGTTTTTGAAGCTTATTAAGTTTGCCACAGGGATTGTCGATCGGCCGAGTTTTCGAAGAGAAACACTTCTGAAAGGGCTTAGGAGTTTTCGGAAGATCGAACGGCCTGTAATACGTTGGAGAGAGATCGGCCAAGTCAACCAGTTCTTCTCTTGGGATACCTAGAAGCTGAGCGAGGCGGTTTATGCTCAGAATATTCAGTTTGTCGAACTGGGTGCACCACTTTTATCTGGCTCACGCTCCTCCGCACTCAACAGCAGCTTAGCAAGTCCTGTCGCTAGTTGCTGAAGCGACCTACTATCCGCCAACTTGAAGTCCTCATTCTCGGCGGCGAGCAATGAAAACAGGTGAAATGGCATTCCTAAAGCATCTGAGATTCGTTCAAGTGTCTCCAAACTCGGTTTGCGTTTTCCACTTTCCAGCATTGAAATCAAACTTGGATCCAGGGAGACGCGCTTGGCGAGAGCTTGTTGCGACATGTCGGCCAAAGATCGCGCTACGCGGATAGCCTTTGCATAATTCATTTTAGGTACCCAATAATTGGATAAGAGTTTTTCTCGGAACTCGACATTAGAATGCTGCTAACGCACGAAGCTCTTAGATATCGCCTCGGCTATCAGCCGAACCGCTCGATAAATATCCTCTCGAGTTGGATTCGGATTTCGCCTCAGGCGTTTCAGCTCTCCAAGCGCCTTTTCTAAAGATCTCCTCTGCTCCGGTTCGATTCCATCTCGATTTTGCAACAACCGGAGATGGTTGTCGCAAAACTTCAGGTTCTTATCGTGTTTCATTTTCGTTCTCCTTGCCCGGTACGCGGTACCGGTGCCGCTTAGCACGCTTCCGAGAAGGAATGGAACGAACCGAAAAACTCATCCACTGTGTGCCGCAACGGTACACACAAATACCTCTACTAACCTGACCTTAGTGCCTCGTGCCCTGTACTGAACCGGGGTGATGTACACAGCGCCAGCGTCGAAGAGAGACAGGTTTGGTTACCTGCTGCAGTGGTTAAGTACCCCACCGCATTACGTCCCTCGCGAATAGGCATCGCAAGGGACTCGACCGTAGAAGCGGCTTACAGCGGGAGAACGACTTTTCAAAGAGCCTGTCGAATCGCGCGTAACGCGCGACCAAATTGAGGTTACGAGAGAGTTCGTGGTTTGTCAAGAAAAATGACAAGATGTAAAGTTTTCTGGAGAGCTGCTGTCCGTTGCTTCGACTGCGCGACTCGAATGCTGGCCAATGCCGCCGGCTGAAGCCGGCTCGGAATTTCTATTTCTGCCTACCCAGGACTGAAGTCCTGGGCTAAGCTGTTCCGTCCGCACAGCGGGACTGGCGTGTCGAAGCGACACCGGCCCGAATTGCGATTGCTCTAAGCCCCTCTGTGGGAGCCATTTGCCCTGTTCGTGTGATGAGGTCACGAAAAGGGGTGACTGCAATCACTGCACCTGCTTGAGCCAAAGCAGTATTACCTGCTTATGGGAAGCACGATTCAGTCGAGTTGCTTAGCCTGCGATTTCCGGCCTGATCGCTTCCTGTGCGACATGCCGCCGGAATCCTTGAAGGCCTTCGACGAAATCAAGCTGCTGGCCTCTTATCCCCGGGGCGCGCAGCTCTTTTCCGAAGGACGCCCTGTCCGTGGCATTTTTATCCTGTGCGATGGCCGCGCTAAGCTGTCAATCTGCGCAGAGAACGGCAAGCGCCTCACCTTGCGCATCGCCGCCGCCGGCGAAGTCCTGGGGCTGGGCGCCACCGTGTCCAATACCCCCTATGAGGTCACGGCCGAGCTACTGGACAACTCACGGGTCGTCTTTGTGCGGCGTAAGGAGCTGGTCAAGTTCCTGCGCGAGAATCCCGCCGTATGCCTGCAAGTGGTCCGCATGCTTAGCCAGGACCTGCACGGGGCCTACGAGCGCGTCCGCAGTATCGCCTTGGTTCGCGCCCATCGTCCCCGCATGGCCTTCAGGCCTCGTGCTCTGATAGTCTGAGCCCATACTCAATGGCTCTTCGACGAGCACCCTTGTGGAGTTCCCGTGGCCTTGTTATTGCGTAAAGTGCTTTACTGGGCGCCTCGGCTGCTGTGCATCGCCTTCATCGTCTTCCTGAGCTCATTTGCGCTTGACGCCTTCAATGAGTTCAATGGCTTTGGGCAAACAACGGCTGCACTGCTCCTCCATCTCGTGCCCAGCTTCATCTTCACCGCAGTGTTGCTCTTCGCCTGGAAGTGGGAGTGGGTAGGCGCAGTGCTGTTCTCCGGCTTCGCGATTTACTACGCAGCATCGAACTTTCGCCATCCCAGTTGGATACTTACGATCTCAGTGCCGCTCTTTGTGGTGGGATTGCTGTTTCTGGCGAGCTGGCTGGCACATCCGCAGGTGGAGCATGTCGAAAAACGCCTAATCGTGGACTAGCACGAATGGGCGATGACCGTGGATCGAGGCAGGCTTGAATTGTTGCGGGAATAATAAAGGGTCACTTGCGGAGGCGAACTCTGGCCGAAATTCGCATCCGAGTGACCCTATGCGCCACTTCGTCTGGTTATTCATAGAGCATCCTGCGGGCCAAATTGGCCGCGACGCATTCAAAGCACTTACCGTTGCGATAGCAACTCTCAACATGTAATCCTTTCATGCCTCCAGTAAAGTTTTCACAGAGCACGTAGGTGCTCAGATTTTTTGTCGCAATGAGGGCTGGTTTTTGAGGAAAAAACGCTGCTTTTCAACGCGACCTTTGTGCCATAAATTGCAATCATCACCAACCAAGCAACGAGCATGACCAGGAGGAACATGGCAACTTTTGGCTACATTGAATACGCCGACGCGGGTCCCGAAGTGCGGGCGGTGTACGACGACATCATGTCGACCCGCAAGACGGACTCGGTCAACAACTTCTGGAAGGCGCTGGCCCACGATCCCGTGCTGCTGAAGCGCACCTGGCAGGACATTAAGCAGATCATGGCGCCGGGCGCGCTCGACCCTCTGGTGAAGGAGATGATCTACGTTGCCGTGAGCGTCACCAATGGCTGCCCGTATTGCATCGCTACGCACACGGTGTCGGCGCGCAATAAGGGGATGACGCCCGAGATGTTCGCCGAGCTGATGTCGGTGGTCGGCATGGCCAACGAAAGCAATCGCTTGGCGAACGGATACCAGGTCGAGATCGATGAGCAGTTCAAGTAAGCCATCAGGCGCATTCGATGAGCTAAGCCGCTTCCTCTTCACAGCGAGAACGGCGCCCCACAAGGAACTCAGCCATGAAGCGAAGCCGCACGGTCGTCATCTCGCTGTTGAGCGCGACCGCACTGACCTTAATCGGTTGCGAACGCCGCGACGAACTCAAGACCTGCGTTGATCGCGACAATGTCATGCAGAACGACGACAACTGCCGCGATAGCCAACAGCATTATCCCTTCGGCGGCGGATACTATCACTGGATCTACGGCGGAAGATCCGCTGACAACCACTACGATCCCGGACGCACGGTGATCATGGGCGGAAGTCCAACTCCCGATCCCGACGTCAAGACCGCAACCCCCAGCGAAGCGGCGGCGCACGATGGATCGATTTCCGATGGCCACGTCACCTTCCACGGGTTCGGCGCCACCGGACATGGCGGCGAAGGCGAGGGCGAAGGCGGTCATGCCAGCGGGCACGGCGGCGGCGGCGAATGAAGCGGCGCAACATCGCTCCTCGCGCTAACTGGGAGTCCATCGTCTCGTCGCAGGGACTCACCTACTATCGCGCCGGCGACACGCCGTACTGGAACGAGAGCGCGTTTTACGAGTTCACCTCGCGCGAGATCGACAACCTGGAGCAAGCAACGAACGAGCTGCACGAAATGTGCCTGGCAGCCGTTCAGCGCGTCATCGACGAGAACCTGTTCGCGCGCATGCGGATCTCCGAGAGCGCCGCAACTCTCGTTCGCAAGACCTGGGAGGCCGAGCCACCCGCGATCTACGGCCGCTTCGATCTCGCCTACGACGGCACGCAAATCAAGCTGCTGGAGTACAACGCCGATACCCCGACCGCGCTCGTCGAAGCTGCTGTCGTCCAGTGGTACTGGATGAAGGACAATTTCACCAACGGCGACCAGTTCAACTCCATCCACGAACGCCTGGTCGCCAAGTGGCAAGAGCTGCGCCAGTATTGCGGTTCCCCGCTGTTCTTTGCCGGCGTCGACGGTCCTGCGCACGAAGACCTGATGACGCTGAGCTACCTTGCCGACACCGCTCAGCAGGCCGGTCACATCGTTGCGCGATTGGATATGGGAGAGATTGGCTACGACCACGATAGCTATCGCTTCGTCTCGCCCTCGGGTGAGCACATCAAGAGCATCTTCAAACTTTATCCGTGGGAGTGGATGCTTGCCGAAGAGTTCGCTCCATACCTGAACGAACTCAGCGTGGCCACAGATTGGATCGAGCCGGCGTGGAAGATGGCGCTCTCCAACAAGGGCATCTTGCCGATCCTGTGGGAGATGTATCCCAACCATCAATATCTGCTGCCCGCGTACTTCGAAGACGAGCAGCCCGCGAGATTGCTTGAGTATTGCCGCAAGCCGATATTTGGCCGCGAAGGAAAAAATGTCTCGCTTCATCGCAGCGCCGATACCGTCGGCAATGAGGGCGATTACGGCAAGGAAGGTTTCGTGCGGCAGGCGATCGCGCCCATCCCTCAATTCGACGGACGATTCCCGGTACTCGGAAGCTGGGTGATCGATGGACAGTCGGCGGGCGTGGGAATCCGCGAGTCGGCGACTCCGATCAGTGACAACCTAAGCTGCTTCGTGCCGCACATGTTCTAAATCGAGTCGGCTAATTAGCCCTCGCGTGTACGCCCGCTATAACCCCAGCTCATCCCGCAGTTTCTTCGAGAGCTTCTCAATGCGCTTCAGCTTGTCCTTGAGATCTTTGTCGAGCACGCCCTGCGCGGCACGCGGAGCGCTGCTCTGGACTTGCTGCGCCAGCGACAGCAACTCGTCGGCTTGCCGTTGTACTTCGGCCACCGTCGCGGTGGGATGGATGCTAACCGGCGGCTCGACCTTTTCCGATTGCCGGGTAGCGTTGTTGGCCGCCTGATGTCCGGGTGGAAGCGGCTGGCCTGCTTGCAACCAGGCCACAGTAGGTCCTGGTTGCGCAACCAGGGTCGCGAGCAGCACAAGTACCAGTCGAAACGTAATTGCCACGGAGCACCTCCAAGACCTAAGGAGACTCTGATTAAATTCTTCGGTGGAAGAGCTGGCCTTTAAGGCCGGCTTCCAAGCTCGTGCGGGACCAGGGCTTTCAGCCCCGGCGCTCTGCGAGCGAACTTCACCACGATTATTTATTCAGAGCTTCCCTAACGGCTGGCGCAAACCGGCAACCGTTATAATTGGCGTTCCATGAAAGCCTACGTCTACGTTTCGCTGAAGAAAAGTGTCCTCGATCCGCAGGGCAAAACCATCCACGGCGCACTCAAGAAGATGGGTTATCGTGGCATCGACGATCTGCGCCAGGGCAAGTACTTCGAGATTGCGCTCGACGCGAGCGTCAGCCGCGAAGACGCGCAGGCCGAGATCGACCGCATCGCCCGCGAGGTGCTGACCAATCCCGTCATCGAGGAATACAGCTTCAGGCTCGAGGAGTAGAAAAAGCCCTATCGCAGGGGTCGATAACGTTCCCCGAGTATGGGAGCGAGCGTGGCCAGCGGAATAGCGACCTCCTGCGCCGGTTCGGCGCCCGGCGCAACTTGATACTGCTGAAAGTGCAACACAAGTTCCGTATCCGTAAGGGTGAACACTTTGAAATTGTCTGCTACAGGACCGGCTCCCTGCTGAATCGCCACCTTCTCTGCGTATTCGCGCTGTTCCAGTGACGCAATCGCTAGCTTTGAAAGCCGTGAAATGTAATCTGCGCCCGGGCGAAACAGGTCTGCAAGCATAAGCGCCCGGTGGCTGCGGGTATCGTAATTGATGCTGGCAAGGATACCCCACGGATGAGCCGCCCCAGGCGTGTACTCGCCATAATCAAACAGAACGCTGACGATACCGCTCTTAAGAACGGCCGCTGTGTAAGTTCCCTCCAGATATGCGCCGTAGTCGGGATATCCCCCTGTGGCCGTCTCCGGAAGCTCGCCCCTGAATCGCTTCGTAGTCTCCGTCACACTCTGGCGAACCGACTCATTGAAACCGTTTTCGCCATCGATCTGGGGATATTTGACCCGGATAGACCACCAGTCATCGTGCTGTTTAAGCTCCTGTTGCTGAAAGTGGATCGCCGGCGGCTGTGCCGCGAGGAACTGAACTGGCAACACCAATAGCAGGCCTAAGATGCGGAGCATGGGTTGGAGCATATCTCCAACAATAAAGCGAACCGATGTCATTACCAGCATTTATCAACACGAACCACAAAATGGGATGCCAGCCAGATTCCCATTTTGGGAGCGCATCCGCTTATATCCTTTTCGTAGTCTTGACCTGACTCTGGTGCAGCCGGATACTAAGAGAGGTAGGGTGGAAGCGCCGTGTCTCCGACGCTGCTGCCCTTTTGTTTTATGGAAATGGTGATTGCGTTGTCGGAGTTTTTCAGAGCCGATCGGAGCCGGCAATGACAAAAGCGAGGTAAGTGACTGGAACTAAGGCTGTTAGCATTGCTTTCGAATTCGCAGCTAAGTTCAATGGAATCAATATTTTGATGTAAGTTCCTTGTTTTCAGCGCCGATTTTGAGGGTGGGTATGGGTCTCGCGATTTGCCAACACGTCAAGTTGGGCGGCAGAAGACGCTGCGGCTCACCGGCCATGCGCGGCCAGGATTATTGCTACTTCCATGCCGGCGGGCATCGCGCCATCCCCTCGGTGAACCTCCACCCCAACAATCGCAGGAACGGCGGCTGTCACGGACCCCGGCTCCTGTGGCCCAGCCGCAACACGCGAGCCTGGGACGTACGCGACCAGAATGCTCCGCACTCGCCTTACCAGCTGACGGGCGACGCAGCGGCCATTCAGCTCGGGTTCACCCGGCTGATCCAGGGCATTACGCAAGGGTTGCTGAACGTGCGGCAGGCGAAAATCATTCTCTCCGCGCTGCACCGGGCCGTGGCCAACCGTCAAGACCGTACCGCGACCGGAGATTCCGCTGTAACATCAAATCAGCTACGGCTTCAATTCCAGGCGGCTGTCGTGCTTCTACCAGCAAATCGCGGGGTGTCGCTGCTTTTGGAACGAGTGGGGCAGCCTATCAGTTCCGCGTCAGCAACCCGCGCTGTAACATCCAATCGCCAACAATTACAATAAACGCGAGCTCCCCCTTATCGACTTCCTCGTCGGCGATGGCGCAATGCACGGGAGGCCACTGCGATTATGCCTGAGGATAAGTTTGCGGCCGTTGAACCTCATGCAACCGTCGATCTTGGCTTGGAACGGCTGCTGGAACGCCTCGACAAAATGGAGGCAACCTTGCTCAAGGAGTTCCGCAACTGGGGGCTGAGCTATCGGTCGCGCTTCAGGGCAAACGAAGTGCTCACTTCGGGTTTCAGCGAGCGGCTGATGGCGCTGGAGGAACGTGTGAGCGATCTGGAAAGAGGCAAGGACTAATCTATGTGCGGCATTGTTGGTTACGTGGGACAGAAACGGGTTGTGCCGGTCATCATCGATGGCCTGCGGCGGCTGGAATATCGCGGCTATGATTCGGCCGGCATCGCGGTGGCCGGCAATGGCGACGGCCTGCAGGTGCGTCGTGCCGAGGGCAAGCTGCGCAATCTGGAAGAGGTCATCCGCCTGAAGCCGCTCGACGGCACTTACGGCATCGGCCACACCCGCTGGGCCACGCATGGCCGCCCCACGGAGGAGAACGCGCATCCCCATCGCGATTGCACCGGAAAAATCGTGGTCGTACACAACGGCATCGTCGAGAACTACCTCAGCCTGAAGAAGAAGTTGATCGAGGAAGGCCACAAGTTCCGCACGGAAACTGACACCGAAGTCATCGCCCACCTGGTCGAGAAGAACTTGAATCCCGGCGGCAACGGCCATCACGTTCCGCTGGAAGAGGCGGTCCGCAAGACGGTGCAATTGCTGACCGGCGTCTTCGCCATCGCGGTCATCTCGTCGGACGAGCCCAACAAGATCGTGGCCGCGCGCAACGGCCCGCCCGCAGTCATCGGTTTGGGCAAGAACGAATATTTCGTCGCCAGCGATGTGCCCGCCATTCTCTATCACACGCGCGACCTCTTCTTCCTCGCCGATGGCGACCTCGCGGTCATCACGCCCACGGGTGTGCAGTTAAGCGACTTCGAGGGCCATCCCATCACGCGCGAGGTGCAGCACATCACCTGGGACCCGATCATGGCGGAAAAGGGCGGCTTCAAGCACTTCATGCTGAAGGAAATTTACGAGCAGCCGCGCGCCGTCCGCGACACCACGCTGGGCCGCGTCTCGCTCGATACCGGCAAGGTCTTCCTCGACGAGATGGACATCACGGAGGACGACTTCCGCAAACTCGAAAAGGTTTACATCGCCGCTTGCGGAACCAGTTGGCACGCGGCGCTGGCCGGCAAGTTCATGATCGAGCGCCTGGCCAAGCTGCCGGTGGAAGTCGATTACGCCAGCGAGTTTCGCTATCGCGATCCGCTGACCGGCCCCGGCGACCTGACCATCCTGATCACGCAGTCGGGCGAGACCGCCGACACGATTGCGGCGATGCGCGAATCGCGTGCGAAGGGCGCAAAGACGCTCGGCATCTGCAACGTCGTGGGGTCGATGATCGCGCGCGAAGCCAACGGCACCATCTATACCCATGCCGGCCCGGAGATCGGTGTCGCTTCGACCAAAGCATTCACAGCGCAATTGACCGCGCTGTTTTTGTTCGCGGTCTATGTGGCGCAAGTGCGCGGAACCCTCGATGCCGAGCAATCCAAGAAGCTGCTGGATGAGTTGACGCGAATTCCGGCCAAGCTGGAAGCCCTGCTCGCGCATGA
Source organism: uncultured Acidobacteriaceae bacterium (assembly GCA_963713465.1). Lineage (GTDB taxonomy): Bacteria > Acidobacteriota > Terriglobia > Terriglobales > Acidobacteriaceae > Bog-257. Next base: position 815,893 of record CAVQLZ010000019.1, read on the forward strand.
CGAAGAGACGGAAGATCTCGCCAAGCAATACCATCGCGCGCACGATTTCCTGTTCCTCGGGCGCGGTATTCACTATCCCATCGCGCTGGAAGGCGCGCTGAAGCTGAAGGAAATTTCCTACATTCACGCCGAAGGCTATCCCGCGGGCGAGATGAAGCACGGCCCGAATGCCTTGATCGACGAAGACCTGCCGGTGGTGATCTTGGCCACGCGCGACCTAAGCGACGCGGACTCGGTTTTGCGTTACGAAAAGACGCTTTCGAACCTGAAGGAAGTGAAAGCTCGCTCGGGCACGGTGATTGCGATCGCCACCGAAGGCGACGAGGAAATCCGCGAGGCCGCCGACCACGTGCTCTACGTTCCGGAAGCACCGGAGTTGCTCGCGCCTATCCTGGAAGTGGTTCCCTGCCAGTTGCTGGCCTACCACATTGCGGTGCGCCGCGGCTGCGACGTCGACCAACCGAGGAATTTGGCCAAGTCGGTTACGGTGGAGTAAAGAAGCATGCAGGGATGCCGGTTAACGCGGAGCGCGATTGATACTGCTCTCCGGCATCTCGTCGCCATGCGTCTGCGAGTGATTCTCGCCTGCCTCATCTTGTCCACGTCGCTGACCGTTGCCCAGAACTGGAAGCAGGTTCACAAAAAGGACGAAGAGAAGTGGGCGAAGACGACCGGCCTCGATCCCAATACCATTCACCGGCTTTGGCGCAGCGCCTCGAGCGTTCCTAATGAGAACGACGACGACTCGCGCATCGCCGATCTCGACCTCGAAGGCCTCGCCGATCGCCATGACGTGTTGCTGGTCACCTACGCGGGCGAGAAAAACTGTCTCACCATTACCGTGTTCCGCCAGCTTTCCGAAACTAAGTTTGAGAAGATCTCGTCGCTGCAGCCACCGCCCGATAGCGGCGGTTTCTGTGACACGGACGATGCCAGCGCCAAGGCCTACGCGGAAGACGGGGCAATCATGGTGCGCGTTCCGCATTCAACGGCTCAGGGCGTCGACTTCACGCTTTATCGATACGAGTGGAACGGAATCACGTACCGGCTGGCCGGGAAGAAAGATATGGCGGCGCAGTAGAAATGCCTAATGCGATTCAGTTACTCGATGCTGCCCTAATCTTTCGCGCTGTTGCTCCTTGCCGAAATGCGGCGTTCGCGTTCGACCTTGGAAGCTTCGCGACGGCGCAACGCGCCTTCATAGCGCCGCTTCTCGTCCTCCGTCTCGGGGACCACCGGCGCAACCTGCAGTTTCCTGCCATGCCGGTCGACGGCGACAAACGTCAGGTAAGCGGTCGCGACCTTCTGCCGCGTGCCGGAAATGTAGTTCTCCACCAGCACCTTCACGCCAACCTCCATCGAGGTATGAAACACGCGGTTAACGGCCGACTGCAAAATGACCATGTCGCCCACATGCACCGGCACGAGAAAGTCGATGTGGTCCATGGAAGCCGTGACCGCGTAGGAATGCGAGTGCCGGTGCGCCGCCAGTGCTCCCGCCAGATCGATCCAGTGCATCAGCCGGCCGCCGAGCAGCGCTCCCAAAGGGTTGGTATCGTTCGGCAAAACGAGTTCGATCATCTCCGACTTCGACTCGCTTACCGGCTTAGGCCGCAGATTGCCTTCGTTTCGTTCCATAGGATCAAGTTCGAGTTTCAAGTTGAGGCGCTATGGCGGCGTCTGAGCTGCCAGCCGAAATCCGAGCGAGCGCAGCGAGGGATCTCTACACGCAAGCCGATCTCTCCCGCCGCTCCAATTGCGCCTGCACGTAGCACTCGGCCATGCGCTGGACGCACGCGTCATCATGACCCTTCGACCACGTCCGATTGCGCCGGTCGTACAGCAACTCGCCGTGACCTGCCGGCAGATGTTCGCGCTCGCACACAAACAGAACATGCAGCAGGCCATCGCGCTCTTCGCCGAGCGCGAAACGAACCGCGTCGGCCTGGCGCTCAGCCGGCAACCGGCTACACGATTTGGCGTAACCCAGATTGCAGCCTGAAGTCAGCTCTTCATCCGTGGGACGCGCTCCGTCGTGGCCCGGCGCAGTGCATCGGCCGCTCCATCCTGCGCCTAGCGGAAGCCGCTGCGGAAACGGCCAGCTCGAATCGAATCGCTCTTCCGGCATGAAATACGGACAGGCCACACGGTCCTCGGGAGATCATGCCAATTGTACTGTTGGCAGTCGGCATTTGGCACTTGGGCATTTGGCAGTTAGCATTTGGCCACCGAGCCACCTCCGCGCTACGTACTTGGACGGGGCATGCAGTCGTTCTCGGTCAGAGTTTTCCAAAGTGCCAAGTGCTACCATTCCGTATGCCTGACGCCGAACGCGTAGCCGCTCTGAAGCAGGTACTTGATGCCAACCCGAACGACGCTTTCGCCCGGTATGCGCTCGGCTTGGAGTACTCCAACGCGGGCGAGGTCGAACTCCGCGCTCGCCGAGTTTCAGCGCCTGCTCGCGGCCAATCCTGACTACACCAACGGATACTTCATGGCCGCGCAAACGCTGGTGCGCGCGGAGCGCCGCGACGAAGCTCGCAAGATGCTGCAGAGTGGAATTGAGTGCGCCCGCCGCACCCGCAATCAGCACGCCATGGCAGAGATGCAAGGCTTGCTGGAGGAGATCGAGGGCGAGTGATTGGCAGTCGGCGTTCAGCACTTAGGGAGCCTCTGATCAAGTCCCTCCGCCGCTAAAGCCGCCATCGAAAAGGCCGGAATTTACGGACGGTCTGAAGACCGTCCCTATTCAAAACCAGGCTTAATCGGAGTCTCCCTAACTGCTGCTCCGATGGGCGATAATGGGCGACAGTGATGGCCCATTCTTTATCGGCCGAAAATTTCCGCAGCCGCGCTGCGGCGCCTTCTTGTGTGCTGCGCGGTTGTGCTGTGCCTTGACCTCATTCGCAAGCTCGCAGAAGACCACTGCCGGTTCGCTGAGTTCCTTGCTGGGCACAAATTCATCCAAGCCGGCAACCCCAGCGCCCGCGCAGAATTCGACAGCCTCAACTCAGGCGCAAGCCCCCGCAGCGATCCCACTGCCCGATGTAGCCGCACGCTCCGAAGATTTGAAGCGCCTGCTGCGCAGCATCTCCAATCAACTGCCCTCGCCGGACCAGTTGCAGAACGCACAGGCGGCCCTGGACCGTCGGGACGCGGACCTGAATTCCCGCGCGAAAGATGCCGACGCAGTACTGGCCGGCACGCCCAGCACCATGGAGTTGCGCGAGGAGGAAAGTTTCTGGCGAACCGAGCAGGTGCAAACCGCGGACCTGCGCCGCCAATTGCTGGATTGGGCCAATGCTGCCCAGTCCGCCATGCAACAGGTGCAAACGCAACAGCCGCTCTGGCAGGCCACACTCGATCAAAATGAGCATACGACGGGACTGGCGCCGACCCTCGACGTGATTCACCAGGACCTGGCCGATCTCCAGCAACTCACCACCCAGGCACAGAACCTACTCAAGGCGATCGTCAACCTGCAGGTGCGCGCCGCCAGCCAGGACCAACTTGCGCTCGATACGCTGGACCGCATAACCAAAGCCCGCGAACGCATTGACCGCCGGCTCTTCGAGCGCGACAGCCTGCCGCTGTGGCAACTCAGGCAACGGCGGCAGACGGGCGAGAACCAAGCGCTGTATGTGCCGGCGTCGTCGCGCTTGCTGGGCATTCGCGCTTTCGCCGATCAGACCAAGGGCGCCCTGGTTTTTCTGTTTCTTCTTTTGCTGCTTTCCATGTTTGGCGCCTATCGCCTGCAGGCGGCCACGCGCCACCTGCAAGCCACTTCTGCGCGACGGGCAGAGGCGCTGCAAGTAATCAGGCATTGGCCGGCGCTTGGCCTGCTACCGCCCTTGCTATGTTCGTACCTGCTCGCGCCCATAGCGCCGCTGCCGCTGATCGGCCTGGTCATCCTGCTGTCCTTCATACCGATCCTCAGCCTGCTGCCGGCGCTGATTTCACCGCGCCTTCGTTTGTTGCTGTACAGCATGGCCGGCGTGTACACGACCAGTGCTTTGATCGCCTGGCTGCAGTTCTCGCCGTTCTATAAGCGCCAGGTACAGTTCCTCATTTACATCGCCGTATTCGCGGTTTTCGCTTATCTTTTGCGGCCAGCGCGCATGGCGCGTCTGCCTGAGGCGCAGCGCTCGCATGGCGAACCGCTTCTCATTCTTCGCACAGCCCTGGCCATCCTCGGCGTATCGATTTTCGCCAACCTCCTGGGCTATGTGAGGCTGGCCCAGTTCATCGGCGTGTTGTGCCTGTACAGCACCTTCATCGCGATCAGCATGATCACCGGGGTACGTATCTTCACGCTGTTGTTGCTGGAAGGCCTGGACAGCAGCGCCGCCGAGCAACTGGCCGTGGTGCGTTGCTATCGCGATGCCCTCGCGCGATGGGGGCCACGCTTGCTGCAATGGAGCGGGGCGCTGATTTGGTTCATGGTAACCGTCAACCTCATGGGGTTGAGCGCCTGGCTGGGCAACGAGATCGCCAGCATCTTCAACTTTCATATCGCCGGTCGCTCTTCGACCGTCACCCTGGGCGGCGTGCTGGGAATCTTTCTCATTCTGCTGGTCGGCTACGCCGTCTCCAGCGGCATCCGCTTTCTGTTACGCGAGGAACTGCTCAACCGCCTGCATCTGGCGCGGGGCGTGCCGGAAGTCATTGCCTCCACGCTGCACTATCTGCTGTTGCTGCTGGTCTTCCTTTTCGCGGTGAATGCCGGCGGCATCCAGCTGAACAAATTCACCGTGCTCACCGGCGCTCTCGGCGTGGGCGTCGGCTTCGGCTTGCAGAACATCGTGAATAACTTCATCTCCGGATTGATCCTCCAGTTCGAGCGCCCCATCCATGTCGGCGATGTGCTCGAAGTTGACGGCGCCAACGGCACGGTTACGCGCATCGGAATCCGCGCCAGCACGATCCGAACTTTTCAAGGCGCCGAGTTGATCATTCCCAATGGAAACTTCATCTCCGGCAAGGTGATCAACTGGACGCTGACCAATCCGCAGCGTCGCGTAGACCTGCCGGTCGGGGTCGCTTACGGCAGCGATGCCAAGCTCGTCGCCACGCTCCTGCAACAGGCCGCAACTCGACACGAATGCGTCCTCACCTCCCCGGAGCCCGCCGTCTACTTCAAGGAGTTCGGCGACAGCGCGTTAAATTTCGAACTGCAGTTCTGGGTGATGCAGGAGAGCGGCACGGTGAAGGTGAAAAGCGAGGTGGCGCTGACGGTCATGGAGTTGCTGGACCAGGCCGGAATCGAGATTCCCTTCCCGCAACGCGACCTGCGGCTGCGCTCCGTGAATCCCGATGCCGCCGCCACGCTACTCTCCGCGAACGGCTCGCACAAAGACTATGGTTCGGACGAGATCCCGCCCGAGCAACCGGAGCTGATTGTTGAGCGGGCGAAACCGCAGCGGGCGGGAGAATAGAGCTTTGAAAGGGCGCGGGTTTCGCCGCGCTGCATGATTTTGTATTTGGTGTCATCCTGAGCGCAGTCCGCCGCGGCGGACGCGACTTCGCTCAGGATGACACCAAGTTAAAGAAGATTCCGTGCGGCACGCCTGAAGGCGTGCCCTTTCAAGGCAGGTCTATCCCAATTGCAGAATCGCGCCAGGAAATCTGAGAGAACCTTGCTGCTGATCGCCGCTCTTGCTGGGGCGGCAATTCTATTCTGCGCTTCCCTACCCACCTTCGCTGTCGCGCTGCGCTGGATCGCGCTTGCCGCTCTCGTCCTTTACGGATGCCTGAAGCGCACCCTCACCGCGTGGATCTTCATTGCCATGCTGGTGGGCGCGGAGATTGGCCACGACTTCCCCAACGTCGCCACGCATCTGCGCGTGCTCGCATTGATCTTTCTGCGGCTCATCAAGACCATCATCGCGCCGCTGCTGTTCGGCACGCTGGTGGTCGGCATCGCGGGACACTCCAACCTGCGGCAGGTCGGCCGGCTGGGCCTGCGCTCCATCATCTTCTTCGAGATCGTCACCACCATTGCGATCTTCCTCGGACTCGGCGCAATTAACCTCAGCAAGGCAGGAGTTGGCGTGCAGTTGCCGGTGAGCGCCAGCGACACCAGTTCGCTCGGCAAGCTCAGCCCCGAGGACACCATCCTGCACGTCTTTCCGGAGAACATCGCCAAGTCCGTCGCCGACGGCGCGGTACTGCAAGTCGTCGTGTTCAGCCTCATCTTTGCGGTCGCGCTCGCGATGGTGAGCGAAGAAAAGCGCCGTCCCATGCTGGCCTTCTGCGAGAGCCTGAGCGAGGTGATGTTCAAGTTCACCAACATCGTGATGTACATGGCGCCGCTCGGCGTGGGCGCGGCCGTGGCCTACACTGTGGGACATACGGGACTGGCCGTGCTCGGCAGCCTCGTCAAGCTGCTGCTGACGCTGTACGCGGCGCTGATCATCTTCATCGTCGGCGTACTGCTGCCCATCGCGCTGATGTTCCGCGTACCGCTGCGGGCGTTCCTCCAAGCTGTGGCCGAGCCGGTGAGCATCGCCTTCGGCACCGCCAGCTCCGAGGCCGCGCTGCCTCGCGCCATGGAAGCGATGGAAGCCATCGGCGTGCCGCGGCAGATCGTGGCCTTCGTCATCCCCACCGGCTACAGCTTCAACCTGACCGGCAGCTCGCTATATCTATCGGTCGCGGCGATCTTCGTCGCGCAGGTCTCCGGCATGCATCTGTCGCTGGGCCAGCAATTGATGATCATGCTCACCCTAATGTTAACCAGCAAAGGTGTCGCCGGAGTTTCGCGGGCCGCGCTGGTCATCCTGCTGGCAACGGCAACGTCAACCGGCCTGCCGACCGAGCCGATATTTCTGCTGCTCGGAGTCGATCAGTTGCTCGACATGGGGCGCACCGCCGTCAATGTTCTGGGCAACTGCCTGGCGTCAGTCGTGATGGCGAAGTGGGAGGGCGAGTTTGCATCCGAGCCGGCATCACCCGTGGTCGCAGCGGCGATCGAGTAACGCGTGGATGCGACTTAGCGGTTGAGGCCATCCCAGTGGCTGAACACCTGCGCGCCGACGTTCGCCAGCATCGCGCTCATCTGCGCACCGGGATCGCCATAGACCTCAAAGCGATCGACCGTTACGTACTGGCGCAATTTCGACACGAGCTGTTGCACCACCGGACCGTTGAAGTGCGCCAGCAGAGCGTCGGCGCTGGCATAAGTTTCCAGCAGCCGGCACTGCTTGCGGTCGCTGCTCAGATAAAACTCATATCCCAAAGTGCCTGGCTCGGACTGACTGCCGGCAATCATTTCCCTGGCGACGTTCTCAAACGCCGCGAACTGCCCGTCGTGAATCGTCGATTCCACCAGAAGATGCACTGCTGCTTTGGCCATTGTGACCTCATTTCACTAAGGATTGTTGGCTGCATGAGTACTGTAGCAAGCGGTCTGACGAAAGTCTCACCGGCGCGCCGGTTGATTCGTTAAAATCCTCGGCACGATCATGTCCACCAAACTCGCGCCCGACCAATCGCCCTCCACCGAGTTCCGCCGTCGCAGCCACGACATCTCGCGCATCGAGGCCTTCAGCGATGTCGTCTTCGGTTTCTCGCTGACGCTGCTGGTCGTGTCGCTGGAGGTACCGCACACTTTTCGCGAGCTCATGGCGGACATGCGAGGATTTGTGCCGTTCGCCATTTGCTTTGCCCTGCTGGCGCAGGTCTGGTGGCTGCATCATACATTTTTTCCGGCGCTACGGGCTTGCTGACACCACCACCGCGGTACTCAATTTCGTTTTGCTTTTCGTGGTGTTGTTTTACACCTATCCGCTGAAGTTTGTGTTCGTGGGTCTATTCAATGAGATAACGGGCCACGCGTTTTCCTATGATGCGGCGGGAAAACCAATGCCGTGGATGGAGCCGCAACAAGCGCCAATCTTGATGGTCATTTATGGGCTGGGATACGCAGCCGTGTTCCTCATCTTCGTTCTGCTTTATCGCAATGCCCTACGCAAGCGCCGCGAACTCGAACTGACTCCGCTTGAACTGTTCGATACCCGCTCCAGCATTTGGGAGAACGGGTTTCAGTTCGGAATCGGCATTCTGTGTGCGGCGGTCGCGGCTATTCTGCCGGCAAGAATGGGCGGCATGGCCGGATTTATCTTCTTCCTGATCCCTATTGGTATGTGGGTCATCGGCAGTCGTCGGGGAGCGGCGCGCAGAAAGATGGAGGCCGAAACCGCCCATCGGGATCAAATCGCCGACTGAACTCCGCTGGCGGGCAGGGGGATTGCATTTTTCGCCTGGCGAATCTTCAGGTGCTTCTGCCGGAAGTGTCCGATGGCGCGCTCGCCCCAGACTTTGACGAAGTAGTAGTTCAGTCCTGCACCAATCGCCGAACTGACCACCGGGATCAGCCGCGCCGTCCACTTCTCGACAATTTCCGCGCTGGCGCTGACCGCGATACGCTGGATCACGCGCGGAATAAAGCGCCGGACGAACTGCTTCTCCACCAGTTCCCTGCTGATGTCCACGCCCGCTGCGCTCGCGGCCGCCACCCACAACTCCGCTTCTTCCTCTTCGGTGTCGTAGGAGAAGCCGTAAATCAGGCTCAGCTTCTGGATCATGCGCAGCGTGATGCCGGCGAGGATGCCGAGGTCGGGAAGCATGGTGAAGAATCCGCCTATGCCGAGGCCCGCACCTTCCGCGGCGGCGATGTGCATGTGCGCGCGAATGGTATCTTCCGCGATGCGGTCGAGCAGTTCGGGATCGACCGAGTACACCCCGTTGTAAGTCAGCGCCGGCAGGTTGTAGGCGATGCGCAGGTGTTCGAGATAGTTCGCGGGATCGACTTTGATGGTGTCATAGGCCTTCATGAAGGCGCTGCGCACCGCGTCTTCGACGCGGCGCCGGAGCCAGGATTTGGGATTGGAGTGCGGCATGGACCTATGAGGAGTATAAGCGCGCGCTATGCGGGCTGAAGCCTCCTGAGCTTGAGCTTGTCGATCTTGACCTGCGCCAGTTCGTACTGCGCCTGTTGGATCAGCCAGCTTTCCGCGCTGCCGCCAAAGACTTTCGCTAGCCTTACGGCCATTTCAGGAGAAACACCTCGTTTTCCATTGACTAATTCCGAAAGTGTCGTACGGGTGACGCCCAGCGCCGCGGCAGCCTCCGTGATGCTCAGGCCCAACGGCTGAATGCACTGTCGCAAAACAAAGCCGCCCGGGTGCGGAGGGTTTTTCATCGGCATAGCTTCAGGCTCCTTCAGTGGTAGTCCACATAATCCACGTCGAAAGCATCGTGTCCGTCAAAGCGAAAAATGACACGCCAGTTTGCGCGCACGGTTACCGCCCAGAGACCCTTCAAGTCGCCCTTCAGAGGATGTAGCCCAAACCCCGGAAGATCCATATCGGTCACCGCGCGCGCGGCGTCAAGGCGAGCCAGGATGTCGCGTAGTTTCACCACGTGCTCGTGTTTCAGGCCGCGGGCATCCCCCCTCTTCGTATAGCCGCTTCAGGCCCCTATGGCGTACGGAGCGGATCATGGAACATCGTAATGCGTTGCGTAACGGAAGTCAATGCAACTGACAAGATCACGCGTGTGCCTTCGGTACGGCCGCTGTGTGCTAGCATCGAGACTTACACATGCCCAGCGGCAAACTCCAGGTTGTTCCTCTCGGCGGACTCGGCGAATTCGGCATGAACTGCATGGCCATTCGCTGGAATGATGACATCATCGTCATCGATGCCGGACTGATGTTCCCCGAAGCCGAACTGCTCGGCGTGGACATCGTCGTCCCCGATCTCAGTTACCTCATCGAAAACCGCCGGCATGTGCGCGCCGTCATCCTCACGCACGGACATGAAGACCACATCGGCGGCCTGCCGTGGTTGCTCTCCCAGCTCAATGTGCCGGTGTACGCGACCGAGTTTACGCTGGCGTACATCGAGGGCAAACTGGAGGAGCACGCGCTGCTGGACGATGCGGTGCTCAACGAGATCAAGGCCGGTGACCGCTTCACGATCGGGCCGTTCACCATTAATCCGATTCAGGTCACGCACAGCCTGGTGGATTGCGTTGCGCTCGCCATTCACACGCCGATCGGGATTATCGTTCACACCGGCGATTTCAAAGTCGATCCCACTCCGACCGACAACCGGCTCTTCGATCTGCACTCCTTCGCCGAGTACGGCAAAGAAGGCGTGCTGGCGCTGTTTCAGGATTCCACGAATGTCGAGCGCCGCGGGTACACGCCGAGCGAACGCGCGGTGCGGGCACGCTTCGAGCACATTTTTTCGCGCGCCGAGCGCCGCCTGTTCATCTCTTGCTTCTCGTCATCGATCCATCGCATCAAGTTGGCCATCGATCAGGCCTTCGAAAACGGGCGCAAGGTCGCATTGGTTGGGCGCTCGATGATGGAGTCGGCCGAGATCGCGCAGGACCTCGGATACATCGAAGTACCCGATGGACTGCTGATCCATCCCGCCCAGATTCGCGAGCTGCCGCCCGACAAAGTCTGCGTGCTCATCAGCGGCACACAGGGTGAACCCATGTCGGCGCTGTCGCGCGCGGCGGTCGACAATCACAAGCACGCGCGCATTCAGCCTGGCGACACGGTTGTGCTTTCGTCGCGCATTATTCCCGGCAACGAAAAGGCGATCTATCGCGTGGTCGACCACCTCTTCCGCCGCGACGCTCACGTCATCTACGACGACGGCTCGTCGCCGCCGGTGCACGTCAGTGGACACGCCAGCCAGGAAGAGCTGAAGCTGATCATCAATCTGGTGAAGCCACAATACTTCATTCCGATTCACGGCGAATATCGCCAGCTTAAACTGCATGCCGAGTTGGCGGCGGCGATGCATGGATCCGTTGGCAAGGTGATGATGATCGAGAGCGGTGACATTCTGGAGTTCGACGAACTGGGCGCGCGCAAGGCGGGCAAGATCAGCGTCGGGCGCGTGTGCATCGATTCGAACTCGATGGGTGACATCGTCGAGGACCTGGTGATTCGCGACCGGCGCCACCTCAGCGAAGACGGTATCGTCCTCCCGATCATCGCGATCAACAAAGTGACCGGACAGGTGGAGTCGGCGCCGGAGATTGTGATGCGCGGCTTCGGCGCCAGTCTCACCGACGACGGCTTCGTCGACGGTGCGCGTCGCACGGTAATGACTACCCTCGAGTTGTCGAGCGACGAAGAGAAGGGCGACTACGGCATGATCAAAGAAAAAATTCGCCAGGACCTGAAGCGCTTCATCGTCAAGAACACTTCGCGGCGTCCGTTGATTATGCCGGTGATTCTGGAAGTGTGACAACCATCCCCTGGCAAAGCCGCAGCCCGGCGCGCAGGATCGCGATGGCTTCCCTGGCTGCTGCTGCTGGCGCCGGTGATCGTAGCTCTGCTCTATCCCATCGCCCAGGATTATCTGCGCGCAGCTTCGCTGCTGAAACGTATTTCCGATCCGCACGCGCGCGGATGGGTCGCCAACTACGATGTGCATCCGGTCGAGGTCCACGACAATACCTTCGACTTTCGCGGCCAGCCAATTCCCGCGCGCGTTTATCTGCCGCGCGGGGTCGGCTTCGCTCCAGGCATTGTCGTGGTGCACGGCATGCACGAACTGGGCATTGACGAGCCGCGGCTGGTGAGCTTCGCGCGATCGCTCGCGGCCAGCGGCTTCTTCGTCATGACTCCGCTGCTTCCCCAGATCGCCGATTATCGGGTGACGGGCGAATCGGCAGACGTCATCGGCACGGCCGTGCAGAATTTCGCGCAAGAATTGCATGTCCCGCGCGTCGGCGTGCTGGCGATTAGCTTCTCCGGTGGACTGGCGCTGCTGGCGGCCAGCGATCCACAGTACGCTTCGTCATTCGCCTGGGTGGCGTCGGTCGGTGGATACTACGATCTGGCGCATGTGCTTCGTTTTTTCGCGACCGGCGAGGCGGTGCGCCCGGATGGCACAGTGGAGCATCTCTCGCCGCACGAATACGGTGCGCTTATCGTGATCGACGACGAGACTGAAGATTTCTTTTCGCCGCATGATGCGCCCATCGCCCGCGACGCGCTCAAGCTCCTGCTTGCAGGCCACGGCAAAGCTTCCGAGGCGCTGACGGAGAAGATGACGCCTGCCGGTCAGCAGGTCATGCAGGACATTTACCACAAGCAGCGCGCGTCGTTCACGCCGGCCATTCTCGCCGAGATTGACAAGCATCGCGAGCAGCTTGCTGCCGCATCTCCCGCAGATCACCTGAGGTTTTTACGCGTCCCCGTGCTTTTGTTGCATGGTTCCGATGACAATGTAATCCCGCCGACCGAACAGCTCTGGCTGAAGCGCGGCATCCCCAAAGATGAATTGGTGGACGCGCTGGTCAGTCCGGCAATTAGCCACGTCGAGGTCGGCGGCAAGCCGGGTCTGCGCGACCAACTGGAGCTTGTACACTGGATGGCGCTGATGATCCGCGAGGCGCGAAACACTACGCGAGGCAAAGAGCCGATGAGTTTGCCGGCAGGCGCGTGGATCGCCAATGAAAACCTGTCGCCGCTCCGCGGCTCTCACTCTTTGAATGCATTATGTCCGCGGGCTAACGCCCACGGCTAAAACAAGTGCCGCCCTTCGGGCTCTCCGAACGCATGCGGTTTGTCACTAGTTCGGGCTAGTCCGAACGCCAGCGGGCTCTTATTGGCACCGATGATCAAGCTGCAAGAAATCCGGCAGGCGCAACGTCGAATCCAAGGCGTGGCCACTCGTACCCCGCTGGTCCCTTATTTCCCACCTGCAGGAAGCAATGATACGAATAAGGCCGGGCGCGGTCAGCTCTGGTTCAAGCCGGAGAACCTGCAGCCCATCGGCGCATTCAAAATACGCGGAGCCTACAACAAGATCGCGTCGCTGACGGAAGCGGAACGGCGGCGCGGCGTGATCACGTATTCCAGCGGCAATCACGCGCAAGGAGTGGCGTACGCCGCACGAGCGCTCGGGGTGAAAGCCGTGATCGTGATGCCGCGCAACGCGCCGCGCCTGAAGGTGGAGGCCACCGCCGCACTTGGGGCCGAGATCGTCACCGTTGGCGCGGGAAGCACCGAGCGCCTGCGCAGAGCCGAGGAGCTAGCGGCGCAGCACGGCTATGTCATCGTTCCTCCCTACAACGACGAGATGATCATTGCCGGTCAGGGCACAGTGGGCCTGGAGATCTTGAAGGACTGTCCCGACGTCGATCTGGTGTTGGTGCCGACGGGCGGCGGCGGATTGATCAGTGGCATTTCTGCCGCCCTGAAGCTGAGCGGCTCACAGGCGAAGATCGTGGGCGTTGAACCGGAGCTCGCCAATGATGCGCAGCAGAGCTTTCGCAAAGGCGAGATCGTTGAGTTGCCGGCGGAGCGCGTCTCCAGCACTCTGGCCGACGGACTGCGGACGCAATCGGTGGGACCGATCAATTTCGAACACATCCGCGAGTTCGTCGACAACATCATTGCGGTGAGTGAACACGAGATTCGCGCGGCGATGCGGCACATGGTGATGAACGCCCATCTGGTCGCCGAACCGAGCGGCGCGGTGACGTTTGCGGCTTGGCTATTTCATCAGAACGAATTGCCGGAGTCGAAGAAAGCGGTGGTCGTGGTCAGCGGCGGCAATGTCGATCCGCAGTTGCTGGCAGAGGTGCTCGGCGAGGGTAGAGCAGACCTTTAAGCCTGCGTCAGCGCGCACTTGGGATGCGGGGCCTGAACGCATGCTCTCGCAAAATGCTAGTTCCTGTTGCCCAGCGGCAGCGGCTTGGCGTAGCCGGTCATCTCCAGGTAGCCAACGCCATTGATCGCCGCGCCGTGTCGCGTTCCGTCGATGGTGATCGCACCCTCCCAATATGACAAGCCTGGGTCGCTCGAGCTGTTCAGTTCCTGCGAGGACAAGGGCGTTTTGATCTGCAGTTCCAGAGCGAGCGACGGGACTACTACATGCCACGAAATCGGATACACAGCGTGCGTGAGCGGGCTGGCATACGATTCGCCGGCGGGCGTCATGGAAAAGTCGCGCTCGCTGAGAAATGTCGATTGGCCCGCGGCGTCCACGTACGTTCCGGACGAGAATGGATCGACGCTGCCGTCCTTGTGCCGCAGGCGGTACAGCATCAGCTCCGTATGGTCGCCGAGTTGCAAGCTGAGCCAGTCCCATCCCACTTCGTCGGAGTCGAGGCCGCTGCTGAAGAACTCGTGGTCCATCCACGAGGTGCCTCCCACAACGTAGGACTTGCCGTTTAGTTCGATTGTGCCGGAGGTCAGCAGCCTGGTGAAAGAGATGTAGTGCGACGCGTTTCCTGCACCCGCGCCCTTTTGGCTGATGCCATTTCTGCCGTGAATCACCGGCGGCTTGTCCGAGCGCAGCACAAAATCAAAGGAGAAGTTGTCGGAAACCGCCCGCAGATGCTGCTCACCGTTGCTCCACTCGACCTGCCAGTTGCCGTTCCAGACCTTCTGCGACTGCAAACTGACGCCGGCAATACTTGGACCGGCGCGATTCAGCCGCTCAGTGTGGTAAAAGCGCCGGCCGTCCAGATCGCTTAACGCGAGGTGCGCGAAATACAGGTCCCGCACCTCCCAATCGCCTTTCAGGCCGGCAGCGCGGCTCACAGCCTGGCGAAAAAACGTCAACTCGAAACCGAAGCGATGGCCATCGGCAGACTCCACGTTCCCGGTGTAATACCACCATTCCGTCTTGTAATCGGGATGATTGAAGTGATCGCGCGGAAACACGTAAGTATAGCCTGGAAGCGCCTGCTGGTACTGCGCGACCAGCGGGGTGGGCAGTAGGGCGAAGGTGCCGATCTGCAGGGTAAGCACTGCCGCGCGGCGGAGCCTATTCCTCATGCACCACCTCGATCGGGTTCAACCGCGTGGCGACGCGCGCGGGATAGAATCCTGCGAGCACAGTCGCGAGATAAACCAGGCTTAACGCACCGAGCAGGACTGCTACCGGCCAATGAAAACGAATCGTCCAGCCAAACGATTGCTTGTTGATGACGAAGATGAGCAGCAGCGATAGCACCAATCCAAGCAACAGTCCGGCGATGTTGGAAAGCATGCCGATGAGCCCAGCCTCAAACAGGATCAGGTTGCGGACCTGCCATTCGCCGGCGCCCAGAAAACGCAGCAGCCCCAATTCGCGCCGGCGATCGATGACCAGCGCGAGCAAAGCACCGGCAATGCCGATGACCGCAACCACAACGGCGATGACCTCCAGCGCATAGGTAATGGCAAAGGTGCGATCGAAAATCTGGATGGCTTCCTTGCGCAAGTTGCGATTGGTGAAGATCAGCAGATTATGGCCGGCAGCCGCTTTCTCCACCTCAGCTTTGACCGTGTCGAGGTTGGCTCCCGGTGCGAGATAGATGGCCAGGTTTGACGGCGCGGGATCGGGCAGGTAGCGCAGCGCGGTCGAGCGGTCGATCACCACGAAGCCCTTCTCGCTGCCATAGTCGTAGAAGATGTCGACAATGCGGAAGCGCACCTGGGCGTCGCCCAGCGGAAGCGTAATGACGTCGCCGGTGCGCAGGTGGTGCTTGTTGGCGAACGGCTCACTGACTACGGCGTTGTCTCCACGGCGCAGTTCGGCATCGACAACCGCGGATGAGCGGCCGGAGAGAAACTCAATCTCGCCCATGTCGTGATTGCCGGTGGTATCGGCTGAGCCCAGTGTCGCCGGCTGGCCCTGGTAGCTGATTTCGTATGCGCGAAAACGATCCACGCCTGCGACTCCCGGAAGCGCGGCCAGCTTGTCTGACAATGTGGGATCGATGGTGGGATGGCGGTCGGCCGCGGGGTCGCCGGCGGGACGAAGAAACAGGTCAGCGCGGAGTTGATTATTCATCCACACTTGCACGGTCTGGCGGAAGCTGCCAACCATAATGCCCACCGAGGTTGTCATCGCGATGGCGGTGGACAGCGCTCCAACCAACACCGAACGTCCGGCGAAGCGACGAGGCGAGGCTACGCGACGCCAGAAACGCTTCCACTCCGGCGAAGCGCCGTAACGTGCCGGAAGAGATCGTGGTGAGGCCGGCGACTAAGGCCGGTATGGCGAATGCCGACGCGGCGATGAATAGCAGCGCGGCGGCGTAGCCGAAGAATGGCTTGCCCTCGACTGACGGTGCGAACGATGCCGCCGTGCCCATCGCGGCGAGAAGCAGCGCAATCCAGAGATCGCGAATTTTGTGGACGCGCGTGGCGTACTCGCGCTGCGCTCGGGCCATGGCCTCCACGGGTGAGACCAGCGATGCCTCGCGAGCGGGTGACGCGGCCGAGGCCAGTGAGATGCCGATGCCGATTGCCAATCCCAGCAGGACCGAACCGGCAGTCAACTCAATCGGCGCGGGGCGGCTGCTCACGTACAGGCCCGTGACGGTCGCGCCCAGCAGGCGCACAGCGCCCACGGCCATCAGTCGGCCGAGCAGGATTCCGAGCAGTGCGCCGGCGATGCCCAGGCACACGGCCTCGCCCAGAAAGGCGATGAGAACATCGGAGCGGCTTGCGCCTAAGGCGCGCACGATGCCGATCTCCGGCCGGCGGCGCACCACCGAGACTGAAATCGTGTTGAAGATGAGGAATGCGCCGACTACCAACGCGACGTAGCTGAGGATGCGCAGGTTCCAGCGAAACGCGCTGAGCATGCGGCGGTTCTCTTCGGTCTGGCTGCCCTGGCGGCGAAGCTCGACTCCAGCCGGCAACGCGGTTCGCAGGCGCTGTTCCCATGTTTCGAGCGAGGGAGTGCCGGGAACCTTGATCAGGATGCGG
Source organism: uncultured Acidobacteriaceae bacterium (assembly GCA_963713465.1). Taxonomy (GTDB): domain Bacteria; phylum Acidobacteriota; class Terriglobia; order Terriglobales; family Acidobacteriaceae; genus Bog-257. The sequence continues at coordinate 832,637 of CAVQLZ010000019.1, forward strand.
TCCACTCTGCCATCGCGATGCAGTGCACGCTGAGCAGTTGCGATATCCATCAGGACGACGCCGCCACTGTCCCCCGAGTCGTTGAGCACACCGCGAACGTTGTACTCGATTATCTGGTCGTTGATCTGGAGCGCGATTTTGTCGCCCGGCTTCACTTCGAGGGATTGGCTGACCCAGACGTTGTTCTGGTTCAGATCGTCGCCTGCATTTTCGGGGGTCGCGTCTTTCGTCTTGCTGAAATCGAAGGGACGATCGCCCACGAGATCGAGGGCGATCAGCGGAACGGTCTGCCCAGTCCGCGACACTAGAACGTAGTCGTCGATTCGCGGATGCACCTGGATGGCGTATGGCAAAGTGGCGAGCGTACCAACCACCGCATCGGGAACACCGCCGACGGCGGTGACTTCGAGTTCGGCGTCGCCGGTCAACGTCTCCATGGAGGAGCGAAACGAGCCCGCGGCGGCATCGCCGGCCAACTCGATTCCCAGCACGACCGCGACCCCCAACGCTACCGCCAGCACGGTCAGCGCAGTGCGCAATGGCTCGCGGCGCAGCGGCCGCACGATGAGGCGATAGAAAAGCCGCGAGCGCGAGATCATCGGGAGATGACCTCGGCAATTCGGCCGTCGCGCAGCTTGACGGTGATGTCGGCGAACGCGGCGGACTCCGCGCTATGCGTCGCCATCAGGATGGCAGTTTTTTGCTCGTCGGCGATGCGGCGCAATAGCGTGAGAATCAGGTTGCCGGTTTGCGTGTCGAGGTTGCCGGTGGGCTCGTCGGCGAGCAGCAACTTGGGCTGGTGCACCATGGCGCGGGCGATGGCGACGCGCTGCATCTGTCCGCCGGAAAGCTGGTGCGGCATGCGGGAGCCAAGCTCGCCAAGTTCGACCAGATCCAACTGGCGCTGCGCTCGGGCCTGAGTGCCGGATTCGCCCGCCAGCAATAGCGGCAACTCGACATTCTCGAGGACCGATAACGTGTTCAGCAGTTGGAAGGACTGGAAGATGAAGCCAACTTTGTTGCGGCGTAGCCGGGTGAGGCCGTAGTCGCTCAGCTCTGAGGTCGAATCTCCTTCGAGCAGGACGCGTCCCGATGAGGGGAAATCCATTGCGCCCGCCAGGTTCAGCAGCGTCGATTTGCCGCATCCGCTGCGGCCCACCAGCGCGATGAACTCTCCATGATGGGCCTCCAGCGACACACCGTTGAGGGCGTCAACGCGCTGGCCATTACTGAGATAAGTCTTGGTGACATCTTCCAGGCGGAGCAACGGCGCTGCGGCGGGGCAGTCTGGTTGGACAGTCGCGGTATGCGGCTCCATCCGATTCATTGGTAGTCCGGGAGCAAAGCAGAATCGCTGAACTTGAGTTAGATGTTCGGACGCGGTAGAACGAATCTTTTGGAGACGAGCGGGGCCCCGGTTCTTGGCCGCAGTAGAATGGGCGGAGGCAAGCCATATGAAAGCCGCAGTTCTCGCCGCGCCAGCCGCCATCACACAGCGTCCCCTACGAATCGAAGACGTGCCTCAGCCGGAAATCACGCCAGGGCATGTCCTGCTCAAAGTGCGCGCCTGCGGCGTTTGCCGCACCGATCTGCACATCGTTGAAGGCGAACTTACTCCGCGCCTCGCGCATGTCATTCCGGGTCATCAGATTGTGGGCGATATTGTCGAGGGTGAGACGCCCGATCTGCAAAAGGGTACGCGCGTGGGCGTCTCCTGGATTGGCGGTACGGACGGCACTTGCTGGTACTGCCGTCACGCGATGGAGAACCTCTGCGACTCGCCTACTTTCACCGGCTATACCGTGAATGGCGGTTATGCGCAATACGCGTTGGCGCGGGCGGATTTCGTTTTTCCGCTGCCGCCGGGGCTGGACGACCTTCATGCCGCGCCGCTGCTGTGCGCGGGAATTATCGGATTCCGCAGCTTGCGCGTGGCGGGCACGCAGAAGGGCGAGCGCGTCGGACTATTCGGCTTCGGCGCATCGGCGCACCTGGCCATCGCGGTGTTGCATGCCTGGAAGTGCGAAGTTTATGTTTCGACGCGTGGCGAATCGCATCGCAAGCTGGCCGAGTCGCTGGGCGCAAAATGGGTAGGTGCGGAGACGGACAAACCGCCAGTGGAATTAGATCGCGCCGTCACGTTCGCCCCCAGTGGCGACGTTGTGGTGGCTGCGCTTTCCAGCTTGCGCAAAGGCGGAGTGGTGGCGATCAACGCGATCCACCTGGACCGCATGCCGCAGTTCGATTACGACACGTTGTTGTGGGGCGAGCGCCAGATTCGCAGCGTGGCCAACATGACGCGCGACGATGCCCGCGATTTCCTGAAGCTGGCGGCGGAGATCAAGCTTCAACCAAAGGTGACGTCGTTCTCGCTGGATCAGGCGAATGAAGCTTTGCTGGCAGTAAAGCGGGACGCGATTGATGGCGCGGCGGTGATTCTGCCGTGAAAGAACCCACTCATTCGAAAACCGCGAATGAGTGGGGCACCCGGCTCGCGGCCCAAACAGCAGGTCCTTCGACTCCGCGTCCGCCCGACTCGCAAAGAAGCGAGTCGGAAAGTGCGCGGACGCTCCGCTCAAGATGACAAATAATAAAACGCTACATGATGCGGGGGAAGCCCAGCAGCGTCACCATGTGGCCGTGCGCAGGGTCCCAGTATTCAGCTTGCTGGACGTTCACCTTGAGCAGAATCAGTTCCGGGTCGTCCAATCCGGCGGGAAACCACGCCTTGTAGCCGGGCTGCCACAACTGTTGGGTTAGCGCGCGGTCGCGCACCAACTCGCAGAAGCCACTGACCGAGACATACCGCTGCGAGACCGGATCGGCATAGGCGAGATTCACAAACTGGCTGTTCCGGACAGCCTCGACCTTGTCCGAATTGTTGTGGGTGACAAACCAGAGGACGCCGTTCTCGTCGGCGAGGTGCGACGCCATCGGACAGCTGTGCAAGGTGCCGTCAGACCGGGCGGTTGTGAGTATGGCCGTATCGATCCCCTGGATGCGCTGGTTCAGTTGCGCGATGGAAGCAATCATCTCCGCCATATAAGCTCCTGCGACTCGTTCTTGTTGTGTCCGGCTGAAGGCGGAACCAAGCTACCAAACGGGGAACGTGTTTGCAATGTGCCTGCTATCCAAAGCGCAGTTCAATGTGTCTAATCGGAGAGGGCCTTTTACGGCCAATTCCGGCCCTGAACACGGAACAAATTCCTACACCCATACGTACCAAATAGCAGAAACAAGTGCTGCCCGAAAGCGGAGGAGCAGGTGGCGAACGGCAAGAACAACAAGAAAAAGCGCGTAACGATCACGATAGTAGCGGCGCTCGCTGTGGTAGCGCTGGTGATCGTGGCTGTGGCGGCCACTCGCGGCGGCACCAAAATCGATCCCACCAAGCTGGCCAAGGTGGAAAAAGGTGACATCACCAAGAGCGTGGTTGCCACCGGCAAGGTCACTCCCATCACGAAGGTCGAAATCAAGTCGAAGGCCAGCGGCATCGTGAAGAAGCTGTACGTCGATACCGGCGACCGCGTGAAGCAGGGCCAACTTCTGGCCGAACTGGACAAAGTGGAAATCGAGGCGCAGGTGAACTCGGCGCGGGCGGAACTGCTGTCCGGGCAGGCGAACCTGAAGAGCGCCCAGGCGGACGAGAAGCGTGCCGAAGTGGATGCCCAAGGGGTGGATATTCCTACGTTGCAACGCGCTTATGACCGCGCTAAGGAGATGTCGCGGGATGGCGTCGTGTCGCAATCGACCTTGGACGATGCGGAAAGAAGCTACATCCTCGCCGTGAACAAACGCGATGTGGCGCGCGCGCAGTTGACGGTTAACAAGGCCAAAGTCGCACAGGCACAGGCGGAGGTCGAGAAGGATGAGGCCAGCCTGAAGCAGTTTGAAGAACAGCTCAGCTATACCACCATTACTGCTCCCATCGATGGAATCGTGCTGTCGCGCGATGTCGAGGTAGGCGACGCGGTCAGCTCGATTCTGGTTCTCGGCTCGGGCGCGACGCTGGTGATGACCTTGGGCGACACCAGCGAGGTCTACGTCAAAGGCAAGGTGGACGAAAGCGATATCGGCAAAGTTTATCTGGGCCAGCCGGCGCGCATCCGGGTGGAGACGTTTAAGGACAAGACCTTCACCGGGCACGTGACCAAGATCTCGCCGATGGGCGTCGAAAAAGACAATGTCACGACCTTCGAGGTGCGGGTTTCCATCAACAATCCCGGCGGCGAGCTGAAGGCCGAGATGACGGCCAACGCGGAGATCATCCTCGACGAGCATCACAATGTGCTGCTGGTTCCGGAAAGCGCGATGCTGTATGACAAAGATAAGAAGGCATCGGTCGATATTCCCGATCCCCGCGGCAAGGATGGAATGAAGAAGATTCCAGTTACGATCGGGATTTCGAATGGCGTAAAGACGGAAGTGATTGCCGGACTTAAGCAGGGCGAAGAGGTGGTGCTGCAGCAGTAGCGATTCAGGAGTGGACTTATGAAGCGATTTTCGGCTGTCATAGTTCTCACGTTCTTTCTGGCTCCCGTCCTGCTTTTCGCCGCCAGCGAAGGACATTTCGACCGCACGCTATCTGTCTCCGGGTCGGTAAACCTGGATGTGACCACCGGCTCCGGAGACATTACGGTTAAAACAGGCGGCTCCAATCAGGTGGTGGTCCACGGAACCATTCACCCCAGTAGTTGGTTTTTCGGCAACGACAGCGCGGTGCATCAGGTCGAATCCAATCCGCCCATTGAGCAGAACGGTGGCAGCATTCGCGTCGGCTACAACTTGCCGGCAGACGTGCAGAGGCACATCAGCATCAGCTATGAAGTCACCGTACCTGCCGATACGGCGCTGAAAGCGCACAGCGGCTCGGGCAACGTCGATGTGAGTGGGACACGACTGGAAGCGCAATTGGAAACCGGTTCGGGAGATATTCGCGCCCGCGGTCTCGGGCACGGCCTGCATGCGCAAAGCGGCAGCGGCAATATCCGGGCTGAGGATGTTGCGGCTCCGTTCAACGCCCAAACCGGCAGTGGCGACATTGAGGCGAGCCTGACCGGGTCCGGCGATGTCGATGCCCATACCGGGTCAGGCAGGATCCAGGTGCGCGGCGCGAAGGGCGGAGTGCGCGCTCGGACCGGCAGCGGCGACATTGAGGCCGACGGCAGCGTGACTGGGCCGTGGCAACTGCACAGCGGCTCAGGCAACATCCGCCTCGTGGTCGGATCGGGCAAGGGCTTCAACCTGAACGCCCACACCAGCTCCGGCTCGATTCACTCCGATCTGCCGATTCTGGTGCAGGGCTCGGTCGGGGGCAAGCAGTTGACGGGAACCGTGGCCGGCGGCGGTCCGGAGGTCGAGGCGTCTACCAGCTCCGGGGACGTGGATATTCGCTAAGCTGAATTCTTCGCCGGCTTGACTCGGGCCGATGGCTCCGGCTACTTTGCGGAGACATGTCTGAGAGCCGCATTGTCACCTTCACCACCGACTTCGGGCTAAGCGATCCGTTTGTCGGCATCATGCATGGCGTGGTGCTGAACATCCATCCGGAAACAGTCCTTGTCGACATCTGTCACGCCGTGCCGTCTTACGATGTCTTCGACGGCGCCTGGACCATTGCTCAGTCGTATCGTTTCTTTCCGCCCCGGACCGTACATGTTGTGGTCGTCGATCCTGGCGTTGGCAGCGAGCGCCGGCCGATCATCGTAGAAACCGATGACTACATCTTCGTTGCACCGGACAATGGCGTGCTGACTCTGGTGGAAGCGCGGGAAGAGAAATTCGTCGTTCGACATGTCACTGCCGAGCGCTATTTTTTGCATCCGGTCAGCCAGACGTTTCATGGACGCGACATTTTCGCGCCGGTAGCGGCATGGCTAAGCAAAGGCGTCGCGCCCGCGGAATTCGGTCCGGAATTCTCCGATTACGTACGACTGCCGTTGCGGAAGGTAGAACGCGTGGGCGAGAACAGCTTGCGCGGAGAGGTCCTGAAAGTCGATAAGTTCGGCAATCTCATCACCAACATCAGCGCGCAGGACGCACCCGCATTATTCAGCGAGCATCCGCCGGCGATCAGCATCCTCATCGCCGGGGAGACGATCACGCGCGTGTGCAAGGCGTACGCCGAAGGAGGCAGCGGCGAACTGTTCGCCATCGTCGGCAGCTCCGGGTACCTGGAAATCGCAGCCCATCAGGCCTCGGCTGCGGAGAAGCTTGGGGCGGGAGTGGGGACGCCGGTGGGGATCGTGCAATAGATGTAGAGGGCGCTCGCGCCGGAGCGAAACGCAGGTCCCTCGACGATGTGAGTTCGTTCGCTTCGCGAACGAGCTCACTCCGCTCGGGATGACAAAGTAAAGAATATGCTTTTGCGGCGCAGCTGAAGCTGCGCCCCTTCTACCGGTTTCCCAACTGCGATTTAGTAGGTGCGCACGTCCCAGACACTGCCCGAGCCCCACTGCCCTGTCGAATCTTCGGCCTTAACTTCGTACGTGTGCCTTCCCATGCTGGTGGAGATCCATGCCTGGAATGGTCCCCTGCTGTTGATGGTTCGCACCAGGGTTCCATCGAGATAGACCTGGTATTTCACAATCGGCCCATTGGGACTGGTTGCGCCCACATTCAGGTTGGTGGCTGGGCCGGCATCCTGGCCGTTATAGGGTGTGCTGATGGTCACCGTCGGCTGCCTTTCCGTGCCGCTCGTGTAAATTGCGGCCGCCGACATATTGTTCTTCACGCTGGGCTTGCCTACGGCCTTGACAAGAACGTAATACCTTCCCGGAGCGAAGTCGTAAGGCGCCAGATTCAGCGAATTGGTGCCGGTGTAGAAATCGCCCAGCGACATGAGGTTCTGGCCGTCGGTGGAGATGTAGACCGTATAGTGGTCGAGCGTGGAATCGTCGTTCACGCTCCAGCTCAGAACGCTGCCGCTAACGGCGGCGTAAATACTGAGACAGTTGTCGATGCCGCTCTGGATCTCAGTGCCTTCCTCGTAGTCGTGCCAGGTGACCACCTGCACAGCGTCAAGACGGCCGGTATAGTTGCGGACAGCGCCCCAGGAGTCCACCCAGGTCTTACCGCAAAGTTGCTGGATGTGACGGCCGCCGGGAGGCGCCCAACTCGCCACCACATCGTCGAAGCCTTTCCAGGTCGATGCCCAGTTCAGCTTGGAAGGATGCTCAGCGGCGATCTGCTCGAAGTATTGCGTGTAGTCCAGGCCTTCGTATCCCTGTTGCAGCGGATTCTTGGGCGACAGCCATCCATACGCGCCAACGGCGTAGCTATTGGTGAAGGCTCCGGCGTTTTCGAAGATCCATTCGAGATCGGAATTCTGGCTTTGAATGGTCGACCAGTTGATGTTGTAGGCTTCCATGCCGAACTGGCTGACGATGGTTTTGCCATTGCTATTGCGAATGGCAGCCGTCGAGCTGAAATAGCCCTTGCCGCGGGCGTAGCTGATGATGTTGAGCAGCGCCTGCGTGGCCGAGCAACTGGGATAGCACGAGAACCACTCGATGGCTCCCTGGTCGATCATCAAGGCGAAGCGCAGCGCGTTCTGTCGCTCCAGTTGCGGCTTCAGGACTTCGGTGGCGCCCTCTTCGTAACTACCGGGTCCATACCAATCGACCAGTACTCCATCGAACCCGCGGCTGGTGAGGTCGGCAATCTCTTTGGCCACTTGACTGGAATTCTGCGAGCTGTAGCCGATGTTGGGATGGGTACCGTGCACCCAGTAGGGGATGTACGTGGTATAGATCTTTGCGCCTTGTTGCGAGGCCGACAGCAACGTGTGCATGTCGACCTTGCTGACGTTGCTGGCCTTCAGATCGCCGTTGTCGACGCACTCTCCGTTGGTGACGGTCGTGATCTCGCATCCCGGGAAGGAGTTCGCCGCCGCGGTGTTGTTGCTGGTTTCAACGCTCAACGTGGTGGTAGGGTGAATGGTTTGGGTTGCGTAACCAGGATTTGCGAAGCTCAGGACAACTGCCAAACAGGAAAACAGGCACAGCCAGTAGTTCTTGAACATCAGACCGCTCCAGGACACACGGGTGGCATGTCACCCATGCGGAAAAATGGGCCCGGCACAGAACCTTGGGGATTTTGGAACGAGGGTGAGTATAGGAGCCGGAAGGATTAAGGCGTACCCCGTCAATGCCTGAACTGCTCTTGTTTTTTCTACTTAGTTCCCGGAATGATACTGGCCCAAATATCTAAGGGAGCGCCGTCAGTCAGACTGCGGGCAGGATGGCTGACTTAAAGATGGAGGATGGGAAGACGCTGCGCGCAACGCTGTCATCCTAGCGGTTATCTGCACACCCGCCATTGAAGGCGCGCCGACGCCGACCTACGCTGTGGCGACCAAAGCCGAGAAAGTGAACGCCAGCTAAGCAGCGCGCTTGCTACTGCAACGCCGACGGCGCACGTGGCGCCCTTCGCGTGCTGCCTTCAACGACGCTCTCTTCAGTTGTTCGATTTCTGCGAACTGGCGCTCTGCCATCTCCTGCACCAGGTCGAGTACCGTCTTCTGCTTGACTTCGCCAATCTGAATGAGTTGCATGTCTCGAATTCTAGGTAGGCGCGAAGGGCGTGTACATCCCCATTGAGTAGCAGGGGTGCTACAACCTATGGAGTAGCCGTTTTTGAACAAGGTCGAAGTGCTAGCATGGCGGTGCGCTTCAACCGCACCATCACAGGTGCAGGTAAGCCGGCGGTTTTGCCGCGCCGATGCCATCGTCTCCCGAATCTCGCACACCGCAGCGCCGTCCGGCGCGCATCGCGCTCACCGGCTTCATGGCGGCGGGCAAGAGCAGCGCGGGCCGCGCCCTGGCCTGGTTGCTGAAGTGGGGGTTTATCGATCTCGACTGCGAAATCGAGCGCCTTTCCAGGCGCAGCATTCGCGACATTTTCGCGCAGCAGGGAGAGAGTAGGTTTCGAGAGATCGAGGCGGAAGCCCTGCGCTCTACCCTGGAAGCCGCAACCGGTTCGACCGTGATTGCGCTAGGGGGCGGAACGTTTGTGGAGCCGGAGAACGCTACTCTGCTGCGCGACTCCGGAGTACGCGTGATCTTTCTGGAGCTTCCGCTGGAGCAACTGTTGCAGCGCTGCCGCGCGCTCGGTGAACGCTGCGGACAAAATCCGCGTCCCTTGGCTGAAAACGAGCAAGCGTTCTACGCGTTGTATGCTCAGCGGCTGCCGTTTTACCGGCAAGCCGACCTTGTCGTGGACGCCGAAGGCAAAACGCCCGAGCAAATCGCGGGCGAAATCGCAAAGGCCATGAAGTTGGCCGAGTAGTCCCTGCAAGATTGACCAACCTTCCCATGTGACCGGCGTTGTCGTATGGACCAAAAGTCTGCTTGTTGGACGTCATCGGCTTCCGGCAACGTGATATAACTTGAATTTTCCACACGAGTATGTCCCAGAAAATCCCAGTCGGAATTCTTGGTGCGACCGGCGTGGTCGGCCAGCGCTTCATCCAGATGCTCGAAGCCCATCCCTGGTTTGAGGTCGCGTGGCTGGCTGCGTCCGATCGCTCTGCCGGCCAAACTTATGGTGACGCGGTGCGCTGGCGCTTGAAGACGCCGATCCCTGAAGGTGTGCGGCAGATGAGCGTCTCCAATGCCGTGCCGGAGGGCGCGCCACGAGTGATCTTTGCCGCGCTGGATGCGGGCATCGCGCGCGAGTTGGAGCCGCAATTTGCGGCGGCTGGGTGTGCCGTGGTCAGTAACTCCAGCGCGTTTCGCATGCAGCAGAACGTGCCGCTGGTAATTCCGGAGGTCAATGCCGATCACGTCACGCTGATCGAGCAGCAATGCTGGCGCAAGCAGTCCGGCGGCTACATCGTAACCAATCCGAATTGCTCGGCGATCGGATTGGTGGTTGGGCTGGCGCCGCTGCATCGCAATTTTGGTATTGAGTCGGTCTTTGTCACAACCATGCAGGCGGTCAGCGGGGCCGGATATCCCGGCGTGGCCTCACTCGACATTTTGGGCAACGTGATCCCCTACATCGCCAAGGAAGAAGAGAAGATGGAGGAGGAGACGCGCAAACTGCTCGGGCGGCTGGAAGATGACCATGTTGAACCCGCCGATTTCACCATGACCGCGCACTGCAATCGCGTCGCGGTCGAGGACGGCCACACCGAGTCGGTTTCGGTGAAACTGAAGCGCAAGACATCGGCGGAAGAGATCATTGCCGCGTTCCGCGAATTTCGCTCGACGCCGCAGGAACTTGAGCTTCCTTCGGCTCCTGCGCAACCCGTGGTTTACGATGTCGCGCCCGACCGGCCGCAACCGCGCTTCGACGTGGACCGCGGGAACGGTATGACGGTGAGCGTTGGCCGCTTGCGTCCGTGCGGCGTGCTCGATTACAAGTTCACCGTGCTCTCGCACAACACGATCCGCGGAGCAGCCGGAGCCGCATTGCTGAATGCCGAGCTTCTGAACGTCCGGGGCTTGTTACCATCCCAATTCGCGCAAGAACGGCACGAATCGGAAACGCCGGGTAAGCTGCCGTGATCGTCATGAAATTCGGCGGTACCTCGGTCGAGGATGCCGCCGCCATCGACCGCGTCGCCGCCATCGTCAAGTCACGAGTCGCCGAGCGGCCGTTCGTCGTCATTAGCGCCATGGCGAAGGTCACCGACCAACTGCTGGCCATGGCCGCGGCAGCGGGACGCGGCGATCGCACTCAGGCGCTCGACATCTGCCGTGCTCTGCGCGAGCGCCACTATCTAACCGCCGGCGAGCTGCTGGGCACGGGTCTGCATACTGAATTGCACAGCGCATTGGGCGCCGAGTTTGATTCGCTGGATGAGCTGCTGCGCGGGATTTCCGCCGTCGGCGAGCTTACGCCGCGCACCTCGGATTACGTTGTCTCCTATGGTGAGCGGCTGTCGAGCATGATCGCCACGGCCGCGTTCCTGGCGCGCGATCTGCCCGCCGTGTTCGTCGATCCGCGGAAAGTGATCGTGACCGATGCGCAGCACAGCCGCGCCGTACCCCTGGTGGAGGAGATCGACAATCGTCTGCACGATTGCGTGCGGCCGCTGATCGACGCGCAGCGGGTGCCGATCATGGGCGGCTTCGTCGGCGCGACCCGCGAAGGCGTGACCACGACGATTGGACGTGGCGGCTCAGATTTTTCTGCCGCGCTGGTGGGCGCCGGCCTGAACGCCGAGCGCATCGAGATTTGGACGGACGTGGACGGCATGAAGACGACGGATCCGCGTCTCTGTCCCACCGCGCGGCGAATCAAGCTCATCAGCTTTGAAGAGGCGGCGGAGTTGGCTTACTTCGGCGCCAAGGTCCTGCATCCCGCAACCGTCTTGCCGGCCGTCGAAAAGAACATTCCCGTGCTGGTGCTGAATTCGCGCAATCCCTCCAATCAAGGGACGCGTATTCTGGCGCGCACGCCGCGTTCACATTCCCTGTTCAAGGCGATCGCGGCCAAGAGCCGCATCACCGTCATCGATATCGTCGCCGCGCGTATGCTGATGGCGCATGGATTTCTCGCCAAGGTGTTCGAGGTTTTTGCCCGGCATCGCTGCGCTGTCGATGTGGTCTCGACTTCGGAGGTGAGCATCTCGTTGACAGTCGATTCCAACGAGGCGATTCCGCAAATCGCCGCCGACCTGGAGACGCTGGCGTTCGTGAAATACTCAGGGCGGAAGGCGATTGTTTGCCTGGTGGGCGAAAACCTGCGCGACACCCCCGGCGTCGCGGCACAAATTTTCGATTGCATCCGCGACATCAATGTGCGCATGATTTCCCAGGGCGCATCGGAGATCAACCTGACGTTTGTCATCGACGAGGAGCACGTGCCGGAGGCGGTGCGCCGGTTGCACGCCAAGTTTTTCGCCGATGTCGATCCCGAGGTTTTCGATTGAGCAAATCTCTAAACATTCTCGTGCTTGGCCCGGGCAAAACGGGCTCATTGGTTGAGGAGGTGGCGCTCGCGCGCGGACACCAAGTGGAGAGCATCGATGTCGACGTGAACGAGAACGGCGCATGGCTAACGCCGGACCATCTACGCGATCGCGATGTTGTCATCGATTTCACCAACCCGCAATCGGTGCTCACCAACATCGATCGCTGTGTGAGCGCAGGCAAGGCCATGGTGGTCGGCACCACTGGGTGGTATGGCGAGATGGAGCGCGTTCGCCGCCAGGTCGAACAGGCCGGAACCGGATTCGTCTTTGCTCCGAACTTCTCGTACGGCGTGAATCTCTTCTTCCAGATCGTGCGCGCCGCCGCTCCCGCCCTGACCCACGGCTACGCGGGATTCATCAACGAGATTCATCACGTGCACAAGAAAGATGCACCCTCGGGAACGGCGCTTGCGTTGCAACGCATTCTCCAGGAGGCCGCAGACAAGCGCGTCGAAATCACCTCCGAGCGTGAGGGCGAGGTCACGGGCATTCACATTCTGGAGCTGGAATCGGCGGGCGACCGTATTGTGCTCACGCACGACGCCAAGTCGCGACGGACTTTTGCCGAAGGCGCGCTGCTGGCGGCCGAGTGGATCGTCGGCAAGAGGGGCTTCTACGATTTCAAGGACATCTTCGGCCAGATCTGACACCCGACTTCCCGTCGCTGGGCAATTCAGGTAGGCTAGTTGGCGCAATGTGAGGCCGCGGAATGCTTGATTCCTGGTGAGCCCCACATCCTGATCGTGCGAGGAGACAACGATGGGAACCGAGTCTTCGCCTTCCTTCCAGTTCGAGGTTGATCTATCGGGTGACACCACAACCATTACGGGTCACGGCCGCATTGTTGCCGGCAACGCAGACGAACTTAAGCAACTGGTGAAGCCGATGATTCCGAAGTGCCGCCGCATCATCCTCGATCTCCGGGACGTGGATTACATCGACAGCTCCGGCTTGGGTACGCTGGTGGGGCTGAAGATATCGGCGGGGTCGGCGGCTTACTGCAGCCTGGAATTCGTCAACCTTTCGCAACACGTCAAAGAGCTATTCCGTCTGACGAAGCTGGGCCAGATCCTGGGCGGGAGCTAGCTTTCGCTTAGCCAAGCGCGAGATTTGTAGCGGGCGTTAGGGAGACTCGGAACAAGCTGCTGATCGCCCTCAGGGGCTAAAGCCCGCACCGACCTTGCTGCACTTGCGGCACGGCTGAAGCCGTGCCCTTTCAAGACTGAGGCTTAATCAGAGTCTACTTAGCAATCCCGCTCTTCGCGCGAGCACGCCGCCGGCACACTATGGATTTTTCGGCTTGGCGCGTGCGTAGCGCTCCATCTCCGCCGTCCATCTCAGAAAACGCACCAGCTCCCTGCGCTCCCGCCACATGAACCCGAAGAACTCGAGGAAGCCGATGCTTTGCATCTTGATTCCGGTGTAGGTTTCAATTCGCCAGCGCAGATACGGACTACGCCAGGGCGCCAGACGGTGCCCGCGAGCCGAGTTCCAGATGAAACGCAGCAGATTGCGCATCTGTTCGTTAGTATAACCAGCATCGGAAGCGACGGCCTTCATGTGTCCCGTGGCCAAAATGAGCCCCGCAGCTTTGGTTCGCGCCATCTATCGCAAGCTAGCCCGCAGTTGGGGGCCACAGCATTGGTGGCCGGCGGAAACTGCGTTCGAGGTGATCGCCGGGGCGATTCTTACCCAGAACACTTCCTGGACGAATGTCGAACGCGCGCTCGGCGCACTGCGCTCGGCAGGTGTGCTAAGCCTGGATGGCATCCGGGTGCTTCCGGTCGATGAACTGGAGGCACTTGTCCGGTCATCCGGCTACTATCGGCAAAAGGCGAAGCGGCTGAAGGCGTTCGTCGCGTTCGTCGACGAAAAGTACGGCGGCTCGTTGGAGAAGATGTTCTCGGCGCCCACGCAGCAACTGCGCGCCGAACTGCTCTCGCTGAATGGCATCGGGAACGAAACGGCCGACTCGATATTGCTTTACGCAGGACATCACGAGATTTTCGTGGTTGACGCGTACACCCGGCGCATCCTGGAACGCCACGCAGCGATCGGCGAAACTGCCAAATATGACCAGATACGTGTACTCGTCGAAGGGGCTTTGCGGCGCGAGAACCGGCCGGGCCATCCATCCCGGAATCCTGTTCCGTACGCTCCACTCGCGCATGAGCCATCAGCAATGAGCTCTGCGGAGCGCACTCGGCTGGCCCAGGTCTACAACGAAATGCACGGTCTGCTCGTACAGGTCGGAAAGCACTATTGTCACAGCCGGGAAGCAAACTGTCAGGACTGTCCGCTTCGTGAGTTTCTACCAGACTGAAAGACAAGCCGGACTGCCGGAAGCACCAATGACCCGTCCTCGAACGCGCTATAGCTGGATCATTTAGATCGACAAGTCACAGGAGACCCCTTGTAACACTAATGTTGCAGGGCCTCACCGTTTTCTGTGCTGTAAGTCACAGAATGCGCGGTCATCTCTTGCTACATTCCGTTACAAGCGAATCCGCGTGTTGGGTGGTTCAGATGAGCATTGCGCCCGGGTAGCGCCCTCTGGCGAGAAAGATGCGATTCTGAGTTTACCTTCGACTATCAGCGAAGATCGACCTGCTGGTTGCGAATACCTCAAGCTTTTGGTTGCACGCTAGCATCACGAATCTGGCCGGATGCCGTACCTTACTGTTGCAGTCATTCTTGTCGAAGCTGGTGCAATCCTCCTTCTGGCGCTAAGCTGCGCCCGCCGACTTAAAACCGTTAAGAACCTGAATATGCAAGTACAGGAACAAGCAACCGCATTCCGCAGCTCGCAGCAGCACCAGGAACTCATGTTCTCTGCCAACCCTTACCCCATGTGGATTTTTGACCGGAGGACGCTGCGGTTTCTGCAGGTGAATGACGCAGCGGTGAAGGCGTATGGGTACTCGCGGGAGGAATTCCTGCGAATGGCGGTCGTTGACATACGTCCGGAGGAAGATATTCCACGTTTTCTGGAGGCAATCCGCGAGGGAACCGAGGGGTATGCGCGGCAAGGTATTTTCCGCCATCGTCGCAAGGACGGCAGCATCCTGATGGCGGAGATCATGGACTTCGGGTACGACAAAAACGACTTGTCGCGCCGAATGGTGCTGGCGCTCAACGTCACCGAACGATACCGCATGCAGCAGGCGGTGCGCGAGTCGCAAGCGGGTATGAAGACGCTGATCGACAACGCACCTTTCGGCATTGCGCAATCCTGGATCGTGGCAGACCGTCTGCGGAGCGCCAACCCGGCGCTACTGCAGATGCTGGGCGGCTACAGCCTGGAGGAGGCGCTTCAACTCAGCCTCTCGCAGCAAATCTATGCCGACCCCAGGGAACGAGACCGGTTGATTGACGTATTACAGCGCAGCGGGCAGGTGCAGGGATGGGAGACGAGTCTTCGCCGTCGCAATGGAACTCTGATTCCGGTGCGCATAACGGGGTCGCTCGCCACCGGCGACGACGACACTACCGCGATCTTCTCAACCTATATTGAGGACATGACCCAGCAAAGCAAGCTGGAACAGCAGGTCCGTCAGGTGCAGAAACTGGAAGCGGTAGGACGGCTGGCGGGCGGAATGGCACACGACTTCAACAATATCCTCGTGGTCATCAAGCTCTCTACCGAGATGATGCTCGGGCAAATCACGCCCGACAGTCCCTTCAGCAAATCGCTGCTGCAGATCTCCCAAGCCGCCGACCGCGCTGCTGCCCTCACCCGGCAGATGCTGGCTTTCGGCCGCCAGCAGATCATGCAGCCCCGCATCATCAACCTGAATGCCGTCGTCAGCGAGACCACACAGATGCTGCGCCGGGTGATTGGAGAAGACATCGAACTGGTCACTCATCTTGCTGAACATGTCGAGAATTCGAAACTGGATCCGGACCAGGTCGCCCAGGTCATGTTGAACCTGGCGGTGAATGCGCGGGATGCCATGCCGGAAGGCGGAATGCTGCACATTGAGACCGAAAACGTGGATCTGGACGAAACCTATGCGCAGGAGCATCCTCCCGTCCAGCCGGGACGCTACGTCATGCTGGCGGTCACCGACACCGGCACCGGGATCGAGCATTCCGTTCTGCCGCGCATCTTCGACCCGTTCTTCACCACCAAAGAAATCGGCAAGGGTACGGGGTTGGGGCTCTCCATCGTTTATGGGATCGTCAAGCAAAGCGGCGGATACATTTGGGTGTATAGCGAGCCCGGACATGGAACGACATTCAAGCTGTACTTCCCCGCTACCAAGAGCTTGGTCGAGCCGTCGCTCCTGCGTACCGAACCCAGCGTCTCCATCTCCGGGCAAGTCTTGCTGGTGGTCGAGGACGATGCCGCTATTCGCGCCCACGTGCGTGAATGCCTGCAGCAGCTAGGCTACAGGGTGCTGGATGCAGAAGACGCCACCGCAGCCTTGCAAATTTGCGAGGAGTTCCAGGGGCAGATCGACCTGGTGTTGACGGACCTGGTGATGGCCGGCAAGAGCGGTCATGACCTGGCCAATGATCTTGCAGAACGGTATCCCAAAATCCGAGTGCTGTTCATGTCCGGCTACACCGAGGACAGTGCGACCCGGCGAGACATTCTGCTGCGCGGCAGTCCGTTCCTCCAGAAACCGTTCAGCGTAGCCGAGCTGGCGAAAGCCGTACGCGAGTCGCTGGTTCTTACCCCTGCTCTGGCCCAGTCAGTGTCGTCTCAGTAGCAAGCGCGCCGATCGACGGCAGGGTAATTAGTGCGAGGAAGCTATCGCGGAACAGAAGCAATTGCCGTACGATTCCGGATCGAGTCCTTCGATCGCGCAGTAGAGTGCCGGAGCGCCATTCGGAGGCACCCGTGCGGCGGAGCTGGAAACGTTGTATAGCTTCAACCACTCGGCGCGATCGGCTTCGTCACGCGTGACTTCGCCGTACACGTCGGCCAGGTTGGCGGCATTCACACCTCGCATCTTCCACTCTGTCTCGAAGGAATACTCGCGCTTCCACTCGCCGGCAGTCGTGCGGCTCGCGAATAAAAGATTCGTGAGGTAGTAAACCGAGTCGCCGGCCAGCGACCCGTCGTTCCGGAAGGTCACGACCCGAAATGCGGGATTCTGGTTGTAGACCGGCGATATCGCCGGATCGATAAGCACGAAAGCCGGATTGGCGCTGGCAGCGTTGATCACCCGGAAATCATCGGTATGCGTGTGTCCGGCAAACGATGCGATGACCGTGTCGTGATACTTAGCCAGCAGTTCATCGAACTGCGCCGTCCACTTCGGCGCCCACATGGGTACCAGTGCCGAGGCGCAGATCTGGGCCGGCGGTTGGCCGCTCTTCAGCAATGACTGATACTGAAAAAGGCTGGAGTATCCGTCCATTCCAGGTGGAATGTGGAACATCAGCCAAACTTTTTCATGCGCTTGCTCGGCGCGGCTGAGACGCTCTCGCAACCAGGCAAAGAGGTCTTCGGGCGCGGTTGACGAAACCGGAGTGCAGCCGGCGCTAAACTTCTGCGCGTGATATTTGTTCGACAAGAAGATGCTGTTGAGCGAAATGATGCGCGCGCCGCGCAGCGCCGGATTGGCGATGTCATAGCTGCCGAGCGCCTCCCAGGAACTTGTAAGCTGGTCGTCCGACTGAGCCAGCTTGCGAACCAGTTCGGCGGTATCGTGCAGGAACGGACCGCCAGCTTCAATGCTGTAGTCATGGCAGTCATCGTCGTTGTTGCCGGGGGTCAGCAGGATTGCCGTGTGCGGAAACCTGTTTCGTAGTTGCAGCGCCAGGAACTCCATGGTTTTCAGGACGAACTTGCGATAGGCCTCGGGCCCGTTGTCCTTCGCCGCTTGCCGGTATTTTGACGGAAACTGGTGCGCCAGCATGTCGCCGGTCAACAGGATGACTGCCGGATGAGGCAGGGTGGTTCGCATGGCGTCCAGCGACGATCGCAGCAGCCACCAGTTCGTCTCTTCGCCGTACTGGCTGAACGCAGTAGAGTTGGAGCGATTGAGAATCGCCTCCCACGCTGCGGGAACGGCAATGTTCAGCTCGTCGACCAGCTTCGGATCGGCCATGGGATTGAAGTGCAGGTCGGATGCGATCAGAAGTGTTTTTTCGGCTGGCCGCTGCGATTCGGCAGTAGCAGGCACGCAGGACAGCGCGGTGAGGAGTGCGAACACCCACATGCAAGTAAGTTGCATGGCGACAGAGCGCCGGGCACGATGGTCTGTACAGCGTTCCGCTATCCCGCGAGATGCGGTTGCGCTCGGCGCCTTTCTCAGCGGCACTTTACCACCTTGCCTGCAGTTCCCCGCGTCAGCGTAAACGGGGGCGGCTGCCGGCTTCTGTCGGCGAGAACGACCTCCAGGCGCATCGTGTCGCCGCTGATGGATATCTTGTAAGTGGCAGGCAGATCGCGCGGGGGATTGTCCTTTTGCACCGGACCGCCCATTTCTGGCGTGTAAGTGCCGGCGACACTGAAGGCGCCACCGGCGATAGGCGGCATCGGGTCGGTTAGGGTTCCGTGGGCGCAATCAAATTCAATGGTCGCGCCGGACGCGTTTAGCTGTAGGGAAATGCCCCTGCCGCCCCACATCTGCGAGCTATCGATGCCTTTTTCTTGCGAGCGAAGGGCAGGCGCACACAGCAGCGCGATGCCGCAAAGCAGCACGCCCATTCCGATGCTGCGCAGCAGCAGTCTGACAACGATGACGAGCGTTGAATCGAACTTCATCCCGTCCTCCGTTCTTCCCCCGATATTACCTGATCGGTGGCCTGGTTCTGGCTCAACCGCTCCTGTAGGACTTGCTCTACAATCGCGCTGAGCATGACCGTCGCGCACCGCACCATTTTTCACGTCGACATGGACGCCTTCTTCGTCTCGGTGGAGGAACTGTTCGATCCTTCGCTGAAAGGCAAGGCCGTTGTAGTGGGCGGGCAGCGCAACGAGCGCGGTGTGGTTTCGGCGGCATCGTACGCGGCGCGCAAGTTTGGGGTCCACTCCGCAATGCCCTTGCGTACCGCCGCCAAACTGTGCCCGCAGGCCATCTTTGTCGATGGCCATCCCGAGCGCTATCGCGATTACTCGGCCAAAGTGTACGAGGTGCTCAATCGGTTCTCGCCCAAGCTGGAGATGGTGTCCATCGACGAGGCCTACGTGGACATGACGGGCACTGGGCGTCTGCACGGACCGCCGTTGCGCGCCGCCGATGCGCTGCACACGACTATGAAGGCGGAGACGCAGCTGAATTGCTCGATCGGCATCGGCACCTCGCGGCTGGTCGCCAAGGTCTGCTCCGATCAGGCCAAACCGAACGGCGTGCTTTGGATTCTGCCCGGCAGAGAGATCGAGTTTCTTGCGCCGCTCGAGGTGCGTAAAATTCCGGGCGTCGGCAAGGTCATGGAAAAGCGCCTGCAGGAAAAAGGTATCGTTAAGGTCGGCGACCTCGCCGCGCGCGATGAGCGCTGGCTGCAGCAGAACTTCGGCGCGTTAGGCGCTGCGCTGGCAGGAAAATCGCACGGCCTCGATGCCGGCGGGTGGTTCGACGCCGATATCGGCGAAGACGACGGCCCGCGCTCCATCAGCCACGAACACACGTTTTCCCAGGACACCGCCGACGCGCAGAGATTGGAGTCCACACTGGCGCGCTTGTCGGAGATGGTCTGTCGCCGCCTGCGCGAGCAGAAGCTGCACGCGCGCACGCTGCAATTGAAGCTACGCGATTCCGCCTTTCACACCATCACGCGCGCGCACACGTTGCAGAGGCCCTCCTCGATTGACTCCGAGGTCTTCGCCGCGATTCGCGAGCTCTTTCGCGAGAATTGGAAAGGCGATGCCATCCGCTTGCTTGGTGTCCACACTTCGCATTTTGAAGCGGAGAGCGAGCAAATCAGCCTGGACGGCCGGCGCTCGCACGAAAAGTGGACGCAAGCGCTGCTTGCCGCCGATCGTTTGCGCGAAAAATATGGCGAAAACGCCGTCTCGCTGGCCACAGGCTTAAGGGCGCGCTTTCGCGAGCGCACCCACGAAAACCCGGCCAGCCTGCCGGGAAAGAAAAAACCGGGCTAGGGCGTTTCCGGATTTGGGGTGTCCTGGTAGAGCGGCGCTTCAGCGCCGCGTCAAGGCCGCCTCTGATTCTCGGTTTTGCATTCCGCTGCGAAGGCAGCGGAATGCAAAACCTATCTCCGGCGGTACACCGAACGCGAGCCTAAAGGCTCGCTCTACCGGGATACAAATCCTGAAACTGCTCTAGCCTGCAGCATATCCTCGGCGCCCGTCGCTATCGTCCCCTGCTTGCCGGTGGGATGATGTTGTTCATCCGTAAGTACTCGACCATCTGCCCGTAGTGGTCGTTGGGATGGCTGAGTGCGATCGTGGCCAGCGCCAGCCGCGTCATTTTCCGCGAACCGAATGGCGACTGCACCTCGCCCAGGACATTGCTCTCGTTGATCGAGTTCAGCGCCTTCTGCAGGTAGGCGAACGAATCGTTCAGGTACTTCACGATTTCCGTTTTTGACGTCAGCTTGCTCGGGCCGTTCTCGCCGCCCATTTCTGCCGGGGGCTTTTCGCCGAGAATAGCGGCTCCGAACATGTAATTTGCGCCGGCCATGTGTTTCACCTGATCGGCGAAGGTGCGAACGCCTTTAAAATCACCGTACTTCTCAGGGGGAGCAAAGTTGAACTTGTCGTCCGGCATGGCTTGTGCCGCGTCCACCATTTCCTTCGCCATGCCGGTGACCAGATGATCATAGACACTCGCGAACGTCGGTTTCTGATCGCTCTTGGCCTGGGCAGCCGCAACCGTTCCGGGCGCGCCCAAAGCCAACAGCAGGATCGCTGTCACAACTTCTTTCTTCATCGAAGCCTCCGTTACAAGGGATTACCAGCTGGGCCCAGAGACGCCAACTATCCTAATCCATTTCCTCATTCTGCGGTCTCCATCCCCGCCGAGGCGGTCCCGAACGGCCACTCCCGCCGGCGCCACGCGCGTATCAGGTAAATCGTTACTCCCACGATCAGTAGCGCAAGCGCGTAGTGAATCTCGCGCAGGAAATTCCTTCGCGCCAGCAGTATGAATGTGAAGCCCGCGATCGCCAGCAGCGCCGGCAGCGGATACAACCACATGCGGAACGGTCGCGGCATATCCGGGCGCCGATGACGCAGCACCATCAATCCGACAGCCTGCACGATGAACTGCAACATCAGCCGGATGACCACCAGCGCCGCAATCACATCGGCCAGGCGCAGAAAGCAGGCCAGCATCGCGCCGCCCCCCAACGCCAGCAGTGATACGGTCGGAAAACGTCGCTCGGGATGAACCCGCGCGAACGCTCTGAAGTAGTTGCCGTCGAGCGCCGCGGCGTACGGCACGCGCGAATAGCCCAGCATCGCCGAGAACACCGAGGCGAATGCCGTCCACATGATGAGGGCCGTCACTAGCCGGCCCGCCCACGCGCCGTAAATGCGCTGCATGAAAATCGAGATCACGTAGTTCTGCTCGCCGGAATGCGACATCTCCCGCCACGGGAGCACACCGAGCACCGCGATATTCATCACCAGATAAATCGCCGCCACCACCAAAATCGAGAGGATCACCGCGCGCGGGATGGTGCGGCCGGGGTCTTTGACCTCGCCGCCCAGGAAGCAGACATCGTAGTAGCCCCAATAATCGTAGGTCGAGATCAGCATCGCCGAACCCAGCCCGAGGAAAAATCCTGGCGAGAGGCGGAACGCGTCCGGAGGAAAGTCGAAGGCACGCGCGGCGCTGAAATGCGTGAGCCCGGCAACAATGACCCAGCCGAGCGTGATGGCGACGCCGATCCAGAGCAGCTCCGCCAGCCGGCCGATAGCCGTGATGCGGCGATACAGCAGAAATATAACCAGCGCGGCAGTTGCAATCGCGATCCAGGTCGCGGGCATCACCAGCACGGTCACTTCGAATCGCCCCAGCAGCGGAATGCCGAGGTGCGCGGTGTGCAGCGCGATCGTGCGTTGCAGTTGCGGCCACAGATATCCCGCATACTGCGCCAGGCCGATGCACCCCGACGCGACCGACAGCGGCGCACTGAACGAAAGCTGCCAGATGAAGAGGAACGAAAGCAGCCGGCCCAGCGATTTGGGGCCATAGATTTCGCTGAGGTAGCGGTACGAGCCGCCGGCGTCGGGGATGGCCGCACCCAACTCCGCCCACACCAGGCCGTCGCACAACGCCAGCAGCGCGCCCAGCACCCATCCGAGCATCGCCTGCGGTCCGCCCGCTGCCGCAATCACCAGCGGCATGGTGACAAACGGCCCCACGCCGATCATGTCGATCATGTTCAGCGTCGTGGCTTGGGTCAGGCCAATGCCGCGAACAAGCTCGGGCCGGCTGACCGAGGTGATCCGGTGTGTCATCGAAATGCAGTTTACATGCAGGGATTATTTAGGAGCCGCTGACGCGGTGTGATACCAGAGATGTCCTGCCTGGGTCAGTAGAAAGGCGAAGGGCTACGCTAGGCAGTGGGTGGAATATTGAGTCGTTTCTCCACAGCCAGGACCCGGGATTCGAGAGTACCCAATCGGTTCAGAAAGAGGGCGACGTTAGCGTCGATGTTGCTGAGCCGTTTGTCGGTCGATTCCGCATAGCCGTAGAAGGCCTTGAGCAGGTTGGTTTCCGACCGCTCCATGCGTTCGACGAGATCTTGGTGAATGTGGTTCATCTCCGAGCGGAGTTGCGACACTTCGTCACCTAGCCGATCGACCCGCGTCTCGAGCCCGCCGATACGTTTCACCAAGTCAGCTTCTTGTCCGCTCCCCATGACTTTCCATTCTAGTCTACTGCCGCAAAGTCGCGGCAAACGCTCTATTTCGCTTCAGTCTCGTGCCCAACGCTCAGTAGGTTTACATAGAGACGGATTGCGCCGGGCACGCCAAAGGGCAACTGCCGGAAGAACGCGTATCCGGTGTAGATGTAATAGCCCTTGCCGTACTGCGCCAGCAGCAATCCGCCCTTTTGCGGCTGCTCGCCAGGATCGTTTGACGCCAGCAGCGGCCTGTAGTGCGAATCCCACTGGTCCATGAAGTACAGGCCGCGTTCCTGAATCCAGCCATCGAAATCGCGCGCTGTGATCTGGTTGGGATAGTGAAAGACGGGACTCTGCGGATCGAGAACGGTCACCGGCGCTTGCTCGACCGTAACCCTTTCGCGGCTCAGTTGCGCAGGATAGGGCGTGTAGTGACCGGCATTGAAATCCGCGGGCGACGTGTTGTATTGCACCAGCAAGGTACCGCCGTTTTGCACGTAATCGAGCAGGTGCTGGTTGTTCTTCTTTAGCTCTTCTTGGGTGTCGTAGGCGCGAATACCGAGAACGATGGTCGCGAACCGGCTGAGGTCGCCGTGCGCTAAGTCGGCGGACGACAGCAGAGTGACTTGCAATCCAAGCTCACGCAGGACGTCCGGGATATCGTCCCCCGCGCCCATGACGTAGCCGATATTCAGCCCTTGCGGCACCTTAACGTCCACGATGCTGGCGCGCTGCAGCGCAGGTTGGTAGTAGAAGAAGCCGCCGATATCCGGGCGCGCGACCAGACTGTAGCCCTCGGTGTAATCGCGCCCGTCCGCGTCTAACTTTGCCCGCACCTGATAGCGGGCTTCCTTGGCGCCATCGGGCATTTCTTTGAAGGCCGCGGTAGTTTGTCCCGGCTGCTTGAACGCAACGCTCTGCGATTGCGGTTCGACATTCCATCCGTTGGGGACTTCAGGATGCACCACGCCACTGCCGCGATCGGCCGTGGTGCGGACGGGTACATTCAACTGCGCGGAGGGATTCGCACCTGCAAGCAGGATCTGTGTGGCGGGTGCGGTCTGGATCGAGAAGGGTGGAACAACGGCGAGGGGCATTGACCAGGCATCGCCTTTGTCGTCGTGCATCGGCGTGCGGGCCACGCTGCGAATCACGCCATCCGCGCCGTTGATACTGTATTCCAAACGGACTGAAACCGGCGGCGGAGGCAGCGCCAGCGTAACGTATTTTGGATTGTCGATCTTGTAAATCGCATCGTTTTCCGGATCGTCGCGATGGAAATACGCCTTCGTGGGCTGCGCGTCGATGGGCGGCGACACGCGAAACGTCAGCGCGCAACCGTCGCCCGGAGCGATTCGCTTCGGCCGCTTATCCATAAACAGTTCGGACTTCCAACCGTCCGGGAACCTCGAGCGAAAACTGTTTTACCTCCAATGGAGCGGTACTTCCATTGTGAAACGTTGCGCGCAGGAGGAATGAATTGCCCGCGGTGATCACCGCCGCCAGCACATCTCCGTCGCCGGTCGGGAAGGTTGCCGCCATCGGCCGTCCATCCGGAGTGCCCGGCCCAATCTCCAGGTCGAAGCCCAGCGCCAGGTTCGCGGCGTCCTCGAACTCCTGCTCCTTGGTGCGCAAATTGACCAGCAAGTCGGCCTTTTCGATCGCAGACAGCTTGGCGGCCTCAACTCGTGCGATGAGCGTACGCGTGAGGTCAAGACCCTTCAACAAGGGCGCGCCCGCCGATTGCGGACTTTGGTTCGCGGCGGCAGTTGCATCATCGACTATCTTGGCGATCGCCTGTAATTGCGGGCGCAACCAGGGAACCGCAGATTGATCCGTGCCCAGCCGGCCTGCCAGCGCCGGCAGAGACGTGTCGATGCCATCAAAGAAATCGTTTTCGTGCGCGCCCGCGGCCGGCGCGGTGATGCCCGCGGAGTCGATGAGCTTGTAATAACTGAAGCGCTGCCCTTCGGGAAGGTTCCACCCGCCCGCGCCTTGCGAAAGCTGATGCTTTAAGCCCTTCCATGCAAACTGCACATAGGTCTCGCCCAGCAATGGATCGTATTGCGAGGTTTCCAGTTTGATGGTCCAGTCCTCGTTGGCGCGCACGTTGTCCATGTACAGCTTCTTGGCCTGCCACGGCTGGAGACCTTCGCGCATCTGTTCGGGAAAGCGCGATGGATCGGCCGCAGCGCGGAAGGCTTCACGCGTCAGAATCCCGGAGGCCTGATGATTGCCGTGACCGTCGCGCGGATTACCTTGAAAGCGGGTGCAGATTACGTCGGGACGAAACGTGCGAATCACGCGCACCATGTCCGCCAGCGCGATATCGTGTCCGCCCCACTTCTGGAAGGTCTCTTCGGCGGTCTTGGAAAAGCCGAAGTCGGCGACACGGGTGAAGCGCTGCTCCACGCCGTAATAGCGGTCGGCGGCCAGCAGCTCCAGGGTGCGGATGATGCCCAGCTCGTCAAACAAATTGCTGCCGGTTTTGTTCTGTCCGCCCTCGCCGCGGTTGAGCGTCAACTGCAGGACGCTATCGCCATGCCCGCGCGATTCCAGGGTGAGCATGCCGCCGTCCTCATCGTCAGGATGGGCCACGGTGTGCATCAGCCGCGCCGTGGTATGCAGTCGGCGCAACATCAGCTTCAGCCCGGTCGTGCCCGTATCCACCGACAGCGGCTTGGTATCGACCCAGGGCGACGGCACCTGCGCCGATGCAGGGCCAGCAATACCAGCAGTAAGCAGAGGGAGAAAGTCAGGACGGTGCGGAGCGATGGGCGGGCGCTACGGTTCAGGAGACGCATTCGTTAGGGATTCGGCTCAGTACAGATTACACAGGAAATCCGCTTTTCGCTCTTCAGACGTAGGCCTCGTGTACGTAACACCACTTCCAGTCGCCCGACTTCAGAGGTTGCATGACGGGATGTCCGGTGTCGTGGAAATGTTTTGCGGCGTGCCGCCCGGGCGAGGAATCGCAGCAGCCGACGTGGCCGCAGACCATGCACGTGCGCAACTCCACCCAGCGTTGCCCCGCCTTCACGCATTCGTCGCAAACCTCGCTGCTGGGCTTGACGCTGGGATTCGCAGCTTTCAGGTGCTCACACTTAGCCATTCCGCCTCCTGCAATAACAGCTAGCTTGGATGATCTCTTGCGGGCGCAGGATTCGCGACGAGAAATCGCATCCTTTGAAGGCTTTTGATCGAAGGCCAGCGCGCTCGTAACCCAGCCGCTCGCGCCTTAAATCCGCGCCTCGCCACATATTCACAATTCCTTGACGGAACCTTTTCCCGGCTCAGCCGTATAACGCTGCAGAAGTCGATTCGATGCTGGACAAATCAATCGCAACACAACCTCCGCATTGCAACCGGCGCGCGGTAGTTGTCCACAGATAAGCCGGTCGAGGAGAACATCATGGACGCGAAATATAACTGGCTGATCGACAATGGCGCAGTCCGCCTCGCCCTGAACACCGTGGCCCTCGCGCTATGGCTGGCAATGTCGGTGGGTTTGCTCGAACTCGCTGCAAAAGTTTAGGCAAGATTTAACGCAGCGCGATTCCATTTCGCGCCAACGAGGCCCCGGCCGGTTGCCTCCGCTGCACTGGCCGGGTGACGAACGAAACCCCGCTCCCTCCAGCGGGGTTTCGTGCTTGGAATGGCGGTTGACAACCGCCCGACTCTGCCTGATGCTCCACTTGCGGAGGCGCAAATGGGCAGCGAACTGATATGCACCGTCCGCTCCGGCGGCAAGAGTGCGAGCGGCAAGGCCCTACTTGAGGCCAACGAACTGATCTTCCGCGGCGACTTTCGGCTGAAGATCCCGCTGTCTTCGCTGCAATCGATTTCGTCACACGAGGGCGAACTGCATTTGCAATGGTCTGAAGGCACTGCGATTTTCGAACTCGGCCGGCAGGCGGAGAAGTGGGCCGACAAGATCCTTCATCCCAAAAGCACACCCGAGAAACTGGGCATTAAGCCTGGACTCACCGTTTCGATGGTCGGTGAATTTGAGAGCAGCTTTGTCGAACACCTGAAGAGTACAGCCAAGGTTTTTTCCGAGTCGAAACCAGCGAGGAACTCCGAGCTGATCTTCCTTCGTGCCGAACGCGCTTCCGAGCTCGCGCCCGCTACCAAGTTGACGAAGTGGCTGAGCAGCGCGGGCGCGTTGTGGATCGTCTACCCAAAAGGCCGACAGGAAATAACCGAGCGTCAGGTGTTCGAGGCAGGCAAGAAAGCCGGCCTGGTAGACGTGAAAGTGGTTCGTTTTTCGGATACGCACACCGCATTGAAGTTCGTGCGGCCAAAGGCGAAACGGTGATGCTCCTGAACTGGAGCGCCCGCCGTGGGAGTAAACACGACGGGCGTCGAAATAGGTCTTCAATGCGCTAACCGCGCGTGGTTTCCACTTCGCGCAGGCGGGCGGCCTTGCCACGCAGAGCGCGCAGGTAGTACAGCTTGGCGCGACGCACGTGCGCCGAGCGCAGCACATCGATCTTGTCGATGACCTTCGAGTTGATGGGGAAGATGCGCTCCACGCCCTGGCCAAAGCTCATCTTGCGCACCGTGAAGCTGGGCTGCGAGCCCCTCGACTTGGCAATAACCAGGCCTTCGAATGCCTGCAGGCGCTCTTTATCGCCCTCTTTGATCTTCACTTGCACGCGCACGGTGTCGCCGGGCTTGAAGTTGGGCAAATCGGTGCGCCGCGTCTTGGCGAGTAAGCGGTCGATAATCGGTGAGTTTGACATGATTTTGTTCCTTCCAATTTTCAGCAGCTAGCTTTGAACCACGTTCGCTAGCAGTCTGCGATCTTCTTCACTCAGCGTCACTTCGCGCAGCAGGTCCGGACGGTTCCGCGAAGTCTTGCTCAGCGCGCAACGGCGACGCCACCTGCGAATCTCTTCGTGGTTCCCGTTCACCAGCACCTCGGGAACCTGCAGGCCGCGAAAATCCGCCGGCCGCGTGTAGTGCGGATAATCCAGCAATCCGCCGGAGGCGCAGGTTGAACTCGGCGGCTCGCCCTCGACTCTCGCGGGTTTCGGGGCGCTGATCGTGAACGACTCCTGCTGCGACGAAGCCGAATTGCCTAAAGCTCCCGGCAACAATCGCGTCACCGCATCGACGATGATCGCGGCCCCCAGTTCTCCGCCGCTGAGCACGAAATCGCCAACGGAAATTTCACAGTCGGCCAGGTGCTCGCTCACGCGCTCATCCACACCTTCGTAGCGGCCGCAGATCAGCACAATGCGTTCGCGGTCTATCATCTCCTGCGCGACCGCCTGCGTAAACAATCGCCCTTGCGGCGACAACAACACCACCGACTCGCGCGCGCCTGCACTCAGCCTGCTCTCGCGTGGCGAGACGTTCAGCGACTCGCTGCACTCGAAGATCGGCTCCGGCTTGAGCACCATGCCTTCGCCGCCGCCAAACGGCCTGTCGTCTACCGTGCGATGGCGGTCATGCGCAAACGTCCGCAGGTCGTGAACTGCAATCTCAACGATCCCCGTCTCACGCGCCCGGCGAACAATTCCGTAGTCCAGCGGGCCGCGAAAGAAGTCCGGAAAAATCGTGATGATGTCGAACTTCATGCCGGCCAACACCAACGCTAGTGCCGCCGGCTAAAGCCGGCTCTCCCGACGACAACGCACCCGGGACGCTGGCCTGAAGGCCAGCACTACCCAACCTATTGCCGCTTTCTGGCTTCGCCCGCAGCTCGCGCCTCTTCGGCTTCCTGTTTCTGGCGCTGCTTCTCCTCTTCGTTCAGCGGGGCATCGACGTCCAGCAGGCCTTCGGGCAATTCCATGTCGATCCGCTTGCCGGCGGCATCAAATTTCTTCACAAACTCTTCTGCAAAAGGCACCAGTACTTCGTTTTGCACAGCGCAGACGGGCAGCTTCACCACCAGCAGGGGAGCCTCACCCGCACCAAACCGCACGTCACTCACACGCCCCAGAAAACGCTGGCCGCCATTGATCCACACGTCAGAACCCATAATCTCACTGACGTAGGCGGAGCCGGGCTCCAATTCGCTGCGCTGTTCGCTTGGCACCTGCACCTCGCATCCGGCAAGCCGCTCGGCATCGCTGATGCTGTCCACGCCCCCAAACTTCAGCACCACGCCGCCCTTATGAAACCAGTGGTCTTCCAGTTTCACTTCGCGGCGACTGCCGTCTTCTGCCACGCACGACAGATTCGCTCGTTCGGCGAAGCGCTCCGGGAAATCCGTGTGCAGCTCCGCCAGCACTTCCCCGCGCCGTCCCTGCGGCCGCAGCACGCGCGCGATCGTGATGAACTCGCCGGCTATTCCACAATCTCCAACTGATAGCGCTTGCGGGTGCGCAGGCTCGCCGAATGGAGGATGGTACGCAGGCTGCGCGCCGTCCGTCCATGACGCCCGATGATGCGGCCCACGTCTTCCTCAGCCACAATCAACTCCAGCACCGTTTGCCCGTGCTCCTCAAATGGCTCGACCGTGACCTCATCCGGCGCATCGACAATGGCCTTGGCGAGCAAACCCATGAGCGCAACCATGTCCGGCTTACCATCCGACATTGTGGGACTCCCTCCACCGCAAGCGAATGAACTCACCACGGAAGCAAAGAATTCACGGAGAATGTTCGATTCAAAGGCTCCGTGCTCTCCGTGGAGAAACAATTTCGTTGGCGCGAGCGGCGCTTGTTTGCGGTCTACGCAGCGCTCGGCGCTTCACCCGAAACCGACGGCTCAACCGTGGGCGGCGGACTGGACGGAGCAGGAGCAGGCGGCGGGGCGGCGGCCGGATTTTTCTCCACCAGCTTCTTGACGCGGTCCGACAACTGCGCGCCCTTCAACGTCCAATAGTCAATGCGCTCGCGCTTAAGGGCAACGGTCGCGGGATTGGTCCGCGGATTGTAGGTGCCCACAACTTCCACGGAGCGGCCGTCACGTGCCCGCTCCTTCTCGATTACCACAATGCGGTAGTACGGTTGCTTGCGCGCGCCACGGCGCGCCAGACGAATCATCAACACAGAGTTTGGTTTCCTTTCCTGCTGCTTATTCACCACGGAGGCACGGAGCTAATACAATCCCCCGCGTAACCCGATGCCTACTTCGCACGAGAACCTGCTTCTGAAAAGTTGCAAATGCAGATCCGGGTGAAAGCGTTCCTCAGGCGAGATGACCGGCAACGGGTGCTCCAGCGATCTCCCACTCCGCCAAGCGCAAAATCAGCGCTCGTCAGGACCAAGGCGTCGCTACCGCACCCCAATGAACGCAGCCAGGCGCCCATTGGACCTCACATAGCTTGAGGCAACAACCTTTCAATTATTACGGATGTGTGCTGGTTTGGCAAGGCGAGTCTTCAGTCGACGCGAATCGACCACCGTTCTACAGCTTCTCGCAGAACTCACATGCCGAGCAGGAAATATACATTCCTCCGGCAACATTGCGCTCGCGGTCCTTCACGCGTTTGACCACGCGCGTGGGCTTGCCGCACTTGGGGCAATCCGTGCTCTTGCTGGTATCCATTACCTTCTTGCGGTCTGCGGTTTTCGCGATCTTGGCCAACTCTTCCTCCTCAACGCTTCTTATCAGGGCACGACTTTAGTCGTGCCGAAAATGCCTGTAAAGATTCGCGGGCTTTAGCCCCGGCAAACGGCCGGCGCTAAAGCCCAATCCGTGTGGCCTGACTGCGGCACGGCGGAAGCCGTGCCCTGATACAAATCACTTAAGCGAAACCTTATTTTACATGAGCCGGGTAGCGATTCCGCGCCTCAGCAGAGAGCTGGTTCGGGATGACAATCAAACCAACCGACTACTCCTCGCGCTTCATCGGCAAGTCTTTGCCGTCGGTGTGCAAGACCATGGTCGTGACCCGTCCCTCTTTGTCCAGCTCGAAGCTGTACTGGTCATCCGCGGTCCTGGAGAGGAAGCGCGTGTGGCTTTCGGCCCCGAGTTCCTGCCTCGGTTCATCGTTCTCCTGCACAAAGAGTTGGTTTCCCTCGCGGCTGATGGTGAGGACGATCTCCGGCGAGAAGCGGTAGCGGCCCACGTACTTGTCCAATAGCTTCGGATCGAGGCTGACCTCTTTGTGCTGCTTCAAAGCCGGGCGCGGCGGCAGCAGATTGTAAGGAGTGAACCCTTCCCACTCGATGGGCGTGTAAGTATTGTGCAGCAGCGTCCGGAGCAGATCCTTGTAGATGGCCTCGCCATTCGAGCTGTTGGTCATGATTAGAATTCCCGTGCCGGTTTTCGGGAAACAAACAGTGTAATGACGCCAGCCTTCGTCGTGGCCTTCTTTAAAGAACGCTTTGCCATACGGCGTCCAGTACAATCCCCAGCCGAGACCGTAGCTGAGCCGGATAGCTTTGTTCGCGGTGGTGGTCTCGGTATTCAGCGACGGGAATTCGTGTTTGGAGAAGATCTCGATTTGCGGGCTCAGCATCTGCTCGCGAGTCTTTGCATCGGGATTGCGGCCCTGCAGAATCGCTTGCAGAAAATTCGCATAATCGTGCAATGTCGTCTGCATAGAGCCTGCGGCGTCGGCCGTTTTCCGCCGTTCGGGCCCCAGCGAGCGGCCATATTCGTCATAGCCATTGGCGAAGTCGCTTTCGAATCGTTCTTCCCAAACCATGCTGGTGCGCGTCATTCCGTCCGGAACGAAAATGTGTTCTCGCATCAGATCGTTGTCCGATCTTTTGGTCACGGTCTCCACCACGAACTGCGCCAATTCGATTCCTTCACCCGAGTACGCGAACCTTGAACCCGGCTGGAAGTTGATGCTGAGCTTGTGATCGTCGGTGAAGGCCCGTAAGTTGGGAAAGCCAGTTGTGTGATCCAGGCACATTCGCAAGGTGATGAGCTTGTAGCGCGGATCGCCGGCCAGATCAGCGTACTGGGCATACTCGGGCAGCGGCTTCGGCAGGTACTGGTAAATAGGCTTGTCCAGATCAACTATGCCTTGCTCAACCAGCTCCATCACCATCGTCGCAAGCGCCGGCTTGCTAAGCGAAGCGGCGGTCATGATCGAGTCGGGCGTTAGTGGCAGCTTCTTCTCCGTGTCGCGAAGGCCGTAGGCTTTCAGATAAACGATTTTGTCATGGTTGAAGAGGGCGATACCGACGCCGGGAACTTCAGCCGCTTGCATCAGCCGCGTAACCGTCGCGTCAATGGTGGCAGGGGTGATGGTGCTGCCGTCGAGCCGCTTGATGGAGGACGACTGGGCAGCGGCAGGCAGCGATGCCAAGGCTGCCAGCAATATCAGCAGCAGAATCTGGAGCTGGGAAACGCGTTGGCCCACGTCGGGCTATACGCAAGATAGCTGTTCGAGGTTCGCCAGGAGATTAGCCGGCAGAGCCTAGCCTTTGCCGGCGAAAGGAGCCTATCCCTTCACCTGCACTTTGGAGAAGGTGAGGATCACACGTCCCGAGGTAGGCTGGCCGAAGGCGGTCGCCGGCTGGAACGTGGTAAAGATCAGCATGTTCTTCAACTGCGGAAGAATGGCCTGGGCATCTTCAGGGGCCGACAGGATGCGGTAATCCTGCACCCGGCCATCGGGCCCAACATAGGCTTCCACCACCAGCGATTCCGCAGAAGTGACTCCCATGGTCAACTCGAAGGGAGTCGACTGGAGCTGCGCGGGCGTGTACAGCACCGTCGGAACGTCATTGGAGGCGCGCACCTGCGCCGGATAGTAGAGGAAACTAATCAGCACGCCGAAGATGATGATCGTCGTAACCAGCCCTGCAGTCGCCGGGACCATGATCGCGTTAAAGGCGTTTTCCCAGCGCACCCGCATCATCTCCCAGCGCGAGCGCCGCGCGTTAGCCACCTCCTGGGAGAGCGCAACCCGCAGCCGGAGCGTAAGCTCAGGCGGGGCCGCTTTCCTGCCCAAAGAAGCGACCAGCGACTGCGTCCGCTGCATGGAAGCAAAGCGGGCGCCACACTCCACGCATGCCTGCACATGCTCATTCATCTCCGCCAATTGGCGGCGCGTCACGCAACCATCGATGTAAGACGACATGAGCCTCTGCGCGACCGAGCACTTCATGGCGTCACCTCGATTTTGCGGCGGCTGGCGCGGCGTTCGCTCGCTTCGGCAGGCGTGAATCCGAAATCCGGCAAATAGCGTTGCAGCCGCTTGCGCAGCGCCTCTCGTCCTCGCACCAGCCTGGACTTGACCGTGCCCAGCGTGGTCTGCATCACCTCGGCAATTTGCTCGTACGACAGCTCTTCGATATCGCGCAGGATGACCGTGGTGCGATACGGCTCGGTCAAGGCTTTCAATTCCGTTTCCACCCGGCCCCGCAGTTCTTCGTCATGTAGATTCTGAAATGGCGACTTGCCTTCGTCCACCAGCGCGTCCTTGCCGGACACAACCGACTCATCGTCCCTGTCCGACGTGGCTTCGATAGAGGTTTCGCGGAATTTGTGGCGAAACCACCAACGGCGGCGGTTCGCTGCTTCGTGTACGGCGATGCGGTAAATCCAGGTCTTCAGGCTGGAATCGGAATGGAAGTTCTTGATCCCGCGGAAGACCTTGATGAAGACTTCCTGCGTGGTATCGGCGGCGTCGGAGGGATCGTCGAGAATGCGGTAAACCAAGCTGTAGACCGGCTGATTGTAGTGCGTGATGAGCCAGCCGAAGGCCTCCTCCGATCCGGCCTTCAGTTCGGCCACGACCGAGGCTTCCTCCGTGCGTACTCCTAGCGCACCTACCAGTTCACTCAAGGTTGTTGCTCCCGCCATTGGCGGCACCTCAATGATAAACAGTTTGCTGTCCAGCAACAACTATCGCGAGGGTGCATCCCCCTCGAAGTTCGCCTGTCTCGCGCAGGTACTGATATAGACCCCGAAAGAGGCGCCAATGTTCCCACCAACTTCCGATAAAGGATGGCACTTAGCGCCGAAGGGCCTTTGACGCATGCTGATTAACTGGCGTGCTATCGCCGGACACGACTGCTCCTATCCGCATCTTGGCAAAGCAGCAGCTCTACTGCGCCTTAGCGGAGGAGGGTGTGCTGTTGGCGCCGTTTGCGTTAGTACCTGAGGTCGAACCAGTCGTTGCCGTGGTCGTGGCCTTCTTCTTGTGTGCGTTGTGCGCGGTCTTCTTCTTCTCCGGCTCGGTATCGTCCACAACGATTTTCTTAGGAGGGGCCGCTGCCGCCGCTTGCTGCAGGCTTCGAACCTGGGTTCGCAGTTGGATCAGTTCCGACTGGGTCGATGAGGTTAGGTTTTCCAGCTCGTCACCCAGATCGTGCCGCACCGAATCGATGATGTTCAACGGTTGCGCCAGCGCTTCGTAATCGCTCCTCGGGCCAAATGCGCCCGCTGACTCGGCGAACGAGGCGAATACGTCATACAGGGCGTTCAGGTTGCGATACAGTTTGAAGCTGGCATTCAGGTCTTGCGGGGCCGCGCGAACCCCGTCGATCAGGCCCGGCAGAGCGCTGGTCAGGTTTCGCTGCAGCGAATCGGCATTGGCTTGCGCCTGCTGTTTGGAAGCGGCGTCGGCCTTCCACTTCTCGATGCGCATATGCGCAATTTCCAGGTTGGCCTGCGATGCGGCCGCTTGCAACCGGTCGAGGTCGGACGCAAGTGCGGCCCGCGGAGCGCTGTTAACGGGAAGCCCGGAAGGCGCGGCGTTCTGCGCGGCTGCGATGGATGTCAAAGAGGCAATAACAACTACAAATGCAATCGATCTCATCATGCTCCTTCGGAGACGCGTGGTGCGGGGAACAAGACGAGGCGCAAGTGTCTTGCTGAATTGTAAATCCAGATGCGGCACGGCCGTCCATAGTTGCGCACCCAACCTGCGGTCTCACGCTAGGATGCACGGGACGAACCCCATGCCTTTTGTGGATGTCAGTACTGTCCACGAACGTCAGGCATGTCCGCCATGCTGCCTGGGCCGTGTAGACCTGACCGAGCATCGTTGACGAAGCCTTAAGCGTGGGAGACAATACTTAAGGCGCTGCGCAACGCGGCGCCATCTTCCGCGAGTGGGCCTGTGGCGCAGCTGGGAGCGCGCTTCCATGGCATGGAAGAGGTCGTCGGTTCGATCCCGACCAGGTCCACCAAATTTTCAACAACTTAGACCGGGCGAGTGCTCCCGGCCGTGATGTTTGTGTCATAACCTGCCGTTTTGGTGCTTGCGGCAAGGGCTTCCATAGCGTTGCGTCTCGCTTCCATTCGAACGTGGCTGTACCTCTCCAGCATCCGTCTGCTGACGTGTCCCGCAATCGCCATGATGGTCGAGTCCGACGTGCCACCCGTCCGCAAGCAGGGTGACGGCGCAGTGCCTCAGATCATGGAAACGGAAACCCGGAAGCCCGCTTTCTTCCTCAGAGTTCGCCAAGCTGACCTCCAGCTCTTTGACGTGCGCAGTCGGGTCGAAAGCAGTGACGGTGTAGCCGATGACTCTCTTGCCGCTGAATGTGAACTTGGGGCCAAAGCCGCGAAGACCTAATGCGACGGCTCGACAATGCCGAAGGACTCGGCCCTGCGACGCAGTCGCGCCAGAGCAGAAGCAGCTACGTCCGTAGGAGGCGCCACTCTCTCTCCGGCAGCCGTCTTGGAAGTGCGGATTGCCAGACTCCGGGCGAAGAGGTATAAGAATTCGCCACGCGCGCCATACAATAGTTCCCTGACTGGGCTGCGATGCCCAGACACTGATAAATCACAGCCGACGAGAAGCGGAAGGGAACTCCGTTGTGACGCGGGCAATCTTACGAGGAGATGGTGAAATGCGATTCGTGGCCGTAGTACTAATCACCGTGTGCGTCGGTCTATCCTGCGCCGGCCAGATGAAGGCTTGGCGCCCGGTGCAAACCGGCCCCGCTGCTCCGACCAAGGCGGTTCCGAACGGCGTGTGGGGCGGTGAGCACATTCGCATGGAAGTAAACGACGGCGGCGCAGACATTGAATTCGACTGCGCCCGGGGAAGTATTGCGCAACGCTTGGAGCTTGACGATAAGGGGCGCTTCAAGGTCCGAGGTATCTATATGGCTGAGACGCCGGCGCCTGCCGCGGTTGATGGCCGCTTGACTGCTTCAGGGGTCAAGGCGACCTATACCGGGACCCTCAGCGGGTCGAGCTTGCGGCTGGAGGTTTTCATCGAGGGGCAGGACATGCCGCGGACTTTTGCTCTGGAGCAGGGCGATCAGGGTCATCTGGCGAAGTGCGCCTAATCAGGAGGTGCAGGCGAGGCACAACTGTTGCTGCCTCACCGGCAGCGTCGGGGGGTCTCCCGGTCGTACCAGGGTATTCTGACTGGCAACGAGTCCGGGCTCGAGTTCCTCAGCCTGCCGGCGTTCTATTCGCCGCACCGAACCGGATGAGTCCTGCGACGCGGACTACCCGGAATTCGATAGCTTTCCCAGACTTTTGTATCGTTACACCCGCTCGGCATACGAGATCCTAATCGTCTTCTGCTCGAAGTCGCAGGCCCGGCACTCCTACGCCATAAAATGACCAGAAAGTTGTAATCGCCTTTCAATAATTTTCTTTACACATTTACTAGGGGGATAGTACGAAGGTACCTGCTTCTCAGTTGCTCAAAGATGTGACCGTGATCAGGGCGGACCCCTGCGAAACACCGCATTCCCTCCTAGAGCCCGGAAATTCTCCTCGGAGACAAATAATGAATCGTCGCCTACTTCGTCGTCGTGATGTTGTGTTTCTATGTATCCTGGCCACAATCCTCGCTCTATCACCGATCGCCGGCGCGCAGAGGACAGACGGCCCCACCGCGGAAAAACCGACGCTGATCGCCGATAAGATCAGCTACTTGCCGGGCGAGACGATGGTCTTTAGCGGTGGAAGTTGGAAGCCGGGAGAGGGCGTCACGATCGTCATTAAGACCGATTCCGCGGGCATCGTCGCCACCATCCAAGGCAAGGCCGACGACAATGGCCTCTTGAACATCTCCGCAACTATGCCGAAGCTGCCTTCGTTGGGCAGTGCTAACACCGGCGGCAAGAACACGCCGCTTCTCATAGCTACCGCGATAGGCTCCTCGGGGTCATCAATCTCCACGCAGTTCACCCTCGGCCACGCTCCCACCGATGCTGAGCGTCTTATCAGCGAGGAAGAATTCTGGTACCACCGGCTGACGTATCCGACGGGCCACTACTCGCCCGCCTGGACGCGTAAGGCTGCCCAACAAGACCGGGCGATCAACCGCGGGGTGCCGGCTGGGCACAAGGGCGTGGTCTTGAACCCTGCACTCGGCATCGAAGGACTGAACGCCTCAAGCTTCACTGCCCTTGGCCCGATGCCCGAGCACATGACGGGTTGTTCCGGCTGTTATGACTACGGAACCACCGAGGGACGCGTCAATGCCATCGTGACCGATCCGACCACGACCACGAACGGCAGCATCGTCGCCTATATGGGCAGTGTCGGCGGCGGCGTCTGGAAAACCACAAACTGCTGTACCAGCAACACCACCTGGACCGTCACCACCGATAGCCCGGTGCTGGCGACCACCAGCATTGATACGCTGGCGATCGATCCCAACAATCACCTCACCATCTATGCCGGCACGGGCGATCTGAATTACGGCTCATTCTCCATGGGCAGCCAGGGCATCTATATGTCCACCGACGGCGGCAATACCTGGACTGTTCTGGGTGCCGACGTTTTTGGCCCCGAGTATATCCAACCGGCAGGCAACTACCCGCAGTACAACGCGGTCGGCAAAGTTCGGGTTGATCCCAATAACAGCAACAACATCGCAGCCGGGACCAAGATGGGTCTTTACTTGTCCTACGACCAGGGCCAGACCTGGACCAATTGTCCAACCAACAGCTTCGCCAGCCAGCGCCAGGACATCACCGGCCTGGAACTCACTAACATGGGCGGCGGCGTAACGCGCATTTTGGCAGCTGTGGGCACGCGTGGTTTTCCCACCTATGTGCAGTACGATCTAGGGAATAATGGCGCCAACGGCCTCTATACGGCCACTATGCAAGCTGGCGGCTGCCCCAGCTTCACTTCCATCGCGAGCAACTCCAACGGATTTGTTTTTGGCACCCAGGTGACCGGCAGCCCTTACCTTACGGGCGCGCTGATGAACGCCGGCAGCGGTAATGCGTGCAACTATCCACTAACCGGCGGCAACGCGACCTATTGCGGCAACGGCGCCACCGGCGGCACTACGACGAACGGCGGCACGGTCAATAATCTGGGCCGCATCGACATCGGCGTCGCACCCAGCAATCCGAACGTCATTTACGCCCAAGCGCAGGCCATCGATTGGGATAACAACAGCAATTGCGGCAACACCAACGGCTGCCAGATTGGCGCGTGGGCCAGCAATGACGGCGGCAATACCTGGACCTTTATGGCCGGCTCGGCTGGTGGCTCACTGTTCGGGTGCGCAAGCTCCGGTCCAGGTACCGGGACCGGCACCGCAGACTATCCGCAGAACTGGTACGACCAGGGCATCGCGGTCGATCCCAATAATCCGGATCGTGTCTTCTTCGATACGTTCGAGGTCTGGCTGGCCAGCCGCACCGGCACGGCCTGGTATGACCTCACGTGCGGATACAACGGCACCAGCGTGACCAACCACGTGGTGCATGTGGACCAGCACGCTCTCGCTTTCGTTAACGGCTCATCTGACATTCTTCTGGTGGGCAACGACGGTGGCGTTCACGCCACCCTCAACGCCAGCACCGCGGTCCTTAACACCGCTCGCCCCACGTGGATGAATCAGGATGGCGGCATCAACGCTATCGAGTTCTACTCCGGCGACATCAGCGGCAATTTTGCCACCTCGGCGAATCCCTCTGCCGTGGGAGGAGCTCAGGACAACGGACCCAGCTCGGCGATGTTCTCCGGCTCGCCCACAGGTGGGGTGCAGTGGCAGATGGGCCTGGGCGGCGACGGCTTCTCCGGGTTGATTGATCCGATGGGCACAGGTTCCACCCAGGCTCAAGGAACGATCACATTGACAACGGGTGGTGCGCAGGCCGGTCAGCAATTCCAGATCGGTCCGCAGGTCTTCACCTTCGTCGCCTCGGGGAGTAACACCGGCGGCAATGTGGTGTTGAGCTCAAGCACCACGACGGAAGGCAACAACATCGTCAGCGCGATCGCCGCCACGATCCCGACCTTGGCGACGGCCGCGCGCAGCGGAGCCACGGTAGTTGTAACCGCCGTTATGGGCGGCACCAGCGGCAACTCGATTGTCTTCAATAACATTAATGCTAGCAACTTCTCCATGAACGGTAGCGGGTTCCTCGGCGGCACAAGGGCAGGCGATAATACCGGTAGTCTTCGCTACTGGGAAGGTAATAACAGCGGCGGCTTCAGCCGTTGCATTTTCAACTGCACGCAGCCCGGCGCGACTTGGTCAACCTGGGAAGGTGGCTGGTCCGGCGACACCCAGTCTTTCGTTCTGCCGGTTAGCCTCTTCCACGGTGGTATAGCTGGAGGCGATGACTGCCCCGCTGCCGGCACGACCTCCGGCTGCGGACACCTGCTGGCCGGCACCACCCGCGTTTGGGAGACGGTGAGCGGCACCGCGTCAAGCTTCTCCAGCAGCCAGTGGTATGTCACCAATAACCCGATCACGGCAAACTTGACGAAAGGTACTCTGGGCAACCGCTCGTACATCAATCAGGTCAAGTACTCGCCCAAGTACCAGAGCGTGGCGATCGCTGCAACCAACGACGGCAACGTGCAGATCGGCTTCAACTTGGGTACAGGCACGCAAGCGCAAGCCACTTGGGTGAACGTGACTGGCGGCAACGCCGTTCTGCCCAACCGGCCGATCATGGGCATCGCCCTCGATCCCAGCTCTCCGGCAGTAGGTACCCCAGTCGGATACGCTGCGGTCGGTGGCTTCAACAACAACTCTCCCGGTACTCCCGGCCATGTGTTCCAAATAGTTTGCACCATGACCTCGAGCCCGTGCGACGGGTTTACCTGGACGGACAAGACCGGCAACCTGCCTGACATATCGGTCGACTCCGTCATCGTCAACCCGAACTACCCCATCCAGGTATTCGCTGGTACGGACTTCGGGTTCTACTACACTGATAACATCACCGCCAATCCTCCGGTGTGGAACCGCTTCAACAATGGCCTGCCCAACGTCATGGTTTGGGACATGTCGGTTGATCGCGGCTCAACCACCCTGGCGCTGTGGACCCGCAGCCGCGGCGCTTATGTTTGGCCGCTGCCCACCGGGCCGGAGAGCAGTCCGGCGACGATGGCCAGTCCGGCGCCGGGTTCGACCTTGACCGGGAGCTCGGCGACGTTTACCTGGTATCCGAGCAACGCGGCGCAGGCCTACTGGATCGACGTAGGCAGCACGCAGGGCGGCAACAACTATTACCAGTCCGGCAGCCTGCCAACCACCACCGTGTCGCAGACGGTCAACAGCCTACCCACCGATGGCAGCACCATCTATGTCACGCTGTGGACCCTGATCAGCGGCCAGTGGGTGAACAATCAGTACACCTACACGGCCTTCAACAGCGGCAGCTCGGAAGGCGTCATCACCTCGCCGACTCCGGGTTCGACCCTGACCGGCACGAGCGAGATCTTCACCTGGACGCCCGGTTCGAGCGCCACGGCCTACTGGATCGACGCCGGCAGCGCGCCGGGCGGCAATCAGTACTTCCAGTCGGGCAACATCGGCAACGTGACCAGCTACACGGTCAGCGGACTGCCCAGCAACGGCAGCACCGTCTACGTGACCTTGTACTCGCTGGTCGGCGGACAGTGGCTGAACAATCAGTACACCTACACCGCCTTTAACCAGGCTGGTTCGCAGGGGGTGCTGACCACCCCGACTCCGGGCTCGCAATTCACGGGCACTACGGTTGCGTTCCAGTGGATGGCAGGCGCGGGCGCCTCGGCGTACTGGCTCGATCTCGGCAACACGGCCGGCGGTAACCAGTACTACCAGTCGGGCAATCTGGGCAACGTCACGACGGTCACGGTCAACGGCCTGCCCAGCGACGGCAGCACGGTCTATGCCACGCTGTACTCGCTCGTCGGCGGACAGTGGCTGCCAAACTCGTACACCTACACCGCCTACAACCAGGCGGGCGCGCTGGGCGTGATGCAGACGCCGACTCCGGGCTCAACCCTGAGCGGCAACACCCAAACCTTTACCTGGAGCGCGGGTAACGGGGCCACGGCTTACTGGCTGGACATCGGCAGCACGCAAGGTGGTAACGATATCTGGCAGTCGGGCAACCTGGGCAACGTGCTTCAAGACACGGTGACCACTCTGCCTGCGAACGGCAGCCAGATTTACGTGACGCTGTTCACGTACGTTGGCGGCCAGTGGCAGTACAACCAGTACACCTACGTCTCGGGTCCGTAAACAATCCTCCGACAGGGAGGAGGAAAGAAAAAGGCAGGGATGAAAGTCCCTGCCTTTTCGTACGTATGGATTAAATTACGGCACTGCAGCCACACTGAGCAGCGTTGCCGGCTGCAGCTGCGCTTCCGGCACGGGCGAAGGCGGCATGCCATCCAGGCAACTGACCGCCTCCGGCGGCCTGCCTCCGTATACCTTCTTGACATTCGCGATCTGCTGCGCCATTTATGATAGATCTCGGTCAATTAGTGTTGTGGATAGACTTCTCGCTCTGCTGGGTGACGATCCACTGCACATAGTTGCTGAATGCTACACGCAGTTAGACGAGGAATCCGGGATCGGAACCGACTGGAAGGCGGACAGAACGAGGTGGGTGACGACCACATCACGTTGAACGCGAGCCAGCGCCAACGCCTGCTGATCGCGTGCAAACACATCGACAAGCTGCTGGGCGATGTGGAGGCGACGCTCAACGTAGCCGCATCGAAAACCGTCTTCCCGAACTACGTCAACGACATCACGGCCATACAACGAAAAACCATTGAAGACTACATTGCGAGGGTTCGCGGCCAGCTCCTGCAAGTGTTGGCCGGACAGTCACTGGCGCCGGAACCGCCGCGCGTATCGGCCGTCCATTCTATCCACGTCAATCTCACATTCGTAGAGATCGCCATTGCGGAACTGGCACCACACTACATGCGCGGTTACGGTGCAGTGTCGCCGGAGGGCGCCACCGATCTGAACGGCATGGTCGCCGAGTTGCAGTCCGCGATCAAGGAGCTGACGCTTTACATTTTGCAGCCCAGTGCCGGCGACCTGCGAGAAAGAGTGGAGAAGCTGGCGAAAGAAGGCTGGGATGTTGCGGGTCTGCAAACCTTGGCGGACATTATCGACCGTCACGGATTGACGGAATTTCGCCCGACCATAGCCATGCTGCTCGATCGCGCCGAAGATACAGCGCTCGAAATCGCGGTGTTTGGACGAGTCAGCACCGGCAAGTCTTCTTTACTGAATCGTGTGATTGGCGCCGATCTGCTGCCAGTGGGAGTTACGCCCGTTACGGCGGTACCGACGCGGATAGGTTACGGGCAGAAGCCAGTGGTCAGGGTCTGGCAGCAAGGTCTGGGGGTCTCCGAGCATAGCATTGATGAACTGCCGGCGTTTGTCGATGAACGGTTAAATCCGGAGAACCGAAAACGGGTGGGCAGGATTTTGGTGTTGTACCCGTCGGAGCGGCTGCGCGAAGGCATCATCTTTGTCGATACACCCGGTGTAGGGTCGCTCGCGACCCGCGGAGCAGCAGAGACGGTTGCTTACCTGCCGCGCTGCGATGCCGGCATTGTGCTAGTGGACGGGAGTTCGACGCTCACCCCGGATGACCTGAAAATCATCGGCGCATTGACCCCGGCCGGCACTGCCACCAGCGTGCTCGTCAGCAAAGCGGATCTCCTTTCTGCTGCCGATCTGCAACATCAGATCGCTTATGTAAAGCGGCAACTGAAAAGCGGGTTTGACACCGATCTCCCGGTGCGGGCCGTGAGCGTCATGCCAAGCCATGCGGAGCTGCTGGAGCAGTGGTTCGCCGAGGGGCTGTGGCCCTTGTACGAACGCAAGCAAACCTTGCTTCAGGAGTCGCTGGCGAGAAAAACCCTAATGCTGGGAGGCGCGGTACGCTCCGCTCTTGAAGCGCTGGTGTCTTACGCGCGGCCTGCGAGCGGTGATCGCGTGCAGTTGCAGGAGATCGATCTACAGCTGAGGCGCAGCGCTGGCCATCTCCAAACGTTTCACACAAAACTGCGCCGCACAACGGATGAGGCCACTCGGCTCAGTTCCCTTATTCTGGAGAAAGCGGCCGAAACTGTGGCCGGTATATGGGACAGAAAGCGGGAGGTGGACTGCGCTGAAGTGTTGCGGAACACCGCAGCCGAAGTGGCCCTGGAGGTGGCAGGCGAAGTCCGAAGCACACTGTCGCGAGTGCAGGAGATCCTGCACCAGGAGCTATCGAAAGCAGCGACCCTCCTGAGGTCGAGCGATGTGCCGCGTGAGGAGGATTTGCAGGTGCTGGCGGAAATGCCGGTATTTCACATGAATCGACAGAGCCGGTTTGTGAGGCGGCCAATCTCGGGGAAGTTGGGGAGTTGGTTCCGCGTGCGCGCCGCAAGGCGCGTCCTGAAACCGTACGAAGGTGGGCTGAACGAAGCGCTGCAGAGCTTTTCTCGCCTGTTGTACTCGTGGGGTACGGCTGCCAGCTCAGATCTGCAGCGCCGTTTTGACAGCTTCGCCAATCGATACCGCGCCCAATTGGAGCGGCTCCTGCTGGATCGGAAGCGAACCGCCATCGATTCCGATCAGGTCCGGTCGGATCTGGAAAAGCTGTCCAGAATCTTCGTTGCGGAGATATCCGTGACCAACAATGAAGCAATGGCTTCCTGAATCCATGTCTGAGTTAGAGGAACGTAAACTTTGCTGAAATATATCGCGGTTCGTGTGGGTGGATTTCTGGGAGCAGTAGCCCGATACGCCCTCGGCGTTTACATCGGAAGCCCTATGGCGTTCGCTTTCTGTTGGGTACGTTTGTCATCAACGTGAGCGGTTCGTTTCTGGTCGGCCTGGTAATGTCGTTTTTGTTGGCGAGGATGGCCAATGGCAAGGCAAGCCGCTGTATCAGGCCATCGTGGAGCGCTACCGCAAGCTGGAGAGCGCCGGCGCGACCGTTTACCGCGGAATCGAGGGCTACGGCGCAAGCACCATGATCCGCAGGTCGCACCTGCTGCGCTTTTCCTCTGACGCCCCTATCCTCGTACCGATCGTCGATACGGCTGAGAACATCCAGCGTCTCATTTTCGCGCTGGATGAAATGGTGCTGGAAGGCTTAATAGCAATGTCCGATGTTGAAGTCATCAAGTACGTGCACCAGGAAGGAAAGCGATCGCAGCCTTGAGGCAAGCTACACAAACGGGGGTTCGCCTGGGGCCGGATAGCAGGGCCAGTAGTCAAGTCCGGATATTCGACCGAGTGGCAGAAATGGAACAGTTGCGTCAGCGGCTGGCCCTACGTCGATCGTTTCTTTTGCATGGACCCTCTGGGGTTGGCAAGACCCTGCTCTTGTCGGCTGTCCTGGCGGATTTTCCGGACATTCTCTACAGCGCCAGCAATCCGACACCTCAAGCTCTCTATCACGGTTTGGCGGAACTGCTACTGGGAGCGCGCCGACCTGTGTTAGTTAAGGCCTGCCCAAATGGAATGTCGTCTTTGAGCACGAAGAGTGCTGTCGCCGTTAAAGGGCTGGTCCGTGATGCGCTGCTCAACTCCGGTTATCTGGTGGTGCTCGACCACCTCAAGCGGCCTTCGCAGACGCTGGCTGCTGCCCTGCGCGAGCTGATGCTGAATTGTTCGCTGCCGGTGGTCGCCGTCACACGCTCGCCGCACATGGAGGATGCGGGTTTCATTCTTCCTCTATTCGGCGACCGATCGGAAAGACTTGCCCTGCGCAACTTCGATCCGGACAAGGCAGCAAGGTTTGCAGAAGCATTTGCGCAGAGCGAAGGGCTAGCTGCCGACAACCTGCCTCAGTTCGTAGATAAGGTCGTCGAATACGGCCAAGGCAATCCCGGAGCCATGCTGCGGATGATTTGCTTGGCGCGCGATCCTAAGTACCGTCACGA
This sequence comes from uncultured Acidobacteriaceae bacterium, assembly GCA_963713465.1. Taxonomy (GTDB): domain Bacteria; phylum Acidobacteriota; class Terriglobia; order Terriglobales; family Acidobacteriaceae; genus Bog-257. The sequence continues at coordinate 877,311 of CAVQLZ010000019.1, forward strand.
AAACCAGATCAAGATTGCTCCGCTGTACATCGATTACAAGATTGCGACGGTCAGCGAGTGATGGGGCTCGCATAACGCGCAGCAGTAACAGCAAAATGCATAACCTGGAGAACATCTCGGTCCCCGATGACGCTTCGAAGATGGTGGGCGCGAGTGGTGCGCTCTCCCGTTTGGCAGAAATTGCGGATGAATTAGGGGAAGCTTCTACTTTTTCGGAAATACGTCAGCTTGTTACCAGAATCAATGAAGGGCGCTTCTTCGTCGCCTGCGTCGGCCAGTTCAAGCGCGGTAAATCCACCCTACTCAACGCGCTCGTGGCTGAGCAGATACTCCCTACCGGGGTTGTACCTGTCACCGCCGTTCCAACCGTACTACGATTCGGTAGTCGAAGAAGCGCGCGCGTTTTGATCGGCGGTAACTGGCAGAGGGTCGTGACAGAGGAGCTGGCAAAGTATGTCTCCGAAGAGCTGAATCCCGAAAACGAAAGACAGGTTGAAGCGGTGGAAGTATTTTTGCCTTCGCCGTTGCTGGCAAACGGTATGTGCCTGGTTGATACACCCGGAATCGGTTCCGTCTTTTTAGCCAATACGGAGTCGACGAAAGATTTTATTCCGCAGATCGATGCGGCCATCCTGGTCGTCGGCGCCGACCCGCCGATTTCGGGAGAGGAGTTGGCGCTCATCGAGGCGGTCTCCGCGAACGTCGACCAGATTCTCATCGTGCTCAATAAAATCGATCGCGTCTCGCCCGCGGAGCGCCAGGAGGCATCGGCATTCGCGAGCAAAGTGCTGGAGGCACGCTTGAAAAAACCTGTCGAGCGTGTCTATGAAACCAGTGCGCTCAATAATCTGACCCACTCCTCAGACGGTGATGACTGGAGCACCTTAACCGGGGACCTCACGAGGCTCGCAAGCAAGTCAGGCCAGGAGATGACACGCTCCGCGGCCGAGCGTGGGCTGTGCCGACTCTCCGCTTCGCTCGAACGCTTGATCGAGGAACGGGTGCGGGCACTCAAAGAGCCCATCGCCAACACGGAGCAGCGCATCGCCAATCTTCGACAAACCGTCAGCCAGGCGGAACAATCCTTGCGCGATCTAGGCGCACTGTTCTCTGCCGAGCAAATGCGGCTTTCCAATACGCTGCTGGCCCAGCGAAAGAGATTTTTGCGCGATATTTTTCCAACGGCCGTCGAAGAATTGCAGTGCGAAGCTCGCTCGGTAAGGACCACCTTCGGCCCGGCGCTGCGGCGAGAGCTTATGTCGATCGCCCAAACGGTAGTCCGGCGGCATGTAATGCCGTGGCTCGACACGGAAGAAGCGCAGGCCGAAGAACTCTACACCGCAGTTACGCGGCGCTTTGTAAGTCTGGTGAACGGCCTTTTACAGCGCATCTCCGAGGAGCAGTCCTCCGACTTCTCGCACCTGCCAAAATCGCTCGACTCCGAACAAGGGTTTCGAACGCGCTCGCGTTTTTATTTCCACGACCTGATCACAATTGCGCGACCGGCTTCGCCGTTGCTCTACAGTATCGACACGCTTATGGGCGCGCTGCGCATTCGCCATTGGTTCCGCAAAGAAGCGGAGCGCTTCCTCGAGTTGCTACTGGACACAAACGCCTCGCGGGTGCAGGGCGACGTGGAGCAGCGAGCTGTGGAGAGCCGGCTACGCCTTGAATCCGACGTTCGCCGGCTCCTTCGTGAAGTAAGCGACGCCGCGGAGCACGCCTTGTCGAATGCTAGAGAGCTGATGGCCGCGGGAACGAATGCGGTCGCCCATGAACTTGATCGTCTGGGCAAACACCAGCAGGAGCTAACGGCGCTGGCCCGCACACCCTAGCAGCCGGAGCCAGCAAGCAATGGCGCTGAATCTCCACTTACAAGCTCCTCCTCTCCGCGACTTTGTCGCAAATTGCAAAACCACCCCACGCTCCGGCTTCGCCGAGCCCGGCTTTTGCCGCGCTGATAATCCCTTGCCGGGAATCATCTTCGCAGCGTTCTGCTCTCGGGTCCGTTCCGCGACTCGCTATCTTGCGGCCGGCCGGAGGTGGCCAGCGCAAGCGAATTCTGGGCCCACATCTCGAAGCTGGCTGCAAGGTTGTAGGGTAAATTGTTGGCGATGGCCTAGGGCAGATTACTCGGGAGGTGCGAATCGCTTTGGCATCCTCGAGGCTACATGCTGCAGTTCGAGCACGAACGGTTGCGGCGTAACGCGTTCCAATCCCGCGTAAGGGTTGTCCAGCGATTTTATTAGGAACAAGCTGCAGGCCATGATCCCCGCCAGTGCCGCAACCATCGCAGCCTGCGACAACACGCTCTCCTGCGCGATAGAGTAGGTGAAAGCGATCAGTATGATTGCACCAGAAACCAGCAATTGCCATAGCAGCGCGGGAACCGTGCCATGGCTGGCGAAAAGCCTGCTCCGGCGATAGTCTGATAGTTGGGTCAAGTGCTTCAGCGATTCGGCGAAGTAAGCCTGCGACCGGGATGTTTCGGGCTGGCTGGTTCCATACACATCCCATAGATGTTGGATCGCATCCCAGGTACGCTGGCTGTCCCGACTCCGCTGCATATTCGGAAACTCCTCCTCCACCACGCTGTTGAGATACTCCATGAGAGCGGTGGTGATTTCTTGGCGCAGCGGGTCAGGCATCGCGGTCGAGAGACGAGACAGATCGGCCACCTCAGTCGCCTCGTGTTCAAGATTCGTGCCCGCTTCCGTGGACGCGCTCCAAACTACAAAGATGGCAAAGGCAATGAGCACGGCATAGAGCGTTCCAATCATCAGGAAGAAATGACTGGCAACTTCGTGATGTTTCCGCAGCCAGGCGGCGTTGACATAACGGCGCACTAGCAGTAGTCCCGCGACCGACAGCAGCATCGAGGCGCCAATAACAAGCAGACCATTCACGGACCGGTCCTCCAGTTTTCAGCCGGGAGCTGGTCAACTGCACCAGCATTGTGCTGTTTGCCATCCAGTCGTATTCAAGCGACTTCCCATTTAGCTCTCCCTGGCGACGCTCAGAATTGCGGCGGCGTGGGCGGCAGCGCCTTGGAGCTGATGCCTTCGCACATTGCGTTGCTCACCGTCACGTTGCCCACGGCGTCAAGCTTCACCGTCCAGATCGTGTCGTAGTCGGTGGGCGGCCAGGCAGAAATCTGCGCCAGCTGTTGGCTGGTGGCGTTATAGCTGGTGAGCAGCGTAGTGATCGTCTTCTGTATGAATTGGAAAGACCACGCCAGCAGCACATTCTGATTGGAGAATTGGCCGCCATTGAAGAAGAACGTGCTGGTCTTCTGGTAGACCAGTGGATCGGAAAGCCCGAAGCCGGTGACCAGATTGTAGGGCACGCCGTTGGCGATGGCGTAGGGTGCGGCGGTCATCGGCGGCGCAACCGACGAGTAGGTAGCATCCCCCGTGGCGCTAATGGAACCGGGGCCAAATTGAGCGGGGTCGTTCGAATATACCTGATTAACATTTTTGACTTTGCCGAGCAGGGCGTTGGGAAGATCGAGTGCGCGCCATTGCCCCGCGCCGACATAGTTGTTGTCGTCCCAGTAGGCGGTCGGATGCGCGTCGGCGTGCCGAATGATGTAGAGGGTTTCGTTGGTGTTGGTTCCCGCCGGGACTACGGCGCTACCTTTGCCGCCGGTCACGGTGACGTTGAAAGGCGGCCACTGCGCGGTGCAGGCAGTGCTGACGATCCCTCCCGCGGGCAGCGTTGGATAACTAGCAGGCGGAGTCAAGTAGCTGCTGTGGGTGATCAGGCTGGCGCTTCCCGACGGCGTGATCGAGATCGCGTAAATAAAGTTGGGACCGAGATAACTGGCCGGAAGGCTCAAGTTATAACCTTCGCTCTGGTTGATGTTAGCCATTAGTGCGCTCACGGTTTCCCATGGTGCCGAGAAGACATAGAAACCCGGCGCATTTTTTTTCAAAATATCCGTTACCAAGGCCTCGTTGTCGCCTTCCGTGTCGCGGAAGTCCAGTCCCTGGCAGTTGGGGCAGAATTGCTGCGGCGGCACAACTCCGTCGGGCAAGGGCCCTGGCGCATAGGATGCATTGATGGGGTAGCTGTGGCCGGGAAGCGGCGTGCCGCCATTCTGGTCGCTGGACAGTGTGACCTGGTTGAGCATGGCGAACTGCTGAATGGTCTCCAGTCCCACCATGTCGGGATAATTGTTGGCCGTTTGCAGATGAGTCATGGGTTCGAGCGCGTAAATCTGCGTCACATTCTGCATCCCCAGCACCTTCTGTTGCAGAAATGTGGCCATGAGGAGCGACCGCTGTAAGCCCTGATTGGTGAGGTTGGCGGTGCTGGCATTGATGTCCCCGGGAGCCTGATATGTCAAATCCTCACTCGCAACGAAGATCAGGTTGAGGTTGCTGGAGCTAAGCGGAGCGGGAGGCGGCGCTGCCGGTGTTGTGTTGCCGCCGCATCCTGCGAGCAGGGTTAGGGCAAGGGCCAGGAACAGCGCCAGTGGAACGGTACCTTTCATAGCAGTCATGAGTCCTTTCTCCCACCCATTTCAAGCTTGCGGCGATGGCTTGGCAGTGACATTTGCCACAGTGGACGAACAAAAAGCGGGAGACAAATCCAAGAAAAAACCAACTACCAACTTGGGACGCCTAACCGGCAAGAGCCTTCACCTGCTGGTGAACTAACGCCTTTCGGCAAACTCAGTAATTCGCATTTCGACAGTGGGCGCTATACGCCTAAAGGTTGCGGGATCGCTACTGCCTCGTGGGCCGCCTGCGGACTGGGCAGTCTTCTGGTAAGCACACAAGAGGAGCGTTGGACTGGCGATTTCCACACCTACGATGCTAGGGCAGGCAAATGCAACGGTGTCTGTGATGCCAAAGTATGTCTTCGCACGAAAGTAACCACGAGTGGAAGTGCAAAATCGGAAAGGCGCATCCGGCCAGTTCTTTAGACTAAAGAATGCAGTCGGAACCGGGCCATCGGCAATGGGGTATCACCCATGCCGCTTAAGCGCAAGTAGCGGCAAAATAGAACGTGTCAAGCGGCGACGAAAGGGGGCCGCCAGTGTGCCGCTCCAGAATTTGCAGCAGCGCCTTCTGCGCGCTCAAACTCGGCCCCCTTGACCTGGTGGCAAGCGTCGGACCTCGCTACGTAGTCCAGGCAAGGTCATGCCGATCATATCTCGCCAACAATCCGGCAACTGGCTCGAAGCTTAGCTTCTCCTCACATTGCTTATTAAGAGCTTCCAATGGGCTTGCAACAGCTCCGACTTAAACGTGGAGGGGCTGACGGGCAAGTACCTCTAAGCTTTTGATTCCATAAAAAAACGTCGGTCCCGAGCCGCTATTCCTCTACTCTGCCAGCGAGTTTTCGTTTGGACAAGCACGTGCTTTCATGCAGGCGACCGCATGGCATTCGGTTTAGTCCGATGGATGCAAACGGAAGAAGACGGCCGTTTAAGTTAACGCGACCGACGCTGATCAGTCCTACAGGAACGACCTGGCACTTGCGGCGTCGAGTTGAATTCGGAGACGGACATGAAACCTAAGCTAATCCCGTTCGCGCTGCTGGCGCTGCTGCAGGCCGTTGATCTTGCTTCAACTCGTTTGGCATTTTCCGCGGGCGCGATCGAGTTGAATCCGCTGGTGCGGGGGCTCGGTTTATGGCACGTGAAACTGCTGGCCTGCGCAGCCATTGTGCTGCTAGCGTGTATGACGAAGCGGGCAGGGCGGCTGTGGACCCTGTGCGGCGTCTACGCTTTAATTGTGGGCAACAATTTCGCTGTGGCGTTGACACACCTGAACGCGCATCCGCGCTAGTCGAGCCGGGTACGGCATCCCAGCCTGAACAGCTCGAACTGCGCGAAATCCAAGCCTATGGAATGATGAATCATTTTGTGCGCTTAGCATCACCAAGTAGTATGGGAGCATGTCTGCTCTGAAACCTCTTGTCCTCATTATCCTGGATGGCTGGGGCTACGCTCCGCCGTCGGCCTCGAATGCCATCTCGCTGGCGCGCAAGCCCAATTACGATCGCTTGCTGGAGGAATTTCCCAACACGCTGATCCATACCAGCGGACGCTACGTTGGCCTGCCGACCGGCCAGATGGGCAACAGCGAAGTGGGACACCTCAATATCGGCGCCGGGCGCGTCGTCTACATGGATATCACCAAAATCGATCTCATGCTCGAGAATGGCGAGTTCTTCACCAACCCGGCACTGCTGAAGGCGATGACCGCGGCGCGTACGGGCGAGCGCCGGCTGCACCTGTTCGGGCTGCTCTCGGACGGAGGGGTGCACTCGCATCAGAACCATCTCTACGCGCTGCTGCGCATGGCCAAACACAATGGCGTGGAGCGCGTGTTCGTGCACTGCTTTATGGATGGCCGCGATACGCTGCCCACCAACGGTGCCGGTTATATCGAGCAGCTACAGCAGAAAATGCGTGAGTATGGCTCAGGCAGGATCGCGACCGTGAGCGGCCGTTACTACGCAATGGATCGCGACCGGCGCTGGGAGCGTGAGAAGAAGGCGTTCGACGCAATGGTGTATGGCGACGCCGAAGGCGGCCGCTACTCTGACGCTGTGGTAGGCATTAAGGAGTCCTACAATCGGGGAGTTACGGACGAGTTCATCGTGCCCTTCGTGCTCACCGATGAGCGTGGCGACGCCGTGGGCAACATTCGCGACGGCGATGTCTGCATCAACTTCAACTTTCGCGCCGACCGCGCGCGGCAGATCACGCGCTGCCTTTGCCGCAACAGCCACTTCACCCCGCAGGATGGCCGCGAACTGGAAGGCGCGGACGACCTCGATCTCGTCATCCCGCGTGACCGCGTGCCCAAAGACCTGACCTACATCTGCATGACGCGGTACGACAAATATTTCACGCTGCCGGTAGTTTCGCCGCCGGAGTCGCTGACCAACATCCTGGCCAACGTGATGGCCGATCGCCAGATGCGCAACCTGCGGGTTGCCGAAACCGAGAAGTATGCACACGTAACCTACTTCTTCAACGGCGGCGTGGAGAAGCCATTTCCCGGCGAAGACCGCGTGTTGGTGCCGTCGCCCAAAGTCGCGACTTATGACTTGAAGCCGGAGATGTCGGCGCACGGCATCGCCGATGCGGTGGTGAAGGCGATCGGCGACAATACCTTCGACGTGATGGTAGTGAACTTCGCCAACGCCGACATGGTAGGACACTCGGGCAAGATCCCGCCAACCATCACCGCAGTGGAGACGGTCGATGGCTGCCTCGGGCAGATCTACACTGCACTCCGCCAGCGCGGCGGCGCGATGATCGTCACTGCCGATCACGGCAACGCCGAGCAGATGATCGACCCGGCCACCGGCGGCCCGCAGACGGCGCACACCACTAATCCCGTGCCGTTCATCGTGGTTGCCGAGCACGCCGTGCCGGCGGCCAATCACAAGGGAGATGCGCGCCGCTTTACCTTGCGTCCCGAAGGCGCACTGCAGGACATTGCACCCACAATGCTGGTCATGCTAGGCATCCCGCAACCGAAGGAGATGACCGGGCGCGACCTCATCGTGCCGGCATCGCCGGAAAAATAGGCAGCGACGTCTTCCGTATTCTCATGGGGCGGTGTTGAGGTCGAACTTCCGGCCAACGCGCTGCTCCTGCAACGACGATCGGATGCAATCGTCGGCAGCAGCTGAGTCACCCGTCGCGTCGTAGGCGGAAGCCATACGCTGAAACGTATCGGCGCGCAGAGGCGCCAGCACACCGGCATCGGTCCGCGTCAGAGCGATGACCGTCTTAAACTGCTCGAGGGCCTCCTGCGGAAGTCCCTGTTCTTCGTCGTAGATCCCAACGTGGTAATGAGGATAGGGTAGGAGCGGATCGAGAGCTGCGGCGGCACGGAAGTGAGTCATCGCTTCACCTCTGCGGCCTTCCCTCTGCAAGGCTTCTCCAGCAGATTTTCCGCCGCCGCGTTGTTGCGGGTTACCTGCACGGTGTGCGACCACAAGCTCACATCGTCAGACCAATAGCTCAGCTGCCGATGGGTCGCGAACATCAGCAGTCCCAGCACGACAACACACGCGGGAGCCAGCAAGGCCTGGGAGATGTGTCTTTGCTCGGCCAAATCCGCGACCAGCCAGCACGCGGCGATGAATAGTCCTACAAACGAAAGATAAGCGTAGCGGTCCGCCATCGCTTGCCCGCCGACCTGCAACAAGCCGATCATCGGCACCAGCGCACCCAGGAACCAAAGCCAGCCCACAAGCAGGTAACGGCGGCTTCGAAACGCGAGTACGAGCACCGTTATGGTCAGCAGGAGGATAAGTGCCGGGACGACTTGCCGCTGGCGGAAAGCGACGGCATGAGGGTAGAAGAATGCCAGGTGCGCGGGCCAGATGGCTTTGCCCAGATAACGCGCGTAGCAAACGATGGCATTCTCCACGCGCATGCCCAGCGAGTACAACGCAAGGCTCCGCCCATTGCGCCGCCCGTACGCTGCGCTTGGATCGTAAGCATCGCGGCGGCGGCGGAAAACGCCAGCAGCGGCAGCTTTTCCAGTACCAGCCACAACAGTCGCTTTCCGCCATTCGCTTTTCGCGGTTCGCCAGAACGCTCGGGCCGGTTACTCTGGCGAGGAGCGAAGGGCGAAGAGTGAGGAGCGAGCCGTTCCAGTGGCCAGTAATCCCATAACAGCAGAAGGAATGGCAGGGTGACGACTTCCGGCTTAGACATCAGTCCGAGTACAAACAAGCCGGCGACCACGTAGTAACGGCCCATGCGCGGCTGGCTTGCGTACCAACGGTAAGCGCCCAGAGCTAGCAGGAGAAAAAACATGCTGAGAAGATTCTTTCGCTCAGCCACCCAGGCGACGGATTCGACGTTAATGGGATGAAGCGCAAAGAGAGCGGCCACCATGAAGCTGCGTCCGGCGCGAGCTGTCGCGCGCCATAACACCCAGAACAGGAGCAGGGCATTCAGCACGTGCACAGCAGATTGGAATCGTGGTCCCGGCGGAGTCGAGCGCGAACAACTGATAATCCACGGCGTGCGACATCCAAGTCAGCGGATGCCAATTAGCGGCGTGAAATGTGGTGAACGACCAGGCTATCGTGCTCCAGTTCAACTGCTGAATGCGGGGATTCTGGTCACGTAATCGGCGTCGTTCAGGCTGACAAAGGGCAACCGGTTGCCGGGTAGTAGGACGCAACGGTTATGGCTGCCAGCCAAACTGCAAAACGACGCTTCGGCGAAAGGACCGGTAAGCAGGCGCGAGTCGTGTCCACCTTGACCTCGGAATGCGGCATTGATTGGATTTGTGAGTCGACCAAGAGCAGGTTAAACTATATCGGGTCGAAGGACGGGAAGAATTCATGCTCACGAGAGTTGCAAGGCACTTTGATGCTGGATTATGACGGCAATGGTTGCAGCAACCTCTCCCGCGAAGTACCCGCATGCTCAGCCATAGCCGGATTGCGGCAGGTGCCGCGGCAAGCGTTCTGCTCGTGCTATTCGCCGGTGCTGGCGCAAGTGCACAGTCGGCAGTGCGAGCCTCGATCCCCCGTCTTGGCCAGGCTCCCGGTCGAAAAGTCCGTGTGCGCGGAGCCGATCCTTCCGGAAGCTGGCTTCCTGTCCAATACTCACTACACCAGCCAGTTCTTCGGTTTCTCCTTCGACTTGCCGCTGACGGTGCAAG
>CAVQLZ010000020.1:0-165373 GCA_963713465.1 uncultured Acidobacteriaceae bacterium
AGATTTCAGCTCCTGCGATGGGGATGGTTTCCATATTTGTGCTACTCGAAAAGCGCGGGTTGGGCAATCGTCTCTTCGGATTCCTGAAAGTTGCCCAAGCCAACCCCGACGAGACGATAGCGTTGCTGCGGACCGAGATCCACCCGCTCTCGCAGTCTCAACGCAATGTCGGTCAATTCTTCGCACGAGGAGGGTGGGCATTCGGGCGTATGGCTGCGGGTGAGAAGCTTGAAATCGCTGGTCTTCAGTTTGAGCACAACCGTACGAGCAATCCGTGATTCTTTGCGCGAAGCCGACCAAAGCTTTTCGGCGAGGCGCCGGATCATCGGCTCAGTTTCTGCCAAGAAGACGTCGTGCTCAAAGGTGTCCTCGACGGATATGGATTGCGTCGGCCTGTCCGGCACAACCGGGTTATCGTCGATACCGCGGGCGAGTTCATGCAGGCGCTGACCATAGCGGCCGAAGTGCTGTTCGAGTACGGACAAGTCGAGCGCTCGCAGGTCCTTCACCCTCTGCGCCCCAAGCTTGGCCAGCTTCTCTTCTGTAACTTTGCCGACGCCCGGCAAGCGTCCAACCGGCAATGGGAGCAGAAACGCGTCAATGTCCTCAGGCTGGACTACAAACAACCCATCGGGCTTGCGCCAGTCCGAGGCAAGCTTGGCTAAGAACTTGTTGGGCGCCACGCCCGCAGAGGCGGTCAGATTCAGCTCGTGCCGGATTTGCTGACGGATGGTGCGGGCTACCAGGGTGGCTGTCGCTAAGCCGGTCTTGTTCTCGGTCACGTCCAGGAATGCTTCGTCCAGAGACAGCGGCTCGATCAGGTCGGTGTGACGATTGAAGATCTCCCGCACACTGCGTGAGACCGCGCGATAGCGTGTGAAATCGGGTGGCACAAAGATCGCATCGGGACATAGACGCTCGGCTCGCCTTGCCGGCATGGCTGAATGTACACCGAAGCTTCTGGCCTCGTACGAAGCGGCGCAGACGACCGAGCGATTGCCCCGCCACGCGACGATCACCGGCTTGCCGCGCAACTGGGGATCATCGCGTTGCTCGACCGACGCGTAAAAGGCATCCATGTCGCAATGGATTATTTTTCGCACAGCCTTCTCGCAACCATATTATCCGCATTCAAAACGGCGAATCGGCCTCGGGCGTATCGTAAAGATGATTGCGATAGATTCTTCGAGAGATGCACCTAGTCGTTATAGCTTCGAATATCTATTCCGCACTCGCGATCTCAGTTCTCTTTCTGCATGCGCTGTTCATTCTGTGGGTCGTGTTCGGGGCGTTGCTGACACGATCGCGTCCGATTCTTCGTTGGCTGCACATCGCTTCTCTAATCTGGGGAATCCTTACGGAAGTCCTGCCATGGCCGTGTCCTTTGACTTTGCTGGAGAACGGGCTCGAGGGCAAAGCCGGAGTCGAGCCTGCCCAGGGCGGGTTCCTGCTTCATTATCTGGACCGGTTGGTCTATCCGGATATTTCCTCGGCAGTGCTAACGATTGCGGCTGTGATCGTCTGCGGTGTGAATCTCGCGTTCTATGGCTGGCAGGCCTGGATCGCAGGGAGGGCCAGACCACCGGATTAGAATTGGATCGCAGGAGTGAGTGATGTGTGGCCGCTATCGTCTGTCCAGACGCAAACAATTGATCGCAGAATACTTCGAGACCGATAACGAGGTCGATTGGGAGCCTCGCTACAACATTGCCCCGTCTCAGCCGGTCGGGTATTATTCGGCAGGACCCGTCGACACCAGAGCGGCACTTCTCGCTGGCTCGCTGGGGGCTGATTCCGCCCTGGGCCAGCGACGCCAGTATCGGCTTCAAGACGATCAATGCGCGCTCGGAAACGGTCGCGAGTAAGCCCGCCTTCCGCGATGCCTTCATGAGCCGTCGGTGCTTGCTTCCTGCGGACGGCTTCTTTGAGTGGTCGCGACATGAAGTCGCATGTGTGATTGTCCGGCGAGCACCACCCGACCGGACCTGCCACCCCATTGGCAGTACTCTACGAGGTATAGCGATTCGGAAACGAATCGTTTAGAAGCCCTCGGACAATGTATCCCGCCGTCTTCAAAGACGGGTGCCGAAACCGCGAGGCGCGGGTACTTCTGCCAGCATCGCGGCGGTGCAATCCTAAATACTGTTTCGGCATGGGACGCCGTTGACTGGCGAAACATCGAACGCAATAGTGGCCGCCTCCAAGCGCGTATCGTGAAGGCGGTGCAGCAGAAGAAGTGGAACAAGGTGCGAGCCTTGCAACATCTTCTCACACACTCGGCGGGTGGCAAGTTACTCGCCGTTCGCCGGGTAACAGAAAACGACGGCAGAAAGACACCTGGGGTGGATGGTGAACTCTGGGATACATCACAGAAGAAGCTGCAGGGTATGACGTCACTGAAGGCGCGGGGTTACCATCCCATGTCTCTGCGGCGAATTTACATTCCGAAGGCGAATGGAAAACTCCGACCACTGGGGATTCCGACTTCTTCCGACAGGAATAGCGGGTCGTCAGGACGGAATTACGGATTTTCGTCGGTCCTGAACCTATACCTATAGGGACACCCCAGAACTACTGTCCCACCCGGCTGCTAACCTCCGAGTAACCGACGATACAGACGCAATACGACTCTGGTTGTCTTTGCGAGGACAAGAGCGATGCTGGAATGAAAGGCTAGCCTTCGCGGACCGCGATCAGCGCAAAACACCTCCCTATCCGCAGTTGACCTTCATCCTGTGAGACCGTCACCGGGGCAAATCCTGTTAGATAGGTCGCGAACCGGAAACAAGGATATCCACAAGCCTCCTGGCGCTCTGCTGCCAGTCGGGGCTTGACGCTACGTTCGACACGCCGATGAGCGCGCGCAGCAGATCGAATGGTTCGAGATCCTTGCGGATGTCGCTGCTTTTGATGGCGCGCTTCACCAGCGCTTCTATAGCGCCCTGTATGTGAGCGCGCGTACCTTCGTACAGCTTTGACGGACCACCGACGAGCGTATTCAGTGCGGGCGCGATGATTTGCTTGGTTGCAATGTAGTCGACGAACAGCAGCATCCAAGCGCGCAATGCCTCGACCGGCGGCATGGTCTCGGCGAATTTCTGCTGTGCGGCCGCCAGCTTTTCTACCTCGGTGCGATACACCGCCTCGAGCAGCGCATCCCGGGTAGGAAAGTGGCGATACAACGTTCCAGCTCCAACTCCTGCCGCTTTCGCCACGTCATCCAGGCTGGTGTTTGCTCCCGACCGGGTGAATGCCTGCTTCGCGGCTTCCAGAATGCGCTCGCGATTCCGTTGAGCGTCGCTGCGGGGCTTTCGCGGAGGAGCTTTAGAAGTTTTTCTGGCCATGGCGAAAAATTCTTGCAACCGGAGACTGCCTCCGATTATCTCATATTTCGGAGACGGTCTCCGTTTTACGCGAAGCAGCGGAAGCTAGTCAATGCTGGCCATCTGTCAGAGGCCGGAGCATAGAAGGAGAAAGACAAATGGCGGATTCATTAGGAGCAGTAACCACGGAGCAATCATTTGGAGCGACATCGAGCACCGACCAGGTTTTGGCCGGCGTCGATCTGCGCGGCAAACGCATTCTGGTTACCGGCGTCTCAGCCGGGTTGGGAGTGGAAACGGCGCGGTCTCTCGCCGCGCATGGCGCGCAGGTACTAGGGGCGGCGCGCGACTTGGACAAAGCCGAACGCGCGACCGCACAGATACGAAAGGACGCCGCCGCGAACGACGGCGGCTTCGAGCTGATAGAACTCGATCTCGCCAATCTGAAAAACGCGCGGGCTTGTGCCGATCGACTGCTGCAGAAAGGCGAGCCCTTCGACGTAATCATCGCTAACGCCGGGGTTATGGCCACACCATTTGGCAAAACGGCTGATGGATTCGAGACGCAGTTTGGCACCAATCACTTGGGCCACTTTGTCCTGGTCAACCGGATCGCTCCGCTTCTCCGAGAGGGTGGCCGCCTGATCAATCTTTCTTCCTCAGGACATCGTTTCTCGAATGTCAATCTCGAGGATCCAAATTTCGAGCGAACGCCCTACGATGCGTTCGTTGCCTATGGCCGATCGAAAACCGCGAACATTCTTTTCGCCGTTGCCTTCGACACACGGCACCGGAGCCGGGGCATACGTGCAGCGGCTGTGCACCCAGGAGGCATTCAGACGGAGCTGGCCCGACACATGGATCACAGCGCATTAGAGAACTTAGTCGACCAAATCAACCAACAGCTCGCAGCTGAAGGCCAGGGACCTTTCCAATGGAAAACCATTCCGCAGGGAGCCGCAACGTCAGTGTGGGCGGCGGTTGTGGCAAGCGCTGACGAGATCGGTGGCAGATATTGCGAGAACTGTCATGTCGGCCGGGTCGTGCCGGATGACGTAACTATCACGGTCATGAGCGAGGGGGTACGCGGTTACGCGCTCGATCCAACGACTGCTGAGGCGCTCTGGAAGAAAAGTGAAGAGTTGGTAGGAGAGCGATTTTAACTTTCTCGTTACAAGTAATGAACAGCTGAAAGCCCGCATTTGTGCGACTTGGGCGGCACGGCTGAACAGGCCGCTGCAAAAGTCTTTTAGCCCATTTTGTGCCGCCGGCTGAAGCCGGCTCGGGCGCGAAACAAACGGGTTTTCGGCACGACTGAAGTCGTGCCCTGACTCATGTCCTCCGAAATCGGATTCTTCAGCGGCCTGTGAAGCCGTGCCCTTTCAAAAACTGATTTATGAGATAGCTTCTAGCAAAAAGAGCAGCCTCATCGGCCGCTCTTTTCGAACTTTCAAGCTCGAGACCTACAGAAGTTGTACGTTCTCTGCCTGCCAGCCCTTGGGTCCCTTGACTACGTTGAACTGCACAGCCTGGCCTTCCTGCAAACTGCGGAAGCCATTCGACTGAATCGAAGAATAGTGAACGAAAACGTCCTCGCCATTCTGACGGCTGATGAAACCGTAGCCCTTCGCGTCATTGAACCACTTAACTGTTCCTTGTTCCATGGTGATGCATGTTCCTTCAAGTATTGATGTAGCTGCAATTCGATCGGGATGTGATGCGGCAGGGAGTGCTGCTAAGGCAGGAACTGCTGCGTACAACGTCGATCAATCGAGCAGGTTGATCATACCAGCGAGTGTCACAATTACGAAGCATTTTCGATATGGGAGCCGGCGACGGAAGCACTAACGCGCCTGTTCTCAGTGTGTTAGATTTGGGTGCGCTCTTCGCCTTTCGCTCTTCGCTGTTCGCTCTTCGCTTTTCGCCAGAGCGGTCACGCGAATCAGATTGGTGACGTCTCATCTCTGGCACGAGCTTCAGGGGTTCACACACTGACGGCACGGCGTTGGTGCATTCTGGCGAAGAGCGAAAGGCGAATAGCGAAAAGCGGCAGTCCCATGATCGTCGGCACCGGCATTGACATTGCAGAAGTCGCGCGCATTGCGAGTTCCATCGAGCGCTTCGGACGGCGTTTTGTGGAGCGCGTTTTTACGGCTGACGAAATTCGATATTGCGAGTCCAAAGCCAACAAGGCAGAGCGCTACGCCGGACGGTTTGCCGCCAAAGAAGCCGCCATGAAGGCGATCGGCACCGGCTGGAATCGGGGCGTCACCTGGCACGACGTAGAAGTGCAACGATCACCCGGCGGGCGCCCCACCATTGCCTTTCACAACAAAGCTGCAGAGTTCTTCCGCAGCCTGGGAGCCGTGCGAGCGCACGTGTCGATCACGCACACCAAAGATTCGGCCATGGCCCAGGTCATTCTGGAATCGGAATAATCAAGCTGCCGTTTTGATCGTGTCCCGCGCCAGCCGAGTCGCTGCCGCCTGGCATTGAATCCCGGCAACGGCCAGCACGCTACCGCCGAACAGCAGAGTATCGAAGAAATAGTCGATCGCTTCGATATCGAGCGGCTTCGCAACCAGCATTGGCAAGTACACCGCAACCATCAGGATTAGCAGCATGCCCCCGGCGCAGATTGCCGCCGAACGCGCTCGGCGGTTCGCGAGCAAACAAAGTCCGGCGACGAGATAAACCGCGCCGGTGACATAACTCCAGAGCGAGTGTCCGGGAATCCAGGTTGGCGTCACGAGCTCGAGAGGAACGCCGGGAACATTCGCCGGGTGAAGAAATTGCAGGACAGCGAAAAATGCGAGGGCGACGCCCAGTTCAAGGCGCGCGAACGTGCGAGCCGCATTCCGGGCGCGATCGGACCAGTCCTGTGCTCGCGCCGCGGCGATCGATAAGGCGCCCGCGCAGAAGGTGAATTCGCGCAAAACAATGACCCAGCTAAATCGGTTACGCGGGTCCGCCACAGCGCCCGGGATGATCATCAGGGCCTCGAAGCAGACAAACATCACGGCAACCAGGAACGCCGCCAGCGTGGACTGGATTCGCGTGGCGATGCTGAGCCCCGCAGCAATCAGGCAAGCGCCCACCAGCAGCACAAAGAACAGGTGTGCGGGAATCCAGGAGGGCATCAGGCCCATGATTGGCCCGGTCTGGACAAAATGCTGGGTTCCGAAAACCGCCAGCGGAATGGCGAAAAATAATGGCCCGAGCGTGATGAGCTTGTCCGCCAGCGGCGCATCGCGCAGGTCCCTCCAGCTTGCGAGCAGGCCGCCCGCGAGGGCTATGCCGCCGGCGAGATACATCAGCCAGACATGCGGTGGGGTACCAGACAATCGGGTGAGCCTCGGCGCAAGGACGATTGCGGGCGTGAAAGGTTAGCGTCTTCCGCAATGTGGCAGTGGTGAACCGCTGTTGCTCGTGCCCAATGGCTTGGTGCCCCAGGTTCGCCCTTCAGTTGGGCTAACCTGGGCCGCTGCAGCCTCGCGTCGTAGTAAGCTCAATCTTTTATGCTCGATACTACGGAAACCCTGCTCGCGGCTCCGCCCGTGCCACAAACTTCTGCTTGGCGAACGCCACTCGCCGTAGCGCTGATGAGCTTTTCCGCACTGCTGCTGGAACTGGGGCTGACGCGGCTGTTTTCGGTCGTCCTCTTCTATCACTTCGCGTTTCTGGCGATCTCCATTGCGCTTCTGGGGTTGGGTGCGGGCGCGGTGTTCGCGCATCTGCGGCGCGAGTGGCTGGCACGATGGACGGTTGAGCAACTGGGCGCCGTGTTATGTGCTGCGAACGCGTGCCTGATCGCAGGCGTCCTCGAAGTCGTGCTTCACTCCGTGGTTTCGCTAAGCCTGAATTGGCCGAACTTCGGGAGCTTGACGGCGCTCTATCTCGCGTCGGCGGTGCCGTTCTTCGTTACGGGATTGCTGTTTTCCATCGCCTTCGCGCGCAACCCCGAGCGGGTGACGCAGCTCTACGGGGCGGATTTGCTGGGCGGTTCACTGGCGTGCCTCGCATTGGTGCCGCTGCTGAACTTCATCGGCGCACCGAACGCGATTCTGTTCGCTGCAGTTGTGGTCGCGCTGGCGGGAGTGGCATGGGCCGGCGGCCGGCTTAATGCGCCTAAACGCCACCTTATCCTGCCGGCAGCCATCGGCGGAGCGTTGTTGCTGCTGATCGCCGCCAACTATCACAACAAGCTGATCGACATCGTTTATGCCAAGGGCATGAAGCGTGCTGTGCCGTTATATGCACGCTGGAATGCGATCTCACGGGTCGAGGTCGATCAACAGGGATCGGGGCGGGCCATTGTCATTGACGCGGATGCCCAAACGTCGTTGATGAACACCGACCCGCATCACTGGAGCGACGCTTACCGCCGCAAGTTGATGTCGGAACCGGCTTCGCTGGCCAACGTGCTGCGTCCCCACGGCGACTTCGCCATCATCGGGCCGGGTGGCGGCGTGGACGTGCTGCGCGCCGTCGCGAATGGCAGCCGGAATGTCACCGGCATCGAGATCAATCCCATCATCGCGAACGACATCATGCGCGATCGCTTTGCCGACTATGCCTATCACCTCTACCAGGTTCCCGAGGTGCACCTGCACGTCAGCGACGGTCGCTCGTTCGTGCGCAACAGCCGCGAGCGCTATGACGTGGTGGAGATGACGTTGGTCGACACCTGGGCCTCGACCGCGGCGGGCGCGTTCGCGCTCAGTGAGAACAACCTGTACACGGTGGAAGCGTTTCGCGAGTACTTCGAGCACCTCAAGCCCGACGGCATGATCGCGATCACGCGCTGGGAGTTTGCCCGGCCACGCGAGGCGCTGCGGGTGGTATCGCAGGCGATGGAGGCGCTACGCGAGCTTGGCGTCGAGGACAGCTCGCAGAATTTCATCGTCGTCGGCGATGGCGCGCTGGATCGCGACGGCAAGGCGGTCGTCGTGTTGGCGAAGAAATCGCCGTTCACTTTGCAGGAACAGCGCGCGGTGCTCAATCACATTGAAGGTGGGGATGGCCGAGATCCGAACCTCAATCTGCACGTTTTGTATCTGCCCGTGACCGCCGATCGGGCGGGCATGGCGCATCCGGCATTCGCGCAGTTGATACGCGGCCAGGACGCGCGCGGCTTTTCCTCGACCTACTCCTACAATGTGGCACCCGTCACCGACAATGCGCCGTTCTTCTTTTTCACGCTGAAGCCGGAGCAGGTTTTTCGCGGTTCCGATCAGGGCGGCATCGACTGGAAAGTGAATCTCGGCATCGCGATTCTGGGTATTGTGCTGATCGTCTCGGTCGGGGCCGTGATTGCGTTCCTGCTGTTGCCATTGGCGCTTTCTGCACCCCATCGCGCCAACCGCGGGCGCGCCGGGGACCCCGGGCCCAACACTCGTTCCGGCCGAAGCCTGCGCGTGCTCTACTTTGTCGCTATCGGCCTGGGCTACATCATGGTGGAGATTGCTCTGATTCAGCGCTTCGTCCTGTTTCTGGGATATCCCACCTATGCGCTGACCGTCGTCGTCTTTCTCATGCTGCTCTCCAGTGGCCTGGGCAGCCTGGTGTCGCGCCGCTGGTTTAGCGAGCCGACCAGGGTCGCCCTGGCGCTCGGCTTCATTGTGGCGGGTTTGGCGATTTACGTCTTCGTGTTGCCGCGCTGGCTCGATGCCATGATCGGCCTCCCGTTCGCGGCCAAGCTGCTGATCAGCGGACTGCTTCTCATTCCCCTCGGCTTTGCGATGGGCATGCCGTTTCCCAGCGGCCTGCGCGCGCTTGCACCCCAGAAAGTCCAACCGCGGGAGTTGTTGGGTGCCCCGGAAACTGGCGGCGAATATGGCGCTGTCGAGTGGGCGTGGGCGATGAATGCGGCCGCCAGCGTGCTCGGTTCGGTGCTGGCCATCATCGTCGCAATTCAATTTGGATTGAATGCAACGCTGGCCTGCGGGGCGGTGGCGTACATTGGCGCGATGTTGCTGCTACCGAGGTTTCGGACGGCAGGAATCAGCAATCAGCCCTCAGCCGAGAGCCATCAGCGCGCCTAGCGATGCCTGGCGGGGAAGTCAGCATCCGCAGAAAACTACGGGCAATTTTTTCCCTCGACGCGAACCGTTCCACTTCGCACGCGAGCGCTTGCCACAAATGCGTTTCCAGTTGTTATAATCACCCGTTTACGTGACGCGAGTCACACCAGGTTGTGGCAAGTCGTCGTACCGCACGTACCCTGGGCCCTCGATGGAGTGGTCGAAGGCCCGAACCCTCAGCGCCGAACGCTTCACTACATAAATGGCCCAGATCTTTCATCGCAGTGCGAATACAGTAGCGCGAGCTTCGATCATCGCGGTAGTGGTGATCGTCTCCGTGGTGCTGTGGGCGGGGCTGGAAATTCAGCGCTCCCCTTACGCGACGTGGCAGGATGTGGCCCAGGCGCAGCCGGTGCCGTTCAGTCATCAGCACCACAACGGCGGCGACGGCATCGATTGCCGCTATTGCCACACCTCAGTCGAGAATTCCAGCTTCGCGGGCATTCCGCCCACCAAGACCTGCATGAACTGCCACTCGCGGATCTGGACGGATGCTCCCATGCTGGAGCCGGTGCGCGAGAGCTGGCGCACGGGCAAGTCGCTGGTGTGGACGCGCGTGGACTACCTGCCCGACTACGTCTACTTCAATCACAGCATTCATGTGGCCAAGGGCGTGGGGTGCGCGACCTGCCACGGCCCGGTCAACAAGATGCCGCTGATGTTGGAGGCCAACTCGCTGCGCATGGAGTGGTGCCTGAACTGCCATCGCGCACCGGAGAAATACCTGCGACCGCGGGAGCAGGTTTTCAACATGAATTATCTGGAGCCGAGTTCGAACAGCCCGGTGAAGCTGGCTGACGGCCGCGTCTTTACCGACCAGATCGAGTTGGGCAATGTGTTGAAGCACGACTACAACGTCCGCACGGTGGAAGACATTACGAGTTGCAATACCTGCCATCGCTAGAGGCAGTTTAGAGTTTCGAGCAAAGCACAACCCGCGAAACTGAAGATTGAACGGAATGGAAAAAAAGAGCCCAAAGTCTGAAGCAGTTTGTCCCAGCAAGCTGGAGCTGGCGGAGGTGCGGGACCAGCTGTCGCGCGCCAAGAGCGGCCCGCAGTATTGGCGGTGCCTGGAAGAGCTGGCGCAGACCGACGAATTCGTCGAGATGCTGCACCGCGAGTTCCCGCGCCAGGCCTCGGTCTGGCCGGAGAGCGCTTCACGCCGCGACTTCCTCAAGCTGATGACCGCGTCGCTGGCGCTGGCCGGCCTTTCGGCGTGCGTGAAGCAGCCGCTGGCGCCGATTGTTCCTTACGTGCGGCAGCCCAACGAGGTCACGCTGGGGATTCCGTTGTTCTTCGCCAGCGCGATGCCGTTCGGGGCTTATGCCGCGCCGGTGCTGGTGGAAAGCCACGAAGGCCGTCCGACGAAGATCGAGGGCAATCCTGAGCATCCCGCGAGCCTGGGTGGGAGCTGCGTGTTTTCGCAGGCGTCGATCCTCGACATGTACGACCCCGATCGCGCGCAGATCATCACCTATCTGGGTGCGCTAAGCACGTGGAGCGACTTCAGCGTCGCGCTGAGCGGCGCGCTCAACACACAGAAGGCGCTCAAGGGAGCGGGGCTGCGGATACTCAGCGGACCGACGAGCTCGCCCACCATGGCATCGCTGATGGACCAGGTGCAGGCGGGGTATCCCGAGTCGAAGTGGATCCAGTGGGAGCCGGTGAATCGGGACAACGTCAATGCCGGCGCCAAGCTCGCCTTCGGTGAGTACGTCGAGACGCGCTACGACTTCTCCAAGGCCGACGTCATTCTGTCGCTCGACGCCGATTTTCTATCCAGCGTTTACCCCGGATTCCTCTACTACGCGCGGCAATTTGCCGCGCGGCGCGTGCCGGACGAGAGCGGCAAGATGTCGCGCTTCTACTCCATCCAGAGCACGCCGACCGGGACCAGCGGTAAAGCCGACGACCGGCTGCCGGTGCGCGCCTCGGAGATTGAGGGCATCGCCCGCGCCATCGCTGCCGGCGTGGGCGCAGGCGGCGGCAATGCGAACCTCAATCCGGACCGGCAGAAGTTTGTCGCGGCGCTGGTGAAAGACCTTCAGGCGAACAAAGGCCGCGCGGTTGTGATTCCGGGCGACAATCAGCCGCCGGCCGTACACGCGCTGGCGCACGCCATCAATCACGCGCTGGGCGCGCCTGGGAACACGGTCATCTACACCGACAACGTGATGGTCAAGCCCGCCGACCAGACGGCCGCGCTGAAGGAGTTGGTCGGCGAGATGAACGACGGCAAGGTTGGCATGCTCATCATCATGGGCAGCAACCCGGTGTACGGCGCGCCGGTCAACTTCGGCTTTGCCGACGCGATGAACAAAGTCCCGCTGCGCATCCAGCACGGCCTGCAGCACGACGAGACCACCGAACTGGTCCACTGGCACATCAATGGCACGCATTACCTGGAGGAGTGGGGCGATGTGCGCGCCTTCGATGGCACCGCATCCATCGTCCAGCCGCTGATTGCGCCGCTGTACAACGGCAAGAGCCAATACGAGTTCATCAACGCGCTGGCCGGCTCGTCCGAGACTGCCGGCTACGATCTCGTCCGCAAAACCTGGCAAGGGCAGATGAAGGGCGACTTCGAGACCGCGTGGCGCAAGGTGCTGAATGACGGATTCATCGCGAACACTGCGCTGCCGGCGAAGAACGTTACGCCGAAGGGCGGCGACATTCCGGCGACCAGCATCGTCGGCGCGAACGCGATGGAGGTGATGTTCCGGCCCGATCCGCTCATCTACGACGGCAGCCGCGCCAACAATGCCTGGTTGCAGGAGACGCCCAAGCCGGTGACGAATCTGTGCTGGGACAATGCCGTGCTCATCAGTCCGAACCAGGCAAAGAAATCGAGGCTGGACACGGGCGACATCGTCGAGATCGAGGTGAACGGGCGCAAGGTGAACGGACCCATCTGGCCGCAGCCCGGACATCCCGACAACGCGATCACAGTATTCCTGGGTTATGGCCGCACGAAGAGCGGCAACGTCGGAGGGTTCGCCGGCCGCGGCGGTGAACTGGTGGGCTTCGATGCCTACAAGCTGCGTTCCAGCGATGCATCCTCGTTTGCCGAAGTCACGATCAAGAAAGTTGGTTCGGGTTTCGGCTTTGCTCATCCGCAGGGATTCCAGTACATCGATTTCTCCGACCTGCCACAGGGAACCGATCCGCTGTATAACCGGCACATCGTGCGCAAAGCGACGCTGGAAGACTTTGTCAAAGACCCCAGGTTTGCGCAGGAAGAGGTCGAGAAGCCCGCACCGGAGATGACGCTCTATCCCAACTATCAGTACACGGAGCTGAAGTGGGGCATGGCTATCGACATGAACAAGTGCATCGGTTGCAAGACCTGCATCGTGGCCTGCCAGGCGGAGAACAACATTGCCGTGGTGGGCAAGGAGCAGACCATGAGCGGGCGCCAGATGCAATGGCTGCGCGTGGACGTGTATTACGAGGGCGGCACGGAAAATCCCAACATGTTCTACCAGCCGGTGCCGTGCATGCAGTGCGAAAACGCGCCCTGCGAGGTGGTTTGCCCGGTGGGCGCGACGGTGCACAGCACCGAAGGGCTGAACGACATGATTTACAACCGCTGCGTGGGCACGCGCTACTGCTCAAACAATTGCCCCTACAAGGTGCGCCGCTTTAACTTCCTGCTTTTCCAGGATTGGGGCACGCCGCAGTTCAAGATGATGCGCAATCCCGAGGTCAGCATCCGCAGCCGCGGGGTGATGGAGAAGTGCACGTATTGCATCCAGCGCATCGCCAACGGCCGCATCACCGCGGAACGGGAGAACCGCTGGCCGCGCGACGGTGAAATCCTTACTGCCTGCCAGCAGGCATGTCCCGCGGCAGCGATTTACTTCGGCAACTTGAACGATCCCGCGAGCCAGGTCTCGAAGATCAAGCGTTCGCAGCGCAACTATCAGCTGTTGGAAGACCTGAACACGCGGCCGCGCACGTCGTATCTCGCGGTAGTGGTCAATCCGAACCCCGATATTGAACAGCCGGAGCTCACTTAGCGATGAGGCAAGGACCCGACGAAAAAACGCTGCTTGAGGACGTGCCGTGGCCGGATGAGCCGCCGGTGATGTTGCCGGGGCAGACCTACGACACCGTCACCGACACCATCGCCGATGCGGTGCTGAAGCGCCCCATCGGTATGGGCTGGCTGGGCGGGTTTTTCATCGCCGGCATGTGTGTCATGGTGCTGCTGATCGCGGTGACCTACCTGTTTTTCCGCGGCGTCGGCATCTTTGGCATCATGATTCCGGTCGCGTGGGGCTTCTGCATCATCAATTTTGTGTGGTGGATCGGAATCGGCCACGCCGGAACGCTGATCTCGGCCATTCTGCTGCTGCTGAAGCAGACCTGGCGCAACTCGATCAACCGCTTTGCCGAAGCCATGACGCTGTTCGCCGTGGCTTGCGCGGGCATGTTCCCCATTCTTCACCTTGGCCGCCCGTGGCTGGCGTATTGGCTGTTCCCGTACCCCGCCAGCATGGGGGTGTGGCCGCAGTTCCGCAGCCCGCTGGTGTGGGACGTGTTCGCGGTTTCGACCTACGCCACCATCTCGGCGGTGTTCTGGTATGTCGGCCTGGTGCCGGATTTCGCCACCATGCGCGAGAAAGCGCGGCATCCGCTGACTAGGAAGATCTACGGACTGCTCGCGATGGGCTGGCGCGGTTCGGCGCGGCACTGGAAACGCTACGAGTCGGTATACCTGCTATTAGCCGGCCTGGCGACGCCGCTGGTGCTCTCGGTGCATACCGTGGTCAGCTTCGACTTCGCCATCGCCATCGTGCCCGGCTGGCATACCACCATCTTCCCGCCGTATTTCGTCGCGGGCGCCATTTACTCCGGCTTCGCCATGGTGCTGGTGCTGGCCATCCCGATTCGCAAGTATTACCACCTGGAGGCGCTGATCACGATGCGGCACCTGCAGAACTCGGCGAAGATCATGCTGGCCACGGGACTCATCGTCGCCTATGGCTATTTCTTCGAGACCTTCATCGGCATGTACAGCGGCTCGACCTACGAACGCTTCATGCTGGAAAACCGCTGGTTCGGGACCTATGCTCCGCTGTATTGGGGGCTCATCACATGCAACATCCTGATCCCGCAGCTTTTGTGGATACCGAAGTTGCGCAGGAACATCACCTTCCTGTTCCTGATCTCGCTCGACATTCTGGTCGGCATGTGGCTGGAGCGCTTCGTCATCATCATTACCAGCCTCAGCCGTGACTTCCTGCCGTCCTCATGGGGAATCTACGTTCCCACGCGCTGGGACTGGGCGGTATTGCTTGGCACCGTCGGCTTCTTCAGCTTCTGCATGTTTCTGTTTATCCGCATCATGCCATCGATCTCGATCTTTGAAATGCGGCAACTTCTGCCGGAAGCGGAGGTGAAGGCGGAATGAAAGAAGCGGTAGCACCTGCGCTTTACGGCCTGATGGCCGAATTCGGCAGCTCCACCGACCTGGTGGTGGCGACCCGGGCGGCCTACGCCGCCGGCTATCGCAAGATGGATGCCTACAGCCCCTTTCCCATCGAAGAGGCAAGCGAGGCGCTAGGCTTCCACAAGACGCGCGTGCCGCTGATTGTGCTGGTCGGAGGACTGTTCGGCGGATGCGGTATTTACGGGCTTCAGTACTGGATCAACTGTATCTCGTATCCGCTGAATATCGGCGGCCGGCCATGGCATTCGTGGCCCGCGTTCATTGTGCCCACGTTCGAGATGACCGTTCTGTTTGGAGGCTTGGCGGGAGTTTTCGGGATGTTCGCGCTGAACGGATTGCCCATGCCGCATCATCCGGTATTCAATGTCGATCGCTTCTCGGCGGTGACCCGCGACAAATTCTTCCTGGTGGTCGAAGCGGCCGATCCCAAGTTTGATCTGATGAAGACGCACCAGTTCATGCAGAGCCTGGAGCCGCTGTCGATCGAGGAGGTGCCGCATTAATCGGCGTGCACAGATGGTGGAAGCGCCGGGCTTCAGCCCGGCGAATTCCGACGGCGTTAGAAGTGGCTTTCAGCCACGGTTGGCCGGGGCTAAAGCCCACGTTCGAGCATGGCTTTTTGGCAGGGCTGAAGCTCTGCCCTTCCACCTTGCTTTCACGCGGCGTGGACTGTTGTGCCTTCTCGCGTGCCAAGCCCTCCTTCTGCTGGCCAGTTGCCGCTCCGACATGCAGGAAATGCCCTATCAGCGTCCGCTGGTGGAAAGCGACTTCTACGCCGATAGGCGCTCGGAGCGTCCCATCATCCCGACGACGGTGGCGCGCGGCCATCTCGACGCTGACACGTACTTTTACACGGGAAAGATCGGCAGCAATGACGGCGAGTACCTGCCCTTTCCGGTCACGCCCGAGGTGATGGCCCGCGGCCAGCAGCGCTTCAATATTTACTGCTCGCCGTGCCATGGCGAGGCGGGTGACGGCAACGGCATGATCGTTCAGCGCGGCTACAAGCGCCCGCCGTCGTACCACATCGAGCGGCTGCGCAAGGCGCCCATCGGCTACTTCTTCGACGTGATGACCAACGGCTTTGGCGCCATGCCGGACTACTCCGAACAGGTTGCGCCCGCCGATCGCTGGGCCATCGCGGCCTACATTCGCGCGCTGCAGCTCAGCCAGGATGCAACCACCGCCGATCTGCCGCCGGGAACGCAGGTAGCCGGCGCGCCCCCGCCGGGTGTGATCGTGATGCCTCCTTATGACACCCAGGCTGCTGCCAATGGAGGCGAGAAGAAATGAGCCAGCAAACTGTGGAGCTTCGCGCTGCCGATTTCGCCGTCCCGCCGGATACGCCGCGTTGGCAGAGCCGCGCCCTGATGGCCGGCATTGCAGGCGTGGTCTTCTGCGTCATCGCCGGCGTTCTGGACCTGCGCGATTTTCTGCGCGGCTACCTCATCGCCTACATGTTCTGGACCGGCCTGTCGCTGGGCTGCATGGCGCTGCTGATGGTGCAATACCTGAGCGGCGGCTTCTGGGGATTGAGCATCCGCCGAATTCTGGAGGCGGGCGCGAAGACCCTGGCGCTGATGTTTGTGCTGTTCCTGCCGTTACTCTTCCTGCGCTACCACCTGTATGCCTGGATGAGTAATCCGGCGCTAACCAAAGAGAACCACTGGTATCTCAATCAGCCGGGGTGGATCATCCGCTGGATCGTGTACTTCGCGATCTGGGGGATGTTGACGGTCACGCTGGTGCGCCGCGGCGATCGGCAAGACGCACCTCTTCCGCCGGGCACGCTTCGCTTCCACGGACTGAGCGGCCTCGGCCTCGTGCTCTACTCGCTTACTGCGTCCTTTGCGGCAGTCGATTGGGTGATGTCGCTCGATCCACAGTGGGGCTCAACGATATACGGTTTCATCTTCCTCGTCGGCCAGGGACTGTCGGCGCTGTGCTTCAGCATCATCATGCTTACGGTGCTCACGCGTTACAGCCCATATCGCGAGATCATCAAGCCCACGCAGTTCCACGATATCGGCAAGTTGACGCTGGCCTTCGTGATGCTGTTCGCCTACTTCTCGTTCTCGCAGTGGCTGATCATCTGGTCCGGCAACTTGCCCGACGAGATCAGCTGGTTCCTGCAGCGCATTCGCGGCGCGTTTGGTTGGGTGATGATCGCGATCGTCTTGCTGCACTTCGCGCTTCCGTTTGCGCTGCTGCTGTCGCGCGACCGCAAGCGCGCCGGGCGGCGGCTGATCCCGATCGCCATTCTGTTGATGTGCATGCGGCTGGTGGACATCTACTGGTACACGATCCCGAATTTCCACGACGCGAAGCTGTTCAGCATCTGGTACCTGGCTGCGCCGATCGGGCTGGGTGGCCTGTGGCTGGCGACATTCTTCTACTTCTTCCGGCAGCGCCCCTTGCTGCCGCTATACGAGCCGCAAGTGCCGAAATTCTTGCAACAGAGAGCGGGACATGGCCACTGATCACAACGACGCGTTGCGCAACCCGCAGGTCGATTACGAGCGCGCCGATCTGAGCGCGAGGGGCATTCTGCTGTTCCTGCTCGGCCTGTTTATCGCGGGGATCTTCATCGAGCTGGTGCTGTGGGGAATGTTCCATTTCCTGGCGCGCAGTGAAGCGCTCTTCCCATCGGGAACGGTGAGCCCGGTGCTGAATGCGCAGCATAAAGCGCCTCCCGAACACGAGCCCGGCTCGATCATGCAGAACACGCCGTCAGTCAATTTGTCTGTGTTTCCGCAGCCGCGGTTGCAGATGAACGATGCCGGTGAGATGCAGAACTACCTTAATTCGGAGCAGGAGTTGCTCAATCCGCCGCAGCCGTTTACCGATTCCAATGGGGCGGTCCATATTCCGATCGCGTTCGCGATGCAATTGATCGAGCAGCGCGGGCTGCCGACGCGGCCGAACGCTCCGCCGCCGGAGCTCAACACGCAAACCGAAGCGGGGAATCCGAAGATCCTGAACGAAACACCGAAGCCGCTGCCGCCGGGCGGCGCGCAGAAGCCGTAGTTGGGGTAATGCTGTGAAGGTCGTATTTGTACAACTCGCACTGGTGCTGGCCGCGACGTTCGGCGTCGCGCAGGCGCCGTCATCTTTTCTGGACAAGTCCTCTGGCACGGCCTCGCAGGTCGTGCCTCCCGAATTGAAGGACATCGGCATCGATCAGCGCCTGAATCAACCGGTGCCGCTCGATTTGCAATTCAAAGACGAAGCCGGTAACCCGGTGAAGCTCGGCGACTACTTCCACACCGGCCGTCCAGTCATCCTGAACCTGGTTTACTACACCTGTCCGATGCTCTGCGGCGAGGAGTTGGCCGGCGAAGCCAGCGCGCTCAGCACGTTGCGATTCACCCCCGGCAAGGAATATGAAATCGTCTCCGTCAGCTTCAATCCCGGCGAGACGCCGCAGGATGCCGCCACGGCGAAGAAGACGTACATCGAGCGCATCAACGAGCATCTCGATCACAAGACTGACGGTGCGGGCTGGCATTTCCTCACCGGCCAGCAACCGCAGATCAAGCAACTCGCCGAGGCGGTCGGCTTCCGCTACCGCTACGATCCGGTCAGCAAACAGTTCATCCATGCCACCGGCCTCATGATCGTCACGCCGGGGGGCAAGATCGCTCAGTACTATTACGGGGTCGAGTTCTCGCCCAGAGACCTTCGCCTGGGCCTGATCGAAGCCTCGCGCGGCAACATTGGCAACGTGGTGGACGAGGTGCTGCTGTATTGCTGCCGCTACGATCCCAAGACCGGCAAGTACGGCGCGGTCATCTCCAACATCATGCGTTTGGCCGGAGCGGCCACCATGCTGGTGCTCGGCGGATTTCTGCTGGTGATGTTCCGCCGCGACAAGCACGGCAGCAATAACGGAACAGGACAGGCCTGATCGATTATGACGAGCAGCTTCCCACTCTTTCCTCCGCGCGCCTCGGCCCTGGCCTGGCAGGTGGACGGACTTTACTTTCTGCTGATCGCAGTATCGGCGTTCTTCACGATACTGATCTTCGCCTGCATCTTTTTCTTCGCGGTCAAGTACCGGCGCGAGGTGCATCCGCACGCCGTGCAGATTGAAGGCTCGCTGTCGCTGGAGCTGGCCTGGACGCTGATTCCGCTCGGCATCTGCATGATTTTCTTCGCCTGGGGCTCGCTGATCTACTTCCAGGAGGCGCGCCCACCGAAGGGCGCGATGGAGGTTTACGTCGTGGGCAAGCAGTGGATGTGGAAGATCGAGCACCAGACGGGACAGCGCGAGATCAACCAATTGCACGTACCTGTGGGGCGCGACGTAAAACTGATCATGAGCTCGCAGGACGTGATTCACGACTTTTTCGTGCCCGCATTCCGGGTGAAGGCGGATGTGCTGCCCGGCCGTTTCACCATGACCTGGTTCCGTCCTACGAAAACCGGCAGTTATTACCTGTTCTGCTCGCAGTATTGCGGTACGCAGCACTCGGGCATGATCGGCGAGGTCATCGTAATGGAGCCGACTGCGTTCCAGGCATGGCTCAGCAGCAGCGGCGGGGCAGGATCGCTGGCGTCCAATGGCCAGCAACTGTTTCAGCAATTAGGCTGCGCGACGTGCCATCGTTCCGACACCCAGGGAATCGGCCCCAACCTGGTGGGCCTCTTCGGCAAGCCGGTGCTGCTGGAGGATGGGCGCACGGTCATGGCCGACGAGAATTACATTCGCGAGTCGATCCTGAATCCCGGCGTAAAGATTGTCGCCGGCTTCAAGCCGATTATGCCCAGCTTCCAGGGCCAGGTATCGGAGGAGAATCTGGGCGCGCTGGTGGCGTACATCAAATCGCTGGGGCCGCCGCAGGATGGGTCGAACGCGCAGTAAAGGGTAGAGCAGGTCTTTTAGGCCTGCGTGTTGGCGACATGGTTTGAAAGGGCACGGCTTTAGCCGTGCCGGAAGGGTCGTAAGAAGATTGGCCTTTAGGCCCTGAGGCAGTCGTCCTCAGCGGCTAAAGCCGGGCGCTTGGATTGACATTCACGGCACGCCCGAAGGCGTGCCCCTTCAAAGCCGGGCACGGTCATTAACGCCTAGAGGCGCGCTCTTCAAGGCGCATTTGCTTGAGGGCAAGGTTTCTAAGATCCACAAGGTGATTTGAAATGGCAACCGCTGTACAGACCGTCGAGCGCGAAAATTACCTGAACTCGAACTACGGCATCAAGTCGTGGCTGCTGACGACCGACCATAAGCGGATCGCGATCCTGTATTTGATGTCGATCACGGTCATGTTCTGGATCGGCGGCTTCTTCGCCATGATGATCCGCCTGGAGTTGCTGACCCCAGCCGGCGACCTGGTCACCTCCGACACTTACAACAAGCTGTTCACCATGCACGGGATCATCATGGTGTTCTTCTTCCTGATTCCGTCGGTGCCGGCGGTGATTGGGAATTTCGTGATTCCCTTGATGGTGGGCGCCAAGGACCTGGCGTTTCCGCGGGTAAACCTGCTGAGCTGGTACATCTACATGACGGGCGCCATCACCGCGCTTACCGCGATGGTAACGGGCGGCGTCGATACCGGCTGGACCTTCTACACGCCGTTCAGCACCACCTATTCCAATACCCACGTTATTGGCGCGGCCATCGGCATCTTCATCGTCGGCTTCTCCTCAATCCTTACCGGGCTGAACTTCATCGTCACCATTCACCGCATGCGCGCGCCGGGGCTGACGTGGCGACGTCTGCCGTTGTTCTGCTGGTCGAACTACGCGGCCGCTCTGATCATGGTGCTGGGCACGCCGGTCATCGCGATCACGCTTCTGCTGGTTGCACTGGAGCGCGCCTTCAACATCGGCGTCTTCAATCCGCAGCTGGGTGGCGATCCGCTGCTCTTCCAGCACCTGTTCTGGTTCTACTCGCATCCGGCGGTGTATATCATGATCCTGCCGGGCATGGGCGTGATCAGTGAGATCATCACCTGCTTCTCGCGCAAGCGCGTCTTCGGCTACGAATTCGTGGCGCTGGCGTCCATTGCCATTGCCGTGTTCGGATTTATCGTGTGGGCGCATCACATGTTTGTGGCCGGTATCTCCGTCTACGCCGCGCTGGTGTTCTCTTTCCTGAGCTATCTGGTCGCAATTCCGTCGGCGGTCAAAGTATTCAACTGGACGGCGACCATGTACAAGGGCTCGATACGCTATAACACGCCGATGCTGTATGCCTGGGGCTTCATCGGCCTGTTCACCATTGGCGGCTTGACCGGCATTTTTCTGGCCTCGCTGGGGCTGGACGTGCACGTCCACGACACCTACTTTGTGGTAGCTCACTTCCACTACGTGATGGTCGGGGGCATGGTGATGGCCTACATGGCCGGCCTGCATTTCTGGTGGCCGAAGATGACCGGGCGAATGTATCCCGAGATGTGGGCGAAGCTGTCGGCGCTGCTGGTGTTTGTGGGATTCAACACCACGTTCTTTCCGCAGTTCATCCTGGGTTATATGGGCATGCCGCGGCGCTATCATGCCTATCCGCCCGAGTTCCAGGTGCTGAACGTGCTTTCCACCGCGGGCGCTTCGATTCTGGCCGTGGGATATGTGCTGCCGATGATCTACTTCCTGTGGTCGCTGCGCTACGGGGAGCAGGCGCCGCCGAATCCGTGGAACGCGGTGGGATTGGAGTG
This sequence comes from uncultured Acidobacteriaceae bacterium, assembly GCA_963713465.1. Taxonomy (GTDB): domain Bacteria; phylum Acidobacteriota; class Terriglobia; order Terriglobales; family Acidobacteriaceae; genus Bog-257. The sequence goes on from CAVQLZ010000020.1 coordinate 21,518, forward strand.
GATGACGGCCTCGCCGCCGCCGACCCACAACTTCGACGAGACGCCGATTGTCACCTGGGAAGCCTACGACTACGAGCACCAGCCGCAAGAGGAGGTCACCGTTGGCCACTAGCGATATCCAGGTCGCTGAGCGCGCGCTGCAACATCACTTTGCTGACATGGAGCAGCAGCAGGAGACGTCCACCTTCGGCATGTGGATGTTCCTGCTGACCGAAATCATGTTCTTCGGCGGGCTGTTCACCGCCTACCTGGTGTACCGCTCCTCGTACTATCAGGCGTTTGTGGAAGGCAGCCAGAAAATGAATATCTGGCTGGGCGCAACCAATACTGCCGTGCTGATTTGCAGTTCACTGACCATGGCGTTGGGGGTCCGTGCTGCCCAGACTGGCAAACCCAAGCTGATGGTGGTCCTGCTGCTGATTACGATTCTCTTCGGCCTGGGCTTTCTCGGCATCAAGGGGGTGGAGTATCACGAGCACTGGGAGAACCACGAGTTTCCGGGACCGAACTTCCACTTTGAGACCATCGACAAAACTCCGCCCATCGACGCGCCGCACACCGAAATTTACTTTTCGCTGTATTGGGCGATGACCGGACTGCACGCCTTGCACATGGTGATCGGGGTGGGACTGGTTTCCTGGATCATCATCGCCGGACTGCTGGGTGCGTTCACCCCCGCTTATTACACTCCGGTGGAGATCGTCGGGCTGTACTGGCACTTCGTCGACCTGGTCTGGATTTACTTATTTCCGCTGCTCTATTTAATCAGCAAGAAGCATGGATAGCGATGAATCACGCGCAAAACGAACATATCTCTCCCGAATCGCACGTCGTGCCGATCAGCCTCTACATCGGCATCTGGGCCACGCTGATATTCTGCACCGCGCTGACCGTATTCGCGGCCTCGGTCGATCTCGGCGTTTTTAACATCGTGGTGGCGCTACTGATTGCCACCATCAAAGGCACATTAGTCGTGCTCTTCTTCATGCACCTGCGTTACAGCACCAAGCTGACCATGGTGACCGTGGTTGCGGCGCTCTTCTGGCTGTTTATCATGTTCTCGCTCACGCTTACGGACTATATGACTCGTCATTGGGCCACCGCCGGGCTATAGCTTGCCGGTTCCAGTAATCGGACGGACAGGCATTCTGCCACGTCAAGCCGCCTCGCGCGATAAACTCCTACAATGTGGTATAGACGTTATTGTTATCCCACATTGTGGCAGTTCCGCCGGAAGTTTCCGCCCCGGACCGGGCATTACTAGTTGTTCCGGTTTCATCATCCTGTAACAAAGGTGGATGTAACCTAACTACTGTGATACCCACATCCGACAGCTCGTCGCCAACCGTCGGCTACAATACAGCCGTGAAGCAAACCATTTTTGCCGTCGAGGATGACGCCGATATTTCGCGTCTGGTGCGCCATCATCTCGAGGGTGCCGGTTACGGTGTGCGCACCTTCGCCGCTACCGCCGGCGTTCTTGCCGAAGCCGAGAAACAAGCTCCGTCCCTGTTCTTGTTGGACATCATGGTCCCGGGCGGCGATGGCTTGGAACTGTGCCGGCGCATTCGCCAGACTTCCTCGCTGGCCATGACTCCCGTCATCTTTCTGACGGCGAAAACCAGCGAATCCGACCGGGTCATCGGACTCGAGCTGGGGGCCGACGATTACATCCCCAAGCCTTTCAGCCCCCGCGAACTGGTGGCGCGGGTGCGCGCCGTTCTGCGGCGCTTCGAACGTCCCCTGGCGCCGTCCATCGTGAGGGCGGGCGACATCGAGATCGACAGCGGCGGCATGACCTTGCTGGTGCGCGGTCAATTGACGCAGACTACCGCGACCGAATTCCGCCTGCTGGAATACCTGGCGCGGCATCCCGGGCGCGTTTTCACCCGCGACCAGCTCCTGGATGCGGTGTGGCGCGACACCCACTACGTGACCCCGCGCTCGGTGGACGTTTACGTCCGCCGCATTCGTGAGAAAATCGAGGAGAACCCCGACGAACCGCGCTATCTGAAGACGGTGCGCGGGGCGGGCTACCGCTTCGAAATTCCCAAGTCCTAGGCCCAAAAAGCGCAAAATCCGCGCCTGCCGGGCCCTGAAAAGCGGTAATTGTGAAGAGTCGCATCTTCGTTAAGCTGTTTCTTGCCGCGCTGGTGGTGATTGCAGCCTGCACCATCTCCCTTGACCTGCTGATCAGCCGGACCTGGGAGAACATGCTGCGCAGCCAGATTGAAACCTCGCTGCGGCAAAAAGCGATGATGCTGGCCACGCGGGTTGAGGGCGCTCCGCTCGGTCGCCTCCCGGAAATTGCCCAACAGGCCGCACAAGCCGCAGGAGCGCGGATCACCATCATCGACTCCAGCGGCACGGTGCTGGCTGACTCGGAGGCGAATGCTGGCACCATGGAAAACCACGCCATGCGGCCGGAGTTCGCTGCGGCGCTGCACGGCCAGGTGGCAAGCTCAACCCGCGTCAGTAAGACCATCGGGGTTGAGCTGCTCTATTTAGCCGTGCCTATTCGCGGTGGCGCGGTACGAATGGCCGAGCGGCTGACCGCCATCCAGGAAGCCAATGTACAGATTCGACGCGACCTGCTCAAAGGTTCTTCGCTGGCTGCCATCCTGGCGCTGCTGCTGGCTTTCGTGGCAACGCAGTCCATCGGGCGCAGGCTGCTGCGCATCACCGAGTTCGCCGAGCGGATCGCGGCGGGCGACCTTTCGGCGCGCATTCAAGAGGGCGCTACGGACGAGATTGCGCATGTCGCCACGGCCCTCGACAAGACCGCGCGCAAGCTGGAAGAGGGATTTCGCGCTCTGGAAAGCAGCCGCGAGACGCTGGAGACACTGCTGAATTCCATGCAGGAAGCCGTAATCGCTATCTCGCAGGACGACCGCGTGCTCTGGGCCAATCAGCGTATGGAGCGCCTGTTGCCCAGCGGGGTGCGGCTGGGCGCTCCCTTGGTGCAATCGGTGCGCGATCCGGAAATCCTGGCCTCCATCCAGAACGCGCTCGAGACCCGCGACGTGACCATGTCGCGCGCGGCCAAAATTTTTTCTGGCCGCATCTTCGATCTCACCGCGGCCCCTATGCCCGGCGGAGGCGTGGTCGCCGTCTTGCACGACCAGACGGAGATTGAGCGCGTGGAGAAAACCCGTCGCGATTTTATCGCCAACGTCTCGCATGAGCTGCGCACCCCGCTCACTTCCATTCAGGGTTACGCCGAAACCTTGCTGGAGGGCGATGGCATGCCCGGCCATCAACGTGAGTTCCTGGAGATCATTCGCAAGAACGCCATGCGCATGGGCCGCCTGACCGAGGACCTGCTGGTCTTGGCGCGCGTGGAGTCCGGCGAGCAGGCCTTTAATCTGCAGTACACCATGCCGCAGGAGTTGCTCGACGATGCCGTGCAGACCTTCCAGGAACTGGCGGCCAGCCGCGGCGTGGAACTCTCCGTGATCAACACCAGCTCTTCCGCCGTGCTGGTCGACCGCTACGCCATCCATCAGGTTTTGTCGAACCTGATCGACAACGCTTTGAAGTACGGCGATCAGGGCAGCAAAATCCTCCTGGGAGCCGGCGAGACCGAGGAAGGCGTCCAGTTCTATGTGCGGGATTTTGGGGCGGGCATTCCCAGCGAGCACCTGCCGCGTCTGTTCGAGCGGTTTTATCGCGTCGACAAAGCGCGTTCTCGCGAGTCGGGAGGAACCGGGCTGGGGCTGGCCATCGCCAAACACGTGGTGCGGGCACACTCGGGCAGCATTCGCGCCGAGAGCGAACTGAATCACGGCTCCACGTTCTATTTCGTGTTGCCCCGCCAGCCTGTCGCAGTTCCGGCGTGAGTTCTCAGTCAGGAATGGAAGCGGAACCGGAGTTTTCAGCTACGACAAGCTTGTCTTCCAACTCGGAAACATGTTCCATCAGGTAATGGTCGTAGCCCTTGAAGTTGCGCAGCCGGTACAGAAACTCGCCTAATATCAGCAATCGGCTACATACCACCACGATAAAAACCAGCGCCAGAGAAATATCAATATTGGCGTGGAATCGGCTGTAGGCATCCAGGTCGGCGGCACGGTTGGCGGAACGAATGGAGACGACTTCCAGGAAGATACCGCCCAGAAACAGCCCCATCAGGATCAGGATAAACACGACGGCACGAGCCACATAGACGATGGTGGCGAAGGCGTTGTTGTGACATTCGCAAAGATTGAAGAGCTTGGAGTTGACCGAAAGCAAGCGCGCCTTCAGGAACCACGTGCTCAGTCGTTGCGGCGGCAGCGAGAGGAAGTGGCGCACAGTATCGGCGTAGAGCGCGACCAGTCCGCTCAATATGACGAGCAGCGCCTCCAACGGGAGGGCGTGGTCGTGCAGCCACCAAAGGACGGAGTTAAGCATTGCTGGCGCAAATATAACACGGTTGCGCATGGCCCGGCAGCATCGTCCCGCAGCCCCTCTGCCTGGAGATTACCCGCCAAATTACGGCTGACAAACGGTCCTCAACCTACAAGCTTCAGCTCAGGATTTTGTCCGTGGCCGACGATTTACCCTGCGGAACCGGCCCGCCTTTTGGTATTCTCCGGCAAGCACAACTTTCAGCTCTGGCGTGGACCCTCTGCGATGAACATTCTTATTCTGACCACCGATCAGGAGTTGGCGTTGCTGCGGCAACGCGTGTTGGAATCGGCGGGGCATCGAGTTACAGCGCTTTGCACCGAGAAAGAGGCCCTAGAGGCCGTAGAAACCCAAGTCCCGTTCGACGTCGCCCTGCTCTGTCATCATCTGCCCGCGGCCACCGCGCGGAAGGTCCTGCGCATCTTGCGCGACGCCAAGCGACCGGGCAAAGTGGTGTACATCGCGCACATTTATGGAGAATGGCCGGAGGTGGAGGCTGACCGCTATATCGTGGGCGCCGACGGCCCGGATGCGCTGCTCCGCGTGGTCGCCGAGAGCGGGCCCGAGGCGTCGTAAACTCCCGAACGACGCCGGTGGCTCAATACTTTCTTAGCACCCCGATCACTTTCCCCTGTACCGAGCCGGCCGACCGGTCATGGATTCGGGGTTCTGCCGGACAGGTAGACCCAATTGCTCCTCAACTTCTTGATTCCGTCACGATCCAATGTAGCTGTTCTCGTTCCGAGCAGTCCCCTGGGGTTCTGCCGAAAATCCGCGACGCACACTTGTCCCAGATAGATTTCCGTGAAGTCCATGGGGCGACGGCTAATGGCTGGCTCCGTTACGTTGTCGATGTCGTATACGAACACGCACATCCACTGGTCGCGCGCGCCATGGGTGTCGACCGCGCCTCCCGACTTCCGTGTCGTCTTGATCTCTAGCCCGTCCGCTCCGGCCTTGACGCTATCACTTGGATAGACGCCCCGGACCACAAGGTCGGGATGGCCGTTGAAGTACCCGTTCTGAACGAGAGTGCGGGAGTGCCTCGCCACGCTCGCCGTAAGCATGTCAGAGAGCAACCCTGACATGATTGCCGGCCGCAACATGTCATCGAGCCGCTGCAAACCCTTACCAACAAGGAGTAGGTTCACGTCATAGAAAAAATCGTAGACGTCTTGCATGGCTAATTCGAAATCTTTCAACCTGAGTTGAAAGGGCAGGATGGCGTTCTGGTTGAGTTTGGAGGGATCCGCGTGGTTCCTTACGATTGCGGAAGTATCCATTAGGCATCGGTAACTGCAAGTGAAGCCAGCGGTCTAAATACGACCCGCGCCATCTCAAAATATTGAAGGTCCGAATCAGTTCCGATCGAGTGATAGTCCAAAGCCTCGGCCGCAGCGAGAGTCGATCCAGATCCCGCGAACGGATCGTACACGATGCCGACACCGAGTGGAAGAGCCGCGCGGACCAGCTTTCGCAGGAAACGCTGAGGTTTCAGGGAGGGATGAGGAGCAATCTCCTTCTCAGCACCGCGCGTTGGTGAGCAGGTGATGACGTTCCTTGAAGGGTTCGTTCGCTGAGATTCGCCGCAGCCCGCCGGTACCCCATTTTCGTAGGTTCTCCGCTAAAGTACCCGCAATTGGCTTGCGAAAAATGCCCCAGGGCTCCCAGCAAGACCGTGGCATTGCCGTTACGTCAGGAAATTCCTGCTCTGCGCCCTTGGGGCGGTCCCCGCCACGCAAGGTCTGTACCAGACGGATAATCTCACCTCTCTTCTCAAATCCGGAGTCAAGAAATGCGTGGAAGGTGGTGGTTGAAAGCAACGGATTGGACGCGATGAAGACATGACCACCCGGAACAAGAGCTTTAAGCAGGCCGTAGGCGACGGCACTGAAGAAACCACGAAGATTCGATACCTCGTCCTTCGACAAGACAGTGAAGCGCGGAACGGGCTTTCGGTTTGCGCCGTCGAAGCTCGGAGGAATTCTCCAGACTCCTCCCCTCCCTTTCCGCAGTTTTGAGTGGTTCTTTTCCTCATATTCAACGATGCCGTAAGGCGGGTCAGTAACAACAGCATGTATCGAATTGGGGGGGAGAGTTGCTACCCATTGCAGAACGTCGCTGAAAATGTAGGTGGCGCCCCCGGACAGGTGATGCCTTCGCTGACTCCCTGAAATCCGAACTGCATTCCACATCTCCTCTTCTCGTGCCTTGATCGCCGCTAACCACGCGGTTTCACGCAGTTCCGGAACCTCAATTCTCGAAAACAAAGTGTCGATCCCGTGGCTCATGCGCATAGGCTAATGTAATCGGCAGCCCTGTGGAATTCCTAAGTTCTTTTGTTAGTACTTTCGCAGCACTCCGATCACCTTGCCCTGCACCCGCACGGAGCCGGCCGGCACGATGATTGGCTGCATGCTGGCGTTCGACGGTTGCAGCCGGACTTTGCCGCCCTCAACGTATAATCGCTTCAAAGTCGCGTCGCTGCCGTCTATCAGCGCGACCACAATGTCGCCGTCGCGCGCCGCGTCCGCCTTTTCCACCAGCACATAGTCGCCGTCCAGGATGTGCTCATCCTGCATGCTCTCGCCTTTCACCTGCAGCACGTAGACTTCTTTGGATCGCGTGAAGTCGGCCAGCGAGATCGACTCAGGATTCTCGACCGCTTCGAGCGGGCGACCGGCGGCGATGCGCCCCAGCAGCGGCAGGCTCATGCTGCTTTCGGCGGCCACGGCCAGCGACTGCTTCATGCGCCCGCGCGGCTTCAGCAGATCGATGGAGCGGCTGCGATTGTAGTCGCGCCGCAGCAACTGCTTGTCCTCCAGATTGCTGATGTGTTTGTGCACCGTGGCGAGCGAGCTCAGGCCCAGCCCTTCGGCAATCTCCTCGTAGGAGGGCGAATAGCCGTGCCGGTCCACAAAATTGGAGATAAAGTCGTATACCTGCTTCTGGCGACGAGTGAGGGCCATCGTGGCTGCACCTCCGCTCTCATTGTCAGCGAATAAAAGGCGAATAGTCAACTACTCTGCTGTAGACCTTCCTGGTTCGGGCCAGGTAGCCTGCCTGAGCGGGGTCGAAAGCTGTGCTCCACTTGTCGCAGGGCTTACCGCACGTCATACTGGTCGGCTGGAAAATCCCGGGTCATTCCATTCGTCGATGAAAGGACAACCAGAAGGCATATGCGAGTAAGAACTCTAATTCTGGCATTCGTCTGGGTTCTATTGCCCGTAGCGCTTTCAGCCGATGTAGCCGACCAGGCGCCCAACGGCTTCACGCTCAGGATTTCGACCATCATCCGGGCTACTCCTCCGGACGTGGTCTACGCCAAGCTCGTCCACAATGTGGGGGATTGGTGGAGCTCCGCCCACACGGTCTCGAACGACTCCCACAACCTGACCATCGACGACAAGGTCATGGGCTGCTTTTGCGAGAAGCTGCCGTACGGCGGCGGAGTGCGCTTTGCCGAGGTGATCATGGTCATGCCCAACAAGCTGCTGGTGATGTCGGGTGCGCTGGGACCGCTGCAGAAGTTCGGCGCCACCGGAACGCTGACCATCGTGCTGGAACCGATGCACAAGGACACCAGAGTGGAAATGGTCTATGCCGTTGGCGGCTATTTGCCCGATGGGCTGAACACTTGGGCGGCGCCGGTGAACACGGTATTGACCGAGCAGTTGGGCCGGTTGAAAAGCTACGTGGAGACCGGCAGTCCCGTGGCGCCGGGCGCGACCGTTAAGCAGCCCTGAGGCGGCGCTGCAAACAGCCAATTCCGGCTGGTTTCGCGCAAGGAGTTGCGTTTTCCGTAACATTTTCGACTCGGCGAAACTTGTGACTAAGCTCCGGGTTGCATTCAGGGTGCGAAGTAGCGCATTCTATCTCTGCGACATGCATCCAGGCATATTCAAACTGTGAAAAATACTATCCTAAGAACTTTTTGCTTCGTTGCGCTGACTCTCGTTTTGCTAACCGCCGGCTGCGGGAGCAACAACAACACGCCCACGAACAACGGGCTCTTCGGCGATTGGAACATCGCGATGTTTCCCACCGGGAGCGCCAACGCTTCCTATGTTTTCGCTTTGGCAATTTCGCAGGAAGGCACCGACAACTATAGCGGCTCGCCCATCACCTACACCGGTTCGGTACCCATTCCCAGCAACCTGTGCATCAACAGCAACGCGGTGCGCTCCACCGCGACCACGAGTGGCAGCAACTTCACCATGACCGTCACCGACAGCACGAGTCAGACGGTGATCACGATGCAAGGCAGCCTGGCTACGTCGACCACCACGCTCTCCGGCACCTATACCAATCCCGCCAGCCAGACCTGCACCGCCTCCAGCGGCACGTTTTCTATGACGCCGCAGTCGTAATGCTGAGCGGCTGAATCTGGACTGCGCTTAACTGCGCTCCCGCTACGCCCTTCGGCGTAATCTCCGGCGCGGCCCAATCAGGCTTCCCCTCGTTTTCTCAGAAACGCCGGGATCTCCAAGTCGTCCGAGTTGTAACGGATCTCCACGCTGCTGCTGCGGGTCTCAACTGGCTCCGGCGCGGCGTTCTGGCGCTGCAGGGTTGCCTCCAGCGGTTCGGCGTGGCGGACGATCTCGGAGTCGATCTCGTCGAGGTTGTCCGGAACGTAAGGGATAAACTGCTGGCGTTCGGCCGCCGCAGGGTCTTCCTGCTTCGCAGCTTGAGGAGCGAGCGGCCGCGGCTCGCGGACCGCCGGCACTTCGTAGGTTGCATTCACGCTGGCTGCGGCGGTGCGCGCATGGTGCAGCGCGGAGGCCGATTCGGAATGCTCCCGCCGCGTCCGCACCTCTTTGAAGCCGGTGGCGATGACCGTGATCTTGACTTCGTCCTTCATCTTTTCGTCGAGCACGGCGCCGAAGATGATGTTGGCGTCTTCGTGCGCGGCACTCTGGATAATGGTCGACGCTTCGTTCACCTCGGCCAGACGCAGCGAACTTGAGCCAGTGATGTTGATCAGGATACCGCGCGCCCCGTCGATTGCGCCCGCCTCCAGCAGCGGAGAAGCGATCGCCGCCTGTGCCGCCGCGGTCGCGCGCGCCTCGCCCTTCGCGGTCGCGGTGCCCATCACCGCGTAACCCATGCCGGCCATGATGGTCTTCACGTCGGCGAAGTCGCGGTTGATGATGCCGGGAATGGTGATGATGTCGGAAATACCTTGTACCGCTTGTCGCAGAATATCGTCGGCCACGCGAAACGACTCGAAGAAGCCCGCATCTTTGGCGACCGCCAGCAACTTCTCATTGGGGATCACGACCGTCGTGTCCACCGAATCGATCAGCTCCTGCAGCCCGCGCTCGGCCTGGTTCTGGCGGCGCTTACCTTCGAAAGCGAACGGCTTGGTGACAACCGCGACCGTTAGCGCGCCCATCTCGCTGGCCAGCGACGCGATGATCGGCGCTGCGCCCGTGCCGGTCCCGCCGCCCAGCCCCGTCGTCACGAAGACCATGTCCGCGCCTTCGAGCGCTTCGATGATCTTGTCGGCATCTTCGAGCGCGGCTTTGCGCCCGACTTCGGGGTTGGCGCCCGCACCCAGGCCGTTGGTCAGCTTTACGCCGAGCTGGATTTTCATTGGCGCCTTCGAGCCCTTCAGCGCCTGCAGATCGGTGTTCGCGACAACGAACTCGACGCCTTCCAGGCGCGATTCGATCATGCGGTTCACTGCGTTGCTGCCGCCGCCGCCGACGCCGATCACCTTGATTTTCGCGGTGTTCAGCAGCTCTTCGTTGAAGTGAATGCGAATGTCGCTCTCCGGCTGGCTTTTGTCGTTGAAATCTTCAATCATCGGGTACCTCACAAAACAGTGCCGCCCCTGAAGGGGCTTGGTTGCGATAGACCATGGGACCCAGCGCTTCCGCGCTGGGCTAATTACTTTCGCCCTTCGGGCTGCTAAGCCGAACTCTGCACCTGCCGGCGCTCTGACACTGCGCCTCCAGCAGCGCTGCTAATCTCATAAACGCATTAGGGGCGAATAGCAAAAAACATCTCGTCACTCGAATACCACTGGCGATGCGTTGCCATTCGGTTTCGAGTGACGCTGCCCCCAACCGCAGGCTTCAAGTGCTGGCATCTCCCGATATCCCATCGCCCTGGCGAAAAGCGAAGAGCGAAACGCGAACAACGTTCTTACACCCCCTGCTTCGCAAACAGCGATCTGATCTTCGCTCCCAATCCGCGATCCAAGTTGTTGCGCGCCTGCCGCGCCCGGTGCCCGTACAACACCATGCCGATGGCCGACGCAAACTCGGGCTCCAACAATTCCGAAGGCAACTTGGCGAGGGGCACGGGATAGCCTTGCCGCACCGGGCGATGCAGAACATCTTCGGCAATTTCCAGCATGCCGTTCAGCCGCGATCCGCCGCCGGTAAACACCAGTCCCGCGCCCAACAGCTCCGCCATGCCCGCCTGCCGCAGATGATCGCGGAGCAACTCCATCAACTCGCGGGTGCGTGGCTCAAGAATTTCGCCCAGCATGCGTTGCTGCATCAGCCGCGGCGGACGATCGCCCACCGACGGCACCTCGATCTCGTTGGCCTCAGGCACGCGCGTGACGATGGCGCAGCCAAACATCTTCTTCAGGCTCTCCGCATCCTGCAGCGGCGTGCGCAGTCCCACGCCGACATCGTTGGTAAAATGATCGCCGCCCACGGGAATTGCGCCGGTGTGAATCACTACGCCCTCGTAGTACACGATCAGGTCGGTCGATCCCGCACCGATATCAACCAGGCACACGCCCAGCTCGCGCTCGTCGCTCTGCAGGATCGCGTCGGCGCAGGCCAGGGGTTCGAAGACCGTGTCATTGACGTGAATGCCGGCGCGATTGATCGCGGTGACCACGTTCTGGGTCGCGGTTGCGCTCGCCGTTACCATGTGGACGCGAACTTCAAGCTTCCGCCCCATCAGTCCCGCAGGATCGCGAACTCCGCCCTGCCCATCGAGAATGAACTCCTGCGGCAGCAGGTGCAGCACTTCGCGGTCCTCGGGCATATTGATACTGCGCGCCTTCTCCACCGCCATGCGGACATCGTTGCGGCTGATTTCGCGCGCCCGCGAGCCCAGCGTGATGCCGCCATGACTGTTCACGCCGCGAACATGCGAACCGGCCACGCCAACAATGGCGTGCTCGACCGGCACTTGCGCAACGTTCTCGGCCTCTTCAACCGCCCGCTTAATGGAACTAACGCACTTATCGAGGTCGGCAATCACGCCCTTGCGGATGCCGCGCGAATCGGCGATGCCGTGACCGCGATAGCGCAGCGCGTAGTCGTTGAGTTCTGCCACGATGACGCTGGTCTTCGCGCTGCCTACCTCGATCGCCGTCAGCAGATTTTCTGTTTGGCTTCCCATGGGCTACTGGTGCTTCTTGCTTTTCTTGTGCGATACCGCCTTCTCTGTATTGCCGTGTTCCGCCGTAGCCGGAGATTTTTCTGCAGCGGCACTCGCGTCGGCTGACTTCGGCTGCGCGCCGGCCAGGTCCGGGTTGACGATCACCTGATGGTCATAGCGCAGGTCCACCGACTCCAGGTTGGGGAACTGGCTGCGCCACTCCTGCACGTGGGCCACATAGGACTGAAACCGCTCGAGAAAATTCGAGGAGCCCAAATGCACCAGGACCGCGCCTTTCGGGTCCGTAACCGTCGCTTTCACGTCGTCAGGGTCGGACACATCGACATCGCTAATGGCGCTGGAGTAGTGCGCGCCTCCGGAATCCATCTCCTTAACGAACTGCGAGTAGATCTTCATGCGCGCCGCGCGCGTGGAGAGCGGATCGGAATCGCTCATTCCCACAATCACCGGGAAGGAGTAGCCGGCGGTCCGCCCCGTCGGCATGTCCATCACCACGCCGGCGGCATCGATCAGATGAATATGCGAATCGATGTCGACGAATGCGACCGGCGTCCGCTCCGAGATCACGATCTTCAGCCGGTTGGGCAACAGACGCATGACCGAAGCCGACTTCACCCAGGGAATCTGCTCGAGCTGCTGTTGGCGCTGCTCCAGCGGCACGAAGAAGATGTTGCGATCGATGTCGCTCGCCATTACTTCCATCACCTGCGCGCGCGAGACGTTGTGGTTGCCGGAGATGCCGATGTTGTCGCTGGAGTCGAGCCGAAAGCGCCAGGACCCGGTACCGTAGCGATTCAGCGCCATGTAAACCAGCGCAACTCCCGCTGCGATCATGACCACAAGGAAAGCGAGCTTCAGCTTTCCGGTCGTGTTTCGCGGCAGCGGCAGCGGCCCGCGGCGCACCGGGACGCGTCGTTGCCCGCGCAGAAACGGCGATTCGGCGTCGTCGTCGAGATCGAGCATGCGGGCGTCGAGCGGCGACTCGTCCAGCATCGTCGAGCGCCCGGCGGACTCGCGTATTCGCTCTTCCAGCTCTTCGTCCGGGATTGCCGATGAGTTCTTGCGCGCCATGAAAACCGCAGGCAAACACCGCTGACGCGGCGATTCGCCTCACTATAACTGTTTTGATAACGACCGACGCGAGACTTTTGCAGTCTGACATCATTAACCAGCGCGATGCGAACCACGAAGGTAAACTTGCGGCACAGTCTGCGGTGTTCTTTTCCTCGGCAAGTCAAGTGCTGTCGCGGCCCAATTCGGGAAATGTAACCTTTGCGTGGTGACAAGAATCACTTCCGCGCTCAATTGTGTGCTTTAAGAATAGGACTCGGTAGTTCTCCCACCGAGTCTTGCCGCTGCGGGAAGTCTCGCCCCAAACAGACCCTCCTATAAGCGCCCCTGGAACCGGCGATGAGCCGCACGTGCCCTCATTTGCGCTGGGTATTGCCCAGTCATGCCGGCAACACGCAATAAGCGGTACCACTCGGACCCCGGAGAAAGATTCATGAAATGGATCGCCTTACCACTCGCGCTAATTTTTTGTTTATTCTTTGCCGGCTGCAGCATGTCCTCGAATACTGGCGGGCAGTTGGTGATTAACGCTGCGATGCCGGCGGGCACAGTGGGCGCCACCTATAGCTACTCGGTGCCGGCCAGCGGTGGAACTCCGCCGTATGTCTGGAGCCTGAATTCTGGAACTCTGCCTGTGGGCCTGAAGCTGAGCACAAAAGGAGTCATCTCCGGCACTCCCGAATCTCCCGGAAACACAAGTTTTACGCTGGCGGTGATTGATTCGGAAGCCGTTCCTGCCGCCGCCACTGCGAATGTCAGCATCAGCGTACAAAGCGAGTTGGCCGTGACCAGCCTGTCACTGCCGTCGGCCACGGTTGGCATCGGCTACAACACATCCTTGGCAGCAACCGGCGGAGTGCCGCCGTACACCTGGACCCTGCCCAACGGCGGTTTACCGCCCGGACTAGGCTTGAACAGCGCCGGCGCAATTTCCGGGACGCCAACCACCAGCGGAAGCTTCCTCTTCAATGTGCAGGTTGCCGATTCATCTAGCCAGACTGCGAGTGGGCAACTGACGATTGCCGTAAACACCATCAACATCACCACGCAGTCGCTGCCTGCCGGAACGCTCAACGTCCCGTACTCGGTTACGCTGGCAGCTACTGGCGGAGTCGCGCCCTACCATTGGACGTTATCGGGCGCATTGCCCGCCGGACTGACGCTGAGCAGTGCGGGCGTGATTTCCGGCACACCCACGGCTAGCGGCAGCTCTAGCTTCAGCGTGCAGGTCGCAGACAGCGAACAGCCGCCAGCCACTGCAAGCACGCAATTAGGCATTGCCATCAACGGCGGCGGAACAATTTCCGGCGGTCTCGAAGGAAATTATGCTTTCTATCTAAATGGCTTTAATTCCTCCGGGCCATGGACGCTTGCCGGAAGTTTTGTCGCGGATGGCAATGGCAACATCACGAGCGGGGTTGTGGACGGCAATTCCGTGAGTGGGCCGGTCAATGCAGCCATCACCGGCACGTACACGTTCACCGTTCCAGCCGACGAGTTTGGGACGATGACTCTGCAGGGTCCCTCGTGGGGACCGATGACGCTCGCGTTCGTAATCGACTCAACCGGCAACGGCAGGATCATTGAGTACGACGACACCACCGGCCAAGGCAGCCGAGGCTCGGGTGTCCTCCGCAAAGCCAATGCCGGCGTTTTCTCGCTGGGCGAGCTGACTGGCAGTTGGGCCTTCGGCATCGCCGGCGACGGGCCTGGCGGCGAACGCTTCGCGGAAGCTGGTGAATTTGCCACGGCGTCGGGAATCTTGTCGAACGGATCATGCGGCATCAACGACGGCGGCGACTACCAGACATGCACCTTCACCGGCACGTTGTCTGCGGTCAATCCCCAAACCGGCCGGGCAACGATTACCTTCGAGACCAGCAACGGCGCAAGCGATTTTGCCGCGTATGTGGTTTCTTCGAGCGAACTGGTGATGGAGCAAATCGACTCGGTTGGGGGCGATAATCCACTGCTTGTTGGCCCCGCACTCGAACAACAAGGTCCCTTCAGCAATGCTTCGCTCGACGGCACGGCTGTCCTATACATGCAGGACATCCATCAGCAGGACGGGCTCGACCAGTCCATCGCGGGACTACTCAGTTTCGACGGCGCCGGCAACTTGAACATCACCGCCATGGACGAAGACCTAGCGGGCATCATTACGCAGGATCAGACCTCGCAGGGCACCTACTTCATCGATGTCAATGGAGCGGTGACCATGACCTGCAGCAACCCGAATTGTCCCGCGGGCTTCCTCGTCAGCCAGAACCAGGGCTTCTTCGTGGGTACCAGCGCAAGCAGCATCTTCGGCATCATGGAACCGCAATCCGGCGGTCCGTTCTCCAACGCATCGATTGCCGGATCGTACGCCGGAGGCTCGCTGGCGCCGCTGGATTATCAGAGCGCGAGGAACGAGGTGGATCTGGGAACGGCTGACGGGCTGGGCACGTTTACCGTTAGCGGTGATGCCAGTGACGCTAGTGGACTGAATCAGATTTCCGACAACGTCAGCTACAACGTGGCGGCGAATGGCCGGGGCACAATGCAGGGACAAAGTGATCCCGTTCCCGGGGTCGCTTACATGATCTCACCGGCAAGGTGGGTCATATTGCATCCCAGCACAGACGCAAGGATCGAGGTGTTTCAGCACTAGAAACGCTTTTCGGGAACCTATTCTCGTGTGATTCAGCTCACCTTTCGAAAAGCTCCGGGCTCGGGAGGCATCCACTGCCGCGCGCTCTTAATCTCACACGTATCCCACAAATCCGAAAGGAAACCCGTGACTGATTTTGCAACAGAATTAAAACATGGAATGCAGAAGGAGTTCGGCATGAGCGATACGGAACAGAAGATCCGATTTGCGGTCGGGTCTGCGGCGGCTGCAGCGGCGATTTTCGCCCCGCTGAGCTACAAATGGAAGGGCGTGCTCACGGCCATTGCGGCGGACACGATTCTGTCGGCCATCTGGGGTGTGTCGCCGATCAAACGGCTGGTTCGAGCCTGATCTGGTTCGAGCTTGATAATGACGCTTTGGTAAGAGGGCACGGCTTTTTTGGTTGTGCCCTAAAGCGTTTGTTCTGAAAAGGGCTTCAGCACCTGCCGCGCAGGCGCTGAAGCCCTGGTTACTTTGGGGAATCATTGGGGACGACCGAAGAGGCCGCCGAAAAAGTCCGACTCCGTCGTTTTGTGCCGCCGACTAAAGTCGGCTCTGGCGAGAAATGAAGAGCTTACTCGGCACGAGTGAACTCGTACCCTGACTGATGCCCTCCGAACTCGCAGTTTTTCAGCAGCCTGTGAAATTGTGCCCCGATACGAGTCGCCCTTCAGCGATGGATCTCGCCCGTAGTCGCTCCGTTCGAAGAACAATCAAGGGTCATCGAGATTTGGGCAGCCACAGGATGGCCATCCTTCTCAGCCGGTTTGAACTGTATTGCCTTAACAGCTTTTCTTATTTCCTTGTCCTTCTCCAAATGCAGTCCGGCCGGGCTCATGACATAGAACGACTCCACTGAGCCTTTTTCACTTACCGTCATGTGAAGAGTTAACTGAGTCTGATGGCTTGCTTCCAATCGCGACTGAGCCTTTGGACAGATGATTGTACCGAGTGGATTGGGTTGTGAACCGCTGCTTGGCGCGGTTGCGTCTTGGGCGGGCACGATTGCAAGTGCTGCAAGCACAAACAGTACGGCCTTCAAATAGGCTTGGCGGGTCACTAACCACTGTCCACTAACCACTGCTTCAAATCACTACCGTCTCGTGGTACTCGCCATACACATGCCGCATGGCGTCGGAGATTTCGCCGACGGTGGCATTCGCTCCTACGGCCTCGACTATCACCGGCATGAGATTGCCCGCTCCCTTCGCGGTTTCTTCCACCCGCTTCACGGCCGCGGCCCACTTGGCCGGATCGCGCTTCGCCCGTAGCGCGCGCACCCGCTCGACCTGCTTGCGCTCCAGCGATTCGTCGATGTGCAGCAGCGGGATGGGCTTCTCTTCATCCAGATGGAACGAATTCACGCCGACCACGACGGCTTGCTTATCGTCGACCGCCTTCTGATACTCATAAGCCGCGTTCTGGATCTCCTGTTGCACGAAGCCGCGCTCGATGGCTTTCAACATGCCGCCCATGGCGTCGATCTTTTCCAGATAGCCGAGCGCGTTGCTCTCGATCTGGTTGGTCAGCGACTCGACGTAATACGAGCCGGCCAGCGGATCGATGGTCTGCGCCGCGCCCGATTCGTAGGCGATGATCTGCTGCGTGCGCAGTGCGACGCGCACGGCTTGCTCGGTCGGCAGCGCCAGTGCCTCGTCGAAGGAATTCGTATGCAGCGACTGCGTTCCGCCCAGCACCGCCGACATCGCCTGTAGCGCCGTGCGCACGATGTTGATTTCCGGCTGCTGGGCCGTCAGCGTCGAGCCCGCGGTTTGCGTGTGGAAGCGGAGCATCAGCGACTTCGGATTCTTGGCGCCGAAACGATCGCGCATGATGCGCGCCCACATGCGCCGCGCCGCACGGTACTTCGCCACCTCTTCCAGAAAATTGCTGTGCGCATTGAAAAAGAACGACAGCCGCGGCGCGAACTTGTCCACGTCGAGGCCTGCGTCGATCGCCGCCTGCACATAGGTCACGCCGTTGGCCAGCGTGAATGCCACCTCCTGCACCGCGGTCGATCCCGCCTCGCGCATGTGGTAGCCGGAGATGGAGATGGTGTTCCACTCCGGCACGTGCTCGTTGGCATAAGAAAAAATATCGGTGATGATGCGCATCGCCTGTGCCGGCGGATAGATGTAGGTGCCGCGCGCGATGTACTCCTTCAGCACATCGTTCTGGATTGTCCCCGCAAGTTTGCCGACCTCGCGCCCAGTACGCTGCGCGGTGACGACGTACAGCGCCAGCAGGATCGACGCGGTCGCGTTGATCGTCATCGACGTGGAGATCTTCTCCAGGTTGATGCCGTGGAACAGGCGCATCATGTCCTCAATGGAATCGATGGCCACCCCGACTTTGCCGACCTCGCCCATCGAGAGCGGGTTGTCGGAATCAAGCCCGATCTGCGTCGGCAGATCGAAGGCGATACTCAGTCCCGTCGTGCCCTGGCTCAGCAGGTACTTGTAGCGGCGATTCGACTCGTCGGCGTCGCCCATGCCGGCGTACTGCCGCATGGTCCAGAGCCGGCCACGATACATACTGGCCTGCACGCCGCGCGTGTAGGGGAACTGCCCGGGATAGCCGGCTTCGCGGTCGTAGTCCCAACCCTCCAGATCGACCGGCGTATACAGCGGCTGGACGGGAATGTGGGACGAGGTTTCCTGGTTTGCGGCGGGGTTTACTCAGAACGGCGGATTGTGTTTTGGTTTCGGCCATGACCATGGGTCTCGAGTCAGTTTCGCGTTTCAAGTTTCGAGTTTCGACTATCTGGGAGCGAAACTCAAAATGAGAGCTGAAGTTCAATTGTGACCCAGCACCAGGGCAGGAACTATGACCTACGTCACATAGACCAGTTTCAAGTTTCGAGTTTCCAAAGCATGGTGCGCGACCCGGCTCAACCCACCACCGATAACAGACTGCAAACTGGAACAATCCTGCTGCCCCGGATTATCCGAAACTTGAAACCCGAAACTCGAAACCCACACCTCGAAACGTCAAACTCAAAACTACTTTCTCCTCGAGCGCCAGATCGAGCTCACCCCGAAGTAGCCGAACATCACGGCAATGGCCCACGCCAGCAGCATCTTTCCCGGCGACCCGGTGCCCGCCAGCTGCCGATGGTGCTCGCGAACCGCGGCCGCGCCGCAAACGAATGCCAGCATGAGGAAGAACAGTCCCGTCACCTCCAGCCACAGGATGTGCAGCACGCGAGTGGTACTCCGGACCGTGACGCTGCCCGCCCGGTAGACGGCGCGCACCCAGCGGTTCTCGCCGGTCCTGGTTCCCGCGACCCGCAGCAACGCGCGTCCTACCATGCCCAATCCCGGTGATGGCAAATCAACCTCTCCTGCAAACATGCCGAAACCCCATTTTAGCAATCATCAACCTGTGATTTCCTTACCCCACATAGAGTTGTTGCAAAACTTCCGTGAACATTTGGCATCCAAACCATAAGAATGGCCGGGTGTCGCAGGGCTTCCCTACCGGACGCCGTTGTGCGAACATTATTTTGTCGGACGCCGCAAGTGCCCAGGTGGAGATTGTGGATAAGCGACTGAAGAGCATGATGCGAGAGTTGGGCGATGCCATCAACAACTCGCTCTCCGATTCCGAACAGATTGCCGACGTGATCGCGCGCATCAAAGCCGGGGGTTACGACGTGTTCGTCGTCCTGGAAGCCACCATCGGGTTCAATCAACACGATCCATCGGAGCCCGAAGCCGCGGAGCATTCCTCCGCGGATTTCAAGATCACCGCCCAGGATTTGAAGTTCCTGAAATCGCTGCGTATTCGAGTCGAGGAGGACTAGGCCGCTGCTCGGCCTCGGTCCTTCAGGCTGTGCTATATTCGGCGTCAGCAGGGCGGGAAAGACCTCTTTCACCACGGAAGCACGGAATTCACGGGAAAATTCAGATCTAAGAAATTCGTGTACTCCGCGTTTCCGTGGTGAACCAAATTTTGCGTGTAGCTGATGAGAGACACTCTGGGAGTATTGCTGGCGGGAGGAGCGGGCGAGCGCCTGTATCCGCTCACGCGCGATCGCGCCAAGCCGGCCGTCACCTTCGGGGGCATCTACCGCATTATCGACATCACGCTTTCCAACTGCATCAACTCCGACCTGCGCCGGGTCTACATCCTGACGCAGTACAAGGCGCTGTCGCTCAACCGGCACATCCGCGAAGGCTGGGGCAACATTGTGGGCCGCGAGTTGGGTGAGTTTATCGAAATCCTGCCGCCCATGAAGCGCGTCAGCGAGAACTGGTACATGGGCACCGCCGATGCCGTCTACCAGAACATCTACTCCATTGGCTCCGAGCAGCCTAAGCAAGTGCTCATCCTCTCCGGCGATCACATCTACAAGATGAACTACGGGCGCATGCAGCAGCAGCATCGCGAGTCAGGGGCCGACGTCACCATTGCCACCATCCTCATCGATCCGGCAGAGACGAAGCATTTCGGCGTGGTCGAGATCGATCCTGACGGTCGCGTTGTGGGCTTTCAGGAGAAGCCGGAGGTCACCGACATACGCTCGCCCTACGATCCGCGCATGGTCTCCGCCTCCATGGGCATCTACCTCTTCAACACCGACGTGCTCATTCCGGTATTGCTGAAGGACGCCGAGGACCCGACCTCGCGCCACGACTTCGGGCACAATGTGCTGCCCCGGATGGTCGACGACTACAAGGTCTATTCCTTCAACTTCATCGACGAGAACAAGAAGGAAGCGCTCTACTGGCGCGATGTGGGCACGCTGGAGGCCTACTACGAAGCCAACATGGACCTGTGCGCGGTCGCCCCGGTGTTCAATCTGTACGACGGCGCCTGGCCCATTCGCACTCACATGCGGCAGTATCCCCCCGCGAAGTTCGTGTTCAACGATCCCGGCCGTACCGGCGAGGCCCACGACTCCGTGGTCTCGATGGGCTGCATCATCTCCGGGGGCACGGTGCGCAACAGCGTGCTTTCTCCCGATGTGCGCGTGAACTCGTACGCTCATGTCGAGAACAGCATCCTCTGCTCGCACGTGAATGTCGGCCGCCATTGCCGCATCCGCAAAGCGATCCTTGATCGGGATGTGCAAGTACCGGAAGGCACCGTCATCGGCTACGATACCGAAGCCGACCGCCAGAAGTATCACGTCACCGACAGCGGCATTACCGTCGTGACCCGCGACTATTCGCTATTCGAGAACCCGGTCACGGTGGACTACTTCACATCGGAGTAGCGAGCCATAGAGGCGATGAGATTCCATCTGCGGCCAGCCAAGGTGCTTCTCATTCTGTGGCTTTGCTTCCTGGCACGAGGTCTCTTCTACTCGGCGATGCTTCCCGTGTGGGAAGGTTACGACGAGCCCTTCCACTTTTCGTTTATCCAGTACGTCGCCTCCCATACAGGTTTGCCAAAGCCGCGAAACACGCCGCTTTCGCGAGAGGTGCAAGCCTCGCTGCACCTTGTACCGTTGTCCTGGGAGCAGCGTTTACATGCCATCGAACCGCCGATCTACACCGAAGACTCCTATTGGCAACTACCGCGACCCATTCGCGAGCAACTGCAAATGCAAGTACGGGCGATGCCTCCTGCCTGGGGATCTCAGCCGGGGACAGCTCCCGCCAACTACGAAGCACAGCAGGCCCCGCTCTATTACTGGGTCATGTCAGTCCCTTTGCGGCTCGCGTCAGGCTGGCCTTTGCCGTCACGTCTCTTGCTGGTCCGCTTCCTGAGCGTTCTACTTGCTTCTCTGGTTGTCCCGATCGCGTGGTCAGCCGCTAAACAGTTTTTTGACCATCCTTGGCAAGCTGCGGCGATAGTTGCGGTCATTGTCTGCATGCCGGAATTCATGGTTGACATAGCCCGGGCCGGCAACGAATGCCTGGGAGTCGTTCTGTATTCCCTGTTTACATTGCTGCTGCTGACGGCAAGCAGCGCGATGAATCCGAAGTTGTTGATCGCCGCCGGTCTCGTGCTTGGCATCGGCCTGCTCACCAAGGCTTATTTCCTGCTCGCCATCCCAGCCTTTCTGCTAATAGCCGTCTATTGGGGTTTGAAAAACCGCCCCGCTCGCAACCAAATTTTCATTAATGCCGCCGCTGGCATTGGGCTAGCGCTCGTGATCAGCTCCGGCTGGTACTGGCGCAGTCACCTCTTAACTGGAACGTGGTCGGGAGAGCAGAACAATGCGAATGCCATGCGTCACGGTTTCGGTCACGTGCTCCGTTCCGTGGTCCATGTTAACTGGATAAGCGGCATCGCCTCCATACTGCTGCCAAACGTATGGTTTGGCGGTTGGAGTTTCCTCAAACTGCCGAAGCCTATTTATTACATCTTTGTTGCCGGGATCGGGTTGGCGCTGCTCGGTGTTTTGCGAGGGATACTGAAAGATCGGTTCCGTTCGCCCAAACTCTTCATTGTCCTGAGCATATACACCTTTTTTTGGCTCGGACTTCTTTATGACGTTCTTCTGATCTATGTATCCATCGGGGTGTCTGCAACGCCTGGCTGGTATATGTACGCTGTGGTAGTACCCGAGGTGCTGCTGGTTGGGTATGGTTTCTACTCTCTATTTCCCGAGCGCTGGCACCGCGCCATCCTGCCTGCAATCGCAACCAGCTTCGCGGTCATCGATCTGTACGGCGCCGCTACGCTGCTCGTTCCGTACTACACCGGGCTGATTGCGCATGTGCCCGACAGCGATGTCGTGAGACCGGTAGGCCTCAGCGTCTTGGTGCATACCTCGCCGTACTTGGTTTTTTCGCGACTAACGGCGAACAAGCCCGTCTGGCTGCGCTCCGAAGTCATGGCGACCCTAATGGTGCTGTACTGCGCGGCCACTTTCCTCGCAGCTGCAACCGCTATTGTGATGTCCACATCTCAGAAAGGCCGCAGCAGATGGGGTTCTGGTATTGCCATCGAGAGCCGACGACCTGAATGACCCTCATTCCACCATCATCCGCGACTTCACCGCAATCGCGCCGACGCACCACATCAGCGCATCTTCCACATGCTCGCGCAGTTCGTGACTGCGGAAGATGTTGCGCAAAGGCGACCGCTCGGTCAGGCGCGCTGCCAGCTCGGTAAGCAGGCCCTGGTAGCGGTCCGGCATGTGGAGCCGGGTAGCACGCACCAGGTCGTCAAAGATCAGCAGGCACTCGAGGATGACTCCTTCCGGGTCTGCATCCTGTGAATTCACCAGATGGAGCGTCTGCGCAATATCGCAGAAGGTCTCCATCTCTTGCGGCGGAGGGCCGAGCTTCGCGAGAGCGGAATCCATCGCCAGCGCCCTCGCGGCATTTTCAGGGCGCATGAAAAAGAGGATGCAACCGTCAGCCGTCAGGGGTCGCTCGTTCTCTCCGCCCACCGCCAGCAACGTGTAGAACTGCGGACCGTCATGCCGTGGATCCAGGCGCAAGCCGACCAGCACGAGTTCTTCGTGGTGCTCGGGTCGCGCTGGCAAGATGGGCAGTGACGGCATGAAGGAAATAGTACAGGGAGAAGGCTTGCCGGCCAACTTCCGCACGACGAGCAAGCGTCAGCGGCTAGCCCCCGCCAGCCGAAAATACCTTCTCGCCTTGTGCACATCCTTCCCGATCTGTTCGCGCAGTGCATCCACGGAAGGGAACTTGACCTCGCCGCGCAGCCGTTTGAGAAAGCTCAATTCCAGCTCCGTATCCGGCAGCAGCTGGATGGGATGGAAGTTCAGGATATGACTCTCGATGGCGAATGATTCCGCGCCAAACGTCGGGCGATTGCCGATGTTCGTTACCGCCTCGAAGCAGTCGTCGCCGACGCGGAGCCAGGTTATGTACACACCGTCGGCGGGCACGAGCTCGTCATACCGCGCGAAGTTTATGGTGGGCACGGTGTACTTGTGTCCGTAACCCCGCCCGCGGCCAGGGTTGCCGCGAATGCTAAAGGGCCGACCCAGTAGCGCTCGCGCATGGCTGACCTCTCCTCGCTCAATCAGCTTGCGAATTTCGCTGCTGGAGACGTGATGCCCACGCAGCAGTTGCTCGGGGAAAATTTTGGCCTCGAAGCCAAACTGCCGGCCGAGTTCGGCCAGGGTGCCGACGTTGCCCCGCGCCTTATGGCCGAAATGGAAGTTGTAGCCTTCGTGGACCTCGCGCGCGTGCAGTTTCCCGGCCAGCACTTCGCGCGCGAAATCTTCGGCGCTCATCATCGACAAATCGCGCGTGAAGGGCAGCACCAGCAACGCATCGACGTGCGTCTGCTCCAGCAGCTTCAGTTTGGTGGCCAACGGGGTGAGCAGCCTGGGCGCCGCGTCCGGTCGGAGGATGCGCAAGGGATGCGGCTCGAAGGTCACCACCACGGCTTTGCCATCGAACGAGCGGGCGCGCTCGGCCATGTGCCGCACCACCTCCTGGTGCGCGCGGTGCACGCCATCGAAATTGCCTACACTGACTACGGTGGGGCCGAAGTCGGCGGGGACGTCGTCGAGATGGTGGAAGATCTGCATGGATGTTCGCACGTATGTTGTTTCGCAGGGTGCCCCAGGTCTGGCGGTTTCGAGACCTGGGTCGAGCAGAGTACCCGGTCCCATAAGAACCCAGGTCTCGAACGGCGCGAGACCTGGGGCACCCACAGAATGCTGGCCTGAAGGCCAGCACTACCACCTACAGCTCAAACTCCAGCTTCAATCCATCGTGCGAAAGCCGCACGTTGTCCGGCAGCGCCGCATTCGTCGTCTCATGCGGCAAGTCGTGCGAAATATGCGTGAAGTAGGTGCGCTTCGGCCGCAACCGCTCCACAATCTTCAGCGAGTTCTCCACCGTCGAATGCGTCGGGTGCGGATGATGCCGCAGCGCATCCAGGAACAGAACATCCAGCCCTTCCAGCTGCGCCAACGATTCCTCCGGCACGCAACTGAAGTCGGTCAGATAGGCTGCGCTCCCGAAGCGATAGCCTTCGATCGGCACGTCGCCGTGCATCACCACAATGGGTGTGAAGGTCGCGCCGAACAACTCGATCGGCCCATTCACCGGCTTCAGCTCCACTTGCGCCAGACCTCCATACTTGTAGTCAGCCTCGAAGATGTAGCGAAAAACATTGCGCAGCACCTGGGCCGTATGGTCGCTGGCGTAAAGCGGAATCTTGCCGCCGCCGGTAATGCGTGGGAAACTGAGCGGCCTGACGTCATCCAGGCCAAGGATATGGTCGGCGTGTCCGTGGGTGTAGAGAATGGCGTCGATGCGCCGAATGCCTTCGCGAATCGCCTGCCCGCGGAAGTCAGGGGTGGTGTCGATAAGGACGGTGTGTCCTTCCCATTGCACCATCACCGAGGGACGCGTGCGGCGGTCGTGCGGATCGGCAGAAGTGCACACCGCGCAATCGCAGCCGATGGTCGGAACTCCCATCGACGTTCCGCTGCCCAGGACGGTGAGCGTGGCCCGCATCAGCGCTTGCGATCGGGCGCGGCGCCGGCGGGCGGCGGGTTGGTAATCAGATTGGTGACCTCCAGGTAGGCCATGCGCAGCTCATAAAGAATGTTCTGCAGCATGCCGCTCTCCTGCGGCGTCAGGTTGCCTTTGGTTTTTTCCTGGAGCATGGCGACGGTGTCGATGGTCTGGCGCGCGCCGATCAAATCCACTTCGGGCTTCTCGCCCTGCGGTGCGGCCAGCCCCAACTGCACCAGCGCCGTCATGTACAGCGAGGCGATGAACTTATCGAAGCTGACCTGAAAATCCTTCGCAGTGTGCGGCCGGCCCTGCTTGCGCATCTCCTGCTCAATGCGCGCGTCAATGTCGTGCGTCGACTCCTGGTAAGCCGCCGCCGAGTCCTGCTGTTCCTGCGGGCTGGGCGGTGCCACTTCCGGTTCCGGCTCCTGAAACGTTGCCGTTACAGGCGAGCTGGCCTGCTTCTGGGTCGCGCGTTCGTCGTTGCGGCGCTGCTGCGCTTCGTGCTTTTCGCGCTCACGTTCGGCGCGCCGCTCCTCGTCCTCAACCACATCCTGGCGCAGCTCGCCCTCGGCGCTGAACAGACGGCGGTCGGTTACGACAAATTCAGGTTTCTTCTCTTTATCAGGCATAAGAATCTATTTCACCACAGAGATCACAGAGAGCACGGAGTTCTCTATCCTTAGTTTCCTCCGTGCTTCTGTGGTGAATCATGAAAATGGAATCTCTTGAACCGTTGCACTCTGCTCGCCGACTCTTACCATCGCTCCGGGAGTGGCCGCCTCGCGCCGCAGATAGCCGAGCGCGAGCGTTCGCTCGCCGTCTGCAAACGGAACGCGCGCCGCGCTGGTGATCTCTCCGACTTCTTTCCCGTCCGCGAAGATCTTTGCGCCCGGCGGCTGCGGTTCGCCCTGAATTTCCAATCCAATCAGCGTGCGATGCACGTTGCCGCGCGAGCGAATGCGCTCCACAATCTCCTGCCCGATGTAGCAACCCTTGGTGAAGTTCAGCGCGTGCTCCTGGCCGGTTTCCTGCGGCAGGTCGCGTTCGCGCAGATCGACTCCATAGCGCGGCATGCCGCGCGCGATGCGGTACATCTCCAGCGCGTCGCTGCCCACCGGTTGCGCGCCCGCATTCGTCAGCGCGTCCCAAAGCTTCTCGACGTTCTCCGGCGCCAGCCAAATCTCATAAGCGTTCGATTGCGGATGCGTGTTGCGCACAACGGATATGCCGATGTCATGCCAAACCGTGTCGATTACTTGCCCGCGCTCGAGCGCCGAAATCTCGATGCCCATATCGATGCTCGACAAGACCTCGAGCGTTTGCGGACCGCCGATGCCGAGCGACGCCAGCTTGTCGCTGATGTCCTCGATCTCGACCTTGTCCATGATGATGTAGCGGCGGAGCAGCGTGGTGATCGCATCGGCCTGCTCGCGATCGGTGGTCGCCAGCAGATAGTCACCGCGGTTGTAGACGACGAGGTCGCCCTGATTGCGGCCTTGCGGCGTCAGGATGAAGCTGTACACGCCGCAACCCGGTGCAAGGTCGCGAATGTTGTTCGTGACCATGCCATTCGTCCAGCGCGTGCGGTCTTTGCCGCTGATCACCAGCTTCGCCTGCCAGCTCATATCGAAGGCGCCGGCGCCGCTGAGCAGCGCCCGAAATTCCGAGGCCTTGTCGCCAAAGCTGGCGGCCGCCTCCGCCCCGCGATAACTGGCAAGGCGCGCGCCGGAGGTGATCAGTTTGTCCTGGAAGGTTGCGACGGTCATATCTGAACTAACGATTATAAGAGATTCGGGGCCAGCAGTTGGCAATTAGCACTTGGCATTTCGTTCCTGGTCCGGAAACCCTCGTGCGAGCATACGAAGCGGTTCAGCGCTGTCCTGGCTAAGTGCTAACGGCCGATTTCTGCTATCTTCATCTCCCGTGACTACACGCAAACGCATCGCAGTCGTCCCCGGCGACGGCATCGGCAAGGAAGTGATCCCCAACGCGCTTGAGGTAGTGCGCGCCTCGGGCGCCGCCGTCGAGTTCACCGAGTTCGATTGGGGCGCTGATCGCTATCTCATCGACGGCACCACCATCCCACCCGATGGCTTCGCGATGCTGGCGCGTGACTTCGATGCCATCTTCGTCGGCGCGCTCGGCGATCCGCGCGTGGCCAGCAACATTCACGCCAAAGAAATTCTCCTCGGGATGCGCTTCAAGATGGACCTGTACGCCAACGTCCGTCCGGTGCGCCTGCTCGACGCCTCGCTGTGTCCCCTGAAGAACGCCACGCCTGATGACGTGAACTTCACCGTGATTCGCGAGAACACCGAAGGCGTTTACATGGACATGGGCGGCCACTTCAAGTTCGGCACGCCCGACGAGGTGTCGACACAGGAGGACATCAACACGCGCAAAGGCGTCGAGCGCATCATCCGTTTCGCCTTTGACTACGCCCGCGCAAATGGTCGCAAGAAAGTGCTGATGTCCGACAAGTCGAACGTCATGACCTATGCGGGGGGGTTGTGGCAACGCGTGTTCAAACACGTTGCGAAAGATTATCCCGACATTCAGACGCAGCACATGTACGTGGACGCGCTCTGCCTGCAGATGGTGCGTGAGCCGCGCTCGCTCAACGTCATCGTCACCAACAACATGTTCGGCGATATCGTCACCGACCTGGCGGCCGCGCTGCAGGGCGGGCTGGGCATGGCCGCCAGCGGCAACATTCATCCCGGCCGCACGTCGATGTTCGAGCCGGTGCATGGCTCGGCGCCGCCGATGGCGGGCAAGAACATGGCGAATCCCATGGGCTCGATTTTGACCGCGGCGATGATGCTGGCGCACCTCGGGCTGAATGCCGAAGCGCAGCAGATCGAGAGCGCGGTGCTCGATGCCGTGCGCACGAAGAAGACGACAGTGGATGTTGGAGGGACGCTGGGCACACGCGAGTGCGCGGCGTGGATCGCGGAGCGGGTGGCGCGGTAGAACGGCGGTTTCGAGTTCGAGTTTCCAGTTTCGAGTTGCAGAGCGAACGCGGATTTCGCGGTGCAGGGCGATGAGTGCGTCCAGCCTTCAGGCGGGCCCTACACCCACTCCAGCGCGCCCTTCTTCCATATCCAGATATAGCCCACGATCAGGATGCCGAGGAAGATCATCATCTCCAGCAGGCCGAAGAGGCCGAGCCGCTTGAACTGCACCGCCCAGGGAAACAGGAAGATGGTCTCGACGTCGAAGACGACGAAGAGAATGGCGACGATGTAGAAGCGCACGGTATAGCGGCCGCGGGCGTTGTCGAAGGGCGTGATGCCGCACTCGTAGGGCATCAGCTTGGTCTTGAAGGGATTCTTCGGACGAATCAGGGTGCAGATCGCCACGGTTCCGGCGGCGACCAGGAAGGCGACAAACGCGAAAATAAAGATCGGTACGTAATTCTGCGGCATAGGAGTACTCGGGCGATCGCAGCGTCTCGCTTTTCGCTATTCGCCGTTCGTCAGACCAAGCTGACCCTACGGGCTGACGGCGCGAAAGCGGTAACGGGCTTCCGCATGCGCGATCCGGATAACCCGCTTACTATAACGCGTCCGGCAAACACCCGCCTATGACGCAGATCACAATTTTTCGCGGTTTTCCCCCGGGCCCTAGCTCCGAATTCATTTCCTCCGCGCGGGGATCCGGGACGCTAGCCCAGGCCCACGTGTGTGACGGGCCCAGGTTAGCGTCCAAACGAAGGACGCGAACCTGGGGCACCCAGCACCCAGCGATTCAGCCGCGCCAGGACTGCACCAGCAGCACCGCTCCAATCGCCGCCAGCGCGAAGTAGACGTATTTCAGGAACGAATGGCCATGAAGGCGATGGTTGATGAACTTGCCGAGCAGGATTGCCGGAATGACCGGCAGCAGTGACCACAGAAAGTAATGCGTAACCGCGGGCGTCCACAGCCCTTTCAGCCAATATCCGATCATGCCGAGAATGCTTGCGGGCAGGAAATATCCTTGCAGCGTGGCGCGAAACTGCTGCGCCGACCAGCGGCGCATCGCGCCGTAGATTGCCAGCGGCGGCCCATTCATTCCATACGCACCGCCGAGGATGCCGGCGGTGAATCCGCAGCCGAGCAGCCAGGGCAGGCTGTCGGTCGTGAGCTCCGGCGGCCGGCTGCCGATCAGCGAATAAAGCGAGAACGCGATAATCAGCAGCGCCAGCGCGGCCTTCACGAGCGATTGATGGCTGCTGGTAAGCAGCGCCAGGCCGACGGGGATGCCGAATATGGTGGCGAAGATCAGCCATCCCACGCTGCGCGCGTGGACCTTGCGCCAGTCCTGCGCGACCACGATCAGTGCAATCGTGATCGAGATGAGCACCGCCAATGGCGCGGCAACTTCCAGCGGAAGCCGCAGCGCCAGCAGCGGGACCGCGAACAGGGCCTCGCCGAAGCCAATCGCGGAGCGAATGAGGGTGGCGACGAAGACTACCGCGAGCACGTAGAGGGTCGTGCCATTCAGAGCTGTTGTCAGCAGTGGATGCAGCGTGTCATGCGCGATAAAACACAATCCTAACAATCCGCCAAATCTCCCGGCTGCATTGTACGCAACCCGTGCAGCGGGATGGACGAGCGTTTAGAATTTCCGGGGAGGCGGTTGTCATATGCAGATGGTAGCAATTTTCGGCTTGCCGGCGCTGCTGCTGATCGTGGCCTTTGCCGCGAACCGCCTGTCGAAGCTGACCCGTGTGCCCGACATCATTGTTCTGCTGCTCATCGGCATAACGCTTGGTCCAATTCTGCACTGGGTGCATCCCGAGGTATTTCAGGGCGCGGTCAGGATTCTGGGAACCTTCGCCCTGATACTGATCCTGTTCGAGGGCGGGATCGAGCTGCGGCTGCGGCAAGCGCTGCGCTACCTTCCCGCCGGTCTGCTGCTGGTGATCCTGAGTTTTGGGTTGAGCCTCGCGCTGATCGCGTCCGTCGGCAGGCTGATGCTGCATCTCAACTGGATAGACTGTCTGCTGCTGGGGGCGGCGCTGGGTTGCACCAGCGGCACCATCGTCATTCCGGCGCTGGCCCAGATCGACGCCCCGGAGCCGGTGAAGGTCACGCTCACGCTGGAATCGGCGCTGGGCGAGGTGATCGCCGTGCTGCTGGTGGGCAGCCTGCTGCATGCCCAAGGCGATAGCTCGCTGATCGGAGGGCTGGCCACGAGCTTCTCCAAGCACATCCTCGTGTCGCTGAGCCTGGGTTTTGCCGCGGGTGCGGTCTGGTCGAAGCTATGGCCGCGCATTGCCGGCGCGCCCAATACCAACATTCTGAATCTCGGCGTCCTCATGGGGGTGTATGCGATAGGCGAATACCTGCACGGCAGCGGCTTGCTGACCGTGCTGGTTTTTGGCGTCACTCTGGCGAACCTGCCGCGCACCCCGCATATGACCCGGCAGGGCGCTCGCATGCTCGCCTTCCATGCCGAGTTCAGTTTCCTGGTGCGCTCCTACTTTTTTGTTCTGCTGGGCATTGTTGCCGAGTTCATCAGCCGCCAGTACATCCTTCCTATCCTCGCGATTCTGGTGGCGCTGGTGGTGGCGCGCTGGGTTGCGGTCGAGGGCTCGCGCTGGGTGGTGCGCGGCGTCACGCGCCGCGAGACGGAACTGCTCTTCTGGATGCTGCCGCGCGGGCTGGTTACGGCGGTGTTGGCGCTGGAAATCGTCAACGATCGCGGGCAGGCATTTAGCTTCTTGCCGGCGATGGCCTTCACCGTGGTGCTGGTGACTAACCTGTTCATCGTGTGGGGAGCGGTGCGAGCGGGGAGCGTGTCGACCACGCTGGAGACGGAGGCGGCGATGTCGCCGCAGACCTTGTCCGCGCCCGAGACGTTGGCCAACGCCAGCGGTGCGGGGGCGGACGGCGGCACGGTGTAGCCACCCGCTGCTGGATTCCTAAGTAGGCTAGCAATTCGCGTACGCCTGGTTGTGAATTTATCGGCGGTTCATCGTACTTTCACTGACAATTCATGAATGTGCTTTACCGTAGAGCTAGTAAACCAAGCCTCTGCGGCCCTAGCTCACGAATGCCGGAACAGACAAGCGTGCTGCTCTGTGCGGCGGATTTGTGAGAACAGGATGAGCACGGCCCAGAACCCACCTCTCAGTCCGGAAGCGATCTGCGTTGAAATTCAGGAACAAACGTTGCAAGCGTGCCGCATCGCGCGCATGGCCGCAGGCATTGTGGCCGAGGGCATCGCGACCGGTGTGTCATCGGTGCTCGACGGAGTGCGGGATCGCGAGAAAGAACTCGACACCCTGGACCGCGAGATCGACGAGCGGGTCACGCAAATGATCACGCAAGTGAGCCCCGAGCACGCGCGTGAGTTGCTCGCCTGCCTGAAGTTCATCATCGACCTGGAGCGCATCGGCGACCTGCTGCTGAATTGCAGTAATCGGGCGGCGGCGGTGGGCAGCCGCATCGAACTACAGGACATTCGCGAGCTGACGATCATGGCCTCACGGCTGGAGAAGATGCTGGGCGATGTGCATGACGCGTTCGCGCAGCGCGACCTGAATCGCGCGCTGGCAGTGCTGCGGTCGGACGCGGAACTCGACCGTTTGCGCAATCTGGTGTTCCTTCGCCACCTGGAGAACCACGACGGCGCACCGCGCCAGGAAAGCTTTCATGTGCTGTTCATGACGCAGGCGCTGGAGCGCGCCGGGGATCACGCGAAGAACCTGGCCGAAGAGGTCTGCCACCTGGTGAGCGGGCATAGCGTGCGCCACGTGCTGCGCGCTTATGACCGGCCGGTGGAACAGATGTTCATCGACGACCTGAAGCGCCGGCAGAAGGAAGTGAAGTAATGTGGAGGCAGCCTCCTTGCGAAATTCACGTAGATTTCATCGCCCGGCCCAATCTCTTCGAATCTAAGCGTGGGTAGTGGAGGGTAAACGATGTTCTCCAGCGGTGCGACCCCTTCCCTCGACAAGCGCGTCCATCAGCCCGATATCGGCCGAAGGACGCAAGTTGGCCAGAGCCTTCGGCGTTGGCTGTGGACTTGGCGCCAAGTGCTGATCGCTGAGTTGCTCCATATCCTGGAGCGCCGAAACGACTCACGCGTACGCTAGCGAATCCGCCAATTTTCTTGCAGTTTGAACCACTTGCGAGCCCATCCGCTGGCCTCTTTACGCGAATTTCACTCCCCTTTAACAGTTCTGTAATAAGCGGGGCGTAAGAATTACTGGCATTCGTTTGTGTCGAAATTCAGGAGGAACGCTACGTGACTCGTGCGCTCAGAATTCTTCTCTGCATCGCCGTGCTGGCGAGCTGCGCGGTGGCGCAGACAAAGTTGAATGGGGCGGGCGCCACCTTCCCCTACCCGATGTATTCCAAGTGGTTCAACGAGTATCACAAGATCCATCCCGATATTGAAATCAATTACCAGTCGATTGGCAGCGGCGGCGGAATTCGCCAGGTGATATCCGGAACGGTTGATTTCGGCGCCAGCGACGGGCCCATGACCGACGAACAGCTGAAGGAATCGAAGGTCAAGATCCTGCACGTTCCGACCGTTCTTGGCGCGGATGTGCCCGCCTACAACATTCCCGGCGTGAATGCGGAGCTTAAGTTTACCCCTGACGTTCTGGCCGGAATCTTCCTGGGAAAAATCACCAAGTGGAATGACAAGGCGATCACCTCAGTGAACCCCGGAATTAAGTTCCCGGACCAGAGCATTACCGTCGTTCACCGCTCCGATGGCAGTGGAACCACTTACGTCTGGACGGATTATCTTTCCAAAATCAGCCCCGAGTGGCAGTCGCAAGTGGGGAAAGGAACATCGGTAAAGTGGCCGGTAGGCATTGGTGGAAAGGGAAATGAGGGGGTAGCGGGAAACATCCGACAGTTGCCCGGATCGCTTGGCTACATCGAACTGGTTTACGCGGTACAGAACAAGATTCAGTATGGCAGCGTGAGAAACTCCTCCGGCCAGTTCATCAAGGCTGACCTCGCAAGCATCACCGCCGCGGCGGCCGGGGTGAAGATGCCGGCGGACTTCCGCGTCTCGATTACTAATGCTTCCGGCAAGACAGCTTATCCAATTTCCAGCTTTACCTGGCTCTTGATTCCCACAAACCCAGCCGATGCCACCAAGGGCAAGGTCCTGAAGGACTTTCTCTTCTGGATGCTAGGCCCGGGCCAGACTATGACGGAGGCGCTCACTTACGCCCCGCTTCCGAAGCAGGTGGTGGAAATGGAAAAGGCTGCGATTACGAAGGAAGTTAAGCCTTGAGTTAGGGGTGAGAAGGTTGCCGCGCCATCGTTCTACCGCGGTGGCGCCATCCTATGGGTTGTGTAACATTCCTGTAATCGATGCCTGATAGCGTTGAGCCAATGAACTCGCCCGATCCTGCTGGAGAACAACCCAGGTCTGCTGCCTCCATTCCCTCGCTCGCGAAGATTAAAGTGGAGCGCAAGGAGGCCGGACCCCGTGGCGTCCTGAATAAAATCCGCAGCTCCCGTCCTCGCAGCAGCCGAATTCCTGACCAGATATTCAGCTTAATTATCCTGCTCACGGCGGTCTCGGTTTTCGCCATTGTTGCGCTGGTGGTTTGGGAGTTGGTCGACAAGTCCAGGCTGTCGCTGCACCAGTTCGGCATCAAGTTCTTCTTTGGCAGCGATTGGGACCCGGTGAGCGGTGAGTTCGGAGCGCTGACGTTCATCTATGGCACGCTGGTTTCCTCGTTTCTCGCATTGCTGTTGGCGGTGCCGCTTTCCATCGGTGTGGCCGTGTACATCACGGAAATGTGTCCACAACGATTGCGTGCCATCATCTCCTTCCTCGTGGAATTGTTGGCAGCAATTCCCAGCGTGATTTACGGCCTATGGGGCATCTTTGTTTTGGCTCCGCTGCTGCGGGATTATGTCGAGCCATTCCTGGCCAAGACGCTGGGCTGGACGGGATTTTTCACCGGTCCGGCCTACGGCATTGGCATGCTGGCGGCGGCCATCATTATGGCCATCATGGTGGTTCCGATCATTGCATCCATCACTCGCGAGGTGCTCACGGCGGTGCCGCAGAACCAGCGTGAAGCTGTGCTGGCCTTGGGCGCCACGCGCTGGGAGATGATCCGCATTGGCGTCCTGCGCAATGCCCGCATCGGCATTGTGGGCGGCATCATCCTGGGACTGGGCCGCGCGCTTGGCGAAACCATGGCCGTGACCATGGTGATTGGCAACACACCACAGATTGCCAAGTCGTTATTTGCGCCGGGCTATACCATGGCCAGCGTGATAGCGAACGAGTTCACCGAAGCCACCGGGGACCTATATCTCAGCTCCCTGGTGGAGATCGGGCTGGCATTGTTCCTGGTAACTCTGATTGTGAATGCGCTGGCCCGTTTGCTGGTGTGGAGCATCACCGGCGGAACTGCGAGGGTGCGTGCCTAACTCCATCCCGGCTTCCACCTCCCAGCAGGTCAGCCTGTGGCGTAGGCTCACCGATTGGGGGGCAACGGCCTTCGCCATCGTGGCAGCCATCCTGGTAATCATTCCGTTGATTGCTATTTTTGTTTACCTGCTGGTCAAGGGCGTCGGTTCGGTTAACCTGGCCTTCCTGACGCAAACGCCGAAGCCTCCGGGTGAACTGGGCGGCGGCATGGCCAATGCCATCGTGGGTACAGGGTTGATTCTCGCGGTGGCCAGCTTGTTTGGCATCCCTCTGGGCATCGGCTCGGGCATTTATCTCGCCGAGTATGGGCAGAATCGTTTTGGCGACATGATTCGTTTTACCGCCGACGTGCTGAATGGCGTGCCCTCGATCGTGATTGGCGTCACCGTTTACTCGCTGATCGTGCTTCGGCAAAAGCATTTCTCGGCATGGTCCGGCGGTGTCGCTCTCGGCATCATGATGATTCCCACGGTTGCGCGCGCCACGGAAGAAATGTTGTTGATGGTGCCGAACGTCATCCGCGAAGCCGCTTACGGGCTGGGCATTCCCAAGTGGCGTACCACGCTCTCCATCACCTTGCGTACCGCCTCGGCCGGCGTGATCACCGGGTGCATGCTGGCCTTCGCTCGCGTTGCTGGCGAGACCGCCCCGCTGCTGTTTACCGCTTTCGGTAATCAGTTTTGGAACTTGAAATTGAACCAGCCTACCGCAGCCCTGTCTCTGCAGGTTTTCACTTACGCCATATCGCCCTATGACGACTGGCACAGGCAGGCGTGGGCGGGAGCGTTGATCCTGATCATCCTGATTATGGGCGCAGTTGCGGCGGTCCGCATTGTGACCAGTCGCGGCATGATGAAGGGAGCGTAAGAGCTCGCATGGGCGTAGGAATCGAAGTGCGCGCGCTGAACGCCTGGTACGGCAAGAACCTGGCGCTTCACCAAATCGACATGACGATTCCTGCCAACCACGTGACCGCGGTGATCGGGCCGTCGGGCTGCGGCAAGAGCACCTTCATACGCTGCCTGAACCGCATGCATGAGACCATCCCCGAAGCCCGTGCCGAAGGCGACGTAAGAGTCGGCGAAATGGACGTGTATGGCGGTGGGTCGGACCCGGTGGAGGTGCGCCGCCGCATCGGAATGGTGTTCCAGAAGCCCAACCCGTTCCCGACCATGTCCATCTACGGCAACGTGGCCGCGGGGCTGAAGCTGAACGGCTTTCGCAATCGCAAGCAGATGGATGAACTGGTGGAGCGTTCGCTTAAGCTGGCCGCTCTGTGGGACGAAGTGAAGGACAACCTGCACAAGAAATCGGGCGCCAGCCTTTCCGGCGGACAGCAGCAGCGGCTTTGTATCGCGCGCGCGCTGGCGGTTGAGCCCGAGGTACTACTGATGGACGAGCCGGCCTCGGCGCTGGATCCCATATCGACCAGCAAGATCGAAGAGCTGATCTTCCAGTTGAAGCAGCATTACACCGTCGTCATCGTGACCCACAACATGCAGCAGGCGGCGCGTGTGGCCGAGCTTACCGGATTTTTTCTCATGGGCAGCCTCATCGAGTACGATAAAACCGAAAAGATCTTCACCAATCCCGCCGACAAGCGGACAGAAGACTACGTTACAGGCAGGTTCGGATAATGCGCAGCCGCTTTCAGCAGGGACTCGACGAACTCAAAGAGAAGCTCCTCCGCATGGGCGGACTCGCCGAACAGGCGATCGACCGCGCCACCGAGGCCTATCGCACCCGTGACAGCAAGTACTGTCAGATGGTGCTGACGGGCGAAAACGCCATCAACGAAGCCGAGCGCGAAATCGACGAGCTGGCGCTCGATCTGCTGGCCATGCAGCAGCCCATGGCCATCGACCTGCGTTTCATCCTTGCCGTGCTCAAGATCAATGCCGACCTGGAGCGCGTGGGAGATCAGGCCGTCAACATCGCGCAACGTGTCCTCGACCTGGTCAGCGAGGAAGCCATTGAGCTGCCGGTGGACATTCCCAGGATGGCCGACGCTGTCACCACCATGGTGCAGCGAGCGCTGGAATCGTTCCTCGATGGCAAAGCCGAAGTGGCCGAAGCTGTTTTGCAAATGGACAACATTGTCGATCGCATGAAGGATGAAGCCTTCGTCGTGCTGGTGCAGAAGATGCACGACGAGCCCGCGTCCGTGCGCCAGGCGCTGGATGTTCTTCTGATCGCGCGCAACCTGGAGCGCATTGCCGACCACGCCACCAACATTGCTGAGGACGTGATTTTTTGGGTCCGCGGTGCCGACGTGCGACATGGAGGCGCGCATTACCGGGAATGAGTTGCGGTAAGCCTTACTGAGAACTGTAAGAGAAATGTCCGGTTGCCTGGTGGAAACGGCTTTAGCCGTGCCGATAAAGGACGTTTAGGGCCGGGCTTCAGCCCCGGTGCCGCGGCTAAAGCCAATTTGTTCATACATCCGATTTAGCCGGGCTGAAGCCCGGCTCTTCCACCGGCGTCCAGGACTTTTCTTTTGCAGGCATCAATAGCCGGCACAAGACACACGCGTGAGCTCGCCACCGAGCTCAGCGGGCACATTCCGGACCCTGCGCCGTTATT
The DNA here is from genome assembly GCA_963713465.1 of uncultured Acidobacteriaceae bacterium. Lineage (GTDB taxonomy): Bacteria > Acidobacteriota > Terriglobia > Terriglobales > Acidobacteriaceae > Bog-257. The sequence goes on from CAVQLZ010000020.1 coordinate 58,400, forward strand.
TTGCTCCCCATCAATTTGCTCGCCTGCGAGTGACAATCCTGCCTGCTACCCGCTAGCATTAAAGCTTTGGATTTTGAGCAGGAGGCAATCCTATGGCAACCATCGAGCAGAAATCCGCCCCCACCGCAGCGCCGGCTGTTGACCCTGGTAAGGCGCCCAGCATTCGCACTGGCACTCGTCCGCGCATTTATAAGAACTTCATTGGCGGCGAGTGGGTGGAGAGCCGCACCGGCCGCACCTTCGAAAACCTGAATCCCGCTGACACGCGCGAGGTGGTCGGCGTATTTCAGAAATCCGATAAGGAAGACGTCAACCGGGCCATCGAGGCCGCGAAGCACGCGTTCAAGAAGTGGCGTCTTGTCCCCGCGCCCCGCCGCGCCGAGATGCTGTACAAAGCCGCGGAAATCCTCATCGCGCGCAAAGAAGAATACGCGCAGCTGATGACGCGCGAGATGGGCAAGGTGATCAAAGAGACGCGCGGCGACGTGCAGGAAGCCATCGATTGCGGCTACTACACCGCGGGCGAAGGCCGCCGCCTGTTCGGCCCGACCGTGCCCTCGGAGCTGCCCAACAAATTCGCCATGGCTGTCCGGCAGCCGCTCGGCGTCTGCTGCATGATCACGCCGTGGAACTTCCCCATGGCGATCCCGTCGTGGAAGCTGTTCCCAGCGCTCGTAGCCGGCAACACTGCCGTAATTAAGCCGGCACAGGATACGCCGCTCTCGACGCTCAATTTCGTGCAGGCGCTCACCGACGGCGGCATTCCTGCAGGCGTGGTCAACATTGTCACCGGCTTCGGCGGCGAGGTGGGCACGCCGATGGTCGAGCATCCCGATGTGCGCGCGGTTTCGCTCACCGGCTCGACGGCCGTGGGACGGATCGTCGGCCAGGAAGCGGCGAAGACCTTCAAGCACTGCTCACTGGAGCTCGGCGGCAAGAATCCCATGATCGTGCTTGACGATGCGAACCTCGACCTGGCGCTCGAAGGCGCGCTGTGGGGCGCATTCGGCACCACCGGCCAGCGGTGCACCGCGACCAGCCGCATCATCGTGCAGAAGGGGGTGTACAAGAAGTTCGTAGACGAGTTGGTTGCCCGCGCCCAGAAACTCAAGATCGGCAACGGCCTGGATGAAAGCGTCGATATGGGTCCCGCGGTGAACTCGTCGCAGATGGAAACGGACTTAAAGTACATCAAGATCGGCAACGATGAAGGCGCCAAGATGCTGTGTGGCGGCCATCGCCTGGAAGGCGCGCCCTACGACCACGGCTGGTTTGTCGCGCCGACCGTTTTCTCGGATGTTGATCCGAAAATGCGCATTGCCCAGGAAGAAATCTTCGGGCCGGTGGTGTCGATCATTCCGTGCGATGGCCTGGAGCATGCCATCGAGATTGCCAACGATATCGAATACGGCTTGTCGTCGTCGATCTACACCAAGGACGTGAACAAGGCGTTCACCGCGATGCGCGATCTGTACGCCGGCATCACCTACATCAATGCGCCCACCATCGGCGCCGAGGTGCATTTGCCCTTCGGCGGCGTGAAAGCCACCGGCAACGGCCATCGCGAAGGCGGAATCGGCGCCATCGATTTCTACACCGAGTGGAAATCGGTGTACGTGGATTATTCCGACAAGCTGCAGAAGGCACAGATCGACCGGCCGGAGTGATTGGCAATGCGGCGAGAATAACGAGGGATCCCGTCCCGCTATGCCGGACGGGTCGTCGTAAATCAGAGGGGGAACAAATCACCTTGAGATTGTTATTGTTGTTCATCATCATTGCGCCGATGTCGCTGCTCGCGCAGGCCGCCAATGCCGCACCACAGACCCCTTCCGGCAAAATCGGCGCCTCCGCCGTTTGGCAGGCGCCGCCGGATTTCGTCACCAAGGCTCACAATGTGTGCGACAAGAGCGCCGGCCCGGCGAGTTTTCCCGCGTGCTTCCAGAACCAGATTGCCGCCGCCGGGGCGCCTGCCGATGCCGTGAGCTTTACCCGCATGCTCTTCCAGCAGACCAACGGCGACGTGGGCATCATGACCGCATTCAAACATTATGGGCCGGTCGATGCCGCACAGGTGTTCTATCCGCTGCGCGCCAACACCAATTACGGGCTGCTGCTGGTGAACGGTGACCCCGCGGTCCTCAACGTCGACGACCTGCAAAAGCTCGACCGTGCCGCGATGGAAAAAGACGCGCTCTTCCAAGCCGTCAAAGAGAAATTTCCCAAGATTGACCTTTGGCCGGGGGACCGCAGTGGCACCTCGCCTTGGCCGCGCGCGCAGCCGTTGCCCGAGGGGGGCACCGAGTTCGTCGTGACCTACTTGCTGCTCGACGGCTGTCACGCCTGCGCGCACCTTGGGCTGGCGCGCTTCGGGTGGAACTTCGATGCCAAGGGAAAGTTCCTGCGCACAACGTACATTCCGACCCCGCCGCCACCAAAGCTCTTGCCGAGACCGGGAAGGCCACAGCCGCCGCCATCGTCGCCGCAGCAAACTCCATAGAGGCGACAATCTGGTAGACTCCAGCAACGATCGAGGGGAAATGCGCAGACTACTGTTGATTCTGGTTGTCACGGGACTTGTCCCACTGACGTTCGCGCAGTCCGGGACGACGCCGATTACCGCATCGGCTGTCTGGCAGCCGGGCAGTGACTTTCTCGCCCAGGCGCGCGCCGCATGTGAGAAGGTTTCGCCGTCGCAGAAGTTTGGCGACTGCGTGATCAGCCAGATGTCGAAGGCCGGAGCGCCCGCCGACGCCGTGAGCTTCACGCGCGAACTCTACAAGCAGAATGGCGAGATCGGCATCATGGCGGGGTTCAATAAGGTCGGCCCAGTTGACATCGCCTTTGTGTCTTACCCGCTGCGCTCCGCGTACGGCCTGTTGCTGGTCAACGGCAAGCCGCGAATCATCAACGCGGAAGATTTGAAACTGCTCGACGAAAAGGGCATGCGACAGAGCTTTCAGTTTCAGGACGTGCAGAACCAGTTCCCCAACGTAAGCCTGTGGCCGGGCGATCGCGACGGCAGGACGTGGCCCAATTCGCAGACCGGGCCGAACGGCGGGCTGCAGTTCATCATCGGCTACCCGCTGCGCAACGGATGCCAGACCTGCGCCCACGCCGGTTTTGCGTTGTTCACCTGGAACTTCAACCCCGGCGGGAAGTTCACGGGAACAATCTTCCTCGGCATGACACCGGCGCCGCTGACGCAGCCGGGTTCGGCCAATCAGCAGTAGCCTCACCCCAACTTGCGAATTTGCAAGGTGCCGTTGGCGCGCATGGCGATGCGGTCGCCGGGAAGTTCGGCTTTGCGCAGCTCGCCCAACGCGCAGCGGCGCAGCTTCTCGACGTGCGCGAAGTCCAGGGCAGCGCCACCTTGCGCTTCGGCAAAGCTTTTCAGGACGCGCCGCTGCAAGGCGACCGGAAGATCGGCAAAGCCGGCGAGCAGGAGTTCACCGGATGGGTTCGTCATCAAGTGTCGCGCGACCAGATCATTCCAGTACTGCTGCTCGGCCTGCGACAGCTTGGCCACATCGCTGAGGATGTGACGAAGCCGGGGATTGTACTCGCGTTCCAACAGCGGCAGCAGGGCGTGCCGAATCCGGTTGCGAAGGAAACGGTGGTCGAGGTTGCTTTCGTCTTCGCGCCATACCTGGCCGATCGAGCTGAGGTACGCCTCGACTTCGCTATGCGAGACGCACAGCAGCGGGCGGACGATGCGAAATCCATCGCGGCCCAGAATCGGGTAGATTCCAGCCAGTCCGCGCGTGCCCGCGCCGCGCAGAAACTTCAGCAGTACCGTCTCGGCCTGATCATCCCGCGTGTGCGCTGTGGCCATCGCGTTCAAGCCGTGTTGCTGAGCCACTTGAGTGAACCATTGATAACGCAGCTCTCGCCCTGCCGCTTCGATGCTCAGTTTGCAAGCGGACGCGTGATCGCGGGCATTGCCGCGGCCGGCGAAAAATTGCAGCCCATGCTCATTCGCGAGTTCGGCAACGAAGGCTTCATCCGCAGCCGATTGTTCGCCGCGCAGTTCGTGATTGAAATGCGCGACAACGAGGACGATGCCCAGCTCAAGACGCAACTCGAGAAGCAGTCGCAATAGCGCGACCGAATCCGCACCGCCCGACACGGCAACGGCCACGCGGTCACCCGCGCGCAGCAAAACCCGTTCGCGAATGTAGCGAAGTACTTTCTCGCGCACGAGGTAATACTATCGCTGTTCGCAATTCGCTCTTCGCTTTTCGCCAGAAGCTCATTCGTTCTCCCTTTGGCAATCTGAGGGAACAGCAAACGGCGAAAAGCGAAGAGCGGACGGCGGCCTTATTTAGACAACGATCCCAGCGCCGCACGGAAGATGGCGTCAAAGTTCTCGCGTCCGGCAGATTGCATCGCCCGCTCGACGGCCTTCTCCGAAATTGTGCGTTGATAGCCCAGGTTCGTCAGCGCGGAGATGACATCTTCTTCGATCAGCCGAATGTGCAGCCGCCGGTTGCGGCTCGGCGAAACCATCCAATTTGTCTCGCAGCTCCACGCACATGCGCTCGGCAGTCTTGCGGCCTACGCCGGGAATCTTGGTTAGACGGGCAAAATCATTGCTGCGAATCGCGCCTACCATCTCGGCGGTCGCCATGCCGCTGAGGATTGTGATCGCCAACTTCGGCCCGATTCCGCTGACCGTGATGAGCTTCTCAAAGAGCTGCTTTTCCGGACGCCGCAGAAATCCGTAGAGCGCCAGAGCGTCCTCGCGCACGTGCGTGTGAATGTGCAGCTCGACTTCGGCGCCGGTCGGCGGGAGATCGGAAAATGTAGGCACCGAGATGGTCACATCATAGCCGACACCGGCAGCCTCAACGATGGCCTGGTTGGGATGCTTGGCAATGAGTCGTCCGCGAAGGTGAGCAATCATGAAAACAGTTGCCGGCTGTCAGTGGTCAGTTGTCCGACGCCATTGTTGCACGGAAGGTAGCATGGAGCATTGCGAATTTCCATGAAATAGCCGACTAGCCTCTACAAGTGGCTGGCGCTGGTTCTGCGGATCTCTAACCCCCTGCTCCAGCGGCTTTGGCTGCGTCAACAGCCGTTCCGGAATCGTCTGTCTTCTGTGCGTTCGCTTCGAAATTTTGAGCCTGAACTTTACCTTGCCCGACTGGCGTCTTTGCAGCCGAAGTTTGAGGCTGCCCCTGATCTTTTTGACCCAACGCGGATTTAGTGAAGGATTCGATCAGGTTTTCGAGGAAGGTGTAGAAGACGTCCACCGCGTATCCCACCAGGAATGCCAGTGCGAGCGGCGAGATCTTCACCGTCTGGCCGCCCGAGAAGTTGCTGAATAGGCCGACAACGGCGCCACCAATCGCGGCTATCACAAACCGGGCTGAGTCGGCGTGTGAAGGTACATAGGTTCGAGTCCTGACCTGCTGCTGATACGTCCGCAAAATGTAGGCAAAAGCGCCGAGCAGGGCGTAGAGCACCGGGAGAATGCACGAAGAAACCGCTCCGTAAAAGAACGCCACGTCATCGGCCAGGTCCTTGGCCCAGTACCGCACCTGCTGGAAACTCTGGGTGCGACTGACTGCAGCGGCCGCATAGTCAACCAGAGGCACGGGAAGTTCGAACTGATCTTGCTCCTCTGTCAATTGTTGCCATGCGGTGAGATTGTTGGTCTGTTTATCGTTGGGCTGCTTATCGCTAGCTGACTTATAAAAAGGGTCTACGCTGTCCACGTGCGTGAGGCGGCCGTAGAGGTGCACGAACCAGTTCAGCTGTTGTGCATGGGAATAGATGCTGCGGATGGTGGCGGCATAGTCCTGGAAGTCACTCAGTACATCTTTACGGTTAAGCCCGGCGGGCAGGTCCGGCGGGGTCGGGGTGGCGGTTGCAACCGTCGAATTGGGCTGCGCGGCTGTGGCGCCGGGCCGCGTGCCGGCGTTAGTGCTGGGTTGCGTGGTGGTTGTGGCGTTGGGCGGGGCGGTTGACGGAGGGGGAAATTCGGAATTGAGTTTCACGGCCAGGTCGTTTGCCTTGGCAATGTCGGCCTGGATCGAGTCAGCGATGGTCGAACTGACAAGGCTAATAGTGGAATAGATCACGATGATGACGGCCAGCACCGTGGCCCAGTTGCGGTACGGCGGACGGTTGCTGGCTTCTTTGGCGAGCGCGCGCAGGCTCTCCGCCGTAACCGGGGCAATCAGGTTGGCCAGTGCGGCCAGAGCGGACAGCAGTGCGCTGGTGGTTGCCGCGTCCAACGATTTCGCGTCGAACGCTGTCCGGGCAGCCAATACAGCGGTTTCGGTCGCTTTATCGACCGGCTTGCCGGTTTCCGCAGCATATTTCAGCAGGGCCTCGGCATCGAGCAGCGTCTGCTTGTATTCGTCCTGACTGAACTGGGGCTGAGCCGGTTGCGGCAGCATGGCGACCTCCTCACAATGGCCTCTCTGGGCCGCAAATGTTACTCGACTCCAGCCAACGCAGCAAACACTTTCTCTTATTTTTTTCTGTCGCCGGTGCGGCTGGGTTTGATTTCTTGTTTCTGCACCTGTTCTGATCTGATGTTGCGCATCCGCCGCGCGGATAATTTATACTTGCAGGTTTCACATGGCATGCCCGCAGGTTCCTGAGGAGTTTCGGTGAAGATACTGGTCTGCATGAAGCAGGTGCCGCAGAAAGACGCTCCCTTGAAGTTGAACGAGAGCGGCACCTGGATTCGCGAAGACGTTTCCTACGAAGTGAACGAGCCTGACGCGTACGCGCTGGAAGAGGCGCTGCGTCAGAAGGAAAAACATGGCGGCGAGGTCGTGGTCATCACCAGCGGCCCGGCGCGGGCGCAGCAGGTGCTGCGCGAGGCGCTGGCCAAGGGCGCGGACCGAGCCATCCATCTTGAGGGCGACGCCTTTATCGGCCTCGATGCCTTTAACACCGCGAAAGCCTTTGCTGCTGCCATCAAGGGCGAGAGCTTCGACCTGATCTTCACCGGCCTGCAATCCGACGATTACGGTTTCGCCCAGACCGGCGTCATCCTGGCCGAGTTGCTCGGCTGGCCGCACGCCACCATCATCATGCAAATCGAAAAGAGCGATAGCGGCATCCGGGTGAAACGGGAATTGGAAGCCGGATTCTTTCAGTATGTCGACATCCCGTTGCCGGCCGTGCTCACCATTCAGTCGGGCATCAATAAGCTGCGTTATGCCACGCTGATCGGCATCAAGCAAGCCAAGAATAAGCCGCTGAAGAAGGTCAGCTTCGACGACGTGAAGGGTTCGCTCGGCAGCAACCTGCAGAAAATCGAAAAGCTTTACATCCCACAGAAGACAAAGAAGACCGAGATCCTGGAAGGACCTCCAGCCGAAGTTGCGAAGAAGTTGGTCGAGAAGTTGCGTAACGAGATGCGGGTGATTTGAGGAAGGCAGCAATTAGCAGCTAGCAATTAGGCAATTAGTGTTTTGGTTCGAAATCGGTTCGGGCATATAACGCTGCGCCGCAGATTGCAGACAAGCGAGGGGGAAAGCTAGAGCTAATTGCTAGTTGCTGATTGCCGGCTCAGCATCTAACGAAACAGGCCTAACCTGTGAAAGGAGCTCTGCTCGTTATGCCAGGATACGAACGCGATCAGGTCGCAATCGACAACACGGTGGAGAATAGACGCCTCGGCTCGATCATGCTTACGCTAGGCTGGATCTTGCTCTGGGGCGACGCGGTGCTTGGCGCTTTCTTTTTCATAAGCCTGCGCGACGGCTCGATGTTTTGGCCAATCTGGCTGGCAGTCGAAGGTGTCGCGGGATTGGCTCTGGTGATTATGGGAACGCGCTATCGACGTGCGCTGGGCGCTACGGCGCTGGGCCGCCGCGATATCGAACATACGCTCGCGGCCGAGAGGCGGGAAAAAGCCGAACAGGAGCACGTGGCCTGACGCCCCGCGAAACGGCGCGAAAAGTTTGGGTAGAGGAGGGTGGCAAGTCGCAATCGCACAGGAGGCGGCTATGTCATCGTCACCGGAAGAGAAGCGTGAAAACGGCTCAGCCATGATGGCGATCGGCTGGGTCATGATACTCTTTGCGTCTTTGGTGATCTTTTTTCACCCTGCGGCGCAAAAGCTGGGCGAGACGCGGTTTGCGTGGATAGCGGGTTGCCTCGCATTTGTCGGGGTACTGTTAAGCCTGTATGGAGTGAGCGTGCGCCGGCGCAACCGCTAAGAAGAGCACTTAGCATTTGGCGCTTAGCGCACTTAGCATTTGGCAAAACCGCACTTGAAAAGCCGGTCTGACGAAGTTAGACCACAGACTCTTTGCGAGGTTCAGTTGCTCTGACGCACATGGGCTTTGGCTAAGTGCTAACTGCCAAATGCTAAGTGCCAACGAACGGACCAAAATGGCAGACACGATCCTGGTTGTAGTGGAACAACGCGAGGGTAAGCTGAATCGCGTTTCGCTGGAGACGCTTACGGGTGCGCAAGCGCTGGCCGCCGAGACCGGTTGGAGGCTCGAAGCCGCCGTCGCCGGCAGCGGTGTCGGCGATATCGCCAACGACATTGCCAACAAGAAAGTCGCGAAGGTCTACGATGTCGAGTCGCCCAAGCTGGACCCTTACACGCCCGACGGCTTTGTCGCGGCCCTAAAGCAGCTGGTTGAGAAAACACAACCCAAGCTGGTCCTAATGCCGCACACCTACCAGGTGCGCGACTTCGCCCCCAAGCTGGCCGCGGCATTGGATCGCGCGCTGGTCAGCGATGCCATCGGATACAAGTACGAAGGCGGAAAGCTGCTCTTCACCCGACAGATGTTCCAGGGCAAGTTTGCCGCCGATGTTTCTTGCCTGGGCGACGCTCCTTTTTTTGCCACATTCCAGAACGGCGCCTTTCGCGGCGATCAAGTGCAGGCAGGCGAAGCCCCGGCGCCGGTAGAAGCGATCAACGTAGCGATCCCCGATGGGGTGGTTCGCAACAAACCGGAGGCCCCGTTCAAGGAAGCCAAGCAGGCGGTCGATCTCACGCAGGCCGAAGTCATCGTGGCCGTCGGGCGCGGCATCAAAGAACAAAAGAACATTGAGATCGCGAAACAGTTGGCGGATGCGTTGGGCGGCGAAATCGCGGCCTCACGGCCGATCTGCGATTCGGGCTGGTTGCCCATGGATCGCCAGGTGGGCTCGTCGGGACAGACGGTCGCGCCCAAACTTTATCTGGCCTTGGGAATCAGCGGCGCCATCCAGCACGTGGTTGGCATGAAGGGCGCGCGCAGCATAATCGCCATCAACAAAGACTCCGAAGCGCCTATTTTTGAGATTGCCGACGTGGCGGTTATCGGCAACTTGTTCGACATAGTGCCGCCGTTAGTGGAAGAGGTGAAAAAAGCGAAGAGTTCCTGATAAGCCGGACGGCCTACGATTCGGTGCGTGTAATTTTTCATACAGCAGCCTTAGTGAAAGTTGCTATCCTAAGCCCCATCGCATCGTAATTTCATTTTTTGGTTAGGCCCCCTTTGAACTGGGCGCAGAGCGCGCCCCCGTTGCTCCGTAAAACAACTGCGCCAGGCTCTCCTAGTCTGACGTTGTGGCATATTTTCGCAGCAGCGTATAACAGTAACTGCGATGCTCGATAGTTTGCGAAAGTCAGAATGATAGTGTTTCGTAAGCCGCTCCCAAATGTGGACCGCCCCGTCATGGAAGCCGACATCGTTATTGTCGGAGGCGGACCGGCAGGTATGGCCTGCGCGCTCCGGCTGGCGCAACTCGTCGACGAGTACAACGCCAGGCATCCCGAGGCCCAGCTCAGCAAGGAAAACATTTATCTGCTGGAGAAGGCGCGCGAAGTCGGCGCACACTGTCTCTCGGGAGCGCTGCTCGATCCGCGCTCCATGCGCGAGCTGTTGCCTGGTTTTGAGCAGGAAGCGCCGCTCGATGCAAAGGTGACGAAAGAATCGGTTTACTTCCTCACGCGCACGGGCAAGTTCAAGTCCCCGGTCACGCCTCCGCCCATGCGAGACCATGGCAACTACGTGATCTCCATTAATAAGTTCGTGAAATGGCTCGGCGGCAAGGTAGAAGAGGCAGGGGTCACAGTTTTCACCGGGTTTGCAGGTTCGGAATTGCTCTTCGATTCCGGGCGTGTGGTCGGCGTTCGCACCGACGACAAAGGCGTGGACAAGAACGGGGAGCAGAAATCGAATTTTGAGCCGGGCTACGATCTGAGATCCAAGATCGTGATTCTGGCCGAGGGGACGCGAGGCTCGCTGACTAAGCAACTCATCGGACGTTTCCAACTCGACCGCGAACGTAATCCGCAAACCTACGGTGTAGGGGTCAAAGAACTTTGGGAGTTACCGGACGGACGCGTGGCCCCCGGAGAAGTTATCTATACCATGGGCTGGCCGCTCACGTTCAGCGAGTACGGTGGCGCTTGGATTTACGGCTCCAAGGACAATATCGTCTCGCTTGGCTTCGTCACCGGGCTCGATTATCGCGACCCGCGCATCGATCCCCAGCATGTTCTGCAGGATTTCAAGAAGCACCCGTTCATTGCCAAGCTCCTGCAGGGCGGAAAAATGGTTCGCTATGGCGCCAAATCGCTGCCCTATGGCGGATGGTGGAGCATTCCGCCGCTAGCGGGCGACGGCTGGATGGTGCTCGGCGACTCCGCCGGGTTTCTCAACTCGCAGCGGCTGAAGGGCATTCATCTCGCCATTAAGAGCGGCATGCTGGCCGCTGAAACCGCCTGCGACGCCATGGTTAAGCAAGATTTTTCGTTGCCGGCGCTGGAAGCGTTTCAAGAGCGGGTGGAAAACAGTTGGATCAAGTCAGAGTTGTGGCCGGTCCGCAATTTTCATCAGGGATTCGAAAGTGGCTTCCTGTCGGGAATGTTTCATGCCGGAATTCAGCAGTTCACCGGCGGGCGGGGCCTGCGTGACCGCTACACCACAGAATCCGGGCATCGGCGCATGCAGCGCCTCGACACCTTGCCTGCGGATGGCGGAGCCAGAGCAGACCTGTTGGGGCCTGCCAAAGGCGATGGCAAGCTGACCTTCGACAAACTCACCGATCTTTATCATTCCGGCACGAAGCACGAAGAGGACCAGCCCGCCCATCTTGTCATACACGATACGACGATATGCAGCGAACGCTGCGTGCAGGAGTACGGCAATCCCTGCAAGAATTTCTGCCCCGCCAATGTCTACGAGATGGTCGAGGCGCAAGACACGCCCAGCGGTCTGGAAATCCATCTGAATCCTTCCAACTGCGTCCACTGCAAGACCTGCGACATCATGGATCCGTACGAGATCATCACCTGGGTCCCACCCGAGGGCGGCGGCGGCCCGAATTATGAAGGCATGTGAAGAAAGCGGCCATTCGCTCTTCGCTGTTCGCCATTCGCCAGAGGTGCTGCTATCATCTGCGCCGTTTTTGAAACCGATCCTGCATTTTCATCTCTTAGCTATCCGAACTCTGGCGAAAAGCGAAGTGCGAAAAGCGCAGAGCGACCGTCTGGCGCGTTGCATCTATAATTAAGCTACTGTTTCCGACCTCCGCGGCCTAAAGGCATACTCAGGGCTGCGGCGGCGGTGTCCAGCCGTTCTCGCGTCGACAGTCGATCGATCAGCGTGAGTGGCGGGACCGAGGGTGTGGAGGGAAACGTCCATGCCTCCCGTGCTTGGAGAGGAAACGACCGGCAGCGTGCGTCCGCACGGCCGCGTCTTGCTTTTTCCCTGCACATTCGAAACAGATTGCCTTTCGCCGTAAGCTCGGTGCTCCAAGTTCGCCCATCCCTTGGGCTAACGTGGGCCCAGGTTAGCGTCCAACCGAAGGACGCGAACCTGGGGCACCACGGTTCTGGCGAAAGACGAAGAGCGAATGGCGAAAAGCGTGCTTCTTCACGACAAATTCGGACGGCGCATCAGCGATCTGCGGATCTCCATTACCGATCGCTGCAACTACAAGTGCGTGTACTGCCGTTCGGGGAATGACGGCCCGCAGTTCCCGGAGATGCCGACTGCCGATTACCTGCGCATCGCCCGCGTCTTCGTCAGCCTGGGGATCACGAAGGTGCGCCTAACCGGTGGCGAGCCGCTGTTGCGCAAAGGTCTGGTCGAGATGGTTCGCGAACTTGCCAGGATGCGCACCGTCAACGGCGAGCCGCTGGACATCGCACTCACCACCAACGGCCACCTGCTGGCCGGCATGGCACAACCGCTTGCCGACGCCGGCCTCTCGCGGGTCACGGTATCCATGGACGCCGTCGATCCGGAGCGCTTCGCCCGCATCACTCGCGTGCCGAACGGATACGAGCAGGTGCTGGCCGGAGTTCACGCCGCTCAGGCCGCGGGTCTCACTCCTGTGAAAATTAATTGCGTGCTGCTGCGCGGCTTCAACGACGACCAGATCACCGCCTTCGGCCGTTTCGCGCGTGAGGCAGGCGTGACCGTCCGTTTCATCGAGTTCATGCCCCTGGAAGAAGACCGGGTGTGGTCTCCTGAAATTGTCGTAAGGCTCGAGGAAATTCTGCAGCGCATGTCCGAGTTCATGCCGCTACGCGAAGTGGGGCACATCGGCAGTGAGACCGCCCGCCGCTACGTTTTTGAGGACGGCGTTGGGGAGATCGGCATTATCGCTCCCGTCTCACATCCCTTCTGTGGACATTGCAGCCGCGTGCGTGTCACCTCGGATGGCAAGATCCGCACTTGCCTGTTCTCAGTGCGCGAGCACGATCTCGCCGCGCTCATGCAGGACGGCGCTGATGACGCAGAGTTGGCCGAGTTCATCCGCGACGTGGTCGATCAGAAGGAAGCGCGCCATCATATCGGCGAGCCGGGCTTCGTGCCGGCGTCGAGGACGATGGTCCATATCGGGGGTTAGCGGGAGGTTTTGGCCTGCGTTGCCCTTGCTTATTCCTCACCAACGCGTAACAATGTAGCTGTTCGATGGCGGTCATAGCGTCATGTGACTTATTGGCACCGCGTCAAGGGACGCGGTTCTCGTTTTTGTAACGAACGCGGCGGCCCGCTCATCGAATGAACTGAGATTACAGAAGCGTCAACGCGCAGCTTCAACATCCCCGCAGGTCGGGCCCGCCATGGCGGACAAGTGGACCTGCTGGAGCCGCGGGTCAGCTTTCAACATCCCCGTTCCGGGGCGTTCTTCCTATCACAATGGAAACGCGCTGCCGGGACTGAAGGCAGAGACAAGAAGATGGCAACAGCACCCGTCAGGCAAGCAGTATCCTGCTCGCTCGAAAACTACCTCGTTCTCCCTGATCGCTCGATGGACGATCGTATCGCCGAGGCCCGGCGAGAGCTGGGGAGCGAATGCGTTGTCCTCGGACATCACTATCAACGCGATGAAGTCATTCGTTTTGCAGACTATCGCGGCGATTCCTATCGCCTCTCGCAAATGGCGGCGCAGGCCAAAGGCAGCTACATCGTCTTTTGTGGCGTGCACTTCATGGCGGAAAGCGCCGATATCCTCGCCCGTGCGGGACAGGCGGTGCTACTCCCCGACCTGAACGCCGGCTGCTCCATGGCCGACATGGCGGAGATTGGCCAGGTGGAGGATGCCTGGGAGCAGTTCGTAAATCTCGGCCTCACCGACGACGACGGCAACGGGATCACGCCCATCACCTACATGAATTCGACGGCCGCCATCAAGGCATTCTGCGGCGAGCGTGGCGGTCTTGTCTGCACGTCATCCAATGCCAAGGGCGCCTTCGATTGGGCGTTCGGCCGCAACGAAAAGCTTTTCTTCCTTCCCGACCAGCATCTGGGCCGCAATACTGGGTTCGCGCGTGGAATCCCGCTCGACGAGATGGTGGTCTGGGACCCGTACCAACTGCAGGGCGGACTATCTGCTGAGCGCCTGCGGAAAGCCAAGGTGATCCTGTGGAAGGGACACTGTTCGGTGCACCAGCGCTTCTTGCCCGAACATGTGGACAACGTGCGGTCCACGTATCCCGGCATCCAGGTCGTTGTTCATCCCGAGTGCCGCTGGGAAGTATGCCAGAAGGCGGACGATATCGGCTCGACGGATCACATCATTCGTCGAGTGGAGCAAGCGCCGGCGGGATCGTCGTTCGCGATCGGAACGGAAATCCACCTGGTCAATCGCCTGGCCAAAGAGAATCCTGAGAAGCGCGTCATCACGCTGGACAATTCCGGATGCCTGTGCACGACCATGTTTCGCATTTCGCCCCAGCACCTGTGCTGGGCGTTGGAGAACCTGGTGGACGGCAATATCGTTAACCAGATCAAAGTAAAAGATAATGTAAAGATGTGGGCGCGCGCGGCTCTTGATAGGATGTTAGAGATACAGTGATTATCCGCAAACGTCCTCGTGAGAAGTTCCTGCGGCGCATCCCGCGGTATTGGTCAGACCTGCGGGCGCACCGTCGCCGGGTTTTGCAGCGCCTTACGGCGCAAACTCTGGCCAGCCTGGAAAGTGGTGAGATCGATATGGCCCGAACCTTCACCGTTGCCGAAGCCGAAACCCTGTTGCCCGTCTTGGAATCGCTGCTCCGCTCCGCCATGGAGGCGAAGGCCTTGATCGAAGAAGTGGATGGCGAGCAGCAAGCGCTGGCGAATCGCATCTTCGTGAATGGCGGGACGCTGGTGGACATCGTCAAAGTGGCACGCCGCAAGGCCGAACGGGAGAAGGCGCTGCAGAAGGCCAAAGACGCGGTCGCGGAAATTGACGCCACCGGGGTTCAGGTGAAGGACCTCGATATCGGCCTGCTCGACTTCCCGTGCGTGGTCGGCGAAGAGATCATCCTGCTGTGCTGGAAGCTGGGCGAGAAGAAGCTCACGCACTGGCACGGGATGCAGGAGGGCTTCGCCGGCCGCAAGCCGATTGACGAGCGAATTATTAAGGGGCAGAAGAAGAGCAACTGACGCTTCATCATGATTCAGCTCTCTTCAGCCGGCAAACGCTTTGGCCCGAAACTTCTCTTCGAAAATCTTGACTGGCTGATCACTCCCACTGAGCGCGTTGGCCTTGTCGGCGCCAACGGCACCGGAAAATCCACGCTGCTGAAAGTCCTTGCCGGGATCGAGTCGCTCGACTACGGTAGCCTCGTCTCCACCAAGAACACGACCTTCGGCTATCTGCCGCAGGACGGCCTTCAGCTTTCCGGCCGCACTGTTTTCGACGAATGCATGTCCGTCTTCTCCAACCTGCGCGCGCTGGAGCAGGAGATGGAAGACCTCGCTCACAAAATGGGCGAGCTCGACCACACGTCCAGCGAGTACACGCAAGTCGCGGACCGTTATGAACGCATCTCCGGCGAGTTCCGCATTAAAGACGGCTACGCGCTCGACTCGCAGGTTGGAACTGTGCTTGACGGCCTTGGGTTTCGCAAGGAAGATTGGACGCGCTACACCGAAGAATTCTCCGGCGGCTGGCAAATGCGTATTGCGCTGGGCAAGCTGCTGCTCGCGAAGCCCAACCTGCTGCTACTGGATGAGCCCACCAACCATCTCGACCTCGAAACCCGCAATTGGCTGGAGCAGTATCTGCTCGCGTACCCTTTCGCCTACGTGCTGATTTCGCACGACCGCTATTTTCTGGACGTCACCGTCGATCGCATCGCCGAAATCTGGAACAAGCGCGTGCACTTCTACAGCGGCAATTACGAAAAGTATCTGCAGCAAAAGCAGGAGCGTCGCGATTCCCTCGTTGCCGCGTACAAGAACCAGCGCGACCGCATCGAGCAGCTCGAGGCCTTCATCAACCGCTTCCGTTACCAGGCGACCAAGGCCAAGCAGGTGCAGAGCCGCATCAAGGAGCTGGAGAAAATCGATCGCATCGAGATTCCCCCCGACGAGAAGACCATTCACTTCACCTTTCCGCAGCCGAATCCCAGCGGACGCCTGGTCGTCGAGTGTACGGAGCTAGCCAAGAGCTACGGCGCGAAAGAAGTTTTTCGCGACGCGAATTTCACGATTCAGCGCGGCGACCGGATTGCGCTGGTGGGAGTGAACGGCGCCGGCAAATCGACGCTCATCAAGCTGCTGACCGGCATTGAGCCGCTGACCGAGGGCACGCTCAAGCTCGGCCACAACGTCGAGCCGGATTACTTTGCGCAGGACCAGTACAAGGAGCTCGATCCCACGCGCCGCATGCTGGACGATTTGTCGGAGGTCGCGCCGCAGAAGTCAGTAACGGAGCTGCGCGGAGTGCTGGGATGTTTTTTGTTTTCCGAGGATGATGTTTTCAAGCCGATCGGCGTGCTTTCCGGCGGCGAGCGCAACCGCTACGCGCTGGCGCGCATGCTGCTGCACCCTTCGAACTTCCTGCTGCTGGATGAACCCACCAATCATCTCGATATGCGCGCCAAGGACGTGTTGCTGGAGTCGCTGGAGAAGTACAACGGCACGGTAGTGTTCGTGTCCCACGATCGTTACTTCATCGACAAGCTGGCGACGCGCGTCTTCGAAATCGGCGGCGGACGCATCGAGGTCTTTCCCGGAAATTATGAAGACTATCTCTGGCGCAGACAGCGGCAGGAATCAGGCGAGGCGGCATCAAACGGCGACGCCGCCGCGGCATGGACTCCCACTTTGTCGGATGTACCGGGCTACGCCGAGCAGAAGGCGCAATCGCGAAAACGTATCAATCCCATCAAGCTGAAGCAGATGCAGGACCGGCGTCAGCAGGTGGAACAAAGCATTGCCCGGCTGGAGGACGGCATTGCCGAATGCGAACGTGAATTGCAGTCCTTCGTCAGCGGGGAAGAGACCGCCAAGTGGAGCGAGCTGCTGGCCCAGCGCCGCAGTGAGCTGGAAAGCATGATGGGAGAATGGGAGGGCCTTTCGCAGGAGTTGGAAGAAGCCAAGCCGTGACCAACCGTAATCAAAGGGCCGGGCGCCCGGCTACGTCACTCGGCGACTACCACACGGTCGCGGCCGTGGTGTTTGGCGCGATAGAGTGCGGCATCGGCAGCGCTTATCATTTGCGCGGCCGAACTGCCGTGAGCCGGGAACGCCGCCACTCCAATGGATACGGTTATCTGCCGCAGATTTTCCCCGCGATACCGAACTTGCAATGCGGCGATCCGCTCTCTCAGCGCTTCCGCGCGCTGACGGGCCGATTGCACATCCGTTTCTGCCATGATCAGCAGGAATTCCTCGCCGCCATAACGGCAGGCGACATCGCCGCCGCGAACCTGCAACCGGAGCAGCAGTCCGAACTCCCGCAAGACCAGGTCGCCGGCTTCGTGACTAAAGGTATCGTTGAACTCCTTGAACTGGTCGATGTCGATCATCAGCAGGGCCACCGGGGTTCCCGTCCTGACCGCCCGGCGCAGCTCCAGTTCCAACATCTCTTCCATGTGGCGACGGTTGAATAATCCCGTCAAAGGATCGCGCACCGACTGATACTTCAGCGTCTCGCGCAACTTGAGGTTGGCAAAAGCGAGCGAGATTTGTTCCGCCAGGGTGTGGGCCAGTTTCAGCTTCCGTTGGCAGCGGTAAGAGTCGGGGTTGCCGCCGCACAAGCTGGAATCGTCGATGGTTAGGACGCCCAGAGCCTCGCCCTGCGCGACCATGGGAATACAAAGGTGGCAGCCAACCGCGGTCTCGTCCAGGTGACTGCACAGCGGGTTGGGGCAGTGCGGTCCCATAAGGTGCGCCTGCCCCTTGCGCAGGCCCCAGCAGCTTTCCGGCGAAAAGGGACCTTGCAGGCTACAAGCTGCTCCCCAACTGAGCACCACCTCGAGCAGGTTCCGCGAGGCATTCAGCAATAACACCGCGCCAGCCGGGAAGAATTTCTCCAGCACGTGCGATGCCTGCTGGTGCGCTTCATCCAGCGTCAGGCAAGACTGTAAGAGTTTGGCCAGATCGTTGACCGCCTCGATTTCCGCGGCATACTCCTGCGTCTGCGCCAGTGACTCGCGCAACTGCCGCTCAACCCGGCCCAACTCCTCCGTCCGCCGGGCCACGCGCTGTTCGAGATCGGCATTCAGCGTAGTAAGTTTTCTATGCATGCGGACGCGCAGCCTTAGTTCTCGCGCCATAGCTTTGGTTGTAAACGTCGCGATCATGGCTGCCAACAAGGCGGCCAGCACCAGCAACGTCATGCCGATGTGCCGCGTGGCCCGGTCATATCTGGTGCGCTGTTCTGCCAAGGCTTCCACGCTCTGCAACTCGAAGCTGGCCAGCTCGCTCCAGACGGCGCGATAGGCGAACAGCGCCGGTACAGCCTGCGAAAACATGATGACTCGCGCCTTGCTCTCGTCTTTGTCGTCCAGCAGGACCTTAAGCGAACGCTGGTAGCTATCCACGTAAGCCAGCCGTTTCTGCCGAACAGCCAGCACCAATTGCCTCTCTTTATTGCTGTCACACTGTTCTTCCAACTCGGAGACAATCGCCAGAATTAGTTGCGAGTTTCGGCTTCGGTGGGCCAGCAACTCCGGCGTGGCACTCTTCTCCGCCAGGATTTGCATGGCTATCCGGCTGTTCGTGCCGGAAAGCAGCAAGGCCTCATGTGCTAATTGCAGCTTCGCGGTCTGCTTGGAAAGCGCGCCCTTCAATTGCAGGTCGGCGCTAATCGGCGCGACGGCTTGCCCAACCGCCGAGGCCGAGCATGATGCCGATCAGCAGCGCGAAGGACAAGGCCAGCCGGATCGTGAGCTGTCGGCCATCCTCGAGCTTGGGGTGCTCCGGCTGGCGGCTGTCGCGGGAGGGAGCGCCTACAATTTCAGGAGGAAGGGCAGGGGGAAGGACGGGGGGAAGTGCATTGCCAAGCGGCCGGGGGCACGCCTGTGTTCCTGTTTCCACGGCCTCGGACAACGCAGCCATTCCACTTCCCATCTGAGGGTCGGGAGACAGGAAACACTACTTCCCTCTGCATCCTATATCGGCTGAACTCACTGGGAGATTAGTTTCTTTGCATAGCTTTAGACCGGAGGACTCCTTTGGGAATTTTGCGATTTCGGGAGCCAGTCCGAAAACGACCTTGCCATCGCGCTACTTATGGCCGCTGCCCGGCATTCCACTCCGGGCTGAAGCTGCTGTTGGCCAGCCAGTCGATGGGCGCAATCATCGATCCAATAGCGCTGTCCAAGTGCTGCCAGTCAATTCTGTCCAGCGTATCGCTGGGCTGATGATAATCCTGGTGCAAGCCGAAGCTGGAGACGGTCTGCGCGACGATGCCGTCGCGCGCCAGCGCGTAGTTGTCTGAGCGCGTAAAGAAATTTTGCTGGGGATGCGGGTCGCCGACCAACTGCGCGCCGTGCCTGGCCAATTCAGGCCCGAGATTGGTGCGCTCCCATCCCGTCAGCCAAAGTTGGTCCGGCTTCACCGCGGGGTCGGCCCGCCCGATCATCTCGAATTCCAGGTTCGCAACGATGTGGTGCAAATCGAAGGTCGGATGTTTCAGGAAATAGCGCGCACCCACCAGTCCGGCTTCTTCGCTGCCCCACAGGGCGAACATCACGGTGCGCTTGGGCCGCAGCTCTTTGGCTAAAGCCCGCGCCAGCTCCATCACTGCGACCGTGCCCGACGCGTCGTCGTCGGCGCCCGGGTAAACTTTGCCGTTCTTGATCCCAAGATGATCGAGGTGCGCGCTGAGCAGGATGATCTGTTCGCGCTGTGAGGTTCCCTCGATCTTCGCCAGTACGTTCCAGGTATGAGTGTTTCGACCGTTGCGTGACGGAATATTCGCCGTCTGGATGAAATCTGCGCCTCCAGCAGCGGGAGCCAGCCCGTATTGTTTCAGTTTGAGCGCAATATACTGCGCGGCATGAAGCTCGTCGATGGTCCCGCTGCCCCGACCGTGCAACTCCGGCCCGGCGAGGTAGTCAAGGTTACCGCGGATGCAGGCAGCGCAAATGGTTGGCGCTGCTGCGGATCGGCACTTGAGCCTGTGGCGCCCGCAAGTGAAAGCACCAGCAGGGCAGAACACAAGACGCGATTACATGGCTGAGAGAACCCCAAGCGTAGATTGTGCAAACGCCGGAGATAAAGATCAAGTTGCAGTCTGCGTGCAGTGCCCGGTGCAGCTCTGGAAGCGCCGCCATTTGTAACCAGACCGCCGTCCCGCAAGCCGCTCTTCAGCAGGAATTCGCATCCAAACCCATGAGTGCGGGTACAAACGATCGCGAGGGTGCGCCTGGGTCTATGCTGGTCCGTTCTTTCTTACAACTGCTGGCGGCATTGGCCATTTTCGTCCTCGTTTGCGAAGAGGCCGGCGCGCAAGCCTTCCCCAGCTTGGGGAGTGTCCTCCTACGCCGGCCAGAACGTCTCTTCTGTCGATATAGCCGGTCGCCCCGATATTACTTTTGGCAGCGTGGAAAGGCTGATCACGGTTGAGCCGAACCAGCCTCTTAAGGCGAAAGATGTCGATGCTTCGGTCGCCGGCCTGAAACAGCATTCCGGAGTTCGCGATGTGAAGGTCGAGCTGCAGCCCTCCGCCAACGGCGTGCAGGTGATCTTCGTGCTGCGGCCCGCAATATATGTGGGGATGTATGAGTTTCCCGGCGCGCTCAAGGAGTTCGCCTACTCCCGCCTTCTGCAGGTGGCGAATTACAACGCGCAGATGCCGTACTCGGCAACCGACATCACGCAAGCCGAAGACGCGCTGGTGAAATTCTACCGCCAGAACGGGTACTTCAAGGCCGAGGTGCGCTCCGAGCTTGGCCGAGGATAAAGCGCACGGGCTGGTGAACGTGCTGTTTCGCAGCTATCTGGGCGAGCGCGCCAGAATCGGGCAAGTCAATCTCGCAGGTGCAACTCCCGAAGAGACCGCGTACCTGCAGAAGAGATTGCGTTCCATCATGGCGCATCTGCGCGGCGACTCGCTGAGGCCGGGCATCAGGTATTCCTATTCGCGGCTGCAGGGCGCGACCAAGTATTTGCAGTCGGCGCTGTCGAAGCAGGATTACATCGCCGGAAACGTGAAGCTGATCTCGGCGGAGTACGACGCCAACACCAATCTCGCCGACATCACTTTCCGCATCGAAACAGGGCAGAAGATCGAGATCACGACCACCGGCGCGAAAGTGAACGGAGTCTTCCGCCCGCGCACACTCCAGGGTCTGGTGCCGATCTATGCCGAGAACGCGGTGAACGACGAACTCATTCGTGAAGGACAGCAGAATATCCTCTCCTATTTCCAAAAGAAGGGGTATTTCGACGCCAAGGTAGACGTGACCCAGAAGCAAACGCCGTCAGGCCTGTCGATCGTCTATGACATCCACAAGGATGGCCGCTTCAAGGTGAAGGAAGTCGCCTTCGAGGGCAATCACCGTTTTAATAGCAAGGAATTGCAGTCGCATGTCACCGTGGACAAGGCAAGCTGGCTGTTCTTCTCGCATGGCACGTACAGCCAGCAGTTGGTGCGTCAAAGCGTGCAGAACCTGACCGGCACCTACCACGCTGCGGGATACAGCGAAGCGCAAGTAGTCCCCCATGTCTCCGCCGGCAATGGAAAGGTGGACATCGTGTTTCAGGTGACGGAAGGTCCGCTCACCACCGTCCGCAACCTGACGATCGAGGGCAATAACAGCGTGCCCGAAGCGCAGTTCGCGTCGCATGGTTTGAATCTCGGTCCGGGCAAGCCATATTCGCAGGACCTGGTCGCCAAAGACCGCAGCCTCATCATGGCGCATTACCTGACGTCCGGGTACCTGAATGCCGCCTTCCGCGCGACCGCCAAACCGGTAGCCGGCACGCCGCATGAGATGGACGTCGTCTATCAGATCAGCGAAGGCCCACAGGTGATTACCGCGACTGTTATCACTGACGGACGCGGACACACGAAGCAATCGCTGGTCAACAAACAGGTAAAGATCGACGCGGGCGCGCCGCTCAGCTATAACGACATGCTGGCCTCGGAGAGCCGTCTGTACAACCTGGGCATCTTCGACTGGGCCGAGGTCGATCCCAAGCGCGCCATTACCGATCAGACCAACGAAGATGTAGTCGTCAAGGTACACGAGGGTAAGCGCAATTCCATCGTGTACGGTTTTGGATTTCAGGTGTTCAATCGCGGCGGCGCCATCCCCAGCGGCACAGTGGCCGTGCCTGGTCTGCCAGTAGTTGGTCTGCCGGGAAATTTCGTCACCAGCCAGAAGACCTATTGGGGGCCCGACGGCACCTTCGAGTACACACGCCGCAATATGCGGGGCAGCGCCGACACCCTCAACTTCAGCGCCTTCGCCGGACGCCTGGACCAGCGCGGCAGCCTCACCTACACCGATCCGTTTTTTCTCGGCAGCCGGTGGAGCAGCAGCACCATTCTTTCCGGAGAACACAACGACGAAAACCCCATCTTCACCGACCGGCTTGGCACTCTCGGCTATCAGTTGCAGAGGGCATTGGGGAAGACGGCGCAGGCGCAAAAGACGACTCACCTATCGCTGCAATACAATTTTCAGCTCACTCGCATCAGCAACCTGCTGATCCCGCAACTGGTGCCCCCGAACCAGTTGAGCGTCCATCTTTCTACCCTGTCCGCAACCTGGGTGCACGACACGCGCGACAACGTGCTCGACGCCCACAAAGGCGTTTACCAGAATTACCAGGTTGGCGTAAGCCCATATTGGCTGGGATCGAACTTCAGCTTTGGCCAGTTTCTCGGCCAGACGGCGTACTACAAGAACCTGCATCAAACCGGCATCATCTGGGCGAACAGCATTCGCGTCGGTCTGGAACACCCATTCAATGGCAGTGAGGTGCCGCTCAGTTCTGCATTCTTTGCCGGCGGCGGCAGCACGTTGCGCGGTTTTCCGCTGGATGGCGCCGGACCCCAAGAGGTCATCCCCGCGTGCGGCAATCCCAGCGATCCCGCAACCTGCGTCAAGATCACCGTGCCGCGGGGCGGCAACGAACTCCTCATCCTGAATAGCGAACTGCGGTTCCCGCTCAACATGATTAAAGACGGCCTGGGAATCGTCACCTTCTACGACGGCGGGAACGTTTTCCCCAGCATCGGCTTTCACGACTTCACTTCGCTGTACAGCAATAGTGTCGGCATCGGATTTCGCTACGCGACGCCGGTTGGGCCCATCCGCGTCGATATCGGGCGCAACCTGAATCCGGTTCCGGGACTCAATCCAACGCAATACTTCATCACTTTGGGGCAGGCATTTTAGTTATGGCTATTCGTGACCTAGGACTTCCTCCACATGAGCCAGAGAGACCGTACCTGGTATCGCCGCGCAAGCATCCTCGCTGGAAGCGCATCGTGGCTTGGACGGCAGGCATTCTCCTTGCGCTCGATCATCGTTGTGGTCGCTGGGCGTTTACGTCCTGCTGCACAGCCAGAAGTTTCACGACTACCTTCTCAGCGTGGCGGAGACGAAAACCGGCGCGGCCCTCAACACACAGGTGCAGCTCCAGAATTTTGCGCTGCATCTCTCGCCGCCTGCTTTGGATCTGTACGGGGTCACGGTTTATGGCGTAGGTCCCGGCGCGGGCCGGCCATTGCTGGAGGTCGATCGCCTTGGACTGGGCCTGCGCATTATCTCGATACTGCATCGGCAGTGGAACCTTGATCGCGTCACCGTCAACCACCCGGTCGCCAATCTCATCGTAGCCGCCAACGGGCAGACTAACTTGCCGACCAGCGCCAACTCCAATACGAGTGTTTTCGATCTCGCCATTCGCCATGTCGTGCTGGATCGCGGCGTCGTCTACTACAACGATCGCGAGACCCCGCTGTACGCGGACTTAAGCGACCTGGAGTTCCAGTCCAGCTACAGTTCGGCCGATAATGGCCAATATTTCGGCACGTTGTCTTATCGCGGCGGCCATCTGCAGTACGGCAGTTATGCGCCGATTCCGCACGACCTGAAAGCGCAATTCAACGCCCGCCGCGATGGCATGACGCTGAGCAATGTCAAGCTGACCACCGGCTCATCGCAGGTGCTGCTGAACGCGTCGTTGGACGATTATGCCAGCCCGCGTGTGCACGCCAAGTACGTCGTCATCCTCGCTCTTGCCGAGCTGCGCAACGTGATGCACAGCCCGACGGTGCCGAGCGGTGTCGTCGTGGTGAACGGCATAGCGGATTACAACAGCGCCCCCGGCCGGGCTGCGCTCGACACAACTTCGTTGCAAGGCACGGTGCACAGCCGTGTGCTGCAGGTCCGAACCGCAAGTTTGCGAACCGATATTCGCGATCTCGATGCCGCCTATACTTTCGCCAACGGCAATGTGGAGCTGCGCGGCGTGAGCGCGCAACTGCTGGGCGGAA
Organism: uncultured Acidobacteriaceae bacterium; assembly: GCA_963713465.1. GTDB lineage: Bacteria > Acidobacteriota > Terriglobia > Terriglobales > Acidobacteriaceae > Bog-257. Next base: position 82,562 of record CAVQLZ010000020.1, read on the forward strand.
GTTTTCGCGCCAATGCTACCGTCCGCAACGTAATGGGAAATCAGCAGGGACACATCGTGGCAACCGTTCGAGGCATTTCGCTGGCGGACCTCAAGGCCTTGGCCAATGCCGTCAGCTTGAAACAGGTCGCCATCTCCGGCCAGTTAAACGCCAATTCCGAAGCCAACTGGAGCGGCAGCGTCAAGAACGTTCTGCTGCGTGCCGACGCGCTCGCGAAGGCGAACGTCGCTCCCGCAAAACCTGGTGCAAGTACCGGCTCAGTGCCGCTCAATGCCGAGCTGCACGCGCGCTACAACGGCCGCACCCAGGAAATTGCTCTCGCCAAGAGCTACATCCAGATGCCGCAGACCTTGCTCACCCTGGATGGCACGGTGAGCGAGCGCTCGTCGCTGCAGGTGCGGCTGCAGGCCAACGATCTGCACGAGCTGGAAACCGTCGCTGACCTATTCACTCCGCCATCGCAACCGCTCAACCTTCATGGCATGGCAACGTTCGATGGCACGGTGCGCGGCACGACCAGCGCGCCGCAAATCGCTGGGCAACTGAACGCTCGTAACTTGCAGCTTCGCGGCAGCGCATTCCGCTCGCTGCGCACTGCAGGTGCAAGCCAGTCCGTCGCAAGTGAGCTTGCAGAACGGCAGCCTCGAGCTTGCCAATCAGCAAGGGCGTGTGACCTTCAACCTGCAGACCGGCCTGCACGACTGGTCGCACCTTCCCACCAGCCCGTTCACTGCGAATGTCAGTGCCACGCAGGTCTCGGTTGCGGAGCTGGCGCGAGCGGCCAATCTCAGCACTCCGGTCAGCGGAACGTTGAATGCGAACATTGCCGCGCATGGCAGCAAGCTGAACCCCATAGGTCAGGGCGACCTTACGCTGCGCAACGCCAACATCTCCGGCCAGCCGGTGCAGCTTGCCCAGGTGCGCTTCCAAGGCACCGGTGATGCCGTACACAGCAACCTGCTCGTCCGTATCAGCGCCGGTACCGCGCAGGGGCAGCTCACCTATTATCCCAAGCAGGAAGGCTATGACGCCGTTCTGCAGGCGACCAACATTCAACTGCAACAGCTGCAGATTTTGCGGCAACGTAACCTGCAAGTCAGCGGCACCTTGAACCTGAGCGCGAGCGGCCGGGGCACACTGAAGGATCCGCAGGCGACCGCGTCGCTCACCATTCCACAGTTGACGGTGCAGAAGCAGCAGATTCGCGATGTGAGTTTCCAGGGCAGTGTCGCGAACCACCAGGCAACGTTCACCCTGGACTCACAGATTGCGAATACGCCGCTGAAGGCGCAGGGCAACGTCGCTCTCACCGGCGACTACTACGCCAACCTCGCGATGGATACTCCGGTCATTCCGCTACAGCCGATCCTGGCAGTTTACGCGCCGTCGCAGGCCGCAGCCGTGAGCGGTCAGACCGAGATTCATGCGACCGTGCGCGGTCCGCTGAAAGACAAGGCACTGCTGCAGGCGCATCTGAATGTTCCAACCCTGGCGGTGAACTATCGCGCTGCAACGACCGCGGGCGCTCCACCCGTCAACTTGCAGATTGCGGCGGTCAGACCCATCACCGCCGACTACGCAAACGGCGTGCTCTCGTTGCAGCCGGGCGAAATCAAGGGCACCGACACCGACGTACGCTTCCAAGGACAAATGCCGCTGAGCGGCAACGCGCCCGCCACGCTGAATGTTCAAGGTGCAATCAATCTCGCCATCGCCGAGGTCTTCGATCCAACGCTCGCCAGCGGCGGCCAGCTTCAGTTCGACATCAATGCCGCTGGCCAGAAGGCTGGGGACAATATCGAAGGCCAGATTCGCATCGTGAACGCCAGCTTTTCTACGCCCGATGCTCCTATCGGGCTCTCCAATGGTAACGGCGTGCTGCTGCTGCGCACCGACCGTATCGATATCTCTCAGTTCACCGGCAACGTCGGCGGAGGCGCCATCACCGCGTCGGGAGGCGTAGCTTACCGGCCGGCGGTGCAGTTCAACCTGGCGTTGAAAGGCAACGATCTGCGACTGCTCTATCCGCCAACCGTGCGCACGGACATGGGTGTGAGCCTGACCATGACCGGTACTACTGACTCGGCGCTGCTGGCCGGCCAGGTGAATATCAACAGCGTTTCCTTCACTCCCGGCTTCGATCTCATGAGTCTCGTGACGCAGTTCGGAGGGGTGGCCTCGCCGCCCGCGACCGGAGGTTTCGCCGACAATCTAAAGCTCAACGTCGCAGTGCGCTCCACCTCGGAGTTGAACGTGGTGAGCCCGACCGTAAGCATCCAGGGTGACGCGAACCTGCGCGTCATCGGCACGGCTGCGGACCCTGTCATTGTGGGACGCACCAATCTCACCGGCGGCGACGTGATTGCGCTTGGAAATCGTTACACCGTGCAGGCCGGCACGGTTGCGTTTGTCAACACGGTCGAGACGGAGCCGGTCGTCAACCTGCAAGTCAACACCGACATCCAGCAGTACAACATCGCGATCCATATCCGCGGCCCCTTTGATCGACTGCAAACCAACTACACTTCGAATCCCGCGCTGTCGCAGGCGGACATCATTCACCTGATCGCGTTCGGAAGCACGGAAGAGGCGGCCAACGCCGCGCCTGCTCAGTCGACCACGCTGGGCGCCGAGTCGCTGATCGCATCGCAGGTCAGCAGCCAGGTCACTGGTCGGTTGCAGAAGGCGCTGGGCGTGTCGCAGATTTCCCTCGATCCGCAACTCGGCTCGACGGTTGGAGATCAGCAGCAGGGAGCGCGTTTGACTGTGCGCCAGCGGGTCACCAGCAAACTCTATGTGACGTTCTCCACCGACGTGACCACGACGCAGTATTCGGCGGTGCAGTTGCAGTATCAGCTCAATCACAAGTGGTCGGTGAGCGGCGTGCGCGACCAGAACGGCGGTTTCAGCGTGGATGGGCGCTATCACAAGGACTTCTAAACAAGCTGACAAAAGTATTACAAACCGAACTCCCTTGAGTTGTTAGGCTGGACATACCGGGTTCGCATCTCGGTAATTCAGCAATTCAGGGGAACCATGGCTCAGCAAGACGTCGCTCAACCCACAGTCAAAGACACCAGCGTCAATTGGCTTACTGCTTCCTTCATGATCGCTTTCCACGTCGGCGCAGTCGTTGCGCTGTTCATGTTTAGTTGGAAGGCCCTGTTCATCGCATTATTTCTGTACTGGGTAGCAGGCAGCCTCGGCATCGGCATGGGCTATCACCGGTTGCTCACGCATCGCGGCTATAAATGCCCGAAGTGGGTGGAGTACTTCCTGACCGTCTGCGCGACGCTGGCGCTGGAGGGCGGCCCGATCTTCTGGGTAGCCACCCATCGCGTGCATCACCAACTTTCCGACAAGCCAGGCGATCCGCACTCGCCGCGTGATGGCGGCTTCTGGGCGCATATGGGCTGGATCCTCACCGGCAAGACCTTCCACAACAAGAGCACCGAACTGTTGGCCTACGTCCCCGACCTGCGCAAAGATAAATTCCATCTCTGGATCAGCGAATACCACTGGGTGCCCATCACCGTGTTGGGCGTCATTCTGCTGGCGTTTGGCGGATGGTCGGTGCTGATGTGGGGACTTTTCCTGCGCACTGTCTTCCTCTTGCACTCAACCTGGTTCGTCAACTCGGCCACGCACATGTGGGGCTCGAAGCGCTTCGCCACCACCGACGATTCGCGTAATCTCTGGTGGGTGGCTTACATCAGCTTCGGCGAAGGCTGGCACAACAACCATCACGCGCATCCGCAATCGGCGCGGCATGGCCTCGCATGGTATGAGTTCGACGTGAACTGGTACGGCATCAAAACACTGCAGTGGCTCGGGCTTATCTGGGACGTGAAGCTGCCAAAGCTAGGCTCGGCGCGCGTGCCGGAGATCGCGCCCAAGCCGAAAGTGGCGGAGGCGGAAGCTGTCGCAGTCGCCTACAGCGGCGACTAAGAAATTCTCATCGCGAACTTTGCAGGGACGGCGTGTCGAATACGCCGTCCTTTTTGTTTGCTTCGCAATTGAGTACGCAGGTCTTCTCTGACTCGGGCAGAATGCGGTATCGGGTAGAATGCCTTCCGTGCTGCGCGAAGAAACTTCCGCCGATTTCTCACCGCCGTTGGCTGCTGTGCGCAGGAGGAGACGCCGCAGAGTTGGCCGCACCGTTGGTTACGCATTGCTGCTGCTGACCGTCCTGTTCTTCGCCCTGATACGGTTTCGCCTGCGTTCCATGCCGCTGGAACGCGATGAAGGCGAGTACGCCTACGCCGGCCAGCTTATGTTGGAAGGCATTCCTCCCTACCAGCTTGCCTACAATATGAAGCTGCCGGGCACCTACGCCGCATATGCGTTGATCCTGGCGGCATTTGGACAAACCTCATCCGGCGTTCACCTTGGCCTCATCCTGGTGAATGGTTGCGAGACGCTCCTCATCTTCGTGATCGCCAGGCACCTCTTCGGCGTAATCGGCGGAGTCGTGAGCGGCGCGAGCTATGCACTCCTGTCAACCAGCCCTTACGTTTTGGGACTGGCCGGGCACGCGACGCATTTTGTGGTACTGGCCGCGAGTGCGGGAATTCTCGTGCTTATGCAGGGAATGAAGAAGAAAAATGATTGGCTGGTCTTTGGCGCCGGGATCCTGTTCGGATTGGCGTTCCTGATGAAGCAGCCAGGATTCGTGTTTCTGCTTTTCGCCGCAGTCTGGCTGTTGAGGACGAACGCAGGCGATCAACGCCGCTGGGCCACACGAGTTCGGAGAGTGCTTGTGCTGTTCGCCGGGGCCCTGCTCCCGTTTGCGATAACCTGTGCCCTTCTGTTCAAGGCCGGAGTTTTTCAGAAGTTCTGGTTCTGGACTTTCTCCTACGCGGGCAAGTACGCTGCAGCCGTTCCCTTGTCGTGGGCGGTACCCTCTTTCTTGAAGGTTTTCCCCCATATTGTAAAGTCCGGCTTGGCACTGTGGGTCCTCGCCGCGGTGGGGCTGACAGCATTCCTCTGGTCTTCGGCCGCGAAAAAGAATGCCTTCTTTCTGATCACCTTGCTCGTTTTCTCTTTGCTAGGCGTCAGTATTGGATTCCGTTTTCGCCCGCACTATTTCATTCTCATGCTTCCGGCAGTTTCGCTTCTCGGCGGCGCGGCTATTGGCTATGCGACGCTCAAGATCGCTAGTCGCGATTCGATACGTGGGCTCCGCCTGGCTCCCGTTGGCTTGTTTCTGCTGGTCTTCTGCTACTCGATCCTTCAACAGCGAAACTTCCTGTTCGGCATGACACCTGATGCGCTCACCCGCTATGTCTATCGCGCCAGTCCCTTTCCCGAAGCTGCGCAGGTTGGAGAATATCTTCGACAGCACTCGCCAGAATCAGCGCGGGTCGCCGTGCTGGGTTCCGAGCCTGAGATCTATTTTTACTCTCAGCGTCATTCGGCCACGGGATACATCTACACCTATCCCATGCAGGCGAACCAGCCGTATGCCCTTGCCATGCAGGAGGAGATGGCCAATGAAATCGAAACCGCCAAGCCCGAATATTTGGTGTACGTGAATGTGGGCGAATCCTGGTCGGAGGAATCTCCCAAACTAAACCTGCTCTTTGCCTGGGCGGGGAGCTACATGGCTGATTACTATCAGGAGATAGATCGCGTCCCGGTGGCCGAGCAAGCCGATGAGTTGACCGACAGCAACTTGCAAGCGGCCCCAAAAGTTTTTCATTTACATCTTGAAGAGAAAACCGGAATGAATGCTGGCGCAGCCGCTCTGGTTGGCGCGCCTCGATAAGCCGCAAACCCTCTGCCACTGCGGCGCTGTGTACAATCCCCAACAGGACCGCGTGAAGACCGTCGCCATCGCCATTCCTGCGTTACATCGTCCCGACCTGACCGCTCGCTGCATTGAATTCATCCAGGGGCAGACGCTGCCTGCCGAGGAGTGGGAGATTGTTGTCGTCGAGAACGAAGCGCGCGCGGGAGAGATGCTTCCTGATCCGCTGCCGCGCAACACGCGTCGTATTGAGTTGCCGGCGAATGAGGGCACCACCGGGTCCATCAATCGCGTGGCTGAGGCGAGCGAGTCGCGATACCTTCTTCTGCTTAATAACGATGTCGAGCTTGAGCGGGACTATATCGAGAAGCTGGTCGGGGCGCTCGATGCCGACCCCAAGCTGGGCTTCGCCACCGGCAAGCTGTTGCGAGCGACGCAACGCACACATCTCGACGGCGCCGGCGATGCCATGTTGTTGGCCGGGGCAGGTTTTCGGCTGGGCCACATGGACCGCGACGAAGGCCAGTTTGACCAGCCGATGTCCGTGCTGGCAGGGTGCGGCGCGGCCGTCATGTACAGGCGCGAGGCCTTCGTCGCGGCCGGCGGACTCGATGCCGAATTCTTCGCCTATCTCGACGATCTCGATCTTGCGTTGCGCGTGCAGCTCCTCGGATACAGCGGGCTCTATCTACCTGGCGCAGTGGGGTATCACGTCGGCAGCGCAACTCTGGGCGAGCCGTTGCATCCTCGCGTGATCGAGTTCATCACACGCAACCAGATCCTTTTGCTGATGAAAGATTATCCACGACCGGTATTCGCGCGCCTGTTGCCGCGGGTTGCGCTCTATCAACTTCTCTGGATGTTGTTCGCAATCAAGAATGGCGGAGCGAGCGCGTATCTACGCGGCATAAGGGCTGCGCTTCGCGGCCGCAGTAGCATGCGGCAGAAGTCTCGCGAGCTGCTGGCCCAGCGCCGAATCAGCGATACCGATTTCGGAAAGCGCTTGCGTGCCTCCGAGCTGCAGATCTGGCAATGGCAGCAATCGCGACCGCCAGAAGAACGCTCGCGGCTTCTGAAGATCTACTTCGGGCTGTTTGGCAAACCGTAGTCAGAAGGTCGTGGTGAGGCGCATGGCGAAGCTGCGGGGAGGGCCGATCGCGTTGCCGGAAAACAATCCGCCAAAGTCGATTACGTCGAGGACGTTCGTCAGATTCTGACCGTCTATCTGGTAGCGAACCTTCATCCGTTCCGATTCATACACGTCTACGCCTGCAGATGCACTGACCAGTAAGGAAGGATAAATCCGTCCGCGCGCAAAGTTGATGCGGCTGATGACTTGCGGACCATAAGTCGCCAGCGCTTCCTGCTCGGTGCCTTGGAAGTCGAATGGCAAACCACTCCCGTATTGAATTCCGCCGCCCAGCCAGAAGCGCGGTTTGACCTGATAAATCCAGCGGGTGAACAGCGTGTTGCGCTGGTCCTGCGAATCGGGGAAGTGGCCCGTGGTTTGGCTGATCGCCGCCTGGGCGTCGGCGCCGATAAACAATCCGCCCGAGACCGGAAACCATGCGTTGCCGACCATATAGGAATAACTGGCGAACCCGGAAAGCTTGTGCCATTGGGGAACGGTTATCTTTCCTTCTGCCCCATAAATGACGGCCTTTTCGAAGGCGATCGGAAAACTAATGGTCGTGTTGTCGATCTGATCGTCGTCGGCATAATTGGCTACCTTGCGCAGATAGTAGTTGACGTCGATGCGCAGGTTGTTGCTGAAGGCTTTCGAAACTCCGGCCTCGTAATAGTTGCCCTGGGAGGGAAGGACTGGTAAGCGCAGAATGTCGGGATTGATAAACGCCGTTTCAAAAGAAGTGGCGAGGAGCAGATTCTCAAAAGAAGGCGTCTGGAAGATGCGGTCAAAGGCAAAGTGAGCAATTAAGCCAATCGCGGGAAAATAGCGCGAGATCGCAACCCGGGGATCGACTGCCTGCTTGTTGACGACGAGCTGGTAATGGTCGTAACGCAGGCCTAGATTCGCCGTCCAATTGCCCATGCGAATCAGGTCCTGCACGAATACTGACTGCTCCAGATCGGGACGCTGTCCCTGGCTCGGATAAGCGCCGGGAAAGCTGAAGGTGAGCGCGGTGCCGGGATCGAACTGCGATGGATCCGTGATCTGGTAATCGAAGTTTTCGTGCAGGAAGGTATTGTCCGACTCCACACCCATCTTCCACTGGTTGCGCCCGTGATCGACGCTCAACGTTCCTGCGAAATAGCCTTCATTGAACCAGTTGTGTTGAAACAGAATGATGGGGGTCGACAAGTCGTTGGAGTAGAAGTCATTGCCGTTGTTACGCAGCATCCCGCGGAAATCGGCGAGGACCTTCGGCGAGAAGATGTGCCGGTAGCTGACCGCTCCCATGGTCTCGAAGTTGTTCGCGTTCTGTTGCTGGCATGGCGATCCCTGCGTCTGTCCGGGCGCATAACACCCCGTCTGCTGCACAATCTCGTTGGGCAGTTGATAGCGCGACAACTCGTAGCGAGCGATGAAGTTCAGCCGGTCGTTAGGGGTCAGATCACGCTGGTAGTTAACGGAAAAATCGCCGACGGTCCCGCTGTTGGTATAGTTTTCGGGGACGACCGGATTCAGATAATGGTCCGTCTGCGCCCCCGAACCGCTGAAGCCGAGAACGTTTTTGCCCCACGTGTACTGACCCTGAGCAAAGATTCCGGCGCTATCGAAACTGCCTCCTGAGAGAACGAATTGCCCATGAAAGCCCGGCTGTGGGTCGCGTAACGTGTTGACCTCAACCACCCCGCCCATTTTTCGTCCGTATTCGGCGGGAAATCCGGCGGTGTAGATCGTCATGGAGTCAACATCGTTGGCGCCGATTTCCGGACCGAAGCTGGGTGAGCGATTGTCGGTGAGCGGAATTCCGTCCACCACAAACTGCGTCTGGTACTCCGAGCCGCGCGGATGCAAGACGGCGTTGCCTTCGTAGAGCCAACCGGGCTGCGTGAGCACCAGATCCTGAATCGACCGCCCAGGTATCGATGTCAGGCGATCCTGGATATCGGCGCTGCCGATGTGGTTTACCGATCCGGCCTGATCGGGATCAAGCAAGGTGGGCTCGGATTTCACGGTCACGGTTTCGTTGACCGGCGCTACCTTGAGCTTGACGACTTGCTGCACCGGCACCGAGGAATGTATATCAATAGTTTCCGTTACTGGGGCGTAGCCGGTTTGCTCAATGGTGAGCTGGTAGATACCATAGGGGAGCCGTTGCACATCTAGGGCTCCCTGTTCGTCGGTGTTCAAGTTAGTGCGATATTGATTGGCCGCGCTGACCAGGGTAGCGCTGGTCTTCACCCCCAATCCGGCAGGGTCAACCACCTTCAAACGAAGCTCGCCCCGGTTGCTCTGTGCAATGAGCACGCTTGACCAAAGGACTAGGGCCAGAACTCGCTTCATGAAACGACAACAAAGCTCTGCCGTGAGAGCAGTTGGATGGATGCCATTGTATGGGAAAAAGGATGGAGGCCGTAGATGCTCCATCGCAAAGCCGCCCCACTCGTCCGATAACGGAGACGCATGGGCGACAGCGTTCAGGATCACGGTGTAACGGGTTTTCCCGAACCTTCCGCCAAGGTCGCCGCACCTGAGGCTGTGGAAACAGAAGTTACGTGAGAATGATGGCGGATGATGGTGGGTGACGGCGCATCATGGTCCAGCGACCAGACTTTTCAGCTACTTGCGCCCACGTCGAGGACCAACCGCAAATGCTGTGCGTGGCACAAGAAAACCGGAATTGCGTGAGAATAAGTGGGGGTTTTCCGCCATTTCGGACGCGGTACGGCAACGCAGTATCAGCGAGTTGCGGGGACGAGAGAGGGCTTACCGATTGGGTTTACCGCCATCATTTCACCGGGCGCGACCGGTGCCATGCACGAAGCATGCCAGCCTGCGCGCCCGGTGCTGCCTAGTTTGATTCCCCAGCCAGCGCGCAATCCTGCACCGCCATAGAAGGCAGCACAGGGAACGTGAGCACGCGGGGCGATTGCGAGCACTTATTGTTTCGCTTCCGGGCTGAGCGTGCAGGGCGTCGTTTTTCGGAACGATCAGCTTCGATCTCAGCCAGGAGCTGGCACTGCTCGTATGCTTTCAGCGAACTATAGCTGACATAGCCATGCCGATCCTTGTTGCCCAGAAAACCCTGCAGCCTGCCGGCACGAAGGAGGGAAGCTACAGCTCCCGACGAAAGGGATAACACCTGCGCCGCATCTTCAATCCTCACCTCGGAGGGAACTTCGGCGTAGCGCCAATCGCATTCGAACAGGTGGTTTCTGGCAATATGTGAGGCGACGTTGTGGAGCTCGTCAAGGTCGAAGTACCCCAACTCCATCAATCGTTGCGCATACCGTACAGGGCTCTCTGGAACTTTCAGGGCTGACCGAAACTTACGGTGTGTCGCCAGGTGCTTGGCTTCTTCCACGAGATGTTGTTCACTAGGGAACCGATCGCCCATCTGGGAGGGTACGTACTCAGCGGCTCCGTGCTCGTAGAGGTTTGCAGCGATCAGGAAGCTCGCCGGCACCCCGAAAAGCCTGTGTGCATTCAGCGCGGCAGGGCCGAGCCACGCGATCGCTCCTGCGATCGACAGGTAGTTAGTCAGCTCTAGTGGCAAAATGGTTTCCCTGTTCTGATCCTCGTGGATGCACTCAGATACCCTCCGAAGATGCTCGAACATGATGCGATCGATGAAGCCGATCTGCTTCTCCGGTTGAGGACGATGTGGATGTGAGCGGCCCGCTGGCATGGGGCGCGCTGAAGATGGCTTTGGCATGGGAGAATCTCCTTGTTTAATGCAGAGGCTGTCCGCCTACACGGAGACGCTCCATTGGGGTGAAATTCGAACAGCGGGCCGTTGCACGTCTGACATCCGGTCGCTGCCTGAGGGTCCCTCTTGCTATAGTCTCGCGCTTACTGGCTACTTCAGCTCACCTTTTGCTGCTTCCATGCCCCGGCTCGTATCAGCATGGCTTTCAAAGCCCACCAGACCTTATTCGCGTCGGCTAAAGTGCGGATCGCGCCATCTTCCCGCTTACTGATCGGCGAGCTGTCTGACTTCAGCCATGCATCGAACCGCTCGCGCGTCCATCCAATGCGCTGCAGCCCCTCATCGATCCGCGCAAGGTCATCAACGCCAGCGAGCTGAATCACGTCTGAACGAACACTCTTGCGGCCCGCAGTGCCAGCCCGGCGGGCCGCGTCTCTTTCAGGCACCCGGCGCCAAGGCTGAGGCTGCTGTCCTAGCTCCTGACCTAATGAGCTCTTCAATTTGTCAATCAACTGCCGGGCTTCATCGGCGGTGAGGTCTGAGAACGAACAGATCTTGTGGGCAAGCTGTTCTGAGGCCCATTCGAGGCGGGCGCGGCGCACGTCAACCTCATCGGTCAACAGTCGAGAGTGCCATGCAGCAAAGAGGGTCTGCAATGCCACTATTTGGTCACGCGACGCCTGCTTGATTCCGGGAGACATGTATCCCTCGCTTTCAACTCGCGCACTGACGCATGATCTGCCGCTCGCGCAGCGTCCCCGTCAGCGAGCGGATGTTGATGTACTGCTGATCGCGGTTGTAGGCATCGGTGCGCGTGGCCAGCTTGATTGCCTTGGCGATGCCGGCCGCGCTCATGTCCGGAGCCTCGCGCCCGGCGATCTCGCGCGCCTCTTCTTCCGTCAGCCCCGGCAGCAGGACCTTATCGACCAGGCGGTCATGCCACTGGCCTAGCCGCGCCGACATGCGGTTGAACTTCGTCAGCAGCGTGTGCATCCCACAGAGTAGGAGCGAGAAATACGGTGGCCGGTCCAGCAGCGCGCGCACCGTCTCCAGGCACGTCACCCACTCGCCTTCGGTGATGCCCAGGTTCTGCGTCTCATCCAGCGCCAGCATCACCCGGCGGTTGCGAAAGTCCCAGCTCAGGTTGCGCTGGATGCGGCACTTATCGCCCGCGCTCGACGAGCCGCAGGCGATGGCAATCTCCTTCATCAGTTGTGTGGGCTTCATGCCGGGCACGCAATACACGTAGTAGGCGCGCCGGCCCTGGCCGTTGCGCGGCATCTCTTCGCGGTTCAACCGCGCAATCTCGTACTCCAGGGTGAAGCTCTTCTGCGAGCCCGGAGGCCCATAGACCATGCAGGCCACGGGACGCTTCAGCAGCTTCTGGATGGTGCGCCGGATCAGGCGCGCATTCTCCGTCTCGTACAATTGGCCCAGGACTTCCTGCGGCGGTTCGATGGGATTGGAGTGGATATACTGCTCGATGGCCGCGCACAGCAGCCGGTGCGTGCCCGCAACCCGGTGATACGCATCGCTGCGAAACTGCTCCAGCGTCTTAGGCGAGTAATTGATGCGCCGGCCAAAGTCGCCCAGTGTCAGGCCGGTGCGCTCCAGATAGTCCTGCATGATGGGCAGCACCCGCGCACGCTCGCCCGTGGTTTCGTGAATCGTTTTCAAGTGGTCTTCAGTCTGGGTCATATAGAAGCTCCAAGCTTCAAAACACCGAGCGACTCTTCCTCTTCCATGGCGGCGAGTATCCGCGCCGATTCTGCCGGCGATGGCGGCGCCACGGCGGTGTTGTCGGGACGCATGCGCGGCGCGCGATGCGTCATGAACTCGCCCACAGCGATGGGCCGCACGCGTGCCTTTTCGGCCAGGGCTTCAAGTGGCGACTGTACGCCCGTCTGCGCCGCCAACCGCTTCATCGTTGCAATCTGGTCGAGCGTGTTTTTCTTCAGCCGCTTGCGCTGGCTGACGCTGGCTGCCACGGCTTTAGCGGCGGCCGGCGACTGCGGCAGCTTCTCTTCCGGCTTTGCCCAGCACAGCAGCTTGCCGTAAAGATCCAGCACCGCAATTCCACTCGGGTCGTTGGGGTCGTATGCAATCACCACGTCCTGCTCAGCCAGGTCGTGCAGGACGATGGCTGCAGTATCGTCAACGCCGATGTAGCGACGGCGCCCCAAGTCGATGGCGCATTCATGCACCTTGCGCGGCTTGCGTTCGGCCAGCGAGAGCGCTATCTCCGGTAGTGTCAGGGGCAGACGCTGCGCGGGATTCATCTCGGCTGCAAACACCTCGTTGGGAGTTCGGCCGTTCATGCCTTCGCCCGCGTGCGTCGTGTTGTTGTATTGCTCGATCCACGCCGCGCACATCGCGATGAAGGCGGTTGCTGGCGGATGGTTTGAATGTCGCAAGTACGCCTGCCCCATGCGGAGCAACTTGCGATGCCGCGCCATCTCCACTGAGGTTTCGTCGGGACGCAGCTCGGGCTTTCCACCGGTGTATGTGGGGAAGTGGATCTCGAACTGCTCCTTCATCGTCTTCCACAACCGCTCGATCGGTTTCGACTGCCCGTGATATGGCTGGCAGTACTGCACTCGGATGCCCAGGCGCGCGAGCAGCCCCAGCTCGGCTTCAGAGAATGTGGGCAGCTCACCCTCTTGCTCTTCGCGTGGATTGGCCGGCTCCGCCCCAGCGCCGATCTTGCGATACGCCTTCCCGTTATCCACGTAGAAGATTTCGCACGGACCGAATTGCAGCAGCGGCCCGCGCATGGCTGTGGCGATCGACACTGAGCTTTCCACCGGTGAAAATGACCAGCCCACCAGCTTGCGCGAGCGGAAACACTCGATGCCAGTGAAGCGCAGCCGCAACGGCGCGCCAAACTGGACTTCAGGAAAGCAGTCATTCCAAACTTCCACATCGCAAATTTTTCCGTCCGAGCACCAGACCTGGTTGGCCGCCACATCCACATAGGCACGCTTCACGAAAGGCGCGACGCGGTTCTCGTACTGCCGCAAGCCCTCGCGTGCCATGATGCGCATCGCAGGAGTGACGACGAACTCGCCGATGCGCATCTCGCGATCTTTGTCATTCAGCCACGCCCGCGCGGTTTCGTAAGAGGGCAGCTCTTCAACGGGGATGCCGAGGGCAGTGCGGTTCTCCAACAAGATGCGGTGGATGCTCCTGACACCCAACCTCCGCTGGTCGAGATAGAGCGTCGCTGCCACTGCTGCGGCCTTCGGATACTTATTGAAGAAACGCGACTTGCCACGATCGCTGCGACAGGCTTTGTCCAACAGCCCCGGCAGCCCCTGCTTCTTATATAGGCGTGCCCAGCGCCAAACAGTCTTAGGGCTTACGTTCCACCGCTTCGCGACGGCGATCGCCATGTCGTCATGAGTCCGAATCATGCGCCCGTCAACCTCGATGGGTTGCGGCTTCTGGTTTTGCGGATGCTGGCAAAAATCGAGGAAGGACCTGATGATCCCGTATCGCTCTTCGCCCTGCGTTCGGGCAGCTGAATCGACAGGCAGGCGCACTTGCTGCGATGCGGGCTCAAGCGATGACGGCTCGGAGGGGCGGCACGCCAAGGCGGCCTCCACTGCTGGCTGCACATCGCGGATTAGTTGTTGAACCTTGTCGGGCAGCGATGGCACAAAGTACTCCCGTGGGGGACGGCCGCCCTGTCCGCACTGCCTCGAAGGACGCCACACGATCTGCCCATGTTTGGCTTTGCGGTCGATCGCGCGGGATGACCATCCCCGCATGTTGCGGGTAGCTTTCGCCATGGCCTCGCCATCGATCCAGTCAATCATGAAATCGGGTGACTCCTTCTCATCGCGTGTTCCTCGCTTCTGAACTGACAACCGGCAACTGCCTTTCAGGCTATCCGCTCGGCCTTCTGCGTCCGCTCGCGGCCGAGACTGGAAAGGCGATGCCGGAAACCTGCTGCTGACTGTTCCGCCTCGCGCTGCGCAGCCGCCGTGACTTCGTTCATGCGGCGCACTAGAACTTTGCGGAACTCACGGTGCTGGAGCCGATCGGCAAGGAATGCACTGACAAGAAGCATGGCGGCAGCGGTAAACAGTGCCGAGCAGATTCCGCCCATGATAAGCGCGACCAAGGGGTCGCCCGCACTGCGGCCGATCGAGACGCCGATGCGCGCCCACAGCAAGCAGAAAAATGCGAACCATAAAAATGTGTCTAGAGTTTTCATTGGTTGATCTCCTGAATCGATGGTTGCGGGAGCGGGGTTAGTGGTGGTGGACGTTGCTATCTGCCCACGCTTGGCCTTGCGATCGATCGCGCGGGATGACCAGCCCCGCACGTTGCGGGTAGCTCTTGCTAGGGCCTCGCCATCGATCCAGTCGTTCACTGAGTCTCCAAAAAGTTCCAACGGCAACAGCTCATGCTGCGCGCTGGAGGTTCCCCTCGATGCGATGGCGTCCTCTCACGTAAGCAAGCACGACGGGATAGCTGGGCGCTTCGCTGCCGAGCACCAGGCGCAACGACTTCCAAATTGAAAATGAACAACGGCCGCGCGAAATTCGGGCACAGATCATGCGCTCGATCTCCGGATGCTTCGCGATGAACCGCGAGCGTCCTTTATCGGAGCGGGTGTGCGTGAGGCCCGCCAGGCCGTGGAAACGGGCCTTCCGATACCACCTCCATATCGTCCCTCTGCAGACGCCATGCCGGGCCGCCACTTGGTCAACGATCTGGTGAAGCGGAGGATGCCCCTTAGGTCGGCTCTCATAGAGAGGGGCGATAGCGAGAAGCTTCTCGACAGCTGTGAGGTGGCGCGGGCGCGGGCTTTCGGTAGGCTGGATCAGAGTGGTCATTGTGTTACCCTCGCAAGAGTTCATCCCCTCGATCGTGTTTTCGCCGTCCTTTTTGGCATGTTGATCTGCTCAAAAAGCGCCTCTATGCGGTGGACAATCTCCCGGCAGTTCCGAACGTGCTCACCGACTTGGATCAGCCGGAGCGATTCGTCATCAAGCAGCCATCGCTGCAGCGCGTTCGAGCCGACTACCTTGCAGAACGCCTTGACGAAAGTTGCAGGGAACCGCGCAGCAGACTTGCGCAGCGATGTGAAATCGTTCAGCATGGGCACAGTGACGCGAAAACCGGGGAGTTCTGCGGTCATCTCGTCAGCTATCTGTTCGCGCTTTTTGCCCGAGTGCTTTATTGCCTCAGACAGAATGCGGCGCAGCATCGTGTCTGGGCTTATCCCAATATTTTCTTGTTCGCTCGGCATTGCTATGTGCCTTTGGTGAATGTATAAGTTACTTGCGTCGCCATGAATTTCAGATAGTACGTTATACAAAGTGAAAAAGCAATCCAAATCTTCGCGCAAGGCGGTTGCTCGGGAAAGCACGCGGGAAAGCAATGCCCCGTTTGCCGCCTTCATCAGGGACTTCCGTCTGAAGATGGGGTGCGAAACCCAGCAACAGCTGGCGGACAAGTTGGGCGTAGAACGGTCTGCTGTAGGCGCATGGGAAAGCGGGCAATACAGGCCATCTGCCGAGACGTTGCTCAAGATTGCCAACCTAGCTCCGTACCCACTGAGCATTCAGGCATGGCAAGAAGCGGGCGTTGATTTTCAGAAGCTCTGGCACGAATCCAGCAACAGACTGATCGAAGAGGCTGTGAAGGGCGGGCTGTTCAGAGTCCCCCTCCTGGAGTTGCCAGACCCATTCGACCATGAAGAGCGATCGCTGCTGCTGGGGCCTCCACTTTCGAGAGGCTTGGAAGCCCCGGACATCGTCTGTGTGCGCATTGGCGCCCCGGTTCGTCTTTTCCCGTTCAGCAACGGGCAAGTTGCAATCATCGACCGTTCCAAGACTGATTGGTGGGAGCTAATCGAGAGCGGAAGCCTCGTAGCTATCTACCTCAGCAGGTATCCCGAGGTGCTGGGCTGGGACCTGCAGACGGAAACACGGAGTTTGGAGCGGTATCAGTCAGAGCCACCGGTACCCATCGAGAATTGGCCCCCGCATCTTCTACCGGATTCTGATGCGCTGATCGGACTGGAGGCAATACACCTCGGTTGGCTAGCGCTCGAACGTCCCTATGACCCCGGGTTCCGGATGCTCGGAGACATGAACCGATGGGGCGATCTCCCTGCCACTGCCGACCCGTGGCGGGTTGTGCTTAGCGGGGCAGACGTTCGGGGGGTTAGCGGCAGCGGCCTGGTGCAGCTGACGCAATGGCAAACCGAGCCATCGTGGCGAAACCGCCCGCATATCATCCCCGAGCACGTCAAGCTCCTCGGTAGGGTCAACGCATTCATGACAGCACCGCACGATGACAAATCAGGAATGGAGAAAGAACGATGACGACGGCAGCAGGTCTACAGGCCGAGATCGATAAGACGCAGGAGCAGATTCGGGTACTCACTAAAGCCCGCGAGAACCGTCGCCAGCAGATCACGGAAATTGAGTCAGAGCGCAGGAAGTGGCTCATTGCCGCCCGTGTCGCAGGAGACCCCGGGGCACAAGAGGAAACCGAGAAGCGCTCCCAGCAGATCGCGATCTTGCGCGAGGGCGACACTTTGGATTACGCGGCCCTGGCTGAGCTCGAAGAGCAGCTTAAGCAGCAAAGGTCGAAATTGAGCCAGCATCTTCAGCGTGTTCATCACCGCGAGGTATTGGCGCTTGTGCAGTCGCGCCAAAAAGCAGGGCTCGAAGTGCGCGTCCTCCGGCTCGCTACTGAACTCAAAGAGGCCGCGGAGGAGATTTCCGCGTCTGACGGGAAAATCTCCCGCGCGGTGCACGCACTCGGCGGCGATTTTATCGACGAAGCAAATCTGTTCGGGAATCGACAGCGAGACCTACAGAACACAATTCAGTTCACGCTGCGCACGGTCATCGATGTGGGACCAGTGGGATTCCACGGAAAGCCAGCCGAAGGGTATGAGTCCTTGTTTGGGAAGCTGGAGCAGAGGCTCCGCAAGGTTACTGATGCCAGCGAACAGGCCGTCTGATCGGAAGAGGCAATGACCGGGCTTCGTTGTGTGATGTCCCAACCAAATCGGGTACAGCAGGGTTTGTGCCAGGGGGACATCCCGGCAGATCGGGCGCGGAGAGGCGCCGTCACCTGTTCCGATGAGTGCGCCAGGGAATATCGCCGCCTGCGGCGTTCTGAGCGGGCACAGAAGAAGTGCAGGCTATGTAACCGCCGCTTTCGGCGACGCGCGCTGTGATGGCCTGTGCTCAGTGAGCACAGGGCGTTCTACGAAGCATTGTGAATCGTCGAATTAGGTTTGCGACAGTCAGGCGATCTGCGGGCTGTTCTAAGGTTCTTTGAAAGTTCTTCGCTTTTCGCAACGAGGCTATGCGCGAGAAGTCGGAGATGGGGGAGCAGCAGCCCTCCTGATGCTCCGCGCCAAACTAGGCCCGCAGTCTGCGCGAGCCCCTTCGAAGCTCTCGCAGACTGCGCCCTTTGAATTGAGAGGCGCTGAACTTTTATGCCGGCAGGCGACAGCACAGTCACGATCACTATCCAGGCAGTCGACGCCTCAGGCCCGGTCCTTCAGAATGCGGAGCGACGCATCGGCGAAGTAGGGACGGCCGGAGCTGCCGCGAATGCGAAGCTCTCCAGCAGTGTTCAGAAAACTATCGACGGCTACAACGCGCTTGGCGTTCCGCTCGGCGCGGCTACGGGAGGCGTCACTCAATTCGGCATCGCCGGCGCAACCAGCGCGGAGAACGTGAACTCGGCCATGCGTGGCACCTATGGCTCGATGCGCCTGGTGAGCGGACTGGGGCGGGAGATGGGCCTGAACATCGATTACGGCCTGCGTCGCGCGCTGGCCGGCAATCAGGCGCTCATCGCTGGATTACAGGCCACGATTGGAATCTTCGCCATTATCGGTGCTGTCGGCGTTCTGGAGCAAGTTGGCGAGGGCATCTACCACCTGTATGAACGATGGTTCGATGTAAATAAGGCGGTCGAGGCCTACCAGGAGAAGGCCGGCGAAGCAGCCGATGAGAAGCTGTTCGACACGGCGTCGATCGAGGAAACAGTTGCACTCCTGAAGGAGGCCACGGACCAGGTAGATCAGCTGCAGCAGAAGCGGGCCCAGTCCATCACCGGCTTCCCAGGGGGCGGACTTCTACAGTATGCCGCTGTCGGGAGCCCCGAGGATCAGGGCCTCGGCACAGTGCAGGTCCAGCAATTCAATGCCGAGGATGACGCCGCCCAGGCGAAGGCGCTGGAAAATCAGGACAAGCTCACCGAGCATCAGCGCCAGCAAAACCAGCAGCTCGCCGAAGAAAAACTGAAAGGGCAGTCGCAATACGACAGCGCCGTCACCCAGGGCTATGCGCACGTTTCCGCGCATGAGAAGGACGCGATCGCGGAAATCAACCAGCGCTACAAGTTCATGGCCGAGCAGGAAGCGAACCTGGTCAAGATCCACAACGATGGCGTGAAGGCGATGAGCGATTCGGAGAAGGCTGCGGCGCGCGCCAAGGGTGAAGACGTTGACCCGCACACTGCCGATCCGCACGCCTTCGAGCAGCAGCGCCAGGCCGCAATCATTGCAGCGCAGCAGGAGGCTTCCGGGCAGCGCATTGAGCTGGCGCGCAAGGAGCAGGAAGAAGTTATCCGCGCGCAGAACGAGGCGACCGACGCCGGACTGAAGGGCGAAGCGCTCTACACCCAGAAATATCAGCAGGACATTGAAGCCATCGTTCGCAAGTTCCAGACTGGCGAGCTTTCGATGCAGGGCGCGATCGCCCAGACCGATGCGCTCAGCCGCAAGTACGACGCTGACCGACTGGAGCGGCTACAGCAGCAGCAATACGAGACGCAGAAAATCCAGCAGGAAGCGGCGGGCGCGGGGCTCACCGGCATTGCGCATGTGGAATACGAGGGCGCGGCCCGCATCTCCGACCTCTACGCGAACCCGACAACGAATGCCGCTATTTCTGATGAGCAAAAACAGCAGCACGCTGTTGCGCTGCAGCAGCAGACTGATAAGGAAGTTCTTGCTGAGCAGCAGCGTTTCGGCGAAGAGCTGGCGCAGATCACCGAGCACAACGCCGACCAGGTGCTCACAGGTTATGCCAAGATCGACGCGGAAACACGGCAGTCACTGGGCGAGATCGCCAAAGACTTCGAGCAGACCTTCGGGCATCTCGACTTCTTCAATCCCGCCGATCTCGCGCTGCTCCTGCAAGGGCTGCAGCAGGCGCAGACGGCAATCGATTCGGTGATGCAGAACGCGCAACGCGAGCGGCTGAAGTACACCCAGGACACCGATCGCCAGATCGAGGTGACAGAAGCCGAAGCCGCGCGCGCGCTGCTGCCGCCATGGGAAGCCGCGCAGCAGAAGATCATCGATGACTACAACCAGCGCGTGCTGAAAATCCATGACGCCCTACAGCAGCAGGTAGATGCCGAGAAGGGCAACACTGCAATCATCGCGCAGTTGAATGAGCAAGCGTCACGCGAGGCGGCGGCGGCGTGGACGCTGGCGAATGCCGAGATGGTGAAGCAGAGCGAGCAGGCGCGCGATCAGCTTGCCGGGCAGCTGAAGTCGCTGTTCGACAATCCTGCGAAGTACATGGAAGAGCGCGCCAAGCAGGTGATGTTCGATATCTTCGCCAACTGGCTGCAGCAGGCGGAGCAGAACAGCCCGCGGCTGCAAGGAGTGCTGGGCGGGATCCTCGGGCAGAATAAGGTTGGAACCGGTTCGCCGCAGCATGCGCTGGGGCAGTTGTTCGGCCTGCATGGAGCGCAGCAATCCACGCTGAGCGCACAGCCGCTGGAGCTTGCCGGCAATACCCTGAACATCGCTGGCTCGAACATGATTACAGCGGCTTCGACGCTGCTGGCTGCAGGCCAGTTGTTCCTCGGCAGATCGAGTACAAGCGGAGACACTGGCGCGAGCGGCCCTGAATTAAGCGACTCGACCACGAGCGCGTTGCGCAGCGCCGGCTTCAATGTTGGCAACGGCGGAAATGTTGTGGCTGGCGGCTTTGGCGGCGCGCCCTCAACCTTCAGCGGTGAGTCGCTGGGGCAGTCTGGTGGCCCACTGGGGACCGCATCGTCAGTGGCAGGGCTGGGCGGCGCGATCGGCGGGGCTGCCGGCGCGAGCTCGCCGGCCAGCAATATCACGGCGGCGGTGCAGCAGGGACTGTCGCTGACGCGCACGCTGCAATCGGCGTTCAGTTCCTCGGGATCGACGGCAACATCCTCGCCGCTGCTGGGGTCCTCCGGAAGCGTTCAGCCCGGCGCGCACGTATTGTCTGACGAGGAATCGGGCTCCATCGACGACAACGGCGACTATGGCGATGACTCTTCGATTGATGGCGGGACGGCGAGCGGCAGCGGAATTGGCGGTCTGCTGGGAGCGGCCGGTGGGCTGATCTCGGGCGGCTTGGCTGCTTATGGCGGAATCGAAGCTGCAGCCAACTCTAAGACATTTGCCAGCGGACTTATCGGAGCGGGCTCGACAGCGCTGGCCGGAGCCTCCATTGGGACGCTGTTCGCGCCCGGCATCGGCACCGCGATCGGCGCTGCGGTGGGCTTTGCTGCGGGGCTGGCGGCCGACATCTTTGGCGATCATGGCGCCTCGCAGATGCAGCGGTACAACACGGACACCGTGATCCCATCGCTGCTGCAAGCCGAGAATGGTCTCAGCTTTGGTGGCTCGTCCTATGACTCGGCCGCGCTCTCCATCAACCAAATCAATTTGGCGGCGCAGAAGCAGGCCAAGGAGTGGGGCTCGGGTGCGTGGGGTGTTTACACCGGAACGGTTGAGCCCGAGATTGATGCGGCTGAAGCTACCATCACGCGCGAAGGCGCTGCCGGCCGCAGCAATGTGAAGTTCGGTGTCTCGCAGTTCCACGAGGGCGGCCCGGTGCTGGACTTCGGCGGCTTGTGGACTTCGCCGAGCGAAGGCTTCGCGCATCTGGAGCTGGGCGAGACGGTGATGACGCAGCGTGCCACCTCGACGCATGGCCCGTGGCTGAGCGCCATCAACCAGGGCAAGCTTGACCTGAACTCGCTGCTGGGCGCAACGCCGCGCGCAGGCGGCAGCAGTGGCAGCAATGGCGGCGAGACGCATCTGCACTTTCACATCAACTCGCTCGACAGCAAGGACACCGAGCGCTGGTTGAAGAACGGTGGCGGCCTAGCCATCCAGACGCACCTGAACCAGCTCGCGTCGCGCTATGCGGGCAAAGCACTGAACGGAAGCTAAGACAGTCGGAGGGACGCAGGATGACGCCGGAGCAACTGGGGCAGGTAACGGCAGCCGCGAAGAAGCAAGGGCTCGAAGGCCAACTCATTCCACTCGCTTCTGCAGACGGAGCAAGCTTTCACGGTTCGCCTCTGAGCGAGGCCGACATCAACGAAATGGTGAACAACTTCGATCGCAGCAGCCCCGTTCCTGTTCGCTTTGGTCGCGCCAAGGGAAGGGGTCCAGTCATTGCGAAAGTCACCGCATTACAGCGCGACGGCGACAAGATGGTCGGAAAACTAGCCGATGTTGATTCGAGGTTCGAAGAGCTGTATGGCAGCCAGAAGCTCGGCGGCCGTTCGTCACGATCCCTCGCCTTCGACCGAAACGACGAAAAAGGGAAATCACTTGTTGAGTTCGGCATGATGCCTCCGCGCGTTTTCTATGGTGGCTCTTGGCATGATGGTCCATCTACAGATGCTGCCCTCGACGATCTTCTCGATGCGCACCGTGGAGGCGACTGTCTTCAATTCAACGCGAGCGATGCAGGGCGGCTGGAACTCGTGTTTCCAGAGATCGCATCGTCGCATCGGCAGAAGGAGCGGCGAAATAGTGCCCCGCAGACGAACAGCGCTAAGCTTCACCAGTTGACGTTGGAATACCAGGAGGGGCACGGCGGTGCCGAGAAGGTGAGCTATGGCGATGCGCTGACGATTGTTGCTCGCAACAATCCAGCGCTGACTCTGCCCGATGGCGCGGCTCGGCCTCAGAGCAGCAACGAAACCCTGGAACGGTTGGCGCCGGAAGCCAACAGTGTTCAGCTGCACAAGCTCGCCAAAGAACGGCAACAGGAAAAGAGCATCAGCTACGGCGAAGCATTGGACATTGCGACCCGCGAGCATCCTGAGCTGACTCTGCCCGATGGCGCGGCTCGCTCTCGCTCCCGAGAGCAGCATCCGCTCTCAGGCTGTCGCTTTCAGACAAACAACGAGCGACTGACCGAGCTGGCGAAGGAGCGGCAAGAGGAACGAAACATCAGCTTCGCTGAGGCACTTGCAGAAGTGGTAGAGGACAATCCGTTCCTGCTGCTCCCCGACAGCGCTTTCGGCCCACTGAGTCCGGAGGCGGTAATGAGCAGCTTGCCGCTGAGCAACTCTCAGAAATTGCACAAGGCCGCGAAGGAGCTACAACGGAAGAAGAACCTGAGTTACGGCGAGTCATTATCTCGCGCGGCCCAGGCGCACCCCGAGTTGACGTTGCCGGACAGCTGCTCCCGGCGCTAAGTCCGGATGCTGAAGCAGAAGGGCCTATGACAACGCGGCAACAGATGTTCGATCGAGAGAGGGATCGCGTGCTAGAGAACAATAACCAGGAGATCCCTGTCCCCTTCGCAGAGCGCGAGTATATCGACTCCAAGCGCGCGCAGCGCATCCTGGGCTGCGGCTGGGGAACTGTCTCGCGTTTGATAAATAAGGGACTGATCGAGGTAGTCGAATATCGCTCCAGCCGCTCGCGGAAAGTCCGCTATCGCTCGATCGTGGGGTTCTGTGATCACCTGCGCGCCCACTACCTGATCCCGGACCGGAGACCGGCGCTCGCGTCGCCCCTGTTTCGCCACAAGGATGAGGACCTGCTGCCGTTCCGGCTGCACGACACGATTAGTTCCGTGGAAGCGCTGACAGCCATGGGCGTAGTGGACCGCCGCATCATCTCCCGGCTCGTGGAAGAAGGCCGCTTCGAGGCTTACCGCCTGGAGGTGGGAGGCAACTGGAGAATCTCACGGCCGTCTTTTGCCGCTTACCTGCGGAAATGCCAGACGCGGCCGGATAGCGCTGCGTTCCCGCTGCGCCGTAGCGGCGTCACCGAGGACTGCACGTTGTGAAAATCTGAGGCGAGGAACAAGAGAGAGGAAACGAAGACCAGATGAGCCACCAGAAACGCAAGGATCGATGCAGCAAGGGCCTTGATGTCGAGCTGTGTCCGGAGTTTTACAGCAACAATCTATTGCTTCATGGTTCGGCTTCGGATGTCCGGCTGCTGTTTTTGCAGGCCGTCTCCTATGAAAGTGGCATTGGAGCCGTCGAGCAGGAGATGCAGCCGCGCGCTGCTGTCACCCTCACTTGGATAAATGCCAAGAAGTATCGGGATGCGTTGTCGCGAGCAATTGAGCTCTACGAGAGTAAGAACGGTGAGATCAGGACCGACCTCACTGACATACTCGTCGCTACCTCCTGGGCGCCACAGCCCAGCTAAAAAAAACCTTTAGCCGGTGCGCCGGCGAGAGTTTTTTCATTCCTGAAATGCGGCAGGCCCAACCCGATGGGCTGCCGCATACGTGTGTCTATCGAAAACGAGGCAGGGATTCTCACGTAATTCCTGTTTTTTGTTCTCACGTAATTCCGGCAGCCACAGAGGCTTTCGTCTCCGGGACGACGTTATATTCCCCATAATGGATGGACAAGACTGCGTGGCCTCCCAGGCGTACTTCGCTGGTGGACTCGTTCTGCTCGGGAAGCCAGAACTCGCCGACCTTGCAGTAAGTGTGGTGAATAACGATATTGCTTATCCAGAACGACGGCCTTTTGGCGGGCTCAGCTTCGATTTTGGCGACGGCGAAGTCCGCGGCATCAACCCAAATCTTGCCGCGATAGAGCAGTCTGTTGGAAGTCTTAGGTTCGACCTTCAAGATGTACGACGGACGGCCATTCAAGTCTTCCTTGCCCAGCAACTCGAAGCCATAATTGGCTGACGAGACGGCAGTCCGCGCCTGGCTTTCGGCATCGGCGCTTTCCTTCTCGACCTCCAACAGCTTCTTGAACACGCGATTGACGATCAGGCCTGATCCGCTCTCCGAAACAACCGTGAACTGCTTATCGGCGGGAGCCTGGTAACTGGCCCGGACCACCATATCGGCCTCGTGCTTGCCGGGGAAGCCCGTGTATAGCAGGTGATAGTGGCGCTCGCCGGTGTAGGACTGCAACGCCTGCTTGCGCTTGCCATTGTTCTCGGCCAGACGCGAGACAATTTCCTGGGCTGTAAGGCCGGCTCCTGATTGCGGCACCCTGGTCTGTCCAGTGGCAAACATGGATGTCAGGGTGAGAATGCAGAGGAGCGTCCCGAGAATTCTCATCGAAATTCCTTTCAACGCAGGATGCACTGATTACGCCTGCCTAGCTTGCCCGAGTTCGTGCAAGAGGTCCGCCGAGAGACGACTCACGCGCTAAAGGGGTTGGGCCACCGCCGGCAATCCCGCCACGTTCCACTGCGTCGCCAACTCATATACCTTACGGTTTTCCTCTCGGCACCGCAATCCTCCGAGCTCAAACGCGTGGACGGACTGGCCAGGTTTTGCCATGAACGAGCTCAGCGCTTGCGCATGAAGCTCGCCCATGTGAAACAGGCCTCAAAGAGGATGGTTTAGGACGAGGAGGATTTCTTTCCTGGGATGCAGGTCCGCCAGGATCTGGCGAGGAAGCGGCGATGGCGGGGAGCATTGCGAAAAATCGGAGGGGACAAGACTCGCTCTATTCAGCCTCGACCTCCTCGCGGCGGATGGGTACGCCGTGAGACTGGGGCTCTTCCTCCGGTGAATTTTGTGAACTCTGGTCCTGCGGGGACACTCCACTTCACTCATTTAGGTATGGTGAGACAGCCAGATCCGTGGGATAGCAGGCATTATCCCCGCGTTCTCTGGGACCAGCAACGGTAAATTAAGTCAATCACTTAACTAGCGGTGCTACCGTAGCATGCTCACATGCTACTTGCGCGAAAAACGGTTCAGCCTAAGAATCCTCCTCGAAACGACCTCTCGGCCAGGTCTCCGAAGCGCACCAAGAAACTGAGTTTTATCCAACGGAGGGGAAAGCTGATTGGTTCAGCCCGATACAGAAAATTCAGGAGGAAACTAGCCGTGAAAAGGACCGTTTCTATTCTGCAGATTTTGCTGAGCTATGGAGGATCTTCGGAGTTTGAATTTGCCTTCGCTCAAAATTCTTTTGACAAAGAAATAGGCTCGTGCTAGGGTTCGCGAAATCCAGGTTCAACACTAGATACTTTCGGGCCTCTGAAGTAAGCACTCCTTCAAAGTTCCAAGTTTGGAGGATAGGAGGTAGTATGCGCCACACCACTTTAGTTTCCCTGCAGCAAAACCTCGTCCAGTCTTTATCGATGAAACCGCTTCAGTTACTTGTCTTGATGGCGGTCACCTTTGGGGGTATTGGATGGCTTTCCCCCACTCCGGCCCACTCTCAGACTATAGCCAATTGGAGTGGTTGCAGACAATCTACGGTTCGTCTGAACGGATGGGATCTCCGGCAGACGAACTTTCTTCTTGCCGAGACAGATCCTAGATTGCGGTGGACGCAGTTAGGAACGGCTTGCCAGCCGGTGAGATTCGCCTCGGCTCCGAACCTGAAGAACCGACCAGACTGGTTTGGTCTACTGCCAGCGAGCATCGGGACGAGGCAATCAAGGCTGGCGATCTCCCCCCTCACGGCCTATAGCTGGATAGGTGGGACGGGCAACTGGAGCAATACATTGGATTGGAACCCGCACGGGGATCCTGGTAATAGTCATGGGGATACCGTCGTCATCGATTCGGGCCTTGGGGACGTCGTCAACCTTGACCTCAATCGCACGATTGGCTCTCTCGTCGTGGGCGGCAGCAACTTAGCTTCGACGTTGCAAAATCTTATGGACACCCCAGAAACCCTCACGGTTACCGGGGCAACCAGTATCGATATCGACGGAGCCCTCGCATTCGGGAACGGCAGCAATCTCAGGTTTGAGGGAGGCTTGACAGTCGGGGGAGCGCGCGCCCCGTACGGTGCAACGTTCTCCCTCAACGATGCCACAGCCACCATCACAGGCAGCGGGCTGTTTAATCCCCAGAGCGTAGTAGCCATGACTAACGGCAGCACGCTGACGGTGAACGGGAACCTGACCAACAATGGCGGCGCCTTTTCGACAGGCTACAACCCCTTAACAAACGGCGGTGGCGGCGGGAATACGGTGACTGTGAATGGAGGGTTCACGAACACCGGAAGCCTCACCATGTACGGCGTCGACTATGGGGGCGCTGGAGATACGCTGAATGTGACCGGGACGTTCACCAACGGTGCGGGGGCGACTCTCGACCTCGTTGCCGGCTCGGACGATGTGGCTAATATCGGTATGCTGAGCAACTCGGGCACCGTAGATGTCGGCTACGGGACCACGCTAATCCTCACGCATCAGCCCAATGGGATTACGGACGTGCCGCTGAACTCAGCGCTGAATGTGTACGGAACCTTGAATGCGGGATCGGCCAACGGGTTGGCAAAGCTGGCGAGCGTGGAAGGATCCCTCGTCATCGGCAATTATCAGACAACTGCGGACACGCCGGGCGGTGGGACCCTGTACCTATACTCGGGCAGTGGCTTGGGCCTAGGTAATCCGGGTACAACCTTGTCCGTGGCCGGTGCACTGAACGACGCTGGGGCGATAACGATCGCTAACGGGGCAACCCTGAGCGTGTCGCAAGGCATGACTGTAAGCCCCAACAGCCCCCTGGCGTTGTACAGCGGCAGCACACTGACGGTGGGCGGGAACCTGACAAACAATTCCACCAGCTTTTTCACAGGCTACAATCCTTTGACAGGCGGCGGACACGGCGGGGATACGCTGACAGTTCACGGTGGGTTCATGAACAACGGAAGCCTTACGATGTACGGCGGCTACAACGGCGGCGCGGGGGATACGCTAAATGTGACCGGGGCATTCACCAATGGTGCAGAGGGGACTCTCGACCTGGTTGGCGGCTCACTCGATGTGGCCAATGTCGGCACGCTGAGCAACTCGGGCATCGTAGATATCGGCTACGGGACAACGCTGCACCTTACCAACCAGCCCAATGGGATTACGGACGTGCCGCTGAACTCAGCGCTGACGGTGTACGGAACGCTGACCGAGGGATCGGCCAATGCCAACGGGTTGGGGAAGCTGGCGAGCGTGGAAGGAGCACTAACCCTCGGAAATTACCAAGCGATTGCAGACACGCCTGGCGGGACCCAGCCCACCCTGACCGTAGCTACGGGTGGCAGCCTGGGCCTGTACGGTTTAGGTACAAGCTTATCGGTGACTGGGAAGCTGAGCGACTCTGGGTCGATAGGAATCGCTAACGAGGCAGCCCTGAGCGTGTCGCAAGGCATGACCGTAAGCCCCAACAGCCCCCTGGTTTTGCTCAGCGGCAGCACACTGACGGTGGGCGGGACCCTGACAAACAATTCCACCAGCTTTTTCACAGGCTACAATCCTTCGACAGGCGGCGGACACGGCGGGGATACGCTGACAGTTCACGGTGGGTTCATGAACAGCGGAAGCCTTACGATGTACGGCGCCTACAACGCCGGCACGGGGGATACGCTGAATGTGGCGGGGACGTTCACTAACAATGCGGGGGCGACTCTCTACCTCGTTGACTACTCGGGCGATGTGGCTAACATCGGCACGCTGAGCAACTCCGGCAGCGTGTATATCGGCTACGGGACGACGCTGCACCTCACCAACCAGCCCAACGGGATTACGGACGTGCCGCTGAGCTCAGCGCTGACGGTGAACGGAACGTTTACCGAGGGATCGGCCAACGCCAACGGGTTGGCGAAGCTGGCGAGCGTGGAAGGAGCACTAACCGTCGAAAATTCCCAGACCACTGCGGATACACCGGGCAACGGTGGAACCTTGGCGGTGGCCTCGACTGGCAGCTTGGCCCTTGGAGGTCCAGGCACAACCTTATCCGTGACTGGCGCGCTGAACGACTCCGGCTCGATAGCTATCTCTGGCGGGGCCGCTCTCAGCGTGTCTCAAGGTATGACGGTGAGCACGGGCAGCGCCTTGGCTTTGGCCAACGGCAGCGCCCTGACGGTGAGTGGGAACCTGGCGAACTCCGGCAGCTCTCTGATTGTGTTGGGCGGCAGCACGCTGACGGTTCACGGGAATCTGACCAACAGTTCCGCCAGCTTTTTGACAGGCTACAATCCTTCGACCGGCGGCGGTACCGGCGGGGACACAGTAACGGTGAATGGAGGTTTCACGAACAACGGCAGCCTTACCATGTACGGCGCCTACAACGCCGGCGCGGGGGATACGCTGAATGTGGGCGGGCGGCTGACTAACACGTCGACGGCGACTCTGACGCTCGTTGACTACTCGGGCGATGCGGCCAACGTCCACGCGGTGAGTAACTCCGGTACCGTCTATGTGGGCGCTACCACCACCTTCACCGTGAACGGAACTGGAAATTCGTTCACTCAGACGGCGGGCACAACCACCGATAACGGAACCTTGACGGTTCCGTCAACTGGGGCCGTCAGCTTGTCGGGGGGATCTCTCTTCGGAGACGGAACAATAAACGGTAAGGTCACCTCCAGCGGTGGCACGGTCACTCCCGGCGATTCCAACTCAACCGTCGGAATCCTGCACGACTCTGGTGCTTACATCCAGAGCAGCGGCGGCGCGCTGGATATTAACATCGCCGGATCTGCTGCGGGAAGCCAGTATGATCGCTTGCAAACCACAACTGCAAGTTTGAATGGGATCCTCAACATCTCTCTGCTCAATGGATTTGTTCCGACGGTGGGCGAAACATTTAAGATCGTGACCTCCTCCAGCGGTGACAGTGGCCATTTCGCTACGATCAACGGTCTGGCGATCAACTCCATGGAGCATTTCACGTACGCGTATCAAACCGACGATGTGCTCCTGACCGTGGCCTCCGGGCCGCTGCCGGGCGCGAACAACAATGGTTTCCGTCCTTTGGCGTCAGGAACGCCTACGAGTATCGGCAGCCCGGCCGGTTTGCCCGGAGCTACGACGTCCAACCAGAGTCTGTCCGCCGCTCAGCTTGCTTTCATCAGTGCCGGAAAGACTCAGTCTTCCTCCAGCAGCTTCCAGGTAGCGGCGGCCAGCGTGATGGGATCGTCCAATCCCACAGCGAACGTGTTGCAGACGTTTTCCATCACATCTGGTTTCGCAGCCGTGCCCAGCAACAACGGAAGTCATGGGGCTACCTCCCAGCTGCGCTTCCCAACTCGACTCGCCCCCAACTCGATGCACAACAGTGGAGCTTATGGCCTGCGTAGCCGCGCAGTGGGCGGTGGCTTCGCCTTCCCGCTGACGCACTTGTCCAAGCCTCAGATGGGCTTGTTAGTCGAATAGCAACAGCGTCCCGGGATCAGCTATCGAACGACCGATTCGCGGAGCGTACACCGACGCTCCGCGTTTTTAGTTGCTTACCGACGGGAGAAATCTTCCTGAGGTCTAGTCTGCGGACAGCCACGCCGGGCAACCGGGAGAGCGTTCTCGACAGCTTCACCGGAGGAGCCGGCGCGTGCCCGGCGACCCGCCGCTTGACCTTGACCAGAGTGTCAAATCAAGTATGACCTATTACGCTTGAGGCCGGGCACATCCCTCCTTGGTGCTTCACGCTGCGTACCAGCATGCTGCTGGGAGACTCCGGTTCTGGTATCCGCGCCGGATAGGGGCGCGCCCAGGGCCCCATGTTCCCGAGTCTCAGCGGAAAACCTCTCTGCTTGAACCACGTGCTAGTGTAGGGCGTCAAAGATTCTCGAATTAACAACCTTGGTTCGCAGTAATGCAAGCAGAAGATTAAAGCCGCGGCGAAATGTATAGAACTTCTGACGCACCACGCGTCCGATTCTCCCCGCTCTGAAGCGCTGCGAGTCCTGTGGAAAATCGCTGGATGACCCCGCGGGCGCAGAGCACAATTTCAAACTTGATGAGAGCACTCCGGAGTGGCACGCTGCCACGCTGCGCGGTGCGGGCTCGGAGCAATTTGTATGCGGTCGGCGTTCGGAAAAAAGTGGTTTAGCAGATAACTGCGTCACGCTAATGTAAACACCACTAGTACGTACTACATCAAAACGATCCCCACCCAAGTGACCGATGCGATGGAAAGGATGGAACGGGCATTGCCGGAATCGTTATCTGGCAACGAAGTGACAACAGAACTTTCGAGTAGGACCTTTTCGCGCACTCCCGAAACCAATACACGGCAAATACAGAAAAGAGTGACGCGCCTGCCATTACGGCAGGGGCGTCTGGAAGCATTTGCCGATCAGAATCTGGCGCGTTGCGCGAGTGCTAACGAACTGCTCTGGTCGATGACCAATGGCGCCGCCGAAAGGTGCGAAACTGGGTCCGAGTTCGAATCCACTTTCTCCGCCAAGGTAACTCCCCGACAGCCAGCTCTTGGTTTCGGTGCGTCTGTCCCAAGCGGGCGCCCTTTTATTCTGTCGGAGCTCGATAAACCTCGCGATAGTGGACCTGAAGCCGCATGGACGCCGACACGACCTTAACCGTGATCTTTCGCCACTGGCCATCTCTCGCCGAATTGGAGGGCCGGTAGCCCAGCACGTATTGGTTGCGGAGTTCGCGGCTGATAATGGCAGCAATGTCTGGAATTTTCCGCCGATCGTCCGCGGCTATCGTTCTTCCTCCGCTGGAATCGGTAAGCTCACTTAGCCAACTGCGCCCCATTCGTTCTTCAAGGGATTTCAGCAGTGGAATAGGCTCCTCATCGAATATGCCGATCGCATACGTCAGCACGTCGGCCTCTTCGATTACCTCCTTGATCTCGCCGCGAGTGTAGCGGCTAGTATTGTCGCCGCCGTCGGAGATGATCAGCACGGCACGCCTTTTGTAACGCGCGTTGCGCAGCTCCGATATGGCGAGGTAGATGGCGTCGAACAACGCGGTGCGACCCCGGGGAGATGCGGAGCCAAGCCGGGCCTGCAAGGTGTTGATCGAATCGGAAGCAGTGGCGATGAGTTGCGGCTTGTCGGAAACCCTGACGGCAAAATACTCGTCCCCGGAATTCGCGTTGCTGAAGAACTCCTGCAGCGCCTGGTATTCGTACTCGATCTTGTTCTTCATACTGGCGCTACAATCGAGGACGAAGGCAATGGACATGGGGGCGTCCTCATGCGACAGAAAACGGATTTCTTGTTGCACAGAGTTCTCATACAACGAGAAATCCTGTCGCGTGAGGTTGATAATGGGCCGATTCATTGCATCCATCACCGTCACCGGCACCAGTACCAGATCCACGTCCTTGCGGAGAGGTCTGGCATGCAGATTTGGCTCGCGTGAAGTCGCAGAAGGGCCGTCGTTCGCTGGCCTGCTGCCCGGCACGATGTGCACGTCATCCGCCGATTGTGCACAGGCCGCAGGGGCAGCGGCAGTTGCTGAAACGAGCAGGGCGGAGAGAACGACAATTGGGACAGAAAAGCGTCGCCGAATGAACGTCCGCGAGGTCATATTGTCCTCCCCAGCTTGGACCTGTCGAAGCCGATTGACCCGGGAGTACAGCAGTCGTGATCGTGGATATTACAACGTTGCGTGCAGTCGGAGCAGCAAGGCCCTATCGCGGGCTTAAATTGTGGCCGACGTCACCTTTTCCGCGCGACCTGGCGTTGTGAGATGCAGAATAGCTGCCGGAGATGTGAGAGGTTTGAAATTAATTCAAGGCACCCCGGGCGTTCCTCAGAGGCCAATACCCGCCGCCGAGCCGTAAAATCGTTGCCCGCGCCATCACTTCAGTCCAAAGGTGAGGCTCAATCCTGAGCTGGTTCCGTAATCGCTCCCGGAGAAGCGGTCGGGCGGCTGGTTGTCCCAGTTGCCGTAAAACGAGATATTCCACGACAAATCGCCGGTAAGCTTGATGTAGTACGTCGCGTTGGTAGTTACGAAGATTCGCCCCGGATCGGACAGTGCCGGAAACGCTGTCGCGGTGATATTCAGGTTCGTCTTGTTGAAGCGGAAGAACTTGAATTGCGCAGCGATCAGGGCGGCTGCAAGATTCTGGGTTGGGGCTGCCGCGCCCGATTTCTTGTAATCCGTGTCCTGCCATGCCAGACCGCCGATCACCGTAATCAGCGTGTTGTTTGTGTTCTTGAGATAACGGCCGACGCCGCCCCCGATATTCGTTTGTAGCGCGATGTCTTGTTCCGAACTTTGCAGAAAACTGGCAAGCCCCGTATAGAAGTAGTTATTCCAGGGCAAAAGATGCATAGCGCTGAGATTGGCTTGATTGCGGGTGGCTGGCGAGCTCGCACCACTGCTGGACGATAAGGTCGAATCGTAACTGGCATCGGCGGACCAGCGTTGGCGCAGGTATTCGAGGTCGGCGCCAAGACTATACTGCGTTGTCTGGTTCCCCTTTGAGTAAATGATTCCCGAGTTGAGGTCGCCATTGAATCGTTGCCAAAAAGATTCCGATGTTTCAGCGATCTTGACGATTTCCTTGCGCGGCAACGCCGTCTGTTTTTCGCCGGATTCCAGCACTTCAATTTGTACGGGCCGCTTGTCCTCTGTTTCGGCCGTGCCGAGGGTCCCTGTATATACCGAGCCGTCCGTTGTCTTGACAATGAAGAGCTGCTTGCTTTCCAAATATGCCACCTTGGACCATTGCACCGAGGAAGTGCCGAGGATGTAGTCCAGGCTAACGTAGAGCACGCCTTCTTGCAGGCCTTTGATTTCGCAGGTCAGCCGGTCGCCATTTTTCATTACGAGTGTGTCGGTCTTGTCTCGCGCGAAAAGCGGCGCAGCAAGAAATAACAGCGGCATCAGCATCGTGGCGAGGCTTTTCATTTCGCACCTCTGGCTTTGTCCGTGATCAACGCACAGCTCCTGGACCGTCTAGCGCAATGAGAAGTAGAGATTGAGCACGAGACCTAGCGCGTTAAACTGTCTATTGGGAGCCTGGCCGGTGTCGTTCTCGTGTTCATAATACGGACCCAACTCAACTTTGCTTCCCAGGGGAATGCAAAAGCCCGTATAGAGCTCGGCCGTGCTCCACTTCTGGTATCGGCTTTCGTAGAAGACTTCAGCGCTGGCGTAGGGTGTGAGCTGGAGAGATCCAGCTGCGAAGGTCCGCTCGATCTGGAGTCGATTGCGGTAGCGCCAGGTAAAGCCTCCGTTCTTCCAGTCGAGGTCGGCACGATTACGATCGGATACCAGGAGTGCGCCTTTCATGGGGACCCGGAAGGTTGCCACTGGCTCGATGCGGTTTGTTCCAGGCGCACCGCTCGCTTGTGGAAGATAACGATATCCAATCGACAGCACCAGGAGCCGGCCCTTGGAATCGTCCAGAGCGGATGTTGTAATCCGGAGCAGCGCGGGCATCGATTTGATGTAGAAATCGAGACTGGGCCCGATTTCGGCCTGGACCGGGACGCCGCCTTCTCGGGTACTTTTTACCTGAAAGTTAATTCGCGTGCTGGGGTCGAGCTCAAGGTAAGTATCGATCTCAGGCAAGACCTGGCTGGTTTGCGCTGCGCCGGGCCTGGGCCACACCAGCGCGAGGGCTGCCGCAGTCAACCAGATCGGCGTGTTCGGTAACTTCAGGTACCCACGTTTCGATCTCATCGTTCACGCGGAGCCTGTGAGAGCTGCTCTGGGACACTCTGAAGCTGAACAACTCCATGTTCTGGTACTTTTCATGACTTAAGTGGGGCGGAGAATCTGCTTCTCCGCCCCACCATTCAGCACGGCAAACGCGCAGCTGGCAAGCCTGCAGCGGCCGGATGCCAGCCCCGGCCTAGTGGCGTGTGGCGCGCGTCTTCCGTGGTTTCGGATAGGCATTCTCGCTCGGCGTTACCACTGACTCGTTGACGGGCGTGGTGTTCTGCAGATCGGCACAGGCGCTCTCGTCGGCACCCTGCGGCACCCAGATGATGTCGGCTATCTGCTGCTGACCGGTACCTTGGCGTACTTCAACCCGGATCGCGTCGACGCCTTGCTCCTGCACTAAGTAGGCCTTCGCGTTTACTGCCCGCTGTCCAGCGAGATTCATCGGATGCCGGTTCCTGCCGGTTCCGACCATCGGTGCCTTCTCGCCATCAGCGTAGCCGACGATGACGATCTTCGCGTTCGGATCCGCCTTCAACCGGCTGGCCACGTCGTCCAGAATAGCCTTCGCCGTATTATCGACACGCCACGGTCTCTTCAGATCCGGAAACTGGATGGAGTTAATCTTGCTACACGTCGGCGGTGGCGGCGGTACTTCAACGCCCACCGAGCAACTTCCCGTGCCGGTCAAATTGCGAGCATCTGTCGCAGTAACGGTCACGCTGATCGGGCCAGACGGCGCTCCCGTTGTGTCGAGCGTTGCGGTCGTGCCCGTGCCGCTGATCCTGCCGGCCGAAGCCTGATATGCATAGCCGGTGATCTGCGCATTGTCGGGACTACTCGCGGTCGCGGTAATGGTTGAAGGATCGCCGGACTTCACCGTGGACGGGCTAGCCGAGCAGCTCACCTGCGGCGGATTCATCGGCTTAGCCTTGACGGTAAAGCTCGCTTCGCAACTGGCTACGTTGTTTTTCTTCTCTTTTTCGTCGGTGGCGGTTCCTTTGACTGCATAGCTGCCCGGCGCCAGGCCTGCGGTGTCGACATTGGCGGTCGTGGTGGTGCCTGAAATCTTGCCGCCAGTGGCGGTCCAGTTGTAGGTCAGCGTGTGCTTGGGATTGAAGTTCTGGGTGTTCATGCTCGCTGAGACCGGGTCACCGGCCCAGACTTCACTTGGCGAAGCCGAGCAACTGGCCGTTGGCGGCACGGGAGGCTTACCGCCGAACTGGAAGTTCAGGCCGGCAAGCGGACCGGTCTGGGCGAGGTCGAAGACAAAACCTCGGCTAAATTTGGAATAGTTCACATCCAGGTAGCGCCAGCCGAGGAAGAACCCGAACAAAGGCTTGGGCTGGAAATTAATAATACCGACGCCCTGATAATCGAGACCCGCCCCGCCCCCGCCGGCATCGCCCGAGGCGGTGATCCAAACCTTGGGGGTGAAGAAGTACTCGAAGCGTCCGCCGGCAACGGCATCAGCCCAATTACTCGAACGGGAGGCGTTGAGCTCGGACGGCCGCAAGGTGAGGGACAGCCCCTCGTGCCAGATGCGAGCTCCGAACAGAGCGTCGACCTTGAAATGTTCGCCGTCGATGATGCGGTAACCAATCTTCGGGGTGTAGATGCCCTCAGTAATCCCCACCCGCACTGCAGTCTGACCGAAGTTGTTCAGTGGAATGCCCTGCGTCGTCGCTATCTTATAGTAAATAAGGTCGAAGGGTATAACAATGCGACCCTTGCGGGCTTCAAGAAATCCCGAAATACCGCCTTGAAAGTCCGACAGAACATCCGAGCCCGAGACATGAACGCTGGCATCCTGGCCGAGCGCTCCTACCGTACCATGTATGCCCGGAACCCAAATGTAAGGCGCGACGTCGAAGTGCCAAGAGTCGTCGGCCGATGAGGCTTGCTGTTGGGGAGGATCCGGCAGAGGCGAGGCCGTCGCCGTTTCATTATTGGCGCTGAGGTCCGCCGGTCCTTGCGTGCGAGCATCCGCCGGTTGGGCCTGCGCGATCGCAAGCGTGGGAACCAGCAGAGCAACGCTTGCCGCCAACAGTAGCGTCGAGAAAACCTTTGGGAAGTTAGTCATTGCATTCTCCGCATTATTCCGGACTTCCGAGACATGGACACTCGGTACGCACAGGAGGCCAAACCTCTCCTGCCGAATCGAGCTGAATTGTAGGAGACGAGTATAGTTTCAGACGACTCCCAAAATTACTAATGAACACAAAAAAAAGTCGTGCGCTCGCCAGGTAAGGACCCAACCGCAATCTGACTGCCGCGCCCGCGATATAGCAGCAACCAGCATGTATTCGGCGGATTCGACGCATTGACGACGGGCCGTCACGAGAGGCGCTGCGCTAATTATTTTCTGACTACTTCTGACGAAATTGATAGTTACGCGGTTTGCAGCTTTGCCTTAGCGTGGAAGCGCACGCTCGCTTTCCCAGCAAGGGTTGGTCGCATCGCCGGCGTGCAAGTCTGTCCGGAGGTTTCATGAAGCTAAAATGGCTCGTGCTTATGTCTGTTCTTACCGCTTCCATCGGGATGCAAGCGCAAAAGATCAAAGTCACTTACGATAAGCAGGCCGACTTTTCACAGTTCAAGACGTACGCCTGGGCGGAACACGGCGCGGTGGCGCATCCGATGCTGGCGGCCAATGTTCAGGGTGCGATCGAGGATGAGCTGAACGCGCGCGGGCTGCATCAGGTTGCGCTCAACGCCAGTCCGGAGCTGATCATTCAGGTTTATGGCTCCATCGACCAGGAATCCAGCCTCACGTCCAACGATCCTTTGTATATGGCAACGGGTGGTATCCCGCCGTTCGATCCGAGTTTTTCCGGGCCGCTCACTACCGGCCAGTATGGCAATACAACGATAACGATTCATAAAGGCCAGTTAGTAGTTGATCTGATTGACGCAGCCAACAAGAAGCTGGTCTGGCGAGGAATGTCGCAGCAGAACCTGGCAGCGCATAATCCTGACAAGCTGCTGAGCCAGGTGAACACAGCGATTTCTAAGATGTTCAAGCAGTATCCCGGCAAGGCGAGCTAGGATCGACGATTCCGATGAGAAGCGGGGGAATGCGACTGCCTTCTCATCACCGGGATGGGAGAGAGGCGGCCTGCCAAGCGGCTGCCTCTCCCGCAATTCGCCCACAAATTGCTGCTTCACCTCGGTTGGTAGTTGGAGTTCTGGTCGTTGACCGTAAGCTGTTTGCTCACGCCGTTGACGGTTGTGTTGGCGACATGGTTGGTGCCATCAGGCAAACGAGCGAAGTTTGCCGCAATCGTGACTGCATCCTTCGGATCGCTGAGATACGTCGAGACCTGCACGCTGACCGGCGATTTCGTCTGCGGGTCAATCGTCATGGTCATCGAATCGTTCGGTTTCACGTAGTTCTTGATCACCAGGTTGACGGTTCCTCCCCCTCCCAATTGCAGGGAGATATTGCCCTGCTGCTTGGCCTGCATCAGGGCCTCGGGATTGGGGCTGGTGTACTGTTTTGCCAGCGCGGCAATGTCCTGTCCGTACTGCTGATACTCCGCCTTCTTCTTCTCGATGACGTGCTCTTTCACACGACCCTGGCGCCCGCCCGATTGTGCCTGTTCATTGCTTATTTCGGTCTTCTGCTGCTGGCCGTCGGGCCCGATTTGTACTTGATAGACTTTGGTGTCCTTCACATCGCCCTTGATGCTGATCGTCTCAATTTCCTGCCACGTATATTGCGCAAGCTTCTGCTTGTTGACCGCCTGCGCCTGCTTGATGGCCATCAACTTCTGTTCCATCTCCGGGTTCTGCGCCAGCACGCCGGAACCACTCATCGCGATGAGCGCCCCGACGGCGATTGCCAGAAAACGCCCCGCGACTTTCGGAACCACCGTGATTGTTCGTTTCATGCGCCCTCCTATGGCGAATTGCGGGAATGAGTCACGCCGTCTCGATTTGGGGCGACTCAACCGGTGCGAAATGTCAGCCTCACCATACGCGTAAGAATTGGGCGTGGTAACTAGCACTCCTGCTAGGTGACAGGAAAAAAGAGCCAAGCGGATACCGTGGAGAAGGCCGCCGGATTGATCCATCCGTAAGCATGAGTGACGCCAGTGACTGCGATTTCTTGCGGCCGTGGCGTAAGATCATCCAGAGAAGGAAGGTCGACGATGAACCGTAAACCTTTGGCGCGCGTGTTGATCGCAGACGACCATCGCCTGGTGGCCGAAAACTGCAGGAGCACTCTGGAACCGGAATTCGAAGTCCTTGCCGTGGTTACCGATGGCCGGGCCCTCGTCCAGGCAGCAGCGGCTTTGAAGCCCGACATCGTCCTGCTGGACATTGCCATGCCGCACCTCAACGGCCTGGATGCGGGCGAGCAAATCAAAACGAAGATGCCAAAGGTGAAACTTGTGTATCTCACGATGAGTGCCAGCGCGGATGTCGCGGCCGAGGCATTTCGTCGGGGCGCGTCAGCGTATGTGTTGAAGCAATCGGCCGCGGAAGAGTTGCTGACCGCCTTGCGCAAAGTTGCACGCGGAGAATCTTATCTTTCGCCGCTCATCACTCGTGAGACCGTTACCCATCTTCTTAATCGCGCCAAGACCGGAAATGATGGGAAGGAAATCACGGCGCGCCAGAGCGAGATACTGCAACTCCTGGCGGAAGGCAAATCGATGAAAGAGGCGGCCGCAATCCTTGATCTCAAAGCTGGGACCATCGCCTTTCACAAGTATCGGATGATGCAGACTTTGGGCCTGAAGACTAATGCCGAGCTGTTCGAGTACGCCATCAAGCGGCAGATGAAGATTTCTTCCTGATTCCGCGACAGTCATGTCACCAACCGGCTCCTCTCCGCGGATAATTCTGACGGTGCGCCATGAAGTCCGCTGGCAAGTTTTCAGCCAGGCATGGGCAAAGTTAGCAGGTTCGTTCGATATCGGAACGGTATAACTTTCTTGCTTGTGGCCCTCGCCGCTCGCGGTTTTGCCGTTCATGTCCAATTGAGGAGGTCGTCCCTGTGCGCAACATCAGCCTGCTCGCCGTTCTTTTGTTCGCGATGTCCCTTTCACTCACCGCACAATCGGGCGATCCGGGCGCCAACAAGGTGCAAGCCCCTCCTAATGCGCCCAACGCCATTCATGGTTGCCTGCAACGCTCCGGCTTTCAGTACAACCTCGTCGAGGACAGCGGCAAGAGCCTCGTCCTTACGGGCGAAACGGGCAAGCTTCACCACATGAGCGGCCATCAGGTCGAGATCACCGGCAAGCCTACTGTGAAGACAATCAATACCACCGAGCAATGGGCCGCATCGACGGTCGAAGAGATACCGGCTTTCGAGGTCAACGGCGCGAAACTGGTCTCGAAGGCATGTAGCTCGCCATCCCACTAACGTGTCGCAATTGCACGGGGGAAGCGACTGGCAAGTTTTTGTTCGTTCACCAGAAGAGTTGATAGTTCCCGCCTTTCGCGAGGTCGGATACCGTCGCTGTTGGGCGGTTTCGTGGATATAACATACCCCCTGCACCCGATCATAGGACGAGAAAAACCAGGTTCGTCGCTTAAAATTCCGCAACGAAGCTGCGGATGGAGGATTTTCATGAAACACAAATCGCTGTATGTCCTGACCTGCATGATGCTGCTAGCCGGCATGATGTATGCCACCACACCTACCATAAGGATTCCCGCCGGCAAGAAGGCCAAAGTCCAGGGCGAGATCGTCTCTCGCAATGGGGATTTGGTCAGTGTGAAAGACAAGAAGACCGGGGGGATCGTGCTGGTGAACCTCACCGACGACACCAAGGTCGAACGCGAGAAGGGCGCTCTGAGATTACGCCGCGCCGATATGGATGTCACTGCGATGCTGCCGGGCCTGAACATCAAGGCGGAAGGCGTCGGCAATGCGAAGGGACAGCTCGACGCTTCCAAAATCTGGTTTGATCCCAACACTTTCGATATCGAAGTAGCGCAAGAGCAGCAAATCATGGCCAATAAGCAGGCTGCCGGGCAGGCGCAGAACACTGCAAATCAAGGTGTGCAGAACGCCGCGACAGCGCAGAGTTCCGCGAATCAGGCGCAGAGTTCTGCGAACCAGGCGGGACAGACGGCTGCAGTTGCGGGGGCCGCGGCGCTCATGGACGCTGATGCCATCTCGATGGTCAACCAGCGAGTCTCGGACCTCGGTCAGTACAACACCGTGGCTGAAGCCGGCATTTACTTCCCAACCGGGGTCGCCACTCTGGATGACGCAGCCAAGGCTGACCTCGACAAGGTTGCCCAGGTCGCCCTGACAACCGACAACTACATGATCGAAGTCGCCGGCTATGCCTCCAGCACAGGCACCAAGGAAATCAACCAGAAGCTGAGCGATGAGCGTGCGACCGCCGTGGTGCTTTATCTCCGCAATCAAAGGAGCATTCCAATGCGCCGCATCCTGGCGCCTGCCGGCTATGGAGCGAGCCATCCTGCCGCTGACAACACTGACGCACAAGGGCGGGCCCTGAATCGGCGCGTCGATGTGAAGCTTTTGGTCAACAAGGGCCTGGACCAAAGTCTGTAAGAGCAGCCCCAGCCAGGCTGTCGAGAAGGAGGTTTGCTGACATGCTTCGTCACAACAATATTCGCAGCCTTCTTGGTGTTCGCAGGGGCGCTGCGTTGCTCGCAGCACTCCTGTGCACTCTCGTCACTTCCATCACCGCGCAGGAGCTGACCTGGCCGCAAACGCGCACCAGTGCGGCGGGCCAGCTGGTCATGTATCAGCCGCAGGTCGACGACTGGAAGAACTTCGAGGTCGTCGACGGGCGGATAGCATTCACCATCACTCCGACCGGCGGCAAGCAACATCCGGGCGTGGCGACTGTCCGCATGCAAAGCAGCGTGGACATGGACACCCACACGGTAACGCTCACGAACCCGCAGATCATAAGCCTGTATTTTCCATCGCTCGATCCGGCGACCACGGCTCAGATGGACCAGCTTGTGCGCTCCTTCCTGAATCCGTCGAAGACGCTGACCATGACGGTCGACCATCTGGCCGCGAGCCTGAAGAAGAAGGACGCGCCGAAAACGATCCAGGTGAAGAACGATCCGCCGGCGATCTTTATCAGCTTCAGTCCGGCAATTTTGCTGATGGTGAACGGCTCTCCGGTGCTGGCATCGGTGGGCCAGACCAATATTAAGGCGATCGTGAACGCCAATTGGCCGCTGTTCCAGGACCAGTACACCAAGACGTATTACCTGTTCGACGGCAAGGGATGGCTGAAGGGCGCGAACTTCGAAAGCTGGTCGCCTGCCGCAACCCTCCCGGCGGACCTGTCGCAGGTGACGCTGAGTCCGAATTGGTCGGACCTGCAACCATACATTCCGCCGCCACCGGGCAGCACCGCGGCGGTTCCTGCGGTTTACTACAGCGCCGCGCCGGCGGAGATTGTGGTCTTCAATGGCAAGCCTGAGTGGGTGCCGATTCCCGGGACGCAGCTGAGCTATCCGGCGAACACCGACAGCACCGTCCTTCGATACAGTCCGACGGGAGCGTTTTACTTCCTCGCCTCGGGGCGCTGGTTCAGCGCAACCAGCCCACTGGGGCCGTGGACATTTGCAACGAACAACCTGCCTGCAGATTTTGCGCGCATTCCCCTCGACAGCCCAGCGGGCAAGGTTTTGGCCTTTGTGCCGGGGACACCAGAGGCCGAAGATGCCGTGCTTCTAGCGCAAGTACCGACAACCGCGACGGTGAACGCGACTGAAGCGGCTGCGGAAGTCAAAGTGTCCTACGCCGGCCAGCCGCAGTTTGAGCCGATCCAAGGTACCTCCCTGTATTACGCGGTCAATACGCCCGATCGCGTGATCCAGGTCGGAAGCCAGTATTACGTCTGCTATCAGGGCGTGTGGTTTTATGCCGGCACACCCGATGGACCCTGGGTCGTAGCGCAAACTGTCCCCCAGGTCATCTACACCATTCCGCCCAGTTCGCCGGTTTACAACGTTACCTATGTCACGCAGGTGTCCAGCTCGCCGGGTTATGTAACATCCAGTTACACAGCCGGGTATCTGGGAGTGTTCGTTGCAGGAATGGCTGTGGGCGCAATTTGTGCAGGCGGCACCGGCTGGTACTATCCACCCTACGCCTACGGCGGATACTACTATCCTTATGCCGCGACCTACGGCTATCACACTGCTTATAACCCATACACGGGAGCGTATGGATACGGTGGCTCGGCGTACGGTCCGTATGGCAGCGCCCACTGGGGCACAAGCTATAACCCAAACACTGGAACCTATGCGCGGGGCGCGACCGAAAGCACCGCTTACGGCACCCGTGCTCAGGGCGAAGCCTACAACCCCTACACCGGCGCATCGGCGGCCACGCGGCAGGGCTCCAATGCCTACGGCTCGTGGGGGCAGTCGGTTTACAACAAGAACGGCGAGACCGCCTACACGCAGCACGCCAGCAACGCCTACGGCTCTGTGGGAACAGCTCAAACCTCATCCGGCGGCAAGGCGGCTGCGTCCAGTACGGCTTATGGCAACACCGCCGCCGGCAAGAGCTCCAGCGGCAATATGTACGCCGACCACAACGGCAATATGTATCAGAACACGGGTTCCGGCTGGCAGAAGTACGACAATGGCAGCTGGAATGACGTGAACAAGAGCACCGCTCAGCAGAACTATAACCAGCAACATCCCAACAGCACGACGCCAAGCACATCCAGCTACCAACAGCACGAGCAGAGCT
Organism: uncultured Acidobacteriaceae bacterium; assembly: GCA_963713465.1. GTDB lineage: Bacteria > Acidobacteriota > Terriglobia > Terriglobales > Acidobacteriaceae > Bog-257. The sequence goes on from CAVQLZ010000020.1 coordinate 125,464, forward strand.
ACCAACAGCAGCATCCCACCAGCGAAAGCAGCTACAGCCATCCCAGCTCCTCCTCCAGCGAGGTGGATCAGGAAGCGCAGGATCGCTCTCGCGGCGATATGCAAAGCCAACGCTTCTCCGACTACCAGCACTCGGGCGGCGGTTGGGGCGACCACTCCGCTGGAGGTGGTGGCTGGGGTGGTGGAGGAGATCGCTGGGGCGGCGGCGGCTCTGCCGGACGCAGCTGGGGCGGCAGACGATAGCTACGAACGTTTAAGTATCGGGAAGCCACTGTTTGCAACAACGTCGGAGGATCTAATGAAGTTCCGGATTTTTATCGCATGCGCTTTTCTTCTTTTTGCTGTGCCGCTCATCGCACAGCAGGTGTCCGTCAACTACAACCACAGCACGAGCTTCGCGCAGTTTCACACCTACGCCTGGGGCTCAAACAATGCCAACCAGATCCAGAACTCGATTCTGGCCCAGGTGGCACAGCAGGACATAGAAGCCGCGATGTCGGAGAAAGGCCTGCAGAAGGTGCTCGAATCGCAAAACCCCGACCTGATTCTCACCGCCAGCGGTGGTGAACGGGAGCAAACGTCGTATAACGCGTGGGGCATGCGGGGGATTGGCGGAGGCATGGGCGGCATCACCCCCCAACAGAATGTTGAAGGGACTATGGTCGTCAGCCTTTACAACCTGAAAGGCCAGGAACTGATATGGCGCGGCATCGCTCAGAACACGCTCAGCACCAATGGCAATAAGAACCAGCAGATGGTCGAAAAAGCGGTGCAGAAAATGTTCAAGCAGTGGCCCAAGAGCTAATCAGCCTCATCTTTTCTCTCCTTCGCTGAGGGGCGGGAAAATGCGCCCCTTTTTTCGATACCGTCAGTCGAAACTGCCCGTCTTGAACCTGCCGCTGTGGCTGCCGGAATTCGGCGAGAGCGAAAAACAGGAATTAAGTGAGAGTCCGGAGGCTGGTTTTGCTAGGTACACTAAGGCAATGGCGTCGCAGGGGCACCTGAAGAAACGAGTCAGACCGCTTTTGAATGCACGAAACCCGGCGACGAAAATTATTTACTGTGAGGCCGGGTTGGTGGGAACCGTAAACTTTGCCTCTCTGATCTCGCCGTTGATGGCTTCGTACTGACCGATGGCGCGAGTAAGCGCATCGCGGTACCGTTTCACACAAAGCCAACTGAGCGTCACGGCCACATGGTGCTGCAGCCCATCCCCTCCTACTGCCGCGCCGGGTTGCCGGTCGAAAGATGCGACCCGGCTAAAAAGAGTCCTCAGATCGAGCTCCGTCGCGTGCAGGCTAATGCTGTTGCTGTACACTTCTGGGCATCGCCCCGCAGGGTCGCCCGGATCGCTATGCCTGTCGTGTTGCTTGTTCTGACGCATCGAATCTCCTCACTTTCTCTTGCGCACCCAGACGATCTGGCAAGCGTGCGATGAGCCCCTAGACGAGCATAGTGTCCTGCAACCACGGGCTGTGTGCCGGATCGCTCAACGTACTCCGACGAGGCACCAGAATTATTTCTGCTACGCCAGAGCGGCCGGATCCAACCCGTGGCTCAATCCGACTCGGGTCGATCTCGTGCTGCTCAACCAAGTAAGACTTCGCATTCACTGCCCGCTGAGCTGCAACCTGGCGCCGCTGCGTCTCTCCGCCAACTGGTTCCCCATCGGCATAGCCAACAATGACAATCCACGAATCGGGCGCCTTCTTTAGTTTCCGGGCTACGCCATCGAGGATCTCTCTCGTGGTCGCCAGAAGTGCGGTTTCACTTGCTGCCATAAAGGTGGTTTCCGCTTCAGCTCGGTTTGTACATGCCCGGCAGTGTCAGATCCGGATGCTGAGTCGATACCCGCGACAGAGCTTCTCCAAAGCTGATTTTCTTTTTCGATTGCAGCTCTTTGGCGCGGCGGGTGAGCTCTTCATCGTTCCGGAGCCCTTTGGAACCCTCGGCCATACAGAGCACGCCGTCCGGTAACGTCAGAGCCGGGTTATCGTGGGCCACCTGCGATAGTGCCTCCCCGAAGCTGATTTCGAGCTCATCTGCGAGCGCTTTTGCAACTTCGTTCAGCCTCTCGGAGTTGGTCTGGAAGCGGTAGCCGGCAAATGGATTACTGGTCTGCTGCCGTTCAGCCGTCGCAGGGCGCTCCTGGGTCAACTCGGGGCGCTGTCGCGCGACAGCAGTGAGCGCATCTCCGTACTCAGCCGGCTTCATGTTGCGCTGCTCCATGTGCTGGAGTGTGAGCTCGTGAAGCTGAACGCTGTTGCTTTTCGAAGAGGCGCTCGCGCGTTTAGCTGCGCGCCCCGCATTCGGTATTTTTGGGAACACCAGTTCGAGATGGCCGGCATCGCCTGCACAAAAGGTTAGGGCATCGCCCTGGCGGTGCGCATCGAGGAGATCGTCAAGAGCTGCATCCGTTGAGGGGCCATCGTGCCAGGCGCCCCCATAGAACACACGCGGAGGATGAAACCCGAGTTCCCCAATCGACTTCCCTTTTTCATCATCCCGCTCGAATGCGAGTGAACGGGCAGCGCGGCCCCCGAGCTTTCCACTAGCGTAGAGCTCATCGAAGCGGGGATCTACATTCGCGAGCTTTCCCACCAGCTTGTCCCCGCTCTTTTGTAGCGCGGAGACTTTTGCAATTACGGGGCCGCGGCCATTCGCTCTCCCGAACCGGATAGGGATGTGATCTGCCGCGCTAGCAGGCCGAAAATTGTTGACCATCTCGTCTAAGTCCGAATCGCTCAGGGGTTGGCCGATCACGGCTTCGCCTGCTGTCGCGAGCGGAATTAGTTGCCCTTCGAGCTTCTGCTTTTGTGCCATGCGATTAGAACCTCTTAGTAGTTGTTAACGGCCTTTCCTGCATACTTCGCGGCGCGCTGGTTTAGGTGCGTTTGGATGATGGCGCCGCCGCCATTGCGCAGCCAGCGCTCGGTACTTTCCCCGTCGATGGTGTGCAGATGGATATGCACCGGGCTGCCGCCACCATCGCTGCCGCTCGCGCCCATGCCACGCGCCGGGCCACGCATCAGCGAACTCAGGTCCACGGTCGAGCGCTGCATCGCTTGCGCGGTGGTCATGTTGTCGGTGATGTGCTCGCCGAGTTGCGCGTGGATAAAGCCCGTCGTCGGCGAAGTCCACAGCGAGCCGAAGTCGTCGATCACGCCGCCGGCGTGGAACTGCGCGACCCCAAACTTCACCAGGCTGCGTCCCGCGCCGCCTTCGCGCGTTATCTGGGCTTCGGCGTTATCGATCTCGGGAACGATGGTGCCGGTGTAGACGCCCATCGCGCCCGTGCCCCAGCTCTTCGCCGACTTCTGCGCTTGCAACTCGATCTGGTTGATGGCCTGGGTTGCGGAGTCGTAGCTGCCGTTGCCGGCCGAGAATCCCTGCAACGCTTGCTGCAAGCCGGGAATCACGGTGATCGACGTTGTACTGGCGCATGCGCGCCGCGCCATGATCGCCAAACAAGTCGGTGACCAGGCCCGCGCCGAAAGCCTGCCGCCGCGCCAATCGCCCGCGCCCAGCGGGCCGCCAAACGTCAGCCCGATTTCCGCGCCCGTCAATCCCATTTCGCCGGCAGCCAGCAAGCCGCCGGTAAAGGATTTGAGCATTGAAGGCGGATTCCGGCTTCGCCGAAGAGTGCGAGCCCACCAGTGATGGCCAGTGAGCGCGCCGCCAACTAGACCCGGACCGCCGGACACGCCGGAGCCTGCATCGATCGAGTTTCCGTCATCCAGCGTTCCGCCGGCATCGTCGTAGCCAGGCGACTCCTCGTCGGCTACGGTGTGTTCACCAGGCGCAATGCTTTCGTCGCTGCCGGGGCCAGCTGTCAGGCCATAGCTCGCATCGCCGCCGCTGAATACACTCCCTGGAGCCGAGGTCGAGCTGTACGCCTTCTTCAGCAAGCCGCCAACTTGCACCGCCTCTTCGACGCCGCCGGTGATCTGGCCGGCAGTGCCCGCGCCCGCACCGGTTCCCCCGGCAATTCCCAGCGCAGCCGTAGCCGCGGATCCGATGTCGATGTTGCCGCCGCCAAGCTCAGACGTTCCAGTGGGCAAGCCCAGCGATTCTCCGCTGTACAAGCCTGCCGGAGTGCTCGCGCCGGGCCCGCCAAGCTCAGCCGGAAATCCCGCGCTGCCAGTGCTGCTGATGCCGCCTGCGCCGACGCCGCCATGGCCAACGCCCGCAGGCCCGTGCGCCGTGCCTGAGGCCGCCAGAAGCGCTCGCGCCGCGGCGTTCAGATTCACACCGGCCGCTTGCAGCGTGTTGCCCGCAACGCTCAACTGCGGCGCGCCGGCCAACTCGTGCGTGGCCGCGGCCGGATGGTTGGTTCCAAAGAGCGTTCCCAGCGCATTCGCCGGAGATCCCGTGCCCACTTTGTTCAGCCCGAAGATGCCGCCGAGCATGCCTTGCAGTTTGGGATTGGTCTCGCTGACCTGTTCGAGCCAGTTGGCCATGATGTCGAACATCACCTTCTTCGCCCGCTGCTCCATGTACTTGGCGGGATTATCGAAGAAGCTCTCCAACTGGCCGGCAAGCTGGTCGCGGGACTGCTCGGCCTGCTTCTGCATCTCAGCTTGCGCCAGCGCCCATGCGGCCTACGATCTCGCGCGTCGCCTTGCTCGCTCGGTGATCTACCATGTCTGGTCCGCACTTCATCGCGAACTCTTTTCCAGCCGCTCGCACATAGTCATCGACGATCTTCTGCTGTGCGGCCTGCCACGGCGGCAACAGCGCGCGCGCGGCTTCGGCTTCAGTTGTGGCGATCTGGCGATCGGTGGCCTCGCTGTACTTCTGTTTTTCGCGCGCCGCATTCTCGAACACCTGGGCGAAGGCGGCTTCGCGCTCCTGCAATCCGGCCAGCGCGATCGCGCTCGACTGATCGATGCTGGCCGTAAGTCTTCTCCCACTCCTGCTCCACATGCGTCAGCGAGCGCTCGGTTTCCGCATCGATCTTGGCGTAGCCGCTGGTCACCTGGTCGGCATTGTGCTCCGCGATCGCGCCCATCTGCTTCGGTGAACTGATGCTGCGTCTGCAAGAATGTCAGCGTTGGTTTGCTGTTGGGCGTAGACGCTCTCCTGCGCCGCGCGGCGACTGCTTCCGGCGACTGGTCGCGCTGCGCGGCTGGCGAATTGATTGCGCGAGCTAGATGATGCGCCGTCGCATTTGCACTTTGGCAATACTCGTCAGCCCTGCGCTCTCAGCCTCATGCCGCATCTGCTCCAGCTTCGCGGCTTGCTCGTCGAGCGCCTTCTGAACGATCGGCATCGTACTTCGCGCGCGTACCGCGCCACGGCGCGATCGATGGCTTGCCGCGATTGACTCTGCTGCTGGTACTTGCGCGTGACCTCATCGACAGCTTACCGATACTAGCGCGCGCAACAGCGAATGCTGGCTAGCTTCGCGTTCCTGGCTTCGTCGTCAGTTTGATGAGCTCTTTGTTGGTCGTTATCGCCAGCGCGATACGCTCACCGCTGGCCTGCTGCTGCGCTGCTGTAATTGCTGCCTGGCGCTGTTGCTCGAAGGCTGCGGATCGGCAGCATGGATGGTCACATCGCTGCTCTTGGCCGCGCCGCTGCCAGCTCGCTGGCGCTCATCGCCTTCACCCATCGTTGTGGATCTTCACCAGGTTGGCTTCCTGCTCCGCTATGAACTTGTATCTTTGGTTGGCTTCGGCGATGGTGTCTTTCTCGTGCGCGGTGATGTGCGCGAGCTTGGGTGACGGCAAAATCGTCTCAGTTTGGCCTTTCAGCCTCTCCTGGGCAATCTGCTGGTTTTGCTGGCGCTGGTGCTCGGTCAGCTTGTCGAGGTTCTCTGCGCTTTGAACTGGGCGGCATCGTCGGCAGCCGTAAAGGGTGACGCGCCGCTCTCGCCATTAAGGTTCTCGACTCCTGTGATGTCGTAAACCGCATAGTTCTGGCGCTTCTGCTTCAGCTCGTCAATCTGGCTGTTTACCTCGCCCAGTAGCGCGATCGTCTCCTCGACCGATGCGTTGTCGAACAGCTTCTGGTCAGCGGCTTCCGCTGCCTTCTGGGTGTAGGCGTCTAACGCTTTGTGCGTGTTGAGCAGCTTATCGGTTAGGTCATACACCGCGGACCCGACGAAGATGAAGCCGGCAGCAGCGGCGGCGAAAGGCAGCGCCTGCATCACGATGCCGGTGCGGGCAGTCAGCCGGACGAGATCAGCCATGGCCATGCCATGGGCGCCGCGAATGGTGTTATCCAGCAGCCCGATTTGCGCACGCAAATTGCTGTGGGCCACGGCCGCGCGCGCCGCACCAGCAGCAGCCCGCTCGCCCGAGTCAGCCGCTGCCGCTCCAAAGCTCGTGGCGCCGGCGGTCGCTTCGCCCAGGCGCGTGCCCGCAGCTGCGCCTGCCGCGCCCACGCTTTGCAGTTTCTTCTCGAGGCCAGTCAGCACCGCGCCCGAGTTAGCGTCAACCACTTGGACCTGGATGCTTACCGTATTGTCAGCGCCTGGAGGCATCCTTTAGTTCGTCTTCCTCTTTGTAGCCGCCGCTCGGTTGCCGAATCTACCAGCGGAGTGCAGGGATGGGAGACCCGCACTCCGCACTCCGCATTCCTCCCGCCGGCCTTCTAAGACCGGCGAGCGGAGCTTTTTAAATTTTGGGCGCAGTCTGCGAAAGAATCGATGGGTTCTCTCGCAGGCTGCCGGCCTGTTTTGGCGCGGAGCGTCAGGAGGGCTGCCGCTCGCCCGCCTCTGCTCTTTCATTCCTGGGTGAAAGAACAAAGATGCTTCACAAACCGAAACCTTCTTCAGTTGCTCGGATTCCCTGGTGCCGAACCCAGCAACACAAACTCGCACGCTGCGCAGAGGCAAAGGGCGTCCGGCTTCGCGAAGTCGCCATCACTAGCAGCCCCTCCAATGACCTCGACTTCCCCGCTGCTAATTCGAAACACCCTGCCGCCTGGCCGATTACAGGTCACACCATTGACGATCGAATCGCGGGTACCTATTTCTTCCGTCAGGTCAAGGATCGTGCCAACCGGAACCACAAACCTAACTGGCCGGGGGTTTGACATCCTCGATAGAGACCGCCCCTGGCATCGACCTTTCCTCCATCGACCTCTCCCACGGAAAGGACCTGTGCGCAATGCGCACAGCCCCTCAGAGCCATCAGAACGACCTTCCCTTACGAATCGCCCTTCCACACAATCTGCACTTCCTGCCGGCGAGTTGGGCGCGTTTCAGCGTCCGATAGAACCGCGCACATTCCGGGCTGCAAGTGACAGCGCCTCTCCGCGCGCGCTCCGGGGGAATATCGCCCCGGCACAATCCCCGCGCGACACGATCGGGTGCCGACAAAATGCAACGAAGAGCCAAACGCGTTTACCCGGCTACGGTTTGAGCTCTACGGCCTGCATTGTAGGCAAATCGCTAAGGTACGGCGCTGTTTCCTCGGCGATCTCATCGAGCACCTGAAGTAGCGCTCCGCATACTCTGCGGCGCCCGGATCGGCGCCCGCGATCACGTCAAGAAACTGAGAGCTGAATGGGCTCTCGACCACCGGCCGCAGCCTGGCCGAGACGATATAGGCCGCCCGACTGCTATTTATGCTCACTTTGCGGCAGTATTCAAGCAGGCGGGGATGCCTCAGCTTCCAGAGAGCATCTACTAGCTCGGCATTCAATTTCTGAAGTTCAAGGAGTTTTTCTTTGAGCTTAGACACAACGACCAGGAGCGGTTCGGGCTGTTCCTTGTCCCAGTTAGCGCGGCGCTGGATCAGCTTGCGCACGTTCTCGCAGCGCTCATTCCATTCTTCGCGTAGCAGAGCGGCCTCTTCACTTTGTAACCGGGCGGAAAGCTCCTCTATCGCGATGGAATCGAAAGTGTCATCGGTGCGCAGCTTCGCGATGCTGGCGGCGACACTGTCAACTTCGGCCTGGGCTTTCTCTGCGCTGGCGCTCTTGCCTGTGCGGGCAGCTACGACAGCTCGGCGCAGCTCGCTTTCAAGCGCATCGACCTCTGCCTTGCGCCCAGCCTGGGCTCCCGGAGCTTCACCATCTCGGCTTTGGTCTGGTCAACTTTCGACTGCCCTTTATTCGACACCATGTTTCTCTCCTTCAAGTTCTCCCATGATGGCCTCGTCGATTTTCGGCTGCCACAAAACGACTTGTGCTAACACCTTAAGCCTCGGAAAAGTTTCCACTAGATCGGTAGATCGCTTCGACGAAGCTGTGCCTTACCGAAGCTGGTTGCATAGATGCAAAATGGTGACCTGCAAGGCGCCGACACTACCCACAAGGCTGGCATCGCAGAGAAGAGGAGCAGGCAGTCTTTCCCGTCTCATTCATAGCGGTGCGAGCCAGCCGAGCCGCCGGCATATCCAACGATTGCTGAGTTCAAAGGGCTGCTCCTGAATTTGTCTAGAAGTAGTAATCGGGGATGTCAGAACGGCCAACGAAAAAAGTGAATCTGCTGAACTCCGCTGGCAAAACCTATGAAGCGAAGGTGCTCGCAGAAAGCTCTGCTGCGCTAGTCGGTCGTAACTTGGTGACAGGGAGTTCCTCTTGAGGTAGCTGATTCAAATCCGTTTTGGATGATGGTGCTATGACTACAAGAGCCCGCACAGTGGACTGCTGGTGAAGAGTCTCACAAATTGAGGAACTCACAGCTCCTCGCTGCTCACGAAGAAGATATCACTATCTGCGCTCACGCAGCAGTGGTATCAAGCCTCAAGACAAAATCTGCGGGAACAGCAACTCACCTTTCAATCTCATCCTGGGGCGCCGTGGCAGGGGCGCTCAGGTAAGCGGTGCTCTTCAGCAGTGGCAATCGAACGGCGCCGCCTTCAGCGGCAGCAGCCACAGAAAGCATCTCCTCAACTCGGCGCTCAACGGTCTGCAACGATCTTTTGAACTCAGGCAACAGCTCGCGCAGCGCGGATTCGTCAATGCCAGCCTGCTTCCAGAACCAAGCCGCGAGGGACGGAGAGCACCTGGCCTGCTTTGCGAGTTCAATGTATTTATGCGTGCCTGGAACTGTGGTCCCGCTCTCCCACTTTACGACGGCAATGCGACTGACATTGAGACGCTTAGCGAGCTCTGCCTGGTCAGATTGCCAAGGTCTCGCCGGAGCCTCACCACCTTGCTAGGTGCCTCAGAGGTAACGAGGTTGTTTTTTTGGATTGACATGTAACTCCGGTTACGGTACCTTATGTTTTCCTTGCGGCCTTATTAAGTTGCCGTGCGGGTACTGTAACCGGAGTATATACGCTCTACAGGAGGGCGCAATGTCTAACTTGGTTCAGTTTCTCGGAAGCGCCAAGCTCGATGGCCCACTTCAGCGCGCGATGAAAGAGCTAATGACACGCGCGATCCGACAGTCGCAGAAGAGCCGCGAACAAATCGCCGAAGAGATGGCCGCGCTCGTGGAAACTGATGTCACGGTACACATGCTCAACAGCTACACGGCAAACAGCAAGCAGGCGGTCAGGTTCCCAGCAGCGTTCGTTCCAGCCTTCTGCTGCGTCACCGGAGATGACCGGCTTCAGCGAATGCTGCTTAGTCCGTACCTGCGCAGCGTGTTGCAGCTTGGGGAGCACGAACTCGCGATTCGACGGGATGTCGATCACCTGAGAGGACTGGAGTGCCTTCAGGAGATACAGCAGTGAGTCGCCATCGCGCTTCAGCGCCGCGTCAGCGCAGCTCGAAACTCGAACTAAACCGCTTCATCAGGAGATTGCAAATGAAAACTCTACGCACACTTTTCTGGTTCGCATTTTTCTCTTTGCTGTGGGCGCGGATCGGCGTCTCGATCGATCACCAGGTCGGGGACCGCTGGGTCGCACTCATCGCCGGCGGACTCTGCTCCGTGATGATCACTGCGGCTGCCCTGCTTTTTGTCGGCGCATGGGCTACGCAACGGCGACGGCGCCGCGAGCGACTGCTCTCTTTGCAGCGCCGCATGAATGAAGATACCGCCGCCGCGCAGCGCCTGGCGGAAGACAGTTTCAAACTTCGAGCAACCGGTTTCCAGTTTCGAGTGACCCCGTGATCACGCGCAGCGAGCGACAGAAGGTCGAGCGACAGCCGGAGAACTTCACCACTGAGGTGCAGCGTCGCCGTTCGGATGCGATGCAGCGCTTCGCCGCAATTCTTCCGGTCCTCGACTTCCTGTTCGATAAGCCCCGGCTGCAGCTCCGGCCGTCCACGCGGCACTCGCGCCGATTGCTTGGGTCGATCATCGAACAGTGTGCCGCCGAAAACGCTGTTTCCGCAAAAACAATGCGTCGCTATGTTCGCTCGTTTCGAGAGCGAGGTTATGCCGGGCTGCTACACACGAGGGCCGATTTCGGCATCTCGCGCTTCTTCAAAAATGATCCTGAAGCAGCGGCCATTGCGCTACGACTGTTCAGCAGCCACGCGTCCGGCCGCGAGGTGTGGAAGCGGCTGCGTGCCTACTATGGCCAGGACGCGCCCGGCTATGACGCCGTGCTCCGCTTCCTCCGTCAACTGCGCTCGGCAGAACGCAAGCAGAAGGGCAGATGAACGACTGGGTCGATCTCGATACGCTGATGGAAGCAACCCGCGGGCTGCGGGGCTGGTCTTCTCGCGCGATCGACCGCAAGGCTAAAGAGCGCCTCATCGCATGGCGCCCACTGCGAGAGCCAGGGCAGGCCGGCAGACCGCGGCGCGAATACTTCATCCTATCGTTGCCGTCCGAAGTTCAAGCGACAGTGCGAGAGTTGCAGGCGAGAGCCGAAAGCCAGGAGATGGCTTGCCGCCCCTTCAATGTGCCAGCAGAAAACCCAGCACCCCCGCAGCTCGTGCGCGAGGCTCAGTCCTCCGAAGATCGCAACAGGGCCGAATTTCGTTACAGCATCATCAGGCCCACCCTCGATTTCTCTGGCCCAGTGAACTTCGACGGACGCGTGATTCGCAGCCTCAGCGAGATGGTAGAAGCTGTCGCCAAGCTGGGGGAAATCAGCCAATCACGGGTTTGGAACTGGCGCAGCCGCTACATGAAGCACGGGCTGCCTGGGCTGCTCGACAAAGCCCACCGCAGCGATATGGGACAATCTCGGTTCTTCGCCGCCCATGAAAAGGCAGCCGCAGTCGCAGCCGCTCTTTACCTCGACCAGAGGAAGTTTAGTATCGCGCACATCTACCGGGAACTGCGCGCGAACAGCAGGACGCTGGAAATCCCCGATGATGAATTTCCTTCGCGCGAGACGCTGCGCGCTTTCCTGAATGAACGGAAGCGACAACTGCAGATCGGCCATTTTGTTGTCACGCCGGCAATGCGGGTCATGGCACGCGAGGGGCTGCGGGCCTATGAAAACAAGGTCTCACCGTTTGTGCGACGCGGCTACACTGACGTGTTCGCTAATCAGATATGGTGCAGCGATCACGGCATCCGGGATGTGCTGGTGTGGAACGACTGTTTCTGCGACTTCCCGCCGGGCGTGCAGTTGCGCTTGCGACTGACTGGCATTGCCGACTTCCGCTCGCGCAAGATCATGGGCTTCAGCTTCGCCGTCGAGGGCAGCTCGCTGTCGATCGTCACTGCCATGCGCGGCCCGCTGATGCGCTTTGGACCGCCCGAGCGCCTGTACGTGGATAACGGCGAAGACTATCGCAAGGTGGGGCGCGAAATCTGCCCTGCCATCGGCATCGACCCGCAATTCTGCCTGCCGTATCACGGCCAGTCGAAGCCGATCGAGCGCTTCTGGCGCACGCTGAAGGAAGATTTCGACGTTCTGTTTCAGACTTACACGGGCGGCAAGCCGGAGCTGCGCCCCGACGTGACGGTGGTCGAACTGGCGCGCCATAAGAAGCTGCTGGCGATGGATGCGCCGGAGCTTTCGGGGCTGCCGCCCGCGTCCTACTATGTGGGACTTGCCGTGGTATGGATGAACGAGTTCAACCATCACCACTCACACAGCGGCGAGGGGATGGACGGTCGCACGCCGAATGAAGTTTTCGAGGCGTATCCGAACCCACGGCAGAAGCCGCCACTCACCCCCGCACAGTTGATCTTCACGCTCGCCGAGCGCCGCAAGCGCAAGATCAGCGACTGCTCCGTTGTCTTCGATAACCGCCGCTACATCGGCGCGGATGATGCGGCGGTCGCACGGCTGCACGATGCGGCCGGCGAGAATGTGATTGTCGCCTATGACCCGAACGAGCCGTGGAGCGCGGCAGTGCTCACGCTTGGCAACGAATTTCTGTGCTGGCTGAAACCGGAGAAGCTGCTGCCGCACTCGGACGAGGCGCGCGAGGAAGTCAAGCGCATGGTTTCACTGCGCCGCCGGCTCCGCAACCAGACGCAGGACGATATTCAGCAGGTGCATCAGCTCGCCGCTTCCACGGGCGCGCTGAACGGTCTGGAGCTGCTGGAGCGCAAAGCGGCCAAGGTGCTACCGATGGCCGTTGGTGACTTTGTCACACAACGCAAGATGCGCATTCGAGCGGATGACACCGCCGTCGCACCGCCGTCGCCGGCTGAGTCTGCGCGAATCCTGTATGCGATGGAGAAAGAGGAGCAAAACAACTAGCTGCTAGTCGCTGGAAGTGCCCTTATGACGCAAGTAGAAGACCACCTGAAAACGATTCACGAAACCGCCGGCGAGCGCGCGCGGGTGCTGCCCCTGATGCAGGACTATCTGGAGCGCACCGGCCTGACCCTGGGCGACTTTGGCCGGCGCATCAATTACTCGCCTAAGACGCTGGAGCAATTTCGCAGCGATGCGTATCACCGGGTTGCGGGCACGCACAGATTGCTGTGCGCGGCCATCGAGCAGTACATCCACGACCAATCCCATCGAACCGCCGCAGGAAGTCCTGGGCGAATTGTACGAAACGGAAAACGCGAGCCTCATCCGGCGCACCATCCAGAAGCTGCTGAAGCGTCCCGTGGCGTGCATGATCTATGGCCCGCCAGGCTCGCAGAAGAGCTTCACCCTGGAATACGAGATTGCGCGGCTGAACCGCGCCGAGCTGCCGCGCAACGGCCAGGGATGCCGCGCCTACTACGTGTATTGCGTGCCCGGCATGAAGCCGACGCAACTGATGAAAGAGATTGCGATCGCCTGCGGCTCATCCTCGGCGGGCGACAAGTGCCGCATCCAGCGCAACCTGCGCATGGGACTTCCGCAACAGCCGCGTGATGCTGGCGCTGGATGAGACGCAGCAACCTGGGCCACTAAGAAGGCGAGTGGGTGACCTGCCTGGAGACGGTACGCGCGCTGCTGGACCGGCCACCGTATTTCTCGCTCCTACTCTGTGGGATGCACACGCTGCTGACGAAGTTCAACCGCATGTCGGCGCGGCTGGGCCAGTGGCATGACCGCCTGGTGGACAAAGTCATGCTGCCGGGGCTGACTGAAGACGAAGCGCGCGCGATCGCCGCCCGCGAAGCTCCGGGCATGAGCGAGAACGGCATCGCCAAGGCCATCAAGCTGGCCACGCGCACCGATGCCTACAACGGCGACCAGCAGTACATCAATATCCGCTCGCTGACGGGAACGCTGCGCGAGCGGCAGATGCTGAAGGCCGGCGCGTGAGCTGAAGGCGAGGAAAACATCATGCCCACTGGAATCAAAAAGGCCTCGCGTGCCCAAATAGTTGTATTGCAGACCCTCTGTGCTGCATGGCACTCTCGACTGTTGACCGATGAGGTTGACGTGCGCCGCGCACGCCTCGAATGGGCCTCGGAGCAGCTTGCCCGCAGTATCTGTTCGTTCTCAGACCTCACCGCCGATGAAGCCCGGCAACTGATCGACGTGTTGAAAACTTCTTTGGGGCAGGAGCTAAGACAGCAGCCTGAGCCCTGGCGTCATCTGCCTGGAAGAGACCGCGCCCATCGGGCTGGCACTGCGGGCCGCAAGGGTGTGCGCTCAGAGGTTATCCAGCTCGCCAGTGCTGACGACCTTGCAAGGATCGATGAAGGCGTGCAACGACTCGGATGGACGCGTGAGCGGTTCGACGCATGGCTGAACTCAGGCAGCTCGCCGATCAGTAAGCGGGAAGACGGCGCGATCCGCACCTTAGCCGACGCGAATAAGGTCTGGTGGGCTCTGAAAGCGATGCTGATACGAGCCGGGGTGTGGAAGCAGCAAAAGGTGGGCTGAAGCGGCCATTTAAGCACGAGGTTTTACAGCAATAAGGGACCCTCAGGCAGTGACCGGATGTGAGACACGCACCGGCCCGCTGTTCGAATTTCACCACAGTCGAGTGTCTCCATGCAGGCGGACAGCCCTCTGCCTTAAACAAGGAGAGACTTTCCCATGCCAAAGCGCCGCTCACGTCAACTTCGCCCTCAACCGGAGAAACCAACTAGCTTTGTCGATCGCATCATGTTCGAGCATCTTCGGAAAGTGTCCGAGTGCCTCAGCGAGGAGAACAGAGAAACCATTCTTCCACTAGAGCTGGCTAACTACTTGTCGATCGCAGGAGTGATCGCCTGGCTAGGCCCTGCCGCGCTGAATGCGCACAGGCTTTTCGGAGTGCCGGCGAGCTTCCTGATCGCTGCAAACCTCTACGAGCACGGAGCCGGTGAGTACGTACCCTCCCAGATGGGCGATCGGTTCCCTGGTGAACAACATCTCGTGGAAGAAGCCAAGCACCTGGCGACACACCGTAAGTTTAGGTCAGCCCTGAAAGTTGCAGAGAGCCCTATACAGTATGCGCGACGATTGATGGAGTTGGAGTACTTCGACTTCGACGAACTCCGCAACGTCGCCTCACATATTTCCAGATACGACCTGTTCGAGCTCGATTGGCACTACGCCGAAGTTCCCTCTGAGGTTAGGATTGAAGATGCGGCGCAGACGTTATGCCTGCCATCGGGAGATGTGGTTTCCCTCCTTCGTGCCCACGAGCTGCAGGGTTTTTTGGGTAATGAAAATCAGCATGCCTATATCGACTATCGTTCCCTGAAAGCCTACGAGCAGCGGCGACTGTACAAAGAGATCGAAGCTGACGTTAACAGGAACCCGAACGGCAGCCAGCCAGACACCAAGCGCAGCGCTGCCACGGCCCAGCCAAAACAAAGTCCAAATTTGCTCGCGTTTCCATCGCTTTCCCCGATGCAGCCTGCGACGGAGGTCGTGCAGTGATGAGGTGGCTTGCGCGCTGACCTGGGGAACCAAACTAGGCAGTAGTCGGCGCGTGTGTTGGTAGGCTTCGTGCTAAGGGGCTTCGCCGCATGGCTGAAATATGGCGGAAAACTCATTCGGCAAGCCCCTCTTTCATCCCCGTAACTCGTTGATATTGTGTCGCCGCGCTGTGTCCGGAATGGCGGAAAAGCCCGTCGCGCTCTCACGTAATTCCTGCCAAATTCGTTCGTACCAGACCAGCAACACGCTAGCAAGTACTGTAAAACTCACCACTTCCCTCACTCGCCACGAGTGTCCACTCACATAATTCTGTGCCGCACACTCTGCCCCCACCTGCTGACGCTGGCATATAATTTTAGTGGTGTCTCACGTTTGACAGCGGCTGCAGCGCGATCTTCAGATGTGAGGCTGCTTTAGCAGCTAAGAAAAACCACCCAATATGCAGGCCACTCACGATCAAGGCATCCCCGAGGATGCTGGGGTTGGAATAGCCCACATCAGCCGTGACGGCAACTGGTTGGCTGCCGATCGTTGCTTGCGCGATCTGCTGGCTTTGCGCAACGACGGCCTTCCCGGAACTGCTTTCGACGAAGCTTTTGAGATTCTCGAGCCTGAGAAAGAGAAGATCGATCGCGGACGACTCCTTCGTCACGAGATTCCGTATTACGTAGCCCACCGAAAGAAAGTTGATAAGGACGGACGACCTCTGCCTGTGCGTATCGTCTTCTCGATGGGAGGCGCGCAGAATGCTGAGTTCCTTCTCGCCGTGGTCGAAGACCTCACGGTCCTGCGCTCCGCAGAAGCCGCTTTACAGGAGGCACAAACAGCCCGCCACGAGCTGGCACGCCGGCTGACCAACGCGCAGGAGAAAGAGCGGACGCGTATAGCCCGCGAGTTGCACGACGATATCGGGCAATCTCTGGCGATCCTACGGATCCAAATGCTGCGCGCCGGCCAGCCGGTCTCCGGTATGATCGGCAAACGGCATCCCACCATCCCCGAACTTTGCGACAATTTGAAACTGCTGACGGAGAAAGTCAGTCACCTTTCCCACCAGCTTCATTCATCGGAACTTGAATATCTGGGTCTGGCAACCGCCATCAAGGGGCACTGTCGCGAATTTGCCAAGCAATACAAAATTGCCGTCGAATGTAACTGTCAGACAATTCCTGACGACCTGGACAGCCTCCTTGCCTTAAGTGTGTTACGTATTGTGCAGGAGGCGCTTCACAATGCCGCCAAACACAGCAAGGCAACGTCAATGCAGGTGGCCGTGCACGGATCTCCGTCAGAACTGTCCTTGCTGATTTCCGATGATGGAGTGGGATTCAATCCGGAAGAGGCGAAGCTCAGCGCAGGACTGGGCCTGATATCCATGCGCGAGCGCGTTTACCTGGCCGGCGGCGAATTCAATATCACTTCAGCACCCGGCGAGGGGACGTGCATCGCTGCTCGCATTCCGTTGTCCTAGCTACCGCGATGCAACTGCGCTCGTGTCGGACACTGACTAAGATATCTTCGGACCATACATCTCGGAAACTCTAGCACAATTTCTCCGATGGCCATGCGCATTGCGCCAGTTCTAAACTGATCATCACGCGCCTATCATTACTTACCCCTAAGCTGTTCTAAGGAGTACGCCATGGGCCGCAGCCTTCTGATTGGCAAGACGTCAGAAACCATTCGCTCGATTGAACAGGCTGTCGTTGCTGCGGGGTGTGGATGCGAACGGGTTGATGGAGACGCATCCGCCATACGACGGCTCCGGCGGGAGTCCTTCGACGTCGTCATCACCGATCCAGAGACCACGATCGACGAAGACCTGGAGCTACTCGACGAGGTGCGCGACGTTAATCCCGGCGTGCTGGCAATGGTGCTCGCACCGGTCACTACTCCGGAAGAGGTGATCGCCGCGTTGCGGGCACGGGTCTTCGTGTGCTTGAGCGCGCCGCATGATCCCAAACAGATAGCGCAATTCGCCGCTCGCGCTGCTGCCGATAACGATTGGCGGATAGGCATTGAGGTCCTGTCGGCGCAACCGGAATGGGTATCTCTGCGGGTCAACTGCCGATTGCTGACTGCCGATCGAGTGGTCTCTTTCCTCGATCAACTCCACTCCGAAGTTCCCGGTAGCTTACGAGAGGACATCATGTCAGCCTTCCGGGAGGTCCTGCTCAGCGCGATGGCAAGTAGCAAGGCGCTCAACCAATTCAAAGTCGTGGAGGTTTCAGCCGTACGGACACAGCGCACCCTTGTGTTTCACGTACGGGATATGGTCTCCGCCTATCACCGATACACGCTGGCCCATGCCGCAGTTGCTGATGTGCAACCGGTCCAGATGATGGACAAACTCGACAACAAGCAGTCGGGGATACGACCTGCACAGTTTACAAATTTGCTGAGTCAGCACATCGTTGACGAACTGATCTGCAGCGAGCTTGGCAATGATGTTCTGCTTATTAAGCATACGGCGTAGCAGGAACTTTCAAATGCGTAAGGCGGTACTCATGCGAAGGAGACTGGATGCTGAGTGCTTACTTCAGTTTGGCATACTCGGCCTTGGCTTGCTTGTAGATGGGAATGTCGGGATCGGCGTCCTTCCATAGCGCAAGAAAATCCTGATAATGCGTCCGAGCGGCATCATGGTCGCCGCTCATCTCTTCCGCCCGCGCCAATTGCACATACGACAGCGATCCGATGATGGAGTTGGTAACGATCCCGGGATTGTCGATCACCTTCTCAAACTCGGCGGCGGCTTTGTTGCCGTCCTTCAGCTCCAAATAGGCAAGGCCGCGGACGTACGCCGGCTGCAGGTCCGCGTAGGAATCCATTGCATATTCATAGGGCAGAGCGCGCTTCAGCATTTCAACAGCCTGACCGGGTTGTTTCCTGTCGATGGCGATCGCCGCTCGAATCGTCGGCAGCGTGTAGTTCTGCATAAGCGTGCTGACCGGAAACTGACGATTCAGTTCCTCGGCCAGTCCTTCCGCCTGCGCAGCATCTCCCGCCGTCGCGAAGGTTAGGGCAGCTCTTTCCATCGATGACCGATTTCGGCTTATCGCCAGCGCCTTCGCTGCCATCTCACGCGCAACGGAGCTGTTCCCGATTTCCGCGTCGATCCACGCACTACCGATATAGTGTTCCGCGGCACTGTCGTTTGCGCCGTTCGCCAGTGCAGCCGAAGCGGCGTCCTCGAACAGTTGCCGCTCTTTAGCAATCTGACCGAAATAGCCTGCCGTAACAGCCTCTTCAATCTCCAGCCTGTCCTGGAAACCGGGCCTGCCTTTAGCCGCATCCACCAACTGCCGCAGAGTTACAGTGTCGCCTTCGACGAACGCGAGAAGATATCGACCAACTTGCAAGTTCTCGCTGTCGATATGGTGTGCTCTGGCAGCTTCATAAGTGGCCTCGGCTTCGTCGAGCCTCTTGAGCTCCATATAGGCCAGGATCAGATCGAAATAGGGAGTGAAGGTGTCTGGCTCAAGGCGAATCGCCTCGCGCAATTGCTGAGCATTTTGTTCATATTGTCCCAGCAACGCATATTCTCGGGCCAGACGTAGGTGTGGCGTCGCATCACCGGGATAGGTTCGAATCCATTCGTTGGAATTCTGTATCGCCTTGGCACTCTCTCCCGTTACCAGTTGATAATATGAACTCACGATGTAAAACCGTTCGCGTTCGCTTACACGATTGCGGAGCTCATAGGCTCTCTGCAGGTTCTCTTTCGACAGGCCCGCTTGCGCCAGGTTGAAATAAATCGAGCCCAGAACAGCGTAGGCTTGCGCAAAGTTAGGATCAAGCTCCACCGCTCGTTTCATGTACGGCAGCGCTGCAGTATTTCCTTTCTGTTGTCGCAAGCTTTGCCCTGTGCTGAACGCCTGCAAGGCTTCCAGGGATGCAGTCGTGGCCTCCGCCAGCGGCTTGTCGAACTTCTGTACTGACGGCAGCGATTCGCCCAGCTTGCGGCGAAGTTTCGCGTCGGCGTCATCCAGAGCATGCAGCACTTCATCGCGTTTCCTGGCCTCGGCTCCTACGCTGGCGAGCGTCTGTCCAGTCGCACAGTCAAGGGCATCCAACTGGAGTTCGTA
This sequence comes from uncultured Acidobacteriaceae bacterium, assembly GCA_963713465.1. Lineage (GTDB taxonomy): Bacteria > Acidobacteriota > Terriglobia > Terriglobales > Acidobacteriaceae > Bog-257. The sequence continues at coordinate 144,634 of CAVQLZ010000020.1, forward strand.
ACCGTCTGCGTCCTGGGCAATGGAGCCGGCAATCAGCGCTTCGCTGTTGGTCCGCAAGCAGACCTCGCGCGCAACCTCTCGGGACAGCCTCTCGTTGGCCGGCTTGCCCATCTCCTTCAGAACTGACGCCACTCTCCGATTCAAAACGACGCTCACAAACGGCGACTGATCAAGATCGATCACCACCGCCTGACGCAGCGTGTCGTCGAAGATGGCATCGCCGGTAGTGTTGGCAAAATCGGCGACAACAATGCCGGCATGGGCAGTAAGAGAGTACGCCTTATGGTGAAGATGAAAGACCGTCCCGGCAATGCAAAGGACCACCAACGCCGCAGCGCCGAACAACATCTTCCGTAGTTTGCGGCCGCGCGGTCTCGCAGCAATCGGAGTCGATGCTGGGGGCGCTCGCAGCACCGGAGGCGGCGACGGATCGCTCGCGCGCGGCATAGGCGTGCGCTCCGCTTCAACGCCGCCTAGATTGGCGCCAAAGCCGATCGCGTGCTCGCTGGAAATGTGGCGCAACTGCAGCAGATCTGCACCGACCTCCGAGGCGTGCTGGTAACGGATTTCCCGGTTTTTCTCCAGGCACTTGCTGATGATTCGTTGCAGCTCTTCGGGTACATCCGGATTGAGCACACGCGGCGGCTCGGGCGTTTCCTGCACGATAGACAGGAACAGCATGCCCGTGGTGTCACCCCGAAACGGCGCCTGCCCAGTCGCCATTTCGTAAAGCACAATGCCAAACGAAAACAGATCAGTCCGCTCGTCCAGTGGTTTGCCAAGTGCCTGTTCGGGCGACATGTAGGCAGCCGTTCCCAGTGCGGCCAGCCCACTGCTCATCTGCGATTCATCCGTCCGCTGCGTGCGTTCCGCAGTTGCGGCGACCACTGCGCCCTTGGCAGCAGTCTTTTTGGCCAGGCCGAAATCGAGGATTTTGGTGCGCCCACTCTTGGTGATAAAGATGTTCGCCAGCTTGATATCGCGATGAATGATTCCGGAGCTGTGCGCGGCCTCCAGGCCATTGACTACGTCGATTGCGATCGCCAACAACTGGTCAAAAGGCAAAGGACCACGGCGCAGCAGTTCCATCAGGTTCACGCCCTCGAGGAACTCCATGGCGATGAATACTTCGCCGTCCTCTTCGCCCACGTCATAAATGGTGCAGATGTTGGGATGGTTCAGGGCCGAGGCGGCTCGCGCCTCACGGAGCAAGCGTTCGCGCAAGGCTGCGTCCTTGGCGTATGCGTCGGGCAGAAACTTGAGCGCAACAAAGCGTTCAAGGCGGGTATCTTCAGCCTTGTAGACCACTCCCATACCGCCTTCACCCACCTTTTCCCGGATGGCGTAGTGAGATATGGTGTCGCGAATCATGACTGTGCGCGGTCCTTCCGAGCTAGCCCGGCCAGTTGGTTAGGTTGCTGACGTATCTTGGCGCTTGACGGCACCCTGGGTTCTTGGGTTTGGATTAACGCAATCGTAAGTCCGCGGAATCTGCCCCGTCAATTCCACGAATGTGCTGCGATTCCGGCATGCGCCAATCTGTAACAATGCACTGCCTGGAAGACATGACTGCGCGACTGGCTCTACCGGCCTTATTGTTTAGGATGGCTCAAAGCTTCATAGTGAGATGTGACATACATCACAAGCATATGTGACGTATAGCGGGAGCTACGGGACCGCCTTTTTCACCACCGGATGTCTCCCTCCCGTGTTTTGCCGCGCCCGTCCCCCTCGTTCAAGAGCAGCCTGGAAACGGCTGCTGTCGAACACCGATTCTACCTGAGACTATGAGTTTAATCCGGGCAGGCTCGCAGTTTTGCAAGTTGGAAGGAGGGCACGCTCCCGCTACGCTAAATTGACCTCAATTTGTCCTCGCGGAAAGGCAAATCGCGTGGCTCGGAACCGCCTCTTGATTGCAGATCGAAACCCTGCTATCCGGCAAGCTCTAATTGATTTATTGCAGGAAGACTCGGAGATCGTGGCGACGACCGCTGATGGAGAGTCCGTCTTTGGGCTCCTTGGGGCGGTCAGTCCGAACGTGATTCTGCTGGGCGTGACATTCGACGGCGCATCGGGATTTGAGATCGCCCGACGCCTGCGCCAGTCCAAGTGCCCGGCGAAGATCATTATCATTTCCATGCATGAGTCGCGAGACCTGGTAAGGGCCGCACTGGCGATCGGGGTTTCGGGTTACGTTTTCATGTCCCGCCTGCTCGACGATCTGCCGATCGCCATCAATACTGCGTGCGCAGGAGGAGTATTCGAACCGACGCCATAGGGCAATCGGTTTTTGTCGTCGCGCACCCGAATTTTTCTTCCGCGGTTCTTGAAGTCCGTAGCGGAAGCGATATCGCCTTGTCATCGGAGCCGCGCGTGTCCGCGTGCCGTCGGATGGGCATAGAACTGTTCGAGGCGGGCACCGTCCTCGGCCAGCTTGTCGATGTAGGGCGTCTTGATGTCGGGGCCGTAATAGCCTACGTCTTTCCAGCCGAGATCGTCGGCCACGATGTAGGCGATATTGGATTGCTGTTTCTCCGCCGCCCTCGCGGGAGTTGCTCTGGCGATGACCAGGAAGAGAAGCATCACCGCAAACTTCAGCAATCGTATTTTCGTCGTTTCTCCTGAAATTCTCTGTTCGTAAAGTGTAAGCCGGACTTCAGGTGGGAAACAGCTCATTTCAGCTTCGTGCCGATCCACGAGTACTGCCACGCCACTGACAAATTGTTGTAATTGCCGCCGAAGCGGATATATGTCCCATCGCTGTAGCTGATCTTGAACGACTGGTGCTTGGTGAAAGGCACTGAAAAGGTTCCGCCGATGCGCGAACTCGTCTGCATGGTGGCGGGGTTGCGAATGCCATTCAGCGCTGTGACGCCCCCAAACCAGAAATTGCCATCGAGCGACGCCCACATGCGATCTTTCGGGAAGTCGTAACTGAAATGGCCCTCGAAGCTGCCAATGGGCTCCTCGGTTTGCGGCTGAGGCAGAGGCCTGCTAAAGAAAGCGCTGTTTGTGGTGTAGAACCATACTCCGCCGTAGGCGTCGATGATCCACCGCCCCTTGCGGCCGGAATAACCTATTTCCGGCTTGAATGCCCAGCGATTGATGCCCCAGTTGACGAGTTTCGTTCCGTCATATTGTCCGGTTGGAGCGATGATTTTGAGGCTCGCGCCCAGCAGCCGCTTCTGCTTCCACTTGGCGAATTCCTGCGGAGGCATTGCCTTGCCGCCGATGAGGTTAACGGAGATGCGAGCCGAGAAGTCGAGCAGGCCGGAGCGGTAAATCGATTTATCGGTCCCCAGGACTTTTCCGGAGAAGTTGCCCACGCCATACGGCAACGATGCGGTTATATTCGCTGAGCGTCCGAAAATCCCGAACGAGTGGTAGTAGCTGAAAACCGGGACACCATAACTACCGGTAGCGCCCGTGATGGGAATCGTGCCGGCAAAGTCCAGACCACCATCGTAGAACGAGTAGGTCAGGGTAACAGCATTCGAATGCAGGGGAGTGATGATATAAGCACGCGGCGCCAGGTCCTGGGCCCTGAGTGGGCCCAACATTACTCCGGGCAGAGCTGCCATAACCAGGAACCAAACTCGCATAATCCGCCATTCAGCTAAGCTGTTGCCCAGGTCAACCGCTGACTGCGTTTGTCCTCGACTCCTGCCAGGCGATGACCTCCATGGCCACCAGCCGGGCAATCAGGACTGCGAGGTACAACTGTCCGGTCAAAGCCTCTCCAATAGAAAGTGTCCGTGCGATAGGTCGCACCGCAGTAATGTCGCCATACCCCACTGTAGTGAGGGTCACAAAGCTGTAGTAAATCCAATCCGTGGCGTTGGACAGGGAACTCGCAGTGCTGTTGAAGGATCCTGGCTGCAACATCGCAGCAAGGTGATAGGCATGTGCCCAGGCAGCTCCAAACATCAGGTAAACGGCAATTGCACCTTGAATGCGAGAGTGCGACACGCGGCCCGGACGAAACACCTGCGCCAGCAGAACAAACGCGATCACCACAATGGCAGCGACCGACCACGCATCGGACCAGATTTGTAAAGTCGTGCTGGGGGTAAGTAAATTCATCCAGCGCACGGCAATGCAGGCGCTGCACACGAAGCCGGCGATCAGCATCAGCCAACGCTGGCCCCAACCGATGGCGACTCCGGAGATCAGCAACAGGCTGAATGCGGCATCGGCGTAAAGCCCGATATCCTTCTGGCCGAAGCCAAGAACCGGAAGAACAAAACTGAACAGGACGAGGAGGATCAGAAAGAAAGACAAATTCGCCTGCGACTGCCAGGAATCGGCGATTACGCGCCTGGCTTTGGCGCGAACCGAAGCAGTCACACGTCGGCTTTTCTCTTCCATTGCCATTACCAGATAAAGTACGAGCAGCCCTTGCGAGCTGCCCGTCTTATGCCGCTGTCAATTTGCCACGGTTATCGCGGGCGGCTTCCACGTTCCGTCAATGATCGACGGCGGAGTCTCCTTCGGCCAGTAAAGCCGCAGCATAGGAATGAATTGGGCTTTCGGCGCGGGCAGCCAGTTGGCTTCCTTCGCTTTGCCGGGCGAGTCGGCCTGGAGGTACAGGTCAACGGAGCCATCGGGGTTGGTCACAAACTTATTTCGCTGGCTTAGCGTATAGCGGTTAAGCGGGTTGGGGACAAAGAAGTAGTCCTTGTCGTACATGGTCAGCGACCAGAAGCCGTTGACCGGAGGCGTTTGCCCTTTATCGAAGTGCATGACGTACTTCTTGGAAGCTCCGTCGTATTCGCCACCGGCTGCATCCTTCTGAGATGTCGGATAGATGGCATCCTGGGGACGGTTGGCGCCGAGACCTATGGCAGTAACGAGCGCTCGCTGGATATAGTCGGTGCCGTATATCCCGATGTTCTTTGTCAGATACATCCAGCCGTTAACGGGCTCGGCAGCCTGCTTGAAATACTCCATTATTTTGACCTGCGCCAGCTTGGGCACGGTCTTGATCAGTTCCTTGTCGAAGACCCCCAGTTTGCTGGGGTCGAAGTCCTGTCCCGGCACCAGGCCGATCGCTTTCATCTTTTCGACCATGGCTGCATCGGCTGCGGCGGGTGGATTGGTCTTCATTAGCCTGGCTAGATAGTTGAAATAATCGTTCGCGCTGAGTGCGTCCACCTGGTCGCGAATTCCAGTCTTCATATCAAAGTTTGCGTCCACTTCGCCTGGCATCGGGGTGTATGGCTTGCCATAGGAGCTGAGTGGAACCAGCGAGAACTTGTCCTGTAGCGCATGGACTTTGGCGTAATCCTCGGGCGTCCCAGTGCAATAGATGCGACCGAGAATCCAAACCATCCCAGTCGGCGATTTGTATTCCGTTACACCAGCCGGCAACGTGCCTGACCATCCCGGGCCAGTGATGGCGTATTTCTGCGCTTTGCCCCCAGTGGTGCGCTTTCCCGGGACTTGAAATACATCGGTCCAGCCGTCGAGCATGGGCATCAGATAGTACCGGTCACCCATGTCGGGGATGCTGAAGATCCACGGCTCCCGGGAAATATCAACCCACGCCGTAGTATAGAGCGTATCGGCGTTGGGAGCGGTCACGGCGTGGTTATCGACCGCCGGATATGTCCGTAACTTAAGAATCTGCCCTACAGGTGCGTGGGCCGCGTCGGGCACAGCCACGTTAGTGAATTGCTTTCGCGTCATGTCCATGGTGACGAGCGGATAGCCATAGATGTAAACGTCAATGGCCTCCTTTACAGCTTGTTCGGCGGCAGGTGACGATTTCGCCTGCGTGCCGGAGCTAGGCGCGGACGAACAAGCGCCCAGCATCAGCGCAATTGTCGCGATACTAAGAACTGCAAGGAGCTTTGGGATCATAGAGTGTTTCTCCTGTCTTCTAACCGCAAATTGCGGGCGGCCCTTGCGAGCCGCCCGCCGTCAACGTGGTTCCTGTTAGTTACTGGGTCCTTTGGCCGCCGCCTCTGCCTCGGCCATCCTCTTGGACATCTCCGCTTTGAGCGCGTCGAGATTGAAGCTCGCGCCCCGCTGCATCGGAGGGTAATCGAGGAAAGTTTGGATCTCCTTGCCCATTAGTTGTTGGACAAACACGAAGCGCCAGAACTCGTACTTGAACCAATCAAAGTATTGCTGCGCTCCGTCTTTGGTTCCGTTGTTAGGCCAACCCGTGCGCTCGAAAGGATCCAGACGAAGGTTGGTGATGTAGGGCACGTCGGGATGGGTCTTCTCGCCCAGCCAGCCGTCCGGTTGGTCGATGAAGCGGAACTTGTAATCGTCAATGCGCACCGCGCCGACCGTGCTTTCGCCAAGGTAGAAGATCTCATGACGCGCGGACTTGCCCTGGCCGGTGATAGCGGCCATCTGGTTGTAGCCATCCAGATGGTTCTTGTAGGTCCGGTCACCAATGGTTTTGCCCTTCAGCAATTCTTCGGTGATATTCGGATTACCCGCCGCGGCAACAAACGTCGGCAGCCAATCTAAGCCGGAGAAGATGCCGTTCTGCACCGAATCCGCCGGCACATGTCCGGGCCAGCGAAGGATACAGGGCACGCGGAAGCCGCCCTCAAGAACCGTTCCCTTGGATTGCGCGAACGGCGTCTGTCCGCCATCCGGCCAGGTGAAGACTTCGGTACCGTTGTCCGTGGTCATCACGACGATGGTGTTGTCGTCCACACCCATGTCCTTGAGCTTTTGCATAACGGAGCCGACGATGTCATCGAATTGCGCCATGCCGGCTTCTTCTTCCGACCATCCGTTCTCGGCGTTGCGCAGCGCTTCATACTTGGGGGAGAGGTGGGTGACGATGTGCATGCGGGTCGGGTTCAGCCACACGAAGAAAGGCTTGTTGTCGGCCTTCGACTTGTCCATGAACTTAAGCGTCAGGTCGAGGATTTCGTCGTCCACCGTCTCCATGCGCTTGGGATAGAGCGGGCCGGCGTCCTCAATTTTCTGTTTGCCGACTACGCCCCAGCGGGGCATCTCCGTTGTGTCGTTCTTGTCTGTCGCCCAGCAATGGACCATGTTGCGCGGGCCGACCACATTTAACAGGTTCTGCGGATAGTTGGGATGCGCCGGGTCTTCCATTGCATCCAGGTGATACAGGTAGCCAAAGAACTCGTCGAAGCCGTGAACGCAGGGAAGGTATTCATTCCTGTCGCCAAGGTGGTTCTTGCCGAACTGGCCGGTGTCGTATCCCATCGACTTCAAGATCGTGGCTGTGGTCACCGCTTCGGCCGGAATTCCGATTTTCGCGCCGGCCTGGCCAACCGTGGTCATGCCGGTGCGGATCGGCAGTTCACCCGTAATGAAATTCGCGCGACCCGCCGTGCAACTCGCCTCGGCGTAATAGTCGGTGAACAACATCCCTTCCTTCGCCATCCTGTCGATGTTGGGCGTAGTGCCGGCCATCATCCCCCGATGGTAAGCGCCAATGTTCCACATGCCGATATCGTCGCCCATGATGACGACGATGTTGGGTTGCTTCGCAGTGGCTTGCGCGCGTGCCATGACATCTCCAGCAACCAAGACACTAGAAACGGCCAGCGCACCTGCGGTCGCTTTTATGAAACTCGCTCCAAGGTCCATATATCCTCCTCTATTCTTCTTCGCTGTTCTTGCAACCGACGGGCGAACAAACGGCCAGAAGGATGCGAGAGTGTAAGAGGGCAGCCCTTATGAGCTGCCCTCTTACTGGGTTACTAATACGCTGGACGCGCCAGCCAAAGCGCTAGCAAGGCGTGAACGATACATGCCGGCCACAGCAAGTGACTGACGAAACCTCCGCCGACCCTGAGATACCCAAGATAAAGCGCTGCGAGCAGGTTGTACGTGAACAACGCCCGAATCGCATGCCGGGTAGCGCCATCTCCACCCGGCCAACAGGCCAGCCCCAGACAGAGCAAGGCAATTCCGGTTAACCGGGCGACCGCGATGCCGCTATCAGAAAGACCGCTGCCCAACAGCACACGGGCGACTAAGCCGGGAATAACGATTAAAGCCACTCCGGTTGCAACCTCAATCGCCGCGGACAGCATTACTAGAGTTCTCGTCATCGATCCACTGCAAGCGCGAAGCTTCTGCCCGTCTAGTCCTTGGCGGCGGCGAGCATCACCGCGGCCTTCCGTTTGTCCTCGGCCGATAATTGCTCCGGCCCGAGGTGATAGTTCAGCTTGTCGATCGTCCCGGTAAACGCGAACGGCACGTCATAGGTGAAGTCCACCGGGGTGAGAGTGTCGAGCCCGATGTCGAAGGTCTCGTCGACAGTCATGAGCAGCGGAATGGTGTGGGCGATTGTTTTGCGTGCGACTTCCTTGCCATCCACCGACAGTACGCCAGTGCCACCCTTAGCTGGGCCTGGTCCGTCATACTTGAAGTCGAAAACGATGGTGTGCTTGCCTTCGTCAAGCGAAGACAGCCCTTCCCAGCGGAATCGCTCCAGGTCAAGGAAGTTGTAAACGAACACCGGGCGGCCTCGGCCGATGTGGAAGATCTCGGTAGCGAAGGCGAGGACGAGTCCGAGTACCGCGATCACCACGAATGCGTAGCCGAAGCGCTTCCTCCATCTGCCGGCGCTGCCAATCAGGATCAGAAGCAATCCCAGCAGCAACAAACCCCAAAAAAAGTATTTGACTGGTTTGCTGCTGAGCCACCAGCTGGCGCTGGGACTGAGCATGAGTGCATAGCCGCCGAAGCGGCCGCCCAGGGTCGCGATTACTCCCTCGGCGCCGCCCGAAGGAATCGTAACGTTGGCGGTGATGGTGTAGTCCCTGTCCAGAATGCTTGGAGCATTGCCGACGGGAATGCCGACATTCACGCCTGTGTAGGTGAAATCGGTTCGGCCGGCGACGGCGCTCGGTTTCGGTGCCAGCAGCCGCACGAAGCCTGAGTTATCCAGCGGGAAGACCTGGTATTTCGCCGCTTCCGTCAGGAATAGCGCCTGCAGTTCCTTTAATTTGGTGGGATTGCTGGCTGCGAGATCGTTGGACTCCGAATAATCCTGAGCAATGTTGTACAGCTCCCACTTGTAGTCGTTCATCGGCGGCATCGTGCCCGTTCCCAGCTCCCAAGGGGGAGAAGGTGGTGTTGTTGCAGCAATCCAACCGTCGTGATAGACGGCACGGTTGCCGACCATCTCGAAATACTGCGTGTCGCGCTTCGACGGCACGTTGGCGTTCGCCGAGTCGAAAGTGTAGGCCATGCTCACGCCTTCGATCGGCTTCTGCTTGATCCCGTTAACCATGTCGGGCGCCTGGACGCCGGCGGCCTCGAGGATGGTCGGAACGATGTCAATGACATGATGAAACTGGGTACGAATACCGCCTACGTCCTTGATGTGTCCGGGCCAGGAAATAGCAAGGCCTTGCCGCGTTCCGCCGAAATGCGAGGCTACCTGCTTGGTCCATTTGAAGGGGGTGTCGAACGCCCAGGCCCAGGCAACCGACATATGGGGATAAGTTTTATCCGAACCCCAGTTTCCGTAGTGCAATATATTCATCGCCTCGACGGGCTTGACTTCCGGCTCGTTAAGAATGCCGTTGTAGGCGGTCAACTGGTTGAACGTGCCGTACACAGAGCCTTCAGCACTGGTGCCGTTGTCGCCGTCGATGTAGATAATCAGTGTGTTATCGAGCTTGCCCATGTCCTGGACAGCCTGAATCACGCGGCCAATCTCGTAATCGGTGTAGGCTGTGTAGGCGGCATATACCTCCGCTTCGCGGGCATACATCTTCTTTTCCACTGGGCTCAGAGAGTCCCACTTCGGCAGCTTGGCTCCGCCATACTCTGCCTGTCCGTCCGGCCAGGGCGTCAGCGTCGTGTTCGGTGGAATCACCCCCAGCCGCTTCTGATTTTCGAAGATCTGCTCGCGCAACTTTTCCCAGCCCATGTCGAACTTGCCCTTGAACTTGTCGATCCACTCCTGGGTCGGCTGGTGCGGCGAGTGAGAGCCTCCGGGCACGTAATAGAGGAAGAAAGGCTTGTCAGGGGCAGACGCATTCAAGTCTCTCAAGTAGCGGATGGCGTCGTCCGCCAGATCGGTGGTGAGGTTGTAGCCCGACTTACCGATCCAGGGATACACCTGGGTCGTGTTGCGAAAAAGATAGGGAGTCCACTGGTCGGTCTCGCCGCCCAGAAAGCCATAGAAATACTGAAAGCCCATGCCCACCGGCCATTGCTCGAAGGGTCCAGCCGTAGTGCTGTATTGGAAACTTGGCGTGTTATGGTTCTTGCCGAACCACGATGTGGCGTAGCCGTTTTCCTTCAGGATTTCGCCGACCGTGGCGTTCTCGGGACCGATGACAGAATCGTAGCCCGGGTAGCCGGTCGACAATTCTCCAATCACGCCGAAGCCGACCGAGTGGTGGTTGCGGCCCGTGATCAGGGCAGCCCGCGTCGGCGAAGACAGAGCAGTGGAGTGGAACTGGATGTAGCGCAGCCCCGCGTTGGCAACACGGTCCAAGGCAGGTGTCGGGATGACACCGCCAAACGTCCCCGCCACTCCGTAACCTTGGTCATCAGTCATGATGAGAAGGACATTGGGCGCGCCCTTGGGCGGCACTACGCGCGGCGGCCACCAGGGCGTGGAATCTTTAGCGCTGTCCTTGATCACGCCGCCGAATTTCAGGGGCGGCGGCGGAATCTGTCTTCCGTCGATTGTGGTAGTGGCACTGGGTGAGCCCAAGGTGCCCGTAATCTGTTGCGCGAAAGCCCCACTCCCACCTGCAAACACACTCGAGACGGCCAGCGCCCCCGCGGTTAGCTTTTGGACACCTGCTCCTAAATCCACACTTTCCTCCTTGCAAGGATTCCCTGTGTATTCGGTTTTCAACGAATCCCAAGCGGTTCTCCACTCGCAATGCGGCGGCAGATGTCCTGCGCGTCGCCGTCAATGTGCTCCCAGAATTTCAGTAGTCCGCTACAGAGGTAATTCAGTCCAAGTTGGCCTTCGGGCGTACGGATCAGCCGGTTCTTCGGACATTCGCCGTTGCAGGCGAACAGGTACTTACAGTCGCGGCAGCGCTGCGGAAGGGTATTGAACTTGGCGAATCCAAACTGCTTCTGCTCTTCCGAGAAGACCAGGCGCGAGCTTGAGGTTTCCTGAATATTGCCCAGCTTGTACTCGGGATAGACATAGTGGTCACAGGAGTACACGTTGCCGTCGTGCTCTAGCGCCACGCCTTTGCCGCAGAACTCGTGGTACACGCAGATCTGCGCTGGCTTGCCCATCCACTGCGCCACAGCGGTCTCGAATAGGTTGACGAACACCTTGCCGATGTCGCGCCGATACCAGTCGTCCCAGATCTTGCACAGGAAGTAGCCCCAGTCATCGGGATCGACGGACCAGTCGGTGACCACGGAATCGGGAAGCCCGGGATGCGCCGCCGTGGAGCCGAAAATCGGCAGCGTGTCCGGGTCCCACTTCTGGGGAGCAACGTCGCGAAACACCTTGGGTTCGACGCAAGGGATGAACTGCATCTCGCGTGGCCGTACTTCGTTCTTCAGGAAGCGATAGACATCGAGCGGCTTCTTCGCGTTGATTCGGTTCACTACGGTCAGAGAATTGAAGGGCACACGGTGGCGATGGAGCATCTGCACCGCCGCGAAGACTTTGGCGAATGTGGGTTTGCCGTCCTTGCCAATGCGGTAGCAATCGTGCAGCTCTTCCGGGCCGTCGATACTCAAGCCAACCAGGAATTTGTTGCGCTTGAGAAACGCTCCCCAGTCATCATTGAGCAGTGTGCCGTTCGTCTGGAGATCGTTCTCGATGCGCTGATACGGCTTCTTGTATTTCTTTTCGAGCTCAACCACCTTCTCGAAGAACTCCAACCCGAGCAGCGTCGGCTCGCCGCCCTGCCACGAAAAAACCACCTGTTCGGCGTCCTGGCCCTCGATGTATTGGCGTATGTGAGTTTCGAGAATGTCCTCGGACATCTGAAACTTGCTGTCGCTGCCCAGCAGTTGTTGCTTGTGCAGGTAGAAGCAGTAGGTGCAGTCGATGTTGCAGATCGCGCCTACCGGCTTGATCATTGCGTGGTAGGTGCGCGTGGCGCCCGCCGGTGCCGGCCAGGGTGAAACATCACGAATTTGTACGAGCTGGTTTGTCGACATTCCAGGAGCCTGCTCCAATACGACTCATTGGAATGTTACGAATGCCCAATTAGGCTTGGAACTGGCAAAAGGCGCACAGGACGTACACAATTTTGCTAGTCAGGACCGACCGGAAAACGCGGGTTGAGCAGCGATGGCGGCCCCCTCGGCGGCAATCTTCACCGCAAGCCGCAGCTTGTGCCTGCTGCTCCTGCTACAGTTGCGCCTGAAGCTGCGCCTGGTGTTCGATAGTGAATTTCGTTACTGGAGCGATTGCCCCTGCTCGACGACCAGCTTATATGCGACGTAATACTTATAGATATTGCTCACGTACTGGACAGTCGTCTGCCCCACGTTTTGTGAAACCAGTAACTCGACATTGCCGAACCATTTGTTGGGATCGAGTCCTCGCGCTGGTGCTTGCTTGCGAAGGTCCGCAATGCGATTCGGGCCAGCGTTGTACGCCGCGAATGTGAACAGCAAGCGGTCCTGCGCATCGATTTTCGGGTCGCTGAAATACTTGTCTGCGATCGTCTTAAGGACTTTAACCCCCGCGTGGATATTGTTCTCAGCCGTAGTCACATTGGGGATGCTGATGGGGGCCGCCGCTGCAGTCGACGGCTTGACCTGCATGATCCCCACTGCATCGCCATGCCTCGCCGCCTGATTGAGCATCGACTCCTGGTAGCCCTGCGCGACGACCATCAGGTAATCGAAGCCGTACTGGGATGAATACTTCTTGAAGAAATCAGCCGTCTTATTAAATTTCCTGATTTCCTCCTCGCTGGCTGGGTTCGTGACCCACTGATTGCTCTGCACGTAGCGCCGTAGCAGGGTGTTGCCGAAAGACGTGCCGGCGGCGTGGGTCTTCACCCACTCGTCCACTAGTTCTTTGAACTTCGGGTTGTTCTTGCGCATCGCCCACGCCAGGTCTCCCTCGTCGGCGATGACGATATTCGGCTGGGGCGTGATATTAGGGAAGACGCTGGCCCACAGCTTGGCACGCTGGGTGATAGTAACCGTCGCGGGCAGTATGCCCGCGTTCACCATTTCCAGCAGGTCTTCGTCCAGCAGATTTTTCCCGGTACTCTGAATCACGATCGTCGGCTTGCCTTGCTTGCGTAATGAATCGTTTATCTTTTCCAAATTACCGTAATACGTGGTGATGGAATTGACGTAGACCTTCTTCCCGCCAAGGTCCTGCAATGAGGAAACCGGACCGAAGTTCTTTCCGGTCACGAGGATCTGTTTCACGCCGGTTTCAATGGGTAGCGAGAACGCGACCTTCTGTTCGCGCTCCGGAGTCACGGTCACCGGATAGGCGATCAGGTCGCCAATCCCTTCAGTCAAATACGATTCAAGTTGATCGGGGCGAACGGGAATAAATGTCACCTGCACACGTTGCTTGCCGGTATGCAGCTTCTGATTGACGAACTGCTCGAAGTCCCGTAGCGCCTCGTAGTAGATGCCTTCGGGCTTACCATTCACATAGAAAAAGCTGGAATGGCTGTAGAGAACGAGCGCTCTGATCTCCCCGGCCTTCACCATCGCATCGAGGTCGCCGGTGTGGCGCTCGAAGTTCAGCGGCAGCCCCATATTGTGCGACTGTTGCGAAGTTTCGCCCGCCTGAACGGCAGCCGAATGCGCTGACTGTGGCTGCGCTGCAAACCCCACTGTGCCATAAAGAATGGAGAGCAGAATGCACCGTAACAGCATCGGTAACACGCGTCGTCGATCGGAAGCGACATCTTTAAGCATGTGATGCTCCCGCTTGCAGGATCCGCGGCTGGCTACAAGGTGAAACCATCCAGGAACTCCATGGCGATGACGATATTCCCGTCCTCTTCGCCAACATCATAAATGGTGCATGTGTTTGGGTGGTTTAAGGCGGCTGCAGCGCGGGTTGTTGCCGATCATTTTCGTGCGCCGTCCTTTCGAAATAGTCCTCGCAAGGTGGTGCCTGGTGGCTGACGAGATTCCGGTGAACGTTCTGGCGCGGCTGATTGTTTAGTGATCACCTGCCATGCCTGTGACCGCAATGCAGGATGCGAATGTCGTTTCCAGCAGACTCGCGTCGATGCTGCCGGCCGCACCGATGGCTACAATCTGCGTGCGCGGTGCGCGCTTGCCCCAGTCGTCTTGCAAGGAAATGTCCACGCGCCTGCCGACCACCTGCAGCACAGCCCGTCGCTGTGGTGCATCCGTGGTGTAGACCAAACCTTTGGCGCGATAAACGCTTCCCGGCAACTTACGTAGCTTTTCGCGCAACGCTTCCAGCGCGAGCGGCTGGTCGGTCTGGTAGCTCCAGGTGCTGAACACCTTCGGGGTCGTGTCCGTGTTTGTTGTCAGGACAGATTGGGTCCGTGAAGTGATGACAGCGTGCGAATTGCGGTCTGCGCGCGCAGGATCGAAACGCCCGACGCCTAAAAGGATTTCGTAAGGCACCTCGCAGAAGTCAGTCTCCACGATACGAAGGCGGCCGAAATACTCGTCGAGCCACGCCCTGACCTTCCCCACTTGCTCGGGGCCGGCAAGGCCGACCTTGTTCAGGATCAGCATGTCCGCAAATCCGACCTGGCGGAGTTTGAGCTCCATCAGCGGCGGATACTCCGGATGCGCGAAGACCTGGTCGGCGTCCAGCACGCAGGTAACGCTATCAAGCCTGATCCGATCGCGTAGATTGGCATCGCTGAAAGTCGCGAAGATCCCGGCGGGATCAGCGACGCCACTGGCCTCGAGCAGGACGTATTCAATCGTCTCGGGCCGTGCGAGCAAGGCGACGACGGCCTCATGAGGTATCGCGATTCTGGCGCAGACGCAGCCGTTGGCCAGGCTGATCATGTTACTGTCTACCCACGACGAGTCGGCATCGATATTGATCGAGCCAAAGTCGTTGACCAAGACTCCCACACGCAGGCCGTAATCGCTGGTAAGGATGCGATTCAGCAAGGTTGTCTTTCCCGCTCCAAGAAAGCCGGTGAGGATCGTGATCGGAACAGTCTTGCCGTTGTCGTCTATGAGTTCCATAGTTTCCTCTCAAAACGCTTCCGCCCAGGGAAGAATCATGTGTCTCGGAGCGCCCCGCCGCGACGGACGCGGCGGGACACGGAGATCGCATCGTTATTTCTGGAATTTACTCAGATCAATATTCATTACCTTTGCCAACGCGATGAGATCGATCACCTCCGGATTGTTGAGCTTGGTTAACTGCTCACGCCAAACGTTCGGGGGTAGTACAGATTCGGGTCGATCTCATGCTCGCGCATGAATGGCTCTTGGATCTCGTGCGTCAAGTGGTCTGTGCGGAACGATGAGTTGTCCGTAGCATCGGAGGGGTCGCGAATAGGGGTCGGATTCGTGAAGGTTGGCCGGAACCTGGGAGGATGCCTCTCGCACCCAGATCTCATCTTTCGTCACGTTGACGACAACCCCGTCGGGCGCTCCGAAGTGGAACGGCCCATGGTAGTGGGTGCGAACCTCGGCACCGTCTCCTCGTTGAGGTAGTATGGTCGAACGCATGTGAGTCGGCATGAACAGCCGCGGGTTGATCTGGTTGACGAGATAGCCCGCTGCGTAAGGCAGGTGTGGTGTGTGTCGACGGTGTAGCGGGCGAGAAGGGCGGCAGCCCGCACACCGTATTGGTTGATACTCGCCAAATCGGTCTGTGCCTCGGTGACGAAAACGTCCACGCCCTTCGCGTATTTGAGTCGAGGTCGCTCGGTCGGCCGTCGCCGGTCCACACGAAGGAGAGGCCGTGCCAATCGAGGCGATAGCCCGACGCACCGTCCTTGGCGTGCGAGCGCTGCCAATGGATACGCGCACCCCGTCCTTGTTATAGAAGAT
The DNA here is from genome assembly GCA_963713465.1 of uncultured Acidobacteriaceae bacterium. Classification (GTDB taxonomy): domain Bacteria; phylum Acidobacteriota; class Terriglobia; order Terriglobales; family Acidobacteriaceae; genus Bog-257. The sequence continues at coordinate 160,564 of CAVQLZ010000020.1, forward strand.
GCCATTGTCGTCTGAAGTCGAACTCATGGACCTCGATGTCGTGGCCCTTCCCGACCGGGAACATGCTGAAGGCGTCGTCATGCCACGCCAGCATCTGCTTCATGCCTTTGACCATCGCAGCGGTGCCGAACTCCGGCGTGCGCCCCGACGGACCATACACCTGCATGGCTCTTCCCAGCGCCCAGCCCATCCGCCGAATTCGTACATGTACGGCAGTTAGCCGAAGTGGTCGATGTGGAGGTGCGTCATGAAGACCTTGTTGAATTCCTTCAGCGCAAAGCCCACGGCGATGATGTTCTTAACGCAGCCGTCGCCGAGGTCGAAAATGAAGTTGTCGCCGTTGCCCAGCTGGACCAGGATCGAGGTGTTCACCTGACCGGGTCGAAGCGGAACGGCGCGTGTTCCCATGAAGATGATGCGCATCTCGTCGGGTTGTACGTTCTCGGTGCGCGGGAACCAGTTCGCGGCGCTCTTCGGCACGGTGTTGGTGCGATGGCGTGGAATAGGCCAGCCCTTCCGCCCAGCGCCCCATGGGAACGCCGCCGGGGAGGGCTGCCTTGATGTCCGCCTCGGAGCTCGGCTGCTCCTGCGCTGAAGACGATGTTGAGGCCAAAGAACGCTATGAAGACTTGAAAACGAGTGCGGCGGCGAGAACGCCTCGCGGAAATTCGTGTTTTCATCGCGCGCATCGGTGTCTTGGATCAGTTGCGGAAATGCATTGACCTGCATTGACACGTGCTGTTATTCGGTTGCAATAAATTCTCCTTGGCTTGCTGAGTCCACACCAAAATTCGCTTAGAAATATCTGTGCTCCAAGGGCAGGTAATGAAGCTCCCGCTTTAGTCGTAGCGGTTGACTCCTGTTAGTCAGGTTTTTCGCTGTGCTCGCGCTTCAGCTTTTCCCGCGACTCGATCAAGCGTTGGTACGCTGCGGCATTTTGTACAACCACCTCAGCCTTGCCATTGACGGTCAGCAGCTCGGGGCGGCCCGTTCGCCTGAGTCGCTTGAGATGGGCCTTTGTGTTTCGGGCGAAATCTGTAAGCGACCCAATGTCTTGCGGCCTGATCATGGCTCCTGTCTCTCTGATCCCTTCGCCAATGAATCACCTGAGAATCAACTGTGAATTAGCTTCTTGCGAAGCGTATGCCGCCAGCTTGCAAGCTGGCTATGCAATTTCGGCAAAATTGAAGGAATTCATCGCCCGCGTGATCGGAGAAGACAGCAACGAGAGCTCGTTCAGCGCTGCTTGCGCAGTGTTTCGGAGGGAAGTTCACCGAACAGGGAGCAGTAATCCCGGGCGAAGCGGCCCAACTCCCACACACCGAACTGCGTGGCGATTTCGGTGACCTTAGTCAGGGAAGGATCAGCGGCTTTTAGCGCCTTCCGGACTTGGTGGAGTGTTCTCCGGTTCAGATACTGCACTGGTGCTACGCCGAAGTACTGCTGAAAGGCATCACGAAGCGTTCGCTCGGAGACACCCGCAGAAGCGGCGAGTTGTTCCAGGGAAAGGTATTCGCCGTCATGCTGCTCGACAACTGCCATCGCCATGCGAATGATCTGTCTCCGCGAAACCAAATGTCGGCCAAGCGCCGGTTTTATTACGTTCGGCGCACCAAGCACGGCTCGGATCTCCGGAACCAGCTTGTGTTCTGCTGCCCTTTGCGCGGCGGTTGATTGGAAGTCGGCAGGAGCCCGCTGGAGGGACCCGTCGAACTGCCCCATAATCGATCGAAATCTGTCAATCCGGTGGGATGGCAATCGAAAAACACCGCTCATGAAACCGGCACTGGTCGGCGCGTTTTGGTTTGCGCTGACAAGACTGTTATTCGGAATATATACAGAACACCAACACCTGGACGAGGCGTCCGCAGCTAAGCAGAATTCCTCGCCAGGCCCGACGACCATTAGAGAACGGTCGTCAAGTCGCCGCCCATTGCCTGAAAACGCCGACTCTCCGTGGGTCTGTAGAAAAATCGTAAGGCCGCCCAGCTTCGTGGCCCCCTCTACAACCGCTCGGCCGCCTGCCTTGCCCCATTGAACACTCAACTGGTTAACAGTCAGGCTGGTGAGAACCCAATTCCCCCGATCGTGCCCGAGAAGCATCGGACGCAAATTCGCATGCTGGTTGGAGTCGAAGAAAGCCTCGAACGAACAAAAGAGTTGTGTGGGCATCGCGCGGTTCCTGCTGGGCGCCCTGGATTACTAAACCGTATCACTGAGACTCACAGCCTTCTGTGATCTCAGTCACATCGAGTGCGGCGCGAGGAATATCCAGTCAGGCGGAGTGGGTGAGTCCATCTCCCTCACGGTACCCTGGCATACGCCATCCGAAAAGCGGGCCGCTCCTGAAACTCGTTGGTTAGCCTCAGGCAGCGGCCCACGTCATGAAAGTTCCACCGTTTACAAACCCCTACTGACCGCCTCCGCCAAACGTGAAGTTAACGCCGCCAACGTACTTGAAGTTGTTCCAACCCGCCGAGTAGTTGGCGAGGTGGTTGGCGCCGATGTGGGTGTACAGGTAATCCACTTCGACCGGCCGAATCTGAACATGGGTGCTGATTGGAATATCCAGGCCGCCGCCGAACTCCATGGCGAAGCCGTTGTTATTTCCGTTTCCACTAATGCCGCTGCAGCCGTTGTCCTCAATGCACTTGAGCAGGGTGGCGTAGCCGTTGGTGTGAATGGCGCCGAACAGAGCCTCGCCGAAGGGCTGGAACCTGCCGGAGTGCTTCTTGATCTGCGGGCCGAACAAGTAGGTGAAGCCGTTACCGCTGGCCGATCCGGCATAGCCGTAGGTGTTCCTGAGGTAGGTGGATATTCCCGTGCCGGCAGCGTATCCCTGGAAGTCAGCCTTGAGACCGAACAGCGGGCTGAAGTTATAGACGAACGCGCCGCCCCCGCCGTTGGCATTTTGGCTGCTGAGGATCTGGGGATGGAGACTGACGTACGAATAATCGCCCGACAGTTCGACCTTGGGGAATTCACTTTGTGCCGCCGCCGCCATCGTGACTAACGCCACAAAAGCGAGAAGACAAATGGACTTTTTCACTACTAGCCTCCTTCGAGAAAGTTAGATTTGATCGCTGTAGTCCGGCTGCCAAGGCTGGGCACACGTCCGAACCTTGGGCGCACTCGGAACTTTCATCTTAAGGAAGCCGGGAGGTCACGGAGAACTGGTAAAACAGTTAGTCCTGGGCCGAAAATCTGCGCGCCTCTCTAAGTTGTTGACGGATCTGGAAGTTGCTATGCATATGATCGCGGTGACAACTCAGGTGCAGGAGAATTCATTCGTCAGAGCTTGGCCAACCAGAGGAATCGAATTCAGAAGAGCCGTCAAACTCTCCCGCCAAGATTCGTCTCGACGAGTTGGATGCCGGTGTCGGCACCCTCATTTCAAACCTTCGCGCTAAACCAGCTGGCCGGTCGGAAGAGCCAAAATCCGAACTGCTGCTTGAGCGTCCGCCGGGAAGGCGGCGCGGCAAACTGGCTTCCCTAATCTCCTTCTTTATATCTATTACCATATCTATATACCCCCTATCTGGCTTCCTGATCGAATTTCCTTCCAACCGACCTCTATAGCCCCAGTGCCAGCCGATATGCCACCCTCACCGGGAGCCCGCCGCCGCGCCCAGAAACTTTTCCACCCATCAGCTCCATGCACACCCATACCAACACTCCCGGCAACAACCCGGTTCCCATCGGGACACACCAGAACCACCGCTCGCCGGCCCCCTTCTATCGGTATAGAGCTATATCTGCGGCCAGGGCCGGCGCGCAACCAGGAAGCTGCTTCCCTCCGCCGCTCCGCTATGCCCCGCGGCCCTCGACGCGTGAGCTATCGCTAATCCCTGACCCTGGGGATCACCGGCACCAATAACCGTCGCCGGCAGACCCGGTTGCCTGGAGACAGACCCCTGGCATCCGAAACACCCTGGTCTGGGCTTTCGGCGTGAGCCCCGGACTCGGCAAAAAGCCGCGGCCCCAAACCCTCCAGCACCTCTGCCAGTTCCAACCTGCTCGCCGCACCTAATACCGGAGCCCAGGGGCGCGACCATCACCACCGGCGACCGCCATCCCCCGCGCGGAATTCTCAAAGGCCTGTTTGCTATAATGAGTATATGAGTACACACCCAAACAGCCTATCCGGGTAGGCAGGCTGTGGGGGCGCGGCGGCTTTTTGGGCTCGGCCGTTGCCGTCCGGGTGCATATACTCACCTGCGGAAGTAAATGTCCATCGCCGGAGGTCGCCCATTGAGCCCCAGAGCCAAAGCAGTGATGGAGGTGAAACGCTTGAATATGAACGTACCACGGGAGTTACACGACGCCTTCAAGGCCGCGACCGCGGCCGAAGGCAAACAGATGACTGACGTCCTCATGGAGTTCATCCGCGATTATGTCGAGCGGCGCCCGGCTGGCCAGCAGCGCCGCGGAAGGAGCCGCAAATGAAGAAGAAGATCAACGCCCACCGCCAACTGCACCTGCTCACCGCCGAAGACCGGCGGCTCTCCCCTGAGAAAGCTTCATCGCCTCAGTCCCAGCAGGAGATGGACACTCTCACCGCCAACGGGGTTCGCCGCTATCAGGCTGGCATGCTTTCCGCCGCGGCTTGGCGACCAACCTGTCTGAGCTGGACGTACCCGATCCCATCATTCAGAGGATCCTGCGGCACGGCGACATCGAAACCACTCGGGAACACTACCGAAAAGTTCTGCCCAAGTCCGCGCGGAAAGCCATGCAAAAGCTGGATCGCTCCTTAAAACGGGACGATTACGGGACAGCCTAGGGGGTATATCGCGTAAGCTATTTAAAA
>CAVQLZ010000021.1:0-124950 GCA_963713465.1 uncultured Acidobacteriaceae bacterium
AATTTTACCACTTTAGAATCAGTGACTTAAAAAATCGCAAAAGTTACTGGACATCATCTGGACAAATATGCGAGCGTGAACTCAGCAGCTTACTTCACTAGCTGAGGAACCCATGTCGCGCCGCTCACAGGGCCTGTACGTCTTCACCCGCCACAGTTCCGATTGCCAATATTTCGCTGAACACGGAGAAACCGACCGCACCGAGAATCGCCGGTGCGCGTGCATGAAGTACATCGCCGGCACCGCGCCCGATGGCACAAAGATCCGCGAGTCAGCGAACACAACAAGCTGGGAGCGCGCGCGCAAAATGTTGCTGCGCATATTCGCCAAGCATGACCCAGCGAACAAGCCTCTCTTTGAGCTGGCAAACGCGCGCGCTGCGGAGGAGCTGAAAGACGAGCCGCAGCGTAAGACGGTGACCGATGCCGTGCGTCAGTTCATCGACACGAAGCAGGGCGAGAACGTGGTAGACATCGCGCACTACAAGGGCTTCTTCGAGCGGCAACTGCTGCCCTGGTGCAAAGAGCAAGGCATTCTCCTGCTGCACGATCTTGATCTCGAAGAGGTGACGAAGTTCCGCAACTCGCTCGACAACCGCGGAACAGTGAAGAACCGGAAGATGTCGCGGCTGCGGAGCTTCTTCCATTTTTGCCGGATGCGCCGCTGGATCGACGATAATCCGGCCGAGTTCATCAAGCCGAGCCAGGAGCAGGAGCCGCAGGCGGAATACTTACAACCGAAGGAATTCCGGCAGCTCCTCGATGCCTGCTACGTCTCGCACAATTGGGAGCGCGGGCACGACTTCGAGCACCGCCCGGATCGGATGCGCGCATTCCTGCTGTTTGCGCGCTGGACGGGGCTCGCCATGATCGACGTCGTCCGCTTTCGCCGCGACTGGCTATCGCAGGATGCGAACGGCGTCTGGCGCGTGATGCTGTATCGGCAGAAGAACGGCAATCCAGTTTATGTGGCGATTCCGAGCCAGGCAGCCGAGGCGGTGCTGGCGATTCCAGCAATGAGCGAGACGTATTTCTTCTGGACCGGGAACGGTAGGCCTCAGACGGCGGTGCGCGGCTGGCGGCGCAGCCTCGAACACGTGTACAAAGCATCGGAGATCAAGCGCAATGGCAAGAAGCTGCACATCCACACGCACATGCTGCGGCACACCTTCGCGATCGAGAAGCTGAATGCCGGCGCATCGCTGGAAGATGTCTCGTTGCTACTGGCTCACCACAGCATCAAGATCACCGAACGGCACTATCTGAAGTTTGATCAGCGTCGCCAAGACCGGCTTACGCGCGCAGCGATGGTCGATTTCGAGCAAGCTAAAGCAGATGAGGTGTCAAGGCGGAGGAATGGCCGGCTTTTGCGAATGGCGTAATCAAGCCTGCTTTGTCGTTCGATCTACAATGGACACCGAAGTAGGATGAGTCGAAAAGGTGGTGGCTCAGTGCTAGATATCGACGTTGCAATTCTAACGGCACTTCACGAGGAATTGGGTCGGGTTCTGGCGCACGGCGAGAATTGGGAGCCGGTGGGCTACGGACACCTACGTTTCCAGAACAGCTGAAGGGCTGAAAATCATAGCCACCACCGCGCAAGGGGCAGGCCAGCTGAACGCAGCTTTGATGGCCCGAAACATCGTCCAGACGGTCAAGCCAAAAAGGCTCCTGCTTTTGGGTATTGCTGCTGGCATTGGCAAAGACGTGAAGCTGGGAGATGTTCTGATTTCGGACCAAATTGTCGACTATGAGCTCGGCAAAATCACAGATAAGGGCTACTTGCCGCGTTGGTCAGTGTACCGAAGCGACTATTTCATGCTTTCTGGACTATCCAGCCGCGGACTCAGCTGGCTTTCGGAACTGAGAAGCGAACGTCCTGGTAACCAGATGGCCTCTCCCTCGGTGCATGTCGGCGTCATCCTTTCCGGTAACAAGGTGGTTGCGTACGAAGACACCGTTTCGGCCCTGAAAGGTTACTGGCCATATGCTATTGGCCTCGAAATGGAAGCCGCGGGTGTTGCGGCGGCACTTCATCAACTTCCTAACAGCCCGCCATTCGTTATGGTGAAAGGTGTTTGTGATCGTGCAGATGCCACCAAGAATGACGCATGGCACGAATACGCAGCAGATGCGGCAGCTGCTTTGACGATGCAGTATCTTCGCTCGATTACGATTCCTTCTGTAGCGCCGGTTGTGGAATCGCAACCACGCGACCAAAGGATGCTTCGCGTGCTCTTGGCAACGGCATACAGCATGTCAGAACTTAAGATTCTTGCTTCTGATCTCGACATTGACTGGGATGAGATCCCAGGGCAGGCTAAGAGTGAGCGCATTGTGGAACTGATCGGCTACCTGCGCCGACGCTCCCGGTTAGGTCACCTGCTGGATGCGGTCAAAAGAGACCGTCCAGCCCTAACTGCCGGTTATTACGAGTAGATTACGGCTGCTTCCCCCGGCGACATTCGTCAAGGAGTCCAGGTCTCTCACGATCGATCGCCGTGGCAAGCTCGGTCAGCTTTCCCTGCCTACTCGCGTATTCAATGAGACTCATCGCGCGCTCCGACTTCGTCTGGCCGGCAATTTCGTCCCAATCGATAGCAAGATCAAAAACTAACCCTTTCAGTTCTCCCATATCGAATCCCTGCGTTAATGCGCATTTCAATGCTAGGCGGTCCCGCGATAGGTCAATCGGAGCGCCTGCATCTCGATCATCGGGGCTATTTACAATATTCCCTTGGCCAGTTCTCGACAAGCATTGCAACCAGACCGGATCATCACGGAGCCGGAGGAGCGACTCGCCATCGCTAGTGCTTATGGTTTGCAGCAACTGTAGTCGCCTACTTTCGTTCAGTAGTGCTCGGTAAGAAATGTTTGCATCAGCCGACGGAATGGGGTACGGCGCCGCCAAATACACCAAGTCATTGACGACTCCAGCAGAAAACTCTTTGACGTAGCTTGAAAAGTAAGACTCATTGATGATCGCATGGAGACGCGAACGAGATATTGGATTTCCCTTCCCAGCGAACAAGAGCGGCTCTACATAATCCACGATGAATGCCCTGCCTTCGAGGTGCTCTGGTATCTTCTCCCATCGTCTGTCGAAATTCTTGGGCACCCGAATGCCAAGACCTGTTGTAAGGGACGCCATGCGCTTCGGTATCGCGAGTACCTGGACCCAGTCGACCGTTATGTCTCGGGTTGCACTCCCCCGGCGGGGTTTAAAAGGCGGGAGCAGTAGTGACCCAATCCCCTGGCTATAGGATTTATATTGGGACGATTCAGCGTGATATTGCTCTAGTTTGGAGTATCGAAAGCTTTCTATATTCTCTCCACTTCCAACTATCCAGATGATTCCATACGGAAATGTAACACGAAGCTCGTCTAAGATCCTCCTGCACACCTCTGATTCGAAGTAGGAAGATGCTGGAACTAGTACTTCGTGCGCAGCTAAAAAGGCAAAACGTGCTGCGAGCCGACATTCTTCATAAATGCGCTCACTATTGCCCGCTGTAGTACGGTCGTCAAGAAAATGCAGATCGAAAAAATGCAAAAAGAGTCGCGGAACGCGGACGGCGTCGGGGCTGAGTAAAATGCTCATTCCATGAACAGGGTCAGCTGTGCCGTTTGCTCCTCACAAAACCGCTCAAAGTCTTTCACCAATCGACTTAGGTCTCCTGCCAACGAGATGGCTCCCCATGCTCGTAGTTCATCTTCATAGATTGCTGGAATCTGCTGATAGAGATAGATCCTCTTCGACTGCGCAAATCCTACCGCGATTTCGGCGAACGTGTTAGGGCCAATGTAGTCAGAAATCCCATATTTATCTTGGTTAAATGCCAACACCGCATAAGTCGCCGGATTTCGGATTTCTCGTAAGTGTTGAAAAGCCACCTTGCGCTTAAATTGCAGGAACTGCTGCTCCGACATTGCATCGTGAATGTCGTTTTCTGCTATGGGGACTATTGCGGGTATGCGCGCATCTCGCAGACACTCTCTTACTGCGACCATGCCGCTATAGGCGCTCATGCTGCCACACACGACGACGCGCCATTTCCAGCTGCTCCAAACGGTGCTACTCATCACGCAACCGTTCCTCCAGGAGATCCTCTTCGGAGAGCGCATAGTCTTCTTCGATCGAAGCGAAGAGGCGCTTTAACCGAAGGTCTCCAGTGCGCAAGCCGTCAACCAATTCTCGAGGACTTTTAATGTGTTCGATAGGGACGCGCAACGGGAGGTCGCTAGGTTGCGCGCTGAAATAAATGGGGTGGCCAGCTTGAATGACCCTGCCTATTTCATAGCACGTGGTTCGGCCTACGTATCCGTCCGGAGCTACCACATAGACAAGGTCCGCCGTCAGGATACGGTGCAGCGCGAGCGTCTGAACAGCTGGATCGTCATATTCTTGCGAATCAGATGTAAAGCGAACAAACGGAATTCCGTCTTTGATAATCGGGTCGCCCTTTGGGGGAAGTAATCTGGAGCCCGCCACCGCTGAACGTTTCCCAAGCGCTCAGGACCTCTCGATAATGACTCTTAAAGCTCCCGATTATCGCAACCTTTTGCATTGGCTCTCACTGATCATCGCCCGCGCCAGACTGCTATGCCGAACTGTGACGAAGGTGCTTGCCTGGGCCGTCCGACTGACCTATTTTTTAGCAGGTCGTTTGAACATAAATCGCCAAGGCGTAAGACCGCAAGATAATCCGCGACACGCTGCTCAAAGGCGCTGCTACAGCGACAGCTTGGCGTGAACGCGTAGCGCTACCCGCTCAGGGACGCGCAGGGACACGAGGTGCCGCTTGCGACGGTTCCTCAGAAGCAAACCAATGTCATCGAGCAGTACACCGAGACGGACTTGTGGCTTCAGAAGATGCTCAAGCTTACGTACACCGATGACTCGGGCCGCACGATTCCGGCGTTCGACCCTAAAGCGGCTCAGAGCCTGCTCGAATTTGCCCGCAGCAACCCCACCGAGTGCCCAGCACAGGTCTAACACAACTACGCGCTGCCGTTTCTGTGCATCGTCGAGGTGCCGACTGCCGTAGCGGAAGGTTAAGCCCAGATTCCCGTCGGGCAGAGTGACACTGCTTTCCACCCCGGCACCGCTGACCGGAGCGCCGCCCAACGTATCCGCGATGGCGGTGTTCGCGAAGGGCGCGGAGGACCACTGCAAAAGTCCGCCGACTCAGGCCCCCGCCCAGGCCGTGCCGGATCGTGATCAGGTTCCGACAGCCTCGCCGCTCACCCCTAGCGGCAGCCGGACTGCGGGATCGCCTACGATGACGTAATTGCGCGCGTCCTTGCAGGCCGTCCACAGCGCGACATAGTTAGCGCTGTCCGTTTGTTGGGCCGCCGGGTCAGCGCTCTCCGATTGTTCAGCCGCGTTCGCCGCTGCGATTACTTCTGTTATCGACGGTATTGCTGTCGCATCCTGATCAACAGGCGGGAGCTGCATACCTTGCGGCGGCTCTTCACCAGCGAGTTGCGTACTCAGCTCAGAATAGCGTCTGGCAAATACTTGCATCGCATGACCGACGGGGTCGCCGTCCATGATTGAGATCAGCGTGTTCTCAAACGTGGCGATGTCGTCCTTGCGTTCGGCATGGAAAGTAAAGCCCCAGGCGCGCTCCACGTGGCCAATGGCCGCCAGCACCCCGCCCTTGGGATGCCCCAGCAGGCGCTGCGGCAGATAGGCAACGAAAGGACTGGGCGCCAGTTGGTGACTCGAGCAGGCCAGCGCCCCTGCCGCAGGCTTCGGGTCGTCGGGCATGAACTGGTCGAACTGCGGAGTGCCGGCCCCAAAACACGCGAAGTGGAAAATGACCATAGGCGAAAGCTGGGCGTCATCCGCGATGTCGTCACCGCAGAAATAGAAGTCGGCGGGATTGTAGCCGACAGGGGCTTCACCGGACGCTATAAAACCTTGGCAGATTAAGCAGCCTTGCTGCTTCAGTTGCGAAGGATCCGCACAGCCCGTGTAACCACCGTGAGTGGCGGTGAATAGCATGGCCGCGGGATCGCCGCCGCCCAGCAGTTGGCCCAGCCTCGCCTTGGTCGCGTCATCCGCGGTGATGCTGTCCACCTGCCACGCCGGACGGTCAGCTTTCAACAAACTGGCCAAAGGGATAACCAACTTGTTGCAGCTGAGTTGCGTCGTCGGGTCGTTGGAGGACGCAAAGAAAACTGCGCGGCGCGGCAGCGCAGAGCCGCCGGTTTCGGCAGCTACCACAGCGTTGGCATAGCTGGCGTATTCCTCCGGTGTGTCGAAATAAATGCGGCCTACACCGCGGTGCACGTCGAGCTCAAATTGGCAGGTGTAGGTGACGGCCAGCGGAACGGCAACGATGAGCAAGTAATAGGGCACCTGGTCAGGATTGGCCGGTCCTGGTGCGGCGCCATGGCGCTGAAGGAAGGTATCGGCCGTATCCGTTGGCTGCCAGCCATCGGGCCCGAGATACTCCTGATAACGCTGCGGCTTGACGCGCGAGGCCTGCGATTTGCGCAGGTTCAGCAGCGGGCGCAGCGCGTCGTAGATGGCGGGATCGGCGTTTGGGGTGAAGATAACACCCCAGCCCGCCTCTTCCAGCTTGGTAGGATCGAAGCTGGGTGGGGCCGTGGCTGTCGGTACGGACTGCGGGGCGCCAACACTATCCCCTACGCCGGCCGCCGCGGCCTGCGACTGCGCCTGCTTCTGCACGGCCGCGACAAAGGCATCCGTGGTCATCGGCGCGGTTAGATAGTCACCGGTGGAAATGTTCAGACCGTTGAAATAAAGCATCTGCTGGTTACCCATGTTGGCCTCCTGCGGATGGCGTTACACGAAGTCGCTAGTGTGGTAGTCCGCACAAAAATGAAGTGATTAGGAATGACGGAGGCCGGCAGATTGAGCTGCGCGACCTCCACGTTGCAGGCGCTTCATGGTTTTTCGAAGTTGGGTTCAGACTGGCTATGGTCCTGTTCCTGGCCCTCCTCCCTGTCCCCCTGAGCCTCCGCCGCCGACGGGGTTACCCCAGTCTGGACCGACACTGTCGTCCGCGGCTCGACCTGGCGTAGCTTTGTTCGGCTTCTTCTGGTTGTCAGCCCGAATTGTCGTTTTCTTGGCGCTCTTTTTCGTTGGCTTGGCCATTGTTATTTACCTCCGGCTGTAGACTTACCTACTAATTGTTTAAAGCGAGGATCGCGGGAAAAGTCCGCCAGGTCAGGCTCGCGCGCCAGATCGCGCAGGAACTCCGGTGTCGCGTTGGTGAGGCAGTTAAGCGCCTGTTGGCGGAGCCCCAAAGCTTCGTAGATAAACACGGCGTTGCGTAGGACCGTCGTATCGGCGGGGGCGGCGTGCAGGGCCTGGGCGGCTTCGTCCAGCGCCCGGGAGCGCTGACCGAGCCAAGCGCAAAAGTAGGCGGCGTAGGAACGCACGTAACCGTTCTGCGGGTTCTGTTGCAACTGGGCTTCGGCCATCTTCAGGCCGGACTGATAGTCGTCGCGCGCCGCCTTGCGATGTCCTAGGTGCCGGTTAGAGTCGCCCAGGTTGCCCCAGATGATGTACTCGCCTGGCTCCAAGGCTGCGGCGCGTTCATAATAGGGCACCGCCTCGGCATCGCGCCCCTGCTCCGAAAGCAAGGCGCCCATGTTCTGCAACAGGTCGGGATGCTCGCGCAATTGCAGGCCTTTGCGCAGGGCCTGTTCGGCGCCCGCGTAGTCCCCCATCCTTTGCAGGACAACATCCAGGTCCAACCAGGCGCGGTAGGAGCCCGGCGCTAACTCGGTTTCCTTGCGCCACTGCTCGGCGGCTGCGGAATAGTTGCCGTGGTAAAAGTAGAAGGACCCAAAATAGCGATAGGTCACATAGAATGCCGGATCCAGCGCAATGGCACGGCGATACTCGGCCAAGGCCTTGTCTGGCATGTCCAGATGGTCATAGGTCCAGGCGACCGCCCTCGCCGCCCTGATATGGGCTGGCGCGAGGCTGCGCACGCGGAGATACTCGTCCAGCGCCCTCTCCAGCTTACCGGTTGTTTCATACAGCCAGCCTGCCTCCATATGCACGCTGATAGAGTCGGGGTTGAGGCTTTCCGCAGTTTGCAGATACTGCTGCGCACGAGTGAGATGGGCAGCTTCTTTCGTCTTGTAGAAGAGATTAATCTCGGCTTCCGCCGACGCAGTTAGCGGCAGCGTCGAACGGGGATCGAGGCGGGCAGCCTCTTGAAAGAGGCGTATCGCTTCCTCATCGTTCTGGAGCTTTCGTGACAGATCGAGTCCGCGGTCATAAGGGACGGTGGCAACGGGCGACAGGGCCTCCGCCAAGGGTACTCCCTGCAACCCCAAGCCGCTGGAGACCCCGCCTGCCAGCGCGCCCGGCAATGCGCCGACGGTGGCCGGGGTGTAGCGCAACGAGAAGTCGCGCACGTGGGTTTGCGTTTCCAGATCGATCACCAAACCGTGCACGACGGTGTCTTCGCCCTGCTTGGCGGCGCTGGTTTCGAGCGCATGCGTGGCGTGCAGCGTCTTGCGCGCCTGTTCCGCAGTTTCCACGCCAAGGTCCTTCGCGTCCGCCGGCGAAATGACGACCACCGAGCGCGCGCCGCTGCGCAGGTCGGAGAGACGGCGAGATACGTCCTGCAAGACGCCGCCGGAGAGGATCGCGCCAGACTCGGCGTCGCCGGGCGGCAGCACCACCAGCCGCACGCTGGGTGGCCAGATCATGTCCCTGATCCGCTGCCGCAGGGGACGGATCAGCCCCATCGCGGCGGCCAGCACGAGAACCACAACGGTCGCTGTGGCGAACGGCCACTTGCGGATTCGTTTGCGGCGCAGCTCGGTCAGGACCTCGCCGACGTCCTGCGTGCGCTCGATGGGATCGAGCTCCAGGCAGTCCATGATGACGCGGTCCCAGCACGGCCCGAGCCCCTTCGTCCAGGTGCTGGGCGGCGACGGCTGTCCGGTTTGCGCTGGCTGCTCCCACTCCTGCTGCGTCGCATTGATTAAAGACGCGTGTCCGTCCACCACTTCCGCAACGGTCTCTCCCACCAGCGTGACCGTCTTCTGCCTGGTGACCTTCGCATCACCCTCGTCCCGGTACGGCTTGCGCCCCGTCACCATCTCGTACAGCACCACGCCCAGAGCGTAAATATCAGAGAGCTTCGAGGCTGGCTCTCCGCGCCACAACTCCGGCGCCATATACGCCGGCGTCCCCGCCATTTCGCCGGAGGACAAGCTGGGGCCTGCGAGTCCGAAATCGGTAATCACCGCGCGCCGGCTGCCATCTTCGTTCTGGCAGAGCATGACGTTGCCGGTCTTCAGGTCGCGATGGATGATCCCGCTCCGGTGCGCCTCCATGAGCCCGGCACAAAGTTGGCAAGCGACGTCGAGCGCCTCGTCGTGGCTCAGCTTGCCCGTCACCTTCAAATGCACGGACAAAGTCTCGCCTTCGAGGAACTCCATGGTGAGGAAATCAATCTCTCCCCACTCCGTCTTCGCGGTATGAATTTCGTTGTCGCGGCAGATATTGTGGTGGCTGACTTTCAGCGCCGATTTGAGCTCCGGCGAAAGCAGTCGTTGGAATCCCGGTTTGGCTGCTTTAATCGCGACACGGTGTTGCAGCCGGCGGTCGAAGGCTTCGTAGACCATCCCCATGCCGCCTTCGCCGATTGCACGCACGATCTCGAAGCGATCGTTGACAATCTCGCCGGTCGCGAAGGGGCTGACGAGCCGCGTGAATTCCATCCATGGCGCGTTCAGGAAGGATGCGTTTTTGGCTTCCCAGGCCAGGGCATCGTTGACCGCGCAGACGAGTGCATCATCGCCGTTGCACGCCTGCTGGATGAGCTGTTCGCGCTCTTCCGGAGGCCGCCGCAAGGCATCGGCGACGACATCAATTACCCGCTCGTCGCATTCGACACTGCTTCCCATGATTCCTGTCGATTCAGCCGGTCTATTAACCAGCGCTTGGCCCGGAACCAGTCCCTCTGTACGGTCCGCAAAGGTACACCCAGCGCATCGGCAGCTTCTTCGTCCGTGAGGCCGAGGAAGTACTTCAGCTCGACGATGGCCCGTCGTTGCGGCGATTCCTCTTCCATCTCGTCTAGCAAAACGTCCAGCGTGATGGAAAACTCCAGCGGCGTGGAGTGGGAGAGGATGCGCTCGGGTATGCCCTCGATGGGGAGGAACAAGACACTACGTTGGGAGCGTGCCTGATCGATAAGATAACGGCGCATGATGCGGGCAGCCAGCGCCAGGAAATGTCCCCGGTCGTGCCAATCGACATTCCTGGCTTTGGCCAGCCGCAAAAAGGCTTCGTTTACAAGGGCGGTAGGTTGAAGAACATGGCCCGGACGCTCGCCGCGAAAACAGGCTCGCGCAATTTTGCGCAGCTCGGGCATCAGCGATGCGAACAGCTCATCCTGAGCTCTCCGGTCGCCGTCGCGCCACTGGCGCAGCAAGACGGTAATTCGCCCCGGGTCTTCTACCATCAGCGAACCCCTGGGATAGTGGTCGAATTATAGACCCATTTTTCGAAAAGCCAAGCGTTTCCGCCGCTTCGGACGCTGTGAAACATTTGTCACACACAGCCGAGAGGCTACTGAGACCCTGGGTTAACAGACGCATGTGGCGTGGGAACGTCGCAGTGCATTCGAGAGAACTATGCGCGAAGCGAAACGGCGCTATTGCGGGCGGCTTGCTGCGTTCGATTCCGGACATGCCGTGATGCGGGCGAACCACAGCGGCCTGTCGCGGCAGATCTCCTCGGACCCAAGTGCTGCAAACATGAGCGCTTAGCGCCGGCACAGCTTGGGCACGTCCCATGCGTCTTTGTTGACCGTGTTGCAGCACGCGTCAGGCTCTGCAACGGTTGCAATGTTGTCCTGACGCTGGCGCCCGGCCACGGCGCGAATACCGCCGAAGTGAAGTCCTGCTAGGCGGTAATGCTCATCGCTCCCCACAAAAACCTGCTCACGGGGCTGTTGCGATTGGCGGACAATCCGCGAACTTGCCGCTTTACAGATAGTGGGGGCAGAGTATGGCGGAATTAGCAACCATGCGGAACGCAAATGCGGCGACGCGAGTCGAACCCTTAGCATCAGCAAGGCTCGGAGGCGCCGAGCGCTCGCGTCCGGTGCGTCTGCGCTTCGGGTCCTTCGAACTGGATCCCAGGTCTGGAGAGTTGAGCAGCAAGGACAAGAAAATCCTGCTCCCATGGCAGCAGCTGCAACTCTTGCTGATGTTGATTGACCACGAGGGCGAGATTGTCACACGCGACGAGATTCAGAAACAGCTCTGGGGCAATGACGTGATCGTTGAATTCGATCACAGCATCAATCAACTTGTCCGCAAGTTAAGGCGCACGCTCGGCGACTCCGTTGAGGCGCCAACGTATATCGAAACCCTCGCGCGCCGAGGATACCGCCTGAAGGTTCCAGTCGCCGTGGTGGAGAGGCCGCCGGCCGCGGTGGCAGTCAACGAGATGAAGCTTTTAGCCGGCAAACTGCCGGCCCAGTGGAACGGCCAAGACACCGGCGCACCTGCTGCGTCCGGTCGAAGCTCTGGGCTGCGCCCGCGTCGCGCCGCTCGCTGCCCTCTGCGGAGTCCTCATGCGACCGACGAGTACCATGCTCGGCTCGCGCCGGTGGTTCACAATTTATCCGCGCAAATGCTGCGCCAGTGCGTCAGTGCTGCGACGCCGGCCGAACGGCTGGACGTCCTGCGTGAAGTCCTAGTGCTGGTGGCCCAGGTCCTGGATGGCGTACCGGTCTAGCGCGCCCTCACTTCGTTCGGAACAAGCTGCAGCGATTCGACACGTCGTTGGAGAACAATGCTGGGAGTGTTTGGCCGGCCTTTGAGCCGCGCTCAGCTTTGAATTTTGCCGTTTCAGTTCAAATACGCGCTTCTGTGAAGTTGTTCGGTTACTCTCGGATCGTTGGCCAACAGGAAGTCCGAAACTACAGTTTGGGGTTGACGGTCTGCCCAACTGCCCTTCGATTCCGTGTAATCGCATGATAGTGAAAGGTAGGACTGCGAGTTTCGTGTTCCGCCCGAAATCACCAGGTTTTGATGCGGACCGCTGAAAGAAGCCAAGACACTGGTTTCGATGCCGCCGACCCTGTGAGCCAGACATGGCTTCGGACTCTAAGAGACGAGGGCGAGCCATCGACCACATTTCTATTGCCTGTTCTCAACTTCGGCGCGCCTGCTACACTACCGCGATCACATTCTTGCAAGGAGATCCATGGACATTCAGGGAATAGTGGCGGAGCTTAAGCAGCAAGCCAGCCGTATCGAACAGGCAATTACAGTCCTAGCAGGATTCGGCCAACCAGCGCCTCGCCGTGGCCGCCCACCGCAGGGCACGCAGGCCAAACAAGTAGGTCGACGTGGACCCCGCACCATGAGTGCAGCGGCCCGGGCCAAGATTGCCGCAGCACAACGGGCAAGGTGGGCAAAGCAGAAGCGTCAGGCCGCACCAAGAAACCAGCCGCCCAGAAGAAAGCGTCTGGTCGCAAGCCGATGAGTCCTGCTATGCGGAAAAAGCTATCAGTGCGGCAAACACCAGAGAGAACGTAATTGTCCGTTGTTTGTCCGTTGTAAATTTACGAATGGGTACCAACCCTGCAATTGGCGTAGGGTTTTGGCCAATCTTTATGCGGGTCTGCGACAGCTAACTAATTGATAACACAGTAGTCTCCCAGATTTGAAGACCGGGAGAGTCACCGGACCCCCTTCGCTTCCGCAAGACGCGGCGCGAGCCCAACGCCCCTAGCTCTTCGCCGCTGTAGCCAGCTTCTTCTTCGACAAATACCAGTCGCTCACTTCAAACTCGCTGGCGGCGACCCGCTTTTCGGCGTCGGCTTGAGTTGCGGGGGCAGGCACAATTACAGAGTCGCCCGGCCGCCAGTTCGCGGGCGTCGCGCAGGCGTTCGCGTCAGCGGTTTGCAGCGCGTCCACGATCCGCACGATCTCATCCACATTGCGGCCCAGCGACATGGGGTAGTAAATGATGGCGCGAATGATGTTCTTGGGATCGATAACGAAGACGGCACGAACCGTGGCCGTGTCGCTGACCGCCTCGTGCACCATGCCAAACGCGCGCGCCACTTTCTGGTCGAGATCGGCGATCACCGGGAACGGCACCTTGACCCCGAAGTTCTGCTCGATATTGCGCACCCAGGCGATGTGCGAGTACACGCTATCGATGGAGTTGCCCAGCAGTTGCGCGTCGCGGCGAACGAAATCGTCATGGCGCTTGGCGAACTCGACGAATTCGGTGGTGCAAACGGGCGTGAAGTCGGCGGGATGGGAAAACAGCACCACCCACTTGCCTTTTGAGGTGATGTCGCTCAACTTCATCACGCCGTGGGTGGTCTTCGCTTCGAAATCCGGCGCTACTTCGTTGATGCGGGGCATTGTAGCTTCGCTCATGAATCCTCCGAATCGGTAATGGATAGTTGAAATCTAAGCAATAGCAAAGATACACGGCGGCTCGGATTTTTTCAGCGCCGCCGCGATCAGCCGATCTGCCGATTATTCGCAACCAGGAGCGAACGAAACTCGTCTCTCGGCGAACTCGATATGGAGCCATATCATGACGGTGCGGAAATTTCCTTTCGTCCATCTGGATGTTTTCACCTCCCGTCCCCTGGAGGGCAACCAGCTTGCGGTGTTCACCGACGCCCGCGGCCTCAGCGACCACGAGATGCAGAAGCTGGCGCGCGAGATGAATCTTGCCGAGACTACGTTTATCCTGCCGCGCGATGAGGCGACCGAACGCGCCGCGGGCCACAAGGTGCGCATCTTTACGGTCAATGAGGAACTGCCCTTCGCGGGACATCCAACCCTGGGTACATCGTGGTATCTGCAGCAGCAATCGGGCCAGAACGAAATCGTTCTCGACCTCAAGGTGGGGAAAATACCTGTCCATTTTGAGCAGCGTGACGGCTTGCTTTTCGGCGAGATGCGCCAGGCTGAGCCCCAGTTCGGCCGGACGCACGCGCATGACGTCATCGCCGGCGCGCTCGGCATCCCGCTCAGCGAACTCGATGAGGACCTGCCCATTCAGACGGTCTCCACCGGAATGCCCTTCACCATCGTTCCCTTTCGCTCGCTCGCCCGGCTGCAGCAGCTCAGCATCGGCTGGAACCAGATGGCGCCTTATCTGGCGACGATCGGCAATCCCGCATTCTTCTACTTTGTTTGCCGTGAGACCGTGAATGCGGGCGCCACCTTGCACGCGCGCATGATCTTCTACAACGGCGAAGATCCCGCGACCGGCTCCGCTGCGGGATGCTGCACCGCGTGGGCGGTAAGGTATGGCGTACTTGAACCGGAAACGCAGGGGCTCATCGAGCAAGGACTGGAGACGCGACGCCCAAGTTTCATCTACATCCGCGCGGCGAAGTCAGATGACCGGATCACGAATATACGCGTCGGAGGTAACGTGGTGCACGTGATTGACGGAGAAGTTACGATGTGACTTTGCTGAGGATTTCTTGTGCACGCATAAAAGCCGCGTCCCGCAACGCGTTCGCCCACTTCGTATGGCCGATACATCACCACACCCGGTGCTCTTTCGCCTGTCTATTTTCTGGAAAAAATTCTTGCGTAATTGATCTTCGCAATACTTGTGCGCGTCCCCCGCGGGTCGTACTATCCGGATCACGCTCTATCGCTCTGGCGTACAAGAATTCCCAGGTAACTGCTCATGCGCTCCGGCTTCCAGGTTTGCCCGGCGGACATTGCAGCGCCTGAATAAGAAATAGTGGGGGTACATGAAACCAAAACGTACGATCCTCTGCGTCGATGATGACGAACGCTCTCTCTCCATTCGCAAAGTATTGCTGGAAACCCGCGGCTACCGCGTGCTCACCTGCTCCGATCCCGAATGTGCGGTTGAGGTAATGAAAAGGGGCGGAGTCGACCTGGTGCTGACCGACCTGATGATGCCCAAGCTGAACGGCGCAAAACTGATCGATCAACTGAAGGCAGTGGCGCCGGAAACTCCGGCCTTGCTTTTCTCCGGCGCGGTGAATTGTTGCAGCGAAGAACACCTGGCCGATGTCTGGCTGCCGAAAGGCGAGTTCGCTCCCATGGAACTGCTGGAGCGGATTCGCGTGCTGCTCATACGCAAACGCGGACCCAAGCGCCCGGTCACCCTGCACACAACAAGTGGCATCGTCAACGCAACCGCGTCTTACGTATACGGTAATCCGGGCAGGGATGCGTAGAGCGCCGGTTTCGCGTCGCGTCCCTCGGCGCCATTTCGGCTCAGGGTTTTGCATTCCACTGCGTTTGCAGCGGAATGCAAAACCACTCTCTTAGCGCATCTGGGACGCAGGGCCTATTGATTGCTGCAAAATTAGTGCCCTGCTTGACGGTGGAAGCGCCGGGCTTCAGCCCGGCGAATCGCGAGGCGCGAATTCCGGCTTTAGCCGCGGTGAACCAGGGCTAAAGCCTACTCATCTCGCCAAACCACGGCACGGCTAAAGCCGTGCCCTTCCACCGTACCTAGGACATTACTTAGGCAGCAATCAATAACGGCCCGCTCTACGGTCGCGGGAAGAACTAGATGTCTTCTTCGAAGTCTTCGTCCTGAAAGATGTAGGGCGCGGTACGAACCAGGCGAAAACGCACTTTCTCCTTGCAGGTCTCACAATCGGGAAAGTGCTCGCCGCTGATCATCACGACCTCGTGGGCCTCACGGTGACTGCAGTCGTGAATGACCTCGTAGATGCCTGACTGCCGCACCGTGTCGCCGGCGCGATAACGCCTGCTGCTAGGCCGATTGCCGCCGTGGGCAGAATTCTTCACCCCGCCTTGGAGCCGGAATGTGATCGTTCGCGCAGAAGTCTGAGCGTGATCGGAAGAACCGATCGAGAGACGTACGGGTTTAGCCATCAGCATTGCCCCGCCAGTTTGTGTGCTTACTGTTCGGTAGCAAGTTAACGTAAATTCGTCACTTTGTGAAGAGTGGGAGCGTACAAATCGCAGCTCCGGCTGGCATGGCGCGAATTGGCTACTTGCCGGGGAGGAAATCTTTATCGCTGCGGATGCTTTCAGCGCGACGTTTGAGGGTGAAGCGGACCGCTTCTCCACACAGCGCGCAGAGGGGAAAAATCTCGCCGTCGAGTAGGGTCGCCTCGTGGGCTTCCCGGTGCCCATTGTGTTCGACCCGGTACACTCCTGAAACCGGGACCGCCTGTGATGGCTTGTAGACTTGCTCAGCCATACCCCTGCTCACCGGGGGAACAGGAAGGATTGTAACCCCCACAGGCCGAGCCGTTCTGGAAATCGAGGGTAGGCTTTGCTTTTTTCGGCTGCTCGTCTGTCGTCCTGGGATGCGGAATCAGCCCTGGTTCACCAGCGACCCCACCCGCTCGCCCATCACCACCCGGTGAATATTGCCGCGTTGATTTAAGTTGAAGATCACGATCGGCAGATTATTTTCCCGGCAGAGGGCTATTGCGGTCGCGTCCATCACGCGCAAACCGCGACGCAATACTTCCATGTAGCTGATGTGGTCGAACATGGTGGCGTCTTTCACGATGACGGGGTCGTCGGTGTAGATGCCGTCGACCTTGGTCGCCTTCAGGATCGCGTCCGCCTTGATCTCCATGGCACGCAGCGACGCCGCAGTGTCGGTTGAGAAATACGGATTACCCGTGCCTCCCGCGAAGACGACGACGCGCCCTTTCTCCAGGTGCCGGATAGCGCGGCGGCGGATAAACGGCTCCGCCACCTGGTTCATCTCGAGGGCGCTCATTACGCGGGTAAAGACATCCTGCTTCTCCAGCGCATCCTGCAGCGCCAGCGCATTGATCACCGTGGCCAGCATGCCCATGTGATCGGCGGAGACGCGGTCCATGTGTTTGGCCTGCTCGGCAACGCCGCGGAAGAAGTTGCCGCCGCCCACCACAATGGCAATCTCGATACCCAGGCGATGCACTTCAGCCAGTTCAGCCGCGATCTCATGGACCCGCTGGTTGTCCACGCCGAAACCCTGGCCCGCAGCCAGAGCCTCGCCCGAAATTTTCAGAAGAATGCGTTTATAAATTGGAGCGTCCATCGAGTCAGAACCTGAAGGAGAGATCTCATCTAGTGTAGCAGTAGCCATGGGCCTGGGCCGTACCGCTAAGGAGACTCTGATTAAGCTCTTCAAAGAGCTGGCCTTCAGGCCAGCGTCCAAGCTCGTGCGCGACCAGGGCTCTTAGCCCCGGCGCTCTGCGGGCTAACTTAGCTATGATTGCTTGCTCCGAGTCTCTCTGACTGTCCAAGAATTCGACACCCGAACTCCCGAACCGGGAAACAAACCGTCATATGCGAATTTGTTGCGGCTGCATGCCCGGCAAGCGCGATAGATTAGTAATCTGGGTATCACTCATGGCTGAAATTGACGATCTCCTGCAGCGGGTCTTCCGGCTCGAGCAATTCCGTCCCTACCAGCGGGAGATCATCGCCGACGTGGTGAGCGGCAGCGATGTGGTTTGCGTCATGCCGACCGGTGCCGGCAAAAGCCTCTGTTTCCAGCTTCCGGCATTATTGCTCAAGGGCCTCACCGTTGTCGTGTCGCCTCTGATATCGCTCATGGCGGACCAGGTTCGCCAATTGCAGGGCCTCGGCGTTCCCGTGCTGCTGTTGAACAGCTCGCAGGAATCACACGAGCAGTCGCAGGTCCTCAACCGCTTGCGAAACGGCTTTGATGGATTGCTGTACCTCGCGCCCGAGCGCTTTGCCGCAGCCTCATTTCAGCGGGTTTTGCCGCAACTGCAGACCAGGTTGCTGGTGGTGGACGAGGCCCATTGCCTCAGCTTTTGGGGACACGACTTCCGCCCCGAATACATGCGTCTGGCCGAAGTACGCGAGCAACTGGGCTCGCCGGTGACGATCGCGCTCACCGCGACCGCCACTCCCGAGGTGCGCAACGACATCGTTCGCATGCTGAAGCTGCGCAGCCCGAAGCTGCACGTCACCGGCTTCGACCGCCCCAACCTCGTCTATGCGTGTCGCCGGATTGATTATGAATATGCGAAGGATGAGGCGCTCGCGCACGGTTTGTCGAAGCAACCGGGCAGCGGGATCGTCTACTGCTCCACGCGCAAGAAAGTGGAATACCTGACGGCGTACCTGCATGAGAAGTTTCCGCAACGCACTGTACGCGCGTATCACGCCGGGATGGACAGCGACGCGCGCAAAAAGGCCCAGCAGGATTTCATGGAAAGCGCGGATGCCGTGGTCGTAGCGACCAACGCGTTCGGCATGGGCATCAACAAGCCCGAGATTCGTTTCGTCGTGCACTACAATATTCCGGCCAGCCTCGAGGCTTACTATCAGGAAGCCGGCCGCGCGGGACGCGATGGGCGCGCAGCCCAGTGCGTGTTGTATGTCAGCTTAGTCGACCGGCACACCCAGGAATTCTTCATCGACAAAATTGGCGAGAACAACACTGCGCTGACCGCGGCGCAGGTTGAACTTCTACAAGCGCACGCTCGCCAGAAGCTGGAACGCATGTTCCAGTACGCCTATGCGCGGCGCTGCCGCCGGCGCGCCATCCTTGCCTATTTCGGCGACAACTCCGAGGTGGAACGCTGCGCTTGCGATGTTTGCCGCGGCGACATTCGCGCGCAGCCCGCGCGCATGAGCGCGGTAGCGCGAACGAAGAGCAAACGTGACAAGGCGAAACCGGCCGTCTCTGAGGTTAATCCTCTCGACCCAGCCGCCGCCATGCGCTTCGAGCGGCTGAAGAGGGCGCGTTTGCAACTGGCCAAGGCCGAAGACCAGCCCGCGTTCTGCGTCGCGCATGACTCCGTGCTGCGCGAGATCGCACGCAGGGCGCCCCAGAATCTATCCGCACTGGGCCGCGTCCGCGGCATTGGCGAGTTCAAGTTGGAGAAGTTTGGAGCAGCGTTGCTGGAGGCCGTGAAGGCGTCTGGCTCAGGCACGCCGTAATGGTTTGCGGATATCTCGTTCCATCGCCTCGCGCAAGATGCGGTTGATTCGCGTCAGATGGCCGCGGCCCTTGGACTTGAGCCAGTCCAGCACATCGGCGTCGATTCGTGCTGTCACAGGCTTCTTGATCGGGCGGAAGAACTCATCGCGGCGCATGGCGTGCGCCCATTTCTCCGGCGGCAGCGGACGTGAATCGGGATCGTCGTCGAGGCGCCTATCGCGCTTCTTATAGGCTTCCCGGATTTCGTCGGTGATCTTAATCCCCTTCCGTAAATTGACGGGCGTAGGTTTTATGCTCATAGTCGTCGGCCTTTCGCGCCGAAATGACGTGAATAATCTCCTCCTCATGTTCGCCACGACCTACGAACACCACGAGCAGCAATAGGTGAGTGGCTGCGTAGCCAATCGCGTGATAGCGCAGCTCGCCGAATTCATCATCGTAGTCCTCCAGGATAATGAGGTGAGGATCATCAAAAATTCGTTGCGCCGTCTCGAAGCTGACCCCGTGCTTGGCACGATTGCGTTTTGCCTTCGCCGGATCCCACGAGAATTTCATCTCAGCTTAGCAGATTGTACATACAAATTAGGATGTACGCAAACCGGAAGAACAGATGCTAGGGCTCATTCTTAATCAAATGAAAAGGGCAGAACCTAGTCCTGCCCTTTCCGCGCGATAGCTCGTAACTACTCGCTCGCCTGTTCCCCGGCCTTGCTCACGGCCACGGTCTCACCCACATCGCCCACCTTGAAGCGAGCGAAGCGGCGGATCGAGATGTTCTCGCCCAGCTTGCCAATCACGCTGGCGATCAACTGCGACACCGTCATGGTCTGCTCCTTGATGAAGGGCTGCTCGTACAGGCACACCTCCTCATAGAACTTGCCCATTTTGCCTTCGACAATCTTTTCGATCACCGGCGCGGGTTTGCCGGTCTGCGCCGCCTGCGCGCGACAGATGTCCTTCTCCTTCTCGAAGGCTTCAGGAGTGACGTCTTCCTTGCGGATGAAGCGCGGATCGGTCGCGGCGATGTGCATGGCAATGTCGTGAACCAGGTTCTTGAAGTCGTCGGTGCGAGCGACAAAGTCGCTTTCGCAGTTGACCTCGACCAGCACGCCGATCTTGCCGCCGGCGTGAATGTAGCTCGCCACCGAGCCTTCGCTGGTGGTGCGCGTCGCCTTCTTGGCGGCGGTGGCGATGCCCTTCTTGCGCAGAATAACGATGGCAGCCTCGACGTCTCCCTTGGCTTCGGTGAGGGCGTTCTTGCAATCCATCATAGGAGCGTTGGTTTTGTCGCGAAGCTCTTTTACTTGTGCAGCAGAGATGTTCACGGTAGTAGTACTCATGGGTAAATCGCTTTTTCGCCTTTCGCTGTTCGCTTTTCGCCAGAGCGGAACCAGAGCTATCTATTATGACTAAGTTTCATTTTCGCGCGAGCAGCTCGCATCTCTGGCGAAGAGCGAAAAGCGAATCGCGAAAAGCGGCCTTCCTAAAACAACGCCCGCGCTGGTTAGACGCGCGGGCCATGAAACGCTGGTTAAAGCCGATCCTACGCGGTCGTGTTTTCGGCGGCGCGACGTCCTCCGCGGCCCAGCACCTCTTCCATGCTGACCTCCTCGGAGTCGTCGATCGTAGATTCCGGAACCGGCTCGCCCTCGACGCCTTCCGGGCTGGCCGCAGCAGCTTCGGCCGCCTCGCTGTACTGCACACCCGCTGAGATGTCGGCCATCTGCTTGTCGGTCGCCGCATTGGCGCCCTCGACCACGGAGTCCGCAATCTTGGAAGCGAACAACCGGATCGCACGCAGCGCGTCGTCATTCCCCGGGATCACGTAATCCACTTCCGTGGGATCGCAATTGGTGTCAACCACCGCGACTACCGGTATGCCCAGCTTGCGCGCTTCCTTGACTGCGATCTGCTCTTTGTTGGAGTCGATCACGAACAGCATGTCAGGCAGGCGGTTCAAATTCTTGATGCCGGCCAGATTGGCCTGGAGGTGCTTACGCTCGCGCTCCAGTTTAATGACCTCCTTCTTCGGCAGCAGGTCGTAGCGGCCATCGGTGGCCATCTCGTCGAGCTCTTTCAGCCGCTTCACCGACTTCTGCACCGTCACCCAGTTGGTGAGCAGTCCACCCAGCCAGCGCGAGTTGACGTAGAACATGCCGCAGCGTGTGGCCTCTTCGGCGATGGCGTCCTGCGCCTGGCGCTTGGTACCGACGAACAGCACTAGTTTGCCCTGGGCCACCTGTTCCTGCACGAACCTCGAAGCCTCCTTGAACATCTTGAGCGTCTTCTGCAGGTCGATGATGTAAATCCCATTGCGCTCGCCAAAGATGTATTCCTTCATCTTCGGGTTCCAGCGTTTCGTCTGATGCCCGAAGTGAACGCCGGCTTCGAGCAGCTCCTTCATCGTGATATTTGCCAAGCTACCTCCTCGGTTGGCTTGCATCCCTCGCGCGGCCCGCGCCGAACTCAGGATTGCTTTTCCCGCGCCCGCCCTACATCCGTGCGGGAAGATTTCGTTCCGGTTGAACTTCTGCCACTCGCCCCCGGAACCAAAAGGCAAGTGGTTAGTGGATAGAAAAATCTCTACCCACCTGTAGGACTTCGGACTAGCGGTCAGCAACTATCCACTGACCACTATCCACTGCGCTTTAGCGCTTGCTGAACTGGAAGCGCTTACGTGCGCCCTTCTGGCCGTACTTCTTGCGCTCTTTGCCGCGGGCATCGCGACGCAGAAAGCCTTCGGCCTTCAGTTTGGCGCGCAACTCAGGATTAAACTCCTGCAGTGCGCGGGCCACACCCATGCGCACCGCGCCCGCCTGTCCGTTTACGCCGCCCCCGTCGACCGTGCAAAGCACGTTGAAAGTGCCGCCGGTCTCGGTGAGCACGAACGGCGACTTCGCCATAATGCGCTGCGCCTCGGTCACGAAATGCTGGTCGAAGGGCTTGCCGTTCACCGTGAATTCGCCGCTACCGGGACGAAGAAACACACGCGCGACGCTCGACTTGCGCCGTCCCGTGCCGTAGTACTGAACTAGTTCTGCCATCGTTGATCCGTATCCCATGGCGCTTTGAAGCGGCACGGCTTCAGCCGTGCCGCTAGGCGCAATTTATAGTTTTGCCATCCCGAACCGGCTTTAGCCGGTGAAGGACCTGCTTTTCGCGGACTCCAGTCCGCCTCGAAATCCGTTATACCCGCTGGGCAACCGCAATCGCTTCCGGTCGCTGCGCCACATGAGGATGCTTGTCGCCGCGATACACCTTCAGCTTGCCGGCCATCGAACGGCCCAGCTTGGTATGCGGCAGCATGCCGACAATCGCGTCTTCCACGATCTTCTCCGGCCGACGCGTCAGCCGCTTCTTGAATTCTTCCGACCGGATGCCGCCGGGGTATCCCGTATACCGGTGATAGACCTTGCTGTCGGACTTCAGTCCCGTCAGCCGCACCTTGTCGGCATTGATCACGATAACGTGATCTCCCGTATCCATGAACGGCGTGTACCGGGGGCTGTCCTTGCCAGAGAGGATGCGCGCCACACGGGTCGCCAGACGCCCCAAGGTTTGACCATCGGCATCAATGACAAACCACTTGCGCGCAATTTCCCCTTTGGGAAAATACGTTGACATCTCTAAACTCTCCCAGAATTGAACGTGCGAAAGAGCCGCTCGGTTCAGGCGCTGAACGCGCAAAGACCTTCAGGCGGGCAAACGCAGGACCGCGAAAGATCTAAGAATAGACGAAGCGAGCGGGCATGTCAATGAAAGTGCGAGCGACTCACGCCTTCCGCAGGCCCGCCAGCATATGCTGACGAAGAACGGCATTCGCCCGCGTCTGATATCCCTTGCCGGGTCGTTTCAGCCACTCTACAACATCGGCATCCAGACGCAACGAAACCGCTTGCTTCACTGGGCGATAGAACCTGCCCCGCACCGCATCCTTCCATGCGCTGAGAGGCAACTCCGGAATATCGGACGTATCGATGCGATCGTCTGGCAAAGCAGCCAGGGTCGCCAGATCCCGCTTCTGCTTCGAGGTCAACCGCCGGCCGGTTGCGGGGCTAGCCGCCGTGCGCGTAGATGCGGCGTTCCTGCGGCGTTGCCTTTCGCGCTGAGATGATGCGGATGCTCTGTTCTTCTTCATCGTCTTCATCGTCGGACTCCGGAGTCGTGTGTACTACGAGGAGCACGTGCAAACCTTCGACCATACCAATGGTTTGCCATCTCGATTCGCCATCCACCTCGCGCTCCAGGTGAGAAATATGGTAAGGATCGTCGAAAACCAGCGCGGCCGTTTCAAAACTAACGCGGTGCTTTCGCTGGTTGATGCCATTCTTTCGTTCGGTCCCAACGAAACCGCAAGCGCGCTCCTCGTCAGGACAATTATGTATATACGCTGGATAAAAGTCCAGCCTCTGCGTAGCCACTCAGTCTATACTGCTGTGCTGCAGGCAGAGAGGAACTCCAACCATGAACACGCGTTCCATCGCTTTAGCGTGCTGTCTCAGTATTGCTGCCGTGCTCGCCTACGCGCAGAGCCCGGACGAAGGCTTTCAGACCGCCCAGGTCGTCTCGTTTGAGAAGGCCGCCCAGAACGAGCAGCATCCCGAGAGCGCCGACCATTACAAGATTGCCATGCGCATGAATGGCGTCGTCTACATCTGCAAGGCGGAAGGCCCCATCACCGACTTCATGGGCTGGGCGCCGGGCAAGCAGTTTCCCGCCCAGGTCGACGCGAAGGAGAAGATCATGCTGGTGAAAAGCCCCAGCGGCAACACCGTGCAACTGAACATCACCAGCAAGAAACACTAAGCAGAAGCTGCGCTGACTCATCTCATTCGCTTGTTGCGCATGCCGCTCCCGCGGTTACACTGTCTGCATGCGAACTATAATCTTTGCTGTGAGCGTCCTTATTGCGTCCAGCACTCTTCCCGCCAAGGCCTCTGGCCCTCAGTTTGGTCCCAACAACCCGTTCTTCGCGCCCAGTACGTTGCCGTTTCAAGCGCCGCCGTTCGACAAAATAAAGGATGACGACTACCAGCCGGCGATGGAAGCCGGCATGGCGCAGCAGCTCCAGGAAATCCAGGCGATCGCCGCCAACCCCGCGCCGCCCACTTTCGACAACACGCTGGTCCCGCTGGAAAAGAGCGGCCAGCTCCTGCAGCGCGTCAGTGAAGCTTTCTACGGCGTAGTCGGCGCCAACAGCAATCCCACGCTGATCAGCGTGCGCTCGATTGAGGCCCCGAAACTTGCCGCCCATCACGACGCCATTTTTCTTGACGGCAAGCTTTTCGCGCGCGTCGCCGCCGTCTACGAGCAGCGCAACTCGCTCCATCTCAATCCTGAGCAGTTGCGCCTGGTGGAATGGACCTACAAGGAGTTCGTGCGCGCCGGCGCCAACCTCAGCGAAGCCCAGAAAACCGAGCTCAAGAAGATGAACGAACAACTCGCGGCCCTGGGCGACGACTTCGACAACAAGTTGCTGGCGGCGACGAAAAACGGCGCCTACGTCACTACGGATAAAGCGTCCCTGGCCGGCCTTAACG
Source organism: uncultured Acidobacteriaceae bacterium (assembly GCA_963713465.1). Taxonomy (GTDB): domain Bacteria; phylum Acidobacteriota; class Terriglobia; order Terriglobales; family Acidobacteriaceae; genus Bog-257. The sequence goes on from CAVQLZ010000021.1 coordinate 24,474, forward strand.
ATGCGCAGATGAAGGCCGCCGCCGAAGCCGCGACCGCCCGCAAGGCGAACGGATTCGTAATTCCGCTGCAGAACACGACCCAGCAGCCCGATCTGGCGCTCCTAAGCAATCGGTCCACGCGTGAGACGATCTTCGAGAACTCCTGGACCCGCGCCGAGCATGGCGACGCCAACGACACGCGCGAGACCATCGCCCAAATGGCCCACTTGCGCGCGCAAAAAGCCAAGCTGCTTGGCTATCCCAACTACGCCGCCTGGCACATCGAAGACCAGATGGCCCGGACTCCCGAAGCCGCGACCAAGTTTATGGACGCCCTGATTGCGCCCGCGACCTCGCGAGCCGCAGCCGAGGCCCAGGACATCCAGGCGCTCATCGATAAGCAGAACGGCGGCTTCAAGCTCCAGCCTTGGGATTGGGAGTTCTACTCCGAGCAGGTCCGCAAAGCGAAGTACGACCTCGACGAGGAGCAGGTGAAACCATATTTCGAGCTGAACAACGTTCTACAGAACGGCGTCTTTTACGCGGCGACTCAGCTCTACGGGATCACCTTCAAGGAGCGGCACGACATCCCCGTGTACCAGCCCACGGTGCGCGTCTTCGAAGTCTTCAACCCCGATGGCAGTTCGCTGGCGCTCTTCTATTGCGACTACTTCAAGCGCGACAACAAGCAGGGCGGCGCCTGGATGAGCAACTTCGTCGAACAATCGAAGCTGCTCGGGACCAAGCCGGTGGTCTACAATGTCGCGAATTTTGCCCCGCCGGCGCCCGGCGAGCCCGCGCTGCTCACCTCAGACGATGTCAAGACCATGTTCCACGAATTCGGGCACGGGCTGCACGGCATGTTCTCCAACACCGAATATCCCACATTGTCAGGCACCTCGACCGCACGCGATTTTGTCGAGTTCCCATCCCAGTTCAACGAGTATTGGGCGGTCTATCCGGCGGTCTTTCAGCATTACGCCAAGCACTACAAAACCGGCGCGCCGATGCCGGCGGAGCTGGTGGAGAAGATCAGGAAATCCGAGAAGTTCAACAAGGGTTATGAAGTCACCGAGGCGCTGGCGGCCGCTGAACTCGATATGAAGTGGCATACGCTTCCGCCCAGCGCTCCGCAGCAGCAGCCCGATGAATTTGAACGCCAAGCGCTGGAGAAGATCCACCTGTGGATCAGCTACCTACCGCCGCGTTACCGCTCCAGCTACTTTGCGCACATCTGGAGCAATGATTACGCGGCCGGCTACTACGCCTATCTTTGGACACAGATGCTCGCCGACGACGCCTATCAGAACTTCGAGGACCACGGCGGGCTGACGCGCGCCAACGGCCAGCGCTTCCGCGAGATGGTGCTGTCGCGCGGCAACACCGAAGACCTGGAGCAACTCTACGAAGCCTGGCGCGGCGCCAAGCCCAGCATCGAACCAATGCTGAAGCAGCGCGGCCTCGAAGGCGACGCGGGGCATTGAGCTGTCGCCGGCGCGACCCTCGTTGGAAGTCCTAGGGTTGCGGCGCAGCCGCTTTTACCTGCGTCGCAAACATGCTCCGCAGGCGATCGTATTCGTTGATCGGACGGTCATCGTCCATCTCCGGCGTGTCCGGAGAGAGCGCGATCAACTGCTCCGGCGTGATGTTCTGCTGCAGCATGAGCGCGAACTGCTGCTCCGGCGTCGCCGCCGGACCCCACTCCATCATGTCGGCAATCGCAGTCGGGGGCATGCGGGCAACCAGTTCGAGCGCCGTCCGCTCCGGGATCGGCTGCACGCTGGCCAGGAAGTGATAGCCCACTTGCTTCCCATAGATCGACGGAAATACGCGCACATAGGGGAACACGTCGGTTAGCGCACGTGCTTCGGCGGCTTCGTCGGCATCGTCACTGGCAAGAAACCACTGCTGCAGGATTCCTTGCGAACTGAGGTGCGCCTTGGCCAACTGGTAGAACTCGCGCGAGTACAGCAGGCTGGAGCCGGCGGCGTTGATCGGCGGAGGCGGATCGATGATCACGGCGTCAAACTTCTCCGCCGAGCGGTCAAGAAAACGGCGTCCGTCATCAATCACGATGTGAGCATGCGGCGAGTTCACCAGCGGCCCGCCATCCTGATGATAAAAAGTGAACAGCTTGGGAACGCTGGGCACCAGCTCCACCACGGTGACGGGAACGTCCCACGACATGGCCGAACGAAAGCTCGTCCCCATACCGAAGCAGATGATCAGCACATTCCGCGGCGCTTGCTGAAGATGGCTGAGGGTAAAATGCGCCATCATCTTGGTGAGCGGCGTAAGCACGGTCATGCCTACGCCGTTCACCAGCAACTGTCTGTTCCATCCGCTTCCGGCGGCGATCACGGTCGCCGTACTATCGCGCAAAATCGTGGCCTTCTTGTATTTCCCTTCGTAATCTTCGGTGAAAAAGAAAACCGTGACGGCGGCAATAAGAATCGCCGCGGTTGCGGCCATCCGCGAGAAGCGCTGTTCTTGCTTGCCGCCGAAGAACGCCATCGCGAACCAGGGCAGAACCAGAATCAGAATCGAGGTGTGTTCGCCGAACAGCGGCAGCAGCAGGAAACCCGCCAGCAATGGACCGATAATGCAGCCCACGATGTTCACCGCGTACGCGCGCCCAGCACGGTCAGGATCGCCGCCCGACCAGCGGTCCACCAGCATCGGAGTCAGAAAACCGATAATGCCGGCGAAGGGTGCTATCCCGAGCAGTACACGCAAATTGTGAGAACTCACAAGCATCCGGGGATCAGCGGTCACCAGTGGTACTAGTCCGAAAAAGGCGAGCGAAATCCACAGCAGTCTGGGATCGCCATCGTGCCGGCGGCTCCAGACGCGATAGATTTTCGATCCGATGAATGTCGCTCCTAGATACGCCGCGAGAATTGCCGCGAAGGAATACACGACTGGGCCGATGTAAAACGTGTACAACCGAATCCAGATGACTTCCGCGGCCATGGTGGTCAGCCCGGTAGTGAACAGCAGCAGAAGCGCGGAGTTGTCGGCGCGCCCCAGACTTGGAGTTCTAAGCGTCGCGCCGGGAGCTTCGCTGCCCCGCCGGTTCGCGATATTGGACGAACTGCGGGAATCGAGGGTGCCCCACTCATCCGCGATTTTCGGATGAGTGGGAGATGAGACGCTCGTGCCTTTAAGCCGAACCGCAACCACCATCGCCGCAGCGAAAATCAGCACATTGAGGGTCGCGCCCACCCGCAGCGTGCCGTGAAATCCGTAGAGCTCGATGAGCACAGGAGCGGCGCACGCGCCGCCTACGGCTCCAACCACATTGGCCAGGTAGAGCAAACTGAACGAGCGTTGCGACTCGCCACGCGGATGTTTGCCGATAGCAAACATCGCCACCGGAATCGTCGCGCCCATGCACGCACACCACGGGAACAGCGTAACCATGAGCCAGAGACCGGAGACCAGATAGTAGCTTCCGGAAGAAATCGAAACCGTGCCCGCCATTCTCTCCAGCAGACGGCTTCCCCAAGCCAGTTCCAGCGGCACCACCAGCGCCGAGACGCCGATAGCAAGCTCGATGGTGCCGTAGATCCGCAGCGGCGAGAGCTTAATGCGATCGCCGTACCGCCGCACGGCAACTCCGGCCAGCCACGAGCCCAGGCCCAGGCCCGCCATAAATACGGAGAGAACAATGGAGACCAGGGCGGTAGTCACGCCGAACTTCGCCATGGCCAGCCGCAGCCAGACCAGTTCGTAGACGATGCTGCACAGCCCGGAAAGGAAGAAGAACAGGGAAAACCAGATCATCGAATCGCCGCCGCCTCAGCCAGAAGGAAGCACCAGATTAACGCAGCCCGCGCGCGATGTAACGTGGAAAGATCGGCGCTATTGCCGCAGCGGCAAGCCGCTCAAGACTGCCTGCTGGCGCAACACCAGCGTCTCGATTCCCTGCCGTGCCAGCGCCAGCATCTTGCTCATCTGCGCATCGTCGAACGGACGCCGCTCGGCCGTGGCCTGCACCTCCACCAGCTTCTTGCTGCCGGTGGCGACTACATTCATGTCCACGTCGGCGCGCGCGTCCTCTTCGTAGCACAGGTCGAGCATGATCTCGCCATCCACAATGCCGATGCTGATCGCCGCAATGTAATCGCGAATGGGCGCGACCGTCATCGAGCCGGCGTCGACCATGCGCCGCATGGCCAGCCCCATCGCGACGAACGCGCCGGTGATGGACGCGGTGCGCGTGCCGCCATCGGCCTGGATAACATCGCAGTCGAGAAAGATCGTCCGCTCGCCCAGCTTCTGCATGTCCGTCACGGCGCGCAGCGAGCGGCCAATCAGCCGCTGGATCTCGTGTGTGCGCCCGCCGGCGCGGCCCTTGGTCACCTCGCGCGGGGTGCGCGTCAGCGTCGAGCGCGGCAGCATGCCGTACTCGCTGGTCACCCAGCCCTTGCCGCTATTGCGCAGGAACTGCGGCACGGAGTCCTCGATGGTCGCAGTGCAGATCACCCGCGTGTTGCCCAGCTCGATCAGGCACGAGCCTTCGGCGGTGGAGATGAAGTCGGGCACAATGTTCACCGGCCGCATCTGGTCAGGAGCGCGATTGTCGGAGCGAAAGATCATAGTCAGTTGTCGGTTGTCAGTTGTCGATACCGGTCGTAAGTTAGTAAATCGCTTATAACGAAGGTGTCATCCTGAGCGGAGCGACCGCGCAACTACCCTGACAAGCGCGCTTTTGGCGCTTGGCTGGGTAGTTGCCCGGTCGCGGAGTCGAAGGACCCCTATTGTCGGTTGAATCATCTGGCCTTCCGTATCATTCGGCCCTGCGGGTGCCCCAACCTTTCGCATGCTTTTGCGAAAGGATGGGAAAGAAGGACCGCTGATGAGTATCCCCGACTTGAACACCGGCGCGATTATCCTCCCAAATCTACATGTTCAACTTTATCCACCTGCCGCCCGAGGAAGCGCGTGGCCAATCGTTTGAACTTGTCCGTCGAATCGGTCACATAATAACGAAACGTGCGATGCTCGAGTCGCAATGTTTCATCGGTTATAGCGGTCCTTCGACTCCGTTCGGTCGCTGGCGCGTCCTCACTTCGCTCAGGATGACACACTGAAAATTGAGCCGATCCTTCTTCTCACTTCCCGCGCCGTCGACTCCGCCGAATCCACAATCTGCATCGACTCCGGCACAATCCTTCGCAGCATAGGCGCGATCAGCGGATAATGCGTGCACGCCAGCACCAGCACATCCGCGCCTTCGGGCGCTTGCGCCCCAGCCTCGCCCAGATAAATTCGCGCCACCTGCTCGGTCACGGGATGCTCAATCCATCCCTCCTCCACCAGCGGCACAAACAGCGGACAAGCTTTCTCCAGCGACTGCAATCCGTGCCGCTGCAAGGCATCGCGATAAGCATGGCTGCTGACCGTCGCCTCGGTCGCAATCACAATCGCGGCGCGATTCTTGCTGACCTCGGCCGCCATGGCCGCGCCCGGCTCGACCACGCCGACCACCGGCACACGCGCCGCATCTTTGATCTGAGGCAGCGCCAGCGCAGTCGCAGTGTTGCAGGCGATCACCAGCAGATCGATGTGCTGCGCCTCAAGAAAGCGTGTCGCCCCAATCGCGTACCGCGCCACCGTTTCGGCTGACTTCGTACCATACGGCAGGCGCGCCGTATCGCCGAAGTATATGTAGTGCGCGGGCAACTGCTCGGCCATGGCCTTCAGCACAGTCAGGCCGCCAACTCCGGAATCGAACACTCCAATGCGCGGCAGCGTCACTGCAAGTCCCTTACGATCTGGCCGATGTTGCTCGCTTCGTAGAACCGTCGCAAATCCGCGTGCCCCGCCAGGGTCTCCCGCTCCTGACCGTTGACCAGGATCTTCACGCGCGCAATCTTGCTGTCATTCGCGTTCAAGGTCACGACCAGCGACGCGACCGTCAACTCCTCGGCCAGCACGCCGGAGGGATGTGCGTCGGCGAACGACGAATTCGTATCGACGATCGCGGTGTCGTCTCCCATCAGATAAACCTGTCGAATGTCCGATCCCGCACCCACCGGATGAGGCGATCCCGGCGCGAGGTATTGCGCCATCAGTGTACGCAAGACGGCGCGGTCGCGCTCGCTGCGCTCGGCGGGCAGCGGCACGTTCACCTGCGTCTTGCGCAAGGTGCCGTCACTGTCGTTGGCAATGTACAACGTAACCGCTTCGGGCGGGCCGTTGCCCGTGGGAGTCAGCCCGGCAGGCTGTTCGGCAGCCGCTTGGGCCTCGCGCGCAGCCTTCCGGTGCAGGTGCAGCGCGTAAAATCCCAACCCGCCGGCAATCAGCACCAGCACCGCAAACAGCACCAGGAGCCGCAGCCCGTGTCCCCTGCTCTCGCCGTCGTCGCCACCGTTCCCAGGAGACCTCGGCTTGGCAATAACGGTTTGGCGCGAATCAGGTCGCTGGTCGCTCACGGCCGCACCTCCGGCAATTTCGAGCGCACCGCAGCCACTCCGGCAGCAATCGCCTGCGCCACCTGCTCCTGGTATTGCGGGCTCGCAATGTTTTCCACCGTCTCATCGGGAGGCGCGATTTCGACGGCGATGGCCGGAGCGGCAACGTTGTTCATGGGCCGCAGCGGCGCAACCAGCGTGGTGTTAGGCAGCTTGCGATTCTCCAGCTCTGCCGCGACCGATCCTGCCACGGCGCCACTCAAATCCAGAAACGCCGCCTGCGCCGTGTCCCACGGCAAGAAGCCGGTGCGCGAAAGATTCGCCGCCGGCAGCAACGACGTGAACACGTGCACGCCGCGCCCCGTGTTGGCCGCATGCAACGTGATGTAGAGCGCGGGACGCGCCGCGTTGGTGGTGAGCGCGCGCTGGTCGAGCGTGATCGTCACATCCGAGTTGCGCAGCATCGCCGAAACAATGCCACGATTGGTCAGCTCACGTTGCACTCGCCGCGCCAGCGCCAGCACGACATCTTTTTCCACCAGCGACGGTGTAATCGTCGCCCCGCGGTCCGCACCGCCATGAGCGGGATCGATGATAACCAGAAACCGCGGCACCGCCGGCGGCTTGGGCTGTGCCGCGGCCGGTGCGGCGGACGGCTGCGGCTGCGGCGTTGCCGGCGCTGCCGGGGTCGGTGGAGGCGGCGGAGGCGCGGCAGCCACAATGATGGTCTTGCCGCCATCGGCGAAGTTGGCCAACAGCGGCGCGGTCGCCGTCACGTCGAGTTCTGCCAGCCCATCGTGTTCGGAAAAACTCGCGCCGGTAATTGTCGCGTCGTCGAACTTGAAGCTGTCCTGGCCGCCGGAGACCACCGGCTCGCGGCGAAAGGTGAACCGCACGCCGCCCGGCCCAGTCGCAATCGTGGGATTCACCGGCGTGGGGAAGCTGACCACCAGCTTACTCGGATTGCCTTTCTCCAGTTCCACCGTGAAGCGAATGGCAACGTCGCCGATGAACAGCCGCCGCGCCGCCGCATGCAGTTGCACCGGCTTCGCCAACAGCCGGTTGAGTATCTCTTGAATCGAACTCAGCGGAACGTAGCCGCGCCCGTTCTGCAGCACGAAAGCTGATGGCAGCTTAAGATTCTCGCCCAGGACCTTCGCCTTGTCCTTGCCTTCGTTGAATTGCGCTTCCACCGCGTGCCCGCCCGGCGGCGTGAATTTCAGTTTGTATTTCTTGCCGTCGGGACGCGCGTCGATCGAGCCCAACGGCTCCAGCACATCCACCAGACCGGCATACGGCGCTCCGTTCACCTCCACCAGGCCGACGGAGTACGTGGTCTGCGGCGAGTAGACGGTGAGTTGCTCCGAGGTTTGCGCATGGACCGTGACCAGGCGCGCGAGTATAACCAGCGGCGCTAGCAGTCCAAGCCAAAGAAGTTGTTTCTTCGCCAGCAGAAACCTCGAACTCATCCATCCGTTCCGGAAGGAATGTACAGGGATAGATCAACGATAAACGGAGCGGACGGCCGACACAAATCTGCCGGTGTCGAATCCGACGCAACAACACGCAGCAACCGAGCGCTTCGGGGCTGGTCGGCTGCATCAAGCCAAGTGTTGCCCGTCACTACGCGTTGCCCTGAAGGTGCAGCGCTGAAGTCATCACGTGTTTAGGTCGATAGGTCATGGAGGTGACCCATGCACCCCATCCTGATCGTCATCCACTGCCTCATGACCGCACTCTTCCTCTTTGGATTGATCTTCCATGACAAGTTGTGGGGAGAGCAGCAGCGCAAGCGAACGAACGGGCCGGCCTTAATCGTTATTGACGGCGGCAAGGCCAAGTGGCGGCGGCGCGCTTAGACCGGTCGTTCTTTGATTAGCCGAGCTGCTCGACCAGCATCTCTCCGCCGGCCTTATCGCAGAACGTCATCGTCATCCTGCCCGTTTCCACAGTCCACTTCTCTATCCCTCTCTCCGCCAGGCCCCTGGACATCTCCAAGTAAGTCGTCTTGCGGCGCGACGCTCCGCACTAGCCATCGTGGAGAGCAGAAGATGCACCGGGAGTAGCTCTTGATAACACGCCAACTCGTAAGTTATCCCGAACGGCGACCAGCCGGAATTACCTACCGGATGGCGATGTTACAACAGGCGGCATGTGCCTTCGTCGCACCACGCAGCATGAAAATAGGGAGCTGCTCGTAGGTCGTTGATTTCTCGTGCGCCGACTCGCCATTTTCATGGCAGTTAGCCCCTCGCACCCGGCGCTTAGAACGGCTACTTGGGAGACTTCGGAGGGCAATGCGCGTCGTACGCCGTCTGCATTTGCTTCAGTTTCATCACGCCGTAGAACACGGTAATCACCATGGCAATCACCAGAAGCCCGGCAAGTCTTCTTTCCCATGCATACTCGCCCTCGCGGTTGGCGACATAGCTGGCGATGATTAAGCAGAGAATGCCGATGTTAATTGCCCAGTTCGCCGGCTTGGACACAATAAAGTACATGGTACCGAAGCCGGCGAGTTGATAGAGCATGAACGGCAGGATCGCCACCATCGGCATCAACTCGGACGCACCTAGCGCAACATTAAGAGAGCCCGGCGCCATGTCGTGCAGCAGCCTACTGTGCGCCAGTTCATGGAACAGTGACGGCATCGCACACAACAAAGGCACCACGGCGAGCAACTCGAGCACCAGCGCACCGCTGGACGTGCCGATCCTGGACGAATGATCGGCACCCGCGTCTGACGATTGCGCGCCGATGTACAACCCGCCGACAATGGCTGCGGCACTGGACAGCATCAACAGCTCCACGGTTATGCCAAAACTCGTCGGTTCGCCCGCTTTGATTAGCAGCAGGGCCATGAATCCTGGGAGGTAGAACATCACGCGCACCAGTCGCGCCCAAACCCGCGCGTCGCGATCCGGCGGCAGGATTGGGAGCGCGAGGCCATCGGTTCCGATGGTTGGTCTAACTTTCGACATTTCGGTATCCCCAGTGCAAGAAATTTGCCCAACTAAGTGTAACCGCGATGTTAACGCCGGCCCCCGGCAAGTTTTCGACGCTGTGAACGGCGACAGGATGTTCTACGCCCGATCAGGCACATACACCAGGAACTCCGGCATGTCCGGGAGGCCGTCTATGAACGTCCCCTTTTTCTTCCCCTTGACCGAGAAGCGCCGGACCCGCTGATCGAACCGTTCGGCCACGTAGAGATCGCCGTCCGGGCCGATCGCAAAGCCGGACGGGGCTTTGAGCTTGCTGTCGATTACCACGCGGGCCTTGAGCTTGCCGGGCAGGGCCACTTTGGGGATGTCGTAAGCGAGGATGCTGCCGGTACCTGTGGCGCCAATGTAGAGCGTCTGGCCGTGCAGGATAAGGTGCACGGGCTTAGTGAGCTTCTTCCCCTTGATGTACGCCACCAGTCGCCCCGACTTTATCTCGAAGATCTTGACAACGTCCCCTGCCTCGTCGGCCACGTAGAGAAGCCGGCGGTGCACGATGATCCCGCGCACCGAGTGCCGGGGCCTGCCGTGCTCGTCGAGCACTACCTCGAGGCCCTGCGGTGATGGCACGTCCAGCGGCGCGCGGTCGCCCACTTCCGGAAGCTGGCCCTGGGTGGAGGCGACCAGCGTACCGGGAAGGAAGTTTCCGTCGGGGAAACTCCTGCGGAGGTGGAGCGCCACCGGCGCGGGCTTGCGCGTCTTAGGCAGGACGGTAATGACGGTGTTGGTGTCCTGGCACGAGACGTACAGGCGGCCGTCGTCGCCGAGCTCAACGTCGAAGGGGTGGACCATCGCCGAAACGTACTTGGCTGTGACCAATACCTCGGCGAAGTGGAAACTCTCGCCGTGCCGGCGGTACCGGGCGACATGGCTGTCCTTGCGCCAGGCGTTGGCAATGTAGAGATCGTCGCCGACTAGTGCGAAGCCGCGGGCAATGTGCAATAGGTGCCCATTGGGCGACGGATCGAGCAGCAAGGGATGCCTCTTGCGGGGAGTGCCGTCATCCTCGAAGACGCCGATATTTTCGACGCCGGCCTTGCCCTCACCTCGGTAGCTGATCCACCACACGGTGTCATTCCTGGACTGCTGCGGCGCTTCCCAAAATGCGTCTGTCGCGAAAATAAGCCCTAGGCTAGAGGGTTGTTGATGGATTCGCAACTCTTAAATATCACAGGGAGCCAGTCAGGCAAGACTCTTGACGCTCTTCGGAGCGGCTTCTCTGTTGCTCTGGAGATAGATGCTGGTAATAGGCGTTATCACCACTAATGGCGCTTTCATCATGCCGACACGGACATTTCTGATTGCGACTTCTCGCCTGCTTTTTGCCGCGCCGTCTCGACCAGCGAATAGATCGTCAGCCCGCTAAGCATCTTGGGATAGAAGTCGGTCGACTTCTGCGGCATGACCTCGCCGGCGAATGCGATGTCACGCACCTGCTCCATCCGCACCGGATTCATCAGGAATGCAATCTGCGCCGCTCCCGATCGCACCTCGCTCACTGCCTCTTCGGCGTCGCGAATGTACTTCAGGTATTTCTGCGCGCGAATGTCGTCTTCCGACATGCCGATGATTTCTTCCAGGATGAGTTTGTGCAACTGCACCACGTCGAGCTTGCGTTGCTGTTCGGAGACGCCTTGCAACGTGGCGACGTGCGAATTGTCCCGCGCACGCAGCAGGAATACGTTCTGCGCGGTCACTGCCAGCAGCGCCGTCCGGTCCTGGCCAGCCTCGCGCAACTGACGCAAAGCATTGGCCCAGGTTAGCCCAAGGGATGGGCGAACCTGGGGCACCGAACTCTGCACATCCGCAACTGTGCCGAGGTCCTGAATGTCGAAGTACTGCATGACCTGCGCAGCCTTGGCGAAGATGTCGAAGTTCTCGAGCCCGAAGACCACGCGATGGGTCGGAAGGATCACCAGCCCAGGCGCATCCATGTTGACGAACGCAATCATCACGCGCTCGAATGGCGCTTCCGCGTCCTCCGACCCGTACTTCTCTCGCATCTCGTTGCGGAAGTTCAGCGCCGTCTCGTAGCGATGATGCCCGTCGGCGATGATCAGCTTCTTGTCCGCCATCGTCGCCTTGGCCGCCGCCACCGTCGCCGGGTCGGAGACCTTCCACATGCGATGCAGCACGCCGTATTCGTCGAGCAGCTCCAGGGTCGGCGCGCCCTCTTGCGCCAGGATTTTGCCAACCTCATCCGCCGGATCGTCATAGACCATGAAGATCAGCTCGCAATGGGCTGCGGTCGCGCGCAGCAGATTGAGCCGGTCGGCCTTGGGCTTGCTCAGCGTCTGTTCGTGCCGGAAGACAACTTTGTTGTCGTAGTCGTCCACCCGTCCCAGCGCGATGAAGCCGAGCCGCTCGGCTTCGGCTCCCGCCGGGTCCCCGGGGACCTTGAAGCTCTGGGAATACACGTAAATGCTGGGTTCAGCATCTTGCTCCAGCACGCCTTCACCCCGCCAGTCCTTCAGCGAGCCGGCGGCGCGGGTATAGACATTCTGGTTCTCGTTGTCGGCGGGCCCGGCTTTTCCAAGAATGATTCGCACCAGGTTATAAGGGCTGACTTCGTAATAACGGTCTTGCATCGTGGGAGTGATTTTGTCGTACGGCTGGGTCAACACCTCGGCCGCCGAGACCTTATTTAAGTTGTAGCGGAGGGCGCGAAAAGGAAGTATGTCTGCCATAAAAACCCCTTTGAATTAACCACAGAGACACAGAGACACAGAGAAGATTCGGGTCTGAAGGAGACCTGTTCTGCCGTTGGCACGACGTTCTGCCACAAGAATTCTTTTTCCTCTGTGTCTCTGTGTCTCTGTGGTTCATTAAGAAACTCGGCTTGGGCCGGAAACGCCAGTCTAGCAGCGAAAAAAGAAAACCATCATGACGACGATCACATCCATACGTGCAGCAACCCTGAACGCACCGTGGCGCCAAGACCGGCTGCCATCGGCTGTGATACGATTCACCCACACGGCTCAGAGGATCCTATGGCCCGCGGTAGCAGGATCGGATTCGGGTCACGCGGCTCGAAAATTCAGGTTCCGTATTCAAATCATGTGGCGGGACATTCTTCCCGTCCGCCCGTCCAAGCCAGTGTGCGCTTTTACCTGCTATTCCTGCTGGCGGTGTGCATGCTCGGGTTGCTCGTGCTGCCCTCGGTCGCCCAGGACGAGAACGACGTCCACATCACCCCGCGCGAGGCCAAGAAGGCTGAACCCTCGCCGATGGACACCGTCGACCCGGCACTTCGAACGCACACCAAGCCGATCACCCGCGAAGTTGACCTCGTGCTGGTTCCGGTCACCATCACCGACCCCATGAACCGCCTGGTCACCGGTCTGGAGAAGGACAACTTCCTACTCACCGATAACGGCCAGCCCCAGCAAATCAAGCATTTCTCCAGCGAGGACGCGCCCATCTCGCTGGGCGTCATCTTCGACGTGAGCGGCTCCATGGCCGACAAGATCGACAAATCGCGCCAGGCCGTGGTCGAGTTCTTCCGCACCGCCAATCCGCAGGACGAGTTCTTCCTTATCACCTTCTCGGAAAAACCCGAGGTCCTGGTCGACTTCACCTCGTCGATCGAGGACATCCAGAGCAAGCTGGTTTATGCGGTCCCGAAGGGCCGCACGGCGCTGCTGGACGCCATCTACCTCGGCATGGACCGCATGCGCCAGGCCAAGTATGACCGCAAGGCGCTGCTCATCATCTCCGACGGCGGCGACAATCACAGCCGCTATACCGAAAGCGAGATCAAGTCCATGGTGCGCGAGGCGGACGTGCAGATTTACGCCATCGGCCTCTTCGATCGCGAGGGCAGGACGCCGGAAGAACGCGAAGGCCCCGCGCTGCTCAACGATGTCACCGAAGCTACTGGCGGGCGGACATTTGTAATCGATTCGCCCAACGAACTGGCCGACGTGGCCACCAAGATTGGCATCGAGCTGCGCAACCAATATGTGCTCGGCTACCGTCCAACTAATCCAGCACACAACGGCAAGTGGCGGAAGATCAAGGTCAAGCTGAATCCGCCCAAGGGCCTGCCGCCGCTCCACGTGTACGCCAAGACTGGATACTATGCACCTTCGGAATAAAACCGTCCTTCTAACTGCCGTTATTCTGCTCGCCGCAACGTGGGTCTCCGCCCAGAACAGCGCGCCGCCGGGGCAGCAACCTGCAACTTCCCAGACCCCGGCGCAGCAACCTGCGGCCGGACAGAACCAACCGCAAGAGTCCCCCGCGCCTGCGCCCGCCCCTAATCAGCCGGGCGACACGGTTCAGGTTCCCGCCCAGCAGGGCGAAGCGCCCTCCGGTGAACAGAACAACGTTTACATCTTTAAGAAGGAAGTTGACGAGGTCACGCTGCACGCCACCGTGGTCGACGACCACTTCAAGCCCATCACCGGCCTGAACAAGAACGACTTCACCGTCTACGAAGACGGCAAGCCGCAGAAGATCACCTACTTCAGGAACGAAGACATTCCCGTCGCGCTCGGCATTGTGATCGACAACTCCGGCTCCATGCGCGACAAGCGCCCCTCGGTGAACGCCGCCGCCATTAATCTGGTGCGCTCCAGCAATCCCCAGGACCAGGTCTTCATCGTCAACTTCAATGAGGAGTACTTCCTTGACCAGGACTACACCGGCAGCGTTCCCAAGCTGAAGGACGCGCTGGAGCGCATCGAGTCGCGCGGCGGCACGGCCCTGTATGACGCGGTCGTCGCCTCCTCCGATCACCTGAAGAAGAGCGGCGCGCTGGAGAAGAAAGTCCTGCTGGTCGTCACCGACGGCGAGGACAATGCCAGCCGCGAGTCGCTGGAGCAGGCGCTGCGCCGCCTCGAAGAGCAGAACGGCCCCACCATCTACACCATCGGTTTGCTGGGCGAGGAGCACAATAAACGCGCCCGCCGCGCCCTGCGCGAGATGGCCGAGGACACCGGCGGCGTCGCCTACTTTCCCAAGGACCTGAACGAAGTCAACGCCATTACCACCGAGATCGCGCACGACATTCGCAACCAGTACACCATCCAGTACAAGCCCACAAGACCGCAGAGCGCCGGCGGCTATCGCACCGTAAAAGTCGTGGCCCAGGCGCCGGGATACAAGCACCTGCAGGTCCGCACCCGCAGCGGCTACTACGCCGGCCAGCAACAACAACAACGTACGGCATCAGCCAGCGGCCCCAGCGGCAGCCAATAAAGCAGTTTCCAGTTTCGCGTTTCGATTCGGGTAGTTCGACTCGGGTGCCCCACTCATTCGTGGTTTTCGAATGAGTGGGTGATCTCCCATTCCAACCCGCACGTCAATACGTAAACCCCTCCAACTGGGTCACGCTCTGGTTCGGCCCGATCAGAAATCCCGATCGCTGGCTGGGATGCAGCGCAATGTATGCTGCCACCACATTGAATGTATTCGAGAAATTGAACCCATTGATTGTCTCCTGCAAATTCCCGTGTATGTCGTAAACGTAGATCGTGCTGCCGCTAGGCGACGAACTCGAAGTCGGCTGCGCGATCAGAAACACCTTGTTGATGGGATCAAACTCGATATCCGCGCCGCTGAACTGCTGCTGTTCCCCTGAGTTCGGCAGCACCACCGTGAACCCGGTCTGCTCGGCCAGGTTGTAGAACTCAACGCTGGCGTCGTCTTCGGTGTCGGTAACGAAAATACCGTCGGCGGAATCCACGGCGATCCCGTTGACAAAGCCAAACCCAATCCCCTCAAACTCCGAAAACGTGCCCGCCGTGAGATTTACCACGCCGATTATGGGCCGCCGGCCAAACGCTCCCGTCCCGCCGCCCAGCACCGCCTGATTAGTCACGCTGTCGTACGCAATCGGCGGAGGCACGCTGCCAAAATTGTTGGAGTCGGTGATCATGACCACCGGTCCGAACGTATTCTGGGCAACATTGGAGCTGAAACAATATGGAATGAAGTTGTCGCTATTGTCGTACGCGAACACGGCGACGTTCGGCACTCCCTGGCTGCGGCTGACCCCGCCCGGCATGATGATGTGCTGCGGCCCAATCGGCGGCGTCCACCCGCCGTTCAGCAGGTTGCCGCTGAGCGGATTCAGAATGTTGAAGGTGCGGGTGGTAACGAATCCGTTCGCTACATTCTCATGTTCCACCAGCCCAACACTGTTGCCGACCACGCCCATGGTGATGAAGTCATCCTGCGCGTGCGTCGGCTGCGTGAGTTCTACGATCTTGATGATGTTGCCCGTCGCCTGGTCAAACGTCTCAGTCGCGGCCAGTATATTCCCGCCGGCGAGTTGCCTGGCCTCGCTCAGCAGGCCTTCCGTGCCGTTCTGATCGATGTCGTACCCAAAGATTTGCCCGCCAAACTGGCTGTGCACGATGATGCCGTCCGGCCCAGCCTGGGGATTCGGTTGGAATCCGTTCGTCTGTGCGAACGCTGTAGCGCCAAACAGAACCAGCGCAGCTAAACAAAATGACATGCAAACGGCAATGGCAGAAAGCCGCGAGGCTTTCTTTCGATCACAGTTCAGCTTCTCTGAACCTGGGCGCAGGCCCGGATCTGAAGCACGGCTTAGGCTCGAACGAAAGATGGCTGAGACATTCCGTGTCGTCTCACCAGAGCTAGTGGGTACGTTTGATACGGTCTCCCCATAGCTCGTGGATACATTGTTTATGTAGCGCATTTCCCTGCTCTCCTCGATAGCATTTCGGATTGTCCCCATCGCTGCAGGACTGCCAAATGCTAGCCAGCCGGCTCCTACGCCGTGTCATCACTTCGTCAAAGATTTGTCAACGCTTCCTCGCTAGCGTTGTCGTTTCGACGTGCTGTCCGCACGAACCGGAACGGTGCTGCGGGTGCCCCACTCATTCGCCTTCGAATGAGTGGGATGAAGCCCGAAGGGCGCCACAAACGTAGCCCAGGGCGTAAGCCCTGGGTAAAGGTCATCGTTGGAATAGAGAGCCGGCTTCAGCCGGCGACACAGTCGGTAGAGCGGGGCTTAAGCCCCGCGTCCCGCGCCACCTCTAATGATTTGTCATCCCGACCCGAGCGTCCGCAATCCTTTCCGACTCGTCCGCCGCGGCGGACGAGTGGGCGGACGCGAAGTGGAGAGCCTGCCCTGAGCTTGCCGAAGGGGACCTGCTGTCCGCACGATCAGGAACGGTCATGCGGGTACCCCACACAAGCACCTTTTGCCTGGAACTGCTCTCAGCTTCCCGAAGGGTGAGGATTGTTGTCTGAAGGAGAAGAATTCGGATGTGCGGTAATCGGGTGCCCCACTCATTAGGCTTTCCGAATGAGTGGGACGAAGCCCAAAGGGCGAAAGTAAATAGCCCAGGGCGGAAGCCCTGGGTAAGCTGCGTATAAAATGTCCGGAGCCGGCTTCAGCCGGCGACACAGTCGGTAGAGCGGGGCTTTCAGCCCCGCGTCCCGCGCTACTTCTAACGATTTGTCATCCCGACCGGAGCCCCACCTGTTCGCAGAACAGGTGGGGCGGAGTGGAGGGACCTGCTGTCCGCCCCGAACGGGAAGGCACGGGAGGATGCCCGCTCACGATTCCTTTGCTTGGGTAGGATTGAGGATTATCCCTGCACGAGTCGGAATGGACGCATCTCTTGCGGGTGCCCCACTCATTCGCGCTTCTCGAATGAGTGGGACGAAGCCCGAAGGGCGCCACAAACCTAGCCCAGGGCGGAAGCCCTGGGTAAGCTGCATATAAAATGTCCGGAGCCGGCTTCAGCCGGCGACACATGATTTCGCTGCGAAAACCAAGGCTATCTGCCTTCCCTAAAGGGACTCCCAATGATTGCTACAGCAGCCCCCGGGCTTCCGCCCGGGGCTACGATTGTGCCGCCCTACGGACTGACCTCATACCTATATCATCGGCATAATCACCGCGCAGCTTCCATGCGCCAGTCCCGCCCCGCGGGACGGAACAGCTTAGCCCAGGACTTCAGTCCTGGGTAGGCAAAAATAGAACTCCCGAGCCGGCTTCAGCCGGCGATAGCATTACTCGTCCGCCAACGCCCATTGTGCGAAGTCTTCAAAAACAACCGGCAGAAACTCTACTTTTATTTTGGAGGTCGCAAGCTGCGAAAAGGTAACCGCAACCGATTCATCTGGATTCACCACCGTCAAGTGCAAAGGCCGCTTTCCTCCCTTGCGTTGCTTATTCATGTTGGAGCGAATTGCCCTTCGCAGAACTAATCTGGCGAACTGATCCTCTTTGGGTAGCGAATAGCCTATGATCGTGAGTTCCGTGGCGTCAGATATGGCACGATATACCCCGCGCCATGTCGCCTTTAGAAAGTCTGCCCCAAATTCCTTGCTCGCCACGGGCGGCACTATTAAGGGCTGCAAAGTTCGCACACTCGGATATTCAGAAAAATCTGAATAGGGGAACACGACATACTCCTTGTCCAGTTTCCAAGCTTCCTTGGCTGCTCGTCTGGGCAGTTGAGAAGTGCGATACCAATCAATCGAGCCGTGGGGCTTCAGCAGAGAAATGTGTTTTCGTTGTCGATCGCGACGATAGCGATAAAAGATGTCGAAATCGCCGGGCCTCCTGGTCAGCGCATTTTCCAGCGTTATGTCCCAATTGAAAGTGATGACAGTATCAGTGTATCGAAGGTACTCCCACATGAACCGATCTAAGATTGAGATGCTTGAAACTGCCATTGTCTTGTGCCAAAGATAGTCGGTCACCGCCTTCAGAACAATCGACTCGGCCAGTTCCAATTTCGGCACGGGCCAGAGGCTGCTTTCGATGAATTCCTCAGAGTTAAACGTCTTGGCCATCTGCAGCAGATTTAGAAAATCCTCAATATTCGGGTAGTTCTTGAGCTCGGGATCGAAACCTGGATAGAGATAGATTAGGAGATCGTGAACCACTCCAACTTTTGCAGCGTCCTCTTGCTGTAGATCACTGAGGCACTCTCTAAGAAGGGTTCGCGCGACTGCGATACCGCAACATGCCGAGACGCCTGCCCCGAAAAGAAACACCCGCCTCTGCGGCGAACCGTGCGTGGCCATATTCCTTGTCGATTTTTCGTCGCCAATGATGAAACGTCAACATAATTCTGGATAGACGTTCGACTCCCGGGGTCCCTGAAGGGACTCGGAACTGAAATGGAATGCCTACCCGGCCTTGAAAGGCTGGGCTATGATCTTCCGTCCCGCGTTCGCGGGACTGGGTTCGTCGTAATCAACGGGTGGGCCGGCGCCGGCGCGCCGCGAAGGAGGCCTTCGGTGCTGATGTCTTCGTCGAGGTCGGACCAGTGAATGCCGTAGCCGCCGCCGGCGATTTTCCAGTTGCGACGCTGCTCCGGGGTGGCGTGAAACAGCCGGGGATACCAGGCCAGCGGCGCGGAAATGGTGCGGCCGTCCTTCAGGCGCACGCTGAGCGAATCGTCGTCGAACGACACGTCGGCAACACCCTCATCTGCCGCTATAGCCATCAAGCAAATTCTAGTCCTCTCATCATGCCTTTGTTCCATTCCGGGAATCTGCGATTACCTTCGTTCTGCAAACGGCGCTTTCCTCTCGGTCCGCGATGCCCCGGCACACTACACTGGAAGAGCCGGAGGCAGGCTCCGGCGCCGCAGGTCGTCGTTGGCGACTGCGGCTGCGATCTTTGAAAACTGAACGAGCGTGTAGCAGACGCGGTGTTCGCGTCGTGTGGCTCCCATGTCTTCCGATACTGTAAGTCGCTGCTGACCAATCGCTGCAAGCATGTTTCTTGTTTGCAGGATCTTGCGATGAAATTCGCAAGTCGCTGAATGGAAACAACTTAGAGTCTTTGCTAAGTCCTTATTCTTCAATACTTTGATCTAAGCTCTTTAGAATCAAGGTCAAAAAATGAAAGGGAGGGTGCAGAAGGGGTCAACCGGACGGCTGCCGCGGGGGACGAACAGCAGGCCCCCCTTCGGCAAGCTCAGGGGCAGGCTCTCCACTACGCGCCCGCCCACCCGCAAAGGATGCGGGTGGAAAAGGCTTTGCGGACGCTCCGGTCGGGATGACAACTGGCCGAAAAGAGACGAGGAAAGTCGCACCGTTCAAGACTTCGCCATCTGCAGCTCCGGCGTGGCAGCGAGCAGCGTGCGCGTGTAGGGATGCTGCGGGGCGGTGACGATCTGCTCGGTGTCGCCCACCTCGACCAGCTCGCCGCGTTGCATCACCGCGATGCGGTCGGCGAGGTAGCGCACGATCGGCATCGAGTGCGAGATGAACAGGTACGTCAGTTGAAACTCGCGCTGGAGCTGCCGCAGCAGGTTCACGATCTGCGCGCCCACGCTGACGTCGAGCGCCGAGACCGGCTCGTCGGCGACGATGAAGCGCGGCCGCAGAATCATGGCGCGCGCGATGCCGATGCGCTGCCGCTGCCCGCCGCTGAACTCGTGCGGATAGCGGGCCAGCGCCGAGGCGTCGAGGCCGACGGCGCGCATCATCTCGGCGGCGCGCTCTCGCCGCGATCGGCGCACAGTCGGCGCGAGTTGGGGACCCCGGTTCTCTCGCGCTGCGTCGTTGCCGGCGCCGCCGTGCACGAGCATCGGCTCGCAGACGATTTGCTCCACCGTCATGCGCGGATCAAGCGAGCCGAACGGGTCCTGAAAGATGATCTGCATGTCGCGGCGCAGGCGGCGCAGCTCAGGGCCGCCGGCGCGCAGCACGTCGTGACCGTCGAAGAGGACGTTGCCGGAGTCGGGCTCGACCAGCCGAAGCAGCATCCGGCCGAGGGTGCTCTTGCCGGAGCCCGACTCGCCGACCAGGCCCAGAGTTTCGCCCGCCGCAATCGCGAGCGAGACGTCGTTGACCGCGCGCACCTGAGAGGAGGCGTGCATCCCGAACGCCGACTGGCCGCTGTGAAATGTCTTCACGAGATGGGTCGCCTGCACCAGGGGCATGTCTGCGATGGTAGCAAACGCTGTCACGCGGAAATCGTGATCGACGAAAAACCGCGTCAGACAATGTTTCGGCCAGATTCGCACAGAGGCGGAGGGGCCTCGCATGAATGCTGAGTTAAAGAAGGGCGCGAAAATAGCGGCGGGACAACGTCCCACATAGTAGGACATGCAGGGCTGCACCAAATTTGGGCAGGCGCCTGTGGACGAGCTGCACTCGATTGAAAACACGGGAGATCGAGTCGCGAAAATTTTCTTGACTTTGCCGGCGTGAGGAGTAAAAACACACTCGTTCTTTGACAAGTTTTCCGGTTCTTCAAGGCTGGCAGCAAGCTTCCTCAATGCGCTCGCAATGGGAAAGCAGCGAGTCCGGCACCTCAAGCGAGGAAACTGCCTGCGCCCACGGCGCACGGCAGAATGCCTGGGCGAGTGAGTTGTCGGCTGCACGGAGAGCGGAAACGTGTCAGAGGCAAGACGGAATCCCGAGACGTCGAACGGTGATTCCGGCTGGTTGCGAGTCCGGCGATCCCTGAGCAGCGAGGCGATACGCAAGTATTCGGCTGGCGAGCTCGTCCGAGGATTCTGCTGTGACCCGGCAGTCGGAGCAAACCGTACCAAGACGGCCTCGGGATTCTTTTTGTCTGCGCTTTCTGTGCGCGGCCCGCTCGCGATTGAGGAGCGAATTCGAGCGGCTTTGATGAAGCCTGCACAGCACGTTCCGCATGGCGTAATCTTGCATCCATGAGTCGGACGCCTGCTGAGATCATTCGCCACTGGTTCGGTTCGCAGGACGGACTTTCTGACCGGCTCATTCCGCGTTGGCTTTTCCTGCGCGCGCTCGGGCTCATCTACTTCTCGGCTTTCTACGCGCTGGTGTTTCAGATTCGCGGCCTGATCGGCCCGAACGGAATTCTTCCCGCCGGCGAATATCTCGATGCGGTCAGCCGGCAATTCGGTGGGTCGCGCTTCTGGTTTGCGCCGACGCTGCTGTGGATCCGCAGCGGCGATCACATGCTCACCGCAATCTGCTGGGCGGGAATGATCGCTGCCCTGCTGCTGGTGGTGAACCTTTGGCCGCGCGCGATGCTGCTGATCTGCTTCGTCTGCTTCCTCTCGTTCGTCGCGGCCGCCGAAGACTTCGCCGGCTATCAATCCGACGGCATGCTGCTGGAAGCCGGCTTCATCGCGCTGTTCTTCGCGCCAGCGGGATTTTGGCCCGGACTTGGCCGCGGCAGCCCGCCGTCGCGCGCCAGTCTCTTCCTGTTGCAGTGGGAATGGTTTCGCATCTACTTCGAATCCGGTGCGGTGAAGCTGCTGAGCGGCGATCCGGAATGGCGTCACTTCACCGCGATGGACGAGTACTACCAGAACGGCCCGTTGCCGACCTGGATCGGCTGGTACGTGCAGCATCTGCCGCACTGGTTCCACGCGTTCAGTACGGGTGCGACGCTGGTGTTGGAACTTGGCCTGGTGTTTATGCTGTTTCTGCCGCGGCGCTGGCGCATCGCCTGCTTCTTCATTGTGACCGCGTGGCAGATTCCAGTCATCCTGACTGCGAACTATACGTTCCTGAACTACCTGGTTCTCGTGCTCGGATTTCTGCTGCTCGACGATCGCGTCTGCCTGCGGTTCGCGCCCGCGCGATGGAGGCAGCGGTTAGCGCAGCCTCCCAGTGAAGCTCAGGAGGAGCTTGCTCAGACCGCGCCGGAGCAGCTTGCGACCTCCGATCAAACCGCGCCGTCGCAAGGCGACGTTACGCAACGCTCACCCACGCGCACGCGACCGCATCCTGTTGCCGCATTCAAGCTAGCGCTCGCCAGTGTCGCGCTGCTGTGGATCTTCTACGTGACAACCGCGCAGCTAATCTGGATGTTCTTTCCCCATCTTCCATTACCGGTTTCGCCCGTCGCGGCATTGCAACCGTTTCGCATCGCCAATCGCTACGGGTTGTTCGCGGTGATGACGCGCGGCCGCTACGAGATTGAGTTCCAGGGCTCCGACGACGGCAAGAACTGGAAACTTATCCGTTCGAGTACAAGCCGCAGGACATCGCGCAGAAGCCGCGCATCTATGCGCCCTATCAGCCGCGCTTCGACTGGAACTTGTGGTTCGCGTCGCTTGGCTCGTGGCGCGAGAACCTGCTCGTGGTCAGCACGGAGGAACGACTGCTTGCGGGATCGCGCGATGTGCTCGCACTGTTCGCAGGAAATCCGTTTCCCAATGCGCCCCCGAAAGAGGTGCGAGCGGTGCTTTGGCAGTACTGGTTCACGAGTATGGCGGAAAAGCGCGCGACCGGAAATTGGTGGCGACGCGAACTTATCGGCCTGTACGCGCCGGTGCTGGAGCGCGACGCTGACGGCAAGGTCGTGGTGATCGAATGGCCTCCGCCGCTGGCGCCGCGGCAGTGAAGGCTGGCCACATGTATTATGTCCACTCGGAATGAAGCGCCTACTCGCCATCGTTTTCGCCGTGGTTGTGCTGTTGGTGGTCATCTGGTTTCTGGAACCGGGCGGTCAGCTCATCATCAACCATCCGGAGAAGTCCGATGCGATCGTGGTGCTCGCCGGCAGTGAGGCCGATGCGCGCTACTGGCACGGGCTGGAGTTGCTACGCGCCGGCTATGCGCCACATCTTGTCGTCGATGTGGACAACGGTGTCATCTATGGGCACTCCTTGGCCGACCTAGCCCGCGATTTTCTCGCCCGTACGGCTGGACCCAATGCGCAGCAAGTTAGCGTTTGTCCGATTGAAGGGGATTCAACGAAGGATGAGGCGCCGCAGGTGAGCACCTGTTTGCAAGGCCTGCAACCGCCGCCGCGCTCGGTCCTCCTCGTCACCGACGGTTATCACACCCGGCGCGCGCTTTCCATTTTTCGCAATCGTCTGCCGCAGTATCGCTGGAGTGCGGCTGCCGCCGAGAACTCCGCCATATTTGGTCAGCCGTGGTGGAAGCATCGCGAGTGGGCCAAAACCTATCTCACCGAATCGGAGAAGTTGCTGTGGTGGGAACTATTCGACAGGTGGCGCCGCTAGCGCGACCCCATGCTGAACTGGCTTTGAGCGCGCATAGCGACCCGCGTATTAACATGGATCCAAGCCTAGACCAGGATTGATATCACCATTCACCTGATGCGGACACAGTTATGAACCTGAACGATATTCAGACCCTCTACGCCTACAATCGCTGGGCGAACCTGCGCATGTTTTCTGTTGTGGAGAAGCTGACGCGAGGAGCGATTCAACGCGACGCTCCAGAGCAGCTTTCCATCAATTCGTGAGTCGGTTTTTCACATTCTGGGGGCGGAGTGGATTTGGCTGAAGCGGTGGACGGGTGCGTCTCCCATCGCAATCGAGCCGGTTAAAGGCGCGTCATTCGAAACCTGGAAGAAATTGCGGGCGGCGGGCGTTCCGCCTCCGCTGGAGTTGTCCACGGTTCAGGAGTTGCGGGCGTTCTGCGATTCGCTTGAAGACGAACGGCAGAAATTTATTCGCGGCCTGAACGAGGACACGCTGCACGCGCCGGTAAACTTCAAGGACATGGGCGGCAAGCCGTACTCCCAGCCGCTGTTCCAGTTGCTGCAGCATGTGGTGAATCATGGCAGCTACCATCGTGGGCAGGTGACCACGCTGCTGCGACAGGCCGGCGCTGAGACCATCGCTCTCGACATGTTGTATTTTTTTCGAGAACGCCAGGAGAACGCGGCCGAAACGAGACAGTGAATGCCAGACTCAGTCGATTGTCCCTAGTTCCCGCTTGACAACGAGTCTGTTTGTGATAGCTTGTCATCACTCATAGCTCCAGGTCTTGAACCACGGCGATGGAAGGCTCGTGTTTGCCGCTGGAACAATCAAGCATTCTGCCTGGGCGCTCACGAATACTTGCCAAATGGAAGCGGCGGACGCCACTCTCGCCAGCCTCTGCACTGGATACGCGGTTCAACCTAGAACAAACATTGGAGGTTTCGCATGGCAAACCTAGACCAACTCACGGCCGCTGGCCTCATTTCCGGCGGCGCAGCAGCGCTCACCCCGGAGGACCAAGAAATTATCAACAGCCTGACGCCCGCCGAGGTTTCGGCGCTGATCAGCGTTAAGAGCAAGCTCACGCCGGGCTTCCTTCAGAGAAACCTGGCGGGCGAAAAGTCATCAGGAATCGTGTTCTGACTTCTAGCTTTGGGGCAACACAGTCAAACTCAAGCCGATGTATGGAGGTTCGCATGAATAACGTCCAGCTACTTATCCAAGCGGGTCTGATCCTGGGCGGTAGCCTTCCCAGTCCGGCAGACCAGGCCACGATCAACGCGTTGGATCCCAGCGAAGTCAAAGCGTTGATCAATATCTATCAAACCGTCGGCACGAATTTTCTGGTGAACAATTGCAATCCCGGTGGTACCATCGGGCCCGGCCAGAACTCGCGCACCATCGGAATTGTGTTTTAGGGCGGGAAGCGCAGAAAAGGTGGGAACAGCGGATTTCTCGCGGGCAAAAACCCGTTCGACACGACGAGAATCTATTGTCTCATTGGACGATTGAATCGTGCCCTGACACGAATCGTTGCACCCGAGTTTGCGCATAGTTCTTCTATGAACCACCTCAGCCACAGCTGCCGTTTGCGCGACAAGATTCGCCTGGTGCGCGGACCTCTGGATGAAGCCGCCGAAACGCTATGGAGCCATCCGCGGCTGCGCGAGATCTATCCTGAGTTTCTCTTCCGCAATCACTCGGTGATCCGCAGCAGCGTGCCGTTGATGAAGGCGGCGGCCGAGGCTTGCGAGAAGATCCTCGACCGCGATCCTGTCGCCGAAGGCATGCTGGCGTACTTTCGCAAGCACATTCCCGAAGAGACCGGCCACGACGACTGGGTGCTCGACGATCTGGAGACGCTGGGCTTCCGGCGCGACGAGGTGCTGAAGCGCATTCCGCCGCCTTCGGCGGCAGCGCTGGCCGGCGCGCAGTATTATTGGATCCGGCACGTGCATCCGGTGGCGCTGCTGGGATTCATTGCCGTGCTGGAAGGCACGCCGCCCGACGTCGAGTTCTTCGAGCAGACTGCCGACCGCATTGGGGTGCCGCGCCGCGCCTTCAGCAATCTGCTGCTCCACGGCAAGCTCGACCCGCAACACCGCGACGACCTGGATCGCACCCTGGATGCGCTGCCGCTTACCGATGAGCACCACGCGCTAATGGGCGTGAGCGCATTTCAAACCGTGAGCCTGCTCACCCGCGTGGCCGCCGAAGCTGTACAATAAACTGCTCTAATCAAACTCTGCTCTCTCCGGGGCCATACGGATGATTGGCAGTACTATTTCTCACTACCGCGTCGTCGAACGACTGGGACGGGGCGCGATGGGCTTGGTGTATAAGGCCCAGGACGTAAAGCTCGACCGCCCGGTCGCCATCAAATTCATCTCGCGCGAGGTGGCGGCGCTGCCCGAGCAGCGGGCGCGCTTCATTCGCGAGGCGCGCACGGCTTCGCTGCTTGACCACGCCAACATCTGCACCATTCACGAGTTCGGCGAGGCGCCGGACGGCGACCTGTTCATCGTGATGGCGTTTTGTCCGGGCGAGAACCTGCGCCTGCGACTGGAGCAGGGACCACTCTCGCTGAAGCACGCGGCGAACATCGCCGAGCAGGTGGCGCAAGGACTGGCGAAAGCGCACAGCATGGGCATTGTGCATCGCGATATCAAGCCGGCCAACATCATGCTGCTGCCCGACGGCGGGGTGAAGATTGTGGACTTCGGCCTGGCCAAGCTGCCACACGACGTGGGCTTGACCAACACGGGCGGCGTCGTCGGCACCGTCCCGTACATGTCGCCCGAGCAGTTACGCGGCGATCCCCTCGACGGGCGCACGGACATCTGGTCGTGGGGCGTGACCTTTTACGAGATGCTGGCGGGCGACCGTCCCTTCGAGTCGAAAACGGAAGCGACCATCATGCGCGCCATCATGGACCTGGAGCCGCCGTCGTTGCGGGCGCGCCGTCCTGACCTGCCCGCGGGCGTCGACCAGATCATCGCCCAGACTCTGCGCAAGAACCGCGATGAGCGTCCCGCAAATGCGGGTGAACTGGTCGACGCGTTGCGTGCGTTGACGTTGCGAACCGATGTGGCCCCGGTCGTCACGGTCGCGCCGCGACCGCATGCCTCGGTTGCGGTCTTACCTTTTCGCAATCTGAGCGCCGATTCGGAAAACGAGTACTTCATCGATGGCCTCACCGAAGATCTCATTCACGCGCTCTCGCGCCTGCCCGGACTGCAAGTGGTCTCGCGCACGTCGGCGTTCGAGTTCAAGGGCAAAGCCCAGAACGTGCGTACCATCGGCGAGCAGCTCAAGGTTTCGACCGTGGTCGAGGGGAGCGTGCGCAAGCTGGGCGAGCGCATCCGCGTCACTACGCAACTCACCAATGTCACCGACGGTATCGTCTTGTGGTCGGAACGCTTCGACTGCAACATGACCGATATCTTCGATGTGCAGGACGAGATGGCGCGGTCCATTGCCGACCTGCTCAAAGTGGAGCTGGGATCGAAGGCCGGCAGCGGACTGGTGAAGCGCTACACGGAAAATTTCGAAGCTTATGACCTGTATCTGCGCGGACGATTTCAGTGGAACAAGCGCAGCGGCGAGGGCTTCCAGAAGGCGCTGGAGTATTTTCAGCGGGCATTGGAGCTCGATCCCCACTACGCGCCGGCGCTGGCGGGAATCGCCGACTATCACGTGTCCGTAGCTTCGTGGGGACTGGAGCGGCCGACCGAGGCATGGCCCAAGGCCAAGGAAGCGATCACGAAAGCGCTGGAGGCGGACGATAGTCTGGCGGAGGCGCATGCTTCGATGGGCATTATCCGCATGTGGTACGAGTGGAACTGGAAAGAAGCGGAACGCGAGTTCTTGCGGGCAATCGAACTGAGCCCGGCGCTACCACTCCCGCATGTGTATTACAACCTGCTGCTGGTGCAGACCGGCCGCTCGGATGAGGCCGAGGTACAGATTTGCCAGGCATTGGCCTGCGATCCGCTTTCGGTGCCGGCGAATGTGTATTTCGCGGGCGTCTATCACTATCGCCGCGACTACGATGGCTCGCTGAAGCAGGCACGGCGCGCCCTCGATCTGGACGCGAACGACATCGAAGCCCATGTGGTGATGGCGTTGAACTATGAGCAGCAGCGCGAGTACGAGAAAGCGATCGCCGAACTGGAGAAGGCGCATCAACTCGCGGAGTACAATCCGCTGCTCTTGGGACCGCTGGCATCGTGTTACGGCAGCGCGGGCGACAAGGAAAAAGCGCTGCTGTTGCTGGATGAGCTTAACGCGGCAGCGGCCCAGGCCTACGTAGCGCCGATCTCGTGGGTGATGGGCTATCTCGGCATGGGCGACCTGGAACGCGCTTTCGAGTGGCTGGAGAAAGCCGCGGAGGCGCGCGATCCGTTGCTGTGCTATCTCAAAGTAGGGCCGATTTACGATGCTATCCGCGATGACGTACGCTACGCCGATTTGCTCTACCGCATTGGACTCGCGCAGGACGTAACCTCCGAGTTGCGCACGGTGACTCAACATGGGCGTGTGTCGGTGAGTTCGCAGAAGGTCGGCGGGCAACCGGTATAACCATCTCAAATTGCTTTCCCAAAGAAAAGGACATCGCAAACATTCATGGCCGCAGTGACGTATTTGGAAGCCATTCGCCAGGGCATCTGGGAGGAGATGGAACGCGATCCCGCGGTGTTTTGCATCGGCGAGGACATCGGCATTTATGGTGGCGCCTTCAAAGTCACCGACGGGCTGATTGATCGCTTCGGCCCGGAGCGTGTGGTGGACACGCCGATCTCGGAGATGGCCATCATCAATGCCAGCTTCGGGGCGGCGCTCACCGGCGTGCGCCCGGTTGCCGAATTTCAGTTCATGGATTTCATCAGTTGCGCCTTCAACCAGATCACCAACATGCTGGCCAAGGCGCATTATCGCTGGGGCGCGCCCGTGCCCGTAGTGGTGCGCGGACCGTCCGGCGGCGGGGTGCACGGCGGTCCGTTTCACTCGCAAAATCCCGAGACCTACTTCGCGCACACTCCGGGGCTAAAGGTGATTTGTCCGGCGAGCGCCTACGACGCCAAGGGCCTTATCAAGTCTGCGATTCGCGACAACAATCCCGTGCTCTTCTTCGAGCATAAGTTTCTCTATCGGCGGATTAAGGAAGAGCTGCCCGCCGAGGACTACACCGTGCCTATCGGTAAGGCGCGCATTGCTCGCGCAGGACGCGACGTCAGCGTCATCACCTACGCCGCGATGGTCTTCACCGCGCTGGAAGCCGCGGAAATCCTAGCCAAAGAAGGCATCGAAGTGGAAGTGGTGGACCTGCGCACCGTCTTGCCGCTGGACCGCGATGCCATCCGGCAGACGGTCGAAAAAACCAACCGCGCGATCGTGCTGCACGAAGACACGAAAACCGGAGGGATCGCCGGCGAAGTTGCAGCCATCATCAACGAAGAATGCTTCGATGCGCTGGACGCGCCGATTGCGCGCATTGCTTCCGTTGATTCGCCCGTCCCATTCTCACCGCCGCTGGAAGAAGCGTTCCTGCCGAAAGTGGAGGACGTAGTGCGCGAAGCGCGGCGGCTGCGGCGGTATTGACCTGCCTTGATCGGTCCGTAGTATAGGATGATGGATTCCCCTGTCTACCGTCCAACATCGTAAGGAGAGCAATGCGCGGATTCATCATCGGAGTCATTCTTACACTATTAGTAGTTTTTGGCGGCTCCTACTTCTTCGTCACCACCGGCCATTTCGATACCCGCGCGGTTGGGCCTGTACCAAGCCAGTTCGAGCGGCGCACCGCCAACCAGTCCGTCGACGAGTGGGTTGACGATCATGCTTCCAAGCAGGCCAATCCCTTCCAGCCAACCCTGGAGAACATCACCGCCGGCTCCAACGTCTACGACAAAAATTGCGCGTTATGTCATGGAAGTTTGAAAGAGCCCACCTCGCCGATGCGCAGGAACTTCTATCCCAGCGTGCCACAATTAATGACGAGCACACCTGACGACCCCGACGGCAACCTGTTTTATGTAGTCAAGTACGGCATTCGCTTCAGCGGCATGCCGGGCTGGAATGGCGTGCTCTCCGATGACGATATCTGGAAGGCGGTGCTCTTCATCAAGAACTCCGACAAGATCAAAAACAATGCGCAGCAGCAGAATCCGCAAGACCTGCAACCGATGGACAACTCGAAGAAGCCGCAGCAGTAACAGAGAAGTAGAAGCAGGCCTTTAGAAACGCATCAAAGCATTCGGTCGCTGAGGTCCAAGATCTCAGCGACGTGGTGTCGCCGCTCTGCGGCTCACTTTTGTCGCACTTGGAGCGCGGGCTTACGCCCACGCCTAACACCATCCCGCGGCTGCGCGGCTGTTTCGCTCGCAATTGGCGGCGTTGTTCCACCCTGAAAACGATTTCGGGTCGCCACACCGTCTCTAAAAGGCCCGCTCTACCTCACGCGTTCGGCCGCACGAATTTCGTTTTGCCGTTGGTCTTCAGCTTGAAAGCTTCGCCGGGAAGCTTCTGGTTCAGCCGAATGTTGCTGTACTTGGTGATGCGATAGTCGCCGGAAGGTTCGTCGAAGCGCTGCTGCACGGGGATGCCGCGCGCCGGATCGATCCATAGGGTGATCGCTTGAAACATGTTGCGCACGCGCTGTGACTTCGGCGTGAGCACCAACTTGGCGGCATTCACACCTTGCACCTGCTCGGCGCCGCCGTACTGTATGTCGTAGGAATTGGCCAGGGCGTGCCCGCCTCCGCCGAAGCCCAGCACCAGATAGCTTTCCACTTCGGCGCGGTTCTTGCCGGCGTTATATTCGGTCACCTGGTCGATGGACGGCTGGAAGTAGCTGACGATTCCGTTGGAAAACAGCACGTACTTCTTGTCGGGTTCGGTGATGTCGGCCGCCATTTCAATACTGTCGCCCTGCTTGCGAAAGTACATGGTGCCCTTCTGGAAGTCGTGTTCGTCAACCACTTTCTGATACATGTCAGCCCCGAATTCGCACTGGGCGGTGTGAAAGTTGGCGGCCTCGCGGTCCATCGCCGTGAGCACCGCGTCCAGATCTTGCGCCGCCGCGGCCAGAGCTGCGCAAACCAGAAACCATCCAAGTAGGGCGATCCGTCGGTTGTTCATAGTGTCTATATCAGGGAGACCGGATTTCCGCCGGGAGTTGCTTACTGCGCAAATTCAGATCCGTTCAACGATGCGCCCACACTTTGTACGCCGTCACGTTGTGGTCGCGGTCGCGGACCGCGGCATAACGCTCGATGGTCACCTCACCTGCGAGCGGCTCGACCACGCGCAGCAGAGACTCGCGCAGCTCGGCATCGCTTCCTGCCTTCACCGCCGAGGCGTCGACCGTGTAGACGAACCCGTCGCCCTGCTGCTGCATGACGATCTCGGTCTGCCGCGGAGGGCGTGGCTGCGGTTTGTCGCGGAAGTTGATCCAGATCGGCGCCAGGAAAATGAAGGCCAGAATGAGGGTGACCATCACGTCATAGGGAACGCTCCCGCGCGGATACGTCCACCAGAAGTACCCCTTCACAGTTTTGCCGAAGTTGCTCATCGCCGATCCCAGTCTAGAGATGCGCCAACGGGAGCGCAAGGAAGTCTCCGGACCGGTAGTGTCTTAGTTTGAAATTCCTTAGCGCGGCCCATATTGCGTGATCAGCCAGATGATTAACATTCCAGTGAGGGCGAACAGTCCGATGGGGACGGCTATGACAGCAAGGACAACCCGTGCCCATTGGCGACGGGTGCGGACTGCCCCGACGATACACATAAGAGCAACGGCAGCTACGGCGGAAGTCCGCAGAATCGCGGTGCGAGCCTCGGGCACTATCAACATTAAAGATTACTCGGTTAACTGCCGCTTCTTGATTCAAACTGAGACACTACCTCCGGACGGACCAGAAGACTGTCATTCGGCTGTCCTTCCGAGTCACGCAAGAACAGATCCGTCGCTACGTTGGCAATGACAATCTTCTCGTTCCCACGGCAGGTTCTATTCACTACCCCTGACCACTACCCACTCTTCACGTTCTCAATTCTACGACCGTCGCTCCGCCGCCGCCCTCATTCTGCTGGGCCTCGCTCACCGTCGCCACGTGGGGATGCTTGCGCAGGTATTCGCGTAGAGCTTTGCGCAGAATGCCCATGCCGCTGCCATGAACCACACGCAAGCGGATCGCCCCTGCCAGGAACGCGCGGTCCACAAACTTCTCTACCGCCTGGGTGGCCTCGTCGACCGTCTGGCCGATGACGTTGATTTCCGTCGGCACGTTGTCGTCCTCGCGCGCGAGTGACACGCTGATTCCGCGCGAACGCGCGGCCTCCACGGGATTGACGCCTGCACGAGCTACAACGCTGGCGATATCGTCGCGCGCGACCTTCATCTTCATTGGCCCGACGGCGATCTCGAAGGAATCGTCGTCGAAATAGCGCAGCACGCGCCCATCGCGGCCCAGCGACTTGAGCCGCACGGTGTCGCCCACCCCGACCTGCTTGACCACGTGCTGTTGCGCGTTGGGATCGCCGGCATCGGATCCGGTCGAATGCGCCACTACGGTGGAGTCGAACTGCTCACGGAATTCGCGTCGCATTTTGGCGATGCGGCGCTCGGCGTCTTTAGACAGCTTCAGCGCCTGCGCCCGGTCCTGCACCGCGTTGACGGTTTCGCGGGCGCGATACTCAAAGTCACGCAGCACGCTCTCCAGCTTTTTTTCCAGCTCCCGCAGTTTCTCCCGCTGCTCCTTTTGCCCTTCGCGTTCCAGACGACTGCGCTCCTGCGCGAGTTCCAGCTCGCGAGCGCGAATTTGCGAGCGTTCCGTATCAAGCTGTCGCAATTCCGTGTGCAGGCGGTCGAGGAAACGCGAGACATCCTGTGTCTGCGAGGTCAGCCGCCGGCGAGCTTCTCCTACAATGTAGGAGTTCAGCCCCAATTGCTGGGCGATGTTGATGCCCGCCGAAGCTCCCGGGACACCCATGCGCAGCTCGTAAGTGGGCGCGAGGGTGTGCTCGTCGAAACCGACCGCGGCGTTCAGAACTCCGGGCGTGTTGGCCGCATAGACCTTCAATGCGGTGTGATGGGTCGAGATGATGCTCAGGCAGGCTGCGCGGCGGAAGAATTCGGCGATAGAAACGGACAACGCGGCACCCTCTTCGGGGTCGGTGGCCGAACCGAGTTCGTCGAGCAGCACCAGCGAATGCGCCGTGGCATGATGCGAGATGAAATCTATGTTGGTGATGTGCGCCGAAAACGTCGACAGGTTTTGCTCGATGGATTGATAGTCGCCGATATCGGCGAAGACGGCGTCGAAGATGGGCAGCTCGGCGCGATCGGCGGGCACCGGAATTCCCGATTGCGCCATCAGCGCCAGCAGGCCAACGGTTTTCAGCGCGACGGTCTTGCCGCCAGTATTGGGGCCGCTGATGACGACCTGGCGATGCTGCGCGTCGAGCTCAATGCTAAGTGGGACCACCGCTGCGCCGCGCGCTTTCAGGGTGCGCTCCAGCAGCGGATGACGGGCGTTGCGCAGGATGAGTGCGTCACATGAGGTCCCACTCATCCCAACCGATGGGATGAGTGGGGCACCCGCGATGGAAGTCGGAGGCCGCGTCGGTCGCCGGCGAATCTCCACCCAGCAGCTTCACGGTCACGCAATCGTAGTCTTCTGCGAAGCGTGCCTTGGCGAATTGCAGCTCCAGTTCGGCTAGTGTGTTCACGGCTTCCATCAACTCGGCGGCGTGCTCGCCGAGTCGCTCGGTCATCTCCAGCAGAATGCGATGGATTTCCGCCTGTTCCTCGTCCAGCAGCCGCACCAGGTCGTTGTTCTGCTCGATGGTTTCCAGCGGCTCGACAAACACCGTCTGGCCGCTGGACGAAGCTCCGTGGGCGACGCCCTGCACGCGCCGGCGCTGCTCCACTTTGACGGGAATCACGAAGCGCTCGCCGCGAATGGTGATCAACTCATCCTGCACCGCACCGCCTTCGGAAAGCCGCCGCAAATACGCACGCAGCGATTCCTGGATGGCGCGCTTCTGCTTTTCGATCTCGCGACGGATGCGCGCCAGATCGGGCGAGGCACGGTCGTCGAGGGTGCCGTCGGGCAAGATTTTGTTGCCGAAATATCGGAGCAAAGGAGCGAAGTCGGCAATCGCCTGCGAAAGCTCCTGCACTGCGTCCCATTTGCCGGCGAGATTGGCGGCGGGATGCAGTGCGATCTCCCGCCACTCGGCGGCGCGGTCCGCTAGCAGCACGAGATCGCGGATCTCCGCGATCTCCAGCACTGCGCCGCGGATTCGGGACTTGTTGATGATATCCGTGGGATCGAGCAGACCGTGGAAATCGAAGCGCGACCCGCTCCGCAGGAACACACGCAGCTCCTCCGTGAGCTGCTGCTGGCGCGCGATCCAATGGCGGTCGGGCGAGGGCGTGAGTTGCAGCACGCGGTCGCGTCCGAGCGGAGAGGCGGTATAGGCCGCAAGCATCTGCCGCAACTGATCGAATTCAAGAACGCGCTCGCTGGAGTGCTGGATGGGAGCGGGAGAAGTCATCGCTCGTTCCATGTTATCCGAGTCGTCGTGGCGAACGGGGGAGCTAAGGAAGCTCTGAATAAGTAATCATGGTTAAGTTGGCGCGGCGAGCGCCGAGGCTAAAGCCCTGGTGGCGCGCGAACTTGGACGCCGGCCTAAAGGCCAGCTCTTCCACCGAGGAACTTAATCGGAGTTTCCCTAACGCCTATATAAGGGTCCATCGGCTCCGCTCCCCGCCCAGAAGCGCAAACCGACGAAGTTGAGACGCGAAGTGAGGTCGGGTTACACTCTTTCTCGGCGATGGAGTTCGCCTTTAATCGCCCGCCAGGCTGATAACTCCTAACAACCAGGCACGGAGACTCCATCGTGAACTATCTGTGGATCGCCTTGGGCGCCATCGTGGGTGCGTGCGCCCGTTACGCTCTCAGCGGCTACATTGCTCGCGCTTTCTCAAGCTCCTTTCCCTACGGTACGCTGGTCGTCAACGCCACCGGCAGCCTTGTGCTGGGCTTCTTTCTGGTGCTGGCAAGCGAGCGCATGCTGTTGGACCCGCGCTGGCGCATGCTTGTCGCGATCGGGTTCTGCGGCTCCTACACCACCTTCTCCAGCTACGCGTTCGAAACTTTCGCCGCCATGGAGAGCGGCCAATGGACGCTGATGGCCCTGAACATTGTCGGCAACAATGCGCTCTGCCTGGGTGCGGTTGTGCTGGGCGCGGCGATCGCGCGGGGGTTGTAGAATGGCAGCGCCTATGGCTGTGCAAGTGACCATGTATCTTACTGAGGGCGACTCCTGGCATCATCGCCCGTTGCACCTGGAGGTGCTGCGCTATCTGCGAGCAGGAGAACGTGGCCGGCGCGGTGGCGTTTCACTCGATGGCGGGCTTTCAGGGCCGGGGCGGGCTGCATACCGCTCACCTGGTCGAAGGCGGCGGCGAGTTGCCGGTGGTGATCACGTTCGTCGATACCGACGAACATGTCACGCGCGTGATGCCCAGGCTGCGGGAAATGGCCGCCCATCGCCTGATTGTCCGAGAGAATGTGGTAATCGAACAGGGCAGCTTGGATTGAGCCGTGTTCATCAATTATTCACGTGCGACAACCGGCGAAGCTATCGCCTTCGTGCTCTCGCCAGCTACACTGTTGCGGCGGGAAGCGCGCGCGCGGCGTCCCTGGACAAAACGCAGGGACGCTTTCGACGTCACCACTTCGCATTGAAAGGCCAACATGGCAGCGCATTCCGATGCATTTGTCTTTTTCGGCGCCACCGGCGATCTGGCTCACAAGAAGATCTTTCCCGCGCTGCAGAGCATGGTGCAGCAGGGCACGCTTGACCTTCCGGTCATTGGTGTGGCCAAGTCCGGATGGACGGTTGAGCAGTTGCGCGAGCGGGCGCGCGACAGCATCACGAAGTACGGCCCCGGAGTCGACGAAGAGGCCTTTCAGAAGCTTTGCGAGCTCCTCAACTATCTGGACGGCGACTACAAAGACGACAAAACTTACGCCGAACTGCGCGCCCGCTTAGGCGATGCGAAACTGCCGACGCATTACCTGGCGATTCCGCCCAGCATGTTTCCGGTGGTGGTGCAGGGGCTGGCGAAGTCGGGCTGCGCTACCAACGCGCGCGTGATCGTAGAGAAGCCGTTTGGCCGCGACCTGGTTTCCGCGCGCAAGCTGAACGAGATCCTGCACCAGGGATTCCCGGAAGAAAATATCTTCCGCATCGATCACTACCTGGGCAAGGAAGCGGTGGAGAACCTGCTCGTCTTCCGCTTTGCCAACAGTTTTCTGGAGCCGATCTGGAACCGCAATTACGTACACAGCGTGCAGATCACGATGGCGGAGAAATTCGGCGTGGAGGGGCGCGGCAAGTTTTATGAGGAAGCGGGCGCCATTCGCGATGTCGTGCAGAACCACCTGCTGCAAGTGGTGGCTTTTCTCGCCATGGAGCCGCCGACGATGATGTACGTCGACTCCGTGCGCGACGAGCAGGTGAAGGTCTTCCGCACCATCCCGCCGCTTAATCCGGCGAACATCGTGCGCGGACAGTTCGACGGTTATCGCGAGGAAAAAGGGGTGGCGCCGCACTCCGACGTGGAGACCTTCGCGGCCGTGCGTCTGGAGATTGATTCCTGGCGATGGGCGGGCGTGCCCTTCCTCATCCGCGCCGGAAAGAACCTGCCGGTCACGGCGACGGAGGTGTTCGTGAAGCTGCGCAAGCCGCCGTTGAGCAAGATGGGCGGCGACGGGCGGAACTATTTTCGCTTCCGCCTCGGCCCCGATATTGAGCTGAGCCTGGGCGGCCGCGTAAAGCGGCCCGGGCCGATGATGGTGCCGATGCCGGTCGAGCTCTCGGCGGTGAAGTACACCAGCAATGACGAGATGGACGCCTACCAGCGCCTGCTCACCGACGCCATGCGCGGCGATCAGTTGCTGTTTGTGCGCCAGGACGCGGTGGAAGCGGCGTGGGCGATCGTCGACCCCATCCTGGGCGACTGCTGCCCCACTGAGATGTATCAGCCGGGAACGTGGGGTCCGCCGGACGCCCGCGAGCTCGCAGCGGACATCGGCGGCTGGCACGACCCGGTCGTGGACGCTGCGCATTGATCGCCGCGCGACGATTCGGAAAATTCAGACCCGATCGATTCGTCCTAGATATCGATGGCCATGCCGTACACCGAGTTGACGGCGTCGAGCATCGCCTCTGACAATGTGGGATGCGCGTGGATGATGTGCGCCAGTTCCTCTGCCGTGCACTCCGTCTCCAGCGCAACGACCGCTTCGGCGATCAATTCCGTGGCGCTCGGCCCGATGATGTGGACGCCCAGTATCTCGCCATATTTCGCATCCGTCACGATCTTGACGAAGCCGTCGTGCTGGCCGACGATGCTGGCGCGCGAGTTCGCGGTAAACGGAAACTTGCCGATCTTCACGTCATAGCCGCGCTCTTTGGCTTTGGCTTCGGTCAGACCGACACTGCCAATCTCCGGATGGCAATAGGTCGCATTGGGAATGCGTAGCGGGTTGATCTGTTTCACCGGCTTGCCGGCCATGTGCGTCACCGCGACGATGCCTTCCGCGAAGCCGGAGTGGGCCAACTGCGGATAGCCGGCAAGGATGTCGCCTGCAGCATAGATGCCGGGTTCGGCGGTGCGCATGAAGCCGTCAACCTTGACGAAGCCGCGCTCGAGCTCGATCTTCGTCTTCTCGATGCCAACCTTATCGGTTACCGGCGCGCGTCCGATAGCGACCAGCACTTTCTCGGCCTCCAGCTTCTGCTGCTTGCCATCGACGGTGAAGGTTACGGCCACGCCGGTCTTGGTCTTCTCTACCCTCTCGACTTTGGCATTCACAAATCCATTGATGCCGCGCTTACGATAAACGCGCGCCAGTTCCTTCGAGACCTCCTCGTCTTCGACCGGAACATAGCGCGGCAGCATCTCGAGGATGGTGACGTCGGTGCCGAAGGACTTGTAGATGCTGGCGAACTCGACGCCGACCGCGCCCGAGCCAATCACAATCAGCGACTTCGGAATCGCGTTCAGGCTGAGAATTTCGATATTGGTCAGGATCTGATCGTCAGGCTGCATGCCAGGCAACATGCGAGCGGAGGAGCCGCTGCACAGAAGCACGTTCTTCGACTTGATCGAGGCTTGCTGGCCGCCTTCGAGGGCGACGGTGTGGATGCCGCCGCTGGCCGGACCGGTCAGTTTGCCGTAGCCGCGCACCACGTCGACCTTGTTCTTGCGCATTAGGAACGACAAACCCTTGGTGTGCTTGTCGACGATGCCCTGCTTGCGCTTCTGGATCGCGCCCCAATTGAGCGTGACACCCGCGGTGTTCTCCAGGCCCAGCTCCGGCCCTTCTTTTACGTGGTCGAAAACTTCGGCGTTGAACAGCAGCGCCTTGGTGGGAATGCAGCCGACGTGCAGGCATGTTCCGCCCAATACGTCATCTTTTTCGATGAGGGCGGTCTTCAGCCCTAGTTGTCCGGCGCGAATGGCCGCAGTATATCCGGCAGGTCCGCTGCCGATAATGGCTACGTCGTAGATGGTTTCCGGCAAGTGCGTGCTCCAGTTCGATTGATGATGAATCGCAAGGCTGCCCGTCTACAGAATGGGGCGCCTGGGCATCCCTTCGACGCCCTCTGATGAAAAATAGAGGCTACTCACAAACTGATGATTGTAAATCACGAAAGACGCAAGACAGCCTGACTACAAGCCATTCCTTCAGTGCTATGCTGACCGTAGTCCTCCCATGAAGCGTGTAGTGGAAGAAGCTACCCCCACGGTCGAAACCTCGGCACAATCGCGCCTTATCGGCGTGAAATTCGTGGGCAACGCGCTGTTTGTGCTACTGATTATCCTCGCCGCGACCGCCGGTGCAGTTTCGGGCCTGCTTCTGGTTTACTCCACCGACCTGCCGCAGGTGACCGAGCTGGAGCATTATCGGCCCAGCACGATCACGCAACTTTACGATGACCAGGACCGCGTCATCGGGCAGTTCGCGCTGCAACGGCGGGTGATCGACAGCTACAACGACTTTCCCAAGGTATTGCGCGATGCGCTCATCTCCACCGAGGACAAGGAATTCGAGCAGCACTGGGGCGTGGATGTGTGGCGCGTCTTCGGCGCGGCCTGGCGCGACGTGATGCTGGACAGCCGTGCGCAGGGCGCTTCCACGCTCACCATGCAACTGGCGCGCAACCTGTTCCTCTCGCCCGACCGCAACTTCCGCCGCAAGATGCAGGAGGTGATGCTGTCCATCCAGATCGAGCGGCGCTTCACCAAGCCGCAAATCTTCACCCTCTACGCGAATCAGATTTACCTCGGGCATGGAGTCTACGGATTCGAAGCGGGCGCAAATTATTACTTCAGCAAGAAAGCGAAAGACCTGACGCTGGAAGAAGCCGCCGTGCTGGCGGGCCTGCCCAAGGCGCCGAATTACTACTCGCCGATTAACAATCCCGAACGCGCGTTGCGGCGTCGCAACCTGGTGATCAACAACATGCTGGAGGACGGCAAGATCACCGCGGCCGAGGCGCAGCGAGCCAAGAGTGCGCCGCTCGGCCTGAAGCTGCAGGCCGAAGCCAATGACATCGCGCCTTATTTCGTCGAGGAAATCCGGCAATATCTGGAGAAGAAATACGGCGCGGAGGAGGTGCACGAAGGCGGGTTGCGCGTCTACACCGGACTTGACCTGGAGATGCAGCGGGCGGCGCAACAGGCCGTCCGCGATGGGCTGGCCGCGTACGAGCGGCGCCATGGATGGAAGGGCAATCTGTTGAACGTGGTCGCGAATGGCGATTCGCAGGCCACCTATCATCACGTCGATTGGGACAGCGCCATTCGCCCCGGCTGCTACCTGCACGCGCTGGTGACCGATGTCGAGCCCATGGCCGCAACCGTGAAGTTTGGCAGCTACGAGGCGCGACTGGGGCCGGAGGAGATCAAGTGGACGCGCTACAAGTCGCCGCAGGAGTTCCTCAAGCCGGGCGATATCGTGTACGTCAAGGTTGACGACCTGAACGGCGCTGCCAGCCACGTGTTGCTGGAGCAGGAATCGGGCGTACAGGGAGCACTGCTGGCGCTGGACAACTCGAGTGGCGACATCAAAGCCATGGTCGGCGGACGCGACTTCGAGCAGTCGAAATTCAATCGCTCCACCCAGGCACTGCGGCAGGTGGGCTCGTCCTTCAAGCCATATATTTATACGGCAGCCATCGACCAGGGGCTCACGCCGGACGATACCGTGCTCGACTCGCCGATTACGTTTAATACGGCTTCGGGGCCGTACACGCCGCACAACTATGATGGCAAGTTCGAAGGGGTCATCACTTTTCGCCACGCGCTGGCGGAGTCGCGCAACATTCCCGCCCTGAAGGTGACGGAACGCATCGGCGGCATCAAGACGGTGATCGAATACGCGCGCCGGTTCGGCATCACCTCGCCTCTGCTGCCGTATTTGCCGGTGGCGCTGGGCGCGGCCGACATCACCCTGGCCGAGCAGACGGCAGCCTTCACTACCTTCCCCAATGACGGTGTGCGCGTGATGCCGCGCTACATCCGCAAGGTCACCGACTACGATGGCCGCGTGCTGGAGGAAGATTATCCCGAGGTGCACGACGTGGTGAGCGCGCGGACCGCTCGCATCATGGTCAGCATGTTGCGCGAGGTGGTGCTGCACGGAACCGGGTTCGCCGCCAGCAAGCTGAATCATCCGTTGGGCGGCAAGACCGGCACGACCAACGATTTCACCGATGCATGGTTTGTGGGCTTTTCGCCGTCGCTGACCTGCGGCGTGTGGGTGGGCTACGACGAGAAAAAGACGCTGGGCAACAAAGAAACCGGCGCCCAGGCCGCACTGCCCATCTGGATGGACTTCATGCGCGTGGCGCTGGTGGGACGCGAGTCGGAGGACTTCGCTGCGCCGCCTCCAACCACGCCGGCGGCGGTGGCTCAGAAGCTGGACACGCGGGACGGCGCTGCGGGCGACAGCGAGGCGCACTGATGCGGGGCTTCTTTCGCTGGCTGCTGCGCGCGCTGGTGCTGTGCGTGGTCTTCATCGCCTCGGCCCTGACCGCCATGCGCTTCGCGATTCACGGCCGGCAGACGACCATCCCAAAGGTAGTGGGACTGACGCAGACCCAGGCGGAGCGGCTGCTCGCCGACCACGGCCTGGTGCTGGAGCAGGGCGGCCGTTATTTCAGTTC
This sequence comes from uncultured Acidobacteriaceae bacterium, assembly GCA_963713465.1. Lineage (GTDB taxonomy): Bacteria > Acidobacteriota > Terriglobia > Terriglobales > Acidobacteriaceae > Bog-257. The sequence continues at coordinate 65,031 of CAVQLZ010000021.1, forward strand.
CGACGTTCCGCCGGGGCGCGTGATGTCGCAAGCGCCTGCGCCCGGGGTACAGGTACGGCGCGGATGGCATGTGCGCGTGGCCGATAGCATGGGCCCGCAGCGCGTGGTCATTCCCGACCTGATCGGGAACAGCGAGCGCACTGCGGAGATCAACATTAGCCGCCGCGGTCTGGAGATGGGCGGCATGGCATCGGCGACGATTCCAGGCGCGCCCGCCGACCAGATCGTGGCCCAGAGTCCTCCGGCCAATGCGGTGAACATTTCCGAACCGAAGATCAGCATTTTGATGGCTGCGCCCGAGGAGCGGCCCTCGTTCGTGATGCCCGATCTGGTGGGACAGGGTGAAGATGCGGCGATCGATGCGATCGTGAATGCGGGCCTGCGCGTGGCAGGAATCGCAACCCAATCGGCCACACCGGCTGCGCAAAATACGGCCCAGTCTGTGGCTGCTGGGACTCGTATGGTGGTGAAGACCACCCCTGCTGCGGGGCAGCGCGTCTGGCAGGGACAGGGGATTGGGCTGGACGTGACGCAATAGGGTGCGCTTCGCTGGTTGATTCAGCCTGCACCCTAGGTCGAGCTCATCGCCGCCCGGCGGAAGTGCTACAATGCATACAATGTTTACAATGCTTACAAACAAGGAAGAATTGCCATGAAGCCCCGCTCCATGGTCCTCAGCATGCGCCTGCCGAGGGAAAGTGGCGAGCGTTTGAAGCGCATGGCACATCGACATGGATGGACTGCCAGCGATGCCAGCGCCCGGCTCATTGAAGAGGGATTGAGGCGTGCGGAATTTGCCTTCATCGACTTTCGCGATTCGGCCGCCGGAAGACAGGCGTACCTACAAGGCAGCACGTTGGCCGTCTGGGAAATCGTGATGCTGCTCCGCAGCTACCAGGGGAACACGGCGGCGGTTGCGGCGCACCTGCGGTGGCCGGAAGCCAAGGTCAGGGCCGCGGAACATTACGCGCAGGTTTTTTCGCAAGAGATTGAAGATGCTATGCACGAGAACGAGGCAGCCGATCTGATGACGCTCAAGCGAATGCTCCCTCAAGTTACCCTGGTTCGGCATTCGGCCAAGCCCTGAGATGCTCAAGCTTCTGCTGGACGAGCACATCTCTCCCCGAGTAGCCGATGGTTTGCGGCGGCGCAACCGGTCTCTGGTCGTGCATGGACTGGCGGAGTGGGAGTCCGGCAACTACCTTGGACAAGATGATACTGCCTGCTTGCTGCAAGCGGCCGCAAAACGATTGACCCTGGTCACCTACGACCGCAGGACCATTCCGCCGCTGCTCAAAACTTGGGCAGAAGCCGGGCGGCAACATGGCGGCGTCATATTCGTGGATGAGAAAAGCATCGTGCCCGCCAACATCGGCGGCTTGGTTCGAGCGCTGAATGACCTTTACCAACGAGCCGGCAAATGGGACTGGACAGATCGGATTTGCTTTCTGCAGCTATGACTATCTGACCATGCGGCGGGAAAGCAGCGCTACAACTCCGATGCGATGATCGCGTCCGCTTCGATCTCCACCATCATCTCCGGCGCGACGAATCCGCTCACTTCCACCATGGTGGCCGCGGGTCGGATGTCGCGAAAGACTTCGCCGTGCGCCTTCCCGACCTTCTCCCATTGGCTGATGTCGGTGACAAACATGCGCGTGCGCACTACGTCGCGAAAACTGGCACCAGCCTTCTCCAGGGCACTGCCAATATTCTTCAGCGCCTGTACCGCCTGCGCATAAATATCACCCTCGCCAACGATCTTTCCGTCGGGGCCGGTCGCCACCGTGCCCGCAACCGAAACAAACGGCCCAACCTTTACGGCACGCGAGAATCCGACGATGGGTTCGTAGGGAGAATTGCCTGCGACGTTCCGCCGTTCCATGAGTGCCTCCTGCAAGCATTAGAGGCGCGCCGGCCAGAAGGGACTCGGCTTCAGGTCGTGACGGGTTGCCCGTAATTTTGGCAGTCAACGCGGTTCTTTGCTGATACCGGCGCGCCATGAAGCGCCGTCATGGACGAAGCAGCAAACCAAAGCCGCGTCAATTGCGCTCAAATTGAACATACGCGCTCGATCCGAAAGGTAGAGCGAAGCGTTTGGCGCGAACGCGGGTTCATAGTGATGAACCTTTTGAGTAATACTGCGCGCGAGTAACGCTTGCGCGCGACAGGAAATTGCGGTATCAACTGCATCACACATTGCCGGAGTCGTATCAGGAGCACACAGGCAGGCTATGATCCCGGAATCGCACCCGCTGCAGGAACTCTTTACCGAGCTGGTCCATCATCATTTCGATCGCGACATCGGCTTGCGCGATCCCGAGATGCAGGACTACATCGCCAACGTTCTGAGCGAGTTTTGCGAGGTTGAGCAACTCTTCAAACTGCGTAACGCCAATGGGCGTTCGCTGGGCGATGTGGGCGAGATGCTGCTGGAGGCGGACCCGGTGTACGGTCCGGCGCCATCGTTTGACCGCGAGCGGCAGGTACGCAAGCACATCGGCGACTACACGCTGTTTCTCTCCGGCATGTTCCCCGAAAGCATCAATCACTATCGGCTGCGGCGGCAACGGCTGGAGAACTTTGTCGACTTCATCAAGGCGGGCAAGGAGAGCTACTACATCGTGTCCAAGTTCGATCAGTTCGAGTACGCCAACCTCGCCCCGCTGTTCGCCAAGCTGGCGCGCGAGTTCGAATCCTGCGTGTATGGGCTCAACCTGGTGAAGGGCGATCTGGAGGAGATGCAGCACCCGATCACGCTGCGCGCGAACGAAATCGTAATGTAGGCAGAGCCGCACCTCCTTCAAGTAGGCCGGGGTTGGCGTAAGATAGGCCTCGCCGGCTCGTTGCAGTGCCGCGGATGGGGGGAGAGAACATGCCGGAATCTGCCGATATCATCGTGAAGGACCCCGACATCCTTGGTGGCACCCCGGTATTCCGTGGAACCCGGGTTCCCTTTCAGGCCCTGCTGGATTACCTGGAGGGGGGACAACCCCTGGCCGAGTTTCTGGACGACTTTCCCAGCGTCAGCCGCGAAGCGGCGATCGCAGCGCTAGAAGCAGCCAAATCGCTTCTCGTCGGCCATCTGCGATGAGGATTCTCCTGGACGAGTGCATCCCCAGGAAATTTAAGCGCTGCTTTGCCGGGCACGACTGCTCGACGGTGCCCGAGGCTGGACTGGCGGGACTCAAGAACGGTGAACTCCTTGCTCGAGCCGAACGCACGGGCTTCCAGGTTTTTCTAACCCTGGATAAGGGAATTGCCTATCAGCAGAATCTTGCGGGTCGGGGCATGGCGATCATCGTTGTCCGTGCAAAATCAAACCGTCTGGTGGATTTACTTCCTCACGCTGACTCGTGTATCGCGAAACTGAACACTTCACCCGGGGAGGTTGCTGTTGTTGGTGGCACGTGAGATTTCGCAGCACCGCTTCCACATGGCGCGAGTTGCACGAGTGAAAGCCGACCCTGATACGTTGCGGTTTCGCCCGTTGGCGTGATGCCGATCTTAACTTATCTTCTTACCAGCTGCTTTATACTTGAATCATAGGATGGCAACCGTTACCACACCTCCGCACACGGCGGACTCGCCCGAGGTCAAACGCTATAACCGGATCCAGCGCTGGCTGAGTCTCAGCGACACCGTCATCGGTTTCGCGCTGCTCGTCGTGCTGCTGGCCACCGGCTGGACGGGCAAACTCCGCGACTGGTCTTACCTCGGCGCGCGTCAGCATTACTTCGTCGCCGTATTCCTCTACGTGCTGATGTTTTCGATCATCGCGAAGCTGATCAGCTCACCCTTCGATTTTGTCGGCTTCCGGCTGGAGCATCAATATCACCTCTCCAACCAGAAGCTGCGCAGTTGGCTGTGGGACGAGTGCAAGGGCTGGCTGCTCTCGCTCGTGCTGGGAGCGATCATGGTGGAAATCATTTACTCCATCATTCAGGTCGCGCCGCAGCGCTGGTGGATCATCGCCTGGGCGGTCTTTGTTGGCCTATTTCTGCTTATGGCGCAACTCGCGCCGGTGCTGCTGTTGCCGATCTTCTACAAGTTCGAGCCGCTGGCGAACGACAGCCTGCGCGACCGGCTGACCAAGCTTGGCGAGCGCGCCGGCACGCGCATACGTGGCGTCTACGAGTGGAAGCTGTCGGAGAAATCGAACAAGGCGAATGCCGCGTTGACCGGCCTGGGCTCTACGCGGCGCATCATTCTGGCCGACACCCTGCTGCAGAACTACAGCGAAGATGAGATCGAGGCGGTGCTGGCGCACGAACTCGGCCATCACGTCCATAAGCACATCCTCAAGGGCATCCTGACGCAAGTCGGGATTACGTTCTTCGGCTTCTGGCTGATCAACGTCGTGCTGCGGTTTGTGCTCGCGAAGGAGTGGTTTCCGGCGCTCGGTCCGCGGCTATACGACTTCGCCAACCTGCCACTGATTGTGCTGGTCGCGACGGTGCTGGGTTTTCTCCTGATGCCTGCGCTTAATGCGATCTCGCGCCATCATGAGCGCCAGGCCGACCGCTACGCCTGGGAGAACACGCCGGCCATCGAGCCGTTCATCAGTTCCATGCAGAAGCTGGCCGATCAGAACCTGGCGGAACGCGAGCCCGCGAAGTGGATTGAGTTTCTGTTTCACTCGCACCCATCAATTGGCAAGCGGGTCGCGGCCGCGGAGGTCTGGGCAGCGAGCCACCAAGCCGTCAGCACCGCCAACGACTAGCGTCGCGTCAGAATCTGCTCCGCGCGGCGCAAGTCCTTGTCCGTATCCACTCCCACAGTGTCGTACGGCGTCTCGGCGACATGGATCGCCATGCCGTTTTCCAGAAACCGCAATTGCTCCAGGCGTTCGCTGCGCTCCAGCTCTGATTCGGGCCAGCTACAGAACGCCTCGAGTGCGGCTTTGCGATAGGCGTAGAAGCCGAGGTGCTTGTAGTAGCGCACGAACCCGCTGTGGTCGCGATGGAACGGAATGGTTGCGCGCGAGAAATACAGCGCTTGGCCGTCCAGTGCGGTGACGACCTTTACCGCATTAGGATTGTTGACGTCCTCGGGCGCACACGGCGCTTTCAGCGTTCCGACTGAGATCTCGTCGCGTTGCATCAGCTCAAGCAGGGCGTCCAGGTGCTCACGCCGGGCCAGCGGTTCGTCGCCCTGTACATTCACGTAGACATCGGCCGCGACTCTCTGCGCGACCTCATGTACACGGTCTGTCCCGCTGCGGTGTTCTGGCGAGGTCATGCGATAGCTCCAGCCATTTTCGGCGCACACGTCAGCGATGGCCTGCGAGTCGGTCGCCACAATCACGTCCTGCAGGCCGGGACAGGCGCGCGCTGCCTCGTACACATAGGCGAGCATGGGGCGGGCGGCAATCTTGCGCAGCACTTTGCCCGGCAGCCGGGTCGATGCCAGCCGGGCGGGGATGATGGCAATGGCTTTCACACGAGTAGTTTCAACGCGCGAAGCAATCCTTAGCAAGGAGGAAGACGGCAACGTGGCGGTTTCATCGTGTCATCCCGACCGGAGCGCCGCTCCGAGTCGCCTCTTTTGCGAGTCGTAGGGGCGCGCAGTGGAGGGACCTGCTGTCTGTCCGCGCCGTATCGGCTCGGCATTCTGCCACTTCGGACGAAAAGCAGGTTCCTCCACTCGGGCTGAAGCCCTCGGTCGGGATGACAATCTGGTTATACGGGCGACATTGGCCGGACGCGGAGTGCCAGATCGAAGCGCAGGACCCAAGGCGAAAAGCGAAAAGCGAAGAGCGAACGGCGGCAGTTCTCAATTGACCGCACCCTTACCCGAAAAATAGAATCAATAACTTAGAAGCGATGTGGGAGCTGCGGTGCCTCTTTACGAATATCAGTGCAAGCAATGTCATAGCCTGACCGAGCGAATTCAGAAATTTTCCGATCCCCCACTCACGATCTGCCCGCATTGCGGTGGCGAACTGGAAAAATTGTTCTCGGCGCCGGCCGTACAATTCAAGGGGTCGGGCTGGTATGTCACTGATTACGCGCGCAAGTCAGGCAAGAGCGCGGGAGGCAACGGCGCGGCTCCCGGTGACTCCAAAGACTCAAAGGCAGGTGAAAGCCAGGGCACAAGCTCCTCCGGCTCGGAAAAGAGCGGCAGCGCTTCCGACGAAGCGGCCAAGAAATAGCTGGCGGGGACGGGGCTACGTCACAAGGTTCTGTGACGCTTGTCGCTAACCGAGGGAGCATCTAAACAGTAAAATCGAACTCGTTCGAACACTCGTTCGTTCATCCCTGGGCTATCTCGAAATTCTAGATTCTTTCCATCCCGACAGGAGGACCGGTCATGCCGAAGGACGCTTTGACCATCACAGACCAACGCACCAATCAAACCTACGAAGCTCCCATTGAGCACGAAACGATTCGTGCGATGGACCTGCGGAAGATCAAGGCCAAGCCCGAAGAGTTCGGGGTCATGACCTACGATCCCGCATTCATGAACACCGCATTTTGCAAGAGCAGCATCACCTTCATCGACGGCGACAAAGGCATCCTTCGCTACCGTGGCTACGATATCGAAACGCTGGCCGAGCACTGCACCTACCTGCAGGTCGCTTATCTTCTGCTCTACGGCGAGCTGCCCACGCCGCAGCAGGAAAAGGACTGGGTGTGGGAGATCACGCATCACACCATGCTGCATGAGAGCACCAAGCACTTCATCGATGGTTTCCGCTATGACGCTCACCCCATGGGCATCCTGGTGAGCACCCTGGCAGCACTGTCAACCGTGTATCCCGAGGCCAAGAACATTCAGGACCCGGTGAACCGCCAGAAGCAGATCGTTCGTCTGATCGCGAAGTTGGCAACGTTGGCGGCGTACGCGTATCGCCACCGTCGCGGATATCCGTATGTCCATCCCGACAACGACCTCAGCTACACCGAGAACTTCATGAACATGCTGTGGAAGATGACGGAGCCAAAGTACTTGGCCAGCCCGGTCATCGCGCGGGCGCTGGATGTACTGTTTATCCTCCACGCCGACCACGAGCAGAACTGCAGCTCGACTACCATGCGTGTCATCGGCAGTGCGCAGACTGACCCCTATCTGTCGATGGCCGGCGCGGCCTCTGCCCTTGCCGGCCCGCTGCATGGCGGCGCCAACGAGGAAGTGCTGAAGATGCTGGACGAGATCGGCTCGGTGAAGAACATCCCGGCTTACATCAAGCGCGTGAAAGCGGGCGAAATCAAGCTGATGGGATTCGGGCATCGGGTTTACAAGAACTACGATCCGCGCGCCCGCATCATCAAGGCGGTCGCCAACGAGGTGTTCGAAGTGACCGGCCGCAACGACCGTCTCGATACCGCACTGGAGCTGGAGCGCATCGCGCTGGAGGACGATTACTTCGTCACCCGCAAGCTCTACCCCAACGTCGACTTCTATTCGGGCATCATCTACCAGGCCATGGGCTTCCAGCCCGACATGTTTACCGTGCTGTTCGCGATTCCGCGCGCAGCTGGCTGGCTGGCGCAATGGAATGAGATGGTGCAGGACCCGGAGCAGAAGATCGCTCGTCCGCGGCAGATCTACACCGGGATCGGCCACCGCAAGTTCCCGACCACGCAAACCGAAGAGAAGCACGCGGTGAAGGTCGGCTAGCTTTGGATCAGGGCACGCTTTCAAGCGTGCCGAACGATAGGCACTTGGGATTGGGCTTCAACCCCTGTCGGCAGCTTGCTGGGGCTGAAGCCCTCGTTTTTTGGCGATTGAACGGCACGGCTGAAGAAGGCCGTGCCTGATGCATAGGGGGAAGAAGCGGCGACCACTACCACGCCCGGCGCGGCCCGCGCAGAATGCGCGCAGGCAAAAAGATGATGGCCTTGAACAGCTCCAAAACTCCCTCCACCGCAATTCCGAGCAGCCGAAACGGCAGCAGAAGCAGCCAGACGATCGGATAGAGGATCAAGAAGGCCAGCGCCAACGGCCAGCAGAAGAACAGCAGAATGCACCACAGTAAGAAGCTGAGCATGACGGCACCTGGATTGAATTACGCGCATGAGCCGGCTAAAGTTCCGTCAGCCAGGGCACTCTCCAGGCTTCCCGTTTCGGCACGCCGTCGCGAAGCGCTTTGACCGGTTCACACGCGCGTCGCGGAATTAACAAACTTAAGAGTTACCATGGGAATTACACTCGGAGGCGGGCATGGTTCGCGAAGATATTCTGCAGCAATTCCCAGAATTGTTTGGAACGAAGAACGTCAACGGCAGCGACGTCAACGTGGAAGAGACAATTGCGACGCTCACCCGTGAACTGCGTCCTGCGATAGCCGAGGTTTTGAACGCCCGCCGCGCGCTGCTCAAGAGCTCCGAGCCGGTGCGCAGCAAGTACGGTTGGCCAAAGTGGGACGAGTCATTCCAGGACCCGGTCTCCGGGCGCTCTTGGACCTTTCGCCAGATTGTCCAAGGCATGATCGACAACTTTCTGGATCGCGAGAGCGAATGGCGCTGGCGCCTGAACGACGAAGTGCCCATCCCTGCCGATGTCCATCCGCTCGACAACCCCGGACTGGAGCTTACCGGTCCCTGGCATCCGCTGGACATGGCTTTCAACGCGCTGAACAGCGCTGCGCCCATGAACATGCCGGATTTCGAAGACGCTTCACCGGCACATTTCCAGTCGCAGGGCATGCCCAAGAGCCAGCCGGTGGGAATTTTTGCGGCCTTGCAGAACGCGAAGCAGATCTTCGAGGGAAGCTGGACCAGCAAGTCCTACGATGTGGTAAAGAAGGGAAAAACCCGTTCGTACAAAATTGAGCGCGAGCCCGGCAAGTGGCCGACGCGGCTGGTTCGGCCGCCCAGCCTCCACATCGTTTACGAACAGTTCACGGTCGATGACCAAGCCGTTCCCGGGATTGTCGCGTTAGTCGTGATCTGGGTGCTAAACAACTTCGATGCCCTGAAGCGCCTCGGCACCGGCATCTACTTCTACATCCCAAAGATTCAGACTCCGCGCGAAGCGCTCGTGGTGGAGAAGCTGCTCGCGCGCGTGGAAGGCATCATCGGCGTTCCCGCCGGCACATTCAAAATCAAGATTCTGTACGAGGAGGGCAATGGCGGGCGATATCTGCCCGCAATCGCCTGGGTCCTCCGCCGGCGGCTGCTGGGAACCAACGTTGGCCGCTGGGACTACCTTGGCAGCCTTATCGAGATGTGGAAAGACGACCCGAACGGCGTCTTCCCCGATCCGCAGAACATCGGCATGGCTTCACCCAACATGATCGCCTACCAGCGCTACAACGCGCTCACCATGCTGATGGCCGGCCTGAAGCATGGCGAACTCACGCAGGGCGCGCCCATCGGCGGGATGGCGGCGGTGATGATGTATCAGTCGAGTGATGTTTATGGCCGCTCGCGTTATAACCCGGTCGCCATGCGCGCGGTCGTGATCGACAAGCTGCGCGAGCGGCTGCTGGGGCTGATGTTCGTGCCTGACGAGCCCAGGACTGCGGGCGAGCCAGCGACGCTCGACGATATGCTCACCGGACGCGTGAAGGGGCGGCTCTATGACGCCTATCGGCAAAGCTGGGTCGCCAGTCCGGAGCCGGCGTATGTGGCTGCGGGTAACGGTCCGCTATGTGTACCAATTTCGCAGCTTCAGGCGATGCTGGATTCGCCGCGCAAGACGGTGGACGCGAATGGCAAAGCGGTGCCCGCCGTTGCCAGCGGATTGGTGGACTCCGAGCGGGCGCTGCTCGAATCGCGCGGCTTGCTGAATGCCGCAGGCAAAATCACGCCGGCGGTCATTCGCCGGGAATCGCTGGATACGCCGGAAAAAATATTTACTCCGGCGCTGTGGGATGCCATCTATGGCGTACCCAAAGGCGACATCACCATCGAGCACATCCAGCACGCCTTCTACATGGCCGCGAACTACGGCTTCCAGATCCTGAATGGCAACTTCGCTGCAGCCATCGACGACTACGAGCTCAAGCAGCGCTTCATGAACGATCTGGCGACGTACCGTATCGACGTTTCCTGGCTGTGGACGCTGGTGCGCCACCAGGCGGTCATCACCAGGGAGGGCTATTTCCAGCGCTCGGCGCTGACTGAGGACGGCGTGGTGCTGGCGCCGAGCCCGGAGAAAGTGCCGGCCGGGACCCGCTTCACGCCGGAACTGTTCCAGAAGGTGTGGGACTATCACAACGAGTGGACGGCGGAGTTCTTTGCGGAGCTGGACCGGCGCGGCGATCCCGGACGCTTCGATCGCAGCAAAGCGCCCCTGATCATGGAACTGTTGAAGCGCCAACTGGGTTCGCCGAACTACATCCAGCACAGCGCGCGTGTGCTGTTCCTGCTGGCGCAGGCCGGTGACCAGGAGCGTGGGCAAATCCTGGAAGCGCTGTTCGGCCTTTCGCGCGAGGAGATCGTGAAGCGGATCAAGACAGGCGCCATGAAGGCCGCCGCGCTGGCCGCACACGACTACGTGTACGATATTTTCCCGGCAGGCAAGGAGCAGCTTGCCGCCACTCCTAGTTAATTTTGGGGCGGATTTCCACAGTCGACCACTGATTCTTTTCTCGTTCCGGTGAATCGGTGCGAATCTGCGCCTTACCGGATTGCATTTCTCACCGGCTCAGCACTACATTTCAATCGTGACCACGACAACCGAAACCTGCCCGCTCTGCGGCGGGACTGGCTGGCGAACCATGGAACGCGGCAAGGAGCGCGAGGCGGTGCGTTGCGAGTGCCGCGTGCAGGGCCGCGCGGAACGCCTGCTCGCGGCGGCGCGCATTCCAGCCCGTTATGAGCATTGCGAGCTCACGACCTTCCAGTATGATCCCGATGAGAAGAGCCAGGCGAGTATCGTTCGGGCACGAAACTTTGCCGGCCGCTTTGTCGAGGAATATCCGCTGGAGAAGACCGGCCTGCTGTTCGTGGGATCAGTCGGCGTTGGCAAGACGCATCTGGCGGTCGGCATCATCCAGGCGCTGATTCGCGACAAAGGAATTCACTGCCTGTTCTGCGATTATCGCGAGCTGCTCAAGCAAATCCAGAATTCGTACAACCCGGCGGTCCAGGCCACCGAGATGGAAGTGCTACGTCCGGTGTTCGACGCCGAAGTGCTGGTGCTGGACGAACTGGGCGCGGTGCGCAGCACCGAATGGGTCTTCGACACGGTAAACTACATCCTCAACAGCCGCTACAACGATAACAAGACGACGATCATCACAACGAATTTCCCCGACGGCCCGGAGGAGACCAATCCCGAGATCGACAATCTGCGCAGCCCCACTGTGGCGGAGCGGGCGGCGCGCCGCGAGACGCTCGGCGACCGTATCGGCGAGCGCATGCGTTCCCGGCTGCATGAGATGTGCAAGAAAGTCGAAATTGAAGGGCCGGACTACCGGCAGGACTCTAAGCGAGCGCACTTCCAGCGCATCACGGCACCCAGTCGGCTGTCCCTCCGGAGCGGCAAAGCGGCAGATAGTGATTAAGGGCTCCCGATTAGCCGCGTCTTGCCGACGGTTAGGGCTTCGGCGCCCGACCCTGGCCCGTCATCAAACGGAACCGCTGACCGAACCCCGTGTGGCCCGGGGCGGGAAGACACGTCCTGCTGGGCCTTCGATTCCGCGCCATCGCCAGCCGCGAGGACTGGGTTACGGAACGGACAGCCCAAAACTGGCTTATCTAAATCACTGTGCTTGCAATGGTTTACCATTTCGGGCAGGTGCTTTGAAATGGGGGAGTCGGCTGCTTCGGCAGCCACCGCGCCTAAGGTATACAATTTTAGTAGGCAAGGGAGTCACAGGCAGGGCTAGAGAATTGAGACGATTGAATGCTTTTCTACAACGACGAATGTAACCTCGTCGACGACGACCGGTACGACCTGTTTACCTACACCATCCTTTTACAACGACACTCTGGGCACCCTCGCGACCAGGCGCGCGCGCGTCAGCCCCGTGGGGCGCCGTTACGCGGGGGCGAACAGCGGAAGCATTGATCGGCAGTCCTGTAAGGGCCGCAAGAATAAAAGGATTATAACGGCGCAGCTAAAGCTGATGCCCCTTCAAACAACCCGAATTCGGGCCTTCGGTAGCCTGTTTATCCGGTCTGCACCACTGCCGGCTGCGCATTTCTACGCGGCCGGCGGTTGGATTGCAAAATCTTCTTCCGCAGCCGCAGATTGTTCGGCGTCACTTCCACCAGCTCATCCTCGGCAATAAACTCGATCGCCTGCTCCAGGTTCAGGTTCTTGAAGGGCACCAGCCGGATGGCCTCGTCGGCAGTCGAGGCGCGCATGTTGGTCAGCTTCTTCTCCCGGACGACGTTCACGTCGAGATCGTTATCCCGCGAGTTCTCGCCGATGACCATTCCCTCGTAGACTTCGACGCCCGGGCCGGCAAAGAGCTCGCCGCGCTCCTGCAATCCCCATAGCGCATAGGCAGTAGTAGTGCCGGGCCGGTCCGCGACGAGTGCGCCCGTCGGACGATGCGGGATTTCGCCCTGCCACTCGATGTAGCCGTCGAACAGCGAGTTCATCACGATGGTCCCGCGGGTGTCGGTGAGCAGCTCACTGCGCAGGCCGATGAGGCCGCGGCTGGGGATCACGAACTCCATGCGCACGCGCCCGTAGCCGTGGTTGTGCATCTTCTGCATGTGCGCCTTGCGACCGCCTAGCTTCTCGATGACAACGCCAACGAAAGCGTCCGGCACGTCGACGGTCAGGCGCTCGACGGGCTCCATCAGCTTGCCATCGAGCTCCCGGGTGAGGATCTCCGGCTTGCCCACGGCGAGTTCGAAGCCTTCACGGCGCATCATCTCGATCAGGATGGCGAGTTGCAGCTCGCCGCGGCCCATGACTTTGAACGAGTCAGTGCTGTCGGCATCTTCGACGCGCAGCGAAACGTTGGTGAGCAGCTCTTTTTCCAGGCGCTCGCGCAGATTGCGCGAGGTGACGTACTGGCCTTCGCGGCCGGCCATCGGCGAGGTGTTCACCATGAACTGCATGGCGATGGTCGGCTCGTCGATGGTGATGACGGGCAACGGTGCGGGATTCTCGACATCGGTGATAGTCTCGCCGATGTTGATGCCTGTGACGCCGGCCACGGCCACGATGTCACCGAGTTCGGTGACCTCGATATCGGTGCGTTTTAGCCCCGAAAACGAGAACAGCTTGGTGATCTTAATCTTCTCCAGCGAGCCGTCGCGCTTGGCAATGGCAACGTCTTCGCCGGTGCGCAGCGTGCCATTGAAGACGCGCGCAATCGCCAGGCGACCCAGGTAGTCGCTGTAGTCAAGGTTGGCCACCAGCACCTGCAGCGGGCCATTCGCATCGCCAGCCGGCACAGGAATCGTGTTCACGATGGCTTCAAACAGCGGCTGTAGATTGGCGCCGGGTTTATCGGCGTCGGTCGAGGCCGTTCCTAACTTCGCGTTGGTATACAGCACGGGAAAATCGAGCTGGTCTTCGGCCGCGTCCAGGTCGATGAAGAGGTCGTAGACCTCGTTCAGGACTTCCTGCGCGCGCGCGTCGGGACGGTCGATCTTGTTGATGACGAGAATCGGCGGCAGCTTGGCCTCGAGCGCCTTGCTCAGCACGTAGCGCGTCTGCGGCAGCGGACCCTCGCTAGCGTCCACCAGCAGCATCACGCCGTCCACCATTTCGAGCGCACGCTCCACCTCGCCGCCGAAATCGCTGTGGCCGGGCGTATCGACGATATTGATCTTTATGTGGTGATAGAAGATGGCCGTGTTCTTGGCCAGAATAGTGATGCCGCGCTCGCGCTCCAGTTCGTTGGAGTCCATCACCCGCTCGACGTGGGTCTCGTTAGCGCGGAAGATGCCGCTCTGGTTGAGCATGGCGTCGACCAGCGTGGTCTTGCCGTGGTCGACGTGCGCGATGATGGCGATATTGCGAATACTGGTGCTCAAAGAGTCCTTTCTGACGGGACAGCAGAAGAGGCAACAACAAAGACCTACTATTCAGTCTACAACACGGCTTTGTGGGCTTCGACGTTCTTGAGGCATGACGGTTGAATGGACACAGGATCCGTGTAGCACTAGAATAGTGTTGGTGGGATCAAGGCTTCGAAACGTAACCGTGACCCTCGAGGAAGAGGTCGCCCGTTGGGCGCGGCTGGAGGCTGCCCGCAAAGAGACGAGTGTCTCGCGATTGCTGGGAGAGATCCTCAAGCAGCGCATGAGTGACGGCGATGGATATACGCGCGCGATGCGGCGGGCACTTGCACGCAAGCCGTTTTTGAAGAGCGGTGGCCGCTATCTCTCACGCGAGGAAATACATGACCGCTCCCGTCTTCGTTGACACGAACGTATTCCTCTATGCCATGGATGCAAGCCACGCTAAGAAGCAGGCGCTGGCCAGGGACTGGCGCGCCGAGCTTTGGAAAACACGTGCCGGAAGGACCAGCTTTCAGGTACTGCAGGAGTTCTACGTTAACGCGGTGCAGAAGCTTCCCCTGGGCGCCGAGGAAGCCCAGGCGGAAATACGCGATCTTCTTGCGTGGCGTCCGGTCGCGGTCAATTCCGAACTGCTGGAGCGCGGCTGGAGGATTCAGGAACGCTACAAGTTTTCATTCTGGGACGCGATGATTGTCGCCGCTGCCAAAGCATCAGCCTGCCGCTACCTGCTGACGGAAGATCTGCAAAGAGGGCAAAACTTAGACGGCATCATCGTCCTCGACCCGTTTCGCGACGAGCCAGCATCGTTTGTAACCGCATCCTGAGAACTGCGCGATAATAGAAGTAATGCTGAACCAGATTTCCCCCGCAAAACAACGGCCGAAAACCGAAGATGCTGTCGACCTCCTGACCGGCTGCCATGACCGCATACGGCACTTCACCGGAGTGGCTGTGAAGCTGGCGCACGCGCAAAGCGCAGCGCCGGATGACATCAGGCGGGCTGCCGCTGGAGTGCATCGGTACTACAGCGTATCGCTGCCGCTGCATGAAGCCGATGAAGAAGAGACGCTGCGGTCGCGGCTGGAGGCCATCCCGGACGAGAAGGTCCGGCACGCGCTGGTCGCCATGAGCGATCAGCACATGGCCATCGACGAACTGCTGGAGCGACTTCTGCCGTTGCTGGTGATGGTGCGGAACAATCCGGACGCGCTAACGGCCGCCGGGGCTGAAATGTGCGCGATCACAAGAGCGCTGGATGAGATATTTCGGGCGCACCTGCAGATGGAAGAAGGAGTCATCTTTCCGGCGATCCGCAGCGCACTGGCGGAGGCCACGCAAGCCGAAGTGCTGCGCGAGATGCAAGCCCGTCGAAGTCAAAAGTAGCGTCGCTTGCGCGGTAAAGAACGCCGAAGATCAGCGGACGTGCCCCGCCGCTTGTTACAATGCGTGCGTCTTTTTTCCGTGTATTTTCCCGGATGTAAAATCTGCGCGCCGCCTAGAACACGTAATGGGAATGGAGCCGATTCGACAGAGCGCCACCGCGCGCGGCGATGGTGCGAACGACATGAGGCTGGTGGCGCGTATCCGCGCCGGCGACCAGCAGGCGATGTCGGAGCTATACGATCGGTATGGCAGGGTAGTGTACGCAGTTGCGCTGCGTGTGCTCCAGGACACAGGCGCGGCTGAAGACGTGCTGCAGGACATCTTTCTGCAGCTTTGGCGCAATCCGGATGCGTTCGATGCCAGCCGCGGAAGCCTGGCGGCGTGGCTGGCCGTCGTCACGCGGCATCGGGCGATTGATCGGCTGCGCCAACGAAAGCCGGAAGTCGACATCGAGGAATGCGTGATCGCCGGCGGCCCCGACCTGGGTGATGAGGCCGAGCGCAACCTGATGATTGAGCAGGTCAGGTCGGTGCTAGCGGAGATGAATCCCGACCAACGCCATGCGTTAGAGCTGGCGTATTTTCAGGGACTGACGCACACGGAGATCGCCGAAAAAACCGGCGAGCCGTTGGGCACGATCAAGACGCGGATCCGCAGCGGATTGCAACAACTACGGGCGAAGTTTGTGGGGTAAAGATGATGGTGCCCCAGGTTCGCCCATCTTTCGGGCTAACCTGGGTCGTCACCGGCTGCAGCCCAGGTTAAGGTCCAACGGAAGGACGCGAACCTGGGGCACCGAGCGAAGAGCGAGCTTTGAACACGCACGAACAATTCGCTGAGGATCTGGCGCTGTACGCGCTGGAGGAACTGACCGGCGCAGAACGGCAGTCGTTCGAGGAGCATCTGGCCGAGTGCGCCGCGTGCCGCCGCGAGCTACTGGCCATGCGAGCCGATCTAGGCTTGCTGGGCTTGAGCAGCAGCGGTCCGCAACCGCCGGTGCGAACCAAGGAACGGATGCAGCGAGCCATCACCGCCGAGCCACGCGGAGTGTCGGTACCGACGCCAGCGGCAGTCGCGCAAAAGAACCGGTGGTGGTCGCTCGTTCCGGCAGTCGTGGCACTCGCTCTACTGGTTTTTGCGGTGGTCACCTGGCACGGCAATGTTGGGCTGAAGGATCAGCTTGCCGAGCTCCGGAACCGCAATCAGGACCAGACGATCGAGCTCGACCGTACCAACCAGGAGCTCAGGCTGCTGACCTCGCCCGACGCGGTGCACGTTTCACTGAACCCGCAGAAAGCTGCGAAGGAGCCTGGCGGTACTGCAATCTTCAGCCCGACGCGTCGGCGAATGATGCTCATGGCCAGCAACCTGGCCACCCCTCCGGCCGGCAAGGCCTATGAGCTATGGATCATTCCTGCGGGCGGCGCGCCCATTCCTGCCGGCGTCTTCAAGCCCGATGAGCATGGCAACGCGGTGATGATGGACCATCCCATGCCGGAGGGCATCGAAGCCAAAGCGTTCGCCATCACCGTCGAAAACGAAGCGGGTTCCGACAAGCCAACCTCGAAGCCGGTACTGGTCGGCAACATAGGATGAGCTTTAGTCGGCCGCAACCGCGGCGATTGCGTCTGCCGGCCGGACGTCCTTTTCCCCGCTTTGTTGGATGAGCTTGGCCACCAGTCCTGTCCAGCCGGTCTGATGGCTGGCGCCCAGGCCGGCGCCGGTATCGCCGTGGAAATATTCGTAGAACAGCACCAGGTCGCGCCAGTTGGGATCGTTCTGAAACGAAGGCATACCGGCCAGCACTGGCCTTCGGCCCGATGCGTCCCGCATAAACAGACTGCTGAGACGGCGGGACAACTCGCCCGCCACATCCCACAACGTCAGATACTCTCCCGAGCCCGTGGGAAACTCGACCTTAAACTCGTCGCCCAGGTAATAGTGGAAGCGCTGCAAAGATTCAACCAGCAGAAAGTTCACCGGAAACCAGATCGGCCCCCGCCAATTCGAGTTCCCGCCGTATAAGTTGGAAGTGGATTCGCCAGGGTCGTATTCCACCTCGTGCTGTTGGCCACCAACTTCAAGCACGTAAGGTTGGCGTTCGTGCACTTTGGAAACGGAGCGAATACCGTAAGGCGATAAGAACTCATTTTCGTCGAGCATGTAGCGCAAGATGGAGCGCAGCTCTTCTTCGTCGACCACGGCCATCAGCCTGCGATCGTTGGCGCCGACCGTATTCATGCAGGCGGTCTCGCGGGTCAGGTCGGGGCGGTTTTCGATGAACCAATCCATACGGCGCTTGAACGACGGCATGCGACCCAGCAGTTCGGAATCCAGGGTCTCCACCGCAAACAGTGGAATCAGGCCGACCATGGAGCGCACCTTCATCGGAAAGCGGCTGCCGTCGGGCAATTTCAGCACGTCGTAGAAGAAGCCGTCTTCTTCGTTCCACATGCTGTGTCCATCGTTGCCGCGGTGGCTCATGGCGTTGGCGATGTAGAGGAAGTGCTCCCAAAACTTGCTGGCAACGTCTTCGTACGCGGGGTCTTCCTTCGCCAGCTCAAAAGCGATGGCCAGCAGGTTGAGCGTGTACATCGCCATCCAACTGGTGCCGTCCGACTGCTCCAGAACCCCGCCGGTGGGAAGCGGCGCGCTGCGATCGAAGACGCCGATATTGTCCAGGCCCAGAAAGCCGCCCTGGAAGACATTCATGCCTTCGGCGTCCTTGCGGTTCACCCACCACGTGAAGTTCAGCATCAGCTTGTGGAAGACGCGCACCAGGAACTCGCGATCGCCGCGGCCGCGCAGCTTCTTGTCGATTTTGTAGACGCGCCACGCCGCCCAGGCATGCACCGGAGGGTTGACGTCGCCCAGCGACCATTCATAAGCCGGGAACTGCCCGTTGGGATGCATGTACCACTCGCGCATCAAGAGCACGAGCTGCTCCTTGGCAAAGTCGGGATCGACCATGGCCAGCGGCACGCAATGAAATCCCAGGTCCCAGGCGGCATACCAGGGATACTCCCACTTGTCGGGCATAGAGATGACGTCGGCGTTGTACAAGTGGGGCCACTCTTTGTTTCGGCCTTCATAGCGCTCGGCAGGCGGGGCCGGTTGCGCCGGATCGCCGTGCAGCCACTCCCGCTGCACATAGTGATAAAACTGCTTCGACCATAGAAGTCCGGCGATGCTCTGGCGCATCACGTTCTGCGCATCGTCGCTCAAGTCCTGCGGAATAATGCGGGAGTAGAATTCGTCGGCTTCGGCTTGCCGGTCCAGGAAAATTTTGCCGAAGTCACCGTTCAGCGGTTCCTTGATCTCGGGCCAATTCTGGTTGGTGAGACGAAGTTTTAATGTGACGGTTTCGCCGGCGGCCAGCGCGAACGAGTAATGCGCAGCCGCCTTGGTTCCGTAGCCGTCTGGATTGACTGCGTCCGTACGGCCGTTTACTACATAGTCGTTGATTCCGTCCTTGCAGAACGAAGGACCAGGGGTGCCGTAAAGCCGATAGGTATTCGTCTCGTTCTCGGTAAAAAGGACTTCAGCTCGAGGATCGCAATACAGGTAGCGTGCACCGAGCTGCGAATGATCGAGGATGAGCTCGGTATCGGGACGGCCACCCGGCCCCTTAAACACGCGCGGCTTGGCTACGCCCGCTCTCCAGGACCAGTTATTGCGAAACCAAACGGTCGGCAGCAAATGCAGGCGCGCGGTGTCGGGGCCGCGATTGACCGCAGTGATGCGGATCAGCACGTCCTCGGGAGTGGCTTTCGCGTATTCGACCAGCACATCGAAGTAGCGGCCCTCGTCGAAGATGCCGGTGTCCATCAGCTCGTATTCGGGATCGAGCTTGCCGCGACGGCGGTTCTCCTCGACGAGCTGTGCGTAGGGAAACTCCGCTTGCGGGATACTTGTACAGATACTTCATGTAGGAGTGCGTGGGGGTGCTGTCGAGATAAAAGTATTGCTCTTTGACGTCCTCGCCGTGGTTGCCTTGCGGCCCGGTCAAACCGAACAGCCGCTCCTTGAGGAATGGGTCCTTCTGGTTCCACAACGCGAGCGCGAAGCACAGGTACTGGTGCCGGTCGCAGACGCCGGCAATGCCCTCTTCATTCCAGCGATACGCCTTGGAGCGGGCCTGATCGTGCGGGAGGTAATTCCAGGCATCGCCATTAGCGCTGTAGTCCTCGCGCACCGTGCCCCAGGCGCGCTCGCTGAGGTAGGGTCCCCAGCGCTTCCAATGCGCTTTGTAGGAGCGCGACTGCTCCAGCCGCGTGTCTTCCGCTGTGGGTCCCTCATTAGGCATGCTTTCCCTCTTGTAACCTGATCAGTAGTCGCATCTTTCGGGAGAGCGCGGCGCTCGCGCTGCCCGAGCCACAGAGACTTTACCATCCTTCGAGCATGGGAGCCATACTGAGTTGGCGCTTGCCGGATGCGCAACTGCCTCCCATTTCGTTACACTTCTGTATAGCCAACGTCTATTTGCGTCGAGATCATCGAGGTACTTCATACCCCATGAGATTTGCACGTCCTTTCTTTCTGGGCATCATTCTGGCGAGCGCCTTTTACTGGGTCACGACCCATCACCGGGGCGCGAACCCTATCGCTGACGTCATTTCGCGTCCTACCCACGTCGAGCTGAGCGAGGCCGCCGGGCCGGAAAAACTCGATCCCGAAGAGCAGAACAACATCGATGTCTATCACCGCGTTATTCCTGCCGTGGTGAACATCACTTCCAAGACCGTGGCCTACGATTTCTTCTGGGGGCAAGTGCCGCAAGAGGGCCAGGGCTCCGGTTTCATCATCGACAAAGATGGCCACATCCTGACCAACTACCACGTTGTGGGAGACTCAGCGCAGGTCGATGTGACTTTGCATAACAAGAAGACCTATCACGCGACCGTGATTGGCCGGGATCGCGCTCACGACCTTGCTGTGGTTCAGATCAAGGCGCCGGAGTTGACGCCGGTGGTGCTGGGTGAATCCAAGAACCTTCAGGTCGGGCAGAAAGTTTTCGCGATTGGCAATCCCTTCGGCCTCGCAGGCACGATGACGCGCGGCATCATCAGCTCGCTGCGGCCCATCCGCAGCCCGGAGGGGGCATACATCGAAGAAGCCATTCAAACCGATGCCGCCATCAATCCGGGAAACTCCGGCGGGCCGCTGCTGAACTCGCACGGCGAGGTGATCGGCATCAACAGCCTGATTGCGACCGGCGGCTCGAACCAGAGCGCGGGCATCGGCTTCGCGATTCCTATCAATACGGCCAAGGCAGTGCTGAACGATCTGATCACCCTCGGAACCGTGCGGCGACCATCGCTCGGAATCGTGTCGCTGCCCATCGGTCCTGAGCTGGCGCAGGAGATCGGTCTTCCCGCCAACTACGGCATCTTGATTGTTCGCGTCGTGCCCGGCGGAGCGGCTGATCGCGCCGGGCTGAAGGGCGGCAATGAGCGCGCGTATCTGGGCGCTTCCCAAATCATGATTGGCGGCGATCTGATTGTCGCAATCAACGGCGACCCGGTAGGCGATCAGCAGGATCTTTCCAACGCGATGAACAAGCACCGCGCCGGGGACACGGTGACGCGTCACCGTTTACCGTGGCAAGCGAAAAATAACCGTGCAGGTGCTGCTGGGCGAGCAACGCGAACGGGCATGAGGAAGTGCGGCGCACTACTGCGCGGATTGTTGCGATAACGCCTGTGCTCGCCAATAGATTGCTATCGTTCTGCTCGTCGTGCGGCTTCGAGGAACCCCATCAGAGAAACGAGGTCATTTGCCTTCAGGCTTGCAGGAAGGTCAGTCCCGACAGATGTGCCTTGGGAGAATCGCAACGTTACCCGAATCCAAGATACCGGACCTGGGCCGAACTCACCCAACGGCGGAGTAAATGGTGCGACAGTCAGCTTCTGCAAGGGCAAGCCGAAGGCTGACGGCGGCTTGCCGAAGCATATGCCCGGTTCTCGCCGAGAGAACTCCACAATGCTAGACGAAACCTTCACGCCGACGGCACATGAACGCCTTGATGATGGGTAAAGGTCGGCTGCGATGTCCAAAGCCTTCGTGATTGGAGGTAGCGACTGGGGGTGTTCTGCTAATACCCGCTGTACCTCTGAGATAATGCGTTTGTCTGACAGTGTCTCCCGTTTTTTCACCGTACCTTTTTCGTCGAACTCCACAAACAAATTCATCGCGCTCCAAAATGGAATCTCCTCTACACCGGAATCTGTTAGGCCGCTGAATGCGAAGGACGAAGTCTCCCAACGTCCCCAAAAGAACCAAGGGGACGAGACACCCGTATTGACCGCTTTGAACGCGGTTAATATGTCGTCGCGCGTTGATTTGCCCACTGTGATGGTGCTTGGCTCTGGTGGGCTTGCTATCAGTCCGGCAGCCCCAGCCGTTCGCTTTTGCGTCGGGTAAGGCGGTGTGCAACCGACGAGGATCACAGCTATCAGAATTACCGGAATTCCTCGCCATAACCACACGTTAGCAAATCTGAAAATATAACGCATTCGCTTTGATTTTATTGCGGCTCTCGCAATCGTAATGCGGCTGCGATCACATTCGTTGGTGATAGATCGCCTTATCGCAAGCAAACCTCATACCCCATTGCCCGCCTGTTGTGCAGTCCGCTATGATTACATGGTTATGTTCGACGATTTCATGGCCGTTGACCGCTGGACGGGCAAGCCGGTGCACTGCCGCTATCAGGCGCTGATCGTTGCCATCGCCACTCGTCATGCCGATGCCGTCGATATCAAGTTTCTGGTCGACGATCGGCCGGTGTGGATCGCGCTGCCGCACCCCGCCTGGGTGGAATACGACCGGCAAACCGGGAAGATCATCACTGACCCAATGGCCGTGCAGATTGCCGGTCATTACCTGAAGTGGGCCATCGAGTCGGGCGAAGACAACGGCCGCGAGATGTACACCCTGACAGTACAGGAGACGCTCGACCATCTGAAGGCCGTAATGGACGAAGCGCTCGAGCCTGTCGCCCGCTGAGATCCTGGCGGGAGATGTTGTACTGAATTCCGTTCGAGTTTCTGTTGATCTGCGCTGCGCATCTTTGGTAAGTGTCACCAGTTTCCCGAGGCTTTTCTGTCGCTTTTATAAGGAGCTATTTTTATGGCAACCGTTCTGCAGACGCCTGATGTTTCGCAGCTTCTCGGGCAAAAAAATGTTCATCGCAACCTTCACCCGGCGCAGTTGGTAGAAGCTGCGCTGCGCCGCGGCGAAGCCGAGTTGGGCGCGCGCGGCTCGCTGGTGGCCGAAACCGGCAAGCGCACTGGGCGCTCGCCCAAAGATAAGTTTCTTGTCCGCGACGCCGTGACGGAAAACAAGGTCGATTGGGGATCCGTCAACCTGCCCATCTCGGCGCCGGTTTTCGACGCCCTCTACGAGCGCGTACTGGATTATCTTGCGGACAAGGAACTCTTCGTCCAGGACCTGTTTTGCGGCGCCGATCCCAAGTACCGGCTGCCCGTCCAGGTGATCAACGAGTACGCCTGGCACAACCTGTTTGTGCGGCAGCTCTTCATCCGGCCCACGGCGGAAGAGTTGAGAACCCACAAGCCCGAGTTCACCATCGTCAGCGCGCCCAGCTTTTTGGCCGATCCGCGGCGCGACGGCACCAACTCTGAAGCGTTCGTCATAGTGAACTTCACCAAGAGGCTGGTGCTCATCGGCGGCTCGCAATATGCCGGCGAGATGAAGAAGTCGATCTTCGGGATCATGAATTTCCTCCTGCCCGGACGCCATGTCTTCCCCATGCACTGCTCAGCGAATATGGGCCAGGACGGAGTGACCGCGCTGTTCTTCGGGCTGTCGGGGACGGGCAAGACTACGCTCTCCGCCGATCCCACGCGCCGCCTGATCGGCGACGACGAGCATGGCTGGAGCCCGACCGGCATCTTTAACTTCGAGGGTGGTTGCTACGCAAAATGCATCCATCTTCGTCCTGAGACCGAGCCGCAGATTTACAACGCGCTGGGCTTCGGCTCGGTGCTGGAGAATGTGGTGCTCGATCCGGGCACGCGCGTTCCCGACTACGACGACGACAGCAAGACCGAAAACACGCGCGCGGCCTACCCGGTGGAGTTCATCGACAACGCGGTGATCCCTGGAATTGGCGGACATCCCAAGAATGTGATCTTCCTGACCGCGGATGCTTTTGGCGTGCTGCCACCGGTATCCAAGCTCACGCCCGAGCAGGCAATGTATCACTTCTTATCCGGCTACACGGCCAAGGTTGCGGGCACGGAAGCGGGCGTAGAGGGCGCGCAGGCCACGTTCTCCACTTGCTTCGGCGCGCCCTTCATGCCCTTGCCGCCGAAGGTCTATGCCGAGATGCTGGGCCAGCGCCTGCGCGAGCATAACGCACAATGCTGGCTGGTCAACACTGGATGGCAAGGCGGTCCGTATGGCGTCGGCAAGCGCATGAGTTTGCCTCACACTCGCGCCATGGTAGACGCACTCGTGGAGGGCAAGCTGGCCAATGTGGAATACGAAGTCGAACCGGCGTTTGGGCTGAATATTCCGAAGTCGTGTCCGGGGGTTCCGTCGGAGATTCTGGCGCCGCGCAATTCGTGGAAGGACAAAGCCGCCTATGACAAGGCAGCGGCTGATCTCTCGGCGCGCTTCGCCAAGAACTTCGAAAAATTCGACGCCCCGCCAGAGGTGAAGGCGGCTGGCCCGAAGCCGGTTGGAAAATAGTTTCAACCAACTTTTTTGGCGGCAGCAATGGCGCAGCATCGGTTGCGCCATTTGCCATTTGGGCGAGCCGGCAAGGCTGGCCGTCCAAGAGACGCGGAACCTGCGGGCGCCGCACCTCGCGACGTAAGTGTAAGCCAGATTCACCCGCGTTTGTGCGTGCTGTTGATCGGCTGCTTTAGAATAAGCTCAGAGTTGGCTACGGCCTGCACTCTTCGGCTGTGCTCAGGGCAGCTCCTTTCGCAATATAAGCGAACGGATGGGGGATATCGGCCGGCGATTTTCTCAGCGTTGGCGGCATCTAAGGTAACCAGCGCGCTATTTTGTCGTCTTACGCTCAAGGTTGTAGCGGGTTCTCTGCGCATTCATAAACGTGGCAATCAAAATCAAAGTACCTGATCGGCTGGCCAAGCGCCCATCCAGGAGCAAGTCACGCCGCATCGCCAAGCCGGGACGTGTCCGGGATTTCTCGCTCGCTGACCCGCTGGTGAAGATCTTCGTCTCCGGTTTTCTCATTGCGGCCCTCGTCTTTATGGGCGTCTTCGGCTATTTCTACATAAAATATGAGCGCGTCGTCGACCGGCGGATGGCAGGCGGCGTGTTCAGCAATGCGGCGAAGATTTACGCCCGGCCGCGCATTGTCTCCGTGGGCGAGAAGGTGGATGCAGCAGAGGTTGCGGCGGAGCTGCGACACGCGGGGTATACCGAGTTGGACGCCAGCGGCTTGCCGGTGGGACGTGACGAAGATGGGGCGCAGATTCGGCACGGGGGGCAGAGACCGCGCGCAGAGCGAAGAGAAAAGCATCTCGCCGATCGGCCATTACACCCTGGCCCGCGGCGGGCTGGAGATCGTACCCGGACCGCAGTCGTTCCACGGGGCCGACGCTGCGATGCTGCGCTTTGCAAGCGGCAAGGTCGCATCGATCACCGAGACGGGCGGCGATCGCAAGGATCTGGACGCCTACGAACTGGAGCCGCAACTGGTCACCGCACTGTTCGAAGGCCAGGACCGCTCCAAGCGCGAGCTGATCAAGTTTCAGGACATCCCGCCGGTGCTGGTGAATGCGGTGCTCGCCATCGAGGACCGGCGCTTTTTTCAGCACAACGGCGTGAACTTCGTCCGCCTGGGCGAAGCGGCCATGATCGATCTGCGCGAAGGGCGGCACGGGCAGGGCGGCTCAACCATCACCATGCAGCTTTCGCGCGGCTTCTTCCTGAGCCCGGAAAAGACTTTCAGACGCAAGCTGCGCGAGATGCTGATCGCCATGGAGCTGGAGCACAAGTATTCCAAGCAGCGCATCTTCGAGATGTACGCCAACCAGGTGTACCTGGGCCAGCGCGGCTCGTTCACCATTAACGGTTTTGGCGAAGCCTCGCACGCGTACTTCAACAAGGATGTCCGCAACCTGACGCTGCCCGAAGCCGCGCTGCTGGCGGGGATGATTCAGCGGCCGAATTATCTCTCGCCGTACAAGAATCCCCGGCGCGCCATCGATCGGCGCAATCTGGTGCTGGACTCGATGGTCGAGACCGGCGCGATCAAGCCCGACGAGGCCGAGCGCGCCAAGGCTTCTCCGCTGAAGCTGACTGCGCCCAACGTCGAAGCCAGCGACGCGCCGTATTTTGTCGACCTGGTGAAGGACCAGCTTTCGTCGCAGTTCAGCGAGCAGGAGCTGAACGATCACGCGCTGCGCGTCTACACCACCATCGACCCCGACCTGCAACGTGCGGCGGCCGAGGCCGTCGATGTGGGCATGCAGGTTGTCGACGAGCAGGTGGAGAAGCGGCGCACCCACAAGATTAAGGTCGGCACGGGCAAGGACGCGCATACAGAAGTTAAGGTCGACACGGGTCCGATGCCGCAAGTGGCGCTGGTGGCGATTGATCCGCACACGGGCGAGGTGCTGGCGCTGGTGGGCGGCAGAAATTACGGCTTGAGCCAGCTCGATCACGCGATCGCGAAACGTCCCACGGGCTCCATCTTCAAACCGTTTGTCTACGCAGCGGCGGTGAATACGGCGATCACGGGCGAGACGCTACAGGCCGCGAGCGCCGATCCTGAGACCGGCGTCGTGACCGCGGGCAGCGGCATCTTCACGCCCGCCAGCCTCATCGACGACTCGCAGGTCAGCATTGCCAATGGCGATGACGTTTACGAGCCGCGCAACTATCACGAGACGTTTCACGGCGAAGTGACGGCGCGCTACGCTCTGGCGCTATCGCTGAACAATGCGACCGTGCGGCTGGGCCAGGAAGTCGGATTCGACAAGGTGGCCGCGCTGGCGCGAGCTGCCGGCATCACCAGCGCGCGCGGAACCCCGGCGGTTGCCCTGGGCGCCTACGACGCCACGCCGCTCGACATGGCGGGCGCGTATACGGTCTTCGCTAATGGCGGGAAGCATCTGGCGCCGTTGATGGTGAAGTCGGTGCGCGACGCTGGCGGCAACGTCCTGGATAATTACCAGACGCAGAGCAAAGACGTGCTTGATCCGCGCGTCGCCTACGTGCTCACCACCATGATGGAGGCGGTGGTCAATAACGGTACGGGATATCCGGTGCGGGCACGCGGATTCACCGCACCGGCCGCGGGCAAGACCGGCACCTCGCATGATGCCTGGTTCGCCGGATACACCAGCAACCTGCTCTGCATCGTCTGGGTGGGCAACGACGATTACACCGACGTGAAGCTGGCTGGCGGCACCACGGCCGCACCCATCTGGGCCGAGTTCATGAAGCGGGCCGTGAAGCTGCCGCAGTACGCCGACACGAAGGAGTTCACCGCGCCGTCGGGAGTGGTGACCCTCACGCTGGACAAAGTGACGAACCGGCTGGCCACGCCGTCATGCCCCGATGACTACACGGTTGCGTTCATCGCCGGGACCGAGCCGAAAGAGACCTGCGAGCAGAGCTTTGGCGATCATCGCGGTTTCTTCACCAAGATTTTTGGCCTGGGAGCGCCGGCGGTAGCAGCTCCGCCTGTCAGTACCAACGGCCCGGTGCAAGCGGCAGCAGGAACTCCCGGTCAGCCGCCGCCCAATGGCGCCGACTCTCAGCCGCAGCAGGCGCAACCGAGGAAAAAGAAGCGCGGTTTCTTCAGCCGGCTCTTCGGCAAGGGCGACCACGGGGACGAAGAGCAAAATAGTGGGACGAATAGCCCCGAAAATGGGAACAATACCGACCCCCATTAGGTCTATTATTAGGCAAAGGGCTCTTCGCCTGGTTCGCCGAGGATGGATCTAACCAGGGTTTCGGAGCCGGGAGGTGGGTATGGCTCGTCTCCGATCAATATTCCTTTTGTGTGGCGTGGGCATTCTCTGCTCAACGCTAGTTGCTTCGCAAGAGGCGCAACCGGCCGCGCCTCCAACCCGTCCACAATTGTCTTCGATTCCCGACGGCAGCGCCTCCGCCGCCGAACTCGAAAAGCAGGGCGATGATTTGCGAATGCAGAAGCGCTACCTTGACTCTATCGACTTCTACAGCGTGGCCCTGAAGAAGCAACCTACGGCGTTGCTATGGAATAAGCAGGGGATGGCCTACCTTCTGCTGCAACGGCCGGACAACGCTGCCAAATGCTTCGATCACGCAATCAAACTCGACAAGAACGCACCCGAAGGCTACAACAATCGCGGTTACGTCGAGCAGATGCACGAGAAGTATGACCGAGCTATCAAGGACTATAGCAAAGCTAGTAAGCTTCGTCCTGACGACGCAGTGTTTTACTACAACTTGGGTTCCACCTATTTCTGCAAGCATGATTACAAGATGGCAGCGCAGGAGTTGAAGACTGCCTTCGCGCTCGATCCCGATATCTTCATTCGCGTCTCGCGCATTGGGGTAATGGCGCAAACAGCCTCGCCCGAGGACCGCGCCACATTCTCCTTCATCGTGGCCAAAATGTACGCCCAGGCCGGCGACATTGATCATTCGCTGGAGTATCTGCGCAAAGCGATGGAAGACGGCTACAAGAACATCAAGAAGGTCTATACCGACAGCGAATTCGCTACCCTGCGGACCGACAAGCGCTTCGAAGAGCTGATGGCGCAAAAGCCGCAGGCAATACCGTAGCTTCAGCCGCGATCCGGTGGTCGAGTATCCCGTTCAAGCGAAAAGCCCCACTCAAGTCCAAAAGAAGAACTTGAATGGGACTAGATTACATCGATAGCCGTTTCACTTCCTCTACAGAAGACGAGAACAGCGTCCACCCTTCTTAGTTCGCCGGATTGACCTGAATCTTGGCCATCATGCCCCCATCTTCGTGATCGAGGATATGGCAGTGATAGACGAAGGTTCCTGCGATCTGCGGATCGCGGAAATCCATGCGCACCGTAATACTCGGATAAGGGCCACTGCCTGACCAGTTGGGAATGGTGAAGCTGTCATATAGCTCGGGGTTTGTTACCGGCACGCCATTGACCGCCATAAGCAAAAAGTGCAACTGGTGTATATGGAAGTCGTGCGCTTCGCCCGAATGATTTTCGATGGTCCAATCTTCCACCGCGCCAATTTGGGTCACGATCGCCGGCGGATCGTCCATGTGAAACACGTGCGGCTTCTGACCCTGAACGGTAATGAAGTACTGCGTCGGCCCATTGCTGCCGACCGTCTGCTCCGAGAAATACAGGCTACGTGTGGTGCTCGGTACCTGGGTCAGCAGTCCCGCAAAGCGCTGGCGATCGGCAGGCGGTTTCGTGGGCGGAACAGCGGGATGCAGTTTCTGCTTCGGGTCGTCGGTGCCGAAAATCTTCATGAGCTGCTGTGGTGGATTGGGGTTGCCGACTGGGCCAGTATCGAAGCCATTGGTAAGAAAACTGGCCTTCCTGGTTCTGCGGAAGACCGGGCGTGATGAACTCGACGCGACCGGCCGGCGGCAGAATGATTTGATTCTCATAGATCGGAGTGGTAAGCGGAACGCCGTCGAAGGCTACCACTTCCAGCGGCTGCACACCCGCGGTGAACTGCAGTTGCAACGTGAGGAATGCCTGTGTGGTGGCGTTCACGATCCGCCAGAACTCCGGCTGGCCGTACTGCATGTTGATATAGGGCGAAGGGGAGTTGGGAAAAACTGCCGGCTGAAAGTTCACCGTAAGCTGATTAGGCCCCGGCAGCCAGGAATTCGGATTGCGAAACTGCTGACGAATCACCAAGACGCGCTCCGGCAATCCCTGCGTACCCTGTATGGTTCCTTCAATAAAGATGGCGCCCGCCGCTCCGCCGTCCACCTGCGTCGTGGCCTGGCCGTGAGCGTGCGGATGGTACCAGTACATGCCCGGATTATCGTTCGCCGGAATCTGAATGTCGTAGGGGAATGGCGGATCGCCGGATTGGATGAGGGTATAGATTACGTCGTCCTGATGACACACCGGCGGGACATTCAATCCGTGGAAGTGCACATTGGTTGTGCTGGGAAGGATCATGCCGCCATTACAGTCATCGGTCGGTTTCGCGCCCGACCTGCCCGGCTGAAACATGTTCATGTGCATCTTCTTGGGATTCTGGCTATAAGGCCCGTACGGCGCCTGAATGTTGTTGGTAAGGTTCAGCATGAGCTGATCGCCAGGATTCAGACGCAGGGTAGGCGCTTCCACCGCCTGCCCTTGATACATGTAGACGTAGCAATAGTGCTCAAAACCGTCGCTGCCCATCTGGTTCTGGAGCGTCAGGTTGACGTTCAAAACGCCGTCCTGGCTGTACAAGTCCAGCGGATTCGTGACCAGCGTGCCCGGTTGCGGGCGAGGCGGGCAAACCGGTCCCTGCGCCGAAGCGCTGCCCACAGCAATCGCAGTCATGAACAACACCAACATCAATCTCATCATTGCGCGCATTCCGAATACTCCTTAAATCTCTGCTGCTACTCGGCTGCCCTGCTAAAAGGGCCGTGGGGGAAATACCTGAATGGACAGAAGACCCGGGCTCAAGTTGTCGCCCACCGGCGAAGATGGGGCCTCGGTCAGGGTGCAGGTCGTGCCAGTGGACATGACATTGAGGATGGCGATCGAAGAACCGAACTCTGCGGCATAAAGAACATTGCCGTTACCCGTGGTGTCGCGAGTAGCGAGTGAGCCGACATAGGACCAGGGGTTGTAAAAGTTAGTGAGTTGCTTCGAGGCGCACCCTCCCGATACTCTGCCGGTGTTTTTATTGAAGAAAGCCGCGCTCACATTGCCGCTCTGGCTATTGCCGATGTAGAGCAGACTCTCGTCCGGGCTGAGCCGCACGGTAGAGGAATTGACCACGGGGGCGATAGACCGCGTCGCGTCGCCCAGGATGTACAAGCTTGTCGGCAGGAGCTTGCCCGAGGAAATATCGGACACTTCCACCGTGGTGGTCACGGCTGCGTCGCCGAAGATGGCGAAGTGGCCGTCCTGGGTAATGTCGACGCCATCGGGAAAGTAAGCGGCGGCAAACCCGGTGGAGTTCTGCTCGTCGTTATTGGAGATAGGAATTCCATTGGAGACATTGAACGACTGGATCGAACCATCGATATACGCGACTACCAGCATATTGCCATTCAGTGCCATGCCGGCTATCCAGCCGCCGTTCAAAGGAGCAACGGTGATGTCGCCGAGAAACGTCAGTTGGCATCCCGCTCCGACGGAGAAGGTCGCGATGGTGTTGGAAAGGGTGTAGCCGGCATAGAGGTAGTTCTGGTTCATCGCCATGCCGATGCCGTTGCTGGTACCTATATCGTTGCTGGAGCCCATGGAGGTTCCAACCAACTGCTGGGTCTGGATATTGATCGCAGCAATGTCCCCGCTATTGGCATCGGAGATGTACTCGCACTGCGCGGTGCTGCTGGGCGGCAGGACCACGCGGTTTGCGCCAAAAAACCCTCCGCCGATTCCTGTGCCTTCGGTGAGGACGCCGTGCTGATTCGTCAAAGTCGGCTGGCCCTGCACCACTACCGCCGTATAGAAGCTGGAGTAGTTGTGCAGCGTTCCATCATCATTAGTCATGACGTAGATGGAAGAATCCGAAGGCTTCGTCTTGTCCGCCGCCGCCGAAAGCAGCGACACCGAGACCAAGACACACATCATCGTCAACAGAAATAGGAAGCTTTTCATGGCTGCTCCTCAAGGCGGGAACTCACGGTTGGTTGTTCATCTTACATGGCAGCGTAAACTCCTACAATCGGTAGTCGGTTCATCTGCAACAAAATTTGCCCGGAATTCGCAAGGGTGATTTGCGCGGAATTCGCAACGCGAAAGGATCGCGCCTGGAAATCTAAGCCCGAACGGAGAGTCGGTTTGGCCAAGTGGGTTAAGGTGTTCCGGCATCTCTCATGTGGAACTCGTCTATAATCGGCGAACCGTAACGATTTTCATCAGTGTTTTAGTCGCGCTCGCGAGACGCCGTGCCTGGTGTTCCACCTCAAGCCGATGTTGGCGATGACCCACGCACGCGCTGGGTGGGCACAGACTCCATCCTCTTTGCCACCGCGCATCGGCCCTGGCCCGCGCCCATGGCGCCGTGGATCATGACGCAGCGCTGGAACGATCTCCTCTTTCTCCACTACTCCCTGCCGGCCGAGGACGTCCGCGCGGTGGTCCCCGAGGTTCTGACGCTGGATACCTACGAGCGGCGCGCCTGGATATCGGTAGTGCCGTTCTGGATCAATCATCTTCGCCCACCCGGAGTGCCATCGGTTCCCTGGTTCTCGCGTTTTGGCGAAGTGAACGTGCGTACCTACGTCTCCTATGACGGCAAGCCGGGGGTGTATTTCTTCAGCCTGGACGCCGGGAATCTTTCAGCCGTTTGGGGCGCGCGCGTCTTCTACCGGCTGCCGTACTGGCAAGCCTCCATTAAAGTGAAAGGCAAGGGGACGGCGAATATCGACTACCGTTCGAAGCGGCAGCATGGCCCCAAGCCGGCCGAATTCAACTGCTCGTATGGTCCGGCTGAGGCGAGAAAGCAGAGCGCTCACCCCGGCTCGCTCCAGCATTTCCTCAGCGAACGATACTGCCTGTATGCCTTCAATCGCGGACGGCTCTATCGGGCTGAGATCCACCACTTGCCTTGGTCCCTGCAGCCGGCGCGATGGGAACTGCGGGCGAACTCCATGGCCGCGACCGTAGGCCTTGAACTGCCGGCGCATCCCGATCTCGCAAACTTCGTGCGTGAGCTCAAGGTGCTGTTCTGGGCGCCGGAGCGGCTGATCTAAAGCGCGTACGTTCCTTCACCATTGCTCCCGCAGGAGCGCAAGGTTTTCCTCGCCTACCGGGCCGTTCAGAGTTACCATGTTCCACAACTCTGCTTGGACGAAGGCCGCGCACATCTGGGCTTGAAGCAACTTCAGGGTGTGCATTCCAGCTGGCCCGCAATTTCGCCACGCAGAACAGTCACGTCAGGCTTCCACCTTCACGAGGAGATGCGATGAAGTTGTCCAGGGTTCTGGTGCTTTCGGGCTTGTTGTTGATGGTTGGTTGGTTCCTGGTGGCGTGCGGCGGCAGCGGCAGCAAGACACCCACCACGCAAGCTTTGCTGCTCACCAGCACCGCTCCGCTGCCGGGAGCTACCGTCAATGCCCCCTACTCCACCGTCCTACAGGCCCAGGGCGGGGTTGGAACTTACACCTGGAGCATCTCCGGCGGTAGCCTGCCGCCAGGACTGACCTTGAGCAGCATGTCGGCCACGATCAGCGGCACTCCCACCATGGCCGGCAACTTTCCGTTTACCGCCGAGGTGATGGACGGCGGTGGTCACACTTCGACCGCCAGCCTCGGCATCATTGTCGAAGGCGCGATCGTCATTAACTGCACTTCATGCGTGGCGAATGGCGTTCTGCCCCGGGGCTCAGTTGGGATTGCTTATACGGCGGCGCTATCTGCAACGGGTGGCACTGCTCCGTACGCGTGGTGCGTGCCGGAACCAACCGGCGCGTGTGACAACGGCACCGGCGGCGGATTGCCTGCAGGGCTCACGCTCAACCCCAGCAGTGGCGTCATCTCCGGTACGCCGACGGAGCAGCCTGCGGCGCCGCTGCAGGTGACGGTTCAGGCCAGCGATTCCGAGAGTCCTCCAGCAACTGGGAGCGCCACCTTTAGCTTGACGATCTTTTCGATTCTGACCAAGACGCTGGCCCCCGGCATCATCCAGCAACAGTACCAGGGCGTGGGATCACAAGTGATTGCCGCAGGTGGCGTGGGCAGCGCCCAACATCCATACACCTGGTCCGTGACCCACGGCAGCCTGCCGCCTGGCCTTAGCCTGTGCACAACAACCCCGACTCCGGTCTGCCCCATAACCGGCGCACCCACGGAACTGGGAACCTCGAATTTCACTGTCACTGTGACGGACGGCGAAACGCCGCCAGCCAAGGCAACCGGCGCTCTCAGCATCGATGTGCAGGACCCCACGCTGACCATCACAACCACTACGCTTCCGCCCGGCAACGTCAACTTGCCTTATAGCGCGGTCCTGCAATACACCGGGGGAAATGGCAACAACACCTGGTGCGTGCTGAACACCGCAGGCAATTGCGATCCGTCGCAATCGGAGCTGCCGCCCGGGCTGACGCTGAACTCCACAACCGGTGCAATCTCGGGCACGCCGACCACAGAGGAGTCGAAGAGCTTTGTGGTAAAGGTGGAGGACAGCGAGAGTCCGCCACAGATTGCGATGTCGGGCACGCTCAGCATCAACGTGAAAGCGGCGATCGGGAACGGCACGCTGAATGGAATTTACGTCTTCTCGTTTAACGGCTACATGGGCCAGAACAGCAGTCCGGTGGTCATGGCCGGCGCCTTGGACGCCGATGGCAACGGTGGCCTCACGGGCGAGTTCGATCTCAACAACGGGACAGGCGAGACCAATGTCGCTTGCTCCAGCGGCAGCGGGTCGGGTCCACAGCCGCAGATTCTGACCTCGGGATCGCAATATTCCATTCAGCCCGATGGTTTGGGAACGATCACTCTCGTCACCAGCTCCGGAACGTACAACCTCAAGCTGGCGATTCGCCCCGACGGCAGCGGGACGCTCATCCAGGACAATACCGACCCCAACACGCGCGGTTCAGGCGTGATTGTCCCGCAAACTTCAGGCGTAGTTCTAGGTGACTTGCATGGCAATCTGGTGGTCTCCCTCACGGGCGCCAATCCCAGCGGTAATCGCTACGCCGCTGCGGCTCAGCTGATAGTGGAAGACGAGGACGGCGATGTGAGCAGTCCAAGTTTGGACATTGACGACGGAGGTAGCCCGACGACTTGCACCTCAATGCCACATATGCCCCCGTGTATTGGAGGGACGTTATCAACGACGGTGGATTCTTTAGGGCGAGGCTGTTTCGGGTCGCTGAGTTTCTCGGCGAACAACCCATTTTGCGGCTCTGGCCACGCGAATGACGCCTTTTGCTACGCCTATTACCTGGTCTCCGGAAGCCAGGTGGTGCTTGTCTCCACCGACGCCCTCGGCGGCAGCAACAACGCGAACCTGACCCTCTGGTCAGGCCTGCGGCAGAGCAGCAGTGGCACCGGATTCAACAATCAAAGCCTGGCGGGGCCCACGGCCGTCGAGTTGAACGCGCGCGATACCAGCAGCGGCTCGGCTGACTTAACAGCAGGGCTCTTCGTCGGACAGGGCACCAGTTCCCATACTTGTCCGACCATGGATCCCGGCACCTTTACCTTTGACGAGAACCAGAATGGCCATGGTCCGGGTCAGCAGGCCCAGACAGCCACTGGCACGTATTGTGTGGACTCGAGTACAGGTCGCGTCACCCTGAGCGGCTTCAGCGGCTGGTCCGCCAATCTTCCGGTGATCTACCTGGGCGGCGCCGATCCCGGGTTCGTGGTGGGAACCGACACTAGCGTCACGGCGGGCACGATCGAGGTTCAGAGTGGTGGACCGTTCGACGACGGGAACATTTCCGGCGGCTACTGGGGTGGAACGTTTATGCCCGCGGCGTCCATCGTCGTCGATTCCGTAACCGAGCTGTTCGCCGATGGAGCGGGCGACATCACGGCCACGCAGTACACCAGTGGACCCGGCGGCCCGGGCGGGCCAAACCATCTGACGCTGACGTATTCGGTAGATAGTACCGGCCGCGCCGTGGTCAAGCAGAACGGAAACGAATTCGGCGTGCTGTACGTGATCGGCCCGGACAAGTTCATTCTGTTGCCTGCGGGAAGCAATCCGGCGCTCAGCATATTTATCTCGGGCCAGACGGACTAAAAGCACGCGTCGTAGGTTTACTTGGGCGCGACTTGCTTGTCGGGGTTGTAGGTGATGCCCTTGGTTTCAAACAGCGTAGGCGCCAGCGGGACGTTATAGTTCGCTCCCGTCATGAACCGCTGGCTGCTCATGTCGCCATTGATATACTGCACCACGCTGAACGGCGTCTGAACGCCCTGAATCAGCTTGTAATTGCTAAAGACCGTCGCGCCATCGTCAAACTGCCGGTCCAGCGGATCGCGCCAACTATAGCCGATCTTCACCGGCAGGCGAGAGGTTGAGTCGACGGAAATCGTGACGCTGTCGTTGTTCGCGTTCAGCACCGTCACCTGGTCGGCCAGGTTGCGCTCCACCATCGCCGTGCCGCTGTAAAGAATCATCGTGCCCTGCGCGGGCAGCCATTTACGCATCACCCAATCCAGGGAGTGGTCGCGGCGCCGCAGGTAGTTGTCTACATCTTTCGGCTCCTGCGTGGCCGTGCCCTTGTAGGTGATCTCGTAGGCTTTGTCGCCGTTGTAGAGCTCGATGATGTCGCGTTGCTTAGTGAGTTCAACGCGCTCCTTGTCGGGCCACTCCCAAAACCGCCAGAACACGATGCTCATGCTGCTGGGCTGGCCGTGATAGAAGCTGTAGGCACGGCCTTCGCTGGTCATGGTCTGCACGTTCAGCCAGTTGTCGCCGCCCAAAGCGCGCAGCATCTCATTCAGCACCTGGTACGCCTTATGCACGCTGGGATCTTTCGCCGAGGCGAACTGCGCCGTGGGCCAGTTCGTAGGCGCGGCGGGCGATGCCTGGGGTGTTTGCGCGAAAGCTAAGGCGGTGAGAGTGATGGCGAAGAAGAGGACGGCAGCTCTGCGCATGTGGATTATTTTACCTTTGCCTGAACTCTGTGCCTCTGTGTCTCTGTGGTGAACTCATTTCTTGCCTCGCCGTGTCGTGCGCACTGGCCGCTCCTCGACGACCGCGAAGTTGACGCGATGCTGGGTGCGGTCGATGCGGTCAACGATGACGCGGATGGGATCGCCCAGCGAGTACATCTTGCGACTGCGCTGGCCGATGATCTGCCTTGTGTTTTCGTGGTAAACATAGTGGTCATCAGTGAGCGACGCGAGCGGCACCAGGCCTTCGATGAACATGTCGTTCAGTTCGACGAACATGCCGAACTTGGTGACGCTCACGATCAGGCCGTCGAACTCGTCGCCCAGGCGCTGCTCCATGAACTTCATCTTTTTCCATTCCATCAGCTCGCGCTCGGCCTCGTCGGCGCGGCGCTCGGATTGGCTGGATTCTTCGGCGATATCGTGCAGTTCGCCCTCGGAAATAGGACCATGTACCGTCGCTGACGCGACTCGGGAACTCGGGTGCTCGTTTTCCCAGGGCTCACGCCCTGGGCTACGTTTGTGTCGCCCTTCGGGCTCGTTTTTTGGCCCGGAGGATTCTTTCGTAGCCCATCCCCCGCGGGTGCCCCACTCAAGCGTCGTTTGCTTGAGTGGGGGTTTTCGTCACTGGAAGTCGATCGCTTCGACCAAGGTGATGGAAATTCGCCGGTTCGCGTGATGTTCCCAACGCCGATACCAACCCCGTGTTCCTCTCGCTCGGCGGACTCGCGCAGCACATCTTTCAGTATCCGGTGAACCATCAGGTCGGGATAACGTCGAATCGGCGAGGTGAAGTGCGTGTACGTGGGCGCGGCCAGCGCGAAGTGGCCTTCATTCTTCTCCGAATAGCGCGCCTGCTTCAGCGAGCGCAGCATCAGGTACGACAAGATGCGCTCCTCCGGCTTGCCTGCGATCTTCTGCGTCAGCTTCTGATACATGCGCGGCGTGATGTGAATGTCTTCGGGTATCTCGACGGTCTTGGCGCCGCGTCCCGTGCCGTAACGCTCGCGCCGCTCGGCCTTGAATTGCACGCGCTTCACCGGCAGCGCGCCCACTCCGAGGGAATAGCCGAATTTCGCGGCGATGGTCTCGAATTCCATCACGCGCCTGGGATCGGGCTTCTCATGGATGCGATACAGCGAAGCGACGCCTTTGTGCTCAAGGTAGCTCGCCACGCACTCGTTGGCCGCCAGCATGAACTCTTCGATGATGCGGTTGGCGATGTTGCGCTCCGAACGCGTGATGCTCCGCATCAGTCCGAACTCGTCAAACTCGATCACCGGCTCTGGCAAATCGAAATCGATGGAGCCGCGGCGCACCCGCTTGCGGTTGAGGACCGTCGCCAACTCGCGCATGAGCTCGAAGACATCCACCAGCCGGTGATAGCGCTCGCGCAGACCGTGATCACCTTCGAGGACGAGATTCACGTTGGTGTAGGTCATGCGCTCGGCAGAGCGGATGACGCCCTGGTTCAGCGTGTAGCCAACCACCTCGCCCTGATGGTCGATCTCCATCACGCATGACAGCACCATGCGATCGACCTGCGGGCGCAGACTGCATAAGTCGGTCGATAGTTCGATGGGCAACATGGGCACGGCACGGTCGGGAAAATAGACCGATGTTCCGCGCAGCCGCGCTTCCAGGTCGATGGGCGATTCCTCGCGCACATAATGTGCGACGTCGGCGATATGCACCTGCAATTCGAAGTTGCCGTTGGAGGTGCGGCGGACGGTGACGGCATCGTCGAAATCGCGCGCGGTCTCGCCGTCGATGGTGACGATGGGCAGCGCGCGATAGTCATGGCGATGCCGCAGCTCCGTCGCCGGAATTACCGGCTCAAACCTCTCTGCCTCCTGCAGGACCTCGACGGGAAACCGATGGGGCAGATGAAACTTACGGATGATGATTTCGACGTCGACGCCGAAGTCGTCCTCGTAGCCGAGGATCTCGACGACGCGCCCACGTGGATTTTCTGTCGGGGAAGGCCAGTCGGTGATTTCGACCTCAACCACCACTCCTTCGAGATCGCTCCACTCGCGATGACGGACTTCCTCGCCGAGAACGCGGTCGCGAGACGGTCGCTTCTTGTGCGCGGACTTCTTGTGACTCGTCTCCCACTCATCCGCAACTGAAGCGGATGAATGGGGCACCCGAGGTTTTTCGGCCGACGGCCACTCCATGCCGCGCGGGATGATGATCTCCTGCGTGATCTTCTCGTCCATGGGTGTGACGAAATTGTGGCGACTGGCGCGATGAAATGTCCCGACGACCGTCGGATTGCCGCGCGTAAGCACGCGCAGGATGCGGCCTTCGGCGCGGCCATCGTCTCTTTTGCGCGTCAGTTCCACCAGCACCTGATCGCGGTGCATCGCCGAGCCAATCGCCGGAGGCGGGATGAAGATATCGCCTTCGATGGTGATTCGCTGTCCCGGGTTCGGAATCACGAACCCGTAGCCGTCGCGATGCATCGTAAGCCGGCCTGCGATCAGGTTTTGGCGGCTCGCGGCATGCTCGGCGAGAGTGTAGCGATCAGGGGCAGTCTCGATCAGGCGCGCGCTCTTCACCAGCCCCTGCAATCGTTCGGCGAGTTGCTGACGCTCTGTACCGCGCAACCCCATCTCGCGCACCAGTTGCTTAAACCCCGCCGACTGGTGCGGCTGGCGCGCGATATGCCGGAGGATGGCTTGATCGGTAAGCATTCAGTTGTCGGTTGTCAGTTGTGCCGCTCCATAACTCGCGTTTGCAGCAAGCGCGGGCGCCCAAAGATCAGCCTCAAACTGACAACCGACAACTGACAACCGGCCACTGCCTCTAGTGCTTTCGCCGTAATCCGTCCACAGATTGTCAATTAGGACCGCGGAAAAAATTGCGCACGGGTATTCCCCCATGTCCCATCTCGCTGTATGGTAACAATACTTGCACCGCAAATTCGTCAGCGTATTCCCTGCGAGCTGAGCGACGGGCCCAGGCCGACGCATTCAAGGCAGGCCAGCGAGCATGGCTGGAGAGTTTCGGTCAGGCAAAACCAGTGTTTTCGGCACTGAACTTAGAAAGGATGTTGATTTCATCATGTGGAAGCCTAGCAATGCCCCATCCTCCAGCCCAAACCCGACTCCAAGTCCCGAGCCGCAGCGTAGCTTCACGCCGCCCGCCGAGCCGGTGAACCCGCCGCGTCCAGCCTCCAGTCCGGCCATCAACACCCAGGAGCAGGCCACGCTGGGCAAATCGCTGGTCATCAAGGGAGAAGTCACCGGCTCGGAGTCGTTGTACATCGACGGTCGCGTCGAAGGCTCCATCAACCTGCCCGGAAATCGCGTGACCGTCGGGCGCAACGGCGTGGTTTCGGCCAACATCTCGGCGCGCGAGATTGTCGTGCTGGGCAAGGTCCGCGGCAACATGACCGCCAGTGACCGTGTGGACATCCGCGGCGAAGGTTCGCTGACCGGCGACGTGGTGTCGCAGCGCATCAGCATTGAGGACGGCGCCTACTTCAAGGGCGGCATCGATATTCGCAAGCCCACCCAGAACCAGAAGCCGAACGGCGAAGCCAAAGAAAGCCCCTCGGTGTCGACTCCCGACGCCGGCGCCAGCGCGGCGGCCGCCCGGGCCTAGTCGATCCCAACCAAAAAACGGCACCGGCTCGAATCAAACCGGTGCCGCGCTTGTCTCCGGCAATACTCGCATCTTCACACCCGCCGATGAACCTTCCCTTGACAAGTCTGCATTGAGCCCTTCGCATTCTGCTACGCGCTTTGCGCAAAACCAAAAGCCGGAGCGCGATGCTCCGGCTTTTGCAAATGACCATGGGGGAAGGGTCAGGTGAATTAGAACAGCTTGCGGCGCAGAACGCCAGCCAGCCCGAGGATGCCAGAACCGAACAGCAGGATGCTGCTGGGCTCAGGAACCGTGCCGCCAGTCGTCGTGGACGTCTGCGTGGTCGTGCCGCCTAGAACCGTGAACGCTTCCGAAGGAATCGTTCCGACCGAGTTCTCCGAAGCCGACGACGGACCGGAGTTCTCATCCCAGTAAATCGGGTCGCCAGTATTGACAACCGCGTTCTCCAGGTTCAGCCAGTAGGTGCCGGCCGCCAGGTTGACGGAGCCGAAGCTGCTGGTGCTGGTCTCGGTGCAGACGTTGAAGCCGTACTGGTTGCCCGAGCATCCGCTCTGGGTGAAGTTGACAACCTGGTTATAGAACGAGGT
Organism: uncultured Acidobacteriaceae bacterium; assembly: GCA_963713465.1. Taxonomy (GTDB): domain Bacteria; phylum Acidobacteriota; class Terriglobia; order Terriglobales; family Acidobacteriaceae; genus Bog-257. Next base: position 105,258 of record CAVQLZ010000021.1, read on the forward strand.
GCCGCCGAATTCGGACGAGGTGATGGAGACCTGGGCCGACTCAAGCACGTCGCCCGGATCCGCCCACGCACCAAACTCCAAACCGGTAGCCGTGCCCTGGCTGCTCAGCGTGAAGCTGTCGCTGACGATGAAACCGGAGTTGATGGTCCAGGCATCCGTTGTGCCGTTGATGGGACCGTTGCTATAGAGGTTCTGCGCCATGGCCGGAACCGCAACCAAGCACAGCGCAAGCAGTGACAGCGAAACAATACGCAATTTCAAGATCGAACCCTCCTCTTGGTGTTCAATTCGTGTACAGAACTATTTTTGCCCCATAGCGAGAGAGGCTACCTCTTATTGAGCAATCGCACTGCCAAGATAAGTCCTTTATTTTGTGGCGATAGTCAGTTTTTCATGTGCAGCTGTTTGCGACGTTGTTCTAGGCAGTTTCCCTTCGGCAGGCTGTTAACCCGTTGGTTTTGTTAATTTCTGACGACCTGTCCAACCTGATTTCGCGAAATTAGTGCGAACCGAATGGCGTACGAGAAGACGAAAGCGGGCCCGAAGGACAGAGGTGGAGCTGTTCGGCGCTTCTGTTGTTTTTCTTGGATTTGGATATGCCGACGGGCTATAAATCTATATTTTTGTTAAATTTATGACCCAACAGGAACCGGGACCGGCCAGGTGCCACCGACCGATTAAGGCGCTTCGGCCCAGGGATACGCTTCTTCCCCGCGAACAACGTAGTAGCGTTCATCAGCAACTGGACCTATGGCGAATGGTAGAACTCCCCAATCGGACGAGTAGAACCCGGCGCCCAGCCCCCGGCTCATGGTGCCGAGGTGTGCGCCAATCTTGAAATCAAGAACCTTCACTGGTGTTGTCCTGGAAGAAAGCTCGAATAGGTTTGCATTGTTGACCGGGAGCACAAGCAAATCGCCGGGATGAAGGTTGCGAGTTTTGTTGTCGAGAGGTTGCGCTCCGATCAACTCCATGTAGTACTGAAAGCCCCAGTGCCCCTGGAACCTTACTGTGCTGGGATGCAGGGACTTGGAACGGACCTGCTCAGCCATAGTCCTCGCGGTGTTCGCCAGTTCCTCATCGCCCCACGCCGCCCATAGAGACAGCGCTCCTGAGACGATCAGAGGCGCCAGTACCGCTAGACGACGCCAGGCTGTCACCCCGAGCTGGGTTTCGTCAAGACGCCTCGCGATGAGGATGGCCGCCGCAGGTATCAGAGGGAGCAGCGAGCGGGCATTGACTTGCCAGTTTACAAACACCGCAAACAAGAAGGTCCCCGCGACCCACAGGAACAGCAGCAGCGAAGGTGCGTCTGCTCTCTTGCGCAGGTCGGAAATCGCCAGCGCCAATAGCGAAATCCCGCCCGCAAGGCAGAGCGCTAACTGAGTGTTTACAAGTGCTGCATGCCGATAGAGCCATTCCGGATCAGGATAAGCACTCCCCATGCTGATCCAGCCGAGAAAGTAGGCCAGCGTAAGAAATATGGCGGCAATGCCACCCCCGAATAGCTGCTTGCGGGACCACAGCAGAGGCGCAAACGTCAATGCTGGAAGCGTGCAACCACCAGCAAAAGCGAGCCCGACCAGCGCGTGACCGGCCGCGGCTGAGAAGTGCTCCTGGCGTCTGGCCTGCCCCTTCGCCGCGGTAAATTGCAGACCGAACCAGAGCGTACCGTGCCCATACAGTGCGTAGGTCCAGGCTTCATACCCTCCCAGCACAACGAACGGTATCAGCAGGAACCACAGGCAGCGTCCGAGGGCACGTCTCTGCATAACTGCATAGACGAACAGAAGAGGAATCAGGCAAATTCCGAAGTACTTGGTCAATGCACATGCGGAAATGAGCAGCCCGGAGAGTGCCAGACTGAGGGGCTTTTGCGGATCATCCAGTCCTTCCATCCAAAACACCACTGCCCAAATCCAGAGGGCGACCATCATGGGGTCGCACATGATCCCCGTGGCTGAAACCAATAGGCCGGGGGCCAGCAAGGTGGCGGCTGCGGCCAGAAACGGTTGCCGAGTGAAGCGCCCGGCCAGGCGATAGGTGCCCAGGACCGCGGCCAATGCCGGCAGAAGGAAGCCCAGGTGCAGGGCCCTTTCCGACCATCCCGCAATGCGGCCCACGAGGGCGGCATAGTAGCAGACGAAAGGAGGGTTCGGTGTCGCCTCCCACATCGGCAGCGATGTGTTGGACCAATTTATGTCGAAGCCGTAGGGATTCAGCGGGTGTTCGACGATCTGTTTCGCCGTCCAGAGATACACCGGGTCATCGATGTGAAAAGCCTTCGCGGAAAAAGGCAGCAAGCAGAGTAGCGTGAGCGCGACCAGCACCCATGCGCCGAGGCCGCGGACCGCCTTACCCTTCGCTTGCTCATTGAGCGCCGCTGCTCCCGCTGCCAATCGAAGTCTCCTTTGCTGACCGGCCCTCTGGCGAGAACGGACGGATCACCTGCCCCTGATTTGGTAGACGGTACCGCAGCCTCCGGAAGGGTAGAGGCAGTTTCCCGATCCGCCGGCCTGCGCAGTTCCGTAGAGTTTGCCGTTAGCGTCCATCACAATGTTGGAGTAAGGGTAGGAACCGTCAGGCCCAAAGTAGCTGAAACTGTACAACAATGTCCCCGTCCAGTTCTGGCCATTGGGGGTCAGCTCAAAAACCGAGCCGGTGTTCAGGAGGCCATTGAGTCTTGCCGTGCCGTAGAGGTTTCCGGCAGCGTCCATTGCAAGGCTGTCTTGAGGGCCCGCGTTTAAATCACCGCCGAAAGGGAACTCGTAGATGACAGCGTACGAGGTGCCGGATGTGCTGTAGGTAAATTGAAATGCAGTGCCGGCGCCGACGCATGTGCCTGTATCGATATCTACAGGACAGTGGGCTCCCTGGTTTGTGGTAGTTCCGTAGAAGGTATCGGTGCCGTCCTCCGAGATCAGTCCTCCGACCGGACTTGCGCCATCGGTGCTCCCGGTGAACATGTGAAGAGTGCTTTCCACCCAATTCCCATTCATGGGCTGCAGCATGAAGATTGTGCCATTGCCCAGGCCGCCGGAAAACGCCGTTCCGAAGACATTTCCAGCCGGATCAAGGGCCACACCTCCCAAGGGTTGGGCGCCATCGGCACCCCCCGAAAAACTGTAGAGAACGCTTTCAGTCCAGCTTCCGTTAGCAGGCATCAACTCGAAAACAGCCCCTTCGCCGTTGGTGCCGCCATTTCCAGTGGTGCCATAGATGTTGCCGGCGCTGTCGAATGTAAGAGGTCCGGCCGGGAAGGCGCCGTCGGGCGATCCGGTAAATGAGTACAGCACGGTTTCTACCCAAGGGCATGTCGCGCCCGTGCAGGCCGTCGGTGGGGGCGAGAGGCGATAAACGATTCCACAACCCACGCCGCAGGCTGTGCCTCCTCCAAATGTGGTCGTACCATACAGGGCACCGTCGGGGCCGAATACCGGCCGACCCGCGGGATCCGCTCCGTCACGGCCGCTGGTGAACTCGTGGAGCGGGTTAAGAACCCAAGCTGTCCCAGCGTGCCTGACTTGGAAGATGTTGCCGAAACCCGCGCCTCCGGTGGATGTCGTGCCATAGAGATTACCTGCCCGATCAATCGCCAGGCCGGTTACGGGCTCGCCGCCGTCGCCTTCAGCAGTAAACGTGTGCAGCACGGTGATCGTCTGCGCGTTTGCCGCCTGAGTCGCAATTGCTGCCACCAATAAAGGCAGCGCCAACAGCAGGAATGTTCCTGGAAACCTAAGGAAGGTACGCGATTGTGCGGAGTTTGTCATTTGGCCTCCTTGCTGCGGGACGGTGAGCCGCCTTCGACATTAGCACTCTACACCTAGCAAACATTTGAAGTGGGTGGGAAATGAGGGTTCGCAGTCCATAAGTCTTTCGCAAAGACGGCAAAGGGACGGGACAGGTTGGTTCACAGGCTATTTCGTTTTATTCGCGGCTCCTGCGAAGCGCTGGAACCGGGAAAGACAAACGGATCGCCTGTCGCGGCCCCGTGGCATACGCAGCTCGATTCATCGCTGGAGCCCCGACTCACGGAAGTCGCTCTTATGTACAGCTCCCTTTCTGTCTGTCTAAACCGAGAAGCAGAACTTCTCAGTTTCAAGAATCAGGAGCCGGAGCTTACGCTCCGGCTCTCCTGAATAGACGTTGGGGGAATGGTCGACTGAGATTTAGAACAGCTTGCGGCGCAGAACGCCAGCCAGCCCGAGGATGCCAGAACCGATCAGCAGGATGCTGCTGGGCTCAGGAACCGTGCCGCCGGACGAGGTCGACGACGTGGTGGTCTCACTGAGAACGGTGAACGCTTCCGAAGGAATCGTTCCGACCGAGTTCTCCGAAGCGTGCGATGGACCGGAGTTCTCATCCCAGTAAATCGGGTCGCCAGTATTGACAACCGCGTTCTCCAGGTTCAGCCAGTAGGTGCCAGCCGCCAGGTTTGGGCCACTGAAGCCACTGGTGCTGGTCTCGGTGCAGACGTTGAAGCCATACTGGTTGCCCGAGCAGCCGCTCTGGCTAAAGTTGACAACCGCGTTATAGAACGACGTGCCGCCGAATTCGGACGAGGTGATGGAGACCTGGGCCGACTCAAGCACGTCGCCCGGATCCGCCCACGCGCCAAAAACAATGCCGCCGAGCGCGGCTTGGGTGGACACTGTGAAGGAGTCGCTAACGATGAACCCGGAATTGATGGTCCAGGCGTCGGTTGTGCCATTGATGGGACCGTTGGAATAGATGACTTGCGCCATGGCCGGAACAGCAGCCAGACACAGTGCAAGCACTGACAGCGAAACAATACGCAGTTTCAAGGATCGAACCCTCCTTTGGTTCATTTCAGATAGAGGACCCGGATCTAAGCCCCATCCGATCGAGGAGGCTGGGTTGGATATCGCAATTCTGCTGCCACCGTAAGTCCAATCTGTGCAGCATTTTTTTGGTATGACTGTGCAGGTGCTTGCGACATTGTTCTACGCAATTTCCCTTCCGCAATCGAACAAATTGCCTGCATGGCGCAAGTTTACCGCCGGAATGTGCTATTTCGCTCCTTGGACTCCTTCCGTTCAGTTTTTCAGCCCAAAACACAGCTGCCGTTTGTGGTAAAAGAACGGCATCACGCTCCGGGGAGGGCGGAATGGCCACAGCCGCTTCGAAAACTGAACAGAAAGCGAAAGGCCAATTACGCCCTCCCGGCAGTCGGCGAGCTTCAGTGGCGTTCGAATCGTTGCCGCCATGGGTGCCGGCTTTAGTCCTCGTACTGGTCACGGTCGCCATTTATTTGCCGGCGCATCGCCATCCCTTCTTCACCATGGATGACGAGCAATACGTGCTTAACAATGCTCGCCTCAAAGCCCCGATCGGAGAGATGATCGCGTGGGCCTTCACGACCTACGACCTGGCCAACTGGCATCCCGTCACCTGGCTGTCCCATGCCGTCGACGTGCGGCTCTTCGGACTCGATCCCGCCGGCCATCACAACGTCAACGTGCTGCTGCACGCGGTGAATGCTCTGCTGCTGTTCTGGGTGTTGCGACGGGCCACGCGGCTACCGCGGGCGAAGTTTTATGGTGGCCGCGCTGTTTGCCCTTCACCCCGTAAACGTCGAGACTGTCGCCTGGATCGCCGAGCGCAAAACCTGCTTAGCATGATGTTCTTCCTGCTGGCGCTGGGCGCCTATCGCTGGTATGCCGCGCGTCCACGCGTGGGGCGATACGCCGTGGTTGCGGCACTGTTCGCACTGGGGCTGATGTCGAAGCCGCAAGTGATTACGTTTCCCTTCGTGTTGCTACTGTGGGACTACTGGCCGCTGGAACGGATCGCTCTTCGCAACCCGCCCTTCGCTTCTCGCTTTTCGCCCTTCGCCAGAGGATCGATGTCCGCCCTTCGCAACTTGGGTTTCGTCAGAGATGCTGAAAACGTGCCTCTGACGAAAAGCGAAGAGCGAAGGGCGAAAAGCGAGCCTTCTGGCGAACAGCGAATCGCGAATAGCGAACAGCGATTGCTTTGGCTGGTGCTGGAGAAACTGCCGCTGTTGGCGTTATCGCTGGGCAGTGCCGTGCTGACCATGAAGGCGCAGTCGGCAGCCGGCGCAATGCGCTATTACCCACTGTCGGCGCGGCTGGCAAATGCAATCGTGTGCTACGTTCGCTATCTGGAAAATGCGTTCTGGCCGTCGCGGCTGGCGGTTTTCTACCCTCATCCCACACTTCGCGCGGCGAACGTAGCCTTATCGTTGCTCCTGCTGTTGGCGGTCACGGTGTTCGTGCTGTATGAACGGCAGGAGCGCTATCTGGCGGTTGGCTGGTTCTGGTTCCTCGGAACCCTGGTGCCGATGATTGGCCTGGTGCAAGTCGGCGAGCAGGCGATGGCCGACCGCTACGCTTACCTGAGCTTCATCGGGCTGTTCCTCATGGCCTGCTGGGGCATTGCAGACTTGGCTGCGCACCGCCGAGTCGCCGCGCGCTCGTTGGCTGTGCCCGCCATTGCGCTGCTGCTCGTGCTGGGCTTCCTGACCCATCGCCAGCTCGACTACTGGAGCGACAACGTCAAGCTGTGGTCGCACATGCTGACCGTCTCCGGCGGAACCTACGAAGTGGAAGAGAACCTGGGAGTAGCGCTGCTGGAGAGTGGGCAATCCGCGCCGGCTATGGAACACTTCGAGCGCGTCACCGCGCTGGTGCCGGCGCCTCCTGCGCCGATCGGACGCGAGCTGGCCGGTTACGCCGCGGTGGCGCATCTCTACCTTGGCGCCTACGATCAGCGGCAGCAGCGTCCCGCCGAGGCCGTCGCTCACTTCCAGCAAGTGCTCGCCCTGGCCCAGGACTTTACGGCGCAAAATAAGTACGCCAATGTTCCTCCCGTGCTGATCAAGATCGAGGCCATTGCGCTCGGGAACATGGGAGATGCGTACTACGTGCTGGGCGAATTCGGCAAAGCCAAAGCCAGCTATGAAGGCGCGCTGCGGTTGGGTCCTTTGACGGCACACCAGTGGATCGGACTTGGGATCGCGAATCAGCGGTCGGGAAATCTTGCCGCGGCGGTCGAGGCCTACTCCCGCGCCACGCGCTTGCAGGTCTCCGACGTGGGATTGCTGCTGCTGGCCCAGGCTCTGGAGCGTAGTGGCCGCACTCAGGAAGCGGAAGCGGCGCTACAGCAGGCGCGGTTGGTAAGTCCCGATCTGGCCGCCGCGCAGCGCAGCGTAGATAACGTGCTGGGACACTAGAGCAGCTTCAGAGCAGGTGTAGCCCGCTTTGAAAGGGCGCGGCTTCAGCCGTGACGCAACAAGGACAAATGGAGCCGGCTTTAGCCGCTGAGGGAGCGGTACCTCAGTGCCTGAAGGCGAATCCCGTCTGCGTGCCATGACGGCACGGCTGAAAGCCGTGCCCTTTCAAAGAAGATTTCCCGGCTTTCCCTCTGTGTCTCTCTGTCTCTCGAGTTGAAATCGCTCGTTCTACTGCGCGATCTCAAACACTACGCCATTGCCCAATTGTCCGCCGGCCGCCGTGCCGTAGACGTTGCCATTCGCGTCCAAAACCAGGTTGCTGCGTGGCAAGCGTCCGTCGTTGCCGCCGGTAAAGTCATACAGCGATGTACACGTCCAGCGACCGCCCGAGTTTGTAGCCTTGAACACTTCGCCAAAACCGTAAGCGCCATCGCCGCCCGTCGCACCGTAGAGATTGCCGGCGCCGTCCATCGCGGGAGTGGCCACCGGCCCTCCTGCCAACTCGCCCATCTGGCGCGTGAAGCTGCAGAGCGGCTGATAATTCCAGTTCGAACCCTGGGGCGCGAGCTGAAACAGCGTGCCGCCTGCGCCATTGCCGCCTTCGGTCGTCGCACCATACAGATTGCCTGCCCGGTCAAACACCAGACCGGCGTAAGGCCAACCGCCGTCCGCCTGGCCCTGAAAACTGTAGAGAATCTTTTCCGTCCAACCGGAGCCGGAAGGACTCAGCTCGTAGATGGTTCCATACCCGTAGGCGCCGCCAAACTCGGTTGTGCCATACAGGTTTCCCGCCTGGTCGAAGATCACGCCGGCCCAAGGGCTGGCGCCGTCGCTGGTACCGCCGTTAAACGTATACAGCACATTCTCAGTCCACCCGCCGTTCGATGGGCTCAGCTCGTAGACTAAGCCGCAACCGGCGGCGCAGTTTCCGCTTCCCCCGCCGAAGGCGGTGCCGTACATGTTTCCGGCCTGGTCGAAGATGGGAATGCCGCCATAAGGAGTGGCCCCGCCGCTACTTCCGTTGAACTCAACCAGCCGAGTCTCGAGCCAATAGCAGGTCGCGCTTACGCAGATGGAAAACGGTGGTTGCAGCTTGAAAGCCGTGCCGCAGCCCAGGGTCCCGCCCCAGGTGGCGCAGTTCCCTTCCCCGCCGTAGGCCGTCGTGCCAAACGGGATACCTCCCGGACCGATGGCTACCCCCGCGTAGGGCACCGCGCCCGGACTGTTGGGACCGCCCGTGAACACATAAAGCGGATTGAGCTGCCAAAATCCATTTCGATAGCGGAGCCGGTAGATATTTCCCGTGCCCTCATCCGCCTCGAACGTGGAGCCGTAGAGCGTCCCATACTGATCGATCGTCAAACCGTAGGCCGGTTCGTTGCCATCCGGTCCGCCGAGAAAATTATGAATTACGGTGTACGTCTGGGCCTGTGCCGGGGCAAGCAGCGCGACCACACAGGCCACGATGCATGCGGCCAATCCACTTCGAACGAATGCGAACTTCTCCCTGGACATTGAACAGCTCCTTAGTTCCTGCTGGATTGTGCCTCAGGTGGCACCTGTTTGCAAGGACTACTGCGAACCCGCGGGCGGCGTCCCAATTGTGCACTCCCTGTCTGAATGCTTGCATAGAGAATGCCTACGGAGGACGTTATCGAGCCCCGATTTTCGGACTGGCGACCCAGCTCGCACTTAGATTTTCCGTCAGCGGTTGCTTCGCCGCGGTTCTTGTTTGCCGGCCTATGACTTTCGTTGGAAGACGTAGATTTTCAACGTGGAATACGGTTCCGGAAGGCTTATCACGTCGACGATCTTGTAGTTGTCGCGCGCGTAGATCTGGATCCAAGTGAGAAGGGTCAAGTCGCTGCCCGGCTTATAGGCCCACGAGGACGACATGTCGAAGTACACCATGTATTCGGGCCGAGCGTCCTCGATCTCTGCGATCATCTCTCCCTGCATCTGCGCCGCGTACCTCTGCGGCTCCATGAGTGGAAAGGTGTAGATGTATCCGGTGGCCGAGTGCCGATGGGAGTAAAAGTAGATTTCAGGCTCGGAGCCCAGCACGGCGATGCGAGCATTTTCCGGGGTGCGGCTCCGGATGAAGCTGGCAATCTCGAGTGCTTCCGGAAACGGATTCCTCGGATACAAGGTGCGTACCGCAGTGATGGGATCGAAGTAGAAGAAGAACGAGCGCTGCTGCCACACAGACTGCGCAAACGCTGCGACAAAAGCGAGCGTAGGTATCGCCACAACAATCGCGGGGCGCTTTACGGCGGCAAGCTTGTCCGTTACCGCAGCGACCGCGACGCCCGCAAGCAGCGAAACTGCTGGCAACATCATGATGAAGTAGTGCTCGCGAAAATAGAGGCCGGGACAGACGGCCAAAATGGAGAAGAACAGGAACGAAGCAAGGAAGAAAGCATGCTGGCGAGCACGGGCGCTCCAAACCACGGCCGATAATCCAACAGCTGCAATCATCCACACCCATGCTGCTGACGCCAGCATCTTGGGAACCACGTAGTTGAATCTCGCGATCGCCTCGTCCCTTGTGAGGACCTGCACGTATTGGCTGGCATAGCGGAAGCTCCAGAACCAGAACCTCGGGAATAAGCCTGTCTTGAGCGTTATGAGGAAGACCGTGGCGAACGGTAGCGCCCCGCCCAGCATCAGCGCGGCGGTATTGCGGGCGAGACGTCTTCCGTCAAGAGGGCGTTGCAAGCTGTCTTTCACAAGATAAACGCCGGCGAACGCAAGATACACGACCCCCGGTTGTTTCATCACGAATGCCAGCCCGAGCAACAATCCGCTGCCAAAGAAGAACCACAAGCGTTGTAATCGGAGAGCTTCGAGGAGCAGCAAGACGCCCGCCACGGCGGGCAGCACGACAAAGTGGCTGGCATGCGCGGCAAGTCCCATCACCGAAGCGCTCGCCGAAAGCAACGCGTAGCTGGCGGCAGCAATCGTGGCAGCCAGATAGCCGAACAATCGCAGAGCCAATACAAATATGAGCAAGGTAGTCGCAGCATTGATTAGGATCAGGCCGGTGTGGATCCCGGAAGGTGTCTGGCCAAAGACTGCGAGGAGCAGCGCATAGGCGGCATCGGTGCCCGGCAGCTTCATACTGTAGACGAAGCGGTAGGGCGGGATACCTTGCAGAATCAGTTGCCCGGCATAGGCATATTCGCCTTCATCGCGCTCCAGCGGCATGCTTCGCAGGCGAAAGCGAACGAGTGCGAAGAACACGATGACCAGAAGCACGAGTCCGGCACAAACATATCTCACCGGAATTTTCCTCACTTCCGATACTCGCGCTCCAGCTCCGCCTGGGCGGCGAAGCATTGCTGCGCGCGCACCAGATCGCCCAGTTCGCGATAAGCGATGCCCATGTTCTTCAGCGCGTCCACGCGCAGCGCGGCGGTGTTGACGATGTCGCCCTGGGTCAAGTCCAGCGCTTTCTGGTAATGGTTGATCGCTTCGCGCAGCTCGCCCTGACGCTGCTCGATGAAGCCCACATGCTCGTTGATAAGCGGGTCGGCTGGGTTAATGACGGCCGCCTCGCGGAAGTGCGCCGCCGCCTCCTGTTCGTGTCCCTGTGACTCCAACACCGAACCCAGCTTGTCTTCGGCGTCGTCATTGTTTTTAGTGACGGCCACAACGTGCGACCACAAACTCAGGCTGTCTTTCCAATATTTGATCTGCCGGTAAGTGACCGTCGCCAGAGCGGCGCAGATCATCCCGACCGCGACCGCCGGCCATAGGGGCGAGCGGCGTCGCCCAGCAGCCGCATCATGCCCGGGCGCCGGTACGGGACCGGCATAGAGGTCCGCGACACCCCAGCAGATCATGATGAACAATCCGATGAAGGGAAAATAGCTAAAGCGGTCAGCCATGGGAATGCCGCCCGCGTGTACGATGCCAATCATCGGCACCAGCGTCCCCAGGAACCACAGCCAGCCGAACAAGAGATAGCGCGCGCGATGCCGCATCGCGAAGGTGAGCCAGGTTACCGCGATCAGAAAAACTAGCGCCGATACGACGCGCAGCACCCCAAGCGAAACTTTGGGATAGGGATAGATCACCGCCAGATGCGCCGGCCAGAAGAGCTTTCCGATGTATCGTACGTAGGCAACGACTGCGTTCTGCAGGCGGATCCCGAGGGGATAGAAGTTTCTCACGCCGCTCATGGCGCCGCCCTCAGCGTTTGCCTTGACGGTGAGATGTGCAACAACTGCGGAAAGCGCCAGCAAGGGTAACTTCTCCATCACCAGCCAGTGCAGGTTTTGCGGCACGATGGCCGGCGTGTTCCGCGTTCCCGCATATTTCTCGCGGGCTTTGGGGAACATTCGCCGCAACGGCCAGTAGTCCCACAGCAGCAGGGCGAAGGGAAAGGTAATGATCTGCGCCTTCGACATCAAAGAGCAGGCATAGAGCAGAAAGACGGCGAGATAGCGGCCGCCTCGGGGCCGTCGCGCGTACCAGCCGTAAGCGCCGAGCGCGAGCAGACCAAACAGCATGCTGAGCACATTCTTACGCTCGGAGATCCAGGCCACCGACTCGACATTCATGGGATGCAGCGCAAAGAAGGCGGCGACCGTGAAGCTGCGGCCGAGGTAGCCCGTCGCCCGCCACAGCACCCCGAAGAGCACGACGGCGCTCAGCGCGTGGATCAGCACATTAGTCAGGTGATGACGGCCGGCGTTGAGGAAGTAGATGCGGCAATCGAGCGCATGCGAGAGCCAGGTCAGCGGGTCCCAATTGCCCGCGTAATAGCTGGTGAAGGCCCACTTGGCCAGCCTTAAATTCAGGCCTTGCTGGAGATGGAAATTGCGGATGACGTAAGCGCCGTCGTCGTAGTCCTCGATGAAGCCGAAGTGGCGCACCTGATGGTAAATCGCCAAGGTCACAACAAAAAGAAGAAGCGCGGCTACAAACGCACGCGTTTGCTCCGAATGAGCGGCAACAAATGACTGGACCCTTTTCACAGGCGGCATCAGCAGGACTCGCGTAAATTCCCCAAGCTGAGCTTGGTTATTTTAGCTTGCTGGCCTCCTGCAGAGCTTCCTGCGATTGGGAGGTTTCTCCCAAGGCCCGATAAGCTTTGGCCAATCCCTGATAACCACGCAACCGAAAACTGGCCCTGGTGTTCTTATCGCGCAACGCTTTCTGGTAGTAAAGAGCGGCATCGCGAAAATTGCCCTGGATCGACTCGTACACTCCGAGCCCCATATTGGCGTTGGGGTCGTCCGGATTGAGAGCCAGCGCCATCCGCAAGTGATGCACGCCTTCCGGCACTTGTCCCGACATGGCCAGCGCCGAGCCCAATTGGCTTTCGCCCAGCCAATTATTGGTCGTGATCGCGAGCGTGTGGGTCCAGATCGCTTCGTCGCTTTGCCAATAGCCGATCTGCCGATGGGCCGCGACCGCCAACAGCAGCAGGCAAACTACGCTTACGCTCGGCAGCAGGATGGCCGGCGCAGATTGCCGGTGCGCCAACTCCGCCGCGCCCCAGCACACCATAATGAATAATCCAATGAAAGAGAGATACGCATAGCGATCGGCCATGGCCTGCACCCCGACCTGTACCAGGCCCAGCGTCGGCACCAGCGTTCCCAGAAACCAGAACCAGCCGACGGGCAGATAGCGATGCCGCCGAAGCGCTATTGCCAAGACCGTTATTGCCACAAGCAGCGCGCCGGCGATCGCGACTCCCGCCCAGTGCAGCGCAGCACCGGGATGCGGATACAGCAGCGCCAGGTCCGACGGCCAGATCGCCTTCTTTAAGTACAAACCGTACGACAGCACCGCGTTGCCGAGCCGCTCGCTGCGCGGATAATAGCTCATGGCGCGATGCTGCGCTTTCAGCGTGATCACCGCGCTCGCCCAGGCGATGGCCAGCAGCGGCACCTTCTCCCACAGTAAGTCTACGAATCGCACTTCGCCGGAAGATCGCCATTCGCCATTCGCCATTCGCCGTTCGCCAGAAGATCGCTCGTCGATCTTCGCGCTTCGATCTCCGCCGGAAATGAGCGCCGAGCTGTTCTGGCGAATAGCGAATGGCGAATGGCGAATAGCGAGCCTCCGTAGCGGCCAGTAATCCCATAGCAACAGCACGAACGGCAGGGTGATGATCTGCGGCTTGGCCATCAGGCCGAGGGCGAACAGCGCTGCGACGACCGCGTAACGTCCCGCGCGGGGGCGAGCCACGTACCAGCCATAGGCGCCCAACGCCAGCAGGAAGAACATCATGCTGAGGACGTTCTTGCGCTCGGCGATCCAGGCCACTGATTCGACGTTGATGGGGTGTACGGCGAACAGCGCCGCCACCATAAAGCTGCGGCCGGTGAAGCCGGTCGCGCGCCGCAATACCCAAAACAGCAGCACCGCGTCGAGCGCATGAAACAGGACGTTTTCGTCATGGGGGCCGGCGGGATCCAGGCCGAACAACTGGCAGTCCAAGGCATGGCTGAGCCAGGTGAGCGGATGCCAGTTGCCCGCAGTGTAGGTGGTGAATGCCCACGCGACCGTCGACGCCGTCAGTCCCGCCTGGACGGGTGGGTTTTCGTACACATAATCGCGGTCGTCAAAATTGATGAAGGGATGGTTGTGAACCGGATAGTAGAGCGCGATGGTGGCGACGAACAGGAGCAGGCTGGCGGCCCAAGGACGCCCGGACAGCCGGGTTGCGCTGAGGCTTGTATCTACCTCCGGCTTGACCCTGACACCCACCGCCCCCATTCGCTCTCCTCCCCGCTCGCTTCAGAATTATATGGGAGAGTTGCCGAATGGGTCGGCGCGTGAGCGAACTTGCAAACAGCGCGCAGCGAGGCGCCCGTAAGTCTTAAGCCGACGAGTTTTGCGCGGCGTGTATTGCCGCGCTAGCGGCTGGCCGGCTTCTTGAACTGGGCAACGCGGCCTTTGGCTTTCTCCGCCCAATCCGCGCTCTTGTCGAACCAGTCGCCGGCGTGGTCGCCGAAGTCCTCCACGACATCACGCGCGTCTTCGTATTTGCGGCGCAGCGTGCGGCGCATCTGCCGGCCGGTCTTGGGCGCGAGCAGCAGCGCCGTCAGCGCACCCGCGGCAAGTCCGATGAACAGCATCGCCACTGCGAGACTAATGTTGCTTCCGCTGGAACGATATTCTCCCTCGCTGGCGTAGTCGTAGGCATGATTTTCCATAAGGTCCCCCTGAGGCCATGCTAACGCGATTTGTAAGCACAATGAAGGGCCGCGCGTCATGGCAACTTGCTCCCGGCTTGCCACAAACAGGGAGCGGTGCTGTTGGGGCACCTTCGTGTGAAGCAAGCTCCACCATCTGGACTGCAGGCGCGTAGCCGCTTAGGATATGATGCTCAGCTTGAGCAGGTGAGCGCACCTTGAGCTGAGTTCCAAATAACGGAGAGCATGACGGAGGAGGGTCGGATGAGCGTGTATGACTTTTCCGCCAAGCTGATTAGCGGCCGCGAGAAGAAGCTCCGCGATTACGAGGGCAAGGTCTTGCTTATTGTGAACACGGCCAGCAAGTGCGGTTTCACGCCGCAATATGAGGGGCTGCAGGGGCTTTATCTCAAGTTCCAGAAACGGGGCTTCGAAGTGCTGGCCTTTCCCTGCGACCAGTTCGGCCACCAGGAGCCGGGCAACCATCACGAGATCACCTCCTTTTGCGAGGTGAACTACGGCATCGAGTTTCCGCTCTTTTCCAAGATCGAGGTCAATGGCAAGAACGCGCATCCGCTGTACGAGTTCCTGAAAAGCCAGAAGCGTGGATTGCTCGGCGACAGCATCAAGTGGAACTTTACGAAGTTTCTCCTCGACAGGAAGGGCAATGTGGTCGAGCGCTACGCGCCCATGATCACGCCGCAGCGGATCGCCCCCGACATCGAGAAACTACTGGCGAAGTGAATCCGGGCGAAGTGCCCTGAGAAATCTTACTCAACCACAGAGCGCGACGCGCGCAGAGCTTTGTGCATCGCGCCTAGTTGGTCGAGAACTTCGGGCAGCAGCTTCAGGTCGAGTGCGTTCGCGCCATCCGACTTGGCTTGCGCAGGATTGTCATGCACTTCGAGAAAGACCCCGTCAACGCCGGCGGCAACAGCCGCGCGCGCCAGCAGGGGAATGAACTCGGGCTGGCCGCCGGAAGCCACGACGACCGCTCCGTCTGCCGATCCGGCCGACGGCAACTGCACCGAGTGCGTCGCGTCGAAAACTACCGGCGCGAATTTGCGCATAATGGCCAGCGAGCGCATATCCACCACCAGATTGTTGTAGCCGAAGCTGGAGCCGCGTTCGGTAAGGAAAACGCGCTGGCCGCCGGCCTCACGCACTTTCTCCACCGCATGCCGCATGTCCCACGGCGAGACAAACTGCCCCTTCTTGATATTCACCGCACACCCGCTCTTGCCCGCCGCGACCAGCAGGTCCGTTTGGCGGCAAAGGAATGCGGGAATCTGGATCACGTCGACGGCTTCGGCAACCCGCGGCACATCGGCAGCCTCATGTACGTCCGTCAGGACGGGAACGTTGGCCGTCTCGCGCACCTTGCGCAGAATGCGCAGGCCTTCCTCGAGGCCCGGCCCGCGAAAGCTGCGGATTGAGGTGCGATTGGCTTTGTCGTACGAAGCCTTGAAAATGTATGGCAGCTTCTTTTCGCTGGCAATAGCGGAGATCGCTTGCGCCAGCTTCAGCGCGTGCTCTTCGCTCTCGATCACGCAGGGCCCGGCGATGAGGAACAGCTCACCACCGCCGATGGTCACATCGCCGAGTTGAAAAGACCTGGCACTTAGCATTTGGCAGTTAGCAGTTAGCAATTAGCAACTAGCCTCGCCGCTAGCGCTCCGGTCAATTCTAAAGGCTCATCGCGGAAGCTTGCATCGCAGTGGTTGTTGCGAATGGAACCACTCGCATGCGCCGAAGAGCTTCGCAATACGCGAGCAACACTAGTTGCTAACTGCTAGTTGCTAGTTGCTGCCCTTAGGAAGACTCTGAGTAAGTTCCTCGGTGGAAGAGCTGGCCTTTAGGCCAGCGTCCAAGTTCGTGTGCGACCAGGGCTTTAGCCCCGGCGCTCGCCGAGCTAACCTAATCATGATTACTGATTCAGAGCTTCCTTAGTGTTTCACCTTCTCCGGCCGGTGGAACATCTCTTCTTCGACGTTCTGACGCGCGTGTTCGCGGCGCAGGCGGTTCTCGTAGGCCGCCCGGACAAATCCCGTGAAGAGCGGGTGCGGCTCGAGCGGTTTCGACTTGAACTCGGGATGGAACTGGCAGCCCAGGAAGAATGGGTGCTCGGGGATCTCGACAATCTCGACATAGGTTCCGTCAGGGGTCGCGCCACTGATACGCAACCCGCCGGCGACCAGGGGCTCTTCGTACTCGCGGTTGAACTCGTAGCGATGGCGATGCCGTTCGCTGATCTCGGCGTGGCCATAGAGCTTGTGCGCCAGCGTGCCGGGCTCCAGCTTGCAGATCCACGCGCCGAGCCGCATGGTGCCACCTAATTCTTCGATGCCGCGTAGCTCGCGCAACTTGTAGATCACCCGGTGCGGAGTTGCGGGATCGAACTCGCTGGAGTTGGCCTGCTGCAGTCCGCTGACGTTGCGCGCGAACTCGATGCATGCGGTCTGCATTCCGAGACAGATGCCGAAGAACGGCACCTGGTTCTCGCGCGCGTAGCGGATCGCCATCAACATCCCCTCGATGCCGCGTTTGCCGAAGCCGCCGGGGACGAGCACGCCGTCAACGTGTTCCAGCTGCGCTTGCACGCTGTGGTCTTTCTGCTCCAGACCCTCGGCTTCAATCCAGTCGACGTTGAGTTTCAAGCTGTACGCCAGCGCCCCATGGACCAGCGCCTCTTTGAGCGATTTGTAAGAGTCTTCGTATTCGACGTACTTGCCGACGATGCCGATCGTGACCTCGTCCTTGGGGTTGTACACCCGGTGAACCAGCTCTTGCCAGCGGCTCAGGTCGGGTTCTTTCGCCTCGAGGCGAAGATAACGCAACGCCAGTTGGTCGACCTGCTCGTGCGCAAACACCAGCGGGACCTCGTAGATGGAAGCGACGTCCTTGGCCGTGATTACCGCTTCATTCTCAACATTACAGAAGAGCGCGATCTTCGACTTGATGTCCTTGGACAAGAAGCGGTCGGTGCGGCACAACAGGATGTCCGGCTGAATCCCGATGCTCAGCAGTTCTTTGACTGAGTGCTGCGTGGGTTTGGTTTTGAGTTCGCCCGCGGCGGCAATGTAGGGCACAAGCGTGACGTGTACGAAGAGCGTGTTCTCCCGGCCCAGTTCCTGGCGCATCTGGCGGATGGCTTCGATAAAGGGCAGCGACTCGATATCGCCGACCGTGCCGCCGATCTCCACAATGGCGAGGTCAACGTCCTGCGCCACTTTCTTCATCGCACCCTTGATCTCGTTGGTGACGTGCGGAATGACCTGCACCGTCTTGCCGAGATAATCCCCGCGGCGCTCTTTGGCAATGATGGTTTCGTAGATGCGCCCCGTGGTCCAGTTATTATCGCGGGTGAGTTTGCTATGGGTGAAGCGCTCGTAGTGCCCGAGGTCGAGATCGGTCTCGGCGCCGTCGTCGGTGACAAAAACTTCGCCGTGCTGAAAGGGCGACATGGTTCCGGGATCGACGTTCAGGTAGGGATCGAATTTCAGGAGGGTGACCTTGAGGCCACGGCTCTCCATGAGGCAGCCGATCGAGGCCGCTGCCAGACCCTTGCCAAGCGAAGACACCACGCCGCCGGTCACAAAGATGTACTTTGCCGCCATCGCTTCCTCAGTTGTGGAGATTTGCGCCGCCGCTCGTTGCGCCTCGAAGAGAGAGCCCTGTGCGCCAGCGTTTCAGCGCAGTCAGGGTGGAGCGCATGGGGGTGCACAACCAATTATGACGGGAAACGCTCCCGGGGACAAGATACGTTATCGCCAGAAGCGTTGAATTCCTGTGGAAGAGTTGCTTTTCTAGGTGCTGCTTTGGTCAACTCATGAACTTGCGACCCACGATCGCGAGCAACCCGCCGCCCAAAAGCAGCAGCGTACCGGGTTCTGGAACCGTGGGATTTCCTTGACCTATTCCGAGGCCGGAATCTGCGCCCAGCGCCAGGAATTCCTGCGGACCATTCGGGTTCGGATCGTGTTGGTCCACCGGGGTAATGATGTACACCTTGTCGAAATCGGTATCGGGAAAATGCATGGCGGCGGCCTGTTCCGCATTGCTCAGCCAGTACTCGCAGGGGCCGTTGCACGGGGTCTGACTGGGATCGAAGATATACCAGACGGCGTAATTGATGGCTAGCCACTGGTTCGTGGGCTCGACCTGGGTCTGCAAGAGCAGCCAGCCCGCCTCGTCATAAAGCATCAGTGGCGAAAGCGCGGTGGGCCCGGAAACAATATTATTGAAACGGGCGAGCGATATGTTGCCGCTTCCCAATTGCGTGATGTTCGCCATCCACATATCGCCAGGGCCACCGCCGTGGAAGTAGTCGTCACACATCACAGCAAGGATCGCGCCTGACGGACCGTTCGTCGGTTCGATGGCATAGGGATATCCGTTTTGCCACTGTCCGTCGTTCCAGGCTACAAATGTGAACTCGACCGGATTGGATCCGGTCGCACCGGCAAAGGCACAAGTGGCCCCCCCAAACAATAGCGCCAGTAGCACCAACCTACGCATACTTTCTTCCTTCCAGGGGATCACCAGGTTCGGTTCCCCAAAATCATTCAACTCACTGGCCGTGGCTGCGACGCCAGCCCGGTGAAGACACCTCGACACCGAACAAAAAACACTAAGCCGAGGTGTACACCCTTTAGTTGCAATCAGAATTCCGCAAAATCGAGTGCAATTTCTTTGAAACACGCGCTTTATGTTCCTTGGGCTGCAACAGTTTGCGACTTTGTAGCTGAATTTTTCTCATTCTATTTGGCCCCTTGGCGGCTCAATTGTCTGCCAGGAAATAATCGAACTGTGGTTACCAAAGGAACCAATTACGGCACTTTAGCTGGATAGCTGGTTTGTGCCGGCAGACACTTCCGGGGACCAAGCCAGCTTGGACAGACCACAGCGGGTCCCCCCCGTACCTATACTCCGAAGGTCCCTGGAGTCAAGAAATACCTGTTCTTGCCGATGCCTACACTGATGGCGCGGCATGGGGAGAAACCTCCTTGCGTGACCTTACTCGGCAGCGGCGCCCGTTTTGGCTGTGATCCTATGCCCCAATCCGCGCAGCGACCAGCCTGGGGTGATGACCGTCGAGGTGTGCCTAACTCTTATCGCGGGGGCCGTCGCGTTCGGCTGGCCAGAGATCGCCTCGGGATTGTTTCACCGCACGGAAAAGGCTTTCGCTGAACTGGCGCGACGGCGGCCTCTGGCGGTGGCGGCGGTCGGGGTCAGTGCCGCCCTGCTACGCCTCGCAATACTGGCTCTCTGTCCTATTCCCCACCCCTTTGTGCCGGACGATTTCAGCTTCCTCCTGGCAGGA